>NZ_CP066796.1:1269131-2538263 GCF_017161565.1 Erwinia amylovora
CTGCATTGATCAAAAGGCGATGCTGGCGTGCATCACCCTGAAAGCCATCAAGATTAAAATAGGCGTGATTGGTGAGATTAACCGGACAGGGTTTATCTACCGCGGCCTGATAAAGAATCGACAGTCTGTTATCGTCGTCAAGACAATATCGCAACGAAACCCACAGCGTGCCGGGGAATCCCTGATCGCCATCCGCGGATTCGAGACGATATTCCACCTCACTATCACTTTGGCTGACAAGCTGCCAGCGGCGCTGGTTGAAGCCATCAGGGCCGCCGTGAAGCTGATGCTTACCCTGGTTGGCAACCAGCTGGATGGGGTCGCCGCTGTTGTGCAGCTGCGCGTTAGCAATGCGGTTGGCATAGCGGCCCACGGTAGCGCCCAGGTAAGCCGACTGGTGTGCATAGTCTGATGGCGAAGCACAGCCCAGCAGCGCTTCGCGTACGCTGCCGTCGCCCATCGGCACGCGGGCTGAAAGCCATGTAGCCCCCCGATCCATAAAGGTGGCGACCATGCCGTTGCGGTTGCGCAACGTGGTCAGGTGCCAGTTAGCCCCTTCTGTGACAGATGAATGAGGAGTTAGCATTGGCCGGCTCCTGCTGAAGCGGAGCAGACATAAAAAGTCTCTTTGAGACCTGATTTCGCCTGGTAATGCTGCTCAACCGCTGCCTTGACGCTGGCGACCACCTCACGCGGCATCAGGGCAACCACACAGCCGCCAAAGCCGCCGCCGGTCATGCGCACGCCGCCGCGATCGCCAAGGCTGTGTTTAACAATATCCACCAGCACATCCACCGCCGGTACGGTGATCTCGAAGTCATCACGCATCGAGGCGTGTGATTCGGCCATCAGGACCGCCAGACGCGCCAGATCGCCGCGCGCCAGCACGCTGGCCGCTTCCAGCGTACGGGCGTTTTCCGTCAGGACGTGGCGCACGCGTTTAGCGACCAGCGGGTCCAGCTCATGTTCACGTGCGACGAATTCCGCCAGCTCAACGTCGCGTAGCGAGGATTTACCAAAGAACTGCGCCCCGGCTTCGCACTGCTGGCGGCGCGTGTTGTATTCACTGCCCACCAGGTTGCGCTTGAAGTTGGTGTTGATAATCACCACCGCAATATCGCCCGGCAGCGGCACCGGGCGCGTATTCAGGGTGCGGCAGTCGAGCAGCAGGGCGTGATCCTTCTCGCCCAGCGCTGAAATCATTTGATCCATAATGCCGCAGTGACAGCCGACAAACTGATTTTCAGCCTGCTGGCCGTTGAGAGCGATATCCGCGCTGTTCAGCGGCAGCTGATACAGCTGGCGAAACACGCTGCCCACCGCTACTTCAAGCGAGGCTGAAGAGCTTAATCCGGCCCCCTGCGGCACGTTACCGCTGATAACCATATCAACCCCAGCGAAGTCAGCCGTGCGCTGTTGCAAATATTTCACCACGCCGCGCACGTAGTCCGACCACAGCTGCTGCGGATGGCGCTCAATCGGTTCATCCAGCGAGAAGATATCCTGCTGATTATCATAGTCGGCGGCGATCGCCCGCACCTGGCGGTCACTGCGCCTGGCACAGGCAATCACCGTCTGATAATCGATGGCACAGGGCAGCACGAAGCCATCATTATAATCGGTATGTTCACCGATCAGGTTGACGCGTCCTGGGGCCTGAATCATATGGGTGGGCGCATAGCCGAAAGCGTTGTTGAAGATTTGCCGGGTGGTGTTTTTTAAAATCATGGTTGCGTTCCCGCCTCACGGAAATGAATATCGCTGACGGCACGCAGCCGTTCTGCTGCCTGTTCTGCGGTTAAATCACGTTGGGTTTCAGCCAGCATTTCGTAGCCGACCATAAATTTACGCACCGTTGCCGAGCGCAGAAGCGGCGGGTAGAAATGTGCGTGCAGCTGCCAGTGGGCGTTGGCATCGTCATTGAACGGCGCGCCGTGCCAGCCCATGGAATAGGGGAAAGAGCACTGAAACAAATTGTCATAACGGCTGGTGAGCTTTTTCAATGCCACAGCCAGATCGTCGCGCTGCCCATCGCTCAGCTCAGTCAGGCGCTTTACAGGCGTTTTTGGCAGCAGCAGCGTTTCAAATGGCCATGCCGCCCACCAGGGAACAACAGCCAGCCAGTGTGGCGTTTCCACCACCGTGCGGCTGCCGTCTTGCAGCTCGCGCGCAGCGTAGTCAACCAGCATCGGCGTGCCGTTCTTCGTATAATAAGCGCGTTGCAGGTCGTCTTCGCACCGTGCTTCATTGGGCAAGAAGCTGTTGGCCCAGATCTGACCGTGCGGATGGGGATTCGAGCAGCCCATTGCCGCGCCTTTATTCTCAAACACCTGAACCCACGGGTAATGCTGGCCGAGATCGGCAGTCTGCCGTTGCCAGGTTTTAACCACCTCTGCCAGCCCATCCAGCGTCAGTTCCGGCAACGTTTTACCGTGATCGGGCGAAAAACAGATCACCCTGCTGGTGCCACGCGCGCTTTCACAGCGCATCAGCAGGTCAGCGCTGTGCGGGGCGTCGGGCGTATCGGTCATCAGCGCGGCAAAGTCGTTGGTAAAAACATGGGTGCTGGTGTAATCGGGGTTTTTATCCCCGGTGACCCGCGTGTTGCCCGGGCAAAGAAAGCAGTCCGCATCGTAGGCAGGCAGCTTTTCCTGTGCTGGCGTCTCCTGTGCGCCCTGCCACGGGCGTTTGGCCCGGTGTGGCGAAACCAGGATCCATCGATCGGACAGTGGGTTATAGCGGCGATGAGGGTGATCGGCCGGATTAAATGTCTGCATATTGAGTCCTGATATTCGTTATACGCTTGATGAACGACAGGGAAAAAATAGCATATTTCAGTGGCTGGAAGCGTGACCGGTTGTAAAAAAATGGAATCGTTTACACTAAGTGAAGAATCGCTGATTGCCGCTCCGTTTCGCGGGTAAATGCAGATATTCTGCCAGAGGAAGAATCGTTGTTGAAAACGATTACATAGCGGGTCAGCAAGTTTTCGCCCTGTCATGCAGCAGGGCGAACTCTGTGCACGCGTCGGCATGCTGCTTTACAGGCTCTGCTGTAAATAGCGGTATGTCTCGCCGTCAGGGACAAAGCTCAGGCGATGGGTGACACAGCGCGGCGCATCTTCCGCATGGTGCGAGACAAAAAGCAGCTGGGTGCAGCCCTCGCCGATCAGCACGTCGACAAAGCGGCGCACCAGAAGGCGGTTTATCGGGTCCAGTCCCTGCAACGGTTCATCGAGGATCAGCAGCGCCGGGTGCTTGACCAGTGCACGGGCGATGAGCACCAGCCGCTGCTGGCCCCATGAAAGGTCGTGGAACGGGCAGTCAGCCATCGCCGCGCTGATGCCCAGCAAATCCAGCCACTGACTGGCCAGCATTCGCTGGCGGTCGGACACCGCCTGGTAAAGTCCAATTGAATCGAAATAGCCGGATATCAACACGTTACGCACGCTGCTGCTGACGCGGTAATCAAGGTGCAGGCTGCTGCTGACGTAGCCAATATGCTGCCTGATCTCCCAGAGGGTTTCTCCGCTGCCGCGGCGGCGGCCGAACAGCGTCAGGTCGTTACTGTAGCCTTGCGGATGATCGCCGGTCACCAGACTGAGCAGGGTCGATTTCCCGGCCCCGTTCGGGCCGACAATCTGCCAGTGCTGGCCGCGCTCCACCTGCCAGCTAAGCTGATGCAGGATGGGCCGGTCATTGTAAGACACCACGCCATTGTGCAGCACAATCAGCGGGGCATCTTCTGCCAGCGCCGGGATGGCGCTGTTATGGTCGGCTTCAGGCAGCCTTATGGCTTTTTCACTGTGCGCTAACTGCGCCACCAGCGCTTCGGCGAGAATAGCCTGGCGCCTGCCGGTACGGATAAGGGCACATTCTGCCAGCACGCCCACCTGATTGATAAAAGCAGGAATTTCATCGAAACGGTTCAGCACCAGCACCAGCGTGACCCCCTGATGTTGCAGATCGTGCAGAACCTCGGCGAGACCGGCGCGTGAAGCGATATCCAGCCCGTCGAAAGGCTCATCGAGGATCAGCAGATCGGGCTGCGCCATCAGCGCCTGGCACAGCAGGGTTTTACGCGTTTCTCCGGTGGAAAGGTATTTGAAGCGGCGCGACAGCAGGTGCCCGATGCCGAACAGCGCGGCCAGCCGTTGACAGCGCGCTTCATCTTTGATCTCTTCCTGAATCACTTCACTGACAAAATAGCCGGTATCCTCTTCGTCAACGCTAAGCAAATCGGTATTGTTGCGTTGCCATTCGTCTTCAGCACGCTGTTGTAATTGCTCCAGTGACAGGCGCCAGGGGCGCTGAAACTGGCTAACGAGGCTGCCTGACATTGGGGTCAGTTCTGCGGACAGAGCGCGGGCCAGCGAGGATTTGCCGCTGCCGTTAACGCCGACAAAAGCCCAGCTTTCCCCGGCCTGAATGGCCAGCCGATCAAGATTAAGCGTTCGGCTATCACTAAGGCGAAAGACAGCTTGCGCGATGTGCAACATTGACATGATTAATTCCTTTAAAGGATTGCAGAGTCATCAGCAGCCACTCGCCATCCGTTGTTAAACCGGAGGCAAATTCACACCAGCGTGGCGATAATGGCGCGATCGGCAGCAAAACAGGCGGTAACCGCAGCACCCGGTAAGAGATCCTGCTGGCTGATAAGCTGATTGTCCACCGTGGCGCACAGCGTTGCACCATCGCCGAAGGCAATCAACACTTCACTTTGCCTCCTTCCCCGTTCAATCTGGCTGATGATGCCGGGCAGCTGGTTATCCGCCTCTGCCGTGCCGCGGGTGACAGTAATCCACGGGGCTTTGATCATCACCAGCACCTCTTTTCCTGCTGCCAGCTGCAAGCGGTCAGCGCTCTGTTCGGTCAACGCAACCTGAATGTGGGTAACACCATCGTTTAGCAGTACGCTGACCTGCTGCTGCACCGGCTGAAAATCGCGGGCAACAATGCGGCCATACAGCTGATTACGTGCGCTGGTTTGTAATGAAAAGCGGGCAATCGCTCCCAGCAGGCTGCCGGGTTGGGCATCATCCTGTAATACGTCAAAGGCTCTTTGCTGGATTTGTTCCAGCAGCGCATAAAGTTGTATCAGCCGTTCGCCACGAGCGGTAAGGATGGCACCGCCGCCGCCTTTGCCGCCGGCAGCGCGTTCCACCAGCGTAAAATCAGCCAGCCGGTTCATCTCATTGATGGCATCCCAGGCACTTTTATAGCTGATCCCCGCCAGTTTTGCTCCCTGACTGATCGATCCGCTCTCTTTCACCCGGCGCAGCAGTTCAATACGGCGCGGGTCGGCAAACAGCCGCTGCTGAAGTTTCAGGATCAAGGCAATTTCAGCCTGCATAAGCGCTCCGGGGGCGACAGGGGAAACGCTCATTGTAACAGCTGGCGGCGGCGTGGCGTGGCGAAATAATTGCTTAAGAAGGCACGAAACGTCAGTGCATTGTGCGACTCTGGCGTTACAATTAGGTTTTTGTTCAGCAAGATGAGGTTTCCATGCTGGAATTACTGAAAGGCCTTGCGTTAGCCATTTTGATGGTGCCGGTGGTGATGGCGATTATTCTTGGTCTGATCTGGGGGCTGGGCGAAGTATTCAACATTGTTTCCAGGTTGGGACATCGTGACAATCGCCAGGCAACCAAAGGCCATTCTGTCCGCTAAATTTTGCCCGCTATTCTCTACGCCCGGTGATGCCGGGCGTTCTCGTTTCTGTCGTCGTTAACCTTTTTCTCACCGCTGCCGATATTAACGGTAACGGCTCTCCGAAGCATCGTTATATCATCATATATATAGCGCAACTCACTGGAGCATCATCATGTCTGTAAAATGGCACCACTGGCTGGTTGCTGGCTGCATCAACCTGAGTATTGGCGGCCACGCGCTGGCGTCCGGGCAAGTGACCGTGTTTGCCGCTGCTTCTCTGACGAATGCGTTGCAGGATATTGCCAGCCAGTATGAGAAGGGGAGAGCGGTGAAGATCGTCTCCTCATTTGCCTCATCCTCAACGCTGGCACGCCAGCTTGAGCAGGGCGCACCGGCGGATATGTTTATTTCTGCCGACCAGCAGTGGATGGACTATGTCGCCGGTAAGCACGCCATCGACAACGCCAGCCGCGTCAACCTGCTGGGCAACGATCTGGTGCTGATAGCGCCAACGGAGGCGAACCCGCAGCCGGTCAGTATCAGTAAAAGCACCGACTGGAAAAGCCTGCTGAAAGACCAGCGGCTGGCGGTCGGCGACCCGGATCATGTTCCGGCGGGTATGTATGCCAAAGAAGCGTTGGAAAACCTCGGTGCATGGCGGCAGCTTTCACCGTTGATGGCACGCGGCAACAGCGTGCGTGCCGCGCTGGCGCTGGTGGAGCGTGATGAAACCCCCTACGGCATCGTTTACGGGTCGGATGCGGTGGCGAGTAAAAAGGTTAAGGTGGTTGGCATCTTCCCGCAAGACAGCCACAGGCCGGTGGAGTATCCGCTGGCGTTGGTAAAGGGGCGTAACAATGCCAGCGCTGGCGCGTTCTATCACTATCTGCAAGGGCCGCAGGCGGCGGTGATTTTCAGACAATATGGATTTACCACGCTAAAATGATCCTCAGTGAACCCGAATGGCAGGCGGTAGCGTTAAGCCTGAAAGTATCCGTTATGGCAGTGGCAGGTAGTCTGCCGTTCGGCATCCTGATGGCGTGGATCCTGGTGCGCTGTCAGTTTCGCGGCAAAACCCTGCTCGACAGCCTGATCCATCTGCCGCTGGTGCTGCCGCCGGTGGTGGTAGGCTATTTGCTGCTGCTCGGGTTCGGGCGACGTGGGGTGATTGGCAAATATCTTTACGACTGGTTTGGCTTTACCTTTGCCTTTAGCTGGCGCGGTGCGGCACTGGCCTCGGCGGTGATTGCCTTCCCGCTGATGGTGCGTGCTATCCGCCTGGCGCTGGAAGCGGTGGACAGCAAACTGGAACAGGCGGCGCGTACCCTGGGAGCCGGCCGCTGGCGGGTGTTTTTCACCATTACGCTACCGCTGACGCTACCCGGCATTATCGTCGGGGCCGTGCTTGGTTTTGCCCGATCGCTGGGCGAGTTCGGTGCCACCATTACCTTCGTATCGAATATTCCGGGTGAAACCCGTACCTTGCCTTCGGCGATGTATACGCTGCTTGAAACGCCCGCAGCGGAAGGCGCGGCAGCACGTTTGTGTGTGATTGCTATCCTGCTGGCGCTGGCATCGCTATTACTTTCCGAATGGCTGACCCGTTGGGGTCGTAAGCGTCTGGGGCTTTGATGCTGGAACTTGATTTCACGCAGAAACTGGGCGACCACCGCCTGACCATAAAGGCCGCACTGCCCGCCAGCGGGGTCACCGCTATTTTCGGCGTGTCCGGCGCCGGTAAAACATCATTAATCAATGCGATAGCCGGGCTGAACGTACCACAGCAGGGCAGTATTACCCTTAACGGACGGGTACTGAGCGATACGGCCAGCGGCACCTGGCTGGCCGTGGAGAAACGGCGAATTGGCTATGTCTTCCAGGATGCACGCCTGTTCCCGCACTACCGGGTGCGCGGCAATCTGCAATACGGCCTGACGAAATCGATGCGTGCGCAGTTTGATGACGTGGTGCAGATGCTGGGGATAGAGGCGCTGCTGGGCCGCTTTCCATGGTCGCTATCAGGCGGCGAAAAACAGCGCGTGGCGATAGGCCGTGCGCTGCTTACCGCGCCGGAGTTGCTGCTGATGGATGAACCGTTAGCCTCGCTCGATCTGCCGCGTAAGCGCGAGCTGTTAGCCTGGCTACAGACGCTGGCGCACCGGGTTAAAACGCCGATCCTGTATGTCAGCCATAGTCTGGATGAACTGCTCAGGCTGGCGGATAACGTGTTGGTGCTGGACCAGGGCACGGTGAAAGCCTTTGGCCCGCTGGAGAAAGTCTGGGCCAGCAGCGCGATGCGCCCCTGGCTGGCTGGCAGCGACCGCAGCAGCATTTTACGCGTGCAGGTGCTGAAGCAGCATCCGTATTACGAGATGACCGCGCTGTCGCTGGGCGACCAGCATATCTGGGTCAACCGGGTGAATGCGCCGCTGAATACGCCGCTGCGCATTCGCATTCAGTCGGCAGATGTTTCACTGGTATTGAAGCAGCCGATGGGTAGCAGCATCCGTAATGTGGTCCCGGCCAGAGTTGACGAACTGCTGGAGATTGACAACCAGGTTGAGGTGAAGCTGCTGGTGGGGCAAAGCGAGCTGTGGGCGCGTATTACGCCCTGGGCGCGTGATGAGCTGATGATTAAGCCAAATATGTGGCTGTTTGCCCAGATCAAAAGCGTGTCGATTACCACCTGACTGGCCTTTATGGCCGTCAGTTAGCCGGGATCAAAGGACCTCGCGATAAATCGTTTCAGCGATAGCGGGTTCCATGTTGCTACCGATAACGCGCTGCGCCCGATCCTTGATCGCCTGGTCCGCATTACCCATTGCCACGCCTAAACCCACGGTCTCCAGCATGCTGAGATCGTTGTAGTTATCGCCAAAAGCAATGACGTCACTCATCTTGAAGCCGTTAGCCGCCACCCACTGCGCCAGGCGCTTGCCCTTGCTGTTACCGGCTTTGGCGATATCAACCTGGTCGTGCCACGACCATTCACAGGCCAGCCCCATGTCTGCTTCCACTCGGCAGGCGAACTGCCGTAACGCGTCGGTATCGGAGTGAGCGAGGGCAAATTTCCAGATGGATTGCGCACCGCGTGCCGCGTCTGCCAGACTGTCGACCTGCAAAAACGTCGGGCGCTGCGCCGGCGGCAGGGACTGTGCCCAATTAAGGGTGCGGGTAACATGGCCCATCTCGGTTTGGTAAAGCATTGCATTATCGATATACAGCAGGCCGTTGATGCGCGCTTCGTCAAGCATCTCAAGCACCTGGAGCGATTGCCCCAGCGGCAGCGGGTCGGATTCTAAGACAGTTTTTGCCTGGTAATCATACGAATAGGTGCCGTTACAGCAAATTGCAGGTGTATCCAGCGCCAGTGCCTGATAAAAAGGGTGGATAGCAACATGATGACGACCGGTCACAATAAGGATTTTGATCCCCGCCTGCTGTGCTTTGTGCAGCGCTTCTATTGAGGCGGGCAGAATAGTCTTATCCGGGGTTAACAGCGTGCCGTCCAGATCGAGGGCGATGATACGATAGCTCATAACAGTTTCCGTGACGCAAAAGAGTCAATAAGTGTACACCTTGTGACGCCAGCGACAATACTGGCGGTGCAATCGTTCGGTGACGGTGGCGATACTCCGCCACTGTGGTGATTTTCTGTTCAGAACAAGGAGCATTGATGAAACAAGTTGTTTATACCGCCAGCCCGGAAAGCCAGCAGATCCACGTCTGGCAGCTGAATGAGGAAGGTGCTCTGACGCTGTTGCAGGTGGTGGATGCGCCGGGCCAGGTGCAGCCGATGGTGGTCAGCCCGAATAAAGCTTTCCTTTACGTTGGCGTTCGTCCTGATTTTCGCGTGGTGGCGTATCAGATTGATGCTGAAGGTAAACTGAAAGAAGCAGGCCACGCCCCGTTACCCGGCAGTCCGACGCATATATCTACCGATCGTCAGGGGCGTTTTATCTTTGTCGGCTCGTATAACGATGCTTGCGTTAGCGTCAGCCCGATTGGCGATAACGGATTACCGGGCGAGCCGCTTCAGGTGGTGAAGGGGCTGGAAGGCTGTCATTCGGCCAATATCGATCCCGGCAACAAGACGCTGTTTGTGCCCGCGCTGAAGCAGGATCGCATCGCGCTGTTCAGCCTGGATAATCAGGGTAAGCTGACGCCGTGCGCGCAGGCTGAAGTGAAGACCAGCACCGGTGCAGGCCCGCGTCATATGGCGTTCCACCCAAACCAGCGTTACGCCTACAGCGTCAATGAGCTGGACAGCAGCGTCGACGTCTGGGATATCAGCGGCGATGAAGTGAAGAAAGTGCAGTCGCTGGATGCGCTGCCGGAAGGATTCAGCGATACGCGCTGGGCGGCAGATATTCATATCACCCCGGACGGACGCCATCTGTACAGCTGCGATCGCACCGCCAGTCATATCACCCTCTTTTCTGTCAGCGCCGATGGCAGCAGCCTGAAGGTGGAAGGTTTCCAGCCGACCGAAACGCAGCCGCGCGGTTTCAATATTGACCACAGCGGTCAGTATCTGGTGGCGGCCGGGCAGAAATCCCATCATATCGAAGTGTACAGAATCAGCGCCGATCGCGGTCTGCTACAGCCGCTGGCGCGTTATGCCGTCGGCCAGGGGCCGATGTGGGTAGTGATTAACCCGCTGGGTTAATCAGCCGGGGCTGCCTGACGGCGTGAAAAAGGCGGAGCGGAAAACCGCTCCGCCATGACTGCACGGGATAAGCAGCGGCGCAAATCAGTTATAGATGGCAGTGATCGACGCGCTGGCCAGCACATGGAAATGCACATTAAAGCCCACCAGCGCAGCGCTGGCCTGTTCATCCACCTCCAGCCTGTCAACATCAAGCGCGTGGACGGTGAAAATATAGCGGTGACTTTCACCTTCAGGTGGAGCAGCACCGCCGTAGCCCGCGCTGCCGAAATCGGTACGCGTTTGCAGGCTGCCGACAGGCAGTTCGGCCTTGCCGGAACCCGCGCCCGGCTTTAATTCACGCGTGTCGGCTGGCAGGTTGGCGACCACCCAATGCCACCAGCCGGAACCGGTGGGCGCATCGGGATCGTAGCAGGTGACAACAAAACTTTTGCTGCCCGGCGGTACATCGTGCCAGGCGAGGTGGGGTGACAGGTTATCGCCCTGGTAGCCCATCGCATTCAATACCTGGCGTTCCGGTAGCTTATCGCCGTCGTTAAAATCCTGGCTAATGAGTTTCATCTTGACTCCGTTTGGGGTTATTTCCTGTTGAAGCAATACCTTAACGCTTTAGCGCGGGCTTGTCTTGTGCCACGCGAACCACCACTTTGCCGAAATTTTTTCCTTCAAGCATGCCAAAAAACGCTTCCGGCGCATTATCCAGCCCGTCGATGATATCCTCGCGGAAAACCAGCCTGTCTTCGGCGACCCACCGGCTCATCTGCTGGAAAAACTCGTCAAAGCGCTGACCGTAATCCTGATTAATAATGAAGCCTTCAATGCGCAGACGCTTACGCAGAATAGCGCTTTGCAGCAGCGGCAGACGGTCGGGACCCTCAGCGATGCCGGTGCGGTTGTAGTCGGCGATCAGCCCGCACACCGGAATGCGCCCTTTGGTATTCATCAGCGGCAGCACGCTGTTAAATACCTTACCGCCAACGCTTTCGAAATAAACGTCGATACCGTCCGCGCAGTGGCGGCTCAGCTGTTCTGCCAGATTATCATCGCGGTGATCGAGGCAGCGATCAAAGCCCAGCACCTGTTCGGCATAGCGGCACTTTTCCGCACCGCCGGCAATGCCAACCACATGACAGCCCTTCAGTCTGGCGATCTGCCCCACCAGCGAACCCACCGCACCGGTGGCGGCAGCCACTACTACCGTTTCTCCCGGCTGCGGGTTGCCGATATCCAGCAGCCCCATATAAGCGGTAAAGCCCGGCATCCCCAGCATGCCGAGCGCCCACGACGGATGCTCAAGCACCGGGCCGCTAAGCTTGATGAGGTCGCGTCCGTCCGACAGGGCGAAATCCTGCCAGCCGCTGCCGCTGACGACCCAGTCGCCAACGCCAAAGTCGCTGTGCTCAGAACGCTCAACCACCGCCACCGTGCCGCCGCACATCACCTCGTTCAGCGCGACCGGTGGCGCGTAAGAAGGGGCGTCGCTCATGCGCCCGCGCATATAGGGGTCGAGCGACAGCCAGACGGTGCGCAGCAGCACCTGTCCGGCGCCAGGCACCGGTACCGGCTGTGATTCAAGGCGGAAACTGGCGGCGGTGGGCGCGCCGTGCGGGCGCGAAGCCAGTAGCAGGCGGCGATTAGTCTGTTTATCTTGTGGCATGTAACCTCCAGGGCATATTGACTGCAGCAAACCAGCTAAAAGCGTAGCGCATCATGCAGGTCGCTGCCTGGCGGCGCGGGCGCTAACTGAACAGCTCAGGGCGGGCAACGGCCGCGCTGACGGCAGCGGTTAACTGCTGTAACGCCTCCGGCGTGATCACATACGGCGGCATCAGATAAATCAGCTTGCCAAATGGCCGGATCCATACGCCCTGTCCGACAAAGAACTGCTGCATCGCCGCCAGCGCCACCGGGCGCTGCGTTTCCACCACGCCGATCGCTCCCAGCACGCGCACATCGGCGACTCCCGGCTGCGTGCGCAACGGCAGCAGCGCCGTGCGTAGCTGGCTTGCAATCGCCGCCACTTGAGCCTGCCAGCGATTCTCCTGTAACAGCGCCAGACTTTCGCTGGCCACGGCACAGGCCAGCGGGTTGCCCATAAACGTGGGGCCGTGCATAAAGCAGCCGGCCGCGCCGTTGCTGATGGTGTCGGCGACGTGGCGAGTGGTTAAGGTGGCGGACAGCGTCATGGTGCCGCCGGTCAGCGCCTTGCCAACGCAGAGAATATCCGGACTGATGGCCGCATGTTCGCAGGCAAACAGCCGGCCGGTGCGACCAAAACCGCTGGCTATCTCATCGGCGATCAGCAGCAGCTGATAGCGGTCGCAAAGTGCGCGCACCCGTTGCAGATAGCGCGGATGGTAAAAGCGCATCCCCCCCGCGCCCTGCACGATCGGCTCAAGGATCACCGCCGTCAGCTGGCGGTGATGCTGCGCTATCAGCTGCTCAATGGCATCGGCATCGCTCTCCAGCCAGTCGTCATCGAAGCGGCAGCCCGGCGCGGGCGCGAACAGATGCTCAGGCAGATAGCCCTGATACAGGCTGTGCATCGAATTTTGCGGATCGCACACCGACATGGCGGCAAAAGTATCGCCATGATAGCCATGACGCAGCGTGAGGAAACGCTGCCGTTTTTCACCGCGCGCCTGCCAGTACTGTAGCGCCATCTTCATTGCCACTTCCACCGCCACCGAACCGGAATCGGCCAGAAACACGCATTCCAGTGGGTCAGGCGTCATCGCCACCAGTCTGCGGCACAGCGCTACCGCCGCCGGATGAGTCATCCCGCCAAACATCACATGCGACATCTGCGTTAGCTGGCTGTGCAATGCCTGATTGAGGCGTGGATGATTGTAGCCGTGAATGGCGGCCCACCATGAGGACATGCCGTCCACCAGCTGGCGGCCGTCAGCCAGTTCCAGCGAAGTTCCGTGCGCGGCAACCACCGGGTAGCAGGGCAGTGGTGCACTCATTGAGGTATAGGGATGCCAGATATGGTTACGGTCGAAGGCAAGATCGTCCGGGGTCATAAAATCACTTGTAAACCAAAAATAAAAAAATTAGTTTACAAGTATAACCGGGCCGTACAGACAATTGACAGATTTTTCGGAGCAAGCAATGGCAACACGTTGGACTCTTTCACAGGCGCAGGCGCTGTTTGAACAGCCTTTTCTCGAACTGATGTTCGAAGCCCAGCAGACGCATCGTCAGCATTTTGACCCGCGTCAGGTTCAGGTCAGTACGCTGCTGTCGATCAAAACCGGGGCCTGCCCGGAAGACTGCAAATACTGCCCGCAAAGCGCCCGATACAAAACCGGACTGGAAGCGGAACGGCTGATGGAAGTGGAAGAGGTGCTCAGTTCGGCGCGTAAGGCCAAAGCCGCCGGATCGGGCCGTTTCTGTATGGGAGCCGCGTGGAAGAACCCCCACGAGCGCGATATGCCGCATCTGGAAAAGATGGTGCAGGGGGTAAAGGCAATGGGAATGGAGACCTGCATGACGCTGGGTTCGCTCAGTCAACAGCAGGCGCAGCGGCTGGCGCACGCCGGGCTGGATTTCTATAACCACAACCTTGATACATCGCCGGAGTTTTACGGCAGTATCATCACCACGCGCAGTTATCAGGAGCGCCTCGACACGCTGGGTAAAGTGCGTGAGGCCGGCATCAAGGTCTGTTCCGGCGGTATTGTCGGACTGGGCGAAACGGTGCAGGACCGCGCCGGGCTGCTGGTGCAGCTGGCGAATCTGCCGGAACCCCCCGAAAGCGTACCGATTAATATGCTGGTCAAGGTGAAAGGCACGCCGCTGGCCGATAATGACGACGTCGACCCGTTTGATTTTGTGCGCACCATTGCGGTGGCGCGCATTATGATGCCGCGATCCCATGTTCGTCTCTCCGCCGGACGCGAACAGATGAGCGAACAGACTCAGGCGATGTGCTTTATGGCCGGGGCTAACGCCATTTTTTACGGCTGCAAATTGCTGACCACGCCCAATCCGGCAGAAGATAAAGACCTGCTGCTGTTTCGCAAGCTGGGTCTTAATCCACAGCACAGCACGACGCAAAGCGGGGACAACGCGCAGCAGCAGGCGCTGACCGCCCGTTTGCTCAATGCCGACAGCGAACTGTTTTACAACGCGGCGCGGTGATGAGCTGGTCAGCGCGTATTGAACAGGCGCTCGTCAGGCGCCGCCTGAGCGGACAGTATCGCCAGCGTCAGGTCAGCCAGCAGGGAGATGCCCGCACGTTGAACGTGGCGGGGCGTGATTATCTCAATTTTTCCGCTAATGATTACCTGGGGCTTAGCCATGACGGGCGCATCGTCAGTGCCTGGCAGCAGGGGGCAGAGCGCTACGGCGTCGGTGCCGGGGGATCGACGCATGTCACCGGTTACCGAAACCCACAGGCGCAGCTGGAACAGCAGCTGGCCGACTGGCTTGGCTACCCGCGCGCGCTGCTGTTTATCTCCGGTTTTGCCGCTAACCAGGCGGTAATCGCGGCGATGATGGAAAAAAAAGACCGTATCTTCGCCGATAAGCTATGCCACGCTTCGCTGCTGGAAGCCGCCAGCCTGAGTCCGGCAACGCTGCGCCGTTTCACTCATAATCAGCCGTCTGCGCTGGCAAAGCTGCTGGTGCATAAAAGTGAGGGAGAAACGCTGGTGGTGACGGAAGGCGTGTTCAGCATGGACGGCGACCGCGCCCCGCTGAAGTCGCTTCACCAACTTGCCCAGGCACACGATGGCTGGCTGCTGGTGGATGACGCACATGGCGTGGGCGTGTGCGGCGAGCAGGGGCGCGGCAGCTGCTGGCAGCAGGGCGTGCGGCCTGAACTGCTGATTGTCACCTTTGGCAAAGCGTTTGGCGTCAGCGGCGCAGCGCTGCTGTGCGATGACGCCACCGCCGAATATCTGTTGCAGTTTGCCCGCCACCTGATCTACAGCACCGCTATGCCGCCCGCTCAGGCCTGTGCCATCCGGGCGGCATTGGGCTGCATTCAGCAGGGGGACGATCTGCGCCAGCAGCTGGCGGCCAATATCACCCGCTTTCGCCAGGGGGGGCAGGGGCTGCGCTGGCCGCTGGCGGCGTCCGACAGCGCCATTCAGCCGCTCATCGTCGGTGATGAGCAGCAAGCGTTGAGGCTGGCACAGCGGCTGCGTGACAGCGGCTTCTGGGTGAGTGCCATGCGTCCACCGACCGTGCCACCCGGAACGTCGCGCATGCGTATTACGCTGAGCGCCGCCCACCGGGCAGATGATATTGACCGGCTGATCGAGGCATTGCATGCAACAGACGGTAAATAAACAGGCGATAGCGGCGGCGTTTGGCCGTGCCGCTCGCAGCTATAACCAGCATGCAGAGCTGCAGCGCCAGTGCGGCGAGCGGCTGCTGCAACATGCCCGTCCCGGCATTGCGCTACAGGTACTTGACGCAGGCTGCGGCACAGGCTGGTTCAGCCGGCGCTGGCGCGCTGACGGGCATCGGGTTACCGCGCTCGATCTGTCAGAAAAAATGTTACAGCAGGCGCGGGAAAATCAGGCGGCGGACTGCTATCAGAGCGGCGACATCGAAGCGTTACCCTTTGCCGACGCCCGTTTTGACCGCTGCTGGAGCAATCTGGCCGTCCAGTGGTGCAGCGACCTGTCTCAGGCGCTGCGTGAACTGCGGCGCGTGACGAAACCGGGCGGGCAGGTGCTGTTTTCAACCCTGACGGAGGGATCGCTGAATGAAGTCAGTGCGGCCTGGCAGTACCTCGGGCGCAGTGCACCGCTCAACCGTTTTGCCAGCCTGCCGGTGATTGAGCAGGCGGCGGCCGGCATGATGCTGGCAAGCTATACGTTGACCCTGGCATTCCCGGACGTGCAGAGCGCGCTGCGTTCGCTGAAGGGGATTGGCGCAACCCATCTGCATCAGGGGCGCCCGGACAGCATGCTCAGTCGGCGCGAGCTGCAACGGCTGGAGCAGGTCTGGCAGCGCGATGCGCGCGGCTGCCTGCTGAGTTATCAACTGGTATCAGGAGTGATTGAATGTGAGTAAACGTTGGTTTGTCACCGGGACCGATACGGAAGTGGGCAAAACCGTTGCCAGCTGTGCGCTACTGCAGGCGGCCGGGGCGGCGGGCTATCGCTGTGCAGGCTATAAACCGGTGGCCTCCGGCTGTGAGATGACCGCGCAGGGCTTGCGTAACGAAGATGCGCTGGCGTTGCAGAAATACAGCCGCGTGCGCTTGCCGTATGAGATGGTCAATCCGCTGGCATTTGCCGAGCCGACTTCACCGCATATTATCAGCGCGGAGCAGCAGCGCCCCATTGCCGCCAGTCAGCTCTCCGCCGGGCTGGCGGCGGTAGCCGAACAGGCCGACTGGGTGTTAACCGAAGGAGCAGGCGGGTGGTTTACGCCACTTTCTGCGAGCTTCACCTTCGCTGACTGGGTGGTACAACAGCAGCTGCCGGTGATCCTGGTGGTGGGGGTTAAGCTGGGATGCATTAACCACGCGCTACTGACCGCGCAGGCGGTGCTGTCGGGGGGGTTACCGCTGGCAGGCTGGATAGCTAACGGGATCCAGCCCGCAGGCAGACGGCATCGCGAATATCTGGCCACCCTGAACGCGCTGATAGCCGCGCCCTGTCTGGGTGAAATCCCCCATCTGGCTGGGGACAGGCGGGACAACCTCGGCGCATACCTCACTCTGCCATAATCCTCGCCAGATCACGGGGGAAACGGCCCGTGCAGCTGGCTGGCGGTGACGATCACACCGCCAGCCACGTATTGACCACGCGGTCATCGAGCAGCGCCACTTTGCCGTGAGCCACATTACGTCCCCGATGCAGCAACAGAAAATAGTCGGCTACGCGACGGATAAACGACAGGCGCTGCTCCAGCAGCAGGATGGTCATACCAAATTCGTGATTCAGTCGGTGGATCAAATTCCCCATCTCCTCTTCCAGCCACGGCGACATGCCTTCCGTGGGTTCATCCAGAATCAGCAGTCTGGGCTGCAACACCAGGGCACGCGCCAGCGCCAGCTGCTGCTGCTGGTCGATGGGTAGCTCACCGCTGCGCTGGTGGCGCAATGACCACAGCGCCGGAAACAGGTCATAAACCCTCTTCGGGATCGCCTGATGGCACGCCATACCGGCACCGGCTAACAGGGCGATTTGCAGATTCTCTTCAACGCTCATCTGAGAGAAAATGTGCCGCCCCTGTGGCACATAACCGATCCCCAGCGAGGCGCGGGTTTCCACCGGTTGCAGCAGCAGGTCCTGAGGCGGCCCGCTGATACCCTGCCAGGTCATGGAGCCGCTGTTGATCGGCAGATGTCCCATAATGCAGTTTACCAGCGTGGTTTTCCCCATGCCTTGCCGCCCGAGGATCCCGGTGCAGGTGCCGGGTTCAAGCTCCAAATCGACGTCCCACAAAATGTGGTTCTGCCCGTAAAACTGATTGACTGAACGTAAACTGAGCATCTGACACTCTCCTCCAGAAAGTTTTAGATCGCACCTGCTGCTTACGCTCTTTGTCGTATGGCAAACAGTCCGGCGTACCGTTAACAACCGTTCGGCTTAATGCTTCTTGCTGTGGTGTTATCAAGCATCAGGCCTTGCAGCTAAATCAATGTCCTCAAAATAACTATGCAATCATCAGGCCAGGTGAGTTTTGCGGCCGGGTTTACGCGATGCCTGCACCATTCCACCGGCTATTGGTGAGCGCAGCTAAACTATTCAGCGGGATAAAAGGCTTTTTGCACCGGGGCAGTGCCAGCGGCTAATCAGTGATGGTGCAAGTCGCTTACCCGGTGGCAAGCAGCCTGTACAATGTGCCATCACAGAAAAGAGGCGGGCAAAACGCGTTTCTCTGCACGACTGCGTGCCGGCGGTGCAAAAAAAACGGCAGAAAAAAATATTTGCCGGGCTTAACCCTGCCTGGGGATGAGTTATACACATCAAGCGCCTCAAGCGCTGTAAACAGTTATCCACCATTCCTGTGGATAACCTTGTGTATTAGGCGATGAAAACCTGTAGGATACGAGAGCGGACGCGGCTTTGCTCCGGGTTGGTGCGAAACTCGGCTTTAATGAATAAATACTTCAAATCAACTGGTTAGATAAAATCAATCATGCCAGGCTGATGTAATCGATTGGTAAAGACTTTCATGCCGGCACGCTTGACAAAATGTAAAACCTGAACCCTGTTGGGGATAACCCCTTCGCTTAGCCGGTTCAGCCCTTAACGCAATGCCCGGTCATTCAGCGGCATTAACCGATAAAGCGTCATCATGCTGTATAGCTGTGATTATATCCAGTGTTTTTTGCTGGCAAAATCGTCAGGGCCGGGTAGAATGAGATCCCGGTTCGTGTCCATCTTCATCAGGTAGCCTGAAATGAGCAAAGTCTTCAAACTCAACTCCGAATTTAAACCCGCTGGCGATCAGCCGGAGGCTATCCGTCGCCTGGAAGAGGGGCTGGAAGACGGTCTGGCGCATCAAACCCTGCTCGGCGTGACCGGTTCGGGTAAAACCTTTACCGTGGCAAATGTCATTGCCGACCTGAATCGCCCAACGATGGTGCTGGCTCCGAACAAAACGCTGGCGGCGCAGCTGTACGGCGAAATGAAAGAGTTTTTTCCGGATAATGCGGTAGAGTATTTCGTCTCTTATTACGACTACTATCAGCCGGAAGCTTACGTTCCCAGTTCGGACACCTTTATCGAAAAAGATGCTTCGGTGAATGAACACATCGAGCAGATGCGCCTGTCGGCCACCAAAGCGCTGCTGGAACGGCGTGACGTGGTGGTGGTGGCATCAGTATCGGCGATTTACGGCCTCGGTGACCCCGATCTCTATCTGAAAATGATGCTGCACCTGACGCGCGGCATGGTGATTGACCAGCGTGCCATTCTGCGCCGGCTGGCGGAGCTGCAATATGCGCGCAACGACCAGGCCTTCCAGCGCGGTACGTTCCGCGTACGCGGGGAGGTTATCGATATCTTCCCGGCGGAGTCTGATGATTATGCGCTGCGCGTGGAGCTGTTCGACGAAGAGGTAGAACGGCTGTCCATTTTTGATCCGCTGACCGGTCAGATCGAATCGGTGATCCCGCGGTATACCATCTATCCCAAAACTCACTACGTGACGCCGCGTGAGCGCCTCCTGCAGGCGATGGAAGAGATCAAAGAAGAGCTGGTGGAACGGAAAAAGGTGCTGCTGGATAACAACAAACTGCTGGAAGAGCAGCGCCTGAGTCAGCGCACCCAGTTTGATCTTGAAATGATGAACGAGCTGGGCTACTGCTCCGGGATTGAAAACTACTCGCGCTATCTGTCCGCTCGCGGGCCGGGCGAAGCGCCCCCCACGCTGTTTGACTATCTGCCCGCCGACGGCCTGCTGGTGATTGATGAATCCCACGTCACTATTCCGCAAATTGGCGGCATGTACCGTGGCGACCGGGCGCGCAAAGAAACGCTGGTGGAGTACGGTTTCCGTCTGCCGTCAGCGCTGGATAACCGCCCGATGAAGTTTGAAGAGTTTGAAGCGCTTGCGCCGCAGACTATCTACGTTTCCGCCACGCCGGGAAATTACGAACTGGAGAAATCGGGTGGCGAGGTGATCGACCAGGTGGTGCGTCCTACCGGCCTGCTCGACCCGATCGTTGAAGTGCGTCCGGTGGGAACTCAGGTGGACGATCTGCTCTCTGAAATCCGCCAGCGCGTGGCAATTAACGAACGCGTGCTGGTCACGGTGCTGACCAAACGCATGGCGGAGGATTTAACCGAATACCTCACAGAGCACGGTGAGCGGGTGCGCTATCTGCATTCGGACATTGATACCGTAGAGCGCGTGGAAATTATTCGCGATCTGCGTCTGGGTAAGTTTGACGTGCTGGTGGGGATCAACCTGCTGCGTGAAGGGCTGGATATGCCTGAAGTGTCGCTGGTGGCCATCCTCGACGCGGACAAAGAGGGCTTCTTGCGTTCCGAGCGTTCCCTGATCCAGACGATTGGCCGTGCTGCGCGTAATCTTAACGGTAAGGCGATCCTCTACGGCGACAAAATCACTCCTTCGATGGCGCGCGCGATTGGCGAAACCGAACGTCGCCGTGAAAAGCAGCAGCTGCACAATCAAGAACACGGTATTGTCCCGCAAGGCCTGAACAAGAAAATATCCGATATTCTTGAGCTGGGTCAGGGGCTGGCGAAGAACAAAGCCAAGCCGCGTAACATGAAAGGGCGCAGTATTGTGGAAGACGATCCGGCCTTTGTCGATCTGTCGCCGCTGGGGCTGCAAAAGCGCATTCACCAGCTGGAAGCACAGATGCAGCAACATGCACAGAATCTGGAATTTGAAGAGGCCGCCCAGGTTCGCGACCAGCTGCATCAGGTGCGCGAGCTGTTTATCGCCGCGTCCTGATAAGCGCCGTTCCTCTCACCGGGGCTTTCCGCCGCAGCAACGGCCGTTACCCCATCGACTGCACTGCCCGCTCCAGTGCCATGCGCAACAGCTGGCGATCATGACGGTAGGGGATATCCGCTGCTTCCAGCGGCTGCTGGAATACCAGGCGCTGCTCAAGCCGGGCGCTGTCAGCGCATGGCCCAAGCAGCAGAGCATCAATCACCTGTTTCCCTATCACTTTTTCCATCATTTCCAGTTTTTTCACTGTGGTCATTCCGGCTGCCGCCGGACTCAGTTCTTTACCCAGATTGCCAATGAAAACCATCGTCGCCGGGGTGCGGCGCAGCGCCTGTGCAATCTCCGGCAGCAGCAGCACCGGCATCAGGCTGGTAAAGAAACTGCCGGGGCCGATAAGGATCAGGTCGGCCTGGCCAATCGCCTCTACCGCTTCACGCGTGGCGCTCACCGCCGGGGAGAGCATCAGCTCCTGTGGCGGCATCGCCATCAGGTCAATGTCCGTTTCGCCAAAGATCAGCTGCCCGTCAGTGTCCCGTGCAACCAGATCAACCGGCTGTTCGGACATCGGGATCAGGAACGCGTCGACCTTCAGCAGATTACGGATCAAATTAATTGCCTCTAAAGGCCGCACGCTGAGATGGTCGAGTGCTTTCAACATCAGATTGCCGAGGTTATGTCCTGCCAGTTCGCCACTGCCGTTGAAGCGGTATTCGAACATTGCCGATGCCACGCCGGGTTTGGCAATTAACTGATTCAGGCAGTTACGCATGTCTCCCCAGGCAATCCCCCCTCGGAGCGCCGGATGCGCCCGGTGGAGCCGCCGTTATCCGTGGTGGTAACGATGCCGGTCAGGCGGGAACCCAGAGGTGACAGGGCGGACATTACGCGGCCCAGCCCGTGTCCACCTCCTAAGGCCACCACGCGATCGAGGTCAGCTAAAGTGCGATTGCGCATCCTGTTTCCCTGTGGTTATCAACCGATTGTTGCGGCATATTTTACGCTATCCGGCAGGGAAATGGGGTTAAAATTCGCTATATATCAAAATATATAGCGGAACTCTGTTCTGGTAACCTTACACCATTAGCGTTAACATTCCCGCACCACGGTTTGCCGATGTCGGCATACCGCACTTAAGCCCTGATACCTGTGTCCCACGGATATGGTGTCCTGGCCGCAGCCATCGCGCTGCCAGGGTGCAGAAAGAAATGCCTGCATCTCCCGTTTTGGAAAGGTGTCACCCGTGTCACAATTTACTGATAACTTCGCGCGCAGATTCTACTATCTGCGTCTGTCGATCACCGACGTGTGTAACTTTCGTTGCACTTACTGTCTACCCAATGGCTATCAACCCCAGGGCGCGCAAAATAAAAGCTTCCTGACGCTGAATGAGATCAGGCGCGTTACGCGTGCGTTCGCCGCTGCCGGCACTGAAAAAGTGCGTCTGACGGGGGGCGAGCCATCCATGCGCCGTGATTTTACCGAGATTATCGCTGCGGTGCGTGAAAATACCGCCATTCGCCAGCTGGCGGTGACCACCAACGGTTACCGCCTGCAACGCGACGTGGCGCGCTGGCGCGCTGCCGGACTGAACGCGCTCAACGTAAGCATCGACAGCCTGGATGCGCGCCAGTTTCACGCCATCACCGGGCAGGATAAATTCGATCAGGTGATGCGCGGCATCGATGCGGCCTTCGACGCTGGCTTCAGCAAAGTCAAGGTCAACACCGTATTGATGCGTGACGTCAATCACCAAAGCCTGGAAACCTTTCTCGACTGGATCCGTCCCCGGCCCATCCAGCTCCGCTTTATTGAGCTGATGGAAACCGGCGACGGCGGAGCGCTGTTTCGTCAACACCATATTTCCGGCAGCGTTATCCGCCAACGCCTGTTGCAGCAGGGCTGGGTTCTCCAGAAGCGCGTGCGCAGCGATGGCCCGGCGCAGGTCTTCCGCCATCAAGACTATCTGGGTGAGATTGGCCTGATTATGCCTTATGAAAAAGAGTTCTGTGCCAGCTGTAATCGTTTGCGCGTCTCGGCCACGGGCAACCTGCATCTGTGCCTGTTCGGCGACGGCGGCGTGCCGCTAAGAGATTTGCTGGCGCATGACGGCCAGCAGGCGGAGCTGCAGGCGCGTATAGCCGGCAGTCTGGCGACGAAAAAACAGACGCATTTTCTGCATCAGGGCAATACCGGTATGACCCAAAATCTCTCATTTATCGGCGGTTAAGCTAAGGACCTGATAATGGCAAAAGGCAGCAGCGATTTTATCCCCCTTAACGTGGCGGTGATGACCGTATCCGATCGACATAGCGCCGACAGCGACAGTTCCGGCAGCTATCTGCAAGAGGCGCTGGCCGCGGTGGGACATCAGGTGCTGGATCGTGCAATTGTCCCGGACAACCGTTACCGTATTCGCGCAGTGGTTTCCAGCTGGATTGCCAGCACGGATGTGCAGGTGGTGCTGATTAATGGCGGCACCGGTTTCAATGACACAAACGCTACCCCGGAGGCGATCGGGCCATTGTTCGATCGTGAGGTTGCCGGGTTCGGCGAACTGTTCCGCATGATCTCCTGGGAGGATATCGCCACCTCAACCCTGCAATCGCGCGCGCTGGCCGGTATCGCTAACGGTACGCTGATTTTCGCTATTCCCGGTTCAACCGCTGCCTGCCAGCTTGCCTGGGAACGCATTATTCAGCACCAGCTTGATGCCCGTACCCGCCCCTGTCATTTTGTCTCGCATTTGAAGAAAACGTAATATGCCCCAGTTGACTCACATTAATGCTGCCGGAGAGGCGCATATGGTGGATGTTTCCACCAAACCAGAAAGCGTACGCGAAGCGCGTGCAGAGGCGTTTGTGGTGATGCACCCGCAGACGCTGCAAATGATTATTGACGGCAGCCATCATAAAGGCGATGTGTTTGCCACCGCGCGCATTGCGGGTATTCAGGCGGCAAAGCGCACCTGGGAGCTGATCCCGCTGTGCCATCCGCTGCTGTTAAGTAAGGTTGAAGTCACGCTTAGCGCCGATCCGTCCCGCCATCGGGTGCGAATCGAATCACTGTGTCGCCTGAGCGGTAAAACCGGAGTCGAGATGGAAGCGCTGACGGCGGCTTCGGTCGCCGCTCTGACCATTTACGACATGTGCAAAGCGGTGCAGAAGGATATCACCATTGAGCAGTGCCGGTTACTGAGTAAAAGCGGCGGCAAATCGGGTGATTTTCAGGCGGTGCCTTATGATTAACGTGCTGTTTTTTGCCCAGGTGCGTGAACTGGTCGGTACCGACGGGCTACAGGTGAGCGCAGAATACGCCGATGTTGAAGCGCTGCGCCGCCAGCTGGCAGAGAAGGGGGAACGCTGGGCGCTGGCGCTGGGATCCGGTATGCTTCTGGCGGCCGTGAATCAGACGCTGGTGTCGCTGCAGCATCCGCTGCGCGCCGGGGACGAAGTGGCATTTTTCCCTCCCGTGACCGGAGGTTAAAATGGAAACGCGAATCAGAGTGGGCCATGCGCCCTTCAGTATTGCTGATGAGCATCAGTGGCTTTCTGCCTCCGATCTGGACGGCGCGGTAGTGACCTTTACCGGTAAGGTGCGTAACCACAATCTGGGTGACGATGTCAGCGCGCTGACGCTGGAACACTACCCCGGCATGACGGAGAAAGCGCTGGCGGCGATTGTTGCAGAGGCACGCCTGCAATGGCCGATGCAGCGGGTCACGGTGATCCACCGTATTGGCGAGCTATTCCCCGGCGATGATATCGTGCTGGTAGGCGTCAGTGGCGTTCATCGCGCTGCCGCCTTCGCCGCTGCTGAATTTATCATGGATCAGCTGAAAACACGCGCCCCGTTCTGGAAGCGTGAAGCCACCGCCGGCGGCCAGCGCTGGGTTGCTGCACGCGACAGCGATCGGCAGGCCGCCGCCCGTTGGAAAGGAAATCAATGAACCGTTCTCTGCAAAAACTCACTGTTCCGCTGGCGCTGCTGCTGGCAAGCTGTAGTCATCATCCGTCAGACAATGCCTCTGCACCACGCCCCGCCGAGGTTAAAGCGCAGATTGCCCGTTTGCTTCCTGAAGGGGTGAGCGACCGCCAGGGGTGGGCGGGGGATATTTATGTGGCATTCAACGGCCAGAACCTCCCTCCATCCGTCAGCAACCTGTGCGCGGTGATTGCCGTCACCGGGCAGGAGTCGAATTTCAGCGCTGATGCGGCGGTAACCGGTTTACCCAAAATCGCCTGGGGAGAAATCGACCGCCGCGCCGCACAGCACCATATCCCGTCATTCCTGGTACGCACCGCGCTGCTTTTCAAATCCCCTACCGGTAAAAGCTATGCCGACCGGCTGGATCATGTCAAAAGCGAAAAGGAGCTGAGCGCGGTATTTGATGATCTCATTGACATGGTACCGATGGGGCAGAAGCTGTTTGGCCATCTGAACCCGATCCATACCGGTGGGCCGATGCAGGTCAGCATTGCCTTTGCCGAGTCTCACGCGAAAGACTATCCCTACCCGGTAGATGGCTCCATCCGGCGCGAGGTCTTTACCCGACGTGGTGGCTTGTGGTTTGGCACCATGCATCTGCTGGCTTACCCGGCAAACTACTCCACGCCGCTGTATCGCTTTGCCGACTTCAACGCCGGCCGGTATGCCAGCCGCAATGTCGCCTTCCAGGCCGCCGTGTCTCGCCTCAGTGGTATTAAGCTGGCGCTGGACGGTGACCTGATCAACTACGGTTCTGACAGCGCCGGAGGGACCGAAAAGGCCGTGCGTCTGCTGGGTAAACGGCTGGATCACAGCGACCGGGCCATTCGCCGGGCGCTGGAAAAAGGGGACAGCGATGACTTCGACAAAACCGATCTGTGGCAAGCGGTATTTGCCCTGGCCGATAAGGACGCTGGCAAAAAGTTACCGCGTGAAATGTTGCCGGGTATCAAGCTGGAAAGCCCGAAAATTACGCGTAATCTCACCACCGCGTGGTTTGCCCAGCGCGTCAATAGCCGTTACCAGAAATGTTTATCACGTCACTGAATCATTTTTCGCCGGGCCGACGGTCAGGAGCAACAGGAGCTGTGCCAGGCGCAGCCCGGATGATAAGAAAATAACAACTGATTTAACTGTGAACTGACGAGCATAAAAAGCTGGCCACGGCATGGTGCCAGCTTTCTACGGAGCTTATTCAGCAGTGATTGTCATGTGTATCTATAACCAAACCGGCTGCTGTGGAAATTCCACTTCTTAATTCACTACCGTCGGCGTATCGCTTATTGTGCCGTCCCGGCAGCGTAAAAAGGTTGTGCGATGGCTTGTGGTTTGAACGAAAAAAACGCTGGATCTGTCGCCGAAATCGCTAAGATATATAGCAGCTTTGTACTCACTGCCTTTCCCCCTTCAATCGCATAATTGACAGCGTTCGGCGTGGTTGAAGGGTGGTGCAGGAAGTCGGTATATGCCAGACTGAGAAAAGGATTACACTGTATTTTCATTCAACCATTTAAGGGGGGCATCATGGATAGATATCCACGTTCTCAAGATTCAATCGTTCAACGTGCCGGCAGCGGCATTTCGGTATATATGGCCCAGGTCTATGGCTGGATGACATGCGGTTTGCTGCTGACGGCATTTATCTCCTGGTATGCTGCGAATACGCCAGCGGTCATGCAGCTGGTATTTGCTAACCGCATCACCTTCTTTGGCCTGATTATTGTTCAGCTGGGGCTGGTTTTTGTCCTGTCTGGTATGGTGCATAAACTTAGTGGGGCCGTGGCCACCGGGCTGTTTATGCTTTACTCGGCGCTGACCGGGCTGACCATGGCCAGCATTTTCCTTGTGTATACCTCTTCGTCGATTGCCAGCACCTTTGTGGTGACCGGCGGGATGTTTGGTGCCATGAGTCTGTGGGGTTATACCACCAAACGTGACCTGAGCGGCATGGGCAGCATGCTATTTATGGCACTTATTGGCATTGTGCTGGCATCACTGGTCAATATCTGGCTAAAAAGCACGGCGCTGATGTGGGCTGTGACCTATATCGGAGTAGTGGTGTTTGTCGGACTGACGGCGTATGACACGCAAAAGCTGAAAAACATCGGTGAAGGGATCAACGTTGAAGATAAAGAGAATATGCGTCGCTACTCTATAATGGGGGCGCTGACGCTGTATCTCGACTTCATCAACCTGTTCCTGATGCTGCTGCGTATTTTCGGCAACCGCCGTTAATCGATGGTCACTTAAGCCAGATTGCCTGTCAACGCGGTGAGTGACGGCTATGACGTGTTGCTCACCGAACTGCTCCATCCCCGTCTGGCCAGTCAAATCTGTTTGGTGCAGTGTTTGCCCTGATACACGCCAATCCTGACCTATCCTCGTTTCCTCTTGGCGCAAAACTATTGCCGCCGCTGCCGGGCGGGCAGCAGCCAGCGGTAACCTGATAGAAACTCATCGAGGCGTTCGCAGCCGGGACTTAAATTGAAAATTCCCCAGGCTTTTGTGGCATACTGTCGGCACTCTTGCTTTTAACCAGTGAAAGAAAGAGTGTAGTCTTGGTCACAAAACCGGGTAGTGCGCGCGTTCTTTATACGGCATTCACCTAAAACTACGTTAGTCTGAGGTAATACGTTACTGACTGGTTTCGGTAACCCGCTTGAGCGACCTTTGTCGGGTCTGCCAGGAGAAACAGATGAAATGGTCCCATCGTATTCAGATTGTCACCGGACAAAACTGCGTACATATTGCACTGCACCTGCTGCTGATCGCCGCGCTGGTGTGGGGCTGGAAACATCAGGCGCTGTTACAGGTCAGCACTGTTTTACTGACGCTGTATGCCGGCGTATTTTCAGCCATGTTGCTGACCCAGCGCCGGCCGCATCTGCGGCGTATCGGTGATTTCCTTGAAGATGTCACCACCACTTACTACTTCGGTGCCGCGATGATGGTGCTGCTGGTACTGTCCCGAATCGTCCACAATAACCTGCTGCTTGTTGCAGTCGGCGTGGTGATGCTGGCCGGGCCGGCACTGGTTTCGCTGCTGGTGAAAGAGCGCTCACAGCCGCCCCAGCGTCCACGCTAGTTACCTTTAGGGCCACCTCGCTGGCCCGTTTATATTGTCACATACCTTAAGCGCTTTCAGCCGCACGGAGCATTGTGCTTTTTGGCCTGTCGATCAATTTCTCATAATACTGGCAATAATAACTGCCTTTAACGCGTTGGGGTCTGCTATAATCAGCACCTTATGCACCGTGGTTTGTGCTGTCATTCAAGCGTCAGGAATGATCCTGGCGTCAACTCTCCCCCTGGAAACTTCACCGCGATGCGGTCAGGGCGGATCCGGAGTCTGTCAACTTTATGTCATTTGATTCTCTCGGCCTCAATGCCGATATTTTGCGCGCTGTTGCAGAACAGGGCTATAACGAGCCGACGCCTATTCAGCGTCAGGCAATCCCGGTAGTGCTTGCTGGACGAGACCTGATGGCCAGCGCCCAGACGGGTACGGGTAAAACCGCCGGCTTTACTCTGCCATTACTGCAGCTGTTGAGCAGTCATAATCCGCACCCGAAGGGCCGCCGACCAGTGCGCGCGCTGATCCTGACCCCGACCCGTGAGCTGGCGGCCCAGGTTGGTGAAAACGTGCAGGATTACAGCAAATATCTTGATATGCGTTCGCTGGTGGTATTTGGCGGCGTCAGCATTAATCCACAGATGATGAAACTTCGCGGCGGCGTGGACGTGCTGGTGGCAACGCCTGGCCGTCTGCTGGATCTTGAACATCAGAATGCGCTTGACCTGTCGAAAGTGGAAATCCTGGTGCTGGACGAAGCGGACCGTATGCTGGATATGGGTTTTATTCATGATATCCGCCGCGTGTTGGCAAAACTGCCGGCCAAACGCCAGAATCTGCTGTTCTCGGCGACCTTCTCTGACGAAATCAAAACCCTGGCGGAAAAGCTGCTGCACAATCCCGAACAGGTGGAAGTTGCCCGCCGCAATACCGCATCCGAGCAGGTGACCCAGCATGTTCACCTGGTAGACAAAAAACGCAAGCGGGAGCTGCTGTCCTTGCTGATTGGGCGCGGCAACTGGCAGCAGGTGCTGGTGTTTACCCGTACCAAACATGGTGCTAACCACCTGGCCGAACAGCTGAATAAAGATGGCATCACCGCCGCAGCCATTCACGGTAATAAGAGCCAGGGCGCACGTACCCGCGCACTGAGTGATTTCAAAGACGGTAAAATCCGCGTGCTGGTGGCAACGGACATTGCCGCGCGCGGTATCGATATCGAAGAGCTGCCGCACGTTGTGAACTACGAATTGCCTAATGTGCCGGAGGACTATGTTCATCGCATCGGTCGTACCGGTCGTGCGGCGGCGGTCGGTGAAGCGTTGTCGCTGGTGTGCGTCGACGAGCACAAGCTGTTACGCGATATCGAACGTGTGCTGAAGCGTGAGATCCCGCGTATGGCGATCGACGGTTTTGAACCGGATCCAGCCATCAAAGCCGAGCCGATCATCAACGGTCGTCAGCAGCAGCGCGGCGGTGGTGGTGGCGGACGTGGGCGCGGCGGTCAGGGCCAGGCACCCCGTGGCGGCGGCGATCGTAGCGCCAGCGCAAACCGTAACGGCAATGGCGGTGAACGCCGCCAGGGTAACGGCAACGGTGCCGGTGCCGTGCGCGGCGCACGCTCCGAAGGCGGCAACGCGGGAGCACCCCGCGTCAACAAAACCCGTCCACGCCGCGCCAACCCGGCAAATAACGGCTAATTAACCGGGGGGAAGCGCCCGCTTCCCCCTGTTAACCTCTCCACAGGTTTACCATGCGCGTATTACTTGCCCCGATGGAAGGTGTTCTCGACTCATTAGTGCGAGAGCTGCTGACCGACGTCAACGACTACGATCTCTGTATCACGGAATTTCTGCGCGTCGTGGACGCTCTGCTGCCGGTGAAATGCTTTCAACGTCTGTGCCCCGAACTGAATAATGCCAGCCGCACGCCGTCAGGCACCCTGGTACGCATTCAGCTGTTAGGGCAATATCCCGAATGGCTGGCGGAAAACGCCGCCCGCGCGGTGGAACTCGGTTCCTGGGGCGTTGATCTCAACTGCGGCTGCCCGTCCAAAACCGTTAACGGCAGCGGCGGGGGAGCGACCCTGCTTAAGGATCCTGAGCTGATCTATCAGGGTGCCAAAGCGATGCGCGCTGCCGTGCCCGACCATCTGCCAGTGACGGTGAAAGTGCGGCTGGGCTGGGATTCTGGCGCACGTCAGTTTGAAATTGCCGATGCGGTGCAGCAAGCCGGGGCGAGCGAACTGGCGGTGCATGGCCGTACTAAAGAAGAGGGTTACCGCGCCGAAGCGATTAACTGGCAGGCGATCGGTGAGATCCGCCAGCGCTTGAACATCCCGGTGATTGCCAACGGCGAAATCCGGGACTGGCAGAGTGCGCAAGAATGTATGGCGATGACAGGCTGCGATGCGGTGATGATCGGGCGTGGAGCGTTGAATGTACCCAACCTCAGTCGGGTGATTAAATACCGTGAGCCGCCTATGGCGTGGCCGCAGGTGGTTCAGCTGTTGCAGCGCTATGTGCGGCTGGAGAAGCAGGGTGATACCGGTTTATATCATGTGGCGCGCATTAAGCAGTGGCTTGGCTATTTGCGCAAGGAGTATCAGCAAGCGACGGAGCTGTTTATGCAGGTGCGGGTGCTGAAAACCTCAGGTGAGATCGCCGCGATAATTGATGCGCATTAAAACCCCCGTTCCGGGCGGAACGGGGGTTTATGTGACGGCCGGAAACTAAGGTTTCGGCTGGCTGTAGACCGGGCCAGGCTGACTGAGCGCGGGCGCATCCTGTCCATCCGTTGGAGCCGCCTGATTGCTCTCAGGCGAAGCGGCTGAAGCATCAGGCTGTACTTCCGGCTGCGCACCATCCTGCTCCGTTACGGCAACCGGGTTGGCCGCCTGCTCATCGGCCGCACCGTTAACCTTCACCGGCATACCTGAACGCGTCCTGAGCGCGGCTTCCATACTGGCGCTGTTGACGCTGACATCGGAGACCACTTTTTTCACTGAATCGCTCAGGGTCAGCGGCACCGGATCGCGGGATGCAAACTGCTCCTGGGTTTGCGACAGCGGGTTGTGAACTTCGACATAGCGTGAACCGTCCGGTTCTACCGACGCTTTAACCGGCTGGTCGATAAACTGCACGCGGGTGCCGACCGGCACATTGCTGAACAACCATTTGATATCTTCCGCACGCAGGCGCACACAGCCGTGGCTGACGCGCAGGCCGATACCAAAGTTGGCATTGGTGCCGTGGATGGCATACAGCCGACCGATGTACAGCGCGTAAAGGCCCATCGGATTGTCGGGTCCAGCCGGGAACACTTCTGGCAGGGATTCTCCGCGCGCGGCGTACTCTTCATGCATTTTCTTGGTTGGCGTCCAGGTCGGGCCATCTTTTTTACGCTGAACGGTGGTCGTCCAGTTGATCGGCGTGTCCTTGCCCAGTTCACCGATACCGACAGGCAGCACTACCACGGTTTTACTGCCTTTCGGATAGTAGTACAGGCGCATCTCTGCGCTGTTGATCACAATGCCTTCACGCGGGGCGTCAGGCAGCAGCAGCTGATGAGGAATAATCAGTTTGCTGCCGGCTTCAGGCAGATAGACGTCAACGCGCGGGTTAGCTTCCATCATGTTGCTCAGGCCCATCTGGTATTGAGCCGCGAAAGCTTCCAGCGGAAGTTTACTGTCTTGCGGAATGGTAATTTCAAGGTTTTCCCCGGTCAGACGGCTGTTAGCGGCCGGAAGAGGGTAAACCACAGCGAAGGCCGAGTGGCTTAACGCCGCTGCAGCGAAAATCAGGGTGACGAACGCACGGATGCTTTTTTTCATATTAATTCAGGTGTAGCGCCATGTAGACTGTTGATAAACGACCCATTACTGGTCAACTGAAGCCGAAGCATTCAGGTTGCAGCCAGGGTGACTGCAACCTGAAGTTTAACCTATATGACCGGCTGCGCATTATATGGGCATAATAGCCTCTGAGGAAACCAGCATTTATTGCTACAGAACTACTTTTGCGATTAATCACGGCGTGCAAATGACTGGCAGGCGGAATTTTTCCGTTCAAGGTTGCCATAACGGCTCCGCGTTACTGAGCTTGCGGTCGAGGAAGAACGCAGCGCTGATAAAGGCCAGGTGCGTCAACGCCTGGGGGGTATTTCCCAGCGCCCGCCCGCGATCGTCGAACTGTTCGGCGTAAAGGCCAAGCGGGTTGGCATAACCAAGCATTTTTTCGAACTCGAAACGGGCTTCATCGATGCGTCCGGCACGTGCCAGGCATTCGACGTACCAGAAGGAGCAGGCGGCAAAAGCACCTTCTTCTCCCTGCAATCCGTCGGCCGGAGTCTCTGCAACGTTGTAGCGCCGCACCATGCCGTCGCTGACCAGATTCGCTTTGATGGCGTCCAGCGTTGCCAGCCAGTCCGGATCGGTGGCACCCACGAAGCGCACCAGCGGCATCAGCAGCATCGCGGCATCGACATACTCGCCGTGGCGCGTGGCAACAAAATGCCCGCGTTCCTGATGCCAGAAGTTGTCCCGGATATCGCTGCGTATTGCGTCGCGCGCCTGCACCCAACTTGAGCGCGGCATCGCCAGCGATCGCTTATCGCCCAGACGCACTGCGCGGTCCACTGCCACCCAGCACATCAGGCGCGAATGCAGATAATGCTGCGGTTCACCGCGCATCTCCCAGATCCCGGCATCCTTTTGCTGCCAGTTAACGACGACATAGTCGATCATGCTACAGACACGGCTCCAGCCGCGTTGAGAGATCGCCTCGCCGTACTTATTTGCCAGATAGATGGCGTCCATCAATTCGCCATAGATATCCAGCTGGGTCTGGCGCCACGCGTCATTACCGATCCGCACCGGGGTGGAACCCGCATAACCTGACAAATGTGCCAGCTCGCTCTCATGCAGCTCCTTGCTTCCGTCAAGGCGATACATCACCTGCAACTTGGCCAGCTGATGATGGCTGTTTTCCACGCAACGGCCAACCCAGCGGGTGAAGTGCTTCGCTTCATCCACATAGCCGAGGCGCATCAGGGCATACATGCTGAATGACGCATCGCGCAGCCAGGAGGCGCGGTAGTCCCAGTTGCGCTCGCCGCCCGGCTCTTCAGGCAGGCCGAAAGTGGCTGCTGCGGCAATCGAGCCATGCTGACAGGAGGTCAGTAACTTGAGGGTTAACGCCGACCGCTGAACCCGTTCGCGCCAGCGGCCACGGTAGCTGCTTTGAGCACTCCATTGCCGCCAGAAATCCAGCGTGGCCTGAAAGCCGTCGGCGTGATCGCACCGGTTGTCGTCATCTGGTGCCGCGCCAAAGACAAACTGCCGCGTTTCGCCGGCTTGCAGGGTAAAATGCGCCAGCGCGGTGGCGTCATGCAGGGTGAAATCCGCGTCGCCGCTCAGGCGCAAGGCTGGCTGGTCTTTGGCGTGAAATATTACCGCGCCGGCATGGCGCGTGGCGCAAGTTGCTGCGCGGGCATAATCATGCACCGGGGCGCAACGCAGCCGGACTGAGGCGCTGCCGTGAACCACTTTGATGCGGCGAATAATGCGCGGTAAAGCGCCATTTTGCCGACAAACCGGCATATAGTCGGTCAGTTCAACCACGCCGTCCTGATGCAGCCAGCGGGTTTGCAGGATATTGCTGTCAGGCAGGTAAAGCTGCATACGGCGCGCGCCGATCCAGTCCGGGCCCAGGCTGAATACGCCGGCGTCGTCACTGTCCAGCAGCGCGCTGAAAACCGATGGGCTGTCCAGGTTTGGCCAGCAGAAATAGTCGATGGTGCCATCGTTGGCTACCAGCGCACAGGTACGCAAATCGCCAATCACACCGTGGTCTTCAATCGCTCGTTTCGCTTTTTTCATCGTTTAACTATAGCCGCATAAACAACAGTGGGATGCCGGCCAGCCATCGCCAGACAAAAGCCTGGGCGCCGTAGCCAGCCGCCGAATAAAAGGGCGCTGCTAGGACTTTGCGCGCCTCTTTAAGGCAAAACGAAGGCCCCACACTATGGCCACCATCAACAGCAGCCAGAAAAGCGGCTTCAGGTGTTGCTCCAGCTGATGCAGCCAGGGGGCAATCACCTGGCCGCCAAGATAGCCGAGCGAAACAAAAATAGTCGCCCACAGCGCCGCACCAATCAGGTTACACAGCAGGAACTGGCGGGGAGGGAGCTTGCTGGCACCGATAATGATCGGCCCGACGATGCGCAGGCCGTACATAAAGCGCACGCCAATCACAAACAGCACCGGCCTGCTGCGGATCAGTCGATTGGCGCGGGCGACAGGCTGGCGATGCTGTTTAAAGCGCCGCAGAATAGTCTCTCCGTAGTGCCGACCGATAAAGAACAGGGCGCAGTCACCGAGCATGCCGCCGCACATTGCCGCCAGAATTGCGCCGCTATAGCGCAACAGTCCTTCATGCGCGGCCACGCCGCCCAGCAGCGTAAAGGTTTCCCCTTCGGCCAGGCAGCCGATAAATAGCGCCCAGTAGCCGTAATGGGCAATCAGTGTATTAACGTCAATTTGCAAACCGCCACTCCTTTTGTTTACCCACGGGTAAGTTTAACGCCTTTATCACCGATTGCCGGATTTGAAGTCGGGCTGACGTTTATTTTGGTTGAAAATTGAGCTGGTTACCACGGGTTGCAGCGAATCAGCCGCAAATTGTTCAGGGGCACTTATACTTAAACAGATGCCGCCCGGAAGGTTGCCAGCTGGCGGTCCAATGTTCAGAGGAGTGAAGATATGAACCATGTATGGGGACTTCTTGCGCATCCCGGCCGTGAGATGCGCGACATCAGGCAGGAGAACGAATCTCTCTCTCACCACTATACGCATCACGTCTTGCTGATGGCGTTGATCCCGGTGATTTGCGCTTTTATCGGCACCACCCAGTTTGGCTGGCGGGCCAGCGATCAACCGGCGATCATGCTGTCGTTATCCACGGCTTTCACGCTGGCTGTTTTCTTCTACGCGCTGATGCTGGTCGGCGTGGCGGTAATGGGGCGAGTCATCTGGTGGATGGCGCGTGACTACCCGCAGCGTCCTTCGCTTGCCAGCTGCCGGGTATTCGCCGGATATGTCGCCACGCCGATGTTCCTTAGCGGGCTGGTGGCGCTCTATCCGCTGGTGTGGTTGTGCGCGCTGGTGGGTACGCTGGCGCTGGTTTACACCGGCTACCTGCTGTTTGTTGGCATACCACTGTTTCTCAGTATTGACCGCGAAGAGAGTCTGCGTTTTTCAGGTTCCACCCTGGCTATCGGTGTGCTGGTCCTTGAAGTGTTACTGGCGTTGACCGTGCTTCTTTGGGGTTATGGTTTCAAGCTGTTCTGACGTGCCGCACCGCCGGGTAACCGGCGGTGTTTTCATTAACGTGGTGATACGAATATTAAGTAGGAAAATTCTGGTGCAAGCGCTTATTATGCCGGTGCCAGCCCCCGTACTCTGACGGGAAGCGGCGTGTGGCACCCACACCTGAATAACCAGCCGTGAAGTTTTCACTGATGCCAGCAAAAATTCGCTTATTCCTGCTTAGTTTGGCCATGCTGTTTTCCATACCGTTCCTGATGAATCAGGCCGCTGCCCGTGCTCACCAGCCTGAAGTCAGCGGCGCTGTCCAGCCTGACATTGCTTCGGGAAGCGCGATGATCGTCGATCTGAACAGCAATAAAGTGATCTACCAAAGCCACCCGGATCGGGTGCGGCCCATTGCCTCAATCACTAAGTTAATGACGGTAATGGTGACGCTGGATGCGCATCTGCCGCTGGATGAGATGCTGAAAGTGGATATCAGCCACACGCCACAAATGCGCGGCATCTATTCGCGGGTGCGGCTAAACAGTGAACTCAGCCGCAGAAACATGATGCTGCTGGCGCTGATGTCTTCTGAAAACCGTGCGGCGGCCAGCCTGGCACATCATTATCCAGGCGGCTACGATGCCTTTATCCGCGCAATGAATGCCAAAGCGCGTGCGCTGGGCATGAGCCATACCCGCTACGTGGAGCCAACCGGACTGGCGATTGAAAACGTCTCCACCGCTCGCGACCTCAGTAAGCTGTTGCTGGCGACCAGGCGTTACCCATTGATAGGCCAACTGAGCACCACCCGTGAGGATATGGCCAGCTTTCGTCGCCCGAATTACATCTTGCCATTCCGCAACACTAACCATCTGGTGTATCGCCCTGACTGGAATATCCAGCTAACGAAGACCGGTTTCACCAACGAAGCGGGGCACTGTCTGGTGATGCGTACCGTGATTAATCAGCGCCCGGTTTCACTGGTGGTACTCGACGCATTCGGCAAGTACACCCATTTTGCTGACGCCAGTCGTCTGCGCCAGTGGATGGAAACCGGTAAGGTCTCTGCGGTGCCGCCTGCCGCGTTAAGCTATAAAAAGGACCGGTCGGCGCGGGTAGCGAACCCTGAACAGGGCGATGACAGCGCGCTTGAGTAGCCGCCGCAGATTGACTCTGGCGATCGGGCGATCGCAATGCCCACTGCTGACAGCAAACAATCAGCGCATCCGGCCGCGCGCTGTCAATACCGCGCCCGCTCAGGCGCAATTGCTTGTTAAGTGTGATGATGGCGACCGCAACTTTACCTCACTAATCCTATAGTGCCGTGCAGGGCAAAAGCCTAAACTGTCCGGCAAATTTCATGGTGCCGTGTCGGCACCGCTTTTGGTATCAGGAACCTGTTCATGTCTGGCTTGTTTACTTATCTTCGTATCTGTCTGCTGGCTTTGGTCGTGCTATCACCCCAGCTGGTGCTGGCGGCAGAAAATGACAGCATTCAGCAAAATGGCGATGCGCCGCATAAGGTCAATGCCGCCGTCGAGCTGCCGAAAATGCAGAAGGTGCTGGACAATATCAAGCAGCGGGTTTCAACGGAAACTAACGCCAGCCGGCTGAATGAGCTCAATGATATGGCGCTGGAGCTTTCTGGCGATGCCGATACCCTGATGCAGAACCTCATTCCGCAGCGCGCCCAGCTGCACGCTCAGCTGGCGGTGCTCGGCCCGGCGCCGCAGTCTGGCAGCGGGGTAAAAGAGACCGCCGAGGTGACCAGCAAGCGCGGCAAGCTGGAAAACCTTAAATCCAAAATGGACGATCAGATCAAGCAGGCCGAAGCGATCAAAAACGGCTCGATCAATCTATCGGCGCAGATTGCCAACCTTCGGCGCGATGCGCTGAAAACCCAGCTGGCGCTGAATGCCGGCAGCATCTTCGGCGCGCACTTCTGGACGCCGTTGTTCAACAGCCAAAGCGATGACCGCGACAAAATCAGTGCGTTTAGCGATGAACTGAGCGCCACTGCGGCACTTGTCTGGCAGCCAGACTGGCGCTTAGGCACCCTCGCCTGGGTGCTGGCGGCGGTACTGGTGGCCACGCTGGGCCGCCGTTATCTGGAGGAGTTCCTCGCCTGGGTGGGCATTCACCATCTGCCGGGGGGCCGACTGCGCCGCAGTTTCCTTGCTGCTGCCACTGCCCTGACCACGCTGGCCGCGGTGGCACTGGCGCTTAACTTCCTCGATCTGGCCTTCACCCGCCCCGATGAAGTGGTGGATGACGTGCGCGTCTTTGCTGACCGGCTGGTGGATCAGAGCATTATCTGCGGACTGATAGCCGGATTAGGACGTGCTTTTCTCTCCACTCGCCGCCCGTCGTGGCGTCTGCCCACCATATCTAATGAGGTCGCGCTGGCGTTAAAACCGTACCCGCCTTTAACCGCAGCGCTGGTGTTTATCTTCCAGACGGTAGAAACGGTTAACAGCAGCGTGAACACCAGCGTGGGCACCACCATCTTTGCCAACGGCATGACCGCGCTACTGATTGGCGCAACTGCGCTGTCCATCAGCATGCGTACCAATCGCGTACGCCGTCGCATGCTGCTGCAAGGGCATCAGCCGGAGGCGAAATCAACGCTGGTCGGGCTGATTCAGATGGCGCTGACGCTGATCGGCGTGGCGATTATGATTGCACTGGCCATCGGTTATATCACCCTGGCGCGCTTCCTCAGTTATGAGCTGGTGTGGATGGGCATCGTTTTCGGCTCCTTCTATATTTGCAGCCAGCTGTTGGCGGATACCACAGAGAGCCTGTTTTCCGCTACCAGCGCCAGCGGCAAACGCATCCAAAGCTCGCTCAATATCGACGAGCGTCATCTGGGCCAGGTCGCTGCGCTGCTGGGTGCATTGGGCAAAACCCTGCTGGTGCTGGTCGTGGCTATGGCGCTGCTCAACGGCACATTTGGCAGTTCAACGCCTATCGAGCTGGTGCAGAAAGCTATCGAATTCTGGGGCGGTAAGGGGCTGGAATCGCTAAACATTGTCCCGGCGCATATGGTGAATGCGCTGGTTTGTATGGTGGTCGGTATCTGGGCGCTGCGGTCGGTGAAACGCTGGCTGGAGCATGATTTTCTGCCTAAAACCACTATGGATGTCGGGATGCGCGTATCGCTCATCACCCTGTTCAGCAATATCGGTTTTGTGCTGGTTATCCTGATGACGCTGTCTGTTATGGGCCTGCAGTGGAACAAGCTGGCGTGGATCGTCAGCGCGCTGTCGGTGGGCATCGGTTTTGGCTTACAGGAGATCGTGAAGAACTTTATTTCCGGCCTGATCCTGCTGACCGAACGCCCGGTAAAAGTTGGCGATCTGGTGAGCATCAGCGGCATCGAAGGGGATATCCGCCGTATTAACGTGCGCGCCACCGAGATCCAGCTGGGGGACAGATCGACGGTGATTGTGCCTAACTCACAGTTTATCTCGCAGAACGTGCGTAACGCCACGATGGGCAATGCCCAGGGGGTGGTGATCATCACTCTGACCTTCCCGCTGGATATCGATCCTGTACGGGTACGCCAGCTGCTGTTAGATGTCTATATCGAAAACGAATGCGTGCTGGAAACGCCGGAGCCGTCGGTATCGTTTAAGGATCTGACCACTAGCGGCATCGTGCTGGCGATCACCGGCAATGTGGCCAGCCCACGCCAGGTGAGTGGAGTGAAAAGCGATCTGCTGTTTGATATTCTGACCCGGCTGCGTAAAGAGGGCGTGGTGCTGTCGACGCCACAAACCATGATCATCGAACGTAAGGATGAACAGCTGGTGTTAAAAGAAGCACCGCAGGAGTAATGATTGATGTGCGGCTGGCAGCAAACCGGGCCAGTCGCGCAAAGACGGGTATGCCAGGCCGGGGACTAAGCGGATGCGGTGCCAGCCTGAGCTGTAACGTCAATGACGTGGCGGGTTCATCCCTTAGTACAAAATCCGTACAATGAGAATGTCGCTGGCGCGCGGTGTAAAGTCGTGTGTCGCTGAAATTCGCTATGCTCAACGCCTGCTACAGCAGGGCAAATCTGGCATGCCGGCCAGCGTCTCAAACAAAGCTTCCGGCGCATTCGGTCAGCGGTCTGCCCGGCTTCACCAAATTCCCGCCACCTGAAGTCTGAAATTTCGCAGAAATCCCCGGCTGCCCGCTGACTGAGTTTATACGCCATGCTCCAGTTTTCTTTGTGCTGCGAAATCTTCCGGCGTTTACGCACTTTCGCCGCTTTCCAGCCCGGCGTACCGCTTCATTATGGGTTTCGTGCTGCGCCAGCAGGCGTAAAGCGGATCGCATCACCTCACTCGCCAGGCCCTGACGGCGGCTGTTGATTAAGCGAGCGATAAAGCCGTCCTGCTGTTCGCCAGGGTTGATGCTGGTTGTTCTCGCCCTGACCCCGCTGTGTTAATTATTCACACAATAAGAGTAAGACTCGCATCTGATGATAATGCCGACAAACGCGGCACATCAGTAAAGCGCAAGGGCAGAGCGCTAAGAGGTGGCTGGCGGGGAAACCGTCCCCGCCCGGTAACCTACTTGCCGCAGTCGCAGTCAGCCCAGTTTTTTGCCCGCGTGGTTTTACCAATGCCGGGATTAAAACGGTTGGTGGGATCAAGCTGCTGGTAAAACGCTTTCAGCGGCGGCTTAGCCTGATAAAGGTGCCCGACATTATGTTCGGCCGGATATTCCGCCCCGCGCGCTTCGAGGATGGCCAGCATCTTCTCCTTCAGCGCGTGGACATTCACCCCTTTTTTCACAATGTAGTCCTGATGGAAGACGTGGCACAGGAAGTGGCCGTAATACAGGCGATGCACTAGCGCACCGTCGAACTCAGGCGGTAGTTGCTCAAACCAGTCGCGGTCGTTGCGCCTCAGGGCGATATCCAGCGCCAGAATATCTTCGACTTCATCATGGTGCACCGCGTGATAGCGCACCGCCGCACCGGCGGCGGCAAAGCGATGCAGAAAAGCATGCGCGCCTTCTTTGCCTTCACATTCGAAGAACTCGCCCCGCGCCTGCTGGAAAAACGCCTGCAAGTACGCCCGCGCTTCCGCCACGCCGTCGCCGGACATTTTCAGCATCAGATGGTGTTCGAAACGGTCGCGATACTGCTTCATGCGCGGCGGCAAATGCCCGGGCAGCAGGGCGGACAGCCTCTGCAACAGGCGATCGCTAGCGTGGGGCTTCAGCCACTTGACGCGAGCCAGCAGCGCATCTATCCGTCCCTTGAGCGTGAAGAACAGCGGCATTTTATCAGTGCCGAGCTTGTCGATCATCACAAAGGTATCTTTGCCCCAGGTCTCCGCGATATCAAAAGCATCGCGATGCATATACTCCCCGGCCACCGGCAAGTTGGTGAAGCAGGACAAAATATGTCGGCGCAGCTGGTCGAGCACCGCCGTATCGTTGGTGCCGATATAGAACACCTGCTGCGCACTTTCGCTGGCAAATGTGTCAAGGCGCACGGCAAACAGCGCCAGCTTACCGGCGCAGCCGGAGGCTTCAAACAGGCGGCGTGGATCGGCGTTAAAGCGCGACGGCGTAGCGGCATCGACATCGCGCACCCGGTTGACGTAGTCCGGGTCGGAGGCGTGACGCTGGTCGTGCTGCACGTCAGCAGGCTGCCAGCTGTCATCATCCAGTCTGCCGAGGATTTGCTCCGGCGTACTACCAAGGTTGATCCCCAGATGATTCACCAGCTGCAATTTTCCGTTGGCATCAATCTGTGCGTACAGCGCCATTTCACTATAGGCCGGGCCGCGTTTGACCAGCGACCCGCCGGAGTTATTACAAATGCCGCCCAGCACCGACGCACCAATACAGGACGAACCGATCACCGAATGCGGCTCGCGCCCGAGCGGCTTAAGGACTTTTTCCAGCTGATACAGGGTACTTCCCGGAAATGCCAGCACCTGTTTGCCCTCATCCAGCAGCTGGATTTTATCCATGCGCAGCGTGTTGATAATCACGATGTCGCGTGGATAATCATTGCCATTGGGCGTCGATCCTTCGGTCAGCCCGGTATTGGCCGCCTGCATCAGAATAATCACATCGGCGGCAACACAGGCTTGCAGGACGCGCCACTGCTCCAGTAAACAGGCGGGAAACACCACGGCCAGCGCGTCACCTTCGCCCGAACGAAAGCCTTTACGATAACGTTCGGTTTTTGCGGGTTCGGTTAACAAATGGTTGCGGCCAACGATACGGCCGAGTTCAGCAATCAGTTTTCTTCCTGCAGCTTGGCAAGTGTGCATGTCATTTCCTTTTCAGTATCACCTGTCTACTTTAGCATCAGCCGGCCGTCTATAAAGCCCGTGCTTCAACACGGTAATTCATGATGGTAAAACTAGCTGCTATTATCCAGGTATGCCACACTGCGCGCATCAGCCTGCATGCAGTTAGATAATTGATACGCTACAGTTACTTGAGAGAAGATCATCTGATGAATTGGATTTGTTCTGTCAGCCTTGCCGTCACTCTGGCATTCCAGCCAGCTTTCGCCGCCGATATCATCGGCCCTCATCAGCTCAACCCACAGGCGCGCGACGCTTTCGTCAGCAGGCTGCTGACAAAAATGACCCTTGATGAAAAAATTGGCCAGCTCAGGCTAATCAGCGTCGGGCCGGAGAATCCCCAATCGGCCATTCGCGACATGATCCAGCAGGGGCAGGTCGGGGCGATTTTCAATACCATTACCCGCCAGGATATCCGGCAGATGCAGGATCAGGTGATGCAGCTTAGCCGCCTGAAGATCCCGCTGTTCTTTGCCTATGACGTGATCCACGGGCAGCGCACCCAGTTCCCGATCCCGCTGGCGTTAGCCGCCAGTTGGGATACGGATGCAGTCGCTGAAGTGGGGCGTATTGCGGCTTATGAAGCGGCCGATGACGGTCTTAATATGACCTGGGCGCCGATGGTGGATGTGACCCGTGAACCGCGCTGGGGAAGGGGATCGGAAGGTTTTGGCGAAGATACCTGGTTGAGCAGTGTTATGGGGCGGGTGATGGTAAAAGCCATGCAGGGCCACAGTCCGGCGGATCGCTATTCGGTGATGACCAGCGTGAAACACTTTGCCGCCTACGGTGCGGTAGAAGGTGGGCGCGAATACAACACCGTTGATATGAGCCAGCAACGCCTGTTCCAGGACTATCTGCCGCCGTATAAAGCCTCGCTGGATGCCGGCAGCGGCGGCGTGATGGTGGCGCTGAATTCACTGAACGGCGTACCGGCCAGTGCTGACAGCTGGCTGCTAAAAGACATTCTGCGTCATGACTGGAAATTCAAGGGCATTACCATCAGCGACCACGGGGCGATCAAAGAGCTGATCCAGCACGGCGTGGCGCGCGATCCGCAGGATGCGGTGCGCGTTGCGCTGAAATCCGGTATCGATATGAGTATGAGCGACGAATATTACAGCAAATACTTGCCGGGCCTGGTAAAGAGCGGGGCGGTCAGCATGGCGGAAATCGATGACGCCACCCGTCATGTACTGAATGTGAAATACGATATGGGACTGTTTAACAATCCTTACAGCCATTTAGGCCCGGCCACCAGCGATCCGGCTGATACCAACGCGGAAAGCCGCCTGCACCGTGCAGAAGCGCGTGATGTGGCGCGTAAAAGCATGGTGCTACTGAAAAACCGGCTGGACACGCTGCCGCTGAAAAAAAACGGCACCATTGCGCTGATTGGCCCGCTGGCCGACAGCCAGATAGATATTATGGGCAGCTGGTCGGCGGCCGGGGTGGCAGGCCAGTCGGTGACGCTGCTGCAGGGGATGAAAAATGCCACTGCCGACAAGGCCAGGCTGCTGTATGCCAAAGGGGCCAATATCACCGACAACAGGGGCATTCAGGATTTCCTCAATCTGTATGAAAAGGCGGTGACCGTTGATGCGCGTTCCCCTCGGCAAATGCTGGATGAAGCCGTAGCAACGGCGAAGAAAGCGGACGTGGTGGTGCTGGCGGTAGGTGAAGCGCGCGGTATGGCGCACGAGGCTTCCAGCCGTACCGACCTGACGCTGCCAGCCAGTCAGCGGCAGCTGATCAGCGCGTTAAAAGCCACCGGTAAGCCGCTGGTGCTGGTATTGATGAACGCGCGGGCGTTAACGCTGGTGCAGGAGACGCAGCAGGCCGATGCGCTGCTGGAGAGCTGGTACAGCGGCACCGAAGGCGGCAATGCCATTGCTGATGTGCTGTTCGGCGACTATAACCCCTCTGGCAAGCTGCCGATGACCTTCCCGCGTTCGGTGGGGCAGATCCCGATGTACTACAACCATCTGAATACCGGGCGGCCCTATAATTTCGAACATCCTAACAAGTACACTTCGCATTACTTCGATGAAGCGAATGGCCCGCTGTTCCCGTTCGGCTATGGCCTGAGCTACACCGACTTTACGCTATCGCCGGTGACAATGTCTGCGGCAACCCTGAAGAAAAACGCCACGGTCAACGCCAGCATCACGGTGACCAACAGTGGTAAATACGCCGGGGCAACGGTGGTTCAGCTCTATCTGCGCGACAATGTGGCGAGCATCAGCCGTCCGGTGAAAGAGCTGAAAGGCTTCAAGCGTATCATGCTACAGGCCGGTGAATCACAAACGGTCACTTTCCCGATCGACGCCAGCGCGCTGAAGTTCTGGAATGCCAAAATGCAGCATGTTGCCGAGCCGGGTAAATTCAGCGTAATGATTGGACTGGACTCCGTGCGCACCCACAATGCCGAATTTGATTATCTGTAGGTATCAGCGGGGCTTGCCCCGCTCTCAACACCCGGGCAGCTGGGGTGCCCGTGACAGGTGACAACGTTCAGCAACAGTTTTTTGGCCGGTACTTTTGCCGCTAAGACGGCGCACTGTCCGTGCGCGCATTCATATTATCGCCAGGTTATTCAATGCATCGTGGTGCCTTGCAGCCTGCCATGACGCGGGTTGGCGGTTAGCCCCATGCCGTTTTGAGACAATTACCCTTGCCGCAGCGTCGCCCGGCGCGGCATGCTGGTTGATAATCGGCGAAAATCGCCCCCTCCGCACTGACGTCGAGGCGTTATGACCAGGCCTTATCAGATTGCTGAAGTCAGCAATCAGCAACAGACGCTGATCGCCATAGTCGAACAGGACGAGCGAACTGCCTACTTTTACATCTGGCCAGCGCAAGCATTGCGCACGCGGTTTGCCGTACGCGGCCGCTGGTTACGCAACCTGCTGCCGGCGCCGCAACGGGAGGACGTGGCGGCGATAAAGCAAGGCATTGCGCCGTTACTTAGCGCCGCGTACTGCCGCACGCTGGAGGCGGAGCCAATGCTCGACCCCGCCGCTGTGCAAATTGTCTGGGAACCCAGTGATGATGGCGCAGCGCTGTGGTATCAGGGGCAGCTGCTGGCGGTGATCCCCGGCTGGAGTCTTTATCAGGATAAGCAGGTCAGCTATTCGGCTGGCTGTATTAAGGCCAGTCCTCTGACCGCACCGCTCGGGTCGGCTTCCACCAATGAATACTATGCCGCCGCGCAGCAGCACCGCCAGTTCTGGCGCGACTGGCAAGATGGCCAGCCGTGGCAGTCTTTACAGCAGGAGATGTTGCAGTGTTACCAGGCGCAGTATGGCGGATCCCTCAAGTACTACGCCATCGACCAGGGTAACTGGCCGCCGATGGCGATTTCGCAGCATTATCATCAGGGAAGCTGGTATTTCTTCACGCTGGGCATGTCGGTGCGGCCGATGCCCCGGGTTGACTTTCTCTATCCGCATTTCGCTTCTGCGCATCGCCGTTGCGAACTTGCCCTCGCTGTTGATGCTTCAGTGATGACGGAAGATAACGCGGTACAGATGGCAAGTGCGCTGGCGGGCTTTGCCCATATGCCGTGGGCGCGTCTTAGCTGGCTGGGGGAAGGGCATACGCTGGACTCCGCGCTGGCCCCGGTTGGCTTCGCAGGCTTTGTTTTGTCCGGCCTGCTGGCGGGCGATGCCGGGCAGTTCGCCTTACCCAAACGTCACGGAGATCAGGTCAATCTGCTATGGGCTGCGCCGGTTACCGCGCCGGAGCTTGAGTTTGCCCGGCGTGAAACCGATGGCGGTCAGCTGCTGGTCGCGCGGCTATTGCAGTATGGCTGCGGGCATATTTTTCGCGCCCGTCAGCAGGTGACAGAAGCCGGAGCATAAGCGGTAAGCTAAAGCAGCCGGTTAGCAGCGAGCACGGGCAACCCCAAATGCGCAGCCGGAGCGGCAATGTCATCTTTTGCGTTCTTTAGCACGCGATAATATGCAGATTAATGTCCTTGTCTTATGTCAAAATAGTTGGCATTAGCGTAAAGGAGTCGGCATGTCTGCAATTGAAGTTATCCTGGTCGATCGCCACGACCGCCCTACCGGTAAGATGGAAAAGCTTGAGGTACATGAGAAGGGGTTACTGCACCGCGCAGTAACCGTTTACGTGTTTAACTCTGACCATCAGCTGCTGCTGCAGCAACGCGCACGCGGTAAATATCACTGTGGCGGCCTGTGGAGTAATACCACTTGCGGCCACCCTTATCCGCAGGAGTCGACCGCAGATGCTGCACAACGTCGCCTTCTGGAAGAGATGGGGCTGGATCTGCATTTGCAGCCGATGTTTGAACTCAGTTACAACCTGCCGTTAAGTAACGGACTCACCGAGCATGAATACGGCCATGTTTATTTCGCCGTCAGCGACGCGCTACCCGCCATCAACCCTGAAGAAGCGGATGACTGGCGTTACAGTTCACTGGCGGATATCCAGCAGGAAATAGAGACTCATCCTGAGCGTTTTACCCCGTGGTTTCTGTTTACCTTTGCGCGTATCCCTGACGAGTTTGCCCGCTATATCACGCAGCGACCCGTTGGTGGATGACAGAATAACTTCTTCCTTCAGGGTGATAACAAACGCTGTAGATCGATTGCTGATGTCGGTACGCAAAGGCTTATCGGCGCAGTCAATTTTAAAACCCTGACAGGGAGAAAAGACGCCCGGCTTTGCACGCGCCTGTCGGTGAATTTTAGTTTTACATCATGCACTTAATCAATATGTGTCGCTCATATAGCAGACTGATAAATCTCATTAAGCCTGGCACGAAACGCGGCGGGATCGTGTTCAAGCCGGATTCTGGCCAGCGAACCTGCCGAACGAGCATGAAGCATACTCCTGTCTTGCAGAATGGCAGTAACCTGTTCCTTCAGTTTCGTGACGATCAGTTTTCTTAGCTGGTTCTTCTCCTGTTCGGAAGAGACAGTCAACTCAAACCTGTCGTTAAGCGGACAGGCGATCAGCCACCCCGCCTGCTCAGGATTGATTTCCGGCAGAGCGCGCACGTTAGTGGTGATCACCGGGCAGCCACTGGCCTGCATCTCCAGTACGGAAAACCCGTAAGTATCTTGCCAGGTTGGCAGCAGGCCAACCTGGGTTTCTTTCAGCAGCTGCAGAAATTGCGTATTAGGCAGCGAGTTGACCTGTTTGAAAACAGGCAGTTCGCCCAGCAGGGTTTCAATCCGTGTATAAAACGGTTCGTCGTCCTGGAAACGGCCATGAGCAATATTATGTCTGCGCGTTAAATCCCCGATTACGTTAACCTGCACGGTGTTGACATCAATAACGCCTTCATCAGCCAGCTCACTGAAAGCCAGCACCACCTCGGCTCCGCCTTTGCGGTAGAAATCCGAACCGATAAAGGTGAAAGTCACCTTCGGTTCGCAATGGTGGCGGACCTCTTCATGCAGTAATGACTGAGGAGGATGCAGGACATGCAGCTTGGCTGAAATAACCTGTTTTTCTGCCGGAAATGAATGCAAAAGCTTCAACTGTATATTTCGCGTGGCTTCAGAAATGGCAATCACCCCAATACATTGCGCTGCCGCAGCCAGCTTAAGCTGTGAGTGGAGTTCCGGATTGGCTAATTTAGCCATCCCTTTGACTGGCAGCACGCGCGGTATCTCGGTTTCAAAGGTTGAAACCCATTTTCTGTTAGTTCTGGCCACCTCATTGAACAGGTGAATAACAGCGATATCTTCCGGAATTAAGGTGGGAATAGTTTGAAAAATGAAGGATTTGTTCTTTTTAAAAATTTTCCTCCTTAGCGCGTTGATATACAGCCAGAGGTTTTTGTATCTGAAGTTTAAATAGGTATTATCACCGTCAGTAATGATATTTCTTTTTCCGGATATTTATGATCGCTAATAATTATTTTCATTAGTACTCCGGTGGTTAATTATTGATTTAGATCGGGTGTGTGCAACTGAGTGAAGTCAATTCAGGCTGTAAAAGATTGTGCGTGAGCCGGTATTCAGTATGGCAGAGTTTGCCATGAGGGGTGCCTGATGCAGGGATTATTTCTGTTTATTGCGCGGGTACGGCGGGGAACTACAGGCAAAAGTTCTCTACGGGTAACAGGTTGCGTTTCATTTTGCACAGAGGACGGCGGCAGGAAGCCGCCAGACTACGCTTCAGGAACGAACGATAAAGGTGTACCCGGCGAGCATGACGCCGCCGATACCGCCCAGCGCCATCAGCAGGAAGATAAATACTACACCGATTTTTTGCCAGTTCATGTTGTAGCCTGTTTTACTCAAAAGAGGGCGCAGTATAACGCCTTAATGCGTCGAAATTAAGCTAAAATGGTGCTTCAGCGAGCCAGTTCAGTCTGTTTAGCGAAAAACAGCGTGACGCGGGCGACTTCTATGCCGAATTTCTTCATTGAGGTGACGTTCATCAGATGGTTTGCATCCTGCTGATAGATCCAGTCGTCGAAGTTCAGCTTATACTCGCTGTCCCGGGTTTTTACCCTCATGGTATAACGCCAGTTGAAGGCGTTGCCGCTGGCGTTGCCCTGTGCGCTACCGATGATATCCCCGGCATTCCCTACGTAACCGCCGTTCGGCTGGCGGCGAATATGCCAGACGCGGGCCTGTTTTTCGCCGTCGTCATAAACAAAATGCTCGTTTAACGTCAGGGTATCTCCGGCCACCTGGCCGTGGATCGTGACGTTGAAACGGCGGACCTGTTTACCGCTGTAATCCTGTACCATCCCCCACGCGCGTGATTCACCGCTAAACCAGTTGAAGATGTCTATTTTTGGCTGCGCCTGCTGATAATTGTCCAGCGGGCTTCCGCAGCCCGCAGTTAACAGGCAAAGCGTCAGTAACAGGGCTTTCAACATTATTGACCTCCAGGTGGCGTGTATCTGTGCGAACGGGAAGCGGCCAGCTTACCAGGCCTGGCCACGCATAAATCAGGGTTAAAGCGCCAGCGGCTCATGCCGTTGCAGCGTCAGCTGCACGGTGCCGATGGTCCGGGCGCGGAAGCCAGCTTCACAGTAACAGAGGTAAAACAACCACATACGGCGGAAGCGTTCGTCAAAGCGCCCCTGTGCCAGCTGCGGCCAGGCGTGGTCAAAGCGCTGTCGCCAGCATTGCAAAGTCCGCGCGTAATCCTCGCCCATCTCAAACTGGTCAACAACGCTGAAATCACTCACAGCTTTCAACGTGTCATTTAATAAACTGACCGAGGGCAGAAAGCCACCGGGAAAAATATAGCGTTGAATAAAGTCAACGCCGCGAGCATATGAGGAAAAACGTTCTTCGCTGATGGTAATCGCCTGCAACGCCATGCGGCCACCGGGTTTCAGCAGCTGCTGGCAGCACCGGAAAAACAGCGGGATATAGGCTTTACCGACCGCTTCGATCATTTCTATGGAAACTATCTTGTCATACTGTCCGTTGAGATGGCGGTAATCCTCGCACAGTACCGTGACGCGGTCGCTTAAACCCGCTGCGGCAATGCGCTGACGGCAATATTCAAACTGTTCGCGCGAGATGGTGGTGGTGGTGACCCGGCAACCGTATTGCCGTGCGGCGTATTCCGCCATCGCGCCCCAGCCGCTGCCAATTTCCAACAAATGATCCTGTGGGCCAAGCGCCAGCCGATCGCACAACCGTTGCATTTTTTCCTGCTGCGCCTGTTCAAGCGTCATTTCTGGCTGGCGGAACCAGCCGCTGGAGTAAAGCATCGCCTGATCAAGAAATGTGCTATAAAAGTCGTTGCCGAGGTCATAGTGTGCGGCAATGTTACGCTTTGCCTGGCGCACGTTGTTGCGGCGCAGGGCATGAATCAGCTGATTCAGCGGTGTTGTCAGCCAGCTCATGCGCGACTCCAGCCGATCGGCAACGTGGATATTATTGGCCAGCGTCAGCAGCAGGGCGGTGAGATCCGGGGTATCCCAGTCGCCATCCATATAGCTTTCGGCGGCGGCAATGGTGCCGCCCAGCAGCGCCCGGCGGTAAGTGCGTGCATGTTGCACCACCATTTTAGCCTGCAGCGATGCCCCGGCATCACCAAAAAACTGCGTACCCAGTTGCGGATCGTGCACGGTAAGCCCCGCACCCTGAATATGTTGCAGCAGGGAGAAGATCGCGCGGCGTGAAGCCGGGCAGCAGTTGGCGGTTTTGTCGCGGCGCGTCAGGCTTAAATTGGTGTCAGTCATCGATCATTTCTCTGCTTTACGGTGAGCATAAACTGGCGCGCCTTTGCGCCATAGTTTCCACGCCTGCCAGTAAATGGCCAGCGCGGTACGAGCGGTAATCAGTGGAAATCGCCAGAGAAAATGGCGCAGATTTTGCCGGTTCAACGGCTGGCGGCGCAGATGTAAAGTGGCATCAAACTCACGCCCGTCACGGTGATTTTCAATATGCACCAGCAGTGATTGACCCGGCGCGGACAGCCGCCAGTGGTAGGTCATCTCCAGCGGGTTAAAGGGTGAGACATGGAACGCTTTTTCTGTTGTTTCACTGCCGTCGGGTTTGACCGCGTAAGTATGACGCTCATTCCACGGCGTATTGCGCACCTCCGCCAGCATCCAGCGTAGGGTATCGGCATCATCATAGAGATAGTAAAAATTGACCGGATTAAACGAACAGCCAAAGTAGCGTAGCTGGGTCAGCAGCATCACCCGTCCTGACAGATGTTCCCCGGTCAGTTGCGCGATACGCGCCTGGGCACGCTGTTTGATATCGCCGCCGCCCAGATAATCGTCATGGCAGAAGCTGGCCGCACACAGGCGGCCGCTGCCAATTCCTGCTTCTTTAAGCTGTGACAATTCATCAAGATCGATCAGCGGCATAAAAATTTTATAGCTGAAGCGGTGGTCCACCGGCGTGAAGCGGCGGTGACGGACGTGGCCGCTGTACAGCACGCTGTTCATAGCAGCCCCTTTTGTTCCATGCCGCTTATCACGTCCAGCGCGCTGCGGATGCCATCCTCATGGAAACCGTTATAGCTCCAGGCACCGCAGAACCAGCTACGGTTGTCGCCGTTGAGCCGCAGCCGCAGCTGCTGAGCCTGGGGCGAGTCGGCACCAAACTGCGGATGGTGATAGATGAAGCGGCGCAACACTTTGGCTTCATCAATCGGTTGCGACGGGTTGAGGCTGACGCAGAAGGTGTGACTGGCGTTGATGCCCTGCAAAATGTTCATATTGTAGGTAACACTGGCGGCGGCCTGCTCATCGCTTTTGCTGCAGTCATTAAGATGGTAGTTCCAGCTGGCCCAGGCGGCGCGTGCGCGCGGTAACAGGCTGATATCGGTGTGCAGCACCACTTCATTAGCGGCGTAGGGCACGCCGATCAACATGGTGCGCTCATCAGCAGACGCGTCAGCCAGCAGGGCCAGTGCCTGGTCGCTGTGGCAGGCAAAGATGACCTGATCATAGCGCTGTAAACCACGCGAACTCTCCAGCGTGACGCCGTCGGCATCGCGGGTTACCCGTGTTACCGGCGTTGCCAGCCACAGGTTTATCTGATCGCCAATCCGCTGCATCATCCGCCGGATATACTGGCGTGAACCGCCTGGCACCACGAACCATTGCGGGCGCTGGGTTAAATCCAGCAGACCGTGGTGATTAAAGAAGTTGAGAAACTGGGCCAGTGGCATACTGCGCATCTGCGCCAGCGAGGTGGACCAGATAGCCGCCCCCATTGGCAGAATGTAATGCTGTGCAAAGAACTCGCTGAACCCGTGCTGACGCAGAAAGTCATCAAGCAACGCCTGCTGGCCGGGTTGTAGCAGCCACCTTTTAGCGCGGCGGTTGAATCGCACAATTTCCAGCAGGAAGCGGTAGAACGAGGGTTTCAGCAGGTTACTGCGCTGGGCAAACAGGCTACTGATCGAATGGCCGTTATACTCAAGACCGCTACGCTGATTGCGTACCGAAAAGCTCATTTCGGTCGGCTGGCTTTCCAGTCCCAGTTCGGCCAGCAGCGCCCGAAAGCGCGGATAGGTGCGATCGTTATAAACAATAAAGCCGGTGTCGATAGCCCGGCTTTCACCCGCCAGTTCGACGTCAACCGTTGCGGTATGGCCGCCAGGCGTTGAAGCGGCTTCGTACAGATCAACTTCTGCCTTTGCCGCCAGTTTCCACGCGCAGCTCAGGCCGGCAATACCACTACCAATAATTGCAACCCGCACGGATTACCTCGCTATTTTTTGCGTTAACAGACGCTGAAGGCCAAGGGGCAACCGGGAAGTCACCCGCAACATAAAGGCAAACAGGCGGGGAAAGGCGATTTCAGTCTGCCCTTTGGCCAGCCCACGGCGGATAAAACGCGATGCCTGCATCGTATCGACCATCATTGGCATGGCAAAGTCATTGCGCTGCGTCAGCGGGGTATCGACGAAGCCGGGTAACACCAGGCTGATGCCTATCTGCTGGCGCTTAATGTCCTGTGCCAGACTGCGGGCGAAATACGCCAGCGCCGCTTTCGATGCCCCATAGGCTTCAGCGCGGGGCAGAGCGACCAGGCTGGCGATGGACCCCACCAGCGCCACGCGGCTGCCGGGCTGCATCTGCGGCAGCAGGGCATCAAGGCAGTTGATCGGCCCACTGAAATTAGTCTGCATCACGCGGTGGACTTTTTCGGCTTCCACAATGCCGTGGTCGAGGTATTCACAGGTGCCGGCGCACAGGATCGCCAACTCGACGATGCGGCCGGAAAGGGCGGCCCGCGTCGCCGCCAGGTCGGTGATATCAAAGGTGCAGATATCGATGTGCGCGTGTCCTGCATGCTGCGCCTCCAGCTTTTGCTGACTGCGCCCACAGGCGATGACGTGCCAGCCGTCGGCGGCGTAATCGCGCGCCAGCTGCAGGCCAATCCCGGAACTGGCTCCGGTGATAAGTACGCGTTTCATGGTTGTAACCTCTTTCTGACCAGGCGCACAGCGGCACCCACAAGCGGCAACTTTTCATAAATCATCGCACCCATGTCGTAGTAATCACGCTGAAAGACCACCTTGCCATCACGCAACTGCAGATAGCTGCTACCTTCCAGCGTTTGATCAGCGCCGCCCTGCAACCGGGGATGAGCGTACTCCATGCGCCACAGCAGCAGGGCATCATCATCAAATTCCCGGGTTAGCGTCACCACAAAGCGGCAATAGCGCATGTTTTTTAACAATGCGGCAAAGTAGCGTTCCACCACGGCCAGCCCCTGATGTTCACCAACCGGGTCGCACAGGCGAATGTCCGGGTGGTAGATCGCGGCCAGCATCGACAGTTGGCTGGCATCAAGCCGTTGATAAAACGCCACCAGTTGTTTCAGTGCTGCCTGCTGCGTCATTGATGATTCCTTCAGTGAACGTGAGGGGTGACAGAGAATCCCTGTTCCTGCCAGTGAGCCAATTGTTCTTCCTGGCGCCGGGTCAGCGTTTTACCGCTGTAGACAAAAATATGCTGGCCGGGAAAAAGTTCGGGGCGCGGTGATCCCAGCGGTTCTGCCAGCAGGTCAATGCGCCAACCTTGCTGCGCCAGCCGCCAGGCTTCCAGCCACAGGCGCGTACGATCGGTTATCCCCCAACCAATCAGCAATGCATCTTTTCCTGCTTTCTTACGCGCGCCGGTCAGGCAAAAGGAGATGTAATCAATCAGTGCACCATCGAGAAAACTGCACAGGGTGCGCGCGGTGTTTTGATCCAGCCCAAGGCGCTGGCGGATGGGGACAAAAACCTCGTCGATCAGAGTATCAACCGGAAATTCTTTTCCTAATGAGGCAATTTTAACGCGCAGTTTGGATGGGCGCACCAGCCGAATAACGCTCATCATCTCGTCCTGAAGAGCAACTATGCCATTATCCTGGCTAATATTTTCGCCTTCCAGCAAGGCCCTGACCTTGCCTACCGATACGCCGCTCTCAATCCAGCGTTTGATCTCTTCAATACGCTGTATATCTTCATCATCGAACTGGCGGTGGCCACCCTCGGTGCGCTGGGGTTTCAGCAGTCCATAACGTCGTTGCCAGGCGCGCAGTGTGACCGGGTTAATACCGCACTTTTCGGCAACGTCTCCGATGCTGTACAGGGTCATGAATTACCTCTTACTGACTGTCAGACCTGCCACCAAACTACTCAATTCTGCTTTGTTGTACAAACTTTTTTTTTATGTACAACTTGTCGGGGCGGGAAAACGCGGCTGAATCTCATAAAAGAGATTAATTCCCATATTTGAAACAATTAAATGGACATTAATTCAACATAACAACGGCTTGCCCGGCGTCTTGCAGACCTGAGGCTGGAAAAAAACTGGTCGCTGGAGACGCTGGCCGAACTTTCCGGCATTAGCCGCGCTTCACTGTCGCGAATTGAACGGGCGGAGAGCAGCCCGACGGCCAGCTTGCTCAATCGCCTGTGCCACCTCTATGGCTTCACCCTGTCACGCTTGTTAAGCGAGGTTGAGCAGGACGGAATTCAGCTGCTGCGTACGGATAGTCAAAGCCTCTGGTACGATGCGCAGAGCGGTTACCGGCGGCGTAGCGTATCGCCCCCGGCACAGGCATTTCAGGCTGAACTGGTTGAAGCACGGCTGGATGTCGGTGCGCGTATCGACTACGACCTACCGCCGCTGGCCGGGCTGGAGCAGCATATCTGGATGCTGGGCGGCGTGCTGGAATTTACCCTGGACAATCGCCATTGGCGGCTGGAGCAGGGGGATTGTCTGCGCTTTCATCTGTCTGGCCGCAGCTCTTTTCATGCGCCGGAGGCCACGGGGGCGCACTATGCGCTGGTGGTGGCTCGCCCATGACGGACTATCAATGGTTAACGGCGCAGCAGGCGCAGGCAGAACTTCCGGCACTGTGTGCGGTGCTTGATGGCTGTATTGCAGAGGGGGCGAGTATCGGTTTTATCCAGCGTGACCCTGAATTACTGCGCCACTTCTGGCAGGATGCGCTACTTAGCCTGGCATGTGGAGATAAGCAGCTGCTGGTGGCGCGCATTGAAGGGCGGATTGTGGCGACGGTGATGCTGGCGCTGGCGATGCCGGCTAACGGGGCACATCGCGGTGAAATTATTAAGCTGCTGGTTCACCCGGACGCCCGGCGGCGCGGCATCGCCCGGCAGCTGATGTGCCGGGCCGAACAGAAGGCATGGCAGGCCGGACGCAGTCTGCTGGTGCTGGACACGCGCAGCGGCGATATCGCTGAATCGCTCTAACTGCAGCTCGGCTGGCAGGTAGCCGGGCAGATCCCCGCCTGTGCGCGCTCCACGGCAGGTGATCTGGATACCACTACGCTGATGTATAAACAGCACAGCGGCTAAACTTTTCTGTTAGCGGCGCGATAGTTTTTGCCAACCGGCGTTTGCAGGCTGACGGCGACGCCATACTGTGCAAAAATACAGCCCTGTTTAGCTGGAATTGGTTGTCATGGCGTTAACTGTCGCGTTAAAAACGCAGATTGCCGGGTGGTATAAAGCCCTGCAACAGCAAGTCCCCGATTTTATTCCGCGCGCCCCGCAGCGGCAGATGATCGCCGAAGTGGCGAAAACGCTGGCGGGGGACGATGGCCGTCACCTGGCGATAGAAGCGCCTACCGGGGTGGGGAAAACCCTCTCTTATCTGATCCCCGGCATCGCCGTGAGCCGTGCCGGGGAAAAACCGCTGGTGGTCAGTACCGCTAACGTGGCGTTGCAGGATCAGATTTTCAGTAAAGATCTGCCGCTGTTAAAAAAGATTATCCCCGAACTTAAGTTTACCGCCGCCTTTGGCCGTGGACGCTATGTCTGCCCGCGTAACCTGTCGGCGCTGGCTGGCGACGAGCAGCAGCAGGGCGATCTGCTGCTGTTTCTCGACGAGCAGATGACCGCCAGTAAAGATGAGCGCGCGGTCTGTAGCGAACTGGAAAAATCCCTTAACCGCCATCAGTGGGACGGGCTGCGCGATCACAGTGCGGAAAACATTGAAGATTCTCTCTGGCAGCGCCTCAGTACTGATAAGGCCAACTGCCTCGGCAGCCACTGTCACTGGTTCCGCGAATGCCCGTTTTACGTGGCGCGGCGCGAAATTGAACATGCTGACGTGGTGGTGGCGAACCACGCGCTGGTGATGGCGGCGCTGGAAACCGAATCGGTGCTGCCGCCGCCGAAAGAACTGCTGCTGGTGCTGGATGAAGGCCATCATCTGCCGGAAGTGGCGCGTGATGCGCTGGAGATGAGCGGGGACGTCACACCGGGCTGGAACGCGCTGCAGCTCGATCTGTTCTGCCGGCTGGTAGAGCAGTGCCTGGCGCAGTTCCGCCCGAAACGACCGCCACCGCTTAGCCATCCTGACAAACTCAAAGCCCACTGCGAAAATCTGCGTGAGCAGCTGCAGCTGCTCACGCAGATTTTCGCGCTGTATCTGCCCGCTGAAGGGCAGGAAGACGAGTTCCGCTTTGAAATGGGGCGCTTGCCGGAAGAGATAATGGCCCTGTGCGCCCGGCTGTTTAAGCTCAGTGACGCGCTGCGCGGGCTGGCCGAAGGGCTGATGAACGACCTGAGTGAGAAAACCGGCCAGTTTGACGTGGTGCGCCTGCAACGCACGCTGATCCAGATGAGCCGTGCGCTCGGTGCGTTCGAGGCCAGCAGCAAGCTGTGGCGGCTGGCCTCGATGGAGCAGGCTTCCGGTGCACCGGTATCGAAATGGGTTACGCGCGAAATACGCGACGGCAACGCGCATTACCTGTTTCACTGCGCCGGCATTCGCGTCAGCGAACAGCTGGAAAAGCTGCTGTGGCGCAAAATTCCCCATGTGGTACTGACCTCGGCCACGCTGCGTTCGCTGAACAGCTTCCAGCGCCTGCAGGAGATGTCCGGCCTGAGCGAAAAGGCCGGCGATCGCTTTGTGGCGCTGGACTCGCCGTTTAACCATGTCGCGCAGGGCAAGCTGGTCATCCCGCAGATGAAGCTGGAGCCGATGCTGGCCAATGAGGTGCAGCACCTGGCGGAAATGGCGCACTTCTTCCGCCAGCAGATCCGCCTGGCGGCGCATAAAGGCATCCTGGTGCTGTTTGCCAGTAATCGCGCCATGCAGCAGTTTCTCAGCTATCTGCCCGAACTGCGTCTGATGATGCTGGTGCAGGGGGATAAACCCCGCCCCGCGCTGGTGGCGCTGCACCGCCAGCGCGTGGAGCGGGGCGAAACCAGCGTACTGGTTGGCCTGCAGTCCTTTGCCGAGGGGCTGGATCTGAAAGGTGAGCTGCTGTCGCAGGTGCATATTCATAAAATAGCTTTCCCGCCGGTGGACAGCCCGGTTATTTTGACGGAAGGGGAGTGGCTGAAAAGCCTGAAGCGCTATCCTTTTGAAGTGCAGAGTTTGCCCAGCGCCTCTTTTAATCTGATCCAGCAGGTCGGGCGACTGATCCGCAGTCATGACTGCTTCGGCGAAATCGTGATTTACGACCGCAGACTGATCAACAAAAGCTATGGCGCGCGCCTGCTGGGGGCGCTGCCGGTATTCCCGATAGAGCAGCCACCAATGCCGCAAGGAGAGCTGCCAAAAGCCACTGCCGCCGCCGTGGGCAAAAAAACGGCCGCCCGGCGACGACGTTAACCGACTTAGCGAGCAGATAAGCATGGAATACAACAAGATTATCAAAGAGATTGGCCGTGGTAAAAACCATGCCCGTGATATCGACGCCGACACGGCGTGTGCGCTCTATCGCCAGATGCTGGCGGCAGAAGTGCCGCCGCTGGAGCTGGGCGCGATGCTGATAGCGCTGCGTATCAAAGGGGAAGGCGAGCAGGAGATGCTCGGTTTTTACCGGGCGATGCAGGAGCTGATGCCGCGCCTGACGCCACCGGTACAGCGGCCGATGCCGGTGGTGATCCCCAGCTATAACGGTGCACGTAAGCAGGGGAATCTGACGCCGCTGCTGGCGATGCTGCTGGGGGAGCTGGGCTTTCCGCTCGTGGTGCACGGCATCAGCGACGACGCCACGCGTATTACCAGTGAGGCGGTATTTGCCGCGCTCGGCGTTCCCGCCGTGCGCTCAGCCGCAGAGGCTCAGGCAAAACTGGATGCGGGCGAGCTGGTATTTTTCCCGGTGGGTCAGCTGTGCGCCCCGCTGGAGCAGCAGCTGGCACTGCGCTGGCGCATGGGCGTGCGTAACAGCGCGCACACCCTTGCCAAGCTGGCGACACCGTTTGCGGAGGATGCCGCACTGCGTATCGCCAGCGTGTCGCACCCGGAATACATTCCGCGCATCGCCAAATTTTTCAGCGCCGTTGGCGGCCGTGGGCTGCTGCTTAACGGCACGGAAGGAGAAGTGTATGCCAACCCGCAGCGCTGCCCGTCCATTAGCCTGATTGCCGGAGCAGAGCCGCAGCTGCTGGTCGCGCGCCAGCCCGACTGGTTAGCCGGCGTTGACCAGCTGCCGCCAGCCAAAGATGCCCCAACCACCGCCGCCTGGATCCGCCGCTGCCTGCAACGTGAAGTCGCCGTGCCGCAGTCGCTGCGGCTGCAAATCGCCTGCTGTTATCTGGCAACCGGACGTGCGCCGGATGTGGATGCGGCCCTGGCGCAGATCGCTCAGGCCGGGTATTGAAGCTGGTCAGCACGACCGGTTATCTCGCAGCCTATGGGGATGACTTCAGCATCAGCTGCTGCTCAACCAGCGCGGTCCACAGCGCAATGCCCGGTCCAATCAGCGCGTCGTTGAAATCATAATGGGCGTTGTGCAGCGGCGCGGAAGCGCTGGCACCGTCGGCTCCCAGCCAGAAATAAGCCCCCGGACAGGCTTCCAGCATGCAGGCGAAATCTTCCGAGGCCATTGACGGATTGCTATTCCAGTGCACCCGTTCTGCCGGCAGCAGCGTTAGCGCGCCGTCACGCACCCGGGCCGCCTGCTGCGCATCGTTGACCGTGACCGGGTAGCCGCTCTGATAGTCAATGCTGCCGACGATGCCGAACGGGGTGGTAAAGGCGGTGACAAACTCATCAATCATCTGGCGTACGCGGAGGCGCACATCGGCCTGCAGGCAGCGCAGCGTGCCGCGCAGCACCACCACTTCCGGGATCACGTTTATCGCTTCACCGCCGTTAATCTGGGTAATGCTGACCACCGCTGATGCCAGCGGAGAAAGACGGCGTGACGGGATGGTTTGCAGCGCCAGGATCAGCTGTGCGGCGGCGACCACCGGGTCGGCCCCGTTTTCCGGCATCGCCGCATGGCAGCTGCGGCCGCGCAGGGTGATTTCGAATGAATCCAGCGAGGCCATCATCGCCCCTTCGTTGACCGCCACATCACCCGCAGCCAGCCCCGGCCAGTTGTGCATGCCGTAGATCGCCTCCATCGGGAACAGGGTAAACAGCCCTTCTTCCACCATACGGCGAGCGCCGCCGAGGTTTTCTTCCGCCGGTTGAAAAACAAAGTGCACGCTGCCGCTAAAGCGGCGGGTACGTGACAGATGTTTGGCGGCAGCCAGCAGAATGGCGGTGTGCCCGTCATGGCCGCAGGCGTGCATCACCCCCGGCCGGGTGGAGCGATGATCGGGGTTACCGAGTTCGGTTATCGGTAACGCATCCATATCTGCGCGCAGGCCAATCGCCGGGCCGGGGCCGTTTTCCAGCGTGGCCACCACGCCGGTACCAGCCAGCCCGCGATGCACCTGCAACCCCAGCGCCGTCAGCTGTTCCGCCACTGTCTGCGCGGTTTGATGTTCCTGATAACCCAGTTCCGGGCAGGCATGCAGCTTTCTGCGCCAGGCGGTGGCTTCAGCGATCAGCGAATCGGGAATAGTCATAGGGGGATTCTCCTGTACCGGGGGCTATCCTCTGGCGTTCAGAAAGTAAGTTAGCACAAATCGTTGCAGGAAGGGGCCGCTGTGGTAAGACGGGCCTGTCGTTTGCAGCAAGGCCCGTAAAGCATTATGGCATCATTGGCAGATTAAGCTGGTGTTCCCGGGCGCAGGCTTTGGCCAGCTCGTAGCCTGCATCGGCGTGGCGCATCACGCCGGTGGCCGGGTCGTTCCATAATACGCGCCCGATGCGCCGATCGGCTTCCTTGCTACCGTCACAGACAATCACCACGCCAGAGTGCTGTGAGAAGCCCATACCAACGCCGCCGCCATGATGCAGACTGACCCAGGTCGCTCCGCCAGCGGTATTCAACAGGGCGTTCAGCAGCGGCCAGTCGGAAACGGCATCGGAACCATCCTTCATCGCTTCGGTTTCACGGTTGGGTGAGGCCACCGATCCACAGTCAAGATGGTCACGGCCGATCACCACCGGCGCTTTCAGCTCGCCGTTGCGTACCATCTCGTTGAAGGCCAGACCGGCAAGATGGCGCTCACCCAGCCCCAGCCAGCAGATACGCGCCGGTAACCCCTGAAAGGCGATGCGCTGCTGGGCCATATCCAGCCAGCGGTGCAGGTTGTGGTGCTGCGGGAACAGTTCTTTCAGTTTGGCATCGGTTTTATAAATATCCTCCGGGTCACCGGAAAGCGCCACCCAGCGGAACGGGCCTTTGCCTTCACAAAACAGCGGTCGAATGTAGGCGGGGACAAAGCCGGGAAAATCAAAGGCGTTTTCCACCCCTTCGTCCAGCGCCACCTGGCGGATATTGTTGCCGTAGTCGACGGTAGGAATGCCCATATGGCAGAAATCGAGCATCGCCCGTACGTGAACCGCCATCGAGGCGCGAGCGGCCTTTTCCACCGTTTTGGCATTGGTTTTACGCTCGGATTCCCAGCGGGCCAAATCCCAACCGGCGGGCAGATAGCCGTTAATCGGGTCGTGCGCGGAGGTTTGATCGGTCACCATATCCGGCCTCATTCCTCCGCTTTTGGCGCGCAGTACCAGTTCAGGCAGGATCTCAGCGGCATTGCCCAGCAGACCAACCGAAATCGCCCGCTTTTCATCGTTGGCTTTAGCTATCAGCGCCAGCGCCTCATCAATCGAGAACGCCTTATGATCCAGATAGCGGGTACGCAGACGGAAATCAATACGTGATTCCTGGCATTCAATCGCCAGCACCGAGGCGCCTGCCAGCACCCCCGCCAGCGGCTGTGCGCCGCCCATGCCGCCCAGCCCGGCGGTCAGGATCCAGCGCCCCGCGAGGTTGCCGTTAAAATGCTGTCGGCCCGCTTCAGCAAAGGTTTCAAAGGTGCCCTGGACGATGCCCTGTGCGCCAATATAGATCCATGAACCGGCGGTCATCTGGCCGTACATCATCAGCCCCGCTTTATCCAGCTGGTGGAAGTGATCCCAGTTCGCCCAGTGCGGTACCAGGTTGGAGTTGGCAATCAGCACGCGCGGCGCATCCGCATGCGTGCGGAACACCCCGACCGGTTTACCGGACTGCACCAGCAGGGTTTCTTCCGGCCGAAGCGCCTCTAGCGCACGCAGGATCTGTTCAAAGCACTGCCAGTTACGCGCCGCTTTACCGATGCCGCCATAGACCACAAGGTCTTCAGGCCGCTCGGCAACATCCGGGTCAAGGTTATTCTGGATCATGCGCCAGGCCGCTTCTATCAGCCAGTTGGCACAGTGCAGCTGACTGCCGTGTGGGGCGCGAACGGGACGGGCAATGGCGTTGCTCAACGATTCAGTCATGGTTTACTCCCTTTAAATCAGAATGTAAGAGCGCGTGTTGGTTGCAGGGCGGCGACGGCATCCGGCCAGCAGTCGCCGCTGGCCCACTGGCGCATCTGTTCGATATCCGGTGCCATCAGGCGATCCTTTTCCAGAAATGCCACACGCTCACGCAGGGTCATCATCACCTGCTCCAGCTGCGGCGAACTGGTGAGCGGAAGATGAAAATCAATGCCTTGTGCGGCGGCCATCGCCTCAATGCCCACCACCGCGGCGCTGTTGAAGCACATAGCGCCGAGGCGACGAGCGGCATAAGTCGCCATCGATACGTGGTCCTCCTGGTTGGCGGAGGTCGGCAGGCTGTCAACGCTGCCCGGATGGGCGAGAGATTTGTTTTCTGACGCCAGCGCGGCGGCGGTAACCTGGGCGATCATAAAGCCGGAGTTGACCCCGCCGTCATTGACCAGGAACGGCGGCAGGCCGGAGAGGCTGCTGTCCAGCAGCAGCGCCATGCGGCGTTCTGAAATCGCCCCGATTTCCGCCACCGCCAGCGCGATAATATCGGCGGCAAACGCCACCGGCTCGGCGTGGAAGTTACCGCCGGAGATCACTTCTCCGCTGTCGGGGAACACCAGCGGGTTATCGGAGGCGGCATTGGCTTCAATTTGTAATACGCGCGCCGCGTGGTTGAGGTTATCCAGGCAGGCACCCATCACCTGGGGTACGCAGCGAATGGAGTAGGGGTCCTGAACTCGCCCGCAGTTCGCGTGGGAAGCCAGAATATGGCTACCTTCGAGCAGGGCTGCAACCGCCGCCGCCACGGCGATTTGCCCCGGCTGACCGCGTGCCATATGAATACGGCTGTCGAATGGCTTCACCGAGCCTTTGATCGCCTCCAGCGACAGTGCGCCTGCCACCAGTGCAGCGGCGAAAACGTTCTCACCTTCAAACAGGCCGCGCAGTGCCAGCGCCGTAGATACCTGAGTACCGTTCAGCAATGCCAGCCCCTCTTTCGGGCCGAGGACAAAGGGATGCAGGCCAGCGAGGGCTAAACCCTGCCTGGCAGGCAGCAGTTTACCCGCCACCCGCACTTCACCTTCGCCCAGCAGCATCAGAGACAGATGCGCCAGCGGTGCCAAATCCCCTGAAGCACCGACCGAGCCTTTCTCCGGGATACATGGCATAACCCCGGCGTTGAACAGTGCGATCAGCGCATCAACCAGTTCGATGCGGATGCCGGAGTGGCCGCGCGCCAGGCTAATCACTTTAGTCGCCACGATCAGTCGCACTACGTCATCCGGCAGTAAGTCGCCCAGACCAACGCTGTGCGACAGCACCAGGTTACGTTGCAGTTCAGCCAGGCGTCCGGCGGGAATGGTGGTTTGCGCCAGTTTGCCAAAACCGGTGTTAATCCCGTAGGTGACTTTGCCCGAGCTGACGATGTCATTCACCGTGTCGTGCGCCTGCTGAATACGGGTGCGCGAGGCGGCGTCCAGCGCCAGGTTAACCCCGCCGCGATAGATGGCTTTGAGGATGGCAAGGTCCACCTTGCCGGGCTTAAGCAGGCAGTGATGCAGGGGTGCTGGCATGTTTGCTCCTGTATAGACAATTGTGTTTGCAGGGTTTCTTATTTGAATGATCCTGAGTGAATCACATTTGTATATTCTTGTCTATACAACTACCGAGGGTTGTGCCAGCTTTGTCACAAAACGGCGGCTACGAATGGGAGGGAGGTCGGGACATCCACCGTCTACAGGCTGCACCCGACGGGTTCGTCGTGCTACTTAAGGGGGTAACCCACATGTCTATACATAGCGGATTTAAGCCAGTAAACTGCGGCTATTACGACAACAAGGAATTCGTTATGGTTCGCCAGACCGCCATTTCTCAACTTTCAGCAGCGATGAGCGACCGACCTGCTCCGATTTATCAACGTGTCAAACAGGCCATCGTCAGCCAGATTAGCGAAGGGGTATGGCAGCCCAATCAACGCGTACCGTCAGAAAGCGAGCTGGTGAATGAGCTTGGCGTCAGCCGCATGACCATTAATCGTGCGCTTCGCGAACTGACCAGTGAAGGCTACCTGATGCGCATGCAGGGGGTAGGCACCTTTGTCGCGCAGATGAAGGGCTACACCGCAATGCTGGAAGTGCATAATATAGCCGAAGAAATAGCCGATCGCGGTCACCGTCACAGCTGTAAAATATTAACGCTGGGGGAAAGTCAAGCCAACCCGGAACAGGCAGCCATGCTGGGCTTAAGCAGCGGGCAACCGGTATTTCACTCGCTGATGGTGCATTTTGAAAACGAACTGCCGGTTCAGCTGGAAGACCGTCTCGTTAATCCGCTCATGGCACCCGATTACCTGCAACAGGATTACCACAATTTTACGCCCTATACCTATCTGATGCAGGTGGCACCGCTGACGGCAGGCGAACATATTGTTGAAGCCGTTCTGCCGGACGCCAGTCAGTGCCAGCATCTGGCAATCCGGGCGCAGGATCCCTGCCTGTTGATCCGTCGCCAGACCTGGAGCGACGGCAAAATTGTTACCTACGCCCGCCTGCTCTATCCCGGTTCACGCTATCAGCTGCTGGGGCGTTTTAAAGGCCACGGCTGATGTTGGCTGTGGCACGATCCTGGCCCATAGCAGCTGCGCATTCCCGGACTCAGGCACAAAGGTTTTAGCGCCAGATTGCCACCACGCCCCCTGACCTGTTGACAGTCGGGTCTCCCCGTGCTGCCAGCATCCTGAAATAACATAGACCACGCCGCAGTGCGATGCCGCTGCAGTCAGACTTTGAGTGCTGATGCCCGACCGCGCGCAGAAGCGGTCGCGCCGCGTCATGATATTGAAATCACTGCTGCTGACAGCGGTAATACGCGCCGTGATAATCACTTCACCCGCAAAGGCAAAAGGCTGATTCAGCACCAATTTTTGACAGATCCGATCCTGGCGGTAAAGCGTTACCCCGCCGTTTAGCAGAGTAATAATGCGATCCACGCCCGGAAATAGCGAAAAATCGCTATCGGCGGCGATGGTGGCAATACTGATACGCCAGTCAAAATCCTTCACGTCAGGGGGAAAACTGATGATTTCCCGCGTGTCACCGCCGCCGTTACGCCAGCGGCTGACCGGCAAAGTCCGGCTGTCATACCAATGGATCATTGCAGCGCCTGCAATGCGTTGCGCAGGTCGGCGTCAATCTGCGCCTGGCCTGCATGCTGTCCGGCGCTGATACGCTGTTGCCCGGCGACAAACACATCCTGAATCTGCGCGCGATTGCCGGCGAACAGCCAGCGGTTGAGCAGGGCGCCGTCGGCGGTGCTGGCGAGCAGGGCGTCGTTGTTCAATACCAGCCAGTCGGCACGATAGCCGGGTTGCAGGCTACCGATCCTGACTCCGCACGCTTCAGCGCCCCCGGCCAGCGCCTGTTTGAACAGGACATCGCCGACCGCAGACTGCTGTAATGTGACAATGCGGTTACGGCGGCGGTCGCGCAGGCGTTGCGCATATTCCAGCCAGCGTAACTCCTCCACCACGTCCAGCGACACGTTACTGTCGGATCCAATGCCCCAGCGTCCACCCAGAGCAATATAATCACCGGCGGGGAAAATACCGTCGCCGAGATTGGCTTCGGTGGTCGGACACAGGCCGACAACGGCCCGGCTGGCGGCCAGACGGCTGATTTCCTGCTGGCTAAGGTGGGTTGCGTGGATCAGGCACCAGCGCGCATCCACCGTGAAGCGGTCGAGCAGCCAGCTGACGGGGCGTTCGCCGCTCCATGCGATGCAGTCGCTGACCTCTTTTTCCTGTTCGGCGATGTGAATATGCACCGGCAGATGTTGAGGGCTGCTTGCCAGCACCTCATGTATTTGCTGTTCATCGACCGCGCGCAGTGAATGAAAACACAGCCCCTGATTGTGTAGCGGCCTGGCCTTAATCATCTGTTGCAGCCGCAGCTGCTGCGCCAGATAACCTTGCGCATCCTGGATAAAGCGTTTCTGTCCCGCCCGGGCGGGCTGGCTGCCGAAACCGGCATAGCTATACAAAACCGGCAGCAGCGTCTGGCCGATGCCGCTGCGTTCGGCGGCGCTTATCAGCTGCTGCAGCATCGCATCATCGGGATAAGGTTGCCCGTCGGGCTGGTGGTGCAGATAGTGGAATTCCGCCACCTGGGTATAACCGCCTTTCAGCATATCGACGTACAGATGAGCGGCGATAGCCCCGACCTGCTGCGGGGTCAGGCGCTGTACCATGCGGTACATCAGTTCACGCCAGCTCCAGAAACTGTCCTGAGGATTGCCGGCCACTTCGGCCAGCCCGGCCATTGCGCGCTGGAAGGCATGGCAGTGCAGGTTTGCCATCGCCGGCAGCACGCAGCCATTAAGACGCTGTGCGCCCTGTGGCTGACAGTTGGCGCGGGTCGTCCTGATGAAACCCTGGTCATCGACGTCGATCAGGACATTATGTTGCCAGCCATCGGCCATCAGTGCGCGTGGCGCAAAAAAGCGAGTCATGGTTGCTTCCTGTGCAATGAGGTTGTATATACATATACATACTTATGAATCAACAGTAAAGTGCACAACGTGGGAGAACGGATGAACCAGCAACTTAGCTGTGAGCATTTATGGTTCGGGGCAGATATTGTCACCATGCAGGGCGGGCGCTACGGCATCATTGAGCAGGGTGCGATAGCGGTGAGCGGCGAACAGATTGTCTGGGTAGGGCCTTACGCGCAGTCGGCGCATATTCAGGCGCGAAAGCGCACCGATTTTGGCGGGGGGATAGTGACGCCCGGGCTGGTGGACTGCCATACGCATCTGGTGTTTGGCGGCGACCGCAGTGATGAATTTGAACAGCGCCTTAACGGCGTCAGCTACAGCGAGATTGCCGCGCAGGGCGGGGGGATCCTCGCCACGGTGCGCGCCACGCGCAGCGCCACGCAGAGCGAGCTGGTGGAGGGTGCCCGACAGCGCTTACATCATCTGCTGGCGGAGGGGGTGACTACCGTTGAGATCAAATCTGGCTACGGGCTGGAGGTTGCCAGCGAACTGCGCATGTTACAGGCCATCCGCCAACTGGCGCAGCAGGTTCCCGTGCAGATTCAGGCCACCTGTCTGGCCGCACATGCGATCCCGCCGGAGTACCAGCATGACCCGGAAGGATGGGTTGATGTGATTTGTGACCAGCTGCTGCCTCAGGTAGCGGCTGAAGGGCTGGCGGACGCGGTGGATGCCTTTTGCGAACATCTGGCTTTCTCGCCCGATCAGGTGCGGCGGGTGTTTAGCGCCGCCAGGGCGCTGGGTTTTGCCTTGAAACTGCATGCGGAGCAGCTCTCGTCCCTTGGCGGCTGTACGCTGGCGGCTGAATTTGACGCGCTGTCTGCCGATCATGTTGAGTACGCCACGCAAAGTGATGTCGCGGCGATGGCGCAGCATGGCACGGTGGCGGTGCTGCTGCCCGGCGCTTTCTATCTGCTGCGTGAAAAACAGCGCCCCCCGGTGGCGCTGTTTCGCCGTTATCAGGTGCCGATGGCGCTGGCCAGCGATGCCAATCCCGGCACGTCACCCGCGCTGTCGCTGCGTCTGATGATGAATATGGGCTGTACGTTGTTTGGCATGACGCCGGAAGAGGCGCTGGCCGGCGTGACCTTGCACGCCGCGCGGGCGCTGGGGTTGGCACAGCGCATCGGCTCGCTGGAAAGCGGTAAATTGGCCGATTTTGTCCACTGGCCGCTGACACGCCCGGCCGAACTGGTTTACTGGCTTGGCGGGCAGCTGCCCTGCCGGGCGATTTTCCGAGGAGAAGAACGATGAACGCTTATCAATTCCGTGCCGGAACGCTGCCGCTGCTACTCAGTATTCCGCATGCGGGTACCCGGCTCACGCCGGAGGTTGAAGCCGGGCTCAGTGATGAAGCGCAAAGTCTGCCGGATACCGACTGGTATATTCCCGCGCTGTACGATTTTGCCGGTGAGATGGGGGTAAGCGTGCTGTCAGCGAATTACTCGCGATTGGTCATTGACCTTAATCGCCCACCGGACAATCAGGCGCTGTATACCACCGCAACCACCGGACTCTATCCGGAAACGCTGTTTGACGGTACGCCAACCTTTAAGCCGGGGATGACGCCGGGCCAGCCGCCGCGTAACGCCTGGTTACAGCAGATCTGGCAACCGTATCACGACAAAATTCAGCATGAGCTGGCGCAGATCAAACGGCGTTTTGGCTATGCGCTGCTGTTTGACGCCCACTCTATTGCCTCGCGGGTGCCGCGCCTGTTTAAGGGCAGGCTGCCGGATATCAATCTGGGTACCAATGACGGTGCCAGCTGTACACCCGCGCTGGCGCAGCGGCTGACGCAATGCTGTGAGGCGCAGTCAGGGTTCAGTTGGGTACTGAACGGGCGCTTTAAGGGAGGATATATTACCCGCGCCTACGGTAAGCCGGAGGAGAACCAGCATGCGTTACAGCTTGAGCTGGCGCAGTGTAATTATATGGATGAGTCCGCGCCTTTTGCCTGGCGTGCTGATAAAGCGCAGCGCGTGCAGCCGTTGCTTAAACAGTTGATCGAGACGATGTTGCAGCATCATAGCCGCTAACCGTTGCGCACCAGGCGCGAGGTTTCGCGCCCCTCTTCACCAGCTGATTACAGCAGCAGGGTTGCAATATCCTGCCAGTTTTCTGCCCGGCGGTAGCCGGTCACCTTGCGGTTATGCGGCGCGGAATAGAGAATGCCTTCGCCACCGAAGTTGGCAAAATTAATCGCATTATCATCGATCATATAGTCAGCTTTGATAATGCTTTTATCGCCGCAGAAGACAATATTGCTATGTGGGATCGCCGGGAAGTGGGCGTTCAGCCAGCGGAATTTGGCATTAAACGAACTCGGCATCAGCATCGCCGCAGTGGTGATAAAAATCTCGTAATGCTCACTGAGCCTGGCGATAACCTGCTGGCTGTCGGCAATCACTGCCAGATCGTCAAAGAAGGTTGGATGATCTACCAAGGCAAACAGCTCGGCCAGCTGTTGTGGGGAGTCCCGGTGCAGGTCAAACAGGTTAAGTTCTTCCGCGCTGAGCTGCCGGGTAAAATGGTTGTTCCAGGTGGCTAAAATCTTGGGATGGAAGTCGGCAATGACTTCATCCATATCGATGGCAATACGTTTCATAATCACTCCATGATAAACGGTGCAAAAGTGCCGCTATCATAACAAATAAATGCTGAAAAACGGCAGCGCCGCCGTCATTTTGCCCACTCTGTCCGCCGCTAACGGGCATCCGGTCGCGTCAAATCGAATCTGTGTGCTTCACTGATGGTGTAGTAAGCGCTGGGTCCGCCTGCACGAAGAATGGGCTCCGCTTTCGCCGTCTGATAAATACCGTCTTCCAGCAGGGCTTCATCAATATGAATAAGCACCACTTCGCCCAGAACCAGCCAGCCCGGAATGGCCTCGCCGTCGGCGCTTTGCAGCTGGATGCACTGCGTAAGGCGGCACTCAAAATTCACCGGGCTTTCCGCCACCATGCTGACGCCGACCAGGCTGGCAGGTTCGGCGCCCAGTCCGGCAAAGGCAAATTCGTCCTCGCCGTGGGGCAGAGAAGCAGAGCTTTCATTCATCGGCACCGCCAGTGAGCGGGTGGCAAGGTTCCAGACAAACTCACCGGTTTCCACAATATTTTGCACGCTGTCTTTCCAGCCGCTGCTGGCAAAGCCAATAATCGGCGGATCGTAGTTGAAGCAGTTAAAAAAACTGTAAGGTGCCAGGTTACGCTGACCGCTGGCATTTTGTGAGCTGATCCAGCCGACAGGACGTGGGCCAATTATCGCGTTCAGCGGATTGTGCGGCAGGCCGTGACCCTGTTTCGGTTGATAAGAGTAACGTTGATGCGCCATAAATCTTTCCTTTTAAGTGATGGTCTTAGCATAGATAATTTCCTGAACAACGGCATCAGCGTTATGTAATAAAATTTTTTCCTTCAGGTTATAAACCCTGTCGGCGACGGCGATCATCTCTGGCCGATGAGCCATACAAGGAGAGCAAAAGCGAAAAAGACCAACGGTAAGGCTTGAGGGAATGTGAAGACGAGAAGGGCCTAACCACCCCTCACGTTTGTGTTGCAAAGCCTCGACCCGAAAGACAGAGTTTTTATCCTTTTTGACGGGCATCAGAGATGAAAACCTTGCTGTTTTTAAAATCTATAAGTATTTTCCTTCCTCTCAGGAAGCTGTTTCCGATAAGACCATCAATGCTGCCCATATGTTTAAAGTCGCCAGCGACAATAACCGCCGCAAAGGGCTGTGCATCTCCGTTCCCTGATTTAATCATGAGCATAGTGGCCTCGCATCCTTTATTATCCATTTCAGGATCGACCAGCAGGCAGCTCACAATTTCATGTTTTTTTAGTCTTTCTCTCCAGATCATAGATGTAGTGGCACCGGTATCAAATATCAGGTTGTATTTATATCCGGACTGTTCGACATTAAAAACTATACCATCAGCAGACATCCGGAAAGAAATTTCTTTGAATCCTCCTTTCATCAAAGATGCGTCATTGATATTTTCTGCAATGGTCAATGAATTGGATATGTAGTCCAGTAATATCTGTTTATCTTTGAATGCACCAATGCCGACGACGGGGCTTTCTGGCAGTTTACCTTTGCCGGATATGACCAGACCCCATTTTTTAAATGGCGTGATTGTGATGTTTTTTAATTCAAGCCCATTCATGTCGAGAGAGTCAGCAAGATATTCTATGTTCTGCTGAATTTTACCTGCTGCATCAGTACTACGGTACATGTGCTCTTTTTTTATCCCCTTTATTTTTTTAAGCTGCGATTCATGCAGATGAAAACCGAAAGAAGAGCCTGTATCAAGCATTGCATATACCGGCTGACCATCGATTACAAACGTTGCATGGGGAGTGGAGTAGTTGTCAAAGCTCAGTTTTAATATAACAGGCGTTTTCATATTGGCAGAGGTATAAATTGAAAAAAGGGTGAGGGCGATATATGAAATATTGAGCAGCCAGAGATTTATTCCTTTCATCATTCGCTCCCGTTACCCCTGAATAATGGCCATTATCGTTCTCTCATCGATGCCGGTTGCCATCAGATGGGATGCGCCACGACTAAGGAAAATTCTCATTGATGAACAGAATACTGTTTTATTATTAAATCGGTTTGCCTGTGAAAAGCGATTGACCAAACGCCCTCCGTGGCAGACATTATTCCATACGCAGTCTTTACACCCCTCAGGCAGTGTATTACTCAATGAAAGATATTCTTCGACAGCAGTATTTTTAAGTACCCCTGTGAGCGAGAGATCCCTGACGTGTCCAACCGGATTAAATATTTCATCAGATGTCGAACGCAGTGTGTCATTAATACGAAGCAATCCATCAGCCGTCACCGTAAAGGCACAGGCAGATTCAACATTTTCACTCATACCGCTAACCCGGCTAAATTGCTTATCAAGCAGCGTACCCGGGTCGGTGTTAAAGATCCTGACGAAAAGTTCAGGTCTTCCATCAGCAAACCAGGCATCAAGCGCCTCATTGAGAAATCGTCCAATGCCCTCGCTATCAGTGATATCATCGTGATGATCGTCCGGGATGAGGAAATCGAAGCGTTGACGTTTGAGAACGTCTGCGAATTGGTGATAAATATCTGCCCCATTCGCTTTGGTATTTCCACAGAGAGAATTCCGGGCTCTGCGGAAAGGCGGCCCTGCTGCTACGCATTCTGCAGCAGACGCAGCCCGTTAATGGTTCCCTTATATGTGCTTTCCCCAGTTCTGTCTGGCCGGTGCCGATTGTTTCTATGCCTTAGGCCATCGACCGGTATGCTGGCCTGCACCTTGTATTTTTCGAACAGAGTAATCCATTCTTCATCAACTAAAATGCCATGAGTTTGCAGTGCTAACTCAATTCGTGAATTACCATAGTCACCCTGTAGAAGAATATGACACATTTGGTCGAAACGATCTTTTTTCATCATCAACGGTTTACCACCGTGGAAATCTACCTGAATAACCTCGATCTCATTTTCTGCAGTTGAGCGTTCAAAGAATCCCCTGAGAGCAATGACGTTATTAAGAGATATCGTAGGATGACTATCGGCAGCCAGTGTGTTTCCCATATTAAAGACATAACAGTAGGTACAGCTAATATTGCATCGTTCACTGACCTTTAAAATTATTTCAAGATGCTTAATCTTCTCGCCCTTTATTAACGTCATGAGCATCCCTCCCTGGGGTAAAGGGGGGATCAGAAGAATATCCCCCCTTGCAGTCTCAATTAAATACGCTTAGTCCAGTTGGCAAAAGCATTTACCCAACCGCCAGAAACAGTATCCAGCAGGCTGTCAACAAACACTTTGCGTTGCATTTTCCTGACGTCTGCATTAACCAGTTGGGCTTTATTTGAGGTGATTTCACGCTGTCATTTACTCACGAAAGTCCCTTGTAGATGAGAGCCGGTACAACAAATTGCATCTGCATTAAATAGGTACAGCAAAACTTTCAGTAGCGGTTAGCATATAAGAACAAAAATACATCACCTGTCACAGGGATGACCATGCATCGGGCAATCAGGGCAGTTCGGGCAATGACAAATGTGTTTCTTTTATCAGTCCCTGATGGGGGATAGCGATGAAGGGTAGGGACGCGCCATGGGGCATCTGAGCAACCTGAGGCGGAAAAATGTCGCCAGTGGTTTACCATTATGATCACAGCAGGTATCTTACGCGCCTGCCGATAAGAGAGTCATTGATGAAAACCGCTGCCGAAAAAACCGTGCTTCACCCGCGTAACCGCCATCGCGGCCGCTATGATTTTGCTGCGCTGATTGCCAGCCATCCGCCGCTGGCGCCGTTTGTTGCGGTGAATAACTGGGGCAGCGAGTCAATAGATTTTGCTAATCCCAACGCGGTAAAGGCGCTGAACCAGGCGCTTTTGCACCATTTTTATCAGATAGCCCACTGGGATATCCCTGAAGGATCCCTCTGCCCGCCGGTTCCGGGGCGCGCTGACTATATCCACCATCTCGCCGATCTGCTGGCGGAAGATAACCGCCGCGTGGTGCCGCGTGAGATCAACGTGCTGGATGTTGGCTGCGGTGCGAATCTGATCTATCCGCTGATCGGTCATAGCGAATACCAGTGGCGCTTTACCGGCAGCGAGGTTAACCAACGGGCGATGGCCGCAGCCAACGCCATTATCGCCGCTAACCCGGGGTTGAATCGTGCTATTCGCCTGCGTCGCCAGAAAGACAGCCAGGCGATATTTAGCGGCGTGATCCACAAAAACGAGCTGTACCAGGCCACGCTCTGCAATCCGCCTTTCCATGCATCGGCCGCCGATGCGCATCAGGGCAGCCAGCGCAAGCTGCGCAATCTCGGTCTTGATCGCCACTCGCCGCTGAACTTCGGTGGACAGCAGGATGAACTGTGGTGCGAGGGCGGCGAATTAGCCTTTATCCGTCGCATGATTGACGAGAGCGTCAGTTTTGGCCGCCAGTGCGTATGGTTCACCTCGCTGGTTTCGCGCAAGGAGAACCTGCCTGAACTTTGGCGCGCGCTCGAAGAGGCCGGCGTGGCAGCAGTGCGCACCATCGATATGGCACAGGGGCAGAAGCAAAGCCGCTTTATTGCCTGGAGCTTTATGGAACAGCCTCAGCGCGCTCGCCTGCTGGCCAGGTAAGCGCATCAATTTGGCGATCCCAGGGCGGCAAAGCTGGCCGCGCCGTCAATATCCGTGCCGCTCTGCATCACCTGCACCGTCTGCAGCGGGGCTTTAATCCCCGCTGCATCAAAGTGTTTTTTCACCATCCCATCCAGGGCAAAACGCACCGTCCACTGCTTCAGCGGCTGGGTGGTAAAGGAGACGCGTACGGTAAACGACTGATTGGTCAAGCCCACCAACCCGGCAAAGGCCGGTTCACCGATCACCATCGCGCGGATGCTGTTGTCCTCCAGCAGTTCTTTTACCGCCGCCTGCAGGGTGGCATTGACCCGCTCAGTATCTTCACGCCTGTCGACATCATAATTGGCAACAAATGAGCCGATGCCGCGCACAAAGTTTGCAAAAGTGCTGATCGAGGACCAGGGAATAATGTGGTAAGCCCCGGTATCCTGCCTGACGCCAACCGAACGGATCGACATTCTTTCCACCGTTCCGGTTATCGGACCGATGGTCACCAGATCGCCGGTGTTCATGCCGTTTTCAAACTGAATAAATATTCCGGTGATAATATCTTTCACCAGGGTTTGTGAACCGAATGAGACCGCCAGCCCCAGTGCGCCGGCGCCTGCCAGCAGCGGAGCGATATTAACGCCTATTTCGGAGAGCAGGATCATAATAGTAATGCTGCTGATAATTACCGCCAGGGCGTTACGGAACAGCGTCAGCAGCGTGCGCGTACGGGCGCTTGGCATCGGTCGTCCGTGCGAGTCAGAGGCCAGACGGCTCTCAATCAGGCTGGCGAGTAGGGTCCAGCCGACGGCGGAAAAGAACAGGATCGCCACAATGCGGATCAGCATATCCACCATCTTCTCGCCCGCTCCCTCCGTCAGCCAGTGCCACAGGTCGAACAGATGCCAGGCATTCAGCAGCAGCAGGGTGACGGCAAAGACGGTCAGCACGCGCGCCAGCTTCAGTAGCGCCGAAACCCAGCCGTTAACACGGCTTTGCAGTTCGGGGTAGCTGCTGCGCAGTTCAGGGGAAAGCACAATGGTTTTGTGGATCCAGCGCGTCAGTACGCCGGAAATCAGCGCGCCGCTGCCGATGATCGCCAGAGAAAGTACGCTGGCCGCCATCATGAATTTCAGGCTGTTACCGGGGTTAAATATTGAGAACAGGAACAGCGTCACGAAGTAGGCGCTGGCCAGCCAGTGCCACACCAGCGCAAATGCACGGATAAATAACGCGAAAAACGACATGGATCGATCGGCCAGCCGGGTCAGCTCCTGATGAATATGTTGCCTGTTGTGGAAAATCAGATACAGCGCCCAGAGCGTGACCAGTACCATGATCGCCATATTTACCAGTGCTGCGACCTGCACGTTTATCTGATTAGATACAATCGGCACAATCACCAGCAGACCGTAACCAATCAATCCGCTTAACCAGCTTAAGCGCAAATTCCAGTAGGCGGCACGCGCATCGGAGAGATGGAAAAAGCGCAGCTGTGGATAACGCGGGCAGAACATCATCCGCAGGATGCTCTTAAAGAACTCAATCAGGGCAAAGGCGTTAAGCAACAGGCCCTGCTGATAGGCGATGGTGCGGCTGCCGGCGTTCATATTGTCGCTAAGCATCTGGCCAACAAACAGCGCCAGCGCCAGCAGCAGCAGATCGAGCATAAAGGCACCCACAATCATGCCCGGCAGATGCAGCCAGCTGCGGCGATCCTGATTTTTCTCACGGCCCCAGGCCCCCATCCGGCGATATAGCGGCGACACCGCCCAGCGTAACAGCCAGTAGAAGGCATACAGCGCGCCCGTCAGCATAGCGAAATGGCGCAGCGCGTTGATAAACGTCTGCTGATTAAACGGTTTATGTGGGGCATCGGCAATACGCTGATGCAGAGTCTGCAGGCGGGCGGCGAACTGCCCGCCGAAATGGCGGCTGACGTCGGTAACGCTTTGTAAAACGGTTTTGTCTTCATCTTCAGCGGGCGGCGTCAGTAGCGGCTCGTTTGAGGACGCTGGCGTAGCGGCCGCCGCGCGCAGCTGCTCGACCAGCTCTTTGCGCGAGCTGTCATTGTCGAGAATATTGGCGAGGGCGTTCCAGGCGGCTTTTTTCTCCGCAAGATCTGGTTGCTGCCGGGCAGAGGGCGCTGGTTGCGTCTGTGAGGCGCCGACCATTGCGGCAGGCAGGCTCACAGCCGGTGCAGCAGTGAGTGTTGCAGTTGTAAACAGCAGGAAAATCAGTCCTTGCAGCAGATAGCGTAACTGTGGTGTTAACCCCGGCATTGTTTTCTCCGATGACGATGCTGATAGCAGCAATTAATGGCAAGTATAGTCAGCGGATCTGGTCAGAGTTAACGTTTGGCAATCGAAGCATCGGCGGGCAGGTCACTGAAAATAGACTGTGCGGTGAGCGGATGAAGGTTTCAGTATTATTCCGCTGGTGCGCAGTTAAGCAACATTGCCGGGTTATTTATGTCTAATCCTGATTTCGTGGCTGGAGCAACCCCTGTTGCGTTAATTTGCGCACTACGCGTTGAGTCATTTCCAGATGAGGACCCGGGTCGTCTTTCGCTAACGCTTTCAAATTTTCCAATAATGCAAGTAACTTCTTATCGCCGCTACAGTGCCTTTTTATGACATTGCTGATGGTTTTTCCCTTGTTGGTGTGTATGTTGTAGAAGCTGTAGGGGGGGGCAGCTCTTTTTTTCAGAACAGAATCCAGATTTAAAAAATGCTGTTGATTGTCTGAATCCAGATGTCTCTTTTTAGAAGATTTATGCCTTCCAGAAGGTCATTTTTATCAGCATGAATAACTATTTTTTGCGCCGTCCCCTTGACTATGTTCGAAGCTCTCATTGCCGTGGAGACCGATCTTTTACAGACTTTAATATCAGAACTTACCATATAATCATAAATGAGTTCGTATAAACGTTCGTCGAATGCTGCCTCTCTTAAAAAAGAATTTATTTCTATATTATCGTAGGGCGGAGAAACTTTTGTTATAAGATTTAAAAGTAACTGATAAAGTTTTTCGCTAAATGGATCCGATTTTAAGCGCTTACGCCTGGCTTGTATGCAAATGACAGAGATAATTGAGCGGACGTTACACATGTTGAGGCAGGAAAATAAATTAGGCAGTCTGAAATCTGCAACTTGATTGAGTTCATGCCATGCAAAATCATCAATTTTATCGCCCCCACGATTTTTCGCCAGAACCAGCAAATTAATAAACTTATTATTAATTTCGGCAGCAGTTAAAAACGAAGTGTAGGACTTGCTATCTAATAATTTTCTAGCAAAGCAGTATTTCAATCCTGTTAATAGTTCTTCTCTGTTGTCAAAGTTATCATAAAATATTTTTTCGATAATCTCAACAGGAAAGAATTCAGACATTGATAAGGATAATTCACTGAGAGTATTTTCACAATTATTCTTAACCTGACTGCGATAAGCGTTATTGCTGTTATTCACCTTGTTCAAGTGCCGTAAAAAGTTTTTTTTCTTATCCGGCAGCGCGCTTTTTAAATCGGCATTGCTGGCCTGCTGAAGTTGAACAGAGGTGACCTGATTAAATTGTCCCGGATTAATTTGACTGTTAGCTAAATGCAGGATGTTATCCCTCCTGTTAAGTGCTCCGGTAATATGGATTTTTTGATGAGCGTAAATACTTCGGGTATTTTAGAATTGAATTCGTCTGGATATTGCTTAACGGTGAGCCTGGAGGATGCAGAAACTTGGGATGTAGGCATATACAGCCATCTCTCCCTGGCTGATGACAATATATCTAAGCTGATAAATTAATCAGGCGGATTACCCGCAGCCGGACAGTCATCCGACTGCTGACAAAGTTTATTACGAAACGTGCTGCAAAAACTCCTGCAAACGTGCGCTGGGAGGGTTAGTGATTAATTCATCGGGGTTGCCGTCTTCGGCGATGCGGCCTTTATCAATAAAGATAAGCCTGGAAGCCACTTTCTGCGCGAAGCCGACTTCGTGGGTGACGATCACCATCGTCATGCCTTCTTCGGCCAGATCCTGCATCACTTTTAAAACTTCGTGACGCAGTTCCGGATCCAGCGCCGAGGTGGGCTCATCGAACAGCATCATTTTGGGTTTCACCGCCAGCGCACGGGCAATGGCGACGCGCTGCTGCTGCCCGCCGGACAGCTCGGAAGGGAAGTGACCGGCACGTTCAGCCAGGCCCACTTTGCCCAGCAATTCACGCGCCAGACGCTGCGCATCCTCTTTTTTTGCACCGCGTACGCGGATTGGGCCAAATGCCACGTTATCCAGCGCGCTCATTTGTGGAAACAGATGAAACTGCTGGAAAACCATCCCCGCTTCCTGGCGGATCAAACGGTCGTCAACCTTAGGATCGTTGACGTTTATGCCGTCGACAATCAGCTCGCCGCTGGTGATCTCTTCCAGCTTGTTGATGCAGCGCAGCAGGGTAGATTTGCCGGAACCTGACGGCCCGATAATCACCACCACTTCACCCTGGTTAATTTTCAAATCGATGTCGTGCAGCACCCGGGTTGCGCCAAAATGCTTGGAAACGTTTTTAAATTCAATCACAGGATTTTCATCCTTCTCTCCAGGCGACGCAGCACAAAGCTCAGCACCAGGGTAATAATCAGATAGATAACGGCAACGGCGCTCCAGATCTCCAGCGCGCGAAAGTTACCGGCAATAATTTCCTGCCCCTGACGGGTCAGTTCCGCCACGCCGATCACAATAAACAACGACGTGTCCTTGATGCTGACAATCCACTGGTTACCGAGCGGGGGCAGCATACGGCGCAGCGCCAGCGGCATGATGACATAGCGCAGCGTTTCACGGCTGGAAAGCCCCAGTGCCAGTCCCGCTTCACGGAAGCCACGGTTAATTGACAGTACCGCGCCACGGGTAATTTCGGCGATATAAGCGCCGGAGTTGATCATAATAGTGACCACCGCCGCGCTGAACGGGTCGATTCTGAGATCGGTGAACGCCATCGGCAGGGCGAAATAGATAAACATCACCTGCACCACAATCGGCGTGCCGCGGATTAGTTCAATAAATACCAGCGCGATGTTACGTGACAGCCAGCCACCGTAGGCGCGGGCGAAACCGGCAACCAGGCCGATTAACACTCCGCCAACCAGACCGAGGACAGAGATCAGCAGGGTCATCCTCGCGCCTTCCAGCAGGATGGGAATAGCAGGCCAGATAGCGCTCCAGTCAAACTGCATGTGTCGTATTCTCCGGGTTGAAAACCCTTTGTTGCTTAAGATTAAAAACGCCGGGGGTAGTACACGGCAATCCCCCCTGGCGTTAAGTTGCAAGCAGGGACGGTGTTATTCAGGTTCGCTGCCAAACCACTTTTTGTATAACGTATTATAGGTACCGTTATCACGCAGGGTTTTCAGCGCGCCGTTAACTTTTTCGCGCAGATCGTCGCTGCCTTTCGGGAAGGCAATACCGTATTGTTGAGCCTCAATGGAGTTGCCTACCGCTTTAAACTGCCCCTTTCCGGCAGTGTTAATGAAGTAAAGAATGTTTGGCGTGTCGTGCAGCACCGCATCGGCACGGTTGGTGCCCAGCTCCATATAAGCGTTGTCGATATTCGGGAACTGACGCAGGTCTTTGTATTTGATGTGCTGTTTGGCATAGTCAACGGAACCGGTACCGCTCTTAACCGCTACAACTTTACCGTTCAGGTCTTCTATCCCTTTTACGGCGTCGTTGTTGGCTTTCACCATCACCAGCAGGCCACTTTTGTAGTAACCGTCTGAAAATGCAATGGCTTTTTTACGTTCGTCGGTGATAGTAATACCGGCCAGCGCCAGATCGATGTTGCGTGTTTGCAAAGCAGGGATAATGCCGCTGAAGTCCATTGGCTTCAGGGTGTATTCCATGTTCAGCTGTTTGGCAATTGCATCCCACAGGTCAATGTCGAAGCCGACATATTGACCACCCTGTTTGAATTCGAAGGGCACAAAAGCGGTATCGGTAGCCACGACCAGTTTTTTTTCAGCAGCTGCGGAAGAGAAAGCAAATGCCAGCGCCAACGCGGCAATCGAAAACTTAAAAATTGACTTCATCATCTTATCCTTATTGCTGTTTTGGGAAAGGGCATAACCGATTAAATGCCCGCAGCCTAATGAAAGAATCGTGCCAGTTTGTAAACCTCGATCTAACACAGCAATCTGGTTGCACTTTTCGCGGTTAAAACGGCATGGCAATCCTCTTGCACTATTTTGGGGTGCTGTTGGGGGGCATGATAATCCTGATGGTGCATAAGCAATTTAGCTAATTTCAGGATGAAAACAACGCTGTCTTGAATGAAAATCTTGTTAATGCCAGCGGGCGCATATTTTGATCGCAAATATATTCAGCGCAGCTGACTGTCTTTGCTGCCACGGCGGTTGTACAGACTGGCTGCCTGGCGATCGTCGTGCAGGCGTTGGCATTGAATACAGTACCTGACTCCCGGCAGGGCTAAACGGCGGGCTTCAGGGATCGCTTCACCGCACTCTTCACATTCACTGGCGCTGACGCCGTGATGCAGGGCGCGACGCGCACGCAGTACGGCGTCATCAACGGTGGAATCAATCTGTTCCTGCACGGCATCATCTCGTGCCCAACCACTGGCCATAATTCCTCCAGGTAAAAAAAGCAGATGGCGCGGCCATCTGCTCCCGATCTGCTACGTCGACGGGGTACCAGACGGTACTACTCGATATTGGACTCGATGAACCACAGAAATTTGTCAAGGTCACGCGAGGCGGCGGTGAAGATATCTGCCGTGTCTTCGTCTTCAACTTCGCTGATAGCTTTGCGCATATCGTTAGCCACAACGCCATAGCGGTCAGCCAGCGCTTTCAGGTGATCCTGTACACTGTGAATGTTCAGGGGATAGCTCTTCAGCGGCGTTCTGTCACTCACCACCTGAGCTGTTCCCAGTGCGACTCCACCCAGCTGTACCACGCGCTCGGCGATGGTATCCTGATGATCGGTGATGGCAGTGCGGAAGCCGTCCAGCATTTCATGCACGCCGATAAAGTTGGCTCCGCGCATGTTCCAGTGAGCCTGTTTAGTGATCAGGGACAGATCGATCAGTTGAGTAACCAGACGATTAAGCACCTCGATGGTGGCTTTTTTCTCGTCTTCAGCCACATCGTTGCGGGTGTAAATCAGATCAGAAGATTTTGTTTTAACCAGTTTAGCGGTACTCATCATTTATATCCTCTTAATATTCGGGCTGTTCTGAATTGAATACGGACTTCAGTATAGCACCGATTTCGCCGTCTGCCGGAAAGGTCGCGCCTATCGATGGCATAGAGCGGTGGATTGGAAAATAGCTTAACCACGCCGATATCTGCTAATTTCCACCAAGGGTGTTTGATTTATTGACGTTTTAACATATTGCTTTTGAATACAATTTTATATTGCGTCTTTTATATTCAATTTGTGGAAAATATATTCAGCCTTTTCTGTGGGAATTAATCAGCCCCTGTTTGAGAGAAGCTATGCCATTATAAACCCCCTGCAACTGTATTGCCTGCAGGTAAAGTCGGTTCCCGCGGGCGGCAAAACGTTATTCTTCGGTTGAATTTATTGGGGTGATTTTAGGTTTTGCCGGTCGCATGGTCAAAGTAGACCCCGCTGAAGCAATGATAATGGCCAGCAGCGCCAGCCACTGTACAAGAGTTAGCACTTCACCAAGAAACAGCATGCCGGAAATTGCCGCCATGGCGGGTTCCAGGCTCATCAGCGTTCCAAAGGTACGTGCCGGCAGACGAGTCAGTGCCAGCATTTCCAGTGAGTAGGGCAGCGCGCTGGACAAGATAGCGATCGCTAACCCGACAGGCAGCAGAGACAGCGTCCAGATACCCGGATTGGCGAATACCAGCCCCAGCGGAACAAAGATCAGCGCGCCAATCACAGAGCCTGCCGCCACGGTTGCCGGACCATGCTGGCTGCCCGCTCGTTGTCCGGCCAGAATATAGACCGCCCAGCAGGCCCCGGCGGTCAATGCCAGCAGGGCACCCATCGGGTCAACGCTGGCCATATCGTGGTCAATCGGCAGCAGGAAGAACAATCCGGTCACGGCCAGCGCCACCCAGACAAAGTCCAGCGCACGGCGCGCACCGGCCAGAGCCAGCAGTAGCGGGCCGGTAAACTCCAGCGCCACCGCAATACCCAGCGGTACGGTGCGAATGGACAAATAAAACGCGTAGTTCATGCCGCCAAGCGCCAGCCCATAGATAACTAACGGTACCCTCTGCTGTCGGTTAAAGCGCAACTGCCAGGGCTTAAAGATGATGCAGAGGATCAAGGTTGCCAAGCCGAGTCGCAGGGCGATGATCCCTGTCGCACCGACCGTTGGGAACAGCGTTTTGGCCAACGCGGCTCCCCCCTGAATAGAGGTCATGGCGATAAGCAGCAACGCCACGGGACGCCAGATGGCATTTTTTACCTGTAAAGAAGACATCCTGTTTCCAGCCTTGATATCCGTTGTAAGAAAACCTGTCGCTTAGTGTAACGGATGCTGTCGGTAAACCGGGCATGTAGTAAAAAAAAGTCTGGCTAAGGGTAAAAGTGGCGGCGGTTGAGTAAAAATTTGCCAGTCAGTATTAAGAATTATCTCAATGAAGGTTTTTTTTTCGCTCTAAAAGTGCGAATATTCTTAAAGAAAAGATAAGAAAAATGAATGACATAAGGTGTTCCATTAACTTTCTGTTACACCAAACTTTTCATTAGACAACAAAATCGGGGCAGAGTTTCCGGCCATTTTTTGTTATATTTTCAACGTTGTCAGGAGAGTAGTACTTTCACATTTGAGGTGGTTATGAAAAAAATTGCATGTCTTTCAGCATTAGCTTGCGTACTGGCAGTATCTGCTGGTTCAGCAATGGCGCAGAGCACCGTTACCGGCGGCTACGCTCAGAGCGATTACCAGGGCGTTGCTAACAAAGCTAACGGCTTCAACCTGAAGTACCGTTACGAAAACGGCAGCGATCCGCTGGGTTGGATCGGTTCTTTCACCTACACAGAGAAAGATCGCACCGAAGAAGGTGACTACCTGAAAGGCCAGTACTACGGCATCACCGGTGGTCCTGCTTTCCGTCTGAACGACTGGGCAAGCATCTATGGTGTGGTTGGTGTTGGCTTCGGTAAATTCCAGGCAACTGGAGAAGATCGCTTCCAGTCATCTTCAAGCGATGCTGGCTTCTCTTACGGTGCCGGCATGCAGTTTAACCCAATGGAGCACGTTGCTCTGGATGTGGGTTACGAGCAGAGCCGTATCCGCAGCGTTGACGTTGGTACCTGGACTGCCGGCGTAGGTTACAGCTTCTAAGCTGCCAACCGCAAGTCCGTTTAGCGGACTGACGTTGAAGAAATCCGCCCCGGGGGGCGGATTTTTTTTTGCTTTGCTTCAGCGATTTTACGTGCTGGCTGCCCGAGCCTGTTCACCAATGAAAAAGAAGTCAAGTAAACCGTGGGCTAAACCCGTTCAGGACAGGCAAGGTTATTGCTTAACGAGTAAAAAGTGAATCAGCGCTGACAAAGGATAAACAGTAAAAAAGGCAAAGGGGTTAAGAAGCCCGGGTGGCTGGCTCAGGTTTAAGCAGCATTTCCAGCAGCATCAGGCGCAGTGTAAAGGGCGATCGGCAAAATAGTCTTAACAGCAGTGGGAGTTTCATCTGTTGGCCCTCCGGTCATTCAGGTTATGCACCAATTACCCAGAGATATAGCACAGGCTATATCGTATAGCCAGAGCTAAAATGCTAAATTTTGTGCTTCCCGGCGGTTCGTTTACAATGTGCCACTAACAGACCGATGCGTTGGTGAAATGTGTTGGTTGATAATAAAGAGGAAGCTGAATGAGTCGTCGCGCAAAAGTTGCAGTGCCCGCGCCACTGAAAGATATCGAAGAGCATGTCGAAGGCTTCCGCCAGGTACGTGAAGCGCATCGTCGTGAGCTGATCGATGACTATGTTGAGCTGATTTCTGACCTTATCCGTGAGTTTGGCGAAGCGCGGCAGGTGGACATGGCCGCCCGTCTTGGCGTTTCGCAGCCCACGGTGGCTAAAATGCTGAAACGTCTCGCCACTGGCGGGCTGGTCGAGCAAGTGCCGTATCGCGGCGTATTCCTGACCCCGGAAGGAGAAAAGCTGGCGAACGAAAGTCGTGAGCGCCACCACATTGTGGAAACTTTCCTTTTGGCGCTGGGTATCAGCCCGGATACCGCCCGCCGCGATGCGGAAGGCATTGAGCACCATGTCAGCGATGAAACCCTGCTCATTTTCCGGCAATTCAGTGAAAGCCGGCAATAAATGTCAACCGAGCTGTGCCAGCAGTATGGCTTTACGCGCCAGGTGACTATCTGCTGAAGCGCTGCTATACATTGCCCGTGTTGGGCGAGTCTCTGCGCAGTGACCGGGGGCTTTATGTGCTCATTTTCCATATGGAGCTTCGGTTAAATTAATTTTTGTCAGGAACTCCTGGCATTTGTCAGTTTTGCTCCTATGGTTATCTCAGACTGAATAATTGCGTCTGCGCTTTAGCAACGCCCTGTACTGATGGAAACTATGGCTAAGCAAACTCCCTCCGCACCCGATGATCAATCCCTGGTACAAAATGAATCACAACCGGCCGATGACGGCCAGCAAGATGAAAATAGTCGTCCACGTCCCGGCAAAAAACCGCTGATTATTCTGGGCATTGTGGTGGTCATTATGCTGTTCGTTGCGCTGCTTTTCTGGTTGATGACCCGCAATATTGAAACCACCGATGATGCTTTTACCGAAGCGAATGCCGTTACCATCGCGCCAAAAGTTGCGGGTTATATCACTCAGCTGAAGGTGAAAGACAACCAGCGGGTGAAGGAAGGTGACCTGCTGGTGGTAATTGATGCACGCGATGCCACCGCCCAGCACGATCGGGCTGAGGCGCAGCTTGGGGTTGCCGTGGCACAGCTGCATCAGGCGCAGGCACAGCTGGACCTGGCGCGGGTACAATATCCGGCGCAGAAACAGCAGGCGCTGGCGCAGCTGGCGCGTGCTGAAGCCAACTATCTTAACGCGCGGGAAGACGATAAACGTCAGCGCGGCGTTGACCCACGCGCCACCTCGCAACGCAATATCGATGCCGCCAGCGCCCGGCTGCGCACGGCCAAAGCGGAGCTGTCTGACGCGCAGGCTCAGGTCGCCGTGGCTTCGCAGGTGGCTTTACAAATCCGTCAGCAGGAAACCCGCGTCGAAGCGTGCCAAAGCCAGGTTGATCAGGCCCAGGCGCAACTCAATACTGCCAGCCTCAATCTGTCCTACACCGAGGTGCGTGCGCCTTACGATGGCTTTATCAGCAAACGCAATGTGCAGCCAGGCACGCTGGTGCAGGCGGGTTCTTCGCTGTTTTCGCTGGTATCACCGGATGTGTGGATTGTTGCCAACTTTAAAGAATCCCAGCTGGCGCGCATGAAGCCGGGTAATAAAGTCGATATCAGCGTCGACGCGTGGCCCGATCTGAAGCTGAAAGGGCATGTCGACAGCATACAAATGGGCAGCGGCTCGCGTTTCTCTGCGTTCCCGTCTGAAAATGCCACCGGAAACTACGTGAAAATTGTCCAGCGCGTCCCGGTGAAAATTGTCATTGATAGCGGGCTGGATGCCAACCATCCGCTGCCGATTGGCCTGTCGGTTGAACCGAAGGTAACGCTGGAATGAGTTCCGGCCAGAGCTGGAAGCCAGCCAGTAATCCCTGGCTGGTGGCGATGACGGTGACGCTGGCGGTGTTTATGGAGATCCTCGATACCACGATTGTCAACGTTGCCCTGCCGCACGTTGCGGGATCGCTCTCGGCCAGTTACGACGAATCCACCTGGGTTTTGACCTCATATCTGGTGGCGAACGGCATCGTTTTGCCGATTTCCGCCTTTCTCAGTCGCCTGCTGGGTCGCAAGCAGTTTTTTCTGGTTTGCATCGTGATGTTTACCGTCTGTTCCTTCCTGTGTGGTATCGCCACGGAGCTGTGGCAGATCATTCTGTTCCGCGTATTACAGGGCTTTTTTGGCGGTGGCCTGCAGCCGGTGCAACAGTCGGTGTTACTGGACTACTTTAAACCCGCCGATCGTGGCAAGGCATTTGGCCTGTCATCCATTGCGGTGATCGTAGCACCGGTGCTTGGCCCAACGTTGGGTGGATGGATCACCGATAACTACAGCTGGCGCTGGGTGTTTTTCATCAATATTCCGGTAGGGATCTTCAGCGTATTGGCCATCTATCAGCTGCTGGAAGATCCACCGTGGGAGCGCAAATTGGCCAAGGGTAAACTCAGCATTGACTATATTGGCATCGGCCTGATTACCCTTGGCCTGGGCTGTTTGCAGGTGATGATGGATCGCGGCGAAGATGCCGACTGGTTCCAGTCCAGCTTTATTGTCACTTTCGCCCTGCTGGCGCTGACCGGCATTGTCGGTGCTGTCTACTGGCTGATGTATGCCAAAAGGCCGGTGGTGGATCTGCTTGTGCTGAAGGACCGTAACTTTGCGGTGGCCTGCCTGTTGATGGCAGGAATGGCGGTCATTCTCTATGGCAGCTCGGTAGTGATCCCACAGCTGGCGCAGCAGGATCTGGGTTACACTGCCACCTTATCCGGGCTGGTATTGTCACCCGGGGCAGTGCTGATCGTATTGTCAATCCCGCTGGTGTTAAAGCTGATGCCGCTGGTACAAACACGCCTGCTGATTGCCTTTGGCTTTACGCTGCTGGGCGTGTCGTTTATCTATTCCTCAACCCTGACGCCGGATATCGATTTCACTACTCTGGTATTGATGCGTAGCTTCCAGACTATCGGTTTAGGTTTCCTGTTTGTACCGCTGACCACGATCGCCTTTGTCACTATTCCGCAGCGTTTAAATGCCGATGCGTCGGCGCTGTTTACCATGTTCCGCAACGTGGCCGGGTCGATCGGCATTTCACTCTCCACCTCAATGATCACCGAGCGCTCACAGGCACGTAGCGCGCAGCTGGCGGACGGCATGACGCCCTTCAACGAACCGTTTAACTTAACGCTTGAGCGGTGGACACAGGGCGTCAGGGACTTTGCGCATACTGCCGGTGACCCGCTGACTATTGCCAGCGGCCAGCTGTATAAACAGATGATCGTACAGGCGCGTTTCCTGGCCTATATTGACGTTTTTATGGGCCTGAGCATTGTCGCCCTGATCCTTATTCCATTTTGTTTACTGCTGGCTCCGATCAAGAGCGAGGGCAGTGCGGGAGCACACTGACATGAAGGTTCCTTGTTATATTCGGCGCTCAGGAAACGGCGTACTGATAGCGGCAGCGCTGTCGCTTGGCGGCTGTGCGCCGGGGCCGGACTATCAGCCCCCCAGGCCCGTTACGCCGGAAGTTTTTAACAGTATGCCGCCACAGGGGGGAGCAAAAATTCTGCCATCAGCCCCCCGCGCCGACTGGTGGAAAGCGTTTGGCGATCCGCAGTTAAACAGCCTGATCGAGCGGGCGGTGCAGGGAAATCTGTCCCTGCAACAGACGGTGCTGCGCATCGCCGGGGCGCGTCAGCAGCTGGATCAGGCGCGTGGTGCCTGGGCGCCTTCAGCCAGTGGCAATGCGCGCTTTTCCCGTCAGCAGCTGGGAATAAAAGGCGAACTGGAATCGCAAGGGGTCGACGATCGGCTCAATGGGATGGGCAACGCCGACAGCTTGCGCCCGGTGCTGGACAGCCTGGAAAAACCGATTGGTTTGTATCAGGGCAGTTTCGATGCTTCATGGGAACTGGATCTGTGGGGCAAGGTGCGCCGCCAGGTCGAAATGGCGGATGCCCGGCAGCAGCAGTCGGTGGAAGAGCGCAACGATGCGCTGGTGTCGCTGGAAGCCGAGGTTGCACGCGCTTATCTGCAACTGCGCGGCGCACAGGCCATTACCCGGACAATCGAAACGCAAATTGATGTGGCGCAGCTGATGCTGGAACTCACGCGCAGCCAGCAGCAAAACGGACTGGCACCGCAGACCAACGTAGAAAATGCCCGTGCACAGCTCAGCTCGCTGCGTGCGCAGCTGCCGCATTACCAGGCGCAGATCCACCAGGCGATGAACGGATTGGCGGTATTAACCGGTAAGGTTCCGGGGGCGCTGGACGCAGAACTGACGCCGCGTAAAGCGCTAACGCTGTTGCCACCCGCGGTGCCGGTCGGCGTGCCGTCTGAGCTGGCGCGCCGCCGCCCTGATGTTCGCGCCGCCGAAGCCAGCCTGCATGCCGCCACGGCCAGTATTGGCGTTTCGGTGGCGCAGCTGTTCCCCAGCCTGTCGCTTAGCGGGCAGTTTGGTGTGCGTAACAGTGATGCCAGCTATCTGGATCGCTGGAGCAGCAATTTTTACAGCTTTGGCCCGTCAATTACCCTGCCGATATTCCAGGGGGGAAGGCTGGTTTCCGGCGTGAAGCTGGCGCGAGCGCAGCAGGCCAGCGCGGCGTTACAGTATCGTCAGACGGTGCTGACGGCGTTGCAGGACGTGGAGAATGCGTTAGTCAGCTACCGCAGCGATCTGCAGCAGGTCACCGGGCTGGATGACAGCGCCCAGGCGCTGCAAAACGCCTGTAACCTTGCCAGCGTCAGCTACCGTCAGGGGCTGTCTTCATTTATCGAACCGCTGGATGCGCAGCGACAGTTGGCGCAGCTACAACAGCAGGCAGAGCAGGCACGGGTACAAAGCCTTCTCGACCTGGTGGCGCTGTATAAGGCGCTTGGCGGTGGCTGGGAAAGCTGGCAGAAGGTACATTTGCCGGATTACCCGGTATTTGGCGCCGCTGAAAAACCCTGAAAAAACCCGTATAACCAAAACGCACGGCCGTTGAACAGGCCGTGCGAGACTCATCATCCAGATGGCATGCGCGGGCAAACGGCCTGGCGTGCCGGCTCCAGATTGGATCATTTAGCGCTGTGATACAGGGGTGAAACCTGCTCTTTTAACCAGTTGCAGGATGAAGAGGATTGCTGCAACTGGCTGTCATTCAGCAGGATAAGCTTATCCTGCTCGCTGGCGGCAAGACGCCACCTTCGGCCGATGGTGCCGCAAGTGAAGCCATGCCGGCTGCCTGAGTCGCATTTTGCCAGTCTCTTGAAACGGTTTGCATCATTTGCGCCATACCGGTTGCGGCCTCCTTCACTGAAGCTGCCTGCTGTTCGGTACGTGCAGATAAAGCGTTATTCTCATCCACCAGCGGGCTAATTTCAGCCATGAATAATGCAAAACTGCTGCGCACGCTTACCACCGTGCAATCCAGCGGTGGGGATCTTTAACGAACTGAATACATTAAATTTTCCACGCTGTACCGCAAACGGCCTGTTACTTGTCTCACCTCTTTTTCTTGATGGCATATCATCAGTGTTTAGAACATATTTTCCTTGTTAATGATAAATGAAACAAGAAATATCTTAAAAACTGAGTAAATCCCCGTCTAAAACCCGCCAGTAGCGAATTTTCGCCAACAAACACTATTTTGGGGCAAAAGTGCGATCGGCAACTCAGAATTTTAATTTCATTAATAACAAAAATGGACGAAATGATTTAAATTGAAAATGGCATATGACAATGCTCCATGCCAGCGGACAGGTTTCTGGTTCGTCCCCTTACTCACCAGGTTGATGAGAGGTCAAAGTAGCCCATGACAAAAGAACAATATATTACCCTTAACCGGGCGTCCGGCCCCAACAGCAGCAGTAAAACAGAACCCTTTGTCAAAGTGATTGCAGCAGTGGCCACCCTTGGCGGCCTGCTGTTCGGTTACGACACCGGCGTGATCTCTGGTGCACTGCTGTTTATGGGCGATGAACTGCACCTGACGCCTTTCACAACCGGCCTGGTGACCAGCTCCCTGCTGTTCGGTGCTGCTTTTGGCGCGCTATTCTCGGGCCTTTTCGCCAATGCGGCCGGAAGGAAGAACATCATTATCCTTCTTGCGCTGATCTTTATTATCGGTGCCGTCGGCACGTCTGTTGCGCCGAACGTTGGATGGATGATTTTCTTCCGTCTGATCCTCGGCGTCGCGGTCGGCGGCGCTTCGGCCACGGTGCCAGTCTATATCGCCGAAATTGCGCCGGCTAACCATCGTGGTCAGCTGGTGACTTTGCAGGAACTGATGATCGTCAGCGGTCAGCTGCTGGCCTATATCTCCAATGCCGGATTTAACGCCGCCTGGGGCGGCAGTGAAAGCTGGCGCTGGATGCTGGCTTTAGCCACCGTCCCGGCTGTGCTGTTGTGGTTCGGCATGATGTTTATGCCCGATACCCCGCGCTGGTATGCCATGCAGGGCAAGCTGGCAGAAGCCCGGCGCGTGCTGGAACGCACCCGTGCCAGGGAAGACGTGGACTGGGAAATGGCGGAAATCGAGGAAACGCTGGCAGAAGAAGATCACGGGGTTAAGGCGCGGCTGCGCGATCTGGCAAAACCATGGCTGCTGAAGCTGTTTCTGATCGGTATCGGTATTGCCATGATCCAACAAACCTCCGGCGTAAATACCATTATGTACTACGCGCCGACCATGCTGAAGGCTGTGGGGATGAGCACCAACGCGGCGCTGTTTGCCACCATCGCCAACGGCGCGGTATCGGTGCTGATGGCCTGTGTGGGCATCTGGCTATTGGGCAAAACGGGGCGGCGCACCATGACGCTAATCGGACAGTTTGGCTGTACCTTCAGCCTGCTGTTTATTGCTGCTGTCAGTTTCTTTATGCCGGAAACCGTGCACGGGCAGGCTGATGCACTGCGCGGCTACATGGTACTGCTCGGGATGCTGATATTCCTTTGCTTCCAGCAGGCCTTCCTGTCACCGGCCACCTGGCTGCTGCTGTCGGAGATCTTCCCAACGCGCATGCGCGGCGTGTTTATGGGCAGTGCAATCTTCGCTATGTGGATTGCCAACTTTCTGATATCGCTGGCATTCCCGCTGTTATTAGCCAGCGTGGGGCTGCCCGGTGCCTTCTTAAGCTTTGCCCTGATTGGCATTTTCTCCGGTATTTTCGTGGTCAAATGCGTGCCGGAAACGCGCAACCGCAGCCTGGAGCAAATCGAACACTACCTCCATGAGCGGTTGGGTGAAGATAACGAAAGCCGCCCGTCGCTGGCAGCGGCAAAACGCCAGGCGGCCAGCCATTAAGCCCGGCAGCCGGGGATTTACCCGGCTGCACCGCACAACCCCGGCCTTTTCCTCTGCCAGAGTGCTGTATGCCGCGCGCTATTTTTTTGGCATAATGCGCGCTGATCCACCCATCCACCTCGCAAACGAAAGGCTATCCTGTGCTAGTTTCCAGCAATGTCACCATGCAGTTTGGCAGTAAGCCGCTGTTCGAAAATATCTCTGTCAAATTCGGCGGCGGCAACCGCTATGGTCTGATCGGTGCCAACGGCAGCGGCAAGTCCACCTTTATGAAAATTCTCGGTGGGGACCTGGTGCCTTCAGCGGGTAACGTCGCTCTCGATCCTAACGAGCGAATCGGTAAGCTGCGCCAGGATCAGTTCGCCTTTGAACAGTTTTCCGTGTTGGACACGGTGATCATGGGCCACGGCGAGCTGTGGGCGGTTAAGGAAGAACGTGACCGCATTTATGCCTTGCCGGAAATGAGCGAAGAGGACGGTTACAAAGTTGCCGATCTTGAAGTGACCTATGGTGAAATGGACGGTTACACCGCCGAAGCGCGCGCCGGTGAACTGCTGCTGGGCGTGGGCATTCCGCTGGAGCAGCATTATGGCCCGATGAGCGAAGTCGCTCCCGGCTGGAAACTGCGTGTGCTGCTGGCACAGGCGCTGTTCTCTAACCCGGACATTCTGCTGCTGGATGAACCAACCAACAACCTGGACATCGATACCATTCGCTGGCTGGAGCAGGTGCTGAACGATCGCAACAGCACCATGATCATTATTTCGCATGACCGTCACTTCCTGAATATGGTGTGCACGCACATGGCCGATCTCGACTACGGCGAACTGCGCGTCTACCCGGGTAACTACGACGAATATATGACGGCGGCCACCCAGGCGCGTGAGCGTTTGCTGTCGGATAACGCCAAGAAAAAGGCGCAGATTAACGAACTGCAATCCTTCGTCAGCCGTTTCAGCGCCAACGCGTCGAAATCGCGTCAGGCGACCTCACGCGCCAGGCAGATCGATAAAATCAAACTGGACGAAGTCAAAGCGTCCAGCCGGCAAAACCCGTTTATTCGTTTCGAGCAGGACAAGAAACTGTTCCGTAACGCGCTTGAGCTGGAAGCCGTCACCAAAGGCTTCGATAACGGCCCGCTGTTCAGCCAACTCAATATGCTGCTGGAAGTGGGTGAGAAGCTGGCGATCATCGGCCCGAACGGTATCGGGAAAACCACATTGCTGAAAACCCTGGTGGGCGACCTGTTACCGGATAGCGGAACGGTGAAATGGTCTGAGAACGCGCGTATTGGCTATTATGCTCAGGACCATGCTCACGACTTTAGTGACGATCTCACCGTGTTTGACTGGATGAGCCAGTGGAAGCAGGAGAGTGATGACGAGCAGGCGGTGCGCGGCATTCTCGGGCGTCTGCTGTTTAGCCAGGACGACATCAAAAAGCCGGCTAAGGTGCTGTCCGGTGGCGAGAAGGGACGTATGCTGTTCGGCAAGCTGATGATGCAGAAACCGAACGTATTAATCATGGATGAACCGACCAACCACCTCGATATGGAATCCATCGAAGCGCTGAATATGGCGCTGGAGATGTACGAAGGCACGTTGATTTTCGTTTCCCACGATCGTGAATTTGTCAGTTCACTGGCGACCCGCGTGATTGAAATGACGCCGGGCAAAATGAACGACTTCACCGGTAACTACGAAGATTATCTGCGCAGCCAGGGCATCGTTTAATCCCCGTAGCAGAGGCTGATTGCAGCAGCAGTCAGCCTCTGCGCAAACCGTTTGCCCCGGCATGGGGCAGCGGTTTGTCGATTTTCCCGGTTTTCCCCCGAACTTCTCACTGGCCATCACCTCCACAGACTTCACAGGCCTTATCTCTCGCCACCTTGATCGAGCGGAACTGCAGCGTCATGGCATCGTACAGCAGCAGTTGCCCGGCTACCGGGCTGCCGTAGTGGGTCAGAACGCGAATGGCCTCCATCGCCTGCAGTGAACCGATCACCCCGACCAGCGGTGCCATCACCCCCGCTTCGGTGCAGCTCAGGGTTGCTGCGCCAAATAAACGGCTGATGCAGCGATAGCAGGGTTCCTCGTTGCCCCAGCTGAATACGCTGATGTGCCCTTCCATGCGGATTGCCGCCCCGGACACCAACGGCGTTTTACCGGCAAAACACAGGCGGTTGAGCTGTTCCCGCGTTTCAAGGCTGTCGCAACAGTCGATAACCAGCTGATGCCGGGCGATCAGCGGTGCCAGCGCGTGGTCATCAAGGCGGGCATTCAGCGTGTCGATGGCAATCAGTGAGTTGAGGGCAGCAAGGCGTGCCCGCGCCGAATCGACTTTTGCCATTCCTACCTCGGCCTCGCCGTGCAATATCTGACGTTGCAGATTCGACAGCGAAACCTGGTCAAAATCAAGCAGCGTCAGCTGCCCGACTCCGGCGGCGGCAAGATACTGGCTGGCGGCGCAGCCCAGCCCCCCCAGCCCCACCACCAGTACGCGGGCGGCCTTCAGCTGTTCCTGTCTGTCAAAGTCGAAACCCCGCAGGACGATTTGACGGTTATAGCGCAGCATCTCCTCATCGCTCAGTTCGGGCAACATATCAGCCCTCCAGCAACGCGTTGAAGGGTTCAACCTCTACCCATTCACCCACTGCCACATTGCCGCGTTCGCGCTCCAGCACAATAAAACAGTTGGCCTGCCGGAACGAACTGTATATGTGCGAACCCTGATGTCCGCTGGTTTTCACCAGCAGATCGCCGTCAGCATCGCGCTGGAGGATGCCGCGCTGGAAATCAAGGCGTCCCGGCGTCTTTTTCAGTTCGCTGACGCAGCGAACCCGTTGACGCGGCGGCAGCGCCGGGCCGTGCTGCCCGGTCAACCTGGCCAGCAGGGGTTGCACCAGCTGGTAAAAGGTCAGCACTGCCGAGACCGGGTTGCCGGGCAGGCCACAGAACCAGCTGTGCGCCAGGCGGCCAAAGGCAAACGGCTTACCGGGTTTAATTGCCAGCTTCCAGAAGCCAATTTCTCCCAGCTCCTCCAGGATCTGTTTGGTGTAATCAGCCTCGCCAACCGATACGCCACCGCTGCTGATAACCACATCGGCGCTGGCATCGGCGTTGATAAAGGCGGCGCGCAGAGCGGCCGGGTCGTCGCGAATGATGCCAAGGTCAATCACTTCACAGCCAAGCTTATCCAGCATCAGCCGCACGGCGAAACGGTTGGTATCGTAGATTTGCCCTGCCGCCAGCGGCTGATCCACCGGCTGCAGTTCGTCTCCGGTTGAAAATATCGCCACGCGCAGTTTGCGCAGCACCGTCACTTGTGGAATACCGAGCGAGGCCAGCAGCGGCAGTTGCGCCGCGCCGAGTTTTACCCCGGCTGCCAGCACCTGAGCGCCTTTGGTGATATCTTCCCCCGCCCGACGAATATGTTGCCCGGCGATAACGCTGGCGGTAATGCGCACCGCGTCACCCACCGCAGCGGTTTGTTCCTGCATGACGACCGCTTCGCATCCTGCCGGCAACGGCGCGCCGGTCATAATGCGGATGCAGCTATCCGCAGGCCATTCGCCGTCATAAGGGCTACCGGCGAAGGCCTTCCCGGCGACCGGCAGCGCGACTCCCGGGGCGAGGTCGGCCAGCCGCAGGGCATAACCGTCCATCGCCGAATTATCAAACGGCGGTACGTTCAGCGGGGAAATCACCGCGTGGGCAGTAATACGGCCAGCCGCGTGCGTCAGGCTAACGGTTTCTTTGTCAGCAAGAGGGGTGATGCGTGCCAACAGGGTTGTCAGGGCATCGTCAAGTGAGATCAATCCCGCGCTAAATGCTTCCATAGGTTATGTCTCCAGAAGACGAACAAAAGCTGATGGCTCTATTATGGCGTGGATCCGCTGCGGGGTCACGTTTACCCATGCAGGCGGGCCTTAAGTATCGTCGGGGCTTATCTTAGAACGATTAGTTATAATCCACAGGTAAATATTCCGCTTTACATCTCTATACTGCCTACCTATAGTCAAAAGGGTTATTTTCACGAGAAATATATTCTAACTCAGTGTTTTACATGCTGATTTATCACAGGGTAAATTGAATAATGGCCAAAGCGACGATTGCAATTCATGGCGGTGCCGGTGCCATTGCGCGTGCCAGCATGGATGCCAGCCAGGAGCAACACTATCGTCAGGCGTTATCACAGATTATTGCTGGCGCGCAGGCCAGCCTTGCAGCGGGGCGCAGCGCGCTGGATGTGGTTACCGAAGCGGTGCGACAGCTGGAAGAATGTCCGCTGTTCAATGCCGGGCGCGGCGCGGTATTTACCCATCAGGGGCGTCATGAGCTTGATGCCTGCATAATGGATGGCAGAACGCGCGCAGCCGGGGCAGTGGCGGGTGTTACCCGCGTTCGCAATCCGGTGCTGGCAGCGCGCGCCGTGCTGGAAAACAGCCCGCATGTGCTGTTTATCAGTGAGGGTGCGGAATCGTTTGCGGAGCAGCAGGGCCTTGAAATGGTCGATAATCACTTTTTTTCTACCCCCCAGCGCCGCGTTCAGCTGGAAAGCGCTATTGCCGCCGGGCAAATGCGGCTGGATCATGACGGTGACACGATCGATGCCGATCGTAAATTTGGCACCGTGGGGGCTGTGGCGTGTGATGGTGCCGGCAATCTGGCGGCAGCCACCTCGACCGGCGGCATCACCAATAAGCAGGCCGGGCGCGTGGGTGATTCGCCGCTACCCGGTGCGGGATGCTATGCCAGCGCCGGGGTTGCCGTCTCCTGTACCGGAAGCGGAGAAGCCTTTATGCGCCTGTTGGCTGCCTATGATGTGGCCGCATTGATGGAATATGGCGGGCTGTCTCTGCATCGGGCGGCGCAGCAGGTTATTATGCAGAAAATCCCCGCGCTGGGTGGCAGCGGGGGGCTGATTGCCGTCGATGCTGCTGGTAACCTCGCGCTGCCTTTCAATAGTGAAGGAATGTATCGCGCTTATGGCGTGGAGGGCAAAGCGCCGGTGGTCGCTATTTATCAGGAGGAACCCTGGTGAGCGCGTTTTCACATCAGGACAAGGTACTGTCGGTACGCGATCTGAGCGTCAGCTTCGCGCGTGAAGGCCAGCACATTCAGGCGGTGAAAAATTTGTCGCTGGACGTGCATGCCGGTGAAACGCTGGCGATTGTCGGCGAGTCCGGTTCCGGCAAATCAGTGACATCTCTGGCGCTGATGCGGCTGGTGGAGCAGGGAGGCGGCACCCTCGACAGCGGCAGTATATGGTTCCATCGCCGCCAGCAGCCGCCGGTTGATCTTGCCATCCTCTCTCAGCGGCAGCTGCGCAGGATACGGGGCGCTGATATGGCGATGATCTTCCAGGAACCCATGACCTCGCTTAATCCGGTCTTTTCGGTTGGCGAACAGATAGCCGAGTCAATTCGCCTGCATCAGGGAAAAAGCCATGCCGAGGCGCTGGCCGAGGCGCGGCGTATGCTCGACCTTGTGCGCATTCCGGAAGCCAAAAATGTGCTGGCGCGCTATCCACACCAGCTTTCCGGCGGCATGCGTCAGCGGGTGATGATCGCCATGGCGCTCTCCTGCCGTCCGGCGTTGCTTATCGCCGACGAACCGACCACCGCGCTGGATGTCACCATCCAGGCGCAAATTTTGCAACTGATCCGCGTGCTGCAAAAAGAGATGCAGATGGGGGTCATTTTCATTACCCACGATATGGGGGTGGTGGCAGAAATGGCAGATCGGGTACAGGTGATGTATCGCGGCGATGTGGTGGAAACCGGCAGCGTGGAAGCAATTTTTAGCCGCCCGCAACAGCCATACACGCGTGCGCTGCTGGCGGCGGTGCCTAAACTCGGGTCGATGAGCGGGCGCGATCTGCCAGCGAAATTTCCACTGACCGATGCTGTCGCCACGGCGGCAGAAGCACCGCAGGATACGGTCGACAGGCAGAAAGCCCCGATCCTTCAGGTGCGTGACCTGGTGACCCGTTTTGACATTCGCAGCGGTATTTTTAACCGGGTGAAGCGCCGTGTGCACGCCGTAGAAAAGGTCAGCTTCGATCTGCGCGCCGGTGAAACGCTGGCGCTGGTCGGGGAATCCGGCTGCGGCAAGTCCACCACCGGGCGCTCCTTATTGCGGCTGGTGGCGAACCAGGGCGGTAGCATTACCTTTAATGGTCAGCGTATTGAACGCTTGTCCGGCCCGGCGCTGTCGCACTTACGCCGTGATATGCAGTTTATTTTTCAGGATCCGTACGCCTCGCTCGATCCCCGCCTGACCGTTGGATATTCCATTATGGAACCGCTGCTGGTTCATGGTGTTGCCCGGGGACAGGAGGCGGAGCAGCGGGTGGCAAGTCTGCTGGAGCGCGTCGGGCTGCAGGCGGACCACGCCCGGCGCTATCCGCATGAGTTCTCCGGGGGCCAGCGTCAGCGGATCTGTATTGCGCGTGCGCTGGCGCTTAAGCCAAAAGTGGTGATTGCCGACGAGGCCGTATCGGCGCTGGACGTTTCGGTTCAGGCGCAGATAATTAATTTGATGCTCGATTTGCAGCGCGAATTTGGCATCGCGTTTCTGTTTATCTCCCATGATATGGCGGTGGTGGAGCGTATCAGCCACCGGGTGGCGGTGATGTATCTTGGGCAAATCGTGGAGATCGGGCCGCGTCAGGCGGTATTCGGCCATCCTCAGCACCCTTATACCCGTAAGCTGATGGCGTCGGTGCCGGTGGCCGATCCGGCTCATCGCCGACGTGAACGTGCACTGTTAGTTGATGAAATTCCCAGTCCGATTCGCGCCCTGGGCGACGAACCGGCAGTGGAGCCGTTGATAGAAGTCGGTACCGGGCATTTTGTGGCGCGCCACGCTATCGGCCGGGCCTGATTACTGCTTAACAAAAGGGATAAACAAGATGATGAATAAGCGTACGCGTAATGTATGGTTAACGGCCGGCCTGCTGGGCAGCTGTGCTGCACTTCCCGCCGTGGCGGCGAAGGATGTCACTATTGCGGTGGCGTCTAATTTCACCACCCTCGATCCTTACGATGCCAACGATACGTTGTCGCAGGCGGTGGCCAAGTCGTTCTATCAGGGGCTGTTCGGTTTTGATGAAGAAATGAAACTTGAAAACGTGCTGGCAGACAGCTATCAGGCCAGCCCGGACGGGCTAAGCTACGTCATCAGGCTGAAAAAGGGGATAAAGTTCCAGGACGGCACGGAGTTTGATGCCGCAGCGGTAAAAGCCAACCTCGACCGCGCCAGCAACCCGGATAACCATCTTAAGCGCTTTAACCTGTTTAAAACCATCGCCAGTACCGATGTGATTGATGCAAACACGGTGAAAATCACCCTCAGACAGCCGTTCTCCGCGTTTATCAACACCCTGGCCAGCCCGGCCGCAGCGATGATTTCACCGGCCGCGCTAAAGAAGTACGGCAAGGATATCGCTTTCCATCCGGTTGGCACCGGTCCTTATCAGTTTGTGACCTGGAATCAGACCGATTTCGTCAAGGTGGCGAAGTTCAACGGTTACTGGAAACCGGGCTATCCGAAGCTGGATAGCATCACCTGGCGCCCGGTCGTAGATAACAATACCCGGTCAGCGATGCTGCAAACCGGCGAGGCCAACTTTGCCTTTCCGATCCCGTTTGAGCAGGCCAAACTGCTGGAGAAAAACAGCAAGCTGAACCTGGTGGCTTCTCCGTCGATTATGCAGCGCTATATCAGCTTTAACGTGACGCAGAAGCCGTTCAGTGACCCGAAAGTGCGCGCGGCGATTAACTACGCCATTAACCGTCAGGCGCTGGCGAAGGTGGCTTTCGCCGGATATGCCACCCCGGCCAGCGGCATTGTACCGCCGTCTATCCAGTATGCGCAGCAGTATCCGGCAGCGGAATACAACCCGGCGAAAGCGCGTGAACTACTGAAAGAAGCGGGCTACCCAAACGGCTTTACCACTACGCTGTGGTCTTCACATAATCACAGTACGGCGCAGAAAGTACTGCAGTTTACCCAGCAGCAGCTGGCTCAGGTAGGGATTAAGGTGGAAGTGACGGCGATGGATGCCGGCCAGCGGGCGGCCCAGGTGGAAGACAAAGGCCAGAAAGAGAGCGGTGTGCGCATGTTTTACACCGGTTGGTCGGCCTCAACCGGTGAAGCAAACTGGGCGCTGACGCCGCTGTTTGCCACCCAGTCCTGGCCGCCAACCATCTTCAATACCGCCTTCTACAGCAATCCCCAAGTGGATAAGGATTTAGCCGATGCGCTGAATACCACCGACGGTGAGCAAAAAGCCGCATTGTATAAAGATGCGCAGGACCGTATCTGGCATGACCAGCCGTGGGCACCGCTGGTGGTGGAAAAGCTGATTTCAGCGAACACCCGTAATCTGAGCGGTTTCTACGTGATGCCGGATACGTCGTTCAACTTTGACGATGCAGATCTGAAGTAACGGTTAACGCGCCTCCCGCCGGGGAGGTGCAGGGTACAACATGCTTAATTATTTTCTTAAAAGACTGCTTGGCCTGATCCCCACACTGCTGATTGTTGCCGTGCTGGTATTTCTGTTTGTGCACCTGCTGCCCGGCGACCCGGCGCGACTGATTGCCGGACGCGAAGCCGATGCAGAAGTGGTGGCGATGGTGCGCCAGCAGTCAGGGCTGGATTTGCCACTGCCGCAGCAGTTCTGGCGTTACATCACTCGAGCGTTACAGGGGGATTTTGGCATATCGATGGTGTCGAAACGGCCCGTTTCTGCCGAAATCGCGCAACGCTTTTTGCCTACGCTGGGACTTACGCTGACCAGCATGCTGTGGTCAGTTTTTATTGGCATGGCCGTCGGGGTGGTTTCCGCCGTGTGGCGCAACCGTTGGCCCGATCGTTTGGGAATGACGCTGGCGGTATCGGGTATTTCGTTCCCGGCTTTCGCCCTTGGCATTTTGCTGATGCAGCTCTTCTCCGTCCAGCTTGGCTGGCTGCCAACCGTGGGGGCCGATAGCTGGCAACACTATATCCTGCCCTCCATCACCCTTGGTGCGGCGGTAGCGGCGGTGATGGCGCGCTTTACCCGAGCCTCATTTGTGGAGGTTGTCCAGGAAGACTACATGCGTACCGCGCGGGCGAAAGGGGTGCCTGAAGCGGTGGTGATGGTGAAGCACGGTCTGCGTAATGCCCTGATCCCGGTGGTCACTATGATGGGCCTGCAATTTGGTTTTCTGCTGGGCGGCTCTATCGTGGTCGAAGTGGTGTTCAACTGGCCTGGCCTGGGGCGGTTATTGGTGGACTCGGTAGAGATGCGTGATTATCCGGTGATCCAGGCCGAAGTGCTGCTGTTTTCGCTGGAATTTATTTTGATCAATCTGCTGGTCGATATGCTGTATGCAGCAATCAATCCAGCCATTCGCTACCAGTAAGGATGTACGATGATTAACTGGCGACGTAATGCCTTACTCTCTTCACTGCCGAACATTTCCCCCGATCGGGTTCGTACCCCCTGGAGCGAGTTCTTTCGGCGTTTTCGACGTCAGCATATGGCGATGGTGGCTGCGGTGTTCGTGCTGTTGCTGATCCTGATAGCCCTGTTTGCCCCCTGGCTGGCTCCTTTCGACGCGGAAAACTATTTTGACTATGATCGGTTAAACGAGGGGCCTTCGCCGCTGCACTGGTTTGGCGTTGATGCGCTGGGGCGCGATATCTATAGCCGCGTGCTGCTGGGGACCCGTCTGTCGCTGGTAGCCGGGTTCTTTTCGGTGGCGATTGGGGCGATAATTGGCAGCGTACTCGGGCTGCTCGCCGGGTACTATGAAGGCTGGTGGGACCGTCTGATAATGCGTATCTGCGACGTGCTGTTTGCCTTTCCCGGCATTCTGCTGGCAATTGCTGTGGTGGCGGTGATGGGCAGCGGTATGTCAAACGTCATTCTGGCGGTGGCGATTTTCAGCATTCCGGCCTTTGCTCGCCTGGTACGCGGTAATACCCTGGTGCTGAAACATCTGGTCTATATCGAGTCGGCACGCAGTATTGGCGCATCTGATCTCACCCTGATTCTGCGCCATATCCTGCCCGGTACGCTGTCGTCGATCGTCGTTTACTTCACCATGCGCATTGGCACCTCGATCATTTCTGCTGCCAGCCTGTCATTCCTTGGGCTGGGCGCTCAGCCGCCGACCCCGGAGTGGGGCGCGATGCTGAATGAAGCGCAGGCGGATATGGTGCTGGCACCGCACGTGGCTATTTTTCCCAGCCTGGCGATTTTCTTTACCGTACTGGCATTTAATCTGTTGGGAGATGGCTTGCGCGATGCGCTGGACCCGAAACTGAAGGGCTGAAAGGATGTTTTTTTCCTTTTGCAGCGCACCGGCTTATGTGGCGGGTGCTTTTACCGCTCATCTTAACCGTATCGGTGCGAGGATTAAGGCAAGAGATCAAGCCATGAAGGTCCTTTCAGACTAACTTTGTTATAGAACATCTGCGGCAACGATACTGGCCTCTGCGGCTGGAAACGTCATCCCGGCTGATGGGAGCACGCTGCCCCGGCAAGGGAAAAAGGGCTGTCGAAAAAATGATAACGCTGTATTGCCAACAGATCGGCCACAGCCCCGCGCTGTCTTCTCTCATCTTGCAGTTTGTCTTAGTATGAGCGGATTTCTGTGACGGTGATAACCGTTGGCTACAAATTGCCATTAGCTTCATTTCAGGCGCTGACGGCATGACGAAAAATGGGCCCATTTCCGCTGCGTTAAGTAAATATCAGCAAACTTCGCCAATAAACGGTTTTTTTTTAAGCGATAACGCCTTAGTGTAGTGAGGTTAATCGCCAGACACTGCGTCAATTATCTTGGTCTTTCAGAGGGATACCTGGTTACGCCATGAAGAAAAAAACGCGCCTTTCTACCGGTGTGATGACACTGGTCAGTACTTCATCACTGTTAATGCTAACGCTTTCCAGCGCCCGGGGGCAACAGATGCCCGCGGCGCCGCAGCTCGATGCCAAAGCCTGGATCCTGATGGACTACAACAGCAGCAAAGTGCTGGCGGAGTACAACGCCGATTTGCGTCTCGATCCGGCCAGCCTGACGAAAATGATGTCCAGCTATGTTATTGGCCAGGCGCTAAAAGCGGGCAAGATCAGTAAGGATGATGTGGTCACCGTAGGTAAAGATGCCTGGGCGACCGGTAATCCGGTGTTGAAGGGGTCATCCCTGATGTTCCTCAAACCCGGTGACCGTATTGCGGTTTCTGAACTCAACAAAGGCATTGTTATCCAGTCGGGGAACGATGCCAGTATCGCTCTGGCCGACTATGTTGCCGGCAGTCAGGACGCATTTGTCGGCCTGATGAACCATTATGTGCAGGCGCTGGGGCTGAAAAATACCCACTTCAAAACCGTTCACGGCCTTGATGCCAACGGGCAGTACAGCACCGCACGGGATATGGCGCTGATTGGTCAGGCGCTGATCCGCGACGTGCCGGACGAGTACGCGCTGCATAAAGATAAAGCGTTTACCTTCAACAAAATCCGCCAGCACAACCGCAACCGCCTGCTATGGAGTACCAATCTGCAGGTTGACGGAATCAAAACCGGGCATACCTCCGGTGCGGGCAACAACCTTGTCGCTTCGGCGGTCGATGGCGATCGGCGGATTATTTCCGTGGTGCTGGGGGCGGCGACCGATGCGGTGCGCTTTCGCGAAAGCGAAAAGCTACTGATATGGGGGGTGCGCAATTTCGAAACCGTGACGCCGGTTAAAGCAGGAAACGCTTTCGTCACGCAGCGCGTATGGTACGGCGATCGTCATGAGGTCAATCTTGGCGTTGCGCAGGACGCCGCAATCACGCTGCCTCACGGGCAGATGAAGAACCTGAAAGCCAGCTTTACGCTAAGTCAGCCGCAGCTGACCGCTCCGCTGGCGAAAAACCAGGTGGTGGGAACCATTGATTTTCAGTTAAATGGCCAGTCTGTTGAGCAGCGGCCGCTGGTGGTGCTGGAGGCGGTAAAAGAGGGGGGGGTGTTTGGCCGTATCTGGGATTTCGTGAAGATGAAGATCAACAGCTGGTTCGGCCAGTGGTTCTCATGACGTTCCGCTGTTTAATGGCAGACGGGGGCTAAAGCCCCCGTTTTGCGGTGAAGAGTACCGGACGGGCATCAATATCAGATCAGGTTCCAGGCCACCGCAGAAATCGCCACCAGGCCGACCAGTACCACAAATATGTTGCTCAGCTTACCGCTGTACTGACGCATAGCCGGGACTTTGTTGATGGCATACATTGGCATCAGGAACAGCAGCACCGCGATAATCGGACCGCCCAAACTTTCAATCAAACCCAGAATGCTTGGGTCCAGCGTTGCCACCATCCACGTGGTTACCAGCATAAACACCGCGGTGAAGCGATTAAGTTTCTTCTCAGCAAGGTTTTTACCCCGGCTGCGCAGCATCTTGTTGACCGTGCCGTTAAAGCCCTCACGCGCGCCCAGATAGTGGCCGAGGAAAGACTTGGTAATGGCTACCATCGCGATAATCGGTGCCAGCCATGCCATCAGCGGCGTATTAAAGTGGTTTGCCAGGTAGGACAGAATGGAGATGTTCTGTGATTTGGCTTCCGCCAGGTTTTCCGGCGTGAGGCTCAGTACGCAGCTGAAAACGAAGAACATCACCGTGGCAACCATCATGATATGACTGCGCGCCAGGATGCGAGAGCACTTGGATTCCGCCTGGTCGCCGTACTCTTCGCGCTTGGCTACGGCAAATGCGGAAATAATCGGCGAGTGATTAAAAGAGAACACCATCACCGGGATGGCCAGCCACAGGGTCATCATCAAACCTTTACCGCTGCCAGCCAGGCTGACGTTGTCAAAAATCGCGCTACTCCAGTGGGGGATCAGATACAGCGCCAGCACCATCAGCACCATAACAAACGGATAGACCAGCAGGCTCATGGTCTTGACGATGATCTCTTTGCCGAAACGTACAATGGTCATCAGGCCAATAATCAGAATCAGTGACAGCAGCGCACGCGGCGGGGCCTGAATCTGCAGTTGATGGATCATAAAGCTTTCAACCGTATTGGTGATGGCAACGCTGTACACCAGCAAAATGGGATAGATGGCAAAGAAGTAGAGCAGGGTGATGAGCTTACCAGCGCCGACGCCAAAATGCTCTTCGACTACCTCGGTGATATCCTCGCCCGGTTTACGCCCGGAAAGCACAAAGCGGCACAGTCCCCGGTGAGCAAAAAAGGTCATTGGGAAGGCCAGCAGCGCCATAATCACCAGCGGGATCAGGCCACCGATACCGGCATTAATCGGCAGGAACAATACGCCAGCACCAATGGCGGTGCCGTACAGGCCCAGCATCCACATGGTATCAGTTTTACGCCATGTGCTGGCATCCTGAGTTGCTTCGGGGGCCAGCACCGCCGTTTGGGATGTATCCATGAATTCTCCAGTGTTAACGCGTTATAAATTAACTAAATCTTTTGCCATTGGTCAGAGAGAAATTAATTTCCTGATTTACGGCTTTAATTAATTGCTGTGATTTTATGGCGCACACTTTACCACCCCAGGATAGAGAAGAAAGTACTGAATGATTAATTGCCGGTGATCGGAATCACATTTCTACCACCTTTTTAGTATCAATAGCTAAATGGAGTCACTTTTGCAGCCAATTCTGCCAATTGTCTGTTTTCAACCAGGTGTTTACGCTAAAAATTTATTTTTTTGCGATTTTTAACAAATGGCAAAGTATAAGATGATGCTGATAATGTTCAGAAAAACTGTTATAAATCAATGGTTGTTCATCAGTGAGAGCTTATCGACTGCCGTAATTTTAATCAGTTGCGCAAATAGAAAATAAAGCAGCATGAATCTGTGTTAATTTGCGCAACTGGACGGATGAGGAAGGAAATAATAATGTGATCGCATGGTGAGAAAATTCTGAGTAGCTTGATTAAGAAAGCCAGATCCTTAAATTTCAGACTCATAAAGTGATATTAGTTGCGCACTCAACCATTACGCAGAGGAAAAGTAAACAGCGTTTTACACCGGGATGAACGCAGCGGCTTAAGGAGATAGCATCGCGGACAAAAAGGTGGCCGGTCCGGTAAGCCAGCCAGCAGAGTCTGCCCCGGCGTCAGAGCCGGGAAACCGCGCCCGGTTGAATGCTTCCATTACGATAAATTTCCCGTTTTTTTAGCAGATGCGTCACGCACCCGAAAGTGACACATTGTGTCAGCCATACCCACCATGCCGCCCACAGGTTGTGCGACAGAAAGTGCGCGCCACGCATCACCTGGCCAAAACCCATTACCAGCCCAATGGTTAACGCTATCCACCAGCAAATGACGGCAAGCCGCAGACGGCGCGGATAGAACAAAAAAAACAGCGCCATGGCGCTAAAACCGCTTGAAGCGTGCCCGCCCGGAAAGCAGCGCCCCGGCCCACTGTGAGCAGGCACGATGCCGAACAGCGGATAAGAGACGGCTTTGCCGCCGAACTGCACCAGATCCCACGGACAAGAGTGCGCGCTGCTGGCCTTTAATATCCCAACCACCAGCGGCCCAATCCCCATCATCAGGGCTACCAGTATCTGGCGCGGCTGGCGGCGCAGCAAACCGGCCAGCAGCAGCAGGAAGCCACCACAAATCAGCGTATCTTTCAGCAGGCGATGGTTGATCACATCCAGCCAGCGGTTGTCCTGTAACGGGAAACGATGAATAAGCGGGTCGTACCACAGGCGGCTGACCGCCATATCCCAGTTCCCGCTGCGCGACAGCCAGGTCAGAAACAGGGCGGTAAGCAGCAGTAACACCAGCTGATTAAGATAAAAGTGCAGGGGCAATGGGTAAAGGGGATCGCTCTGTATGTTGTGGGTCTTCGTGCCTCTGTTGAACAGGGTTGACATTTTCATGCTGTTTCTGCCGGCTGATAAACAGGCTTTTTATTTTGCCGGGCAGCGCTTAAGGAAACATTAAGAGTGAATGGCTGAACCAGGGGGTGATACAGGGGGGGAACTGTATGTGAAAAAAACCCGTTAATCAGAAGGTTAACGGGCTCCTCAATGTGGGAATTTCAAAGAAAAGCAGTGGCAATAATTAAGACTTCAGCGCCAAAAAAAGTTCGGCGCAGGCTTAAATTATTTTAGCCCCCCAGCATCGGCCATATGATAACAATCAGCGTACCCGCCAGGGTGAGTAGTACGTTAGCAATCGCGTAAGTTCCGGCATAACCAAGTGCCGGAATATTGCTGCGTGCAGTGTCGCTGATAATTTCCATCGCCGGGGCACAGGTCCGGGCGCCCATGATTGCGCCAAACAGCAGAGCGCGGTTCATTTTCAGCACCCAGGCACCAAACAGGAAACAGATAATCACCGGAACCAGGCTGACCACTATTCCTGCAGCCAGCATCAGCAAGCCGGTTTCGCCCAATCCCTGGTTGATGCCGCTACCGGCGCTTAAACCAACTCCTGCCATAAACACCATCAGCCCAAACTCCTTCACCATGGTCAGGGCGCCCTGTGGAATATAGCCAAAGGTGGGATGGTTGGCTCGCAGGAAGCCAAGCATAATCCCGGCGAACAGGAGGCCAGCGGCATTGCCGATACCAAAATTGAAGTTGCTAAACTGGAAGGTGATCATGCCAATCATCAGGCCAACGATAAAAAAGCGCAGAATGCCAGCAGGTCAGTGACCTGGCTGTGAATGGAAATAAAGCCGATGCGGTCCGCGACGGATTTGACGCGTTTTGCTTCCCCGCTGATGTGCAGCACATCGCCCTTATTGAGAATAATGCTGTCATCAATCGGCATTTCAATCTGGCTACGAATGACCCTGTTAAGGAAACAGCCGTGATCGGTCAGCTTAAGCTGGCTCAGGCGTCGGTTAACCGCATTGTTGTTTTTTACCACAATCTCTTCGTTGACAATGCGCATATCCAGCAGGTCGCGATCGAAGACCTCTTTGCCATTGCGGAAACTGGGGTCGAGACGAGCGTGGGCATCGGGGTAGCCGACCAGCGAGATTTCATCACCGGGCTGTAACACGGCATCTCCATCCGGATTAGCCAGAATACCGTTGCGGCGAATACGTTCAATGTAACAACCCGTCTGGCGATAGATCCCCAACTCACGCAGATTTTTGCCATCGCTCCAGGCCACCAGTTCCGGGCCTACACGATAGGCGCGGATCACCGGCAGGTAGACTTTACGTTTACTGTCCGGATCCAGTCCGCGCTCCCGGGCGATCTGCTGTGCGCTGGTAGGCAGATCCTGATGCTGTAATTTTGGCAAGTAGCGCGCGCCAAAAATCAAACTGACCAGGCCAATCAGGTAGGTGAGCGCGTAGCCCAAACTGAGATGATCCTGTGCCTGGCTCAGGCTTTTGCCGTCGGCCAGCGTCTGGCGCAAGGTATCGCCAGCGCCCACCAGTACCGGGGTGGATGTCATCGCCCCGGCCAGCATCCCGGCAGTCAGGCCAATATCCCAGCCGAACAGCTTACCCAGCCCAAGAGCCAGCACCATTGCACTGCTGACCATAACTACCGCCAGCATCAGGTAGTTTTTGCCATCGCGGAAGAAAATAGAAAAGAAGTTTGGCCCGGCTTCGACGCCCACACAAAAAATAAATAACATAAAGCCCAGGTTGAGGGCGTCAGTATTGATGGAAAAGTGCTGCTGACCGAGCAGTAATGAGACCACCAGAACGCCAATAGAGTTACCGAGTTGGACGGAACCTAACCGAAGTTTGCCTAAGCATAACCCCAGCGCCAGCACGACAAATAACAACAGGATGTAATTGCGACTCAACAAATCTGCGACGTTTATATTCACGCTTCACTTCTTTTTATCAATAACCTGTGATGGCAGGGTTAATAGGTTAATTTTACCCGGTGATGCTGCCCGGGGGGCAATGTCAGCAGCGTAATCGGAATAATCTCTTCAAACGCGCACTATTTTAATCGCTACCGAGCCATACAGCCACCTCCCGGCGAGGTTATTTATCTTTCTGTGGCAGGGATGTACGCAGCAAGTGGCGAGGCCGGTGTTAACGGCTGAAAGACATCACTCAGACCGTAAAAGGTGGCAGGTTGGTGAGGATGGAGGCAAATTCGGGTGATGACACTGCCGGGAAAGGGGGTACGGAGTTTGCGCTACGAAGGATCAGCCCGGGCGCTGACGGGTTGCCCGCGCCCGCAGCCCGCAGAATTTACTGGAACAAACCCAGATTTTCTTTCGCGTAAGCTTCAAAATCAGTGCAGCCACCGATATGAGTCTGATCGAGGAAAATCTGTGGAACGGTTTCGACCGGTTTACCTACGGTTTTCTCCAGATCGGCTTTAGTGATACCTTCAGCATGGATGTCGATATAGCGGAAGGTAAAGTCTTCACGCTCTTCAGTCAGCTTCTCTGCCAGTTCTTTAGCGCGTACACAATAGGGGCAGCCCGGGCGGCCAAAAATCACTGCAAACATGGAGTTCTCCTGAAAATGAGGTGTGTCAATTTTGAGTTAATGGGCTGAATGATGCCCGCATCTCCTGCTTAAAGGAAGAAGGTATTACCTGTTAGTCTGATTCGCCAGATCTATACCGATCGGTTGCGTCCCTCAATCTGGCTCTGCCAAAAGCAAACAGCCGCAGTCAGGAGAGTAAAAATGCGTGCCTTGAGTCAACTACCACGGCTGGTACTTCTGCTGGAAGTGGTGGGCATTGCGATGCTGGTCGCCTCCGCCTTTGCACTGCGCGAGAGACTGCCATGGCCACTGAGCGGCAAGCCCGCCGCAAAGGCATTGCTGTTTGCCGGAACAGCCCTGATGCTGCCAGCCGTTTCGGTAATGCTATGGCGCTGCACCAGGATAGTCGCCCCCGCATTGTTTAACGCGCGTTCATTGCGTGATCAACCCACACCAGGAGATCCTCATGACCCCAACCATTGAGCTATTACGTTCCCATCGTTCGATCCGCTCTTTCAGTGACGAGAAGATCACCGCCGAACAGCGTGCAGCGATTATTGATGCCGCTCAGTCAGCCTCCACCTCCAGCTTTTTGCAGTGCTCTTCGATTATACGCATCAGCGACCGCGCTTTGCGTGACGCATTGGTTAAACTGAGCGGCGGCCAGCACTATGTTGCACAAGCCGCGGAATTTTGGGTGTTTTGCGCGGACTTCAACCGCCTGCAGCAAATCAGCCCGCAGGCGGAGCTGGGCATGGCAGAGCAGCTGCTGCTGGGCTGCGTCGATACGGCCTTAATGGCGCAGAATGCCATGATAGCCGCAGAATCACTTGGCTACGGCGGCGTGTACATCGGCGGTATTCGTAATCACATTGCCGAGGTTACGCAACTGTTGGGTTTGCCAAAATTTGTGTTGCCGCTGTTTGGTCTGTGTCTGGGCAAACCGGCTCAGGACCCGCAATGTAAGCCACGTATGCCAGCGGAGCTGTTAGTGCATGAAAACTGTTACCGGGCTTTGGACAGCGAACTGCTGGCGCAGTACGACGAGGAACTGGTGCAATATTACCAGCAGCGCGACAGCAATCCTCGTTCTGAAAGCTGGAGTGAACATATCCAGAAAACCCTTAGTAAAGAGAGCCGCCCGTTCATCCTTGATTATCTGCATCAGCAAGGCTGGGCTACGCGTTAATCCAATTTCCCAGCCGTTTTAACACGCCGCGATCCGTCAACTTAGCGCTGTCAATGGCGGTGGCTCGCCGCCGGGTAAACAGACGTGTTGTGAAAGTCAGCGCAGCACAGGATGTTGGCATAGCGATGGATAGAATTGATCTACCAACAGTATGGGTTCTGTCCTAATTGCGGCTTTTAACCTCATATTTCTATCGCGATCGTAGTTTTTGCTGACGTTTTTACGTAAGCTAGAGCGCAATTTTAAGGCTCAAGAGACAAATGCATATGGTTTCACTGGTCGTCCCGGATCTCGACGTGCTACGACGTTGGCTGGATCAACAAAGTATCACCTGGTTTGAGTGTGATTCGTGTCAGGCTCTTCATCTGCCGCATATGCAAAATTTCGACGGCGTATTCGATGCCAAGATTGATTTAATGGACGGGGTTATCCTGTTCTCGGCGCTGGCGGAGGTTAAGCCGACCGCGCTGATCCCGCTTGCGGGCGACCTTTCGCAAATCAATGCCAGTTCACTGACGGTGAAAGCATTTCTGGATATTCAGGACGACAATCTGCCCAAGCTGATTGTTTGCCAGTCGCTTAGCGCAGCGGCTGGCCTGACCTACGGTCAGTTCGTTCACTTCATGAAAGAGAGTGAAGAACAGATTTCGATGATCGTCATGGAAGCCTTCGCGAATCATCTCCTGATGATCGCTGAAGATGAAGAACGACCTCCAATGATAACCAGCCATTCCCTGCTGCATTAAATTGCACCTCACGGTTTTCCACGGGCGGGATCATGACCGCCCGTTCATCTTGCCCGGTTTTATTTCAGTGAATAAAGCGTGGCAGGCTGCTTAACCGCGCTCACTTGGTCACCCTGACCCTTTTTTATTCTGCGTTTTACCCACCGTTACCGTATTTTATCGGGGTTTAACGCGTCTGATGCCTGTCCTGTAGGGGAAATATGCATAATAAATCGCTACCCGGCGTTTTTTAGTCCGGGGGCTTTCCAGCATGAATGACTGGGGCTATCCTTGCCTGGTCGGATTTACGCCGTCATGCTGGCAGAGGCCCGGTATTGAGTATTCGTACTACAGTGAATAATGATGCATTGTCGATCTGCACGCTGCTGGCGGAACTTTGCGCCTGGCGGCATGGGATAAAGATTAGCCCTGTTTTGGAGGATAGAAGATGCTCAACCAAGGTAAAAAATGGTTATCTGCTGGTGCTGTGGCAATGCTGATGGCAGTTTCAGCTGGCTCGCCCGCCGCCGACAAAACGCTCCACGTCTACAACTGGTCCGATTACATTGCGCCAAATACCGTGGCGGATTTTGAGAAACAAACCGGCATCAAAGTAGTGTACGACGTTTTCGATTCCAATGAAGTTCTGGAGGGGAAACTGATGGCCGGCAACACCGGATATGATGTGGTAGTGCCTTCTTCCAGCTTCCTTGCGCGCCAGTTACAGTCCGGCGTGTTTCAGCCACTGGACCGCAGCAAGCTGCCGAATTACAAGAATCTTGATACGGATTTGCTGAAGAAACTGGAGCAACACGACCCGGGCAATAAATATGCTATCCCTTATCTGTGGGCCACCACCGGCATCGGCTACAACGTTGAAAAAGTCAAAGCGGCGCTGGGCAAAGACGCGCCGGTGGACAGCTGGGATCTGGTACTGAAGCCTGAAAATCTCGCTAAGCTGAAAAGCTGTGGCGTTTCCTTCCTTGACGCTCCTGAGGAAATATTTGCCACCGTGCTGAATTATCAGGGTAAAGACCCGAACAGCAGTGAGGCAAAAGATTACTCGGGAGCAGCCACTGACCTGTTGCTGAAGCTGCGTCCAAACATTCGTTACTTCCACTCATCGCAGTACATCAATGACCTGGCGAACGGCAACACGTGCGTGGCTATCGGCTGGGCGGGGGACGTTCTGCAGGCGAAGAACCGCGCGCTGGCGGCGAAAAATGGTGTCGATATTGCCTACAGCATCCCAAAAGAGGGCGCACTGGCGTTCTTCGATACGCTGGCCATCCCTAAAGATGCGAAAAATGTTGATGAAGCCTGGCAGTTCCTTAACTACCTGATGAAACCTGAAGTGGCGGCGCAGATTTCCAATGCGGTTTTCTACGCCAGTGGTAATAAAGCTTCGGTGCCGTTGGTTGATGCCGCCATCCGTAATAACCCTGGCGTTTATCCTCCGGCGGACATTATGGCAAAACTGTTCACGCTCAAGGTGCAGGACCCGAAGCTTGACCGTGTGCGCACACGTGCATGGACTAAGGTAAAAAGTGGTCAGTGACGGGGTGATACAACTAAACTTAAAAGTCGCCGCAGAAGTGCATCATGCGGCCTCTGAACGGCGGTTTCAGCGCGGGGCAAAGCCCCGACAGCAGCCTTACCTATAGCACCGGAGTAAAATGGCAGTGAATGATGTGATCCCCCGTCCTCAAAGCGAAGCTGGCAAGGTGCTGACGCCGCTGCTGGAGATCGGTAATCTGACTAAATCTTTTGAAGGTCAGCACGCGGTAGATGATGTGAACCTCACCATCTACAAAGGCGAGATTTTTGCCCTGCTGGGGCCTTCAGGCTGCGGTAAGTCAACGCTGTTGCGCATGCTGGCCGGATTTGAAACGCCCACTCAGGGGCAAATCGTATTGGACGGCCTTGACCTTGCCCATGTGCCGCCCTATCAACGCCCGATAAATATGATGTTTCAATCGTATGCGCTTTTCCCGCACATGACGGTGGAGCAAAACATCGCCTTTGGCCTGAAGCAGGATCGTCTGGCAAAAGGGGAGATCAGCGCGCGCGTTGGCGAGATGTTGGCGCTGGTGCATATGCAGGAATTCGCCAAACGTAAGCCCCATCAGCTTTCCGGTGGTCAGCGTCAGCGCGTGGCGCTGGCACGGAGCCTGGCGAAGCGGCCGAAGTTGCTGCTGCTGGATGAACCAATGGGCGCGCTGGACAAAAAACTGCGCGACAGGATGCAGCACGAAGTGGTGGATATCCTTGAGCGCGTGGGGGCGACCTGTGTGATGGTGACCCATGACCAGGAAGAAGCAATGACGATGGCCGGGCGTATTGCGATCATGAACCGGGGTAAATTCGTTCAGATCGGTGAGCCGGAAGAGATCTACGAGCACCCGGCTACGCGCTTCAGCGCCGAATTTATCGGCTCGGTGAATCTGTTTGAGGGGATGCTGCGCGAACGTCGGCCTGATAACCTGCTGATTGACAGTCCCGGCCTTGCCCATCCGCTGAAAGTGACTTCTGATGCGTCAGTGGTCGATGGCGTGCCGATTGCAGTGGCGCTGCGCCCGGAAAAGATCATGTTGTGCACACAGGTACCCGCCGATGGCTGCAATTATGCCGTTGGCGAAGTGGTGCATATTGCCTACCTCGGCGATCTTTCTGTCTACCATGCTCGCCTGAGCAATGGCCAGATGATTAGCGCCCAGCTGCAAAACGCGCACCGCTTCCGCCAGGGTGCACCCACCTGGGGTGATGAAGTGCATCTGTGTTGGGATCAAGACAGCTGCGTTATTCTGACGCTATAGCGGGGGGCCAATGAGTCAATTTACTGCACGTTATACGTCGGCCCCGGGCGCCCGGCAAACCGGCATAAAAGGGCTGCTGACCCGCATGCAGATGGCGCATGGGCGGAAACTGGCGATCGCCTTGCCGACCCTCTGGCTTTCGCTGCTGTTTATGCTGCCGTTCCTGATTGTGCTCAAAATAAGCTTCGCCGACGTGGCGCGTGCTATCCCACCCTATAGCGAACTGTTCAGCTGGGCTGATGGCCAACTGAGTATGGTGCTCAACTTTGGTAACTACTTAACGCTGACCGATGACCCGCTGTATATCGACGCCTATCTGCATTCTTTGCAGGTGGCGGCGATATCAACGGCGATCTGTCTGCTCATTGGCTATCCGCTGGCATGGGCGGTGGCGCATGCTGCGCCAGCCACGCGTAATGTGCTGTTGCTGCTGGTGATTTTGCCTTCGTGGACCTCGTTTCTGGTGCGGGTTTATGCGTGGATGGGGATCCTTAACGATAACGGCGTGTTAAACCGTTTTCTGATGTGGAGCGGGATCACCGACCACCCGATCGCCATCCTTTACACCAACCTCGCGGTGTACATCGGGATCGTTTATTGCTATTTGCCATTTATGGTGTTGCCGATCTACACCGCGCTGACGCGTATTGACTACTCGCTGGTGGAGGCTGCGCTCGATCTCGGTGCGCGCCCGCTTAAGACCTTCTTCAGCGTGATAGTGCCGCTGACCAAAGGCGGAATTATTGCCGGATCGATGCTGGTGTTTATTCCGGCGGTCGGGGAGTATGTGATCCCGGAATTGCTGGGTGGCCCGGACAGCATTATGATTGGCCGCCTGCTGTGGCAGGAGTTCTTTAACAACCGTGACTGGCCGGTGGCATCTGCGTTAGCGGTGATCATTTTGCTGATCCTGATCCTGCCAATTATCTGGTTTCATAAACACCAGAACAAACAGGTGGGGGGCAAGGGATGAATCGTTTACCTGTTATTCGCTCGAAGTGGCGTACGGCGATCCTCGCCGTCTGTTTCTTCTTTCTGTATGCGCCGATGCTGCTACTGGTGGTTTATTCATTTAATTCGTCGCAGCTCGCCGGATGGGAAAGCCTTTCGTTGCGCTGGTACAGGGTACTGTTCGACGATAATGCAATGATGAGCGCGGTGGCGCTCAGCCTGTCAATTGCCGCCATGTCGGCGACGGCGGCGGCGATGCTCGGCACCCTCGCGGCGGTGGTCATCGTGCGTTTCGGCCGTTTTAAGACATCGGCCAGCTTTGCCTTTATGCTGACTGCTCCACTGGTGATGCCGGATGTGATCACCGGGCTGTCGCTACTGCTGCTGTTTGTCGCCATGGCAAATACCTTCGGCTGGCCCGCCGATCGCGGAATGCTGACCATCTGGCTTTCGCATGTGACCTTCTGCACCGCCTACGTGGCGGTCGTGATCAATTCGCGGTTACGTGAGCTGGACAGATCGATCGAAGAGGCGGCGATGGATCTCGGCGCAACGCCGCTGAAAGTGTTCTTTGTGATCACCGTACCGATGATCGCCCCGGCCGTTGTTACCGGCTGGCTGCTGGCATTTACGTTATCGCTTGACGATCTGGTGATATCCAGCTTTGTCACCGGGCCTGGTGCCACGACATTGCCAATGCAGATATTTGCCAGCGTGCGTCGTGGCGTCAACCCGGAAATTAATGCCCTTGCGTCGCTGATCCTGCTGGTGGTGGGAATGATCGGGCTGGTTGCCTGGCGGCTGATGGCACGTGAAGAGCAGCAGCGGCAGCAGGATTTACAGAAAGCCCGTGGTGGTCAGTGATCATACCGGCGCGATCGCCATCAACCATCGGCGAATAAACCCGCCCGGGCATCAGTCCGGTTCGACCGTCAACCGCCAACGCTGGTGGAGACGCGTCAGCCCGCTTTGAACAAGCATCAGCTCGTGCAGGTGGTTGCCGGGCCGAAAAATAGCCTTATCAGTACCGATAAATACCCTGTCAGCGGATCAGAGTGGTGGATATTGTGCCAGCAACAATATCTACCAGCCCGATAGTTGGTGAATCCTATGCAACACGGGGTTATCTATCGCAGCGGCTAAAAGCGGGAGCGCTTTTTGTTTCATTGGCCAGAGAGTCAGGCACTGATATAAAGCGCCGGGACAAACGGTTGCATCATGATGAAGCCAGGGACGGAGGAAATGATGTTACCGAATTTTAGAAAAAACAAAGCCTCGTTCAGCCGGGCGAAGCATATGCCCGTTGCGGTGTGGGTTGCCGGCAGTTCGATTATGGCTACTCGCTGCCTTGGCGTGCTGCTGTTGGCTAACGAACTCGGCTATGAGGAGTTGATGAACCTGATCCATCGTAGTGCTCAGGCCTGGGGTTCAACGTTGATTTTCATCGCCAGTCAGCTGGTGTGGTTAATGGAACTGCGCTGCGCACTTGCCCTGATGCGCGGACACAACTGGGGACGATGGGGCTTCCTCGCTATTCAGGCCGGCGTGCTGCTGTATATGTTTTTCGCCTCCCTGGGCTGGATTTACCCGGAGATATTCAGCATGGTCAGGGAAGATGACCGCCAGCTGATACCCTCGCTGCTGCTGGAGAAATCAGCCGATTTGCTGGTGCTGCTGCTGCTTTTCGTGCCTGCCGGCAGCCGCCGTTATTTCACTCGCCGGGTTGAGCGCTAACACAGCGACCGGGCGCAGCATCGCCTGCCGCCACGCACACCGCTGGTTAGCGCGCGAACCAGCGCTGATCCAGCCTGTCGATAGTGCCGTTGGCTTTCAGCACATCAATAGCCGCATTAAATTGATCCAGCAGCGCCTGATTGTCCTTACGTACCGCAATACCGATGCCGGTGCCAAAGAAGTCGCTGTCGGTAATGTGCTCACCCACGCTCGCCAGATTCGCATTGGTTTTCAGCCAGGCCCCCACCACCGCGCTGTCCCCCAGGATGCCGTCCAGGCGGCTATTTTTCAGGTCGAGAATGGCATTTTGATAACTGTCATAGGCGACAGTGACGATCTCCGGATGTTTTTCCTGCAGATACCTCTGATGCGTGGTGCCGTTTTCAACCCCGACACGTCTCCCTTTCAGCTGTGAGATAGCGGTGAATTTCCCTTTCTGCGCAATGATAATGGCTGAATTGGCATAATAAGGTCGGGTGAAACTCACCTGTTTGCTGCGCTCTGCGGTGATATCCATGCCGGAAATGACGGCGTCATAGCGGCGAAATTTCAGTGCCGGTACCAGGCTGTCAAACGGGTTATTGCTAAAGCTGCACTCCGCTTTCATCTGCGCGCACAGCGCGTTGGCTAAATCGATATCGAAGCCGACGATCTGATTTTCGCCGTTAAGGGATTCGAAAGGAGGGTAGGTAGCCGACGAGGCGAAACGAATCTTCTCTGCGGCCTGGGGAGCAAAGGTTACGCTGGCGAGCAGGGCCGCCAGAACGATTTTTTTCATCTTTTTCAGTTCCTTAATGCCTTACAGTTCTGACGGAGGCCGTGACAAATGGCCTTTGCCACGGCTTGTTGAAAGGGTTAACGATGAGTTCAGTCGATAGCGGGGCGATTGCTATAGCCCGCGGTCAGCGTTTATCCGTTGCGCCGCTCAAAAGCCAGCGCCCGTCGTTCAATCAGGCGCATTAACAGGGTCAGTAAGCCGTTGACGCACAGATAAACCACGCCAGCGGCGGCAAACACGCCGATGTCGTAGGTGCGCCCGTACAGCAGCTGACCCTGGCCCATGACCTCCATCAGCGTAATGGTATAGGCCAGTGAAGTGCTTTTAAACACCAGCACCACCTCGTTGGAGTAGGACGAAAGCGCACGCTTAAACGCATAGGGCAGCAGGATGCGCAGCTGGTCTTTACGGTCCATCCCCAATGCGGCACAGGCCTGCCACTGTCCGGAGGGGATGGCGCGTACCGCACCGTGAAACAGTAACGTGGTGTAGGCAGCACTGTTAAGTGACAGCGCCAGCAGCGCGCACAGCCACGGTTGTGACAGCAGGCTCCACAGCCAGGATACGTTCTGAACAGAAGGAAACTGGCCCGGCCCGTAGTAGATCAGGAAGATCTGTACCAGCAGCGGAGTACCGGTAAACAGCGTGATATAACCCCGGGTCAGCATGCTGAACACCGGCACTTTCAACGCCAGCACCACGGTGAAAATCAGCGCCAGCGCCAGGGCCAGCAGCAGCGACGCTACGGTCAGCGACAGGCTGGTGTGCAGCCCCTTCAGCAGTTCAGGAAAATAGTTCAGCATCAGGCATCTCCCCGCTCAAAGCGTGTTGCGCGTAGCTCAATGCGTTTCAGCACCTGCTGGCTGAACAGGGTGATCACCAGGTAAATAGCCGCAGCAATCATATACCAGGTGAAAGGCTCCTGTGTACGCGTGGCGATGCTTTTGGTTTGCAGCATAATGTCGTTAACGCTGATCAATGACACCAGCGCAGTGTCTTTCAGTAACACCAGCCACTGGTTGCCCAGCCCCGGTAACGCATGTCGCCACATCTGCGGCACAATCAGGCGCAGAAATATGGCAGACTTTTTCATTCCTAACGCCTGTCCTGATTCCCATTGCCCCAGCGGTACAGCCTGCAGCGCGCCGCGCAGAGTTTGCGATGCATAGGACGCGTAGAGGATCGCCAGCGCAATCACTCCGCAGAGGAAGGGGCTGACGTCAAAATTCTCGATGTTGATCTGCACCGGGATCTGTACGAAAGCCAGATCGAGGGTAAAACCATCCGACAGGCTGATCAGCAGCTGCGAGGCACCAAAATAGATAAACAGCACCACGAGGATTTCCGGCAAAGCACGAAACAGCGTGACCAGTCCGCTAGCGAGCCACGCCAGCGGGCGCCAGCGGGCAGATTCCCAAACGGCAAACACCATCGCCATGAATAATCCGGCGACCAGGGCGCAGACGGCCAGTCCGACGGTTATCCCGGCGGCACTGGCAAGAGGATAGAAGTCGTTCATTGATTACTGCTGGAACCATTTACTGTAGAGGGCTTGGTAGCTGCCGTTGGCTTTAACTTTGTCCAACGCCGCGTTGAGTTTACCCTGCAGCTCGCTGTTTCCCTGGCGAACGGCAATGCCGAGTCCGCTACCAAAGTAGGATTTGTCGGTGACCTTTTCGCCAAGCGGTGCCAGCTCCGGGTTCTTCTTCAGCCATTCATTGACCACTGCCGTGTCGCCAAATACGGCATCGAGACGGCCATTTTTCAAATCGAGGATGGCATTCTGGTAGCTGTCATAAGGCACCACTTTGACTTCCGGCAGTTTCTCGGCGATGTACTTCTGATGCGTGGTGCCGTTTTGCACCCCTACGCGCTTGCCTTTCAGCGCATCCACACTGGCCACTTTGCCTTTCTGCGTGATAAACAGGGCCGAGTTATCATAATAGGCTTGGGTAAACAGCACCTGTTTTTCACGCTCGGGGGTGATATCCATTCCCGACATTACTGCATCGAAGCGGCGGAATTTCAGGCTGGGGATCAGGCTGTCAAAGGCCTGATTGGTAAAGGTACAGTCGGCATCGATTTCACGGCATAGCGCGTTTGCCAGATCGACATCAAAGCCCTGAATTTTGTTGTTGGCATCAATAAACTCGAACGGCGGATAAGACGCTTCAGCAGCAAAACGGATGGTCTGGCTGGCGCCGGCGCTCAGGCTATAACCAGCTAACAGTGCGGCAATGACAATTTTTTTCATCGTTATATCCTGCAATCAGTGCGATAGGTAATGTGCAAACGCCTCGGTTTGCGGCTGGTTAAAGCTGCGGTCATCACCCTGTTCCACGATGTGACCGTTTTCCATGTAAACCACGCGGCTGGCGGTCTTACGCGCCACTTCTACTTCATGGGTGACGATGACCTGGGTGATATGAGTCTGCGCCAGCTCATGAATAATGCTGACGATTTGCGCAGTAATTTCAGGGTCAAGTGCGGCAGTCGGTTCGTCGAACAACAGCACGGCTGGCTCCATCATTAGCGCACGGGCAATGGCTACGCGCTGCTGTTGGCCACCCGACAGATGCAGGGGATAGCGGTCGGCGAACGGGGTCAGGCGCAGGCGCTCAATCAGCTTTTTCGCCCGCTCATGCGCCCGGTCTTTGCTTAAGCCGAGCACGCGACACGGAGCTTCCGTCAAATTTTGTGTGACGGTGAGGTGCGGCCAGAGATGATATTGTTGGAACACCATGCCGACATTTTGACGCAGTGCGCGAATGGCGCTGTCGGCAGGCGGTTTACCGAAGTCAAAGTTGTTTCCGGCGATCGAAAGCGTGCCCGAACGCGGCATTTCCAGCAGGTTTAACACGCGCAGGAGTGAACTTTTACCGGCACCGCTCGGCCCAAGCAAAACCAGCGTCTCGCCCTCCGGGCAAGTTAGCTGAATGTCAAACAGCGCCTGATGGGCACCATAGAAGCAGTTAATAGCGTTTAGTTGAATACTCATGCGCAAAAAGTGAATAGCAATTGATGGCGCAAATCTTAACGCCGACAGAATAGTTATGCAATCATTGTGCGTTAAAATTTATTTCTGCTTGCAGAATGCGTAAATTACAGCACATCATATCGCGTTACAGGTATATCTGGCCTGTTAGCCTGTCGGCGTTATGCAACTGTGCGTGCCACAGGGCGGGGCACGCAAAAAACTTATTTTGACAGCAGCTGATAGAGTGAGCCGCTGGCCAAATGCGGCTTATGCCCCAGATAGCGCACGTCATCCACCGTCCAGCAGGCGCCTTCGCGGACCATTAATACCTCATCCTGCCATTCGCTGTTACCCTGTTGCAGGGTGACGCGCAGGGGAATGTTGCGGGCATCGCGGTTGGGAATGGTCGAGGAATCGGTAACGCTGGCGTGGCTTGCGCCCTCGCTGGCGCTGGAGAAAATATCCCCGGTCAGCATGACGCTTTTTTGCGGTTCGCGTTGTACGCCGATCAGCGATTGGTACAATTTGTCACTGAGATAAGGGCGGTACTTTGCCAGCAGCTGCGCATCTGGTACGCCTTTTGCGGGCTGCTGCGCGCGCAAATCGTAAAACTGCTGCGCCACGCTGTCGGGGCCACCCCCGACACAGGAGCTCAGGCGTGCACCGGTGTCTTCCAGGGCCGGCTCGACGGTGTTACAGGCACTGAGTAACAGAGCCGCGGGTAGCACGGCAGCGAAAGGCGGGTATTTCATTTTGATTTCCTTATTGTTATCTGGGGGCGTGCTTTATCATTAAGTATAGCCACTCAGTTTAACCCTGAAAGCGATAGCCATTCTGACCAAGGAGAGCAACATGAAATTTTCCACAACCCCCACGCTGGAAGACCAGCCGATTAGCGAATATTGCGGCGTGGTGACCGGTGAGGCGATCCTCGGCGCAAATATCTTCCGCGACTTTTTCGCCGGCATCCGCGATATCGTCGGCGGGCGCTCCGGTGCGTATGAAAAAGAACTGCGCAAAGCGCGTCAGATCGCGTTTGCCGAGCTGGAAGAGCAGGCAAAAGCGCTGGGTGCTGATGCGGTGGTGGGCATTGATATAGATTATGAAACCGTAGGCAAAGACGGCAGCATGCTGATGGTCAGCGTCAGCGGCACCGCGGTGAAACTGCGCCACTGATGCGTCCCATTTCTGTCCTACGCCCGCTGTGGGTGCTGCTGGCTATCTCCCTTTATACCTCAATAACGCCGCAGGGGCTGCAGCCGCAGCGGGGTTATACGGTGGATACCCGCCAGCAGGCTTACGGTATACGCCCGCGCATCAAGGTGCTGGTGATTCATTACACGGCCGGTGATTTTCCGCGTTCGCTGAACGTGCTTACCGACCGCAGCGTCAGCGCGCACTATTTACTTCCGGCCGTGCCGCCGAAGTATGACGGTCAACCGCTGGTTTGGCGGCTGGTGCCTGAGTCGATGCTGGCCTGGCATGCCGGGATCAGCTTCTGGCGAGGAGCCACCCGGCTCAACGATACCTCGATTGGTATTGAGCTGGAGAACCCAGGCTGGCACCGCACCGCCTCCGGCGTGAGCTGGGCTCCGTTTCCTGCTGCGCAAATGGCCGCGCTGCTGCCGATGCTGCGTGATATCGTCGAGCGTTACGCCATCAGCCCGCCGGACGTGGTGGCGCACAGCGATATCGCCCCGATGCGTAAGCAGGATCCCGGCCCGCTATTTCCGTGGCGCTGGCTGGCCCTGCAGGGCGTGGGGGCGTGGCCTGATGATGACCGCGTGGCGTTTTATCTGGCCGGGCGGCCCGCCAGCCAGCGGGTAGACATAACGAAACTGCTGGGCCTGCTGGCAAGTTATGGCTATGAAGTGCCCAACCCGATATTGCCGTATCAGCGACAGGCGCTGATCGCGGCGTTTCAGATGCATTTCCGCCCGTCAGACTACCGCGGCATCGCCGATGCGGAAACAGAGGCAATCGCCGCCGCGCTGCTGGAAAAATACCCTGCACAGTAGCGATTAGCCCGTTGCTGAAACGCCCGCCATGCCCGCCCGTCAGACTACCGCGGCATCGCCGATGCGGAAACAGAGGCAATCGCCGCCGCGCTGCTGGAAAAATACCCTGCACAGTAACGATTAGCCTGTTGCTGAAACGCCCGCCATGCCCGCCCGTCAGACTACCGCGGCATCGCCGATGCGGAAACAGAGGCAATCGCCGCCGCGCTGCTGGAAAAATACCCTGCACAGTAGCGATTAGCCCGTTGCTGAAACGCCCGCCATGCCCGCCCGTCAGACTACCGCGGCATCGCTGATGCGGAAACAGAGGCAATCGCCGCCGCGCTGCTGGAAAAATACCCTGCACAGTAGCGATTAGCCTGTTGCTGAAACGCCCGCCATGCCCGCCCGTCAGACTACCCGGCATCGCCGATGCGGAAACAGAGGCAATCGCCGCCGCGCTGCTGGAAAAATACCCTGCACAGTAGCGATTAGCCTGTTGCTAAAACGCCCGCCATGCCCGCCCGTCAGACTACCCGGCATCGCCGATGCGGAAACAGAGGCAATCGCCGCCGCGCTGCTGGAAAAATACCCTGCACAGTAACGATTAGCCCGTTGCTGAAACGCCCGCCATGCCCGCCCGTCAGACTACCGCGGCATCGCCGATGCGGAAACAGAGGCAATCGCCGCCGCGCTGCTGGAAAAATACCCTGCACAGTAGCGATTAGCCTGTTGCTAAAAACGCCCGCCATGCGTTGACCAGAATTTGCAGCGCCGCCCGGTCTACGTCGATATGTGTTACCAGACGCGTCACCGCGCCGGGACTGAGCAGAATATCACGCTCGCGCATCCACGGCCCCAGTGAAGCGATCTGTGCTTGCGGCAGTCGCAGAAAGACCATATTGGTATCCTGACTGATGACATCCACGCCAAGGTCTTGTAGCGCGCCAGCCAGCCAGGCGGCGTTATCATGATCGTCCTTCAGACGTGCGACGTTATGTTGCAACGCATACAGCCCGGCCGCCGCCAGGATGCCCGCCTGGCGCAGCCCGCCGCCGGTCATTTTTCGCCAGCGGCGCGCCCGCTGAATAAACGCTTCGCTGCCGCAAAGCATGGAGCCAACCGGTGTAGCCAAACCTTTCGACAGGCAAATTGTGAGCGTATCGCAATAGCGCGCCAGCGTTTCGAGTGGTAAACCGAGCGCCACCGCAGCATTGAAAATGCGTGCGCCGTCGATATGCAACGCCAGCTGACGCTCACGGGTGAAATCCCACGCCTGTTGCAGGTAGCTTATCGGCAGTACCTTGCCGTTGTGGGTGTTTTCAAGACTCAGCAGGCGGGTAACAGCAAAGTGGATCTCGTCAGGCTTGATAAACTGCGCCACCACGTCCAGCGGCAGCGTGCCGTCAGCGGCGGCGAGGATCGGCTGGGGCTGGATGCTGCCCAGTACCGCTGCGCCGCCCGCTTCATACTTATAGTTGTGTGCCAGCTGGCCGACAATATACTCTTCACCACGCTGACAGTGGCACAGCAGCGCCACCAGATTGGCCTGTGTGCCGGTGGGCAGGAACAGCGCCGCCGCTTTATCGCTCAGACGTGCGGTTTCGGCTTCAAGCTGGTTGACCGTGGGATCGTCGCCGTATACGTCGTCGCCGGTTTCAGCATGCATCATTACTTGCAGCATGGCCGCTGTCGGGCGTGTAACGGTATCACTACGCAAATCAATCACCTTTGTACTCCTGTTCACAGTGAAACGGACGCTGCGGCCTCCGTCACATGGCCGGCAACCGATTTAGCGCAGCCAGTTGGTTTTAGCCAGGTCGACCACCTCATTGCCACGGCCGCTTATCACCGCCCGCAGCATATACAGGCTGAAGCCTTTAGCCTGTTCCAGTTTGATCTGCGGCGGCATAGCCAGCTCTTCGCTGGCGGTGACCACATCAACCAGCGCCGGACCGTCGTGAGCCAGCGCCTCGCGAAGCGCTGCGTCCAGCTGGGATGCCTGCTCCACACGAATGCCTTTCACCCCACAGGCGTTGGCAATGGCGGCGAAATTGGGGTTATCCAGCCCGGTGCCATCGGTCAGGTAGCCACCCGCTTTCATCTCCATGGCGACAAAACCCAGCACGCTGTTGTTAAATATCACTATTTTCACCGGCAGCTTGAGCTGCGCCAGGGACAGGAAGTCCCCCATTAGCATGCTGAAACCGCCGTCGCCGCACAGGGCAACCACCTGGCGCTGCGGGTCAATCGCCTGAGCGCCAATCGCCTGTGGCATGGCGTTGGCCATCGAGCCGTGGCTGAAGGAGCCGATCAGACGACGCTGACCGTTCATTTTCAGATAGCGCGCCGCCCAGACGGTTGGCGTACCGACATCACAGGTGAAGATGGCGTCTTCACTGGCATGTTGACTGATTTGCTGTGCGAGATACTGCGGGTGGATCGGCTGATTATCATTCGCGGTGGCCAGTGCATCCAGGTCTTTGCGTGCTTCAACGTAATGCTTCAGCGCTGTATCCAGAAAAGTGCGTTCGGTTTTCACCGACAGCTGCGTCAGCAGGGCATTGAGGGTGGTTTTGATATCGCCGACCAGCGCCATATCGACCCGGCTGTGGCTGCCAATGCTGCCGGGATTGATATCAATCTGTATAATTTTCGCCTTCGGCGGATAAAAAGCACGATAGGGGAACTGGCTGCCAAGTACCAGCAGAGTATCGGCGTTCATCATCGCGTGATAGCCGGAAGAGAAGCCGATCAGGCCGGTCATCCCTACGTCATAAGGATTGTTGTATTCAAGATGTTCTTTGCCACGCAGCGCATGCACAATTGGCGCTTTCAGGGTTTCAGCCAGTTTAACCACCTCGGCGTGCGCGCCGGCACAACCGCTGCCGCACAGCAGGGTGATATTTTCAGCCTGATTAAGCGCCGCTGCCAGTTTTGCCAGTTCGGCAGGGATTGGCTGCACCTGAGGTAGCTGGGGCGGATACCAGTCTGAAGTAGCGTTATCGGGGGCCGGCTGGAGCGCGACATCCCCGGGCAGCACCACCACCGACACGCCGCGGTTCAGAATAGCCTTACGCATGGCGATACCCAGTACCTGAGGCAGCTGCCCGGGACTGGAGACCATTTCACAGTAGTGGCTGCACTGACCAAACAGTTCCTGTGGGTGTGTTTCCTGAAAATAGTTGCTGCCGATCTCGCTTGAAGGGATATGCGCGGCGATGGCCAGGACCGGCACATGGTTACGGTGGCAGTCAAACAGCCCGTTAATCAGGTGAAGATTACCCGGGCCGCATGAACCGGCACATACCGCCAGTTCGCCGGTCAGATGCGCCTCTGCGCCAGCGGCGAAGGCGGCTACCTCTTCATGGCGGGTGGGCATCCACGCAATGGTGCCCATTTGGTTCAGGCTGTCGCTGAGGCCGTTCAGTGAATCACCGGTGACCCCCCAGATGCGTTTAACGCCTGCACTTTCCAGCGTTTTTGCCACCAGTGCTGCAACGGTTTGCTTCATGCTTTTCTCCTGAGTTAAGGCAATATCCATCAGCCGGAAGGAAGGATTTGCAGCACAAGCATAGTTTAGGTTAGCGCAACCGGGAGCAGGGTAAATAAAATAAGCTGTTTCCCGGGCAAGCCTGGATCAATGATATTCCGGCGCGATAACGCCTGTTTTTTTTTGCCCGCCTTGACCACGTTGTTCCGGCCAACCATCCTCAATATAAAAGGGATAACAGAGGCAAAGATGATCCTGGAAAAAATCGCCGTTAGCGGCTTTCGTGGTATCAATAAGCTGTCGCTCAGGCTGGAAGAAAATAACGTGCTGATCGGCGAAAATGCCTGGGGGAAATCCAGTCTGCTGGATGCGCTGACGCTTCTGCTGGCCCCGGGCGAGCCTTATCAGTTCTGCGCTGGAGATTTTCATTTTCCTCCGGGAGATGACCCCGGGCGCGAACGGCATATCCAGATACGCTTCACCTTCCGCGAGTTCGAAGCCGGGCAGCGCAATGCGGCGCGCTACGCGGAGTTCAGCGATTTATGGCAGCGAGGCGAGGCGGGGTCGCCTCAACTTTGTTATCAGGTGCTGGGGGAGCTGCTGGCGGACGGGACGGTGGTAACCCGTCATCACTTCCCCGGAGAAGTGGGGAAGGTTCTGGAGGACGATGGGGCCGGGCGGCTGCGCACCCTTAAACGTCTACATCCGGTTTTGCGACTGCGTGATGCGCGCTTTAACCGCCGTATGCATCTTGAGCCCACGCAGCACGGCGATGATGCCGGTTTCAATACGCTGGTAGAGCACATTGATACGCTGACGCGTGATTTGCATTCACGTCCGCAGAATTTGACCGACAGCGCTCTGCGTCAGGGGTTGATAACCATGCAACAACTGCTGCAACACTATTTTTCGCTCCAGCAACCTTCCGCAGCGTCGCAAAGCGGGCGTTTATCCCATCAGATGGCTTCTCGCAGAGGCTGGCGCTATCTGGATAATATTAATCGGCTGATCGCCGAGGCCGACAGCCGCAGCCGCAGAGTGATCCTGTTGCGGATGTTTGCCCTGCTGCTGCAGGTGCGTGGGGCGCATCAACTTGATGCTCAGGCCCGGCCGCTGCTGCTGGTAGAAGACCCGGAAACGCGCCTGCACCCTATTATGCTGGCGGTGGCGTGGGGGCTACTGAACCTGCTGCCTTTACAAAAAATCACCACCACCAATTCAGGGGAATTGCTGTCGCAGGTGCCGGTGGAACAAGTATGCCGTCTGGTACGTGAGCCTGAACGGGTCGCGGCGTGGCGTGTTGGTCCGGGAGGCATGAGCGCTGAAGAGAGCCGTCGTATTGCTTTTCATATTCGCTTTAACCGGCCCTCTTCGCTATTTGCCCGCTGCTGGCTGCTGGTGGAAGGTGAAACCGAAGTGTGGGTAATGAACGAGCTGGCGCGTCAGTGCGGTCACCATTTTGCCGCCGAAGGGGTAAAGGTGATTGAGTTTGCCCAGTGCGGGCTGCGACCGTTACTGACGTTTGCCGGGCGCATGGGCATTGAGTGGCATGTGCTGACCGACGGCGATGAAGCGGGAAGAAAATATGCCGCTACTGCCCGCAGCCTGCTGGATGGCGAGCCTGAACAGCAACATCTGACCCAGTTACCCGCACTGGATATGGAGCATTTCCTGTACAAGCAGGGATTTTCTGAGGTTTATCATCGTATCGCCCGCTTGCCTTCTCACGTGCCGATGAATCTGCGGCGCATTATCGCTAAGGCGGTACACCACTCTTCAAAGCCGGAGCTGGCAATTGCTGTAGCGATGGATGCGGCAGAACGGGGTACGGAAGCGGTGCCGGCGCTGCTGCGTAAGATGTTTGCCCGGGTACAGTGGCTGGCGCGCGGCAAAACCGATTGAGAAATAATCAACAGCCAGCGATCGGCCGTCTGCAAGCCGTTTTGCACCTGGTGATTACAGGGGCACTTGAAATTGTCTGACCACCACCCAATACAGATGAAAGCGGTGGCGCTTAACATAAAAATGCCAGCGCTGCCGGCTGGCATTTTGTCTCAGGGTTGGACAGAATGTGTAGTCAGGATCAGGCGCTAATTGCCAGGACTTCTTCCACAGGGACTATGAGGCTGGCATGGTTGCCTTTTGGTCCCTGATGCACATCAAACTGGACTTGCTGCCCGGCTTTCAGCGTTCGGTAACCGTCCATCTGGATAGTGGAGTAGTGGGCGAAGATATCATCGCCACCGCCCGCCGGGCAGATGAAACCGAAGCCTTTGGCGTTATTAAACCATTTAACAGTACCCGTCATCATGCTTCTTCATCCCTCGAAAGACTGTATGTATAGGGTGAGGTTTTCTGGTGGTGAAACCCGTTATACTTCAAGCTGCAGGTGCGTTGGCCGTGTATGTTCACCCTTGTCACTGACTGGGGTCAGCTCATCGGGATCCACCCGCTTGCCACCTTCCTGCAACTCGAATTATTCGGGTCAGGCTTGCAGGCTGGTGAAAAGCGGGTCAGCCCGTTGCTGTACTGTAAAGAATTGATGGGTACGGTCAAGCAAACGTAAGTCTGAGGCGAGGAAAAATTCATCAAAATTTGAAGCAGTTAACGCTATTGCAAATTTTGTGATAGAGGTCGCTATTGATGGCGATGCAACAAAAATTTAACCGCACTGTTCGACTTACTGTTCAGGCTGTTCCACATCTGAACCAGCTAAGTCTGGCGCAAGTTATGCTGATCACACTGGAAAAATATGGGTAAGACTAACGACTGGCTTAATTTTGAACAGCTCGCAGAGGACAAAGTCCGTGAAGAGCTCAAGCCACCCTCAATGTATAAAGTTCTTCTGAACAATGACGATTTCACCCCAATGGAATTTGTTATTGACGTTCTGCAAAAGTTCTTTTCTTATGATATTGAACGTGCAACGCAACTGATGCTTACCGTTCACTACCAGGGCAAAGCGATATGTGGTGTTTTTACTGCCGAAGTGGCCGAGACCAAAGTCGCTCATGTGAACAAATATGCCAGGGATAATGAGCATCCGTTGCTATGTACGCTGGAAAAAGCCTGAAGAAGGCGATCTACTGTGAGAGGTGCCTATGCTCAACCAAGAACTGGAACTCAGTTTAAATATGGCTTTCGCCAGAGCGCGTGAGCACCGACATGAGTTTATGACCGTCGAACATCTGTTACTGGCGCTGTTAGGTAACCCGTCGGCCAGAGAGGCACTGGAAGCCTGTGCGGTGGATATCGTGGCATTACGCCAGGAGCTTGAAGCCTTTATCGAACAAACCACTCCGGTCCTGCCGGTGAGTGAGGAAGTGCGCGATACCCAGCCGACGCTGAGCTTCCAGCGGGTTCTGCAACGTGCTGTGTTCCATGTGCAATCATCGGGCCGCAGCGAAGTGACCGGAGCCAACGTGCTGGTCGCTATCTTTAGCGAACAGGAGTCGCAGGCGGCTTATCTGCTGCGCAAGCACGATGTCAGCCGGCTGGACGTGGTGAACTTTATTTCTCACGGTATGCGTAAAGATGAGCCAGGCCCGGCATCGGGTGCAGAAAATCCGGTAAACGAAGAGCAAGCAGGCGGGGAGGAACGTATGGAAAACTTCACCACCAACCTCAACCAGCTTGCCCGCGTTGGGGGGATTGACCCGTTGATCGGCCGTGATAAAGAGCTTGAGCGTGCCGTTCAGGTGCTGTGCCGTCGGCGTAAAAACAACCCGCTGCTGGTGGGCGAGTCTGGCGTTGGCAAAACGGCAATTGCGGAAGGTCTGGCCTGGCGCATCGTGCAGGGCGACGTACCGGAAGTGATGAAAGAGTGCACCATTTACTCGCTGGACATCGGCTCGCTGTTAGCCGGGACTAAATATCGCGGTGATTTTGAGAAGCGGTTTAAAGCCCTGCTGAAACAGTTGGAGCAGGATCATAACAGCATCCTGTTTATCGATGAAATTCACACTATCATTGGTGCCGGCGCCGCCTCTGGCGGCCAGGTAGATGCAGCGAACCTGATTAAACCGCTGCTGTCGGGTGGCAAAATCCGCGTGATGGGTTCAACGACCTATCAGGAATTCAGCAATATCTTTGAGAAAGACCGTGCGCTGGCGCGCCGCTTCCAAAAAATTGACATTACTGAACCCTCTATCGATGAAACGGTGCAGATTATTATCGGCCTCAAGCCGAAGTACGAAGCGCATCACGATGTCCGCTATACCGCTAAAGCGGTGCGCGCGGCGGTAGAGCTGGCGGTGAAATACATAAACGACCGTCATCTGCCTGATAAGGCGATTGACGTGATCGATGAAGCCGGCGCACGTGCGCGCCTGATGCCGGTCAGCAAGCGTAAGAAAACTGTCAATGTGGCGGATATTGAAACCGTGGTCGCGCGTATTGCACGCATACCGGAGAAAAGTGTTTCCGCGTCCGACCGCGATTCGCTGAAAACCCTCGGCGACCGTCTTAAAATGCTGGTGTTCGGTCAGGATAACGCGATTGAAGTGTTGACCGAAGCCATCAAAATGAGTCGGGCCGGTTTGGGTCAGGATCGCAAGCCTGTCGGATCCTTCCTGTTTGCCGGCCCTACCGGCGTCGGGAAAACGGAAGTAACAGTCCAGCTGGCGAAAGCACTGGGCATTGAGCTGCTGCGCTTTGATATGTCCGAGTACATGGAGCGCCACACCGTCAGTCGCCTGATTGGTGCGCCTCCTGGTTACGTGGGGTTTGATCAGGGTGGTCTGCTGACCGATGCGGTGATCAAGCATCCGCATGCGGTGGTACTGCTGGATGAAATAGAGAAAGCCCACCCGGATGTGTTCAATCTCCTGTTACAGGTGATGGATAACGGTATGCTGACCGATAACAACGGGCGCAAAGCGGACTTCCGCAACGTCGTGCTGGTGATGACCACCAATGCCGGGGTACGCGAAACCGAGCGCAAATCTATCGGCCTGATCCAGCAGGACAACAGCACGGATGCGATGGAAGAGATCAAAAAGATCTTCACGCCTGAGTTCCGTAACCGTCTGGATAATATCATCTGGTTTAAACACCTCGATCAGGCGGTGATCCACCAGGTTGTCGACAAATTTATTGTCGAACTGCAGGCACAGCTGGATGCCAAAGGCGTTTCGCTGGAAGTCAGCGACGATGCCCGTGACTGGCTGGCGGATAAGGGCTATGACAAAGCGATGGGCGCGCGCCCGATGGCTCGTACCGTGCAGGAAAACCTGAAGAAACCGCTGGCCAATGAATTGCTGTTTGGTTCACTGGTAGAAGGTGGATCGGTGTCGGTGACGTTGGATAAAGAGAAAAACCAGCTTACCTACCATTTCCTCAGTGCAGAGAAGCGTAAAGCGGAAGGCGCGGTGCATTAATCCACTCAGTGATATCGACATCAAGCCTGGCGGGATCTTCTCCTGTCAGGCTTTTTTGTTTTACGTCAACACGGCATACAGGCCCCTCATCATTCCTTCAGGCAGCTTAACTGGCGACAGTGGATAAGCGCGGGATAGTCATTCCCGCTTTCCCCGTCGCCTGACGAGGCGGCCACAGGGCGACTCCGGCTTAACCAGGCCGGTTGATAACGTTTGCCAAATAAAAAGGCCGGACAGTTTCCTGTCCGGCCCTGGATATCAGTGCTGCGGTTATTGCGGCAGCACGGCAGAATGGGGCAAATTAGCGACTACGGAAGACAATGCGGCCTTTGCTCAGGTCGTACGGGGTCAGCTCTACAGTGACTTTGTCGCCCGTCAGGATGCGGATATAGTTTTTGCGCATTTTACCGGAGATATGAGCGGTAACCACATGTCCATTTTCTAATTCAACGCGGAACATGGTGTTAGGTAACGTATCAAGTACGGTACCCTGCATTTCAATATTGTCTTCTTTGGCCATCGAATCCTCTAGGTGGACTACCTTAGTTTTGAACCGGCAAGATAATGCCGAATTTCACATATTAAGTAAAGAATTGCGGATGAATTCACCCACATCAACCCCTCTTACGCGCACCCGGCGCAGACGAGTTACGATTAAATCTGGAGTAAATAGCGTCAGCGTGGGGGAGCAGCGGGCTAAGAATCTGTTGAAATCTGCTTTTTTCGCACGATTTAAACAGTTCTGACAAGGTGCGTTGCGATTCTCAGCCTGGTATTCCGCTTCATCCTCTTGTAACGATGAAAAGCGGACGGCATACCAAACGCGCACATTATATCACTGTTCTACTCACCATGCGTGTAAAACATCTAACGATTGCACTAAAAAAGCCGCTGCACACGCCAGCAGTTTGCTGAAAGTGTCTGAATTGCGTGAGAACTGACATATTCCAGGTAGCTGGCGCGTGAGATTTCTTGCGCACCCAAAGAGCGGGTATGGGGATTCAGCACCTGGCAATCAATCAGCCTGCCACCCTGTTGCAGAAAGTAGTGACAAAATACCAACAGTGCGGTCTTGGACGCATTCTCTCTGCGGCTGAACATCGATTCGCCACAAAAAATTCGCCCCAGCGCCAGGCCGTACATCCCACCAACCAGTTCGTCACCGTGCCAAACTTCAATAGAGTGCGCATGACCAAGTGCATGCAGCCGCTGCCAGGCGTGTTTCACTTCGTGGGTAATCCACGTTCCTTCCTGTCGGTCGCAGGCGCAGCCTTCAATGACGTCATGAAAGCAGTGATTAAGGGTAACACGATAGGAGGACCGCTGGTGGAAACGCTTCATGCTGCGGCTCAGATGAAAGTGCTGCGGCAGCAGGACCGCACGCGGATCGGGAGACCACCAGAGAATCGGGTCGCCCGGAGAAAACCACGGGAAAATGCCACGGTGATAAGCGTTCAACAGCCGCTGGGGGCTCAGGTCGCCACCCATAGCCAACAGGCCGTTAGGTTCCCGCAGCGCCTTTTCAGGTGGCGGGAAGTTTAGCGATTCGTGCGAAAGCTGGATTAGCCGCATGGAAAAGTGCTCATCAGGACGGGATCATCACTATAGCGCAAAGCGTTGGAGAAATGACCAGTAGCGCCCCTGTTTTGCGACGAGTTTCTGGTGGTCTCCCTGCTCAATCAGCTGGCCGTCATCCAGCACGCAAATTTGGTCAAAGTGCGCCAGTCCGCGCAGTCTGTGGGTGACCATAATCAGGGTTTTGCCGGTGGCAATTTCGCGTAGCAGAGCCAGAATCTGCTGCTCGGTCTCCGCATCCAGCCCCTCGGTAGGCTCATCCAGCAACATCAGGGGAGCGTTATGCAGCAGCGCGCGCGCCAGGCCGAGGCGGCGCAATTCCCCGCCGGAAAGTTGGCGACCGCCTTCACCCAGCCAGGCATCCAGTCCCGCATCGCTGTCCAACAGCTTCTCCAGCCCCACCTGACGCAGCGCGTCTGACAGCTGTTCATCCTGGCTGGACGCGGCGGCCAGCAGCAGGTTATCCCGCAGGCTGGCGCTGAACAGATGCACGCGTTGAGTCACGACGCTGGTACAGGCCCGCAGTTCAGCTTCGCTCCAGGCGTGCAGCGGTCGGCCGTTAAGTATGATGCTGCCGCACTGGGGATCCCAGGCGCGGGTCAGGAGCTGCAACAGCGTGGATTTGCCGCAGCCGGTCCGGCCCAACAGGGCAATGTGTTGTCCGGCGGCAATCTCCAGCGACAGGTTTTTGATGGCAAAAGGGCCATCATCATAGCGGAAGCTAACGTTGTTCAGACTCAGCGCTGCTGAATCAGCTTGTGGTGCAGCGTCTTTCGTTGCAAAGGTAACCTGTGGACGTTGTGCAATGATCTCAGAGACGCGCTGCGCTGAAGCGATAACATGCCCGAGATGCTGAAAAGCCGTACCCACCGGGCCAAGCGCTTCAAAAGCGGCCAGTGCACAGAAGACAAACAGGGCGATATATGCGCCGGGATGGGCATCGCCACCGATACCGCTGGCGCTTAACCACAAAATCAGCGTCACGGCAATACCGCCCATCAGCATGACCAGCCCCTGTGACATCCCGGTCAGGCTTGCCTGACGCCGTTGAGCGGTCAGCCAGGCCGCCTCGGTTGCGTCCATCCCCTGACGAAAGCGGCTCGCTGCGCCATAAAGACATAGTTCCGTCTGCCCCTGCAACCAGCGGGTCAAACTGTCACGGTACTCACTGCGCAGGCGGGTCAGATCGCTGCCAACCGGCAGCCCGGCACGATAAAATACCGGCGGCAGTAGCAGCAGGGTCAGCAGCATCAACGCACCGAGGGTAAGCGCCAACCTGCTGTCCAGCCAGCTCAGCCCCGTGGTTACCAACACAATCACCGTCAGCGCGCTAACCAGCGGCGCAATGACCCGCAGATAGAGATGGTCCAGCGTATCGACGTCGGCAACCAGGCGATTAAGCAGATCTCCCTGACGGAAGCGGGTGAGGCCAGCCGGTGAAAGCGGTAGCAGTTTACTGAAGGTGAACACGCGCAGATGCTGCAGTACGCGGAAGGTGCCGTCATGACTGACCAGCCGCTCCAGGTAGCGGGCAACGGTACGACTGATAGCCGCGCCGCGTACGCCGGCAGCGGGCAACATATAGTTGAAGCTGTAAATGCCCGCCACGCCAGCCAGCGAAGTGGCCGCAAGGAACCAGCCGGACAGCGTCAGCAGGCCAATACTGGCCAGCAGCGTGGTTGCCGCCAGCAGGATGCCGCACAGCAGCCGCAGAATATGGCGACGATAGAGTTTCAGAAATGGCAGCAGAGTTTTCATTCAAGCGATCCTCCCCGTTGTGCCAACAGCCCGGCGAAGGGGCCGGGCTGATTGGCCAGCGTATCCCAGCATCCCTGCTGCACGATTTTGCCATCACGCATCAGCCAAATCTCATCCCATTGCGCCAGTCGGTCAAGCTGATGGGTAATCAGCAGCGTACTTTGTGCTGCGGATGCCTCCAGCAGCGCACGGTTAACGTGCCGTTCACTTTGCGCATCGAGGCTGGCGTCGGGTTCATCCAGCAGCAGTAACTGACAGGGTTTCATTAACGCGCGCGCAACGGCCACACGCTGGGCCTGACCGACCGACAGCCTGGCGGCCCGCTCTCCCGTGTCGCTATCAAGGCCAGCCGGCAGTCGGGGCAAGAATTCGTTTATCCCAGCCAGCGCCAACACCTGTTGCAGACGCCCCTCATCGTGAACGGCGCCCGGCAGAATATTCTGTCGCAGAGTGGCGGCCGGAAGGTGGGGGTTTTGCCCGACCCAGGCCAGCTGCTGTTGCCAGTGCGGCAGGGCGATATCGCGCAGTTCAGTGCCGTTAACCAACAGTGAACCACGGTAAGGCAGGTTGCCAAGTAGCAGGTTCATCAACGAGGTTTTTCCGGCGCCACTTTGCCCCACCAGGGCGACACGCTGCCCCGGCCTTAGCTTGAAATTCAGTGGCCCGGCCAGCTGCTGGCCGTCGGCGCTGAAAATCGTCAACCCGGTTGCCACCAGGTCGACTCCTCCGTCGAGCTGCGGCGTTAAATCACCACGTTCTGTCGCGGCCGCTTCACTCTGATCAAGGAAGCTTTGTAACGCGTCGGCCGCGCCAACTGCCTGGGCTTTAGCATGGTAAAACGTGCCGAGATCGCGTAACGGTTGATAAAACTCCGGGGCGAGGATCAACACCAGGAAGCCAGCAAACAGGGTCACCGGGCCGCTGTAATGGCCGAAGTCAAATATGCCCAGGTAGGAGAAACCAAAATAGACGGCGATCAGCGCAATGGAAATTGAGGCGAAAAACTCCAACACAGCTGAAGAGAGAAATGCCATGCGCAGAACTTCCATGGTGCGCTGGCGAAACTGCTCAGAGGCCGTGGCGATAGTGGCGGTCTCCGCCGTAGCGCGATGGAACAGACGTAACGTGTCCAGACCGCGCAGCCGGTCAAGAAACTGTCCACTCAGACGCGACAGCGCAAGGAAGTTTCGGCGATTGGCATCCGCAGCCCCCATCCCGACCATTGCCATAAACAGCGGGATAAGCGGCGCGGTAGCCAGAAGTATCAGCGACGCAACCCAGTTCACAGGGAACAGCACCAGTAGCACCATCAACGGGATCGCGCCGGCCAGCATCATTTGGGGCAGATAGCGGCCATAATAATCCTGCATATCCTCAATCTGTTCCATCAGCAGCGTTGCCCAACTGCCGGCCGGTTTGCCATGGATCCACGCCGGTCCAAGAAGCGCCAGTCGGTTTAACACCTGCTGACGTAATGCCAGGCGTATTGCCTGGCCCGCTTTGCATCCTGCTTTCTCACGTAACCAGGCCAGTAACGCGCGCCCGGCAAAACAGGCCAGCAGTAAGCAGAAATGAACCAGCAGCGCGTTGCGCGGCTGCTGGTCAACCATTAATGCCTGTAACAGTGCGGCCAGCAACCAGGCCTGAGCAAGGATCAGCAGCGTGCTCAAAATGCCTGACAGAAATGAGAGACGCAGCCAGCGCTGACCGTGCACGCTCTGGCTTTTTAGCCAGCGGGTGAGAATTTGTTGCCGTGTTTTGTTCATCTGTTGCCGTATTGCCCTGTCGTAAACAGTAGAAAGGCAAAAGCCTGGAAGGATTGATGTCGTGATAATGGTACAACGCAGAGGGCAAAAAGGCGACAATTGCTCGTCGCCTTGGGGATAATAAGCTCAATATTTTAACAAGTTACTGATTGTTTTTTAACCAGCCCGTCAAGATAGCGTTCAGCGTCAAGCGCAGCCATGCAGCCGGTGCCGGCAGAGGTAATCGCCTGACGATAAATGTGGTCCATCACGTCACCGGCTGCGAATACGCCCGGAACGCTGGTTTGAGTAGCATTGCCGTGGATCCCTGATTGCACCTTGATATAACCGTTTTCAAGCGCCAGCTGGCCGTTGAAAATCGCCGTGTTCGGGCTATGGCCGATGGCAACGAACAGTCCGGCAACCGCCAGATCTTTCGTCTGTTGGTCCTTGGTTGAACGCAGGCGCAGTGCGCTGACGCCCATCTGATCGCCCAGCACTTCATCCAGCGTATGATCGGTATGCAGGACAATGTTGCCGTTTTTTACCTTTTCATTCAGGCGGTCAATCAGAATTTTCTCGGCACGGAAGCTATCGCGACGGTGGATCAAATGCACTTCAGCAGCAATGTTTGCCAGATAAAGCGCTTCCTCTACGGCCGTGTTACCGCCGCCGATCACCGCGACTTTCTGATTGCGGTAAAAAAAGCCGTCACAGGTGGCACAGGCAGATACACCACGTCCTTTAAACGCTTCCTCTGAAGGCAGGCCAAGATAGCGGGCTGAAGCCCCGGTGGCGATGATCAGGGCATCGGCAGTGTACTCACCTTCGTCACCGGTCAGACGGAACGGACGATTTTGCAGATCGACACGGTGGATGTGGTCGAAGACGATCTCAGTGTTAAATTTAACAGCATGTTCGTGCATGCGCTCCATCAGCCGCGGGCCGGTCAGCTCATGGGCATCGCCCGGCCAGTTTTCAACGTCGGTTGTGGTGGTCAGCTGACCGCCTTTCTCCAATCCGGTGATCAGCACCGGATTAAGGTTAGCGCGCGCCGCGTACACGGCAGCGGTGTAGCCAGCCGGACCTGAACCTAAAATCAGCAATTTACTGTGTTTAGCCGTACTCATGAGACCCTCATTATTTAACTGGCAAACAGATGAAGGGGATTGTAGGGAATTTGACGAGGCAAAAAAAGCATTCTGCGATTTTGTTAACAATTAATGAAAAAGGTGGCGTCAATCAACTGCCGGGGCAGGTTTTTTCCGACTGATAAAACAGCAGCCAGCCAGCTGTTACGGTCCGGTCCGGGCAAAATTGTCATTGAAAAACAGACAGACAGCAGCTTGTATGGCATGTTGTTCTGATTTTGTTTGTTTTGCTTTGACAATCGGCTGCGCTTTTGCGAAAACATTATGGGAAGCAGAGACTATTCGAGAATGAACCCGGGGTGACGCCCAGAGTTTTGCATTGAAGGCCGAATAAACTCAGTCTGTTATTTGGAATGACGCATGGTGTGGACAGACAACATGCGTCATGCGGATAAAGTGTTTTATAACGCGACAGGCTCTATGTCTTCTACTTAGATCAACCCTGTTACATTGATGTAGTTCAGGGTCTGGCAGGTAAAGGGAAGAAATATATGAGAGACACTAATGGTAGAAAATAAAAAACGACCTGGTAAAGATCTGGATAGAATCGACCGCAACATCTTGAATGAACTACAAAAAGATGGACGTATTTCTAACGTCGAACTATCTAAACGCGTGGGCTTATCACCAACACCGTGCCTGGAGCGTGTGCGTCGTCTGGAACGACAGGGTTTTATTCTCGGTTATACCGCTCAGCTCAATCCGCATTATCTGGACGCTTCTTTGCTGGTATTCGTTGAGATTACTCTGAATCGCGGTGCGCCGGATGTGTTTGAGCAATTTAACGCCGCTGTACAAAAACTTGAGGAAACTCAAGAGTGTCACCTTGTTTCTGGTGATTTTGACTATTTATTAAAAACCCGTGTACCGGATATGTCGGCATACCGTAAATTACTCGGCGAAACCTTGCTGCGTCTGCCGGGCGTGAACGATACCCGTACCTACGTGGTCATGGAAGAAGTAAAACAAAGCAACCGGTTGGTCATTAAAACTCGGTAACACAGGGCAGGTGCAAAACCTGATAGTTTTCGCTACACTCCTGTGAATTCATACAGGTTCAGCGTCGGGCTTGTCCGGCGCTGTTTCCTTCATAGTTTACAGGCACCTGGAGATACTCTTGAGCCAGGAATACTCAGAAGACAAAGAAGTTACGTTACAATCTTTGAGCAGCGGGCGTCGCCTGCTTGAAGCCTTACTGATTATCGTTGCTTTATTCGCCGCTTATTTGATGGTGGCGCTGGTCAGTTTTAATCCTTCCGATCCCAGCTGGTCACAAACTGCCTGGCATGAACCCATCCACAATGTAGGCGGGGAAGTGGCGGCGTGGCTTGCGGATACGCTATTTTTCGTTTTTGGCGTAATGGCTTACGCCATTCCTGTAATAATTCTGGGCCTGTGCTGGATTACTTTCCGGCAGCGCCATTCCCAGGACTACATCGATTATTTCGCTGTCGCCCTGCGACTGATTGGCGTTCTGGCCCTGGTGGTCACATCATGCGGTTTAGCTGCTCTCAACGCCGATGATATCTGGTACTTCGCCTCAGGCGGGGTGATTGGCAGCCTGATGAGCAGTGCCATGTCCCCTTATTTAAGTGGTCCCGGCGGCACGTTGACGCTGCTGTGCGTCTGGGCTTCAGGGTTGACGCTGTATACCGGCTGGTCCTGGCTGACTATCGCTGAAAAGATTGGTGCAGTGGTGATGGGCATACTCACCTTCGCCAGCAACCGATCGCGCGGCGATGAAAGATGGCAGCAGGAAGAAGACTATCATGACGAAGATCAGCACGGCAGCGCTGACCTGAACGCCGGTAGCAACGCTGCGCACGATGACGATGTTCTTCTGTCGAAACCCCAACCCGTGCAGGATAAAAGCGTTGACCAACAGGGCAATGCCGCGCGGGTAATCGCGGCGACAATGCCAGGGGCAGAAGCGACGGCAGGTCAGCAGGTTGAATCGCCCACTGCCGCTGCAAAATCTTCTGCGGCTGTCAGCCAGCAGCCAGTACCAACGCAGCAGGCTGTCGGATCCACTGCCGTTGACCCGCCGCTTTACCGCTTCGAATTGCTTTCCGAGGTGCAGACACCCACCCCATCGCTGCCGCTTGATCAAGATGACGGCCCGCAGCTCGGCAACTGGCGTGATGCACAGCACGCTTCGCCGTTTGATTTCTCAACCGCACATGCGTCTCACCCTGATTCAGTGGCGACCGCTACCCAGGGTGCGGCGCTGGACGCCCCGGCGCAATCAACCAGCAGCAACACGCCATTTATGCCTGGTTTTACCGCCACCAGCGGTGACGATGTCAACCGACAGGTTAAGCAGGGTATTGGTCCTGAGCTGCCGCGGCCAAATCCGGTCAAGCTGCCGACGCGACGCGAACTGGCTTCCTACGGTATTAAACTTCCTTCGCAGCGGATGGCTGAAGAAAAAGCGAAAGACCAGGAGCAGATACAGCAGCCTGCAGCTTACACGTCAGAACCGCGCGGTCAGAACGTCACCCTGGGCGATATGCGCCAATTGAGTGGTGACCAACTGGCTGCGGAAAATGAAGAAGCCCTGCAGCAGGCCGAGCTGGCCAACCAGTTTGCCGCGCAGCAGCAACAGCGATATGCATCGGAAGTGAAAGACGAGGGACCGGCCTTCACGTTTGACACGCGAGGTGCGTTTGATTTCTCGCCAATGGACGATTTAGTAGAGGAAGGTCCTGTCGAACCCCTGTTTACACTGTCGGTAGCCCCCGAATCTGAGCCTGAAGTGCAGCAGCAGCCTCAATGGCAGCAACCGGAAAAACAACAGCGGCCAGCGGCCGAAGCTGCGCCGTCTGCGGCTCCGGCTGCGGCATGGCCACAGCCGCCAGCGGCCGAAGCTGCGCCGTCTGCGTCCCCGGCTGCGGCATGGCAACAGCGGCCAGCGGCTGAAGCTGCGCCGTCTGCGTCCCCGGCTGCGGCATGGCAACAGCCGCCAGCGGCCGAAGCTGCGCCGTCTGCGTCCCCGGCTTCGGCATGGCAACAGCGGCCAGCGGCTGAAGCAACGCCGTCTGCGGCTCCGGCTGCGGCATGGCAACAGCCGCCAGCGGCCGAAGCTGCGCCGTCTGCGTCCCCGGCTGCGGCATGGCAACAGCCGCCTGCGGCTGAAGCTGCGCCGTCTGCGGCTCCGGCGCGTCAACCTGTTGACTCACCTGAAGCCGATCAGGCGCTTATCCCGCAGAATCCGGATATGGACAGCCTTATCCATCCGTTCCTGATGCGCCATGAGCAGCCAACGCACAGGCCAACCACACCGCTGCCAACCCTCGATCTGCTGGCTTCGCCCCCGTCAGAAACCGAACCGGTTGACCAGTTTGCGCTTGAGCAGACCGCCCGTCTTATCGAAGCTCGTCTGGCTGATTATCGGGTGAAGGCCGAGGTTGTCGGGTATTCTCCAGGCCCGGTGATCACCCGTTTCGAACTGGATCTGGCACCCGGGGTTAAAGCCGCGCGCATCTCCAACCTGTCACGCGATCTGGCCCGCTCCCTGTCGGCGGTGGCGGTGCGTATCGTCGAGGTGATCCCTGGCCGACCTTATGTCGGTCTCGAACTGCCGAACGTGCATCGCCAAACGGTCTATCTGCGCGAAGTGCTGGACTGTCCGGCGTTTCGCGATAACCCGTCGCCGCTGTCTGTCGTGCTGGGTAAGGATATCTCAGGCGATCCGGTGGTCGCCGACTTAGGTAAAATGCCTCACCTGTTGGTCGCGGGTACCACCGGCTCCGGTAAATCGGTGGGGGTCAATGCGATGATCCTCAGCATCCTGTATAAAGCCACGCCGAAAGAAGTGCGCTTTATCATGATCGACCCGAAAATGCTTGAACTGTCGGTGTATGAAGGTATTCCACATCTGTTAACTGATGTGGTCACCGACATGAAAGATGCGGCGAATGCGCTGCGCTGGTGCGTAGTTGAGATGGAGCGCCGCTACAAACTGATGTCGGCGCTGGGCGTGCGTAATATTGCAGGCTATAACGAAAAGGTCGATATGGCCGACGCCATGGGGCGTCCAATACCCGATCCGTTCTGGAAACCCACGGACAGCATGGATATGACCCCTCCGGTGCTGGAGAAAGAGCCTTACATCGTGGTTATGGTGGATGAGTTCGCCGACCTGATTATGACCGTCGGTAAAAAGGTGGAAGAGCTGATCGCCCGCCTGGCGCAGAAAGCGCGTGCTGCCGGCATCCACCTGGTACTGGCTACCCAGCGACCTTCGGTAGACGTCATTACCGGTCTGATTAAAGCCAATATTCCGACGCGTATTGCCTTTACCGTTTCCAGTAAGATTGACTCGCGTACCATCCTCGATCAGGGAGGAGCCGAGTCGTTGCTGGGTATGGGTGACATGTTGTATCTGGCACCTAACTCGTCGATCCCGGTGCGCGTGCACGGTGCCTTTGTGCGCGATCAGGAAGTTCACGCGGTAGTCAAAGACTGGAAAGCGCGCGAACGTCCTCAGTATAAAGAAGGGATCCTTAGCGGAGGAGATGACGGTGAAGGCGCGGCGGGCGGCATAGACGGAGACGAGGAGCTGGATCAGCTTTTCGATCAGGCGGTTGAGTTTGTGGTGGATAAACGCCGTGCTTCGATTTCGGGCGTGCAGCGTCAATTCCGTATTGGTTACAACCGTGCGGCGCGCATCATCGAACAGATGGAAGCGCAGGGCATTGTCTCGTCTCCGGGCCATAACGGTAATCGTGAAGTGCTGGCACCTCCGCCACATGAGAGATAACTGCCCGCACTGACCGGAAATCATCAACGGGTAAGGCGCGCCTTACCCGTTGAATCTTTATAATTTGTCCCCATATCTGCACGGCAGAGTCGGAAGAAATCAGTTTTTTCTCCTGTTTTTCCAGTCATTCCCTGGCTAAAGTTATCCACGTTACGCTTAACCCTAAACGGGATACAAGAGCTTCACTAAGGATGCCGTAATGAAAAGATTAATCATTTCCTGCTGTTTGTTGGCGACTTTTACTGCTGCCGGTGCGTGGGCTGATGCCGCAAGCGATTTGCAACAGCGTCTGGACAAAGTAAAAAGCTTTCACGCCACCTTTAATCAGAAAGTCACAGACGCTAGCGGATCATCCGTGCAGGACGGCGAAGGTGAAATATGGGTGCAGCGTCCTAATCTGTTCAACTGGCACATGACCGCACCAGATGAAAGTATCCTGATTGCGGATGGTAAAACCCTGTGGTTTTACAACCCGTTTGTTGAGCAGGTCAGCGCCAGCCTGCTGAAAGATGCCACCAGCAACACGCCGTTTATGCTTATTGCCCGAAATCAAGCCAGTGACTGGAAACAATATCATGTTGCACAAAAAGGTGACGATTTCTCGCTGACGCCAAAATCTGCCGATGGCAACCTGAAACAGTTCACCATCAACGTGGCGCAGAACGGCACCATTAATCAATTCAGTGCGATCGAACAGGACGGTCAACGCAGTAGCTATGCGTTGAAAAGCCAGCAAAATGGCCCGATCAGCGCTGATAAATTCAAGTTTACCCCGCCTGAAGGCGTGACCGTGGACGATCAGCGGCAGTGAGGTTGGCGTGAGTAACCTGTCCCTGGACTTTTCCCGTAATGAGTTTCAGCCTCTGGCCGCACGTATGCGGCCACGCACGCTGGCTGAATATATCGGCCAGCGGCATCTGCTGGCGGCGTGGAAACCGTTGCCGCGTGCTATCGAGGCTGGGCAGCTTCATTCGATGATTTTGTGGGGGCCGCCAGGCACGGGTAAGACCACGCTGGCAGAGATCATCGGTCACTACGGCCAGGCCGACGTCGAACGCATTTCTGCTGTCACCTCGGGGGTTAAAGATATCCGGGAGGCGATCGAACGTGCGCGACAAAACCGTCACGCCGGGCGGCGCACCATCCTGTTTGTCGACGAAGTTCATCGCTTTAATAAAAGCCAGCAGGATGCTTTTTTGCCGCATATTGAGGATGGTACCATCACCTTTATTGGCGCTACCACGGAAAACCCCTCGTTTGAGCTAAACTCGGCGCTGTTATCCCGCGCCCGCGTCTACTTGTTGAAATCGCTCACCAGTGACGATATTGCAACGGTGCTTGACCAGGCCATGCAGGATGGCGAGCGTGGCTATGGCAAAGACAACATCCTGCTGCCAGAAAACACCCGCGATATGATCGCTCAACTGGTTAACGGCGACGCCCGACGCGCGCTGAATACGCTGGAAATGATGGCCGACATGGCGGAGGTCAACGCTAAGGGCAAGCGTGAACTGACGCCGCAACTGCTTAACGAAGTTTGCGGGGAACGCAGTGCGCGTTTTGATAATAAGGGTGACCGCTTTTACGACCTGATTTCCGCCTTGCACAAGTCGGTGCGTGGGTCGGCACCGGATGCAGCGCTCTACTGGTATGCGCGTATTATCACTGCCGGCGGTGACCCGCTATATGTGGCGCGGCGCCTGCTGGCGATTGCCTCAGAAGATATCGGTAATGCCGACCCGCGTGGTATGCAGGTAGCCATTTCTGCCTGGGACTGTTTCACCCGCGTTGGCCCGGCCGAGGGAGAGAGGGCGATTGCGCAGGCGATTGTCTATCTGGCCTGTGCACCAAAAAGCAACGCGGTCTATACCGCTTTTAAGGCAGCGATGCGCGATGCGCGCGAAAACCCTGATTATGATGTTCCTGAACATTTGCGCAATGCGCCGACCAAATTGATGAAAGAGATGGGACTGGGAGCAGAATATCGTTACGCTCATGATGAAGCCAACGCCTACGCCGCCGGTGAGAACTATTTCCCAGCGGAACTGGCGCAAACGCGATATTATCAGCCGACATCGCGCGGGCTGGAGGGCAAGATTGGTGAAAAGCTTGCCTGGCTGACGGAACAGGATCAAAATAGCCCGACAAAACGCTACCGCTGATGATGGCGTTGCGGTAAGGTTAACAATGAAATAAACGTATTCACCTTGTGGATGCGCTCCCCTCTTTTTTTACTCAATAATTATTCACAGGACAACCATGCTCGATCCCAATCTACTGCGTAATGAGCCAGACGCAGTCGCTGAAAAACTGGCACGCCGGGGCTATAAGCTGGACGTTGACACGCTGCGCGCGCATGAAGAGCGCCGTAAAGTATTGCAGGTTGAAACAGAAAATTTGCAGGCTGAGCGTAACTCACGATCCAAATCCATCGGCCAGGCCAAGGCGCGCGGGGAAGATATCGAGCCATTGCGTCAGGAAGTGAATGCGCTGGGTGAACGTCTGGACGCGGCCAAAGCAGAGTTGGATACGCTGCTGACCAGCATTAACGACTTTTCAATGGCGATCCCGAACATCCCCGCTGACGTGGTGCCGCCGGGCAAAGATGACAGTGAAAACCAGGAGATTAGCCGCTGGGGCGTACCGCGTAAATTTGATTTTACCGTGCGCGACCATGTTGAACTGGGCGAGCGGGCTGCGGGGCTGGACTTTGCCGCTGCGGTCAAGCTTACCGGCTCACGTTTTATCGTGATGAAGGGCCAGATAGCGCTGATGCACCGTGCCCTGAGCCAGTTTATGCTCGATCTGCACACCGAACAGCATGGCTATCAGGAAACCTACGTGCCTTATCTGGTCAATCATGCCAGCCTGTACGGCACCGGCCAGTTACCTAAATTCGGCGAAGATCTGTTTCATACTCGTCCACTGGATGAAGAAGCATCCAGCAGCAATTATGCGCTGATCCCTACTTCTGAGGTGCCGCTGACCAATCTGGTACGCGATGAAATTCTGGAAGAAGAATCACTGCCGTTGAAAATGACCGCACACACGCCTTGCTTCCGTTCCGAAGCCGGGGCCTATGGTCGTGACACGCGTGGGCTGATCCGCATGCACCAGTTCGATAAGGTTGAAATGGTGCATATCACGCGACCGGAAGACTCAATGGATGCGCTGGAAGAATTGGTCGGGCACGCTGAAAAAGTTTTGCAGCTTCTTAATCTGCCGTACCGCAAGGTGCTGTTGTGCACCGGAGATATGGGGTTCGGTGCACAAAAAACCTACGACCTGGAAGTGTGGTTGCCGGCGCAGGATACCTACCGTGAAATTTCTTCCTGCTCGAATATGGGAGATTTTCAGGCCCGCCGTATGAAAGCGCGCTGCCGGCCTAAGGGCGAAAGCAAAACCCGCCTGGTGCATACCCTGAACGGTTCCGGACTGGCCGTGGGGCGTACCCTGGTGGCGGTGCTGGAAAACTATCAGCAGGCCGATGGACGTATTGAAGTGCCAGAGGTTTTGCGTCCTTATATGAAAGGTTTAACCTTTATTGGTTGAGTTTGCGCGCGGATGATTTCGCTATGCAGTGACTAAACCCGCCGTAGGCGGGTTTAGTCACATTAAGAGCAAAGATTAAGCCCTAAGATTGGGGCTTTGCTCTTAACAGGTTAGTGCGATCCACTGACCGCCCTGCATCAATCACTTTCTTCCTGCTATTTACGCCGTTTATGCCACCCAGGCTTATTTCCACTGCCGTTAAGCAGAACAGATGAGGGATAATGCACGCTGCAGGCTGGTATTTATCGTTAAATCAATCAAGCTAATGGGGTGTTGGGTGACGTTGACCTGTTACCGTGCCGGCACGGCTAAAATGACCGAATCGGCGAAATGCAAATTGTGCTATTGCTGGTTTATTACGCTTTTCCAATCGCCAGCGCGGTGGCATGATGCGCGCAAAATATCACCCCGTTTCGGTTGCTCACTATTATGTTCACCTGGTCACGCCCTGTTTTGGTATTGCTTTGCGGCCTGCTGCTGCTGACGATTTCTATCGCCGTGCTTAATACTTTGGTCCCGCTATGGCTGACGCATGACGCCTTACCCACCTGGCAGGTGGGAGTTGTCAGCTCTTCTTACTATTGTGGCAATCTGGTGGGCACGTTAATTGCTGGCTGGGTGATCAAACGCTACGGGTTTAACCGCAGTTATTATTTTGCCTCGTTGCTGTTTGCGCTGGCGATTGTTGCGCTGGGATTAGGAACCGGCTTTGGTTTATGGGCCCTGTGGCGTTTTATCGCCGGCATTGGCTGTGCGCTGATTTGGGTGGTGGTGGAAAGTGCGCTGATGTGCAACGGCACTTTGCACAATCGTGGACGCATGCTGGCGGCCTATATGATCGTCTATTACCTCGGCACCGTGATCGGCCAGCTGTTAGTGAGCAAGGTTTCCACCGAACTGATGCATGTCTTACCGTGGGTGAGCGGCGTGGTGTTGGCGGCGATCCTGCCGCTGATATTCTGCCGCGTAACGGCTGGCCGGGGCGAAGAACAGCTGCCGGCGGGGCGGATGTGGCCGATGTTGCGCCGCCGCAGCGCGCGTTTGGGGATCAATGGCTGTGTTATCTCCGGTATCCTGCTCGGCTCACTGTATGGTTTGATGCCGCTTTATCTTTCTCATCAGGGGATCAGCGATGCCACCGTTGGCTACTGGATGGCGTTGCTGGTCAGTGCAGGAATTATTGGACAATGGCCGGTAGGGAGGCTGGCGGACCGCTTTGGCCGCCTGCTGGTACTGCGCGTACAGGTGTTTGTCGTTATCCTTGGCGCTTTGGCGATGCTGGGTAATGCCGCCATGGCCCCTGCATTGTTCCTTCTCGGCTGTGCGGGATTCACCCTCTACCCGGTGGCGATGTCATGGGCTTGTGAAACGGTGGCAAATCACGAGCTGGTGGCGATGAATCAGGCGCTGTTACTGAGCTACACCGTGGGCAGTCTGGTTGGCCCGGCGATGACGTCAATATTAATGCAAAATTACTCCGATCGTCTGCTGTTTGTCATGATTGCCGCAGTGGCACTGGTCTACCTGGTGATGTTACTACGTAAAACCGATCGCCATGCTACGCCAATCGCACATGCCTGAGAGAAGCGCGCAAACGGGTTCGTCCGTTTAACACATGACGTAGTGGCCATAGCCTTGCAGAATGTGCTTCACCCGCTGCCTGATCCCGGCATCAGGCGGGTGTACGCCATGCAGCGAGTACTCTTCCCTCATTGCCAGCTATTTATGCTTGCCGGGTTCATGACAGGGCTGCAGCTTTGTCTTCCCGATGTTAGCCATCCCAGCGCTGAATTCGCCCGGTCCTTGTACTGACTTATTGTCGTCGGAGTACCCTGAAACCACCACATCGCGGATCCAGGTGCGGTTGTGGCGCTACGCCAGACAGCGGGCAAAATCGAGGGGTGCGACGGTTAGATAACTCTCCCAAGACAGGGCCATTTTGAATGCTGCGGCCGCATTAAGGGTATGTGGAATCTCAACTTCATGATATACAGATATTTTTTTGGCAAAGCGTCTGGTTCCGTACGTGAGCAACGCTGGTTCTGGAACAGGCTATCGCGGCCGACATACGGTGCCATTTCTGCCTGCCGTTGCAGCAAGTCATGCCATTTACGCTTACCCAGCCGGGATTGTTGCAACCGGATGCTGGTCACCTGTTCGATAACATTTTGAGCCGGTACTTCCCGTCCACGTACCTTTTTCGATCTCTTCGACATCGGCTTATTAGCAGGGTAGAGAATAATCGCTTTACGTACGTTGAACATACTGGTTCAGCACATATTCCTCAGTGTGCGAGCAAGATGTGCCAGGTTTTTCAGGACGGGGCAATGATAATAAAAAAGGTAAACGCCTCAACGTTTACCTTTGCTTCAGCTGGCATTGCCCCGGCGCCACGGGTTAAAACAACTTACTGCTGCATTTGCAGGTTATGCCCATTTTTGCGGCATTATTTCCAGTAACGGCGTTTGGCGGACTGCAGTTTGTTATAAGCAGCCAGCAGTGCCTGATGAGCCGGGAATGCTTTCAGGTCGCCGTCCACGCTGTGCAAACCATAGAATGGGGCTTCGCCAGCGATAGCAGCCGATGCGGCATCTACTGCGCTCTGACCATACATGCGTACAAAAGCGGCATAATACTGCTGCGGATCGCGATCTTCTTCCTGACTAAGCAGCAGCAGTGTTTGCAGACAGCGATAGTAGTTTGCCCGCGCTGGGCTGAAGATCGACTGGTTAAACTCCATCGTCCACTCGGTCCAAATCAGCGCCTGTTGCAGGTCTCCCCCGGCCAGGGCCAGCATAGCCTTAAGTTCACCAATACGCAGGGTATACCAGCCATTGTCTTTACCGGTTGCCAGGCCCAATAGTTCGCGCACGCGCGTGAAGTCGTCGTGGCCATCATCGTCAAGCTGCTGCAACAGTGACAGATAGTCTGGCTTATCCCAACGGCTGTCTGGCAAGCTAAGTAGCGTATCGCGCAGATAAGCCCCCATGCTGTTATTGGCCAGCAGCAGGTCTTCTGCCGGGTAGATATCGGACATGCCTGGAACGATAATGCGGCAGGCGTAGACATCAAGGTGTTCATAATCTGCAATATAAACTTCACGATCTTCTGACCTGAAAATCGCCATCAGCGTAGCGAACTCTTCTTCAGTTGTCCCTTTGAAGCTCCAGTCCGCGAAAGCGTAATCCGCTTCATCTTTAAACATATCCCAGGATATCAGACCGCTGGAGTCGATGAAATGCGTTTCAAGGTTGGCATGTTCCGCGACTTCCTCGTCATCAAAGGTTGGCGCAGTAAAGACGTCCAGATCCTTCAGCCCACGCCCTTGCAGCAGTTCGGTGACGGTACGCTCAAGCGCTACGCCAAAGTCTGGATGCGCGCCGAATGATGCAAAACAGGTGCCGTTCGCGGGGTTGAACAACACCACGCAGATAACCGGGTATTTGCCGCCCAGTGAGGCATCGTAAGAGAAGATGGGAAAACCTTCCGCTTCGAGGGTAGCAATGGCTTCCACCACCCCAGGATAGCGATCCAGCACTTCCTGTGGGATGGCCGGCAGGCTGATAGATTCGGCGATAATGCGATTCTTGATGTGGCGCTCGAAAACTTCTGAAAGGCCCTGTACTCGAGCTTCGTTAGCGGTATTACCGGCCGACATACCGTTCGACACATACAGATTGCCGACGATATTCATTGGGATATAAACGGTTTGCTGATCCGACTGGCGGGTAAACGGTAACGCGCAAATACCCCGTGCCGCATTACCGGATTGCAGATCGATCAGATCGCTGGCGCTAACTTCATCTTCCGGGTTGTAGAATTGGTGCAGACGTGCATCAAGAATGCCCTCGGGCAAGCTATCGTCATCCGCTATTGGGAACCACTTTTCATCAGGATAATGAACAAAATCGCCGTTGGCGATCTGTTGACCCAGCCAGAAGTCGGCGAAAAAATAGTTGGTGGATAAACGCTCAAAATATTCACCCAGTGCAGAGGCCAGCGCCGCTTTTTTGCTGGCACCTTTACCATTAGTGAAGCACAGCGGACAGTCGCGATCGCGAATATGGACTGACCAGACGTTAGGGACCGGATTCAGCCAGGATGCCTCTTCAATGTTGAAGCCGAGATCCTGCAATTTTTGCTGAAAGCGTGCTATGGAGACTTCCAGCGCGGCGTCTTTGCCTGGGATAAAAGTTTGAGTCATTTTGCCCACTCGTGATTGATTGTGCGGAAAGCGCGCAATGATACGGGGTTTCCGCTGTAATCGCTATCCGGCAACGTTAATTTCATGTGGTGAAGAGTGCCCTGTTTTTGTGAAAAGTGAAGCAGCCGTTATGACATCAGGAAAGTACCTCACAAAATATCGTTTATTATTTCATTTGCCCTATAAACTGTTGCAGCACTCCTCGCAGAACTCAATGATTCAGCGTACAAGCTATTGCAGCAGCTTGATGGCAATGATAAAACCGATGAAGAAGACAACCGCTTTTTCTAATTAATGGTGAGGGGAAATGAGTCAGATTTATAATTTTAGCTCCGGCCCGGCAATGCTGCCGGCAGAAGTGCTTCGTCGTGCTGAGCAGGAACTGTGCAACTGGCAGGGTTTGGGAACTTCGGTGATGGAGATCAGTCACCGCAGTAAGGAATTTATTCAGGTTGCAGAAGAGGCAGAACAAGATTTTCGCGATCTGCTGAAAATCCCCACCAATTACAAAGTTTTATTCTGCCACGGCGGGGCGCGTGGGCAGTTCGCAGCGGTGCCGCAAAACTTGCTGGGTCAAAACAGCAAAGCGGATTACGTTGATGGCGGTTACTGGGCGACCAGCGCTATAAAAGAGGCGCAAAAATTCTGTACACCTAACGTTATTGATGCAAAAACCACGCTTAACGGTCTGCGTGCCATTAAGCCGATGAACAGCTGGGCGCTGTCCGACGATGCCGCATATGTCCATTTCTGTCCGAATGAAACCATTGATGGTATTGCCATCCATGAAACGCCTGATTTTGGTGACAAGGTCGTTGTTGCCGATCTCTCTTCAACAATTCTGTCGACGCCTGTCGATGTGAGCCGATATGGCGTGCTATACGCCGGTGCACAAAAAAATATCGGCCCGGCTGGCTTAACGCTGGTAGTTGTGCGTGAAGATCTGTTAGGCCGGGCGCGCAAAGAGCTGCCTTCCATCCTTGACTACAAAGTGCTGGCCGAAAGCGAGTCAATGTTTAACACCCCGCCGACCTTCGCCTGGTATCTGTCTGGCCTGGTGTTTAAATGGCTGAAAGAGCAGGGGGGCGTGGGCGAGCTGGACAAACGCAATCAAGCTAAAGCAGACCTGCTGTACAGCACTATCGACAGCAGCGATCTCTATCGCAATGATGTGTCTGCCGGCAACCGTTCGCGCATGAACGTGCCTTTCCAGCTGGCGGATGCCGCGTTGGATAAACTTTTCCTTGAAGAGTCTTTGGCTGCCGGATTACACGCCCTGAAAGGTCATCGTGCGGTCGGTGGAATGCGTGCTTCAATCTACAATGCCATGCCGTTGTCAGGGGTGAAAACGCTAACCGACTTTATGGTCGACTTCGAGCGTCGTCGCGGCTAAGGTACACCAAAGGCGTAATAAGCTTTTAATATGAAACCTCGCATTCCGGCGGGGTTTCATTGCAATTATTTTGGAGAATACGTTTCACATGCAGGATTCCCTGACTTTACAACCTATCGCCCTTGTAGACGGCACTGTTAACCTTCCAGGTTCTAAAAGCGTGTCGAACCGAGCTTTGTTGCTGGCGGCGTTGGCAAAGGGCACCACCCGCCTGACTAATCTGCTCGACAGCGACGATGTACGGCATATGCTGGATGCATTGCAGGCGCTTGGCGTGCAGTACAGTCTGTCCGCAGACCGTACCCGCTGTGAAATAACTGGTCAGGGAGGCGCACTTCAGGCCGACAGATCGCTTGAGCTTTTTCTTGGAAATGCAGGTACGGCGATGCGCCCGTTGGCCGCAGCATTATGCATTGGTGGTAACGATATTATTCTGACCGGTGAGCCGCGCATGAAAGAGCGCCCGATAGGCCATCTGGTAGACGCTTTGCGCCAGGGCGGTGCTGACGTCGATTATCTTGAGCAGGTAGATTATCCTCCGCTGCGTGTTAAGGGGGGGTTTAGCGGCGGTGAAATCACGGTGGACGGTAGCGTTTCAAGCCAGTTTTTGACCGCACTATTGATGGCGGCGCCACTGGCAAAAAATGATAGCCAAATCATTATCAAAGGCGATTTGGTTTCTAAACCTTATATCGATATCACGCTGAAGCTGATGGCTGCGTTCGGCGTGGTGGTGGATAATAACAATTACCATACCTTCCGCATTCGCGGGCAGCAGCAGTATCAGGCAACGAGTGAATATCTGGTAGAAGGCGATGCCTCTTCTGCGTCTTATTTCCTGGCAGCTGCCGCAATCAAAGGCGGTACGGTAAAGGTAACAGGAATTGGTCGTAACAGCATGCAGGGCGATATTCGTTTTGCCGATGTGTTGGAAAAAATGGGGGCCAGCGTAGAATGGGGTGATGATTATATTGCCTGCACCCGTGGCGAACTGAAGGCAGTTGATTTGGATATGAATCACATCCCCGATGCTGCCATGACGATAGCAACCACCGCGCTGTTTGCGCAAGGTACCACGGTCATGCGTAATATTTATAACTGGCGGGTTAAAGAGACCGATCGGCTGGCGGCGATGGCGACAGAGTTACGTAAAGTTGGCGCTGAAGTTGAAGAAGGCTATGACTTCATTCGTATTACACCACCCGCCAAAATTGCCTGCGCGCAAATCGCTACCTATAACGATCACCGTATGGCCATGTGTTTCTCGCTGGTGGCTCTTTCATCGACCCCGGTGACCATCCTTGATCCGAATTGTACCGCCAAAACCTTCCCTGATTATTTTACTCAGTTAGCCCGCATCAGCCAGCTGGCATAAGTAACGGCGCTGCCGCCCGCTAGCCTGGCGCTCAATGCCAGCGCGCGGTTGCAGCCTGGGTTATGCGAGGTATAATGCGCGTCGATATTTCCCTGGGCACCTGCTGCCTGGGCATCCCACCGAAAGGAGAACGACATGACGGCAACAGCCCCCGTGATCACTATTGATGGCCCGAGCGGTGCAGGGAAAGGGACATTGTGTAAAGCGATGGCCGAGGCACTGCAGTGGCACCTGTTGGATTCCGGCGCCATTTATCGCGTGCTGGCTCTGGCTGCGCTGCACCACCAGGTAGATATCAGCTCCGAAGAGGCTCTGGTCCCGATTGCCGCTCATCTTGACGTGCGTTTTGTTTCTCACAACGGTGAGATTGAAGTCATTCTTGAAGGGGAAGATGTTTCTACTGAGATCCGTAGCCCGGATGTCAGTAATACGGCTTCCAAAGTGGCCGCCTTTCCCCGGGTACGCGAAGCGCTACTGCGCCGCCAGCGTGGTTTCCGTGAGCTACCGGGGCTGATTGCCGATGGTCGCGATATGGGGACCGTCGTATTTACCGATGCGCCAGTGAAAATATTCCTTGATGCCAGTTCTGAAGAGCGTGCCAGCCGCCGTATGCTACAGTTGCAGGAAAAAGGCTTTAGTGTTAACTTTGAGCGCCTTTTATCTGAGATAAAAGAGCGAGATGAGCGCGATCGCAATCGCGCAATCGCGCCGCTGGTGCCTGCAGCTGACGCCTTAGTGCTTGATTCGACTACCATGTCAATTGAACAGGTGATTGAAATCGCGCTTAAATATGCGCGAGACAAACTCGCACTGGCGTAATTTTCAGCTATGCTTGTTTCTAATGTTATAAGCAACAGTTCGCGGAATGATTTAAATAACCCTGTGATATGGACGTCATGGGGCATGTGAAACAACCCCACCCGTCAGGATGTCAGGTGGACGTTAAATTGAAGAATCCTGAAGATTATCAATATGACTGAATCTTTTGCTCAACTATTTGAAGAATCCTTAAAAACAATCGAAACCCGCCCGGGTTCCATCGTTCGTGGCGTTGTTGTCTCTATCGACAAAGACGTAGTTCTGGTTGATGCGGGTCTTAAATCTGAATCTGCAATTCCTGCAGAGCAGTTCAAGAACGCAGCCGGCGAACTGGAAATCCAGGTTGGCGACGAAGTTGACGTTGCCCTTGATGCAGTAGAAGACGGCTTCGGTGAAACCCTGCTGTCCCGTGAGAAAGCTAAACGTCACGAAGCTTGGATCACGCTGGAGAAAGCTTACGAAGACGCTGAAACTGTTACCGGTGTTATCAACGGCAAGGTCAAAGGCGGCTTCACAGTTGAGCTGAACGGCATCCGTGCGTTCCTGCCAGGTTCACTGGTAGACGTGCGTCCAGTCCGCGATACGCTGCACCTGGAAGGCAAAGAGCTTGAGTTCAAAGTCATCAAGCTGGATCAGAAACGTAACAACGTTGTAGTTTCACGTCGTGCGGTTATCGAATCTGAAAACAGCGCAGAGCGCGATCAGCTGCTGGAAAACCTGCAGGAAGGCATGGAAGTTAAAGGTATCGTTAAGAACCTTACTGACTACGGTGCATTCGTTGATCTGGGCGGCGTTGACGGCCTGCTGCACATTACCGATATGGCCTGGAAGCGCGTTAAGCATCCGAGCGAAATCGTCAATGTTGGCGACGAAATCATGGTTAAAGTGTTGAAATTTGACCGTGAGCGTACCCGTGTGTCCCTGGGCCTGAAGCAGCTGGGTGAAGATCCATGGGTTGCTATCGCTAAACGTTACCCAGAAGGCACCAAGCTGACTGGCCGTGTGACCAACCTGACAGACTACGGCTGCTTCGTTGAAATCGAAGAAGGCGTTGAAGGCCTGGTACACGTTTCAGAAATGGACTGGACCAACAAAAACATCCACCCATCCAAAGTGGTTAACGTGGGTGATGTTGTAGAAGTCATGGTTCTGGACATCGATGAAGAGCGTCGTCGTATCTCCCTGGGTCTGAAGCAGTGCAAATCTAACCCATGGCAGCAGTTTGCAGAAACCCACAACAAGGGCGACCGTGTTGAAGGTAAAATCAAGTCAATTACTGACTTCGGTATCTTCATCGGCCTGGATGGCGGCATCGACGGCCTGGTTCACCTGTCTGACATCTCCTGGAACGCGACCGGAGAAGAAGCGGTTCGTGAATACAAGAAAGGCGACGAAATCGCAGCTGTGGTTCTGCAGGTTGACGCAGAGCGTGAGCGTATCTCGCTGGGCGTTAAGCAGCTGGCAGAAGATCCGTTCAACAACTACGTCTCTCTGAACAAGAAAGGTGCAATTGTTAACGGTAAAGTCACTGCGGTTGACGCTAAAGGTGCTACAGTTGAATTAGCTGATGGCGTTGAAGGCTACCTGCGCGCTTCCGAAGCATCGCTGGATCGCGTAGAAGACGCAACCCTGGTGCTGAATGTTGGCGACGATGTTGAAGCTAAATTCACCGGCGTTGACCGTAAAAACCGCGTTGTCAGCCTGTCTGTTCGCGCAAAAGACCAGGCCGACGAGAAAGAAGCTATCAACACTGTTAACACCAAACAGGAAGAAGGCAATTTCTCTAACGCTATGGCTGAAGCTTTCAAAGCAGCTAAAGGCGAGTAATCGTTCAAGGGCAGCATAAGCTGCCCCGTTATCGTCGTTAACTGTCATAACTATTCCTGTCAGGGATTAACCGGAGGTTTTATGACCAAGTCAGAACTGATTGAGAGGCTTGCAGGCCAGCAATCTCATATTCAGGCGAAAGTCGTTGAGGATGCGGTAAAAGAGATGCTGGAGCACATGGCAACGACGTTGTCAGAGGGTGAACGCATCGAAATCCGGGGATTTGGCAGCTTCTCTTTGCACTATCGGGCACCTCGTACCGGCCGTAACCCGAAGACGGGTGACAAAGTGGAGTTGGAAGGTAAATACGTTCCACACTTCAAGCCCGGAAAAGAGCTGCGCGATCGCGCCAATATATACGGCGGCTGATAAGCGATGAATTGCTAAAACGACACTTCGGTGTCGTTTTTTTTTGCCGTAAGCGAAAATTCTCCCTCCCGCATCATTCTTGCAACTTGCTGCAAAAGTGCAAACTGTTTGCGCGCTGCTATCCAAATCGGTAGTTATCAGGCTGCATGCCCCGCAAAGTCACGGCACACTTAGCCGGTCTTGAACAGGGAGGGTGCATGTCGCTGACGATTATCCGCGTAGCGTGGGGCGTTATAGTTGCAACGCTGCCGCTCAACTTTTTACCTCATCTGCCGGGTTATGGTGTTGCGCTCATCATTCTGTTGCTTGCTGCTGTTCTGGCGCTGTGCCCGTGGCGGCTGACAAAATTTCCGGCGCTGATACTGGTCATGTTTGTTTGGGCAGTATCAGCCGGGCAGTCTGCACTGCTCCAGATTAATGAGTTGACCCGGGCACCAATTGAAGCCGGGGTGCAGATTGAAAATGTACAGCCCAATGGCGGACGACTAAAAATACGAATAACAAACTATCGGGGCAGGGTGCTGTTCCCTCCCGTTTACGCCAGCGTAAAGTCGCCGCCGCAAGATATCGCCTTTTGCTCCGGTCAGCGCTGGCGGATGCAGCTGATACTCAGGCCGGTGCATGCGCAGCTCAATGAGGGTGGATTCGATCGTCAACGTTTTGCCCTGGCTAGCCACACGCCGTTAACCGGCAGAGTGAAAAGTGCAGAGATCGTAACGGCAGATTGTAGCTGGCGTGCCCGCCTGATTAACTCTGCGCAAAAAAATTATGCTCAATTGCCGTGGCAAGGATTGATCTCTGCGCTGGCATTTGGTGAGCGGGAGCAGGTCAAACCGGTAATTAACCGACTGTTACGTGAAACCGGTACAGCGCACCTGATGGCAATTTCAGGGATGCATATTGCCCTTGCCGCCAGCCTGGGCTGGCTGCTGATGCGCGGCATACAGTTTGCATTGCCGGTCAGATATATAGGCTATAGATTACCGCTGTTTTGCAGCCTGCTGGTGGCGTTGATTTACTGCTGGCTTTCAGGCGGGAATGCACCGGCTTTGCGTGCCATGTTGGCCTTGCTGGCGTGGAGTATTTTGCGACTGCATGGGATCTTCTGTCAGCCCTGGCAGGTATGGAGCCTGTGCATTGCCCTGATACTGTTCTTTGACCCGCTCAGCTTGCTGTCAGACAGCCTGTGGCTGTCAGCCCTTGCGGTAGCAGGGTTGCTGCTTTGGTATCACAGTTTTCCGCTACCCGCGCGTTTTTGTCGGCGCTGGCGCTGGCTACCGCTGCGTTTACTGCATCTGCAGTTCGGGATGTTATTACTTATGATGCCACTGCAGGCATTGCTGTTTCATGGAATCAGCCTGAGCGCTTTGCTGGCTAACCTGTGGGCGGTGCCGCTCATTTCTCTGGTCACCGTGCCGCTGATCCTTGTGGCATTACTGTGCAATGCGGTGCCGTGGATTGCTCCTCTGCTATGGCAATGCGTCGACCGGTCACTGGCGCTGGTATTTATGCCGTTACAGAGTTTGCCGCGTGGCTGGTTTCCATTGGACCATGCGCTAAGCGCTGCCAGCCTGCTGTGCTGGCTTGCATTGCTAAGCTTACGCTTCGGCTGGTGGCGCACCTCAACGGCCAGCATCGCAAGCACGGCTCTGTTGATATGTAGCTGGCGTTCACTGTTTCCCGCTGCGGAATGGCGGGTAGATATGCTGGATGTGGGGCACGGACTGGCAGTGGTGATTTCACGGCATGGAGAAGCCACGCTCTATGATACCGGTAATCGCTGGCCTGGCGGCGATGCTGCCAAAAGCCAGATCCTTCCCTGGCTTGCCTGGCAGGGGATCCGCGTCACTCAAGTTATTATCAGTCATGCTCACCTTGACCATATCGGCGGGCTGGCCAGCGTCAGGGATGCATTCCCCCAGGCCCGTGTGCGTAGTCCATTGGCCCGGACGGACCATCTTTCATGCCGAAAGGGGGATAGCTGGAGCTGGCAGGGGTTAGATTTTCGCGTGCTCTGGCCGCCGCATAAAGAAAATGGCGACGGCAATAACCAGTCCTGTGTGGTGATGGTCAGCGATGGCAAATGGCGGGTATTATTAACAGGGGACATCGAAGCGGCGGCGGAACTGAAATTGACTGCGGAGCAGCGCTCAGGCCTGCGTGCAGACCTGCTCCAGGTGCCTCATCACGGCAGCCGAACCTCTTCCACTCCCCCTTTTCTGCGCGCCGTCTCGCCAACCGCAGCCGTCGCTTCCGCGGCGCGTTTCAGCGCATGGCGTTTGCCAGCAACACAGATTATTCGTCGCTACGGCGAAAATGGGGTCGAATGGCGGGATACTGCGCTTTCCGGCCAGTTAAGCGCACATTTTTTTGCGCACCGATGGCAACTTATTGGGTTAAGAGAACAAATAATGAACCGTTGGTATCATCAGTGGTTTGGCGTACCCAGGGATTCCGGCTAGAATAAGCGGCTATTTTCAACTAAAGCTGGTTAAAAAATGCATCTGGATAAAGATCTCTCCACCTGGCAGACATTCCGTCGTCTCTGGCCAATGATTGTGCCATATAAGACGGGATTGATTGTGGCCGCTGTCGCGCTGATCCTCAATGCGGCAGGCGATACACTTATGCTGTCACTGCTGAAGCCTTTACTTGATGATGGCTTTGGTAAAGCGGATAACTCGGTGCTGTTGTGGATGCCGCTCGCCGTTATTGGTCTGATGCTGGTGCGTGGCGTAACCAGTTACGCTTCCAGCTACTGTATTTCCTGGGTTTCTGGCAATGTGGTGATGAAAATGCGCCGCAGCTTATTCAGCCATATGATGGGCATGCCCGTTTCCTTTTTTGACCAGCAGTCCACCGGGACATTGCTGTCACGTATTACCTATGATTCTGAGCAGGTCGCTTCCTCTTCCTCCAGCGCATTAGTGACCGTGGTGCGCGAAGGGGCTTCAATCGTCGGCCTGTTTATCTTGATGTTTTACTATAGCTGGCAGCTGTCGCTGATTTTGATCGTGCTGGCGCCCGTGGTCTCTTTCGCCATTCGCACCGTCTCCAGGCGTTTCCGCAATATCAGTAAGAATATGCAGAACACTATGGGGCAGGTGACGACCAGCGCCGAGCAGATGCTGAAAGGGCATAAAGAAGTGCTGATCTTCGGCGGCCAGAATATTGAGAGCGAACGCTTTAACCGCGTCAGCAACCGCATGCGTCAGCAGGGAATGAAGCTGGTATCCGCATCTTCAATCTCCGACCCGATTATACAGCTGATCGCCTCACTGGCGCTGGCGTTTGTGCTGTTTGCTGCCAGTTTTCCCAGCGTGATGGCGACGCTTACTGCCGGTACCATCACCGTGGTGTTCTCATCGATGATCGCTTTGATGCGCCCGTTGAAATCCTTAACTAACGTCAATGCCCAGTTCCAGCGCGGCATGGCGGCCTGCCAGACGCTGTTCTCGATTCTCGATAGCGAGCAGGAAGTCGATAGCGGTAAACGCAGCATTGAGCGTGCAAAGGGCGATATCGAATTTCGCGACGTGACCTTCAGCTACCCCGGGCGCGATTTGCCCGCGCTGAATAATATCAATCTGGCAATTCCGGCCGGAAAAACCGTGGCGCTGGTCGGGCGTTCGGGTTCCGGTAAGTCTACAATGGCCAGCCTGTTGACGCGCTTTTACGATATCCAGCACGGCAGCATTATGATGGATGGGCATGACCTGCGTGAATACACGCTGGCCTCACTGCGTAATCAGGTAGCGTTAGTATCGCAAAATGTGCATCTGTTTAACGATACCGTTGCCAATAACATCGCTTACGCTCGCCATGAGCAATACAGCCGGGAAGATATTGAAAAGGCCGCGACTATGGCACATGCCATGGACTTCATCAGCAAGATGGACGACGGCCTTGATACGGTGATTGGTGAAAATGGCGTGCTGCTCTCTGGCGGCCAACGTCAGCGTATTGCTATCGCGCGGGCGTTGCTGCGTGACTGCCCGATTTTGATCCTTGATGAAGCCACCTCCGCGCTGGACACCGAATCCGAACGTGCCATTCAGTCGGCGCTGGACGAATTGCAAAAGAACCGCACCTCGCTGGTGATTGCGCACCGTCTTTCCACCATTGAGAAAGCGGATGAAATTGTTGTGGTAGAAGATGGTCACATCGTGGAACGCGGTACTCATGAAAAGCTACTGGCTGAACGCGGTGCCTATGCGCAGCTGCATAAGATGCAATTTGGCCAATGATTGAGCGTATCTGGAGCGGGCGCTGTGCGCTTTATCTGCTGCTTATACCCTTCAGCCTGCTGTACGGCCTGATAAGCAACCTGCTGCACCTGAGCTATCGCCGGGGCTGGCGTAAGGCGTGGCGCGCTCCGGTTCCGGTGGTGGTGGTGGGCAATCTTACCGCCGGGGGCAATGGCAAAACTCCGCTAGCCATCTGGCTGGTGCAGGCTTTGCAGCAACGCGGATTACGCGTAGGCGTGGTTTCTCGCGGCTACGGAGGCAAAGCAGAGCATTATCCGCTGGTGCTGGACGCGCAAACCACCGCCGCCGAAGCCGGTGATGAGCCGGTACTGATTTATCAGCGCACTGGCGCAACCGTAGCCGTTGCACCAGTGCGGCGTCAGGCGGCTGAAGCGGTGTTGCGCACTGCGGCAGTTGATATCATTATCAGCGACGATGGGCTGCAACACTATGCCCTGGCGCGCGATATTGAAATCGTGGTGATTGACGGCGAACGACGTTTTGGTAATGGCTGGTGGCTTCCTGCCGGGCCAATGCGTGAACGTGCCGGCCGTCTGCGTAGCGTTACGGCAATCGTCACCAACGGCGGTACTGCGCTCCCCGGAGAAGTGGCCATGCAGCTACAGACGGGGCTGGCAGTGAACCTTAAATCCGGCGAGCGGCGGCCTGTGGCCGAGCTGGATAACGTCGTGGCAATGGCCGGTATCGGCCACCCGCCACGCTTTTTCCACACGCTGCGTCAGCAGGGCGTGACGCCGCTGAAGCAGGTGGCATTTGCCGACCATCAACCCTACAGCCCCGACAGCCTGCATGCGATCGCAGCCAGCGGGCAAACGCTGCTGATGACGGAAAAAGATGCTGTAAAAGCGCGTTCCTTTGCCGCGCATAACTGGTGGTATCTGCCGGTAGACGCCTCGCTGCCTGAGGCTAAGGCTGAAGAGCTTTTGAACACGATAGCTGCGTTAACAGCGCGCTAATATCAGCTACTCTTTCATCATCTACTGACGCCATGGCGGGTCGGTTCCAGCCAGTCATGGCCTTACGCCACGTAAGCCAACGGCAGCAGCAATGAAGAATGCCAGCACCGCCAGAATTCGGTTGCTGGGCCTTGCAGGAAACTGAATGACCTGCCGCCAACTTTCAATGTAACTGAGTAACTCCCGGTGCGGCAGCTATGATATTCTGACGCGATTCAAAACCGGGTTACATAAACGGGTCCCTTACGGAGAAATCATGGATTATCGTCTACTTGAAATCGTCGCTTGTCCGGTTTGTCACGGCAAGCTGTACTACAACAAAGAACAACAGGAGTTGGTTTGTAAACCTGACGGTCTGGCTTTCCCGGTGCGGGATGGTATTCCCGTGTTACTGGAAGTGGAAGCGCGAGCGCTGACTCTGGACGAGAGCCACCCATGAGTTTTGTTGCCATCATTCCTGCCCGTTTCGCTTCTACCCGGCTACCGGGAAAACCGTTGATGGATATTCACGGTAAACCGATGGTGGTACATGTTATGCAACGTGCACAGGAATCGGGAGCCGGGCGAGTGATTGTGGCGACGGATCATGCTGACGTGGCGCGTGCGGTGGAAGCAGCCGGTGGCGAAGTCTGTATGACTCGGGTCGATCATCAGTCCGGGACTGAGCGTCTGGCAGAAGTGATTGATTACTATCAATTCCCCGACGACAAGGTGATTGTTAACGTTCAGGGCGATGAGCCGATGATCCCCCCGGTCATAATCCGTCAGGTTGCAGAAAACCTTGCGCAGCGCAGCGTAGGGATGGCAACGCTGGCAGTGCACCTGGATTCTGTGGAAGAAGCGTTTAACCCCAATGCGGTGAAAGTAGTACGCGATGCCCAGGGTAACGCGCTGTACTTCTCCCGTGCCACCATCCCGTGGGATCGCGAGCGCTTTGCCGTATCACGTGACAATATTGGCGACCACTTTCTGCGCCATATTGGTATCTACGGCTATCGCGCCGGTTTTATCCGCCGCTATGTGCGTTGGCAAGCCAGCCCGCTGGAGCAGATAGAGCTGCTGGAACAGTTACGCGTGCTGTGGTACGGCGAAAAAATTCACGTTGATGTGGCGCAAGCGGTTCCCAGCCCAGGGGTGGATACGGCAGAAGATCTGTTACGCGTGCGCGCTGCCATGCAGTAAACCTGTTGCGCGCCCGCGTCAGTGGCCGCAACGAGCCGGTAAATATACGCGGTTTTTGCCGCGGAAAGTCCTTTAAAAGCGCCATCATCTGGCCTCTGTTCTGTGAGGAGGCCAGAAACAACAGCTGCGCGCTGACATTGCGCTGGCGCACGGTGAGCCTGTCAGTCGGGTTGAGTGCATCAGCCAGTAGCCCTGGTCCGGCCCTTATACCCTTTATGGCGGCAGCGGACATACGATACCGTGATTAGCCAGATATTTCAGATTGCCAGGTGCCGCCGCCCGGAGGCCCAAAGCTGTTAATGCTGGCACGCAGGGGTGAAGTGCGCCTCCTGGCGCTATACGGCCTGGTCATCAGTCAGCAGGATCACGGTTTAACGTGCTATTAACAGAGCGCATTAGCGGCGTCATGCTGGAGGTGCCGGTGCGAACCCCGGAGCGCGGGCAGCAGCTGCGCGGGCAGATAGTGGCAGTCATGTTCTCCTGATATCGTCCCGTCTGCGCAGGCCTGGTGGGCGACGCTGAACGCATGCAGAAAACAGTTCGCCGGCCCCATTCAGCGGGCTTCGCGTGAGTTTGAACTTCATCCTGTGTGCGCAAGCGGGCCGGAGATGCGCTGGCGAATGATGATGTGCACTTTGTGCCGGTAGCCGAAGGATCCGCGGCACGCCGCTGGCATGATATTATCTGGGATGAAGTGTCGCACCTGATCCTCCGTGCACGGTTCGACCGACCACGTTTACGCTTGCCGCCCGCTCACTGCTGCCGTGGCCCGGTTGACGGGCTGTCTGGCTGTTTCAGCCACTGCCACAGTCGACCGATATTCTCGTAAAGTGCGCGCTCGCTGTGACCAAGCCAGAATGAAGAGGGGAGCACCCGCTCCCAGACGTTAAGTGGGGATGCGACAGCTAACTGATTGGCAGGGGCAGGCCAGGGCTGTAACCCCTGGTACTGGAAAAAGCGTATTGCCCGCGGCAGATGATTCGCCGAGGTCACCAGCGCAAAGGGTTGGTTATGGACGATTTTTGCTACTTCATGCGCTTCCTGTTCGGTATCGCGCGGTTTGTCAAGGATGATAATGGCCGCGGCGGGGACGCCCAGAGATTGTGCCACGCTGGCTGTGACCGCAGCAGAACTCATCGGATTATGCTGCGCTTTACCTCCGGTAAAAATCAGTTTTGCCTGTGGGTTTGCCCGCCAGATGCGGATACCTTCGGCCAGCCGCGGCAGGCTGTTATTCAGCATATTGGAGCTGGGCGCCCATTGCAGGTTCCACGTATAGCCGCCGCCGAGCACCACGATGTAATCCAGCGGGTGCTGATTGTGCCAGGTCGGGTAGCGATGTTCCAGTGGTGCCAGCAGCCTGTCGGCAACCGGTTGCAGGCTTAGCAGCAGCAAAAACAACCAGGCCACGGAAATGAGCGTTTTAGCACTTTTCTGCCAGCGGCTAAACCAAAGCAGGAGAAGCCCCAGCCCGATGATTAGCAGCAGTATTGGCAGCGGAAGCAGCAGGCTACCCATGATTTTCTTCAGGGTAAAAAACATGATAAAGGCCTCTTTTTGTCCGAAAAAACATCACCCAGGCGTTATGAAGCGACGGAAAGGTTCCTTATTTGCCAGTGTATGCCAAAATACTCCGCTGAATCACGCCCTGACGCCGGAGCAGTTAGTATGCAGGATCGCAACTTTGATGATATCGCAGAAAAATTCTCGCAGAACATTTACGGTACCACTAAAGGGCGCATCCGGCAGGCGATCCTCTGGCAGGATTTGGACAAGCTGTTAACCACCTTCCCGGACGGGCCATTGTCGGTGCTGGACGCCGGCGGCGGAGAGGGGCAAACCGGGTGCGGTATTGCCGCGCGTGGGCATCAGGTGCTGTTGTGTGATGTTTCACAAGAAATGTTGACGCGCGCACAGCGTCTCGCGCAACAGCAAGGCGTGAGTGCTAATATGCAGTTCAGGCAGATGAGCGCGCAACAGATTGCCGATGATTTGGATAAACCGGTTGATCTGGTATTGTTTCACGCGGTGCTGGAATGGATAACGGAACCGCAGCAGACTTTAGCCGCCTTGTATCAGGCGCTTAAGCCCGGCGGCGTATTATCGCTGATGTTCTACAACCTCAACGGCCTGTTGATGCAAACCATGGTGTTGGGCAACTTCGGCTATTTGCAGGCCGGATTGAATAAACGTAAAAAGAAAACCCTGTCTCCTGATTATCCACGCGATCCGCAGCAGGTTTACGCCTGGCTGGAAGCATGCGGATTCGTGATAGAAAATAAAACCGGCATTCGGGTTTTCCACGACTATTTGCGTGACAAAAGCAAACAGCTCGACCGGTTTGATGAGGTGCTGGCCCTGGAGAAGCAGTATTGCCGCCAGGAGCCTTTTTTAAGTTTAGGGCGTTACATCCACGTTACCGCGCGGAAACCCATAAGGCAGACGAACTATGAGTGATTTTTCCCAGACATTACCTGAACTGGTGGCCTGGGCGCGAAAAAATGATTTTTCCGTCTCGTTGCCAACCGAACGTCTGGCTTTTTTGCTGGCGCTCGCCACCCTGAACGGGGAGCGCATGGATGGGGAAATGAGTGAAGGCGAACTGATTGATGCTTTTCGCCACGTCAGCGAAGGATTTGAGCAAACCAGTGACACGGTACTGGTACGGGCCAACAATGCCATCAATGACATGGTGCGTCAGCGCCTGGTTAATCGCTTTACCAGCGAGCATTCCGAAGGCCATGCCATTTATCGACTTACCCCGCTAGGCATTGGCATCACCGACTATTACATTCGCCAGCGCGAGTTTTCCACCTTGCGCCTGTCGATGCAGCTGTCAATCGTTGCCAGCGAGCTGAAACGTGCAGCAGATGCCGCCGATGAAAATGGCGATGAGTTCCACTGGCATCGCAACGTTTACGCTCCGCTCAAATACTCGGTGGCGGAGATCTTCGACAGCATTGATATTACCCAGCGCATCATGGATGAGCAGCAGCAGGCGGTAAAAGACGATATCGCACAGTTGCTGCATAAAGACTGGCGCGCGGCTATTTCCAGCTGCGAACTGCTGCTGAACGAAACGTCCGGCACGCTGCGAGAGCTTCAGGATACGCTGGAAGCCGCCGGCGACAAACTTCAGGCCAACCTGCTGCGCATTCAGGATGCGACCATGAACAGCCCGGATCTGGGCTTTGTCGATAAGCTGGTTTTTGACCTGCAAAACAAGCTTGACCGCATAATCAGCTGGGGCCAGCAGGCGATTGACCTGTGGATTGGCTACGACCGACATGTACATAAATTTATCCGCACCGCCATCGATATGGATAAAAACCGCGTGTTCGCCCAGCGTCTGCGTCTGTCGGTGCAAAACTACTTCGACATGCCGTGGGCGCTGACCCACGCCAACGCCGGGCGCCTGTACGACATGCGTGATGAGGATCTGGTATTGCGCAATGAAGAGGTCACCGGCGAACTGCCCTCCGAGCTGGAGTACGAAGAGTTCAACGAAATTCGCGAACGGCTGGCGGCGATGATTGAAGAAGCGCTGGCTGTCTATAAAGCGCAGCAAAAACCGTTGGATCTCGGTGCGGTGATGCGCGATTACCTGACACAATATCCGCGCGTTCGTCATTTTGACGTGGCGCGCATTGTCGTCGATCAGGCCGTACGCTTAGGCGTGGCCGAAGCAGATTTCTCCGGCCTGACTGCTCAATGGCAGGCTATAAATGATTACGGAGCCAAGGTGCAGGCACATGTCATCGACAAATATTGAACAAGTGATGCCGGTCAAACTGGCACAGGCCCTGGCCAGCCCGATTTTCCCGGCGCTGGATAGCCAGCTGCGTGCGGGGCGTCATATTGGTATTGAAGAGCTGGACAACCACGCTTTTCTGATGGATTACCAGGAGTTCCTGGAAGAATTCTATGCGCGCTACAACGTAGAACTGATCCGTGCGCCAGAAGGTTTTTTCTATCTGCGCCCGCGCTCGACCACGCTAATTCCACGTTCGGTGCTTTCTGAGCTGGACATGATGGTGGGAAAAATTCTTTGCTATCTCTATCTCAGTCCTGAACGGCTGGCCAATGAAGGGATCTTCAGCCAGCAGGAGCTGCACGACGAGCTGATGTCTCTGGCCGATGAAGGTCGCTTGCTGAAGCTGGTGAACCAGCGTTCCACCGGATCTGACCTCGACCGCCAGAAGCTACAGGAGAAGATGCGGGCGTCATTAAACCGTCTGCGTCGCCTCGGTATGGTGTGGTTCATGGGTAATGACAGCAGCAAATTCCGTATTACCGAGTCGGTGTTCCGCTTTGGTGCGGACGTGCGCAGCGGGGACGATGCGCGTGAAGCGCAGCTGCGGATGATCCGTGATGGTGAAGCGATGCAGCTTGACGGTGGCCTGGTGCTGAACGAGGAAAGCGGAGAAGGTGATAATGAAACGGAAAACAGCGCGCCGGACAGTGCGGAGGAAGAGTAAATGATTGAACGTGGCAAATTTCGTTCACTAACGCTGATTAACTGGAATGGTTTCTTCGCCCGCACTTTCGACCTTGACGAGCTGGTCACTACGCTGTCAGGCGGTAACGGTGCAGGGAAGTCGACCACCATGGCGGCTTTTGTCACCGCGCTGATCCCCGATCTGACGCTGTTACATTTCCGTAACACCACCGAAGCGGGTGCCACTTCCGGCTCTCGCGATAAAGGGCTGCACGGTAAACTGCGGCCCGGCGTCTGTTACGCGGCGCTGGACGTGGTTAACTCACTGCATCAGCGCGTTATTGTTGGTGTGCGCCTGCAGCAGGTTGCGGGTCGTGACCGCAAAGTGGACATTAAACCGTTCAGTATTCACGGCTTGCCAACGGCAATCAATCCGACGGAAATACTGACCGAAGCGGTCAACGCCCGCCAGGCACGCGTGCTGCCGCTTAGTGAGCTAAAAGAAAAGTTTGAAGCGATGGAGAGCGTGCAGTTTAAACAGTACAACTCCATTACGGATTATCACTCGGTGATGTTCGACCTCGGCATTGTGGCGCGCCGTCTGCGGACCGCCGCCGATCGCAGCAAGTATTATCGCCTGATTGAAGCTTCGCTGTACGGCGGGATCTCCAGCGCGATCACCCGCTCGCTGCGGGACTATTTGCTGCCGGAAAACAGCGGGGTGCGTAAAGCGTTCCAGGATATGGAAGCGGCGCTGCGTGAAAACCGCATGACGCTGGAAGCAATCCGCGTCACACAGTCAGATCGCGATCTGTTTAAACATCTGATTTCAGAAGCAACCAGCTATGTGTCGGCGGACTACATGCGTCACGCCAACGAGCGGCGCATCCACCTCGACGGTGCGCTGCTGCTGCGTAACGAGCTGTTTACCAGCCGCAAGCAGCGCGCCAGCGAGCAGTATCGTCATATTGAAATGGCGCGTGAACTGGCAGAACACAATGCGGCCGAGAGCGATCTGGAGACCGATTATCAGGGGGCCAGCGATCACCTTAATCTGGTACAAACCGCTCTGCGCCAGCAGGAAAAAATCGATCGTTATGATGCCGACCTCGAAGAGCTGACATTCCGCCTTGAAGAACAGAATGAGGTCGTGGCCGAAGCGCGTGAAGTGCAGGAAGAAAACGAAGCACGCAGTGAAGCCGCCGAGCTGGAAGTCGACGAGCTGAAAAGCCAGTTGGCTGACTATCAGCAGGCGCTGGACGTGCAGCAAACCCGCGCTATTCAATATCAGCAGGCGTTACAGGCGTTACAGCGCGCTCAGGACATCTGTCAGCTGCGTGACCTTAACGTCGACAATGCCGAAGAGTGGCAGGAAACCTTCCAGGCAAAAGAGCAGGAAGCCACCGACAAACTCCTGATGCTGGAACAGAAAATGAGCGTGGCGCAGGCCGCGCACAGCCAGTTCGAGCAGGCATATGAGCTGGTAAACCGAATTGCCGGCCCGGTCAGCCGCAGCGATGCCTGGCAGGTGGGGCGCGATTTACTGCGCGATGCCAGCAATCAGCGTTACCACGCTGAACAACTACAGCCGCTGCAAAGCCGCGTCAGCGAGCTGGGGCAGCGGCTGCGTGAACAACAGGATGCTGAACGACTGCTTAGCGATTTCTGCAAGCGTTACGGTCAGCAGGTGGACGCCGCCGATCTGGAAAATGTGCAGGCCGGGCTTGAAGCGCAAATTGAACGGCTTAATGAAAGCGTGGCGGATGCCGGTGAACGGCGCATGACGTTGCGTCAGGAGCTGGAACAGTTGCGTGAACGCACTGCGCGGCTGACGAAACAGGCACCGCAGTGGCTGGCAGCGCAGGAGATCCTCTCACAGCTGGGCGAACAGACCGGGCAGACGCTGGAAAACAGTCAGCAGGTCACCGAGTTTATGCAGCAACTGCTGGAGCGTGAGCGTGAAACGACGGTAGAACGTGACGAAATCGCGGCGCGCAAGCGCGAGATCGAAAAGCAGATTGAGCGTCTCAGCCAGCCCGGAGGCTCAGAAGATGCGCGTCTTAATCACCTTGCTGAACGTTTTGGTGGCGTGCTGCTATCGGAAATCTATGACGATGTCACCCTTGATGATGCGCCCTACTTTTCGGCGCTGTATGGCCCGGCGCGGCATGCCATCGTGGTGCCTGACCTGTCGCTCATCCGTGAACAGCTTGCAGGCCTGGACGACTGCCCGGAAGATCTCTACCTGATTGAAGGTGACCCGCAGTCGTTTGATGACAGCGTATTTGACGTCGATGAGCTGGCAAAAGCGGTTGTTGTCAAGGCGGGTGACCGCCAGTGGCGCTATTCACGTTTTCCAAAAGTGCCGCTCTTTGGCCGTGCGGCGAGGGAAAACCAGCTGGACGTGCTGCGCACCGAGCGTGAAAAGCTGGCGGAGCGCTTCGCCACCCTGTCATTTGACGTGCAGAAAATCCAGCGGCTGCATCAGTCGTTCAGCCGCTTTATCGGCGGCCATATCGGCGTGGCGTTTGAGCCTGATCCGGAAGCGGCAATACGTCTGCTCAACGCTCGCCGTAATGAAGTTGAGCGTGAGCTTAGCAATGATGAAAGCGAAAATCAGCATCAGCGTCAGCAGTTTGATCAGGCAAAAGAAGGCGTAGCGCAGCTTAACCGCCTGCTGCCCCGCGTCAGCCTGTTGCTGGATGACAGGCTACAGGATCGTCACGAAGAGATTCAGGAAAAACTGGCAGAAGCGCAGCAAGCCGCGCGCTTTGTGCAGCAGCACGGAGCACAGCTCGCCAGGCTGGAGCCTGTCCTGTCGGTGCTGCAAAGCGATCCGCAACAGCATGAACAGTTAAAGCTGGACTATCAGCAGGCGCAGCAGCAGCAGCGCGATGCGCGCCAGCAGGCATTTGCCCTGACCGAAGTGGTGCAGCGCCGGGCGCACTTTGGTTACACCGATTCGGCGGGCATGCTCAACGGCACCAGCGATCTGAATGAAAAACTGCGCCAGCGCCTGGAACAGGCTGAAAGCGAACGCGCCAGTGCTCGTGAACGGCTGCGCCAGCATCAATCGCAGCTGACCCAGTATTCCCAGATACTGGCCTCGTTAAAAAGTTCGTATGATGCCAAGCGCGATATGTTGAAAGAGCTACAGCAGGAGATGCAGGATATCGGCGTGCAGGCCGATGCCAGCGCCGAACAGCGGGCGCGTCAGCGCCGCGATCAGCTCTACAGTGCATTGAGCAACAACCGTACGCGCCGTAATCAGCTGGAAAAACAGCTGACATTCTGTGAAGCCGAAATGGACGCGCTGCAGAAAAAACTGCGCCGCCTTGAACGCGAGTACCAGCAGAAGCGCGAACAGGTTGTCAGTGCCAAGGCCGGCTGGGTGGCGGTGCTGCGCATGGTGAAGGATAACGGCGTTGAACGCCGTCTGCACCGTCGCGAGCTGGCTTATCTGGGCGGTGACGAGCTGCGATCAATGTCGGATAAAGCACTGGGGGCGTTGCGTCTGGCGGTGGCGGATAACGAACATCTGCGAGATGTGCTGCGGCTGTCGGAAGATCCAAAACGACCTGAGCGCAAAATTCAGTTCTACATTGCCGTTTACCAACATCTGCGTGAACGCATTCGTCAGGATATCATCCGTACCGATGACCCGGTTGAAGCCATCGAACAGATGGAAATTGAGCTGAACCGGCTGACTGAAGAGCTGACCGCCCGTGAGCAAACGCTGGCTATCAGCTCACGCAGCGTGTCGAATATTATTCGCAAAACCATACAACGTGAGCAGAACCGCATTCGCCAGCTTAATCAGGGCCTGCAGGCCGTTAGTTTTGGCCAGGTGAAGAGCGTGCGTCTGAATGTTAACGTGCGTGAAGCGCATTCAACGCTGCTGGACGTGCTGTCTGAACAGCACGAGCAGCATCAGGATCTGTTCAAAAGCAACCGCCTGACCTTTTCAGAGGCGCTGGCGAAGCTTTATCAGCGTTTGAACCCGCAGATTGATATGGGGCAACGTACCCCGCAAACCATTGGTGAAGAACTGCTCGATTACCGCAACTACCTGGAGATGGAAGTGGAAGTCTGCCGGGGTTCTGACGGCTGGCTACGTGCTGAAAGTGGCGCGCTGTCAACCGGCGAGGCGATCGGTACCGGAATGTCAATCCTGGTGATGGTGGTGCAAAGCTGGGAAGATGAGTCGCGCCGGCTGCGTGGCAAGGACATTTCGCCGTGTCGACTGCTGTTTCTTGATGAAGCAGCGCGTCTGGATGCGAAATCCATTGCCACGCTTTTCGAACTTTGCGACCGCCTGGAAATGCAGCTGATTATTGCCGCTCCGGAAAATATCAGTCCCGAAAAAGGCACCACTTATAAACTGGTGCGTAAAGTGTTCAACAATACTGAACATGTGCATGTGGTTGGCCTTCGCGGTTTTTCCGCCGATCCTGCCGCTGTCACCGGCAGTGAAGAAGTCAGTGTATAGTGTTGGAAAAGCGCAAAAAATAGTGCTTTCTCAGTGGTAAATCAACTAAGGTGGCATTAATCTGAATAGCGGCATTTGTCACCTGACAGGCGAATGCCGTTTTCTGTTCGTATACTTATAACAACGACTCATCGTTATTGTTTTCCAAATTAGCTGACTTAACAGGGAGCAAGGGATGTTGCTGCAGAAATCATCACTCATTCAAGCGCTTGCCGTCGGGTGCAGCCTGCTTTCCGGGCTGGCAGTTTTACCCGGCGCGGTAGCAGGTACACCACCGGTTTTCACTGCGGTGGTGCCGGCTGTCAGCGTCACGCAGAGCCAGCAGCAAATTACGGCCGCTTTACCTCACGGTATAATGCCGTTTTATCTCAAAAACCTTGTGCCGCTGTATGCCAGCAATCATATGCAGCTGATGTGGCAGGATCCTCAGGCGCTCAGGCTGTTTGAGCAACAGCTGGCTGAAGTTGCCCTTTCTGGCGTACAACCGCAGTTTTCCCAATGGGTAAAACAGCTGACGGATCCCGCCATTAAAGGGTTGGCGCGGGATGTGGTGCTATCTGATGCGATGTTGGGTTATCTGCAGTTCACCTCCAGCGTGCCCGCTAAAGGCGAAGCCTGGCTTTACAGCACGGTGCCGTACCGGCTGGAAGCCCCGTCAACGACGGTGATAAACCAGTGGCAGCAAGCCCTTGCCCAGGGCAACCTCGATAGCTTTGTGCGCTCTCTGGCTCCCCGGCATCCGCAGTATGTGCGCATGCATCAGGCGCTGAAATCCCTGCTGGCGGATACCCGGCCGTGGCCGCAAATTGTCGATAAGCAGACGCTGCGACCGGGCCAGATCAGCAATGACGTACCGGCCTTGCGTGATATCCTGCAACGAAACGGAATGATGTCAGCGGCAAATGAGCCTGCCAGGCCACCGGTGGAAGTGGTAGGTGCGGTGAATGCCCCCCTGGTGCATGACGATGATAATGCGCAACCGGACACAGGCTTAGGTGGTCAGGGGGAAAACAGCGCCGTTGTCAGCCCGTCGGCGAAGATATCAGGCGATGCCTCCAACGCAGCCGCAGAGCCAAATGTCTTTACCGGGCAGGCGGCGTTGGGCAGCCCGACGAATACCTATACGCCGCAGCTGGTGGAGGCGCTAAAACGGTTCCAGCGTTGGCAAGGGCTGGAGGCCGATGGCGCGATAGGGCTGCGCACCCGCCAATGGCTGAACGTCTCGCCGCCGCAGCGGGCGACACTGCTGGCGTTAAATATTCAGCGTCTGCGCCTGCTGCCCGATGATATGCACAACGGCATAATGGTTAACATCCCAAATTATTCGCTGGCTTACTACGTCAATGGCCGTGAAATACTGTCTTCCCGCGTCATCGTCGGCCGCCCGGACCGTAAAACGCCATTGATGCGTAGCGCGTTGAATAATGTCGTGCTTAACCCACCGTGGAACGTGCCAACCACGCTGGTTCGCAAAGATATTGTGCCGAAGGTGAAACAGGACCCGATGTATCTGTATAAACACGGTTATACCTTGCTTGCAGGCTGGAGTAACGAAGCAGAAGTGGTTGACCCTTCAATGATTAACTGGAGTATGGTTTCTGCTGCTTCTTTCCCGTACCGCATCCGCCAGGCGCCTGGCCCCACCAACTCGCTGGGGCGCTACAAGTTCAATATGCCAAGCTCTGACGCTATCTACCTGCATGACACGCCAAATCATGGCCTGTTTCAGAAGGATATTCGCGCTCTGAGTTCCGGCTGCGTAAGGGTGAATCGCGCTTCCGATCTGGCTAATTTGCTGCTGCATGATGTGGGCTGGGACGACGCGCGCATCTCCGGCACGCTGAAGGAGGGGAATACTCGCTTCGTGCCGATCCGCCATCGTATCCCGGTCAACCTCTATTATTTGACCGCCTGGGTAGCGGAAGATGGGCTGCCGCAGTTTCGTACAGATATTTACAATTATGACTACACCGCGCGTTCAGGTACTCAGGTGCTGGCGCGGGCTGGGCAATTGTTGCTCTAATCTCTGATTAATCAGCAGTTCACCGGGTGTTGAGCGTAAGGGCTGATGGGTTCCACTCCCGGACCAATGCGTTATTTTCGTACTTCGCCGGGTTGACGGATGAATTCGCGCCCGGTAAGGTTCCAGCCAGCGCATTATATGCACAATCCCGAATTTTATAGCCAGGTAATACAGCTTTATGGATAAGATCGACTCTCATCGCCGTAAGTGGTTGACTCTGGGCGGAGCCGCCCTGGGTGTCGCACTACTTCCGAGCCAGGCTTTTGCCTCGCTTTCTACCGCTCGTCCCCGGATGCTCACTCTTAATAATCTGCACACCGGTGAAAGTCTTAAAACCGAGTTTTTTAACGGTAAAACCTACGATAAGTCAGAACTGACGCGTCTTAACCACTTTTTCCGGGATTATCGGGCCAATAAAAGTAAGAGTATCGATCCCCACCTGTTCGATCAGTTGTTCCGTTTGCAAACCCTGCTGAATACCCGTAAACCGGTTCAGCTGATTTCCGGCTACCGTTCGCTGGCAACCAACAACATGCTGCGTGAGCGCAGTGACGGCGTGGCTAAGCACAGCTACCACACGCTGGGACAGGCGATGGATTTCCATATTGAAGGGATCTCATTAAGCAATATCCGCAAAGCTGCACTTTCGCTACGGGCGGGCGGTGTAGGGTACTATCCTCGCAGTAACTTTGTGCACATTGATACCGGGCCGGTTCGGCGCTGGTAAGGCGAAATTCCTGCTGCCCTGTGGCGGCCGGCCATGGAGTATTATGAATTATCACATTATCCCGGTCACCGCGTTCGCGCAGAACTGTTCGGTCATTTGGTGCCCTGAAACCGGTGAAGCTGCACTGGTTGATCCGGGCGGCGATGCACAGAAGATCAAACATGAGATCGCTGCCCTCGGCTTAACGGTTAAGCAAATCCTGTTGACTCATGGCCACCTCGACCATGTTGGCGCTGCGGCCGAGCTGGCCGAACATTACGATGTCCCGATTGTCGGGCCGCATAAGGCGGACAAATTCTGGCTGGACGGTTTACCGCAGCAAAGCCAGATGTTCGGCTTCGACGAATGCGCGCCACTGACCCCGGACCGCTGGCTGCAAGAGGGGGAAGTCGTACTTGTTGGCAACACCGTGCTGGAAGTGCTGCTGTGCCCCGGACATACGCCGGGTCATATTGTGTTCTTCGAGCGTAAAGCCCGTCTGCTGGTTTCCGGCGATGTGATTTTCAGCGGTGGCGTAGGGCGCTCAGACTTCCCGCAGGGCAGCCACCAGGACCTGATCGCTTCCATCCTGAACAAGTTACTGCCGCTGGGTGACGACGTGACCTTTATCGCAGGTCATGGACCAATGTCAACGCTGGGACGCGAGCGTATCAGCAATCCGTTCCTGCAATAACCGCCTTCACCACGGAAAAAGCCTGCTATTGCAGGCTTTTTCCGTTTACAGCGTTAGCCAATCACGGGGGGGCTGCTATGGCGGCCCGGCACCGAACTACAGCACAGCGGCGATAGCCTCACACAGCGGGGCTATATTATCTGTCGTCATACCCGCTACGTTAACGCGCCCGGAGTTCACCGCATACACGCCAAACTCATCGCGCAGCCTGACGACCTGATCTTTTGTCAGGCCGCTGAAGGAAAACATGCCGTTTTGCGCAATAATAAAGCCGAAGTCGCCTTTCGCCCCTTTTTCTTCAAGCGTCTTGACAAATAGCTGGCGCATAAGCTGTATACGATCGCGCATGCTGGTCAGCTCCTGCTCCCATTGCGCACGCAGATCGCTGTTGCTAAGGATGGTGGCAACCACTGCCGCCCCGTGTGCCGGAGGATTGGAGTAGTTAGCCCGAATGGTCGCTTTCACCTGGCTGAAGGCGGTATCAACCACCGCAGCGTCGCTGGCAACCAGGGTAAATGCACCCACACGCTCATTGTACAGGCCAAAATTCTTCGAGTATGAGCTGCACACGATCAGCTCCTGATGGCTGGCTGCGAAAGTACGCAAACCTTCGGCATCCTGCTCCAGACCGCGGGCGAAGCCCTGGTAGGCAAAGTCAAACAGCGGCAGCCAGCCCTTAGTCAGCGACAGATCGGCAAGCTGCGCCCACTGTTCGGCAGTCGGGTCAATGCCGGTGGGATTGTGGCAGCAGCCGTGGAACAGGACAATATCACCGGCCACGGCAGCATTAAGACTTTGCAGCATGCCGTCGAAATCCAGATTGTGGCTGGCAGCATCATAATAGTCGTATTGACAAACTTCCAGACCGGCGGCAGTAAACACGTTCTGATGATTTGGCCAGCTGGGATTGCTGACCCAGACGCGTTTTGCACTGGTTTGTGTGGCGATAAAATCCGCAGCGACCCGCAGTGCGCCAGTGCCTCCTGGAGTCTGCGCAGTGCGTGCTCGTTGGCTGGCAATCAGAGGGCTGGCGGCGCCAAACAACAGTTCCTGAGTACAGCGGGCGAAGTCGGCAATCCCGTCGATGCTCAGATAGTTTTTGGTTGTTTCGTTTTCCAGCAGATACCGTTCAGCTTTTTTAACGCTGGACAGTACCGGCGTTTTGCCGGTTTCATCTTTATACACGCCAATACCGAGGTTAATTTTGTTCAGGCGCTTATCCGTTCGAAACAGATCGGCTAAGCCAAGAATAGGGTCGGCGGGGGCAGCTGCAATACGTTCAAACATAGTGGGAGTCCGTTAGCTTAATCTAAAGCGAATTGTTGGCTCAGGTTACCGTCATACAGGGAGAATTGCCAATCGTTTGCGGCGAAAAAAAGCCCCGGCAATGAAGACAAGGAATGAGAATAGCGTCCCGGTCGCCACAACCGAAACTCCCTGCAGAAGGCCAAAAAAAAGCGGGGCCGAAGCCCCGTCTGACGCACACATCGCCGCGGATAAACCGCGGCAGAGTGATAATTAGAACTGGTATACCAGGCCAACGCCAACGGTGTTGTCGGTAGAAATACCGGCATTACGGGTGAATTCGTTTTCATCCAGCAGGTTGATTTTGTAATCAACGTAGGTGGACATATTTTTGTTGAAGTAGTAGTAGGTGGCCACGTCGATGTACTTATACAGATCCTGTTTGCCAACGTTTTCGATCTTCTTACCGACAGACTGCACGTAAGCCAGGGATGGACGCAGGCCGAAGTCGAACTGGTATTGTGCCACCGCTTCGAATTTCTGCTCTTTGTTGACCATGCCGCTACGATCTACGCCGTCGAAATTACCGCTGATAAAGGTGTTGTTACGGGTTTCACCGTACATCGCCGCGAGGTAAACACTTTTTGCGTCATACTTAACGGCGGTAGACCAGGTTTCAGCGGTTTTACTGCCGTTCGCGAAGTAGGCGTTCTGCTGAGCGTTGGTGCGATCTGACCTGGTGTAAGCAGCAGATACCGCCACGCCAACCGGAGTAGTATAGGTAACGGAGCTGCCCCAACCGTCGCCGTTCGCTTTTTCAATTTTACGACCGTTATCGCTTTCTTCGTTTTTGCCCTGGTACTGCAGCGCGAAGTCAAGACCATCAACCAGACCGAAGAAGTTGCTGTTACGGTAGGTGGCCAGACCGTTAGAACGACCGACCATGCCGTTATCGGAATAACCAGAGTCACCGCCGAATACCGGCAGGATATCGGTCCATGCCAGCGGATCATAGCCGACGCCATAGTTACGACCGTAATCGAACGCGCCGTAATCAGCAAACTTCAGGCCGGCAAAGCCAACGCGGGTTTTAGAACCAGAAGTACCTTCTGCTTCAGCCACGTTTGCCTGTACGTTGTATTCCCACTGGCCGTAACCGGTCAGCCGATCGCTGATTTGAGTTTCACCTTTGAAACCGAAACGAACGTAAGACTCATCTCCGTCTTCACCGGAGTTATCTGAAAATTGGTGACGCGCATCAACTTTACCGTACAGGTCCAGTTTGTTGCCATCTTTGTTATAGATTTCTGCAGCGTTAGCGGCACCCGCTGCCAACAGAGCTGGGATCAATACTGCAAGAATGTTGCGCTTCATCATTAATTATTACCCTCGTTGGAGTTATTTGAACACCTGCCACTGCCGACAACAATTCTTTACAGAACCTTGAAGAGAGTTTGGTGTCTTCCTGTGTCTTCAGGCATCTTTCCATTGGTAGCCCGGTTAATCTAGCCCGAAAATGCTACTAATCTCTTATTCTGGTAACAATATGAAAAATTGTATTTCAAAATGTAATAAATAAGGGAGTTTGTGAGTCAACTCTAAATTTACAAAAATAAAAAAAAGGCCGACGATGTCGGCCTTAATATTTATTTTAATTTTCTTATATTTAATGCAGAAATCAGAAAGTCGCGTTACGTGGAGTTCGTGGGAAGGCGATAACATCCCTTACATTTTGCACGCCAGTGACATAAGCGATTAATCGTTCGAAACCCAGTCCGAAACCGGAATGCGGTACGGTGCCGTAACGGCGCAGATCGCGATACCACCAGTAATCTTCTTTATTCAGCCCCATCTCGGCCAGACGTGCATCTAACACCTCAAGGCGCTCTTCACGCTGGGAGCCACCGATAATTTCGCCAATGCCCGGAGCCAGCACGTCCATAGCCGCAACGGTTTTACCGTCGTCATTCAGGCGCATATAGAATGCTTTGATATCTTTCGGGTAATTTTTGACCACTACCGGGGCTTTGAAGTGTTTTTCCGCCAGGTAGCGCTCATGCTCCGAAGAGAGATCGATACCCCAGGCAACCGGGTTGTCAAATTTCTGCCCAGATGCCAGCAGGATCTCAATGGCTTCGGTGTAATTGACCTGTGCGAAATCGGTCGTTACAAAACGTTCAAGGCGTGAAACGGCATCTTTGTCTACGCGTTCCGCGAAGAAAGCCATATCATCGGCGCGTTCGGTAAGCACCGCTTTAAAAGCGTACTTAAGCATCGCTTCCGCCAGGGCAGCATTGTCTTCCAGGTCGGCAAAGGCCATTTCCGGCTCCAGCATCCAGAACTCTGCCAGATGGCGGCTGGTATGCGAGTTTTCCGCGCGGAAAGTTGGCCCGAAGGTATAGATTTTCGAGACAGCGCTGGCGTAGGTTTCGCCGTTCAGCTGGCCGGATACGGTCAGGAACGCTTCCTTACCGAAGAAGTCTTCATCGTAATTGACTTTGCCTTCTGGCGTACGCGGCAGGTTTTCCATATCCAGCGTTGAGACGCGAAACATTTCGCCGGCGCCTTCGGTATCAGAAGCGGTGATCAGCGGGGTGGAAACCCAGAAGAAACCCTGTTCGTCGAAGAAACGATGCAGCGCCTGTGCCAGAGTATGGCGAACGCGCGCCACCGCGCCAATCAGGTTAGTGCGTGGGCGCAGGTGCGCAACTTCACGCAGATATTCGATGCTGTGGCGCTTCGCCGCCATCGGATAGGTATCCGGGTCATCAACCCAGCCCACCACTTCAACCTCGGTTGCCTGAATTTCAAAGCTTTGTCCCTGACCCGGCGATGCAACGACTTTCCCCGTAATCACAACCGAGCAGCCGGTCGTCAGACGTAATACCTCATTCTGATAGTTATTCAGAGAATTATTGACGACAGCCTGAACCGGATCAAAGCAGGAACCGTCATAAACGGCGATAAAGGAAATACCGGCTTTCGAATCTCTTCGGGTACGCACCCAGCCACGTACGGTGACTTCACTGTCTACCGTGACCCGGCCGTGCAGTACATCCGCTACAGGCACAACGCTCATATTCGTTTCTCACTATTAGTCTTAATCGGAATGGAATACCCCAATTCAGGGTATCGCTATGTTACTTGTCAGCGGAGGAGAAACAAGAGAAATTCTGGTACACAGAGAGATTTATTCGGCAAGGTTAAAGCCGGGGGCAGATGCGATCTGCCCCCATGAAGCAGGCCTAGCTGGCTTTCTTCACCAGCGGCAAATCAAAGGCTTTACGCAGGGCGCGCACAAAGGCTTTGTCGTGGCAAATGGTTTTACCGGGGCTGTCCGAGAGTTTGGCAACCGGCTTACCATTGCATTCCACCAGTTTTATCACGATATTGAGCGGTTTGACCTGGGGTATATCACAGGTGAGTCGGGTACCAATGCCGAAGATAACATTGATGCGCTGTGCAAAATGACGATATAGCGCCACGGCTTTATCCAAATCGAGATTGTCAGAGAACACCAGCGTTTTACTCAGTGGGTCGATGCCCAACTGCTGATAGTGGGCTATGGCTTTTTCACCCCATTCCACCGGGTCGCCAGAATCATGGCGCAGTCCCTGATAAGCATGAGCAAACTCACCGCCGAAATCGCGCAGGAAGGCATCCATGGTAATACAGTCGGTAAGGGCGATACCCAGTCGGTCGGGATATTCGTCCAACCATGCCTGTAACGCAGCGCGCTGGCAGTTAGCCAAGGTTGGGCTGATTTGCTGATGAGCCTGGAACCACTCATGCGCCTGGGTGCCGACCGGAGTCAGATTCAACCGGCGGGCGATATCATAATTGCTGGAACCCACCAGCCATGGAAATTCCTGCTGGAGGGTGCTGACAATTGCCAGCTGCACGTCGTGTGAGAAACGGCGACGGGTACCGAAATCCATCAAACGGAAACATGACATATCGAGGCCAGCGGTCAGCTGCGTAAACTTCACCAGCTTACTCTTCAGCTGGCTGACGGCCATTTCAGCCGTGACCAGCGGTGAGCGATGACGGTGAACCACCTCACTGATCAATGCCAGCAGTGGCACTTCCCACATAATCACTTCGTGCCAGGGGCCGCTGATGCGGATATCCAGCTTTCCCTGCAGGTTGCGCACTGCCACCTGTGCGGGGTTGTAGCGGAAAGTGCGCAGCCAGTTCAGGTAATCCGGTTTAAAAAACGGCAGGCTGGAGAGATAAGCAAACTCGTCCTCAGTGAGCGTCAGCGAGGCCATTGCCGCTATCTGCCGGACTATTTCATCCGCGTAGATGCCAAGCATGTCGTCGCCGCGGCAACGGAATTCAGCCGTTACCGTCACATCGTAATAACGATGGAAAACCGCCTGCTGCATATGAAGTTTATAGGCATCGGTGTCGAGAAGCGTGGTCAGGATCGGGGCAGCGTGTCGTGTCATGGTGCGTTTCAGCATCCTCTGGCGAAGAGCGTTATCCCTGGTTCAAAGAATATAAAGTCGCAGGAGTATAACCTGAATATGCATTTATTGAACCTGATTGCAGCACAATTAAAACAGTCTGTTTACCTGTAACCACAGTGTTTATACGAGAAATTGCCCTCTTTATAGACAACAACAACGATTGAGCGCGATTCAACGTGGCAACATAGCAATAACAGGAATAGACTTTAACCCATACTTATTACTGATGTGAGAAGGACTTATGACGCAATTGCCGTTAGCTAAAAATCGCCATGACTACCGCGCCCCGGATTATACGATCACCGATATCGACCTGACCTTCAACCTGGATGCCGGCACCACGCAGGTAACGGCCGTCAGCCAGATAAAGCGGCTGGGTGCCAGCGGAGCCGATCTTCGTCTTGATGGTGAAGATCTGACGCTGGTATCGCTGCATGTTGACGACTGCGCCTGGCCGCATTACCACCAGGAAGAGGGCGCGCTGGTATTACAACAGCTGCCGGAAAACTTCACCCTGAAAATTGTGAATGACATTCATCCTGATAAAAACACCGCGCTGGAAGGGCTGTATAAGTCCGGCGAGGCGCTTTGCACCCAGTGCGAAGCAGAAGGCTTCCGCCATATCACCTGGTACCTTGACCGCCCGGACGTGCTGGCGCGCTTTACCACCACCGTCATCGCCGCTCAGGCTCCTTATCCTTATCTGCTATCTAACGGTAACCGCGTTGATGCCGGGCAGCTTGAAGACGGGCGTCACTGGGTGAAGTGGCACGATCCTTTCCCGAAGCCTTGCTACCTGTTTGCTCTGGTTGCGGGTGACTTCGATGTGCTGCGCGACAGCTTTACCACCCGCTCCGGTCGCGACGTGGCGCTGGAAATTTTTGTTGACCGGGGCAACCTCGATCGCGCTGACTGGGCAATGACCTCGCTGAAGAACAGCATGAAGTGGGATGAGGAACGTTTCGGGCTGGAATACGATCTCGATATCTTCATGATCGTCGCCGTCGATTTCTTCAACATGGGTGCGATGGAAAACAAAGGGCTGAACGTCTTCAATTCTAAGTTTGTGCTGGCTAAAGCTGAAACCGCTACCGACAAAGATTACCTTGGCATTGAGGCGGTGATCGGCCATGAATACTTCCACAACTGGACCGGTAACCGCGTCACCTGTCGCGACTGGTTCCAGCTCAGTTTGAAAGAGGGATTGACGGTATTCCGCGATCAGGAGTTTAGCTCCGACCTCGGTTCCCGGGCGGTAAACCGCATCGATAACGTGCGCAAGATGCGCGGTTTACAGTTTGCCGAAGATGCCAGCCCGATGGCGCACCCCATTCGCCCGGAGCAGGTGATAGAAATGAATAATTTCTATACGCTGACGGTGTATGAAAAGGGGGCAGAAGTGATCCGCATGATGCATACCTTGCTGGGCGAAGAGAATTTCCAGAAAGGGATGCAGCTCTATTTCGAACGCCACGACGGCAGTGCCGCCACCTGTGATGATTTTGTCCTGGCGATGGAAGACGCCTCTCACGTTGACCTGTCCCAGTTCCGTCGCTGGTACAGCCAGTCCGGTACGCCGGTGCTGTCAATCCGCGACGACTACAACCCGGAGCTGGAGCAATACACGCTGCATGTCACCCAGATGACGCCGCCGACTGCCGACCAGCAACAGAAGCTGCCGCTGCATATTCCGCTGGATATTGAATTGTACGATGCGGAGGGGAAAGTGATCCCGTTACAGCATAACGGTCGCCCGGTGCACCATGTGCTTAACGTCACGGAAAGCTTCCAGACCTTTGTCTTTGATAACGTTTACTTCCAGCCGGTTCCATCGTTACTGCGCGAGTTCTCCGCGCCGGTGAAGTTGGACTACCACTGGAGCGATGCCCAGCTGACTTTCCTGATGCGCCACGCCAGCAACGATTTTGCGCGTTGGGATGCGGCGCAAAGCCTGATGGCCAGTTACATTAAGCTGAACGTTTTCCGCCAGCAGCAGGGACAGCCGCTGTCGCTACCGCTGCATGTGGCAGATGCTTTCCGCGCCGTCCTGTTAGAGGAAAACAGCGATCCGGCATTGACCGCCCTGATCCTGACATTGCCGGCAGAAAACGAGATAGCCGAGCTGTTTGACATTATCGACCCGCAGGCAAACTCTGTGGTACGCGAGGCGCTGGTGCGTACCCTGGCCAGTGAACTGGCCGATGAGCTGCTGGCGGTTTATCACGCCAGCCTGACGGCAGAGTACCGCACAGAACAGGCGGATATCGGTAAGCGAGCGCTGAAAAATGTTTGTCTGAGCTATCTGGCCTTTGGCGATGTGGCGTTGGCGGATAAGCTGGTCAGGGCGCAATACGGTCATGCCAACAATATGACTGATACGGTTGCCGCGCTGTCAGCGGCGGTGGCGGCTCAGTTACCGTGCCGTGACCAACTGCTGGCAGAGTTCGACGACCGCTGGCATCAGGATGGTTTAGTGATGGATAAATGGTTTACCCTGCAGGCCACCAGCCCGGCGGAGGACGTCCAGACGCAGGTGCGGGCGCTGCTGCATCACCGCTCCTTTACCCTCGGTAATCCTAACCGCGTTCGCTCGCTGATCGGGGCCTTTACGCAGTTAAACCCTTCGGCGTTCCATGCCATTGACGGCAGCGGCTATCAGTTGCTGGTGGATATCCTCACCGATCTGAATACGCGTAACCCGCAGGTGGCGGCACGCATGATAGAGCCACTGATTCGACTGAAACGCTATGACAAAACCCGCCAGGGGCTGATGCGTCAGGCTCTGGAACAGTTGAAAGGACTGGATAAGCTTTCGGGCGATCTGTTTGAGAAAATCACTAAGGCCCTGAGCGCCTGATAGGGGATCCCGGATAAAATGGGCGACCGGATCGCCCATTTTATCGCTATTAGGCGGTCAACGTTGTGCGTAACGTTTTTCATGCGTGGGAACCGTGCGCTTCATCACGCGATCCAATACCTGTGCCTCCAGCTCGGCCAGTCTTAACGATCCTTTACGACGAGGACGTGGCAGATCGACGGGCAGATCGAGGCCAATCTCTCCATCTTCAATCAACAGCACCCGGTCGGCCAGCGCCACCGCCTCGCTGACGTCATGCGTGACCAGCAGCACGGTAAAGTGGTGCTGTTGCCAGAGCGATTCAATCAGATCCTGCATCTCAATGCGGGTTAGCGCATCCAGAGCGCCCAGTGGTTCGTCCAGTAGCAGCAAACCGGGACGATGGATCAACGCCCGCGCCAGCGCAACGCGCTGTTTCTGACCGCCGGACAGGGCTGCGGGCCAGTCAGTCGCCCGCTCGGCAAGGCCGACCGCCTCAAGCGCCCTGAGGGCGTTATCCTTCCAGCTTTTGCCTTTCAATCCAAGGCCAACATTATTAATCACGCTTTTCCACGGCAGCAGGCGCGCGTCCTGAAACATCAGACGAATATCTTCGCGTGCATCGCCGAGCGGGGCGCTTCCGGCCAGCAGATGCCCGCTGCTTGATGTTTCCAGACCGGCCAGCAGTCGCAGCAGGGTACTTTTGCCGCAGCCGCTGCGGCCAACCACGGCAACAAACTGGCCGGAAGGGATATGCAGGTCGAGCGCGTTCAGCACCGTGCGGCCGTGATACTGCTTGCTGACGCCCTTGATAACCAGTGGCGTACCGGGATTCAGACGTGCCGGAGAGGGGGTTAACTCACTCATGGGTTTTCCTCTTTCAGTTGATACGCCGGGTGCCAGCGCAGCCACGTGCGCTCCAGCAGCTGTGCGCTGGCGTCGGCCAGTTTACCCAGCAGGGCATAAAGAATGATCGCCACCACCACCACATCGGTTTGTAAGAACTCGCGCGCGTTCATCGCCAGATAGCCGATGCCGGAGTTGGCCGAAATGGTTTCCGCCACGATAAGCGTTAGCCACATCAGGCCGAGCGCGAAACGCACGCCGACCATCATCGAGGGCAGCGCGCCCGGCAGCACCACCTGCATAAACAGACTCCAGCCGGACAGACCGTAACTGCGCGCCATCTCAAGCAGGCCGTGGTCAATATTGCGGATGCCATGCCAGGTGTTGATATAGATTGGGAACAGAGTACCCAGCGCCACCAGGAAGATCTTGGCGGTCTCATCAATGCCAAACCACAGGATAACCAGAGGGATCAGCGCCAGATGTGGCACGTTGCGCAGCATCTGCACCGAAGTATCCAGCAGGCGTTCGCCGAGCCTGGACATGCCGGTGATCAAACCCAGCAAAAGGCCAATAGCGCCGCCGATGCTGAAACCGATGGCCGCCCGCCAGCTGCTGATCGCCAGATGTTGCCATAGCTCACCGCTGGCTGACAGTTTGCAGAAGGCGGCGACAATTGCTGCGGGCGAGGGCAGAATGCGCGTCGAAAGCCAGCCGGACCATGATGCCAGCTGCCACAGCGCCACCAGCACAATCGGCATGGCCCAGGGCAATAAAGCATCTGCAATGCGTTTCAGGATCCTGCTCATCTGCTTACCTCTAACTCTGTGACACCTTTTGCGGTGCGAAATCATGAGCAACATGCTCGCCGTGGGCCTGAATGTCTGCGGGCTTTGGTACTTCCGGTATGTTGAGATCGAGGTGCGGGAACAGCAGCTCGCCAACGCGATACGCCTCCTCAAGGTGCGGGTAGCCGGAAAGAATAAAGGTTTCAATGCCGAGATCGGCATATTCCTGCATACGAGCCGCCACCGTTGGGCCATCGCCGACTAACGCGGTGCCCGCTCCGCCACGTACCAGGCCAACCCCGGCCCACAGGTTCGGGCTGATCTCCAGGCGATCGCGCTTGCCGCCGTGCAGGGCTGCCATACGCTGCTGGCCCACGGAGTCGGTACGTGCCAGCGCCGACTGAGCGTGAGCAATCGTCTCATCGTCCAGATGTGAGATCAGGTGGTCGGCGGCCTGCCAGGCTTCCTCATTGGTCTCACGCACGATGACATGCAGGCGGATGCCGAAGCGAACTTTGCGGCCCTGTGCTGCTGCTTTCGCCTGCACCCGGTCAATTTTCTCTTTCACCTGGGCTGGCGGTTCTCCCCAGGTCAGATAGACATCAACCTGCTCCGCAGCCAGATCCTGTGCCACCTCAGAGGAGCCGCCGAACCACAGCGGAGGACGCGGTTGCTGAACCGGCTTAAACATCAGCCTTGCACCGCGAACATGCACATATTTTCCTTCGTAATCCACCGTTTCCCCTTCAAGCACTCGTCGCCAGACGCGGGTGAATTCGGCGGATTCAGCATAGCGTTGGCGATGATCGAGGAACACGCCGTCGCCGGCCAGCTCCCCGGCGTCACCGCCGGTTACCAGGTTAAACAAAGCTCTGCCGTTGGACAAACGGTCCAGCGTGGCCGCCTGTCGCGCCGCCTGAGTCGGTGAAATCACGCCGGGTCGCAGCGCCACCAGAAAACGCAGGCGCTGGGTAACCGGGACCAGCGAGGCAGCAACCAGCCAGGCATCTTCACAGGAGCGGCCCGTCGGGATCAGCACGCCGCCAAAGCCGAGGCGATCGGCGGCCTGGGCAATCTGTTGCAGATAGGCGTGATCCACCGGCCGCGCCCCCTGACGGGTGCCCAGATATCGCCCATCGCCGTGAGTCGGCAGAAACCAGAAGACGGAAAGACTCATTTTCTATTCCTCAATCAATCAGATGAAGGGCCATGCCAGATGCGGCTGGAGATATCGACTTTTACCGGCATTAAATGGCTGGCATAAAACAGATCTGCGGTTTGCTGTTGAGCCCGTGCCGTTTTTTCACTTACCAGGCTTATCGTGCTGTCAGGGCGGTGATCGAGGTAGCTGGCGATGACGGTTTCGGGTAGCCCCATCGCCGTGGCGAGCAGCTTCACGCTCTGTTCACGCTGGCTGCGCGTCAGAGCATCCGCCTGGCTGAAGGTATCGAGCACCTGCTGTAAGAACAGGCCATTTTTCTGCGTAAACGGGCGAGTGGCAAGATAGAACGAACCGGTAAGGTCTAAAGTGCTGCCATCTTTCAGCACGCGCGCGCCCCCTTGCTGGATGGCTGCGGAGTAATACGGATCCCAGATTGTCCAGGCATCCACGTCACCCTGCTGGAAAGCGGCGCGCGCATCGGCGGGCGTCAGAAATGCCGGTGTGATATCGTTGAAACTCAGTCCCGCCTCGCGCAGCGCCCGTAGTAACAGATTATGCGAACTGGATCCCTTCTGAAACGCGATCTTATGTCCCTTAAGCTCCGCGACGGTTTTGATCGGGCTGTTTTCAGCGACAAGAATCACTTCAGCCAGTGGTTTAGGCGGTTCGGCTCCGACATACAGCATATCAGCCCCGGCAGCCTGAGCGAAAATGGGCGGGATATCACCGGTACTGCCCAGATCGATACTGTTGACGTTGAGCGCCTCCAGCATCTGTGGTCCGGCCGGGAACTCCACCCACTTAATTTGCGTATCAGGAAAGCGCTTTTCCAGCAGACGATGGGACTTTGCCAGCACCATGCTGACTGAGCCTTTTTGATAGCCGATGCGGATCTGCTTTGGCGCATCCGGCGTTGCTGCCGTGGCCAAACCAGCGGCCAGCAGGCCGGTGAGCAACACGCGGGTGATGACTTTAGACAACAATACCATGCTCAATTTCCCTGTTATATGGCCGTGGCCAACGGCTGACGACGGCGTGCAAGCGCATGCCACAAGGTATCTACCGCCGCAGCTAAACGATCTGCTAACAGCGGCGACAGTTCAGGCTGGCGGTCGTAATGAGCGATCTGGCTGTCGTCAGCGAACACGCCATGCAAGACTTCCTGTGCTTTCAGTGCATTCAGCACCGGTTTTAGCGCGTAATCGACCGCCAGCATATGGGCAACGGTACCGCCGGTTGCCAGCGGTAGCACCACTTTGTGTTCCAGCGCGCGCTCGGGCAGCAGGTCGAGCAGCGTCTTCAACGCCCCGGCAAACGATGCCTTATACACCGGCGTGGCAATAATCAAACCGTCCGCAGACTGCAAATCTTCCGTTAATGCCTGCAGGGCGGGGGAATCGAAGCGGGCATATAACAGGTCTTCAGGATGAAAGTTATGCAAATTCCACGGAATAACCTCGACGCCGCGCTTTTCAAGCGCCTGTTGGCACAGTGTCAGTAATGCGGTAGAGCGCGAAGGAAAGCGGGGACTGCCTGCCAGAGTAATAACGCGCATAACTGCTCCTTATAACCAAAAATTATTGATTAAATGAATTCAGGGATTAACGGTCATATCCTGACAGAGCGGGTCGCAGCGCTTAAATGATTTATTCGGCAAATTTAAGCCGCTTTTCACATATGGCACCTGATGGGGCAGCGTTCAGACGCAAAATAAACGTTTTTTAGCCGCTTTTGCGCCTGGTCATTTCCCTTTAGCGTAGAAACCCGGATAATCCTTCTCCGATTTCCATCGGGACCCCGGGAGTGACCATGTATTACCCTTTTGTTCGTAAGGCGCTTTTTCAGCTCGACGCCGAGCGTGCGCATGAATTGACCTTGCAGCAGCTAAAACGCCTGTCAGGCACCCCCCTGAGCAGGCTGATCCAGCAGTCGCTGCCGTTTAAGCCGGTGACCTGCATGGGGCTAACCTTCAAAAATCCGCTTGGACTGGCAGCAGGTTTGGACAAAAACGGCGAATGTATCGAAGCGTTCGCCGCAATGGGCTTTGGCTTTATAGAGATCGGCACCGTCACCCCGCGCCCGCAGCCGGGTAATGACAAACCGCGCATGTTCCGCATTGTGGAAGCAGAAGGCATCATCAACCGCATGGGATTCAATAATCTCGGCGTGGATAATCTGGTTGAAAACGTCAAAAAAGCCCATTTCGACGGCATACTTGGCATTAATATTGGCAAAAACAAAGACACCCCGGTGGAGCAGGGCAAAGAGGATTATTTGGTTTGTATGGATAAAATCTATCCGTACGCCGGCTATATCACTGTCAATATCTCATCGCCCAATACCCCTGGCTTACGTACTCTGCAATACGGTGAAGCGCTGGATGATTTGTTAACAGCAATTAAAACCCGGCAGGGTGATTTACAAAAAATTCATCATAAATATGTGCCGGTAGCGGTGAAGATTGCCCCCGATCTGTCCGAAGACGAGTTGGTAAAGGTTGCTGACAGTTTAGTCCGCCATCATATTGATGGCGTGATAGCCACAAATACCACTCTTGAACGCGATCTGGTTAAGGGATTGAAGCATGCCGAAGAAGCCGGGGGGTTGAGTGGCCGACCGGTGCAGTCGCGCAGCACGGAAATCATTCGTCGACTGTCGGCTGAATTACAGGGCCGCCTTCCGATAATTGGCGTTGGGGGAATTGATTCGCTAATTTCAGCCCGCGAGAAAATGGCAGCAGGTGCTTCGCTGGTACAAATATATTCCGGTTTTATTTACAAAGGACCGGCGTTGATAAAAGAAATTGTGACCCATCTGTAACCAAATCACCGCTTAAATAAGCCAGGGGCTTTATTTTCGCCGCTGGCTCGTTTATATTTTCTCGAGTTAATGGCAAAAATCAGTATAAAAAAGTGTGCTGGCCTGCAGGAAATGTTCTCTGTCTGCTGAAAGCATCTAACTCCTTTCGGCTGTTTGTAACTTAGTATGAATACAGGAAGTTTTCATGAGGATTAAACCAGACGATAAATGGCGTTGGTTTTTTGACGCAGAGCGCGATCGCATGATGCTTGACCTTGCCAGCGGCATGCTGTTTCGTTCGCGCTTTTCGCGCAAGATGTTAACGCCTGACGCCTTTAGTGCTACGGGTTTCAGCGTTGATGACGCCGCACTGTTCTTCACCTTTGATGAATGCTGCCGTCAGGTGCAACTTAACGTCGACCAGCGTGCTGAACTGGTGCTGAACGCGCTGGTGGCGATGCGCTTTCTGAAACCCCTGATGCCTAAAAGCTGGCATTTTGACATCCATCATAAGGGGAACTGGTCTCCGGGACAGGGGCAACTGGTGTGCGTTAAGGTCTCTGAAAGTGGTGAACTGGCCAGTATGCTGGTGGTGGAGTCCGGTGAGAGCGCTTCACTCTGTTTGCTGGCACAGCCGCAGCTGAACATGGCAGAACGGACAATGTGGCTGGGTGATGCGATTAAAATCATGCATGACCGCCTGTTACCTCAGGCCAGATCTGAAGACTTGCGTTTTGCACACGCGGTTTGACCAGCCGCGCTGCCTCTAACGCAGCACCAGGTCGCTTGCCGGAATGCAGCTACAGCTCAGTAACGTTCCGTCCTTGCGCAGTGCATCCTTTTTCATTGGCTTGACCTCTCCGCTGACCAGCGTTATCGCGCAGCTGCCGCAGATGCCAGCCCGACAGGAATAGGGAACCCTTATTCCGCGCATTTCAAGCTGTTCGAGTAACACCTGCTGGTTATTGCCGGTGAAATGCTGCCCCTGCCAGTTTATGCTTACTTCACCTGGCGCATCGCTGGCGACATCAAGTGCTTCGTCGATCGGACCGCCTCCGTAAGCGCGCGCCGCGCGAGTGGCTAAGACCTCACACCGATCGCCAACGCGTAGCACGCCGCTGTTACGTGCCAGCAGATTGAGACCAAAATCAATATCGCCACTGCCGTCCAGCGCGCTACGAAAGCCTTGCAGGGTGTTCAGCGGTTCACCGCCCGGATGTCTGCGCCCGTGTCGGGTGCTGACCGTGGTCAATATGCAGCGGCTGCACGGTTTAGCCACATCGAAAATAACGTTGCCGATCTTCAGCGATGCCCAACTATCCTCCGCCCATGCGGTTGCCCCGCTAACGACCAGATTAGGGCGAAACTGCTCGATTTTGATGCCGGCCGGGCAGCGCTGCTGGACATCGCGCAGCGAAGCCTCGTTAATCAGCAGGTAAGGATAGCCATCGGCAAAACCCAGTGGAACCTGAGTGAACCGCTTCACCCGGCGTGTCATTTCAGGCCCCACCCAGCGCAGTTGCACCGGACGGGGGAAAAAACCGCTCAGCCACTGATTTATGCTGTCAGGCGCAATCAGGGCGGTAAACGCGCTGCCCCATACCCGGGTGGCGGCCGGAGTGGGCTGGAAGTCAGCAAAGCGCACGGTAGCGCTACTGCCATCAGGGGCGCTAAGATGCAGGCCGTCGACGATCATTGCCGGAGTGAACAGCACCATTTCCGGGTGCTGGCGCGCAGTGAGAAAAGTCCCATCCGCTTCAGTCAGCATACATATGCGGTCAAACGCCAGCCCGCTGGCTAATGCCCGGGCATGTGAAACCTGCATGCCGCGCATTGATTTGACCGGATGCACGAATAAACGTGTCAAACTGACCATCTGATTTCCTTGCTGTTCAACGCCCGACCAGACTTTTAGCAGGCTTTCTGCACTATAAAGACGCTAACTTTATGACATGAAGCCATGATTAGCTATAATGCGCAGCAATTTTATGATGACGATAAGTGAAGCTATGAATTCTCTGTTTGCCAGCACGGCGCGTGGGCTTGAAGAGCTGTTAAAAAGTGAACTGGAAGCGCTGGGGGCCGAAGGCTGCCAGATCGTTCAGGGCGGCGTACATTATCAGGTGAGCGATCGTCTGATGTATCAGAGTTTGATGTGGAGCCGTCTGGCGTCACGCATCCTGTTGCCGCTGACCGAATGCGCGGTTTACAGCGACCTCGATCTCTATCTTGGCGTGCAGGCGACAGACTGGCCGGCGATATTTGGCAGCGACAAAACCTTCGCCGTGCATTTCAGCGGGCTGAATGAGGTGATCCGCAACAGCCAGTACGGCGCATTGAAAGTGAAAGATGCGATTGTCGATAGCTTCACGCGTAAAAACTTGCCGCGCCCGAATGTTGATCGCGACCAGCCGGACATCCGCGTCAACGTCTGGCTGAATAAAGATACCGCCAGCATTGCACTGGATCTGAGCGGAGATGGCCTGCATCAGCGCGGCTATCGCCAGCAGACCGGGCAGGCGCCGCTGAAAGAGAATCTGGCTGCCGCTATCGTCTTACGTTCCGGCTGGCAGTCCGGCACGCCGCTGGTCGATCCGATGTGTGGCTCGGGTACGCTGCTGATTGAGGCGGCGATGATTGCCAGCGATCGCGCACCAGGGCTACAGCGTAAACACTGGGGATTCACCGGCTGGAACAAGTTCGACTCCTCGTTATGGAGCGACGTCACCCGTGAAGCCCAGGAACGTGCACGCCAGGGCATGGAGAATACAACCTCGCGCTTCTTTGGCTATGATAACGATGGCCGTATCATCGATCGCGCACGCATCAATGCCCGTAACGCCGGACTGAGTGAACTTATCCGCTTTACCTGCCAGGATGTGTTAAAGCTGACCAACCCTCTGCCGCAAGGCCCGGGCGGCACCGTCCTGAGCAACCCCCCTTACGGTGAACGTCTGGACAGCGAGCCGGCGCTCATTGCTTTGCATGGCCAGCTGGGGCGCATAATGAAAACCCATTTTGGTGGCTGGGATCTCTCTTTGTTCAGCGCATCGCCGGAACTGTTGAGCTGCCTGCAACTGCGCGCCGATCGGCAGTTCAAAGCCAAAAATGGCCCGCTGGACTGCGTACAGAAAAATTACCGGCTGGCGGAAAATCCGACGGGAGCACCCGCAGGACAGCTTGCGGAAGATTATGCTAACCGGCTGCGCAAAAACGTCAAAAAACTGGATAAGTGGGCGCGTCAGCAAGGCATTGAGTGTTATCGTGTCTATGACGCCGATTTGCCGGATTATAATGTCGCGGTCGATCGTTATGGCGACTGGGTGGTAATTCAGGAGTATGCACCGCCGAAGACTATCGATCCGGCTAAAGCACGCCAGCGTCTGTTTGATGTGATTTCCGCCACGCTCAGCGTGCTGGATTTGCCGGCGAATAAGCTGGTACTGAAAACCCGTGAAAAACAGAAAGGAAAAAATCAGTATCAGAAGCTGGGCGAGAAGGGCGATTTCTTTGAGGTGGCAGAGTTCAACGCGAAATTGTGGGTTAATCTGACTGATTATCTCGATACCGGCGTCTTCCTTGACCACCGTATCGCACGTAAAATGCTGGGGCAGATGAGCAAGGGCAAAGATTTCCTCAATCTGTTTGCTTATACCGGCAGCGCCAGCGTGCATGCTGGCCTCGGCGGTGCACGCAGTACCACCACCATTGATATGTCGCGCACCTATCTGGAGTGGGCAGAACGCAATATGCGCCTGAACGGCCTCTCCGGGCGTCAGCATCGTCTGATGCAGGCTGACTGCCTGAGCTGGCTGCGCGAGGCCGACGAGCAGTTTGACCTGATTTTCATCGACCCACCCACTTTCTCTAACTCCAAACGGATGGAAGAAAGCTTTGATGTTCAGCGCGATCACCTGGAGTTGATGAAGGACTTAAAACGTCTGCTGCGCAAAAATGGCACCGTGATGTTCTCTAACAATAAACGCGGTTTCAAAATGGACTTCGCCGGGCTGGCAGCTTTGGGCCTCGTGGCTAACGAGATCACCGCCAAAACGCAGTCGCAGGATTTTGCCCGCAACCGTCAAATTCATAACTGCTGGCTGATTACTCACGCCGGTAAGGAATAAGCTTTTATGTCACTTATCAGTATTCACGGCGCTTACCTCTCATTCAGCGACGCACCGCTATTGGACAACACAGAACTGCATATCGAAGAAAATGAGCGCGTATGTCTGGTCGGGCGCAACGGGGCGGGCAAATCCACCCTGATGAAAATCATCAACCGCGAACAGCCGCTGGATGACGGGCGCATTATTTACGAGCAGGATCTGGTTGTTGCGCGTTTGCAGCAGGATCCGCCACGTAACGTACAGGGTTCGGTGTATGACTTTGTTGCCGAAGGCGTTGAGGAACAGGCAGAGCACCTGAAAGCCTATCACGCTATTTCCCACCTGGTGATGGAAGATCCAAGCGACAAAAATCTCAATGAGATGTCCCGGCTACAGGCAATTTTGGATCATCAGAATCTGTGGCAGCTGGAAAGCCGTATTGATGATGTGCTGAAACAGATTGGTCTTGATGGCGACGCACAGCTGTCGTCGCTCTCTGGTGGCTGGCTGCGTAAGGCGGCGCTCGGGCGCGCGCTGGTGAGCAATCCAAAAGTGCTGATGCTCGATGAGCCAACCAACCACCTCGACATTGAAACCATCGACTGGCTGGAAACCTTCCTGAAAACCTTCCAGGGTAGCATCATTTTTATCTCGCATGACCGCTCGTTTATCCGCAACATGGCAACGCGCATTGTCGATCTCGATCGCGGAAAACTGGTTTCATGGCCGGGCGATTATGACCTCTACCTGACCAGCAAAGAAGAAGCGCTGCGCGTTGAAGAGATGCAAAACGCCGAATTTGACCGCAAGCTGGCTCAGGAAGAAGTGTGGATCCGTCAGGGCATTAAGGCGCGTCGCACGCGTAATGAAGGACGCGTGCGCGCATTGAAGGCATTACGTCGTGAACGTTCTGAGCGCCGCGAAGTGATGGGTAAAGCCAACATGCAGGTAGAAGAAGCGAGCCGCTCCGGCAAGATTGTCTTCGAACTGGAAAACGTCAGTTACGCCATTGCCGGGAAGCAGCTGGTGCGTGATTTCTCACGTCAGGTGCAGCGTGGGGATAAAATTGCCCTGATTGGCGCTAACGGCTGCGGTAAAACCACGCTGCTGAAACTGATGCTCGATCAGCTAAAAGCGGACAGCGGACGGGTACACATTGGTACCAAACTGGAAGTGGCTTATTTCGACCAGCACCGCGCCGAACTGGATCCGGATCGCACCGTGATGGACAACCTGGCGGAAGGTAAACAGGAAGTGATGGTCAACGGCAAGCCGCGCCACGTTCTGGGTTACCTGCAGGAGTTCCTGTTCCATCCCAAACGCGCCATGACGCCGGTGCGTGCGTTATCAGGCGGGGAGCGTAACCGCCTGCTGCTGGCGCGACTGTTTCTGAAGCCGAGCAACCTGCTGATCCTCGATGAACCCACCAACGATCTCGACGTGGAAACGCTTGAGTTGCTGGAAGAATTAATTGATGGCTATCAGGGCACGGTTCTGCTGGTGAGCCACGACCGCCAGTTTGTTGATAATACCGTAACCGAATGCTGGATCTTCGAAGGAAACGGCGATATCGGAGCCTTTGTCGGTGGTTATCATGATGCGCAGCTGCAACGCCGTGCCTGGAAGGAGAATCGCGCTGCGGCCAATGTCAGCAATGTCGCCACGCCACAGACCAGTGCGAAACAGGAGACGGTAAAAAAACCGTCAGCTAAGTTAAGCTACAACCTGCAACGGGAGCTGGAGCAGCTGCCGAAGAAGATGGAAGAGCTGGAAGCGAAACTGCACGCTTATCAAGCTCAGGTTGCAGATGCGAACTTTTTCAATCAGCCTCGTGACCTCACTCAACCGGTGCTGGATGCGCTGGCGAGCTGTGAGCAGGAGTTGGAAGTCGCTTTCGAACGTTGGGAATATCTGGAGTCGTTACAAAACGGCGGCTAGCAAGACAGAGGGTGAAATATGTGTTCGTCGCACCATACGCATCAATGGATGCTTTGTCCGCAGTGTGACCTGATGACACAGTTGCCCGACATCCGGCCGGGCAGCAAGGCGAGCTGCCCGCGTTGTCATACCACACTTCAGTCTAACTGGGTTGAGCCGCGTAAGCGGCCTACTGCCTACGCACTGGCAGCGCTGATTATGTTAGTGCTGGCAAATCTGTTTCCTTTCATTAATATGCAGGTTGCGGGACTGAGCAGCGAGATCACGCTGGTCCGCATACCTCAGGTAATGGTGAGCGACAGCTACAGCAGTCTGGCCACGATGTTTCTGCTTTTTGTTCAGGGGGTTCCTGCCTTCTGTATGTTGACGATCCTGCTGCTGGTAAATTCAGCGCGTATACCGTTGGCGCTGAAACGTGCGATGGCGCGAGTGCTGTTTCATCTCAAAAACTGGGGCATGGCCGAGATTTTCCTCGCCGGGGTACTGGTGAGCTTTGTTAAGCTGATGGCCTACGGCGATATTGGCATTGGCACCAGCTTTATTCCCTGGTGCCTGTTTTGCCTGCTGCAACTCCGGGCATTTCAGTGTATCGACCGCCGCAACCTGTGGTTGCGGATTGGCCCTTTGCCATCGCTGCCCGTTAAGCCGCAGCCAGGGGTAAGCGGCTTGCGTCAGGGGTTGCGCTCCTGCCGCTGCTGTACCGCAGTGCTGCCGGGGGACACGTTAGCCTGTCCGCGTTGTGAAACCCGCGGTCATCCCCGGCGCAAACACAGCCTGCAGTGGACGCTGGCGTTACTGTTGACCTCGATGCTGCTCTATATCCCGGCCAACCTGATGCCAATAATGATCACTGAAGCGCTTGGCAATAAAATCACTTCAACCATTATGGCTGGCGTCATTCTGCTGTGGAGCGAAGGCTCCTATCCGGTGGCGCTGGTGATTTTCATCGCCAGCATCATGGTGCCGTCGTTAAAAATGATCGCCATTGGCTGGTTATGCTGGGATGCCAACGGGCAGAGCAGTAATGGCCAGGACAGCGAACGTATGCACAAAATTTACGAAGTGGTGGAGTTTGTCGGGCGCTGGTCGATGATTGATGTCTTTGTTATCGCCGTGCTGTCAGCCCTGGTTCGCATTGGACGATTAATGAATATCTATCCCGCTATCGGTGCGCTGTTATTCGCGCTGGTGGTGATCCTGACAATGTTTGCCGCAATTACGTTTGATCCCCGTCTCACCTGGGACCGGGTTAGAGAAAAGAGTGCTGAGGAGCCTGCAAGTGACGGACAATAACCACGCGACCGCCAGGGTGGATCAGATCAAACGCTGGTCACCGGTGTGGATCATCCCCCTTGTTACCGTGCTGATCGGGGCATGGATCATTTTTTACCATTTCAGCCATCAGGGGCCGGAGGTGACTTTAATCACCACCAATGCCGAAGGTATCGAAGGCGGGAAAACTAAGATCAAAAGTCGCAGCGTTGATGTCGGAGTGGTTGAAAGCGCCGTTCTGACTGACGATTTGCATCATGTGGAAATAAAGGCACGGCTCAATTCCGGCATGGAAAAACTTTTGCGCTCGGACAGTGCTTTTTGGGTGGTGAAACCGGCGATAGGCAGCGAAGGGGTTACCGGGCTGGGTACGCTGCTATCCGGTGTGTATATTGAGCTACAGCCAGGCGCGAAAGAAGAGAAAGCGGAGCAATATGCCTTGTTAGACACGCCGCCGCTGGCACCCCCGGATGCCAAAGGCATTCGTATTACCCTGGACAGCGAGAAAGCCGGGCAGCTGAAAGCTGGCGATCCGGTGCTTTTCCGTGGTTATCGAGTGGGGTCGGTAGAGACCAGCGCTTTTGATGCTGATAAGCGCATGATGACCTATCAGCTGTTTATTGCGGCACCCTACGATCGGCTGGTGACTACCAATGTCCGTTTCTGGAAAGACAGCGGCATTGCGGTGGATATGTCTGCTTCCGGAATGCGCGTCGAAATGGGATCGCTGACCACGCTGTTCAGCGGTGGGGTCAGCTTCGATATCCCCGATGGATGGGAGTCCGGCACCTCGGCAGAAAACAAAGCGGAATACCGTCTGTTCAATGACCAGCGCAGCATTCAGGACTCGCTGTACAGCGTACATAAAGATTTCCTGCTGTTCTTTAATGATTCAGTTCGTGGCCTGCAGAAAGGTGCGCCGGTTGAATTCCGTGGCATTCGCCTCGGAACAGTGGCAGAAGTCCCCTTCACCATGCCGGGCATCGCCCAGCGTCTGAATAATGATTTCCGCATTCCGGTTCTGATCCGCATTGAGCCAGATCGTTTCAAGACTCAGCTTGGTACAGATTTCAACTTTGAGCAGCATCTGAAAGATGGCGTCGCTGCCGGTCTGCGCGCTTCGCTAAAGTCTGCTAACCTGCTAACCGGGGCGCTATATATTGACCTGGATTTCTATAATAACGCTAAACCGGTCTCCAGTCCGGCGACCTTTGCCCAATATAGTGTGATCCCCACGGCGAGTGGCGGTCTGGCGCAAATTCAGCAGAAGTTGATGGAATCACTGGACAAGATTAACCACCTTCCGTTGAACCCACTGTTGAATGAAGCCGCAGGCACGCTGAAAGAGAGCCAGCGTACGCTTAAAGAGCTGCAAAAAACGCTGGATAATCTTAACCAGCTTACTTCCAGCCAGTCGATGAAAGAGCTACCTGCAGATATGCAGAGCACCTTGCGTGAGCTGAATCGAAGTATGAAGGGCTTCCAGCCTGGTTCGCCAGCCTATAACAAAATGGTGGGCGATATGCAGCGCCTCGATCAGGTACTGCGCGAGTTACAGCCGGTACTGAAGACGCTGAACAACAAAAGTAACGCGCTGGTGTTTGAAGCTGAACCTGGCCGGGACCCACAGCCGAAGAGAGCGAAATAATGATGAAATGGATCCCCTTAGCTCTGGCCCTGCTGCTAAGTGCCTGTAGCGAAACCCCGAAAACGGTTTATTACCAGCTACCGATGGCGGCGACCCGCGCTGCCGTCAGCAGTCCCTCGGTTACACAACCGCTTTGGGTCGAGCGGGTAACGGTACCTGATTATCTGGCAGGTAATGGTGTGGTTTACCAAAGCAATGATGTGCAGTACGTTATTGCTGCGAATAATCAGTGGGCCAGTCCGCTGGACCAGCAGTTACAACAAACGCTGATCGGCAATCTCAGTGCCGCATTGCCGGGGGCGTTGATCTCCTCTGCGCAACCTGGCCAGCAGCATGACACGCTGACCGTTTCCGTCCATGATTTTCACGGCCGTTATGATGGTCACGCGGTAGTCAGAGGTGAATGGATCCTCGAACACAACGGCAAACTGTTTAAACAGCCATTTAATATGACGCTGCCGCAGAAAGAAGATGGTTATGACGATCTGGTCAGAACGCTTGCCGCAGGCTGGCAACGGGTAGCGGTGCAGGTGGCTAATGAGATAATTCGCCAACAATAGCCAGTTAATTAACCAGGCTAAACCTTTGATTGTTGCGCATTGATATGGCTGCACAATCAAAGGTTTTTTTGTTTCTAATCAAAGTGCTGCATTTTTATTACACCCTTTAACCGGCCAGAAAAAATCTAAGCGCGTTTCACAAAAATGACACTGGAGTGAAATTTGTGCGTTGATTTTTGTGGTCAGTCGAGGTAGAAATTAAGCGTGGTTGCTCGTTAAGTAACCACTGTTTTCTTTCCACCTGATTCCACCAGACTAAAATGAGGGAAACGCGGCATGAAGAGACAGAAACGAGACCGTCTTGATCGGGCACATTCTCGAGGTTATCACGCAGGGATTACCGGGCGCTCAAAGGAGATGTGTCCTTATCAATTGCTGGATGCTCGATCTCATTGGTTGGGAGGCTGGCGACAGGCCATGGAGGACAGGACGGTTACCGCGTAACGCCTGTTATCGAAAAGGAAGAACCTCCGCTGCTGCGGAGGTTTTCGTTTGCCTGTTGTGCAGGATAACGTCCTGTCAAAAGGCGGCGGTATCTTTAAACAGGCCAACTTTCAGATCGCTGGCGGTGTAAATCACTTCGCCATCAACCAGCACTTCACCGTCAGCCACGCCCATTACCAGCTTGCGGTTGATTACGCGCTTGAAATGAATGCGGTAGGAAACTGTCTTTGCCGTTGGCAACACCTGGCCTGTGAACTTCACTTCACCCACGCCCAGCGCGCGGCCTTTCCCTTCACCACCTAACCAGCCAAGGTAGAAACCAACCAGCTGCCACATGGCATCAAGACCCAGGCAGCCAGGCATTACCGGGTCGCCGATGAAATGGCAGCCGAAGAACCACAGGTCCGGGTTGATATCCAGTTCTGCTTCAACAAAGCCCTTGTCATAGTTGCCGCCGTCTTCGGTCATTTTAACCACGCGGTCCATCATCAACATATTACCAGATGGCAATGGCGGGCCACCTGCGCCAAAAAGTTCACTGCGACCTGAAGCAATCAGGTCTTCTTTTGTATAGGAATCGCGTTTATCAACCATATTCTAACTATGCCTTATTTAAGTAATTTTTTGCATCTGAGCTTACAGTTGTAAGCAGAACAAGTCCGATCAACTTCGATTGAACCAGTTAAACCAGCGCTGGGGCCACGGACGGTGCCGGGCATCCTGCAAGGTAATTTGTGCGATGCGCTCCTGTATAGACTGGAGCAGGCAGGGACCCTGCTCCTTATCCCATTCTTTGCCGGTCAACAACGGCAGGGCTTCATCAACACTTGATACCGCCCACAGATGGAATTTACCCTCACGCACAGCATCAACCACTTCCTGCTGTAGCGAAAGATGACGAATGTTGGCGGCAGGGATGATGACACCCTGATTGCCGCTAAGCGTACGTTGATTGCAGATGTGGAAAAAACCTTCAATTTTTTCATTCACTCCGCCTACGGGCTGCACGCGACCGAACTGGTCGACGGAACCTGTCACCGCAATCTGCTGGTTAATTGGTTGTAGCGCAAGGGCGCTGATAAGTGCACAGAGTTCAGCAAGCGAAGCGCTGTCGCCATCGACTTCTGAATAGGACTGTTCAAATACCAGTGATGCTGAAAACGGCAGCTGCTGCTCAAGCTCCAGCTCTGCGATCAGCCAGGACTGCATGATCATCATGCCTTTAGCATGAATATTGCCGCCAAGCTCGGCCTTACGCTCCACGTCAGTGAACTCGCCATCGCCAACGTGCACCACGCAGCTGATGCGCGATGGTTCACCAAACGCACGCGGATGCCCGGGAAACTCCATCACTGACAGGGCATTAATCTGACCAATCATCTCGCCTTCAGTTTCGATCAGAATTTGTTCCTGCAGGATTTCATCGCGCATCCGTTCGGCCAGGAAGCCCTCCCGCCATTCGCGGGTGTTCAGGGCATCCTGCAGGTTTTCCGCATTCAGGGTAACGCCGTTACTGTACAGCGCGGCCTCCTGAAGCTGACGTCCTAACCACTCCGGGTCCAGCGGGAGCGTATCCTGGTCGCCGGTGTAACGTGCAGCTTCACGGATCAAAACCGGCCACAAATCAGCGGCAGGAGCAGGGCAATCAAGACTTTCTGCAACGCTTTGTACCCACATCAGCCAATGATTGAAATCTTCATCATCTGCCAGTTGAATATTATCCTCGAACTCACTGTATAGTGACATGCTGGCCAGCTCAGGCTCCATATCCTGGAAGTCGGCCAGAGCATCGCGCTCACCGATAAGTACCAGGCGGAACTGCACAGGCATTGATGGAATATCCAGCGGAAGAGGACGGGTTTCGTCCTGGGAAAGCCAGTCATATCGTTGATTGACGAGGATCCGTTTCAGACGCAGCCACATTAACGGCTGTGCAAGCAGGGTACGCAGAGACAGGATCAGTACGCCGCCGTTGACGCGGTGAATGACGCCAGGCGTCAGGGAAATGGTGGACTGATGGACGCGCACGCAACCAAAAAGCTGCTCGGGTTCGATCCAGTCAGCCTGACAGATGCCCCCTTCGCTGGCGAAATTATCACTGACTGCTTGCGCCTTATGAAAGCTGACCTGGCGTGACGAGACTTCATAACGTCCACCCCAGATCGTCGGCGAAGCGTCTTCATTACTCTCTGCCATCGAAGACAACATATTCTGCAGTAACGTCAGGTAGACAGCGCTTTCGGGACTTTTGACCAGCATTAACGGCACTTTTGCCCGGGTTTGCAGTAACAGATTCAGGCCATTACACAGCCTTGGCTGAACGGCGTCAAAGCAAGCGGCGTCGGTGGCCTGGTTTTGCAAAGACAGGTGCTGGAAGCGTTCGGTATTGGGCTGTAGGGCGCGCCACTCTAATCGGTAGTTGGTCAAAGTTATCGTTTTTTCTGAAAAGAATAAAAGCGGCATTATACTTGATTCAGTCCCGTTAAGCACCGAAGACATGTGCTTTGCTGCGGGCTGATGTCATAATCCTGAGCCTGACTCTGTTTTCTTTGAGGCCACATGAAAAAAAACTGTTATTCTTAAACGGTTATATAGTCAGCATGAGATCCCGATGAAATATCAACAGCTGGAAAATCTTGAAAGCGGGTGGAAATGGAAATACCTGGTCAAAAAACATCGTGAAGGTGAATTGATTACGCGCTATATCGAATCAAGCGCGGCGCAGGAAGCCGTCGACGAACTGTTGCAAATGGAGAACCGGCCGATTGATGTGTTGCAGTGGATAACCCTGCATATGAGTCCGGCGCTGGAAAACCGGATGAAACAGACTATCCGTGCACGGCGTAAGCGTCATTTCAACGCAGAACATCAGCATACCCGCAAGAAGTCGATAGATCTGGAATATCTGGTGTGGCAACGTCTGGCCGCGCTGGCTCAACGTCGGGACAGTACGTTATCTGAAACCATCGTGCAGTTAATAGAAGATGCCGAGCGCAAAGAGCAATATGCCAGTCAAATGTCTTCGCTGAAGCAAGATTTGCAGGCAATCCTCGGTAAACCCTGAAGCGAAAACGGCCTGGCCTTGCCCTTTAGTGCACTTATTCAAACAAAAAAAAACCCCGCCGCTGCGGGGTTTTTTCAAAACGAAGCGACTTAAGCCTGTGGCTGGGTCACAACGTCTTTGATGCCTTTAACCTGAATCTCTACGCGACGGTCTGGCGCCAGGCAGTCGATCAGGGCTTTACGGCCTTTCACGCTGTCACAGGTGTTGCCAGTAACAGGGTTAGATTTACCCTCGCCACGTGCAGAGATCTTGTTAGAAGGGATGCCTTTAGAGACGAGGTAGTCCACTACAGACTGAGCACGTTTCTCAGACAGTTTCTGGTTGTACTGCTCTGAACCGATACGGTCAGTGTAGCCCAGTACAACAACAGAACCATCTTTAGGATCCAGATTGCTCAACTGAGTATACAGCTGATCCAGAGCCTGCTGACCTTCTGGTTTCAGAGTAGATTTGTTGAAAGTGAACAGCACGTCAGACTTCAGGGTGAAACGCTTGGTTTCTACAACTGGAGCCGGAGCTGGCGCTGGAGCAACAACTGGCGCTGCTTCATCCTGGCCGAAACGGTAGGAAACACCAACGCTCAGCATAGAGTTGTCAGGACGCGCACCAACGGTACCTGCATCACCAATGTTGTTAACCCACTGGTAGTCCAGACGGGTTGCCCAGTTTTTGGTCACTGCATATTCAACACCAACGGCTGCCAGTGGAGAAACACCGGTATCGTGGTTGCTGATGCGACCATAGGTTGGGTTAGTCTGAGTTGCGTCAGCGCGCCATACCATACCACCCAGACGGGTGTACACGTCCAGATCGTCAGCTATTGGGTAGCTTAACTTGGCTGCCATCTGAATGCCCTGAGCTTTGAAGGCACCGTTGGTGACGTCGCCTTTGTTAGGCATACGGCCCAGCCAGTCATAGCCCAGCTCGAAACCAAGGTACTGGTTAGCCTGATAGCCAAGGAATGCACCAGCACCCAGTTGGCTTTCGTGAGTTGGGCCATCGTTGTTTTCGTAACCGTTACCGTAGTAACCAGTATCATGGTACTGAGACCAGCCCAGCTTACCACCGGTGTACCAGGTGTCATCTTTAGGGGCGGCCTGCGCTACGGTAGCGAAGCCAGCCAGTGCCACTGCAATTGCGATAGCTGTCTTTTTCATTTTTGCGCCTCGTTATCATCCAAATAGGCAATGAGCTTAAAATTAGCTCTTTGGTTTAATCCTTCGCCGGGTTGTTGAGCTCGATTATGACTCTTCCAAAAAATGGAGGTTATTGAGCACCCTGGCGAGCTAAAGTCTACAACGTACCAGCAAACTTACAAGTACGATGTGATGATGCTCAGCAAAAAAAAAGGGCTTCATACACAAATTTTAACATTTAAGAGTGAATTTTTTGCTAAAAAAAGGGTCACGAATAACAGCTAAACCATTGTCCCGCCGCGCCCTGACTAAATCCGTCACACGGTAGAGGTTTGTTGAAAAAAATTTATTAGAAAACTTTCGTTTTTACTTAATGATACAAACTTGATTGAATTCTTAAGCCATTTAAAGGTCCGACTGACGGCGAATCATTGCATTCCGATCTCATAATCAGCCCCAACGCCTGGCCAGACTTAGCTGCTTGCTGCAAACGCTTACGCTCAGTCTCAGATATTTCTTCCGCCAGCCAGCCCAAAACAACACTATAGTTCCCCGTTTGTAAGGCTCGGATCATCGCCTCTACGGTAGTAATGGCACCGCAATAGGGTGACTGCATCACTTTGTCCAAAGGAAGCCCGGAACGCAGTAACCAGTCGCGACTGAGTTTCTGTTGTGACGTTAGCCATAATTGCCAGCGAGATTGCGTACCCAGTTGCTGCAACAGCGGCAGCAGCAATAACTGCGTCATACCAGGGTGATCCTCATTATAAATTAGTTCGCTGATCAGGCCGTTGGCACAGACCGATGTAGGGATCACCGATGTTGAAACGTGCTGATTGCATTTGACGGATTGATTTTTAATGAAATGAGTACGCATAAGGTCTTCGCTCACCAGTTGACTGTATGGATATACAGTATAGTGCGGTTGAGTAAAGATCAACCTTAATCTCAGGTTTTAAAGCGCCAAACCGGGTTGATTCAGTCGATCCATTGTCCCCTGTGCCTGTTAAGGCGGCGCTATCTTGTTCACGCGGTGAGCAATAATCGATAGTGCTGGATTAACAAACCCATGCGGACATCATTTGCCTTACCTCTGTGTATGCGCGACATCGCTATAAACAACTTCAGATGTATTATTAAATATCACCGTCCACGCCGTATGCGATCCCAAAGCAAGGTATTGCTAATCATCACCGTTTAGCCTTAAGGCGGATGTCATAAACGCGCGTACCTACAATTTTTCTACAGCCCTGCATGGCAGAAGTAAACGGTGGCGCTCTGTACAAAATTCGGCAGTTACCAGCGCATTTCACTGTTGCCAGACGTTTTTTCGTAACGTCTCGCAAAATCACAATGTAAACCAGCCGGAGGCGATTTATTGATTGAACCCGTAATGAAGATTGCATACTTTCTAAAACGCAAATTGGAGAGGGATATACGCATTTTCTATTCGATACAGGGAGAGATCATGGATTGTTCAAGGCGTAAGACGGAAGAGGCTAAACAGCGGTTGGCCGGGCTTGGTGAAGTCAAGTCACGTACACAGTTTGGCGGATATTGCCTGTCAGTGGAGAAAACTGTTTTTGCGGTGGTGGCAGAGGGGGAATTGTATTTGCGCGCCTGTGAGCAGGTGCAGCCCTACATAACCGAGCGCAGGATGGAAGCCCTAAGCCTGAACAAGCGCGGCGTGCCGGTAGAGCTGAACTATTATCGTGTTGACCGGGCGCTATGGTCCGACAATGACCTGCTGCTGGCATTCTCGCAGCTCTGTCTGCTGGGCGCGCGCAGGCAGCAGGAGGACCGGCAAAACAACCGCAGACTCAAGGATTTACCCAATATGGGCATTCGTATGGAGATGCTTCTGCGTCAGGTCGGTATTTCCAGTATTGAAATGTTGGTACAGCAGGGTGCGAAGCGCAGCTGGCTCCGACTTCACGCATGTAACAAAAATTTGGGGCTAACCGTACTTCTGGCACTGCAAGGTGCCATAGTCGGACGGCATTACGAAGCGCTGCCGCTGGCGGTGAAAGAAGAGCTGCGCAGCTGGTTTCACCAACATGCGCAGTGGGAAGCAAATAAGCAGCATTCAGGAAATTAGCCGCGCAGTGAGAGATCGTTTTTTAGCTTTGCAATCTCCGGTAAAAGAGCCACCAGCAGGCCCAGCTGCTGCAACACCAGTGGCTCTTTCGTTTCCGTATCAGTCTCGCTTTGCTGAATACGCGCGGCCAGGCTGTCCATCATCTGTTTCGTCTTGTTCGCGTCCACTGTTTCAGTATGCAGAACATCATTAACGTAGCTTACGGTGTCATCCATCAGCTGGAGCAGGGCGGCATTTTCCAGCTTTTCACGGTGTGCTCCCAGGGCAGAAATATAGCTGAGAAATGAATGATTGAGGCATAACAGCCTGAAAGCCGTTTCACGGAGGGCGAGGCCCGCTTTATTTTCAACTGACAAGTTAGACACTACTGAGGCCAGTTCAGCATCGCCATTGTGGGCATCGCGCCGTGCAATACGATAATCCAGACCATTATCCTTGCCTTGCTGGTACTGCAACATAATCGCGTCCAGATAACGGCAGTTTGCATATAACGAATGTCCGGCCACGGCAGGAAGCCGACGAAAATGCCAGTCAGGCCAGATAAAGGCCACAGCCAGCCAGGCGATGCCGCAGCCGATAAGCGTGTCAACAATACGCGGTATCGCTACTTCAAAGCCTTCACCCAACAGGTTAAAACAAAATAATACCAGCAGGGTGATAAACGTTGTTGCATGAGCATACTGGACATGGCGGAAAACAAAGAAAAGCACCCCGGAGACGACGATCAGTATGAGTTGCCCCTCAGTTGAAGGCACCAGCCATAATAGCGGCAACCCAAGCACTATCCCCGCCAGCGTGCCGATAATGCGTAGCGCCAGGCGACGACGCGTGGCGTTATAGTTTGGCTGGCAGACAAACAAACTGGTCAACAATATCCAATACCCGTGATTAAGATCGATAATTTGGATCAGGCCGTACCCGGTACACAATAAAAGCGAAAGGCGAACCGCATGACGAAACAACGGCGACTCCGGGCTGAGATGACGGCTCAGACGTAAGCGAATATCGCTCCAGCCAGTCAGACCTTCGCTTGAAAGCGTATGATTATGCTGTGCGCTCCCTTCAGCCAGAATTTGTTCAGATTCTATGGTTGCCAGCTGGGCATCAATCGCTTTTAGATTGTTAAGCAGGTAGTTCATCGCTTTAACTTCGCTGCTGCCGGGCTGTTGGCTTGCCAGACGCTGCATGGCGGCGTAAAGACGGGCAAAGACCCGATCAAAATGGGGATTGTGATGCCAGGGCTCACGCAGCAGGATAGTGCGCGAAAGCTGCTGGCATGCCTGAGCCTGGAGCGTCAACAGGCGCTGAAAGCGGAACAGGATATCGCTGTCCCCCCATGCTTCACGCAGCGCGTGATACTGGACATGGGATGAGCTGGCGCGTTCATGGATGTCTTGCGCGACGAAATAGTAATGCAGGGTGCGCCGCGTGCCCCGTTGCCCGCGGTCACCGCGCAGCCGCGACTGAATTGAAGCTTTAGCCTGATTCAGCTGCATCACCAGCTGGCTGTTAGCCATTGCCATATCGACCAGCGTCTGACGATCGTCGTCTCCAAGGTCGGGGTCAAACAGGCTGGCCTTAGCTTCAAGGTAACCGGCCAACAGGTAAAAGCAGCGCGAGATGCTCTCCTGCAACGGGCGAATGGGAAACAACAGATGCCCTGCCAGCGTCAGCAGGTTGTACCAGACCGCGCCCAATAGCAGCAGGGCAGGTTGCACATACCACTGTGGAAACAGATCAATCCCCAGCATGGTATAGATAGCGATCAGTAGCGCCCCGAAGGCGATGGTCGCATAGCGCGGGCCCAGGGCCCCCAGCAAAATAAATCCCCAACCAGACATAGCAAGGCCAATAATAAACAGCCAGGGATAGGGGAATAACAGTTCGACCGAAACGGAAGCAATACAAAAACAGATCAGCGTGATGATGAGGTTGCGCAATCTGCCACTCAGACGGTCGTCAAGATCGGTCAGCGCTGCTGCCACTGCGCCCAGCGTCAGCGGAATGGTCCAGATTACCTGATCCAGCCACCAGGGTAGAAAAGCGGTTCCGGCCAGTGCCAGGGTAATTCGAATAGGGTATAGCCAGGCACTGTTGTAAGCGCGGCGGCGCAAGTTGTCGATCACCATGAACATATTGCTCTCTTAGCGGAAGCGGGCACGGGCATTAGCTTCTCGTGCTGCCCGAGCCACTTCGACTGAAACCACCCGACGGCCCACCGGCCACAGAGCAATAGTGGCAATTTTGAAATTGGCTATCCCCACCGGAATACCAATAATGGTCAGGCACTGTGCGATACCCGCCATGATGTGCATTACGCACAACCACCAGCCAAAAAACAGCAGCCAGAGTATATTCAGCAGTGTACCACCCGAGTTCAGTAGCGCACTTTTGCTGGCGGGATTTAACTCATCAACGTGTATCGCTTCATTGCCATAAGGCAGCAGCGACAGTTTGGTGATTTCCCAACATGAACGCGTCAGTGGCAGCGTGAAAATGCAGATAATACTGACCACCGTTGCTATCAGCCAGGAGAGGGTAGTAAGGAAACCACCCAGCACAAAATTCAGAACATTCAATACCGTACGCATGGCAGGTTACCTCTCTGTAATCAATGGTTATTTAGCGACAATGCATTGATTGTACCGCGTTCAGGTGCTGGAGAGGTATACTCCAGCCAGTTAAACTGTTGGATGATTTAAATAAACGCGGCCAGGGCAACTGAATGGAACTTAAAGCAACATCGTTGGGTAAACATCTGGCGCAACACCCTTATAACCGGGTGCGGCTGCTAACCGCGGGCGTCGAGGTCAGCGGTGAAAAGCATGAATATGTGATCCCTTTCAATCAGCTGTTGGCGATAAAATGCAAACGCGGACTGGTTTGGGGCGAGCTGGAGTTCACGCTGCCGGACGGTAAGGTCGTGCGACTGCACGGCACCGAATGGAGTGAGACTCAACGCTTCTATCATCATCTTAACCAGTTATGGCAGCAGTGGAGCAGGGAAATGAGTGACGTTTCCGCCACGGTGCTCGCCGCGCAGCAGCACCAGATTCAACAGGCGGAACGTCAGGACAAGTGGCTGACGCGCAGCGACATAACTGGCTGGCAGCAGGCCATACATCAAGCCTTCGCATCGATCCCGCTGCCGGTTGAGCGGCTGGAGGAATTTGACAACTGCCGCAGCACTTACCACTTCTGCCAGAAGTGGCTTAACGAGGGGGAATGCCAGCGCAAACAGCGTAACGACGACTGGACGGAGCGTATGCTGGAGCAGTATGCCGGTTTCTTTAATCAGGTAGAGACGTCCCCGCTTAATGCCTCGCAGGCGCGCTCAGTGGTCAACGGTGAAGACGCGGTGCTGGTGTTGGCAGGGGCAGGCAGTGGGAAAACTTCGGTGCTGGTAGCGCGTGCAGGCTGGTTGATGATGCGCAGGCAGGCCAGCGCCGGGCAGATCCTGCTGCTGGCCTTTGGCCGTCAGGCAGCGGAAGAGATGGACGACCGCATTCGGGCGCGTCTGGGGGCGGAGGACTTGCAGGCGCGCACGTTTCATGCGCTGGCGCTGCATATCATTCGCCAGGGCAGCAATAAGTCTCCAACTATCAGCAGGCTGGAAACCGATACTGACAAGCGGCAGTCGCTGCTCATTAACGCCTGGCGCCAGCAATGTGATGAGAAAAAAGCCCAGGCCAATGGTTGGCGTCAGTGGCTGACTGATGAACTTAAATGGGATCTGTCCGACGGGCGTTTCTGGCAGGACGAGCGCCTGGCGCGGCGGCTTGCTGTCCGGCTGGAAAGCTGGCTGGGACTGATGCGCATGCACGGCGGGGCTCAGGCGGCGATGATTGAAACAGCCCCGGAAGAGGTACGGTTACTTTTTATTAAGCGCGTAAAATTAATGGCTCCCTTAATAAAGGCCTGGAAAGGCGCGCTGAAAGAAGAGGGCGCTGTCGATTTCGCCGGGCTTATTCATCAGGCGGTAAACCTTCTTGATAAGGGGCGCTTTATCAGCCCGTGGAAGCACATTCTGGTCGATGAGTTTCAGGATATCTCGCCACAGCGTGCGGCACTTCTTGCCGCGTTACGTCGACAAAATACGCAAACCTCGCTGTTTGCGGTGGGCGATGACTGGCAGGCAATCTATCGATTCAGCGGTGCTGAAATGACGTTAACCACCGCTTTCCACCACTACTTTGGTGCCGGCGATCGTTGCGTGCTGGATACCACCTACCGATTTAATCAACGTATTGGCGAAGTGGCCAATAAATTTGTACAAAGCAATCCCTTTCAGCTGAAAAAGCCGCTCAATAGCCTGAGCAAGGGCAACAAAAAAGCGATCTCGCTGCTGCCCGAAGAGCAGCTGGAGCCGCTGCTGAATAAAATCAGTGGGTACGCCAAACCTACTGAACGAATTTTGCTGCTGGCTCGTTATCACCATCTGCGCCCGGACGTGCTGGATAAAGCGGCAACGCGCTGGCCGAATCTTCATATTGATTTTATGACAATCCATGCCAGTAAGGGGCAACAGGCTGATTATGTGGTTGTGCTGGGGCTGTCGGAGGGTAAAGACGGCTTCCCCGCTGCGGCAAGAGAGTCCGTAATGGAAGCTGCGCTGTTACCGGTTCCTGAAGACTTCCCGCACGCAGAAGAGCGCAGGCTGGCCTACGTCGCGATGACTCGTGCCCGGCAGCAGGTGTGGTTACTCTACCAGCGTAATGCGCCTTCGGTATTTGTTGATGAATTAAGCAGGCAGGGCGTGCCGGCACTGCGCAAACCCTGACAGGCTCTGCACGCCCGGGATTATTCTAGCCGTTGTTGCAGGTAGCGCTGATAATCCGGGATCTGGATCTCAAGCTGCCGGGCAAATAGCGGTGAATGGATGATAAAGTCGGCGGTGGCGCGATTGGTCGCGACCGGAATGTTCCACACGGTGGCGAGGCGCAGAAGCGCTTTGACATCCGGATCGTGCGGTACGGCGTTGAGCGGGTCCCAAAAGAAAATGAGCAGGTCAATGCGCCCTTCTGAAATGAGCGCGCCCACCTGCTGGTCACCGCCCATCGGGCCACTCAGCATGGCGGTAACGGGCAGCCCGGTGGCTCGCTGAACCAGATTGCCGGTAGTGCCGGTGGCGTATAACGTATGATGCTGTAACTTCTCTTTATGAACACCAACCCACTGCATCAGAGAGCTTTTACAGTGGTCGTGAGCCACCAGCGCAATATGCTTTTGCGCCTGGATGGTGCGGGTAGTCTGGTCCATTCAGTTATCCTGGTTGGCTGGCGGGGGAAATAAATAAGCAATCAGAGTGGTGAGTGTCGCTGCTGAACTAAACGGCTATCAACTGGTATGCAGGGCATCCATCAGCATAATAAGATGTTGGCGCGTGGCGCTATCGACCTGAAGAAACCATTTGCGCAGCACCGGTTGTGCAGGCTGGAAACTGCTGGCCATATCAGGCAGGCGGCCAGTCTGCGCGCCGACAGGTAAAGGCGTGGCAAAGCGGGGTACTGATGCCACTTTGTTCGCCAGATTATATATCCGCATCGCCTGCTCACAACTGTCGTGCTCTTTTAGCCTTAAATGGTCACGTTTTGTCACAACCTCTGCGCCATGCTCATCGTTCAGGGTAAACTGCGGCATATGATCGAAACGTTTAGCCTCGCGCAGGGTTTGCAGTACCGGCAGCTTGATATACACGGATGTTGTGCCGGCAGCAAAGGTGGCGACCTGGGGAGCGGATGTCCAGCTCACGGGGGCGCCCGGGTAATTGTTAACCGTTTTTTCCACTCGAAACAATAACTGATGCTCACCACGCTCCAGCTCCAGCCCGTCTGCCCCTTTGAGTAACGAACCCGAAATTTTGCGTCCGTCCAAAACCAGAAGGTCAATATCTGCAGACAATTTCAACGTTGTCGCCTGTAAATTTGCAGCCACCAGCAATGCCAGTAACCCGGTGATGGCCATATGCAGCTTCATTGTTACTCCAGAGTGGAACGGCGATATATGAGATACGAGTGTATCAAAGTCTTTCAGTATGGCAGCATATTAACATTTAAACATATTTATTTGTGCTAAATATCGCGAGATGCAAATTTGTTATATTTTTATTCGCGATATAAGACCCAAAATTAGCGCAGATAAGGGGATTAATAAAAAAGCTAAAATCAGTGACCAGGCGATCGCTGAAATTCTGCTGGCAACAAATACCGATTGACTGGCAAGGGGTCAGTGATATTCCGGCCCCACCGGGCTATGGCGTAATGCCATTCCTGTTGCATCGGGGAATCAGGTTATACCGGTTAGTGCTCAGGCGGCCGGGCAAAAGCGACAGGGACTGGCAGTTAATGCCGCACTGGCGGATATTTCCGTGCACGTTGCCAGGGTCGGCGTTTCGTTAACCGGTGACGACCCGGTAAGTGGCGCAGGATACGACAGCGATTGAGGGCAAAACGTTATGGCGGCAGGTCGCGGTGATAAACGCGCTGGCGGCGGCGCTGGTAAAAGAGTCGGGATGACAGGCGGCGATGGATCGCTGTCCAAAATCGAGATCCCGCGACCGGGGCTGACAAAAGGCGGTAAAAACCCCGCGCAGGGCGGGGTTTAATCAGTTTCTCAGGCGAGGTGCCTGTAACTGTCGGCGGACGGAGGCTGCAAGTTCATCCATAGACGGTTGTTCCGGGTGATCGCCGGGAACTTCCCAGGATAACTGAGCTTCGGCCAGGTAAGTTTGAATCGTCTGCCCGTCATCATTTTCCATAACAACATGATACCAGGGGGCGCTACGTAACGCTTCACTGGCGGCAATATCATCTGTATCCATCTCATCTAATGAATATTCCGGATCGACATCAACGATGACACCAAGAAAACCGAGTAACTGATGGCGCACCTGCTGTCCAAGACCAAATTTGCTGGCAATCATCATAACCTCCTGAGGAACATTGCATTTACTCACTATATGGAGGCGGCAGCAAAATTTTCAAGTCAGATGACGCGGCAGGCAAAACCTTTCAGATACATTCCTTCGGGGTAGCTGCTGATCACCGGGTGATCGGCGGCCTGGCGAAACTGTTCGATGAACTGCACGTCACGCTGGGCATCCGTGGCCGCATCCGCAAGGATTTTCTGAAACAGATCGGTTGCCATCAGGCCGGAGCATGAGAAAGTCATTAGCATCCCGCCCGGGTTAAGCAGCTGCATGGCCAGCATATTAATATCTTTATATCCCCGGCACGCTCCCATTAGCTGATTTTTGTTTTCAACGAATTTTGGCGGGTCCATGATAATAAGATCGAACTTCTCGCCTTCGTCACGATAGCGTCGCAGCAGCTTGAAAACGTCATCGCGCAGAAACTGAGCTTTGCTAACGTTCAGCCCGTTTAACTCAACGTTTTGACGCGCCACGTCCAGCGCCGTTTGCGACGTATCAACACTGATCACTTCGGTACAGTTGCCCATCAGGGCAGAAACGGCAAAGCCGCCGGTATAGGAAAAGCAGTTCAGCACGCGGCGGCCCTCAGCGTAGCGCCGGGTTGCCAGACGGCTGTCGCGCTGGTCGAGATAATAGCCCGTTTTGTGCCCGGTCTGAATATCCACCAGCAGTTTCATACCGTGCTCGGTGATAGTAAGCAGCGCTGGCGGCGCATCGCCGAGCACCACGCCTTGTGTAAGCTCCAGCCCCTCTTTCTTACGCACGCTGACATCGGACCGGTCGTAGATTGCGCATTCCGGGTAGCAGCGTTGCAGCGCAGTAATCAGCGCAGCGCGCTGGTACTCGGCACCGGCGGATAACAGTTGCAGCACAAGAAAATGGTAGAAACGGTCGATGGTGATCCCCGGTAATCCGTCAGATTCACCGGCGATCAGGCGGTAGCTATCGAGATTATCGCGCTGCGCCAGCCAGTCGCGCAGCTGCTGTGCGGTATTGAGTCGGCGTACGAAAAAGTCGATATCAATCGACTCATCCTGCTGCCAACTCCAGACGCGTGCGCGTATCTGGGACGATGGTGACCATGCAGCCCGCGCCAGCCATTTACCCTGGCTGTCACAGACATCAATCGTTTCTCCTGGCTGGGCTTTACCCTCCATACGGGCTACGGCACCGGAGAATACCCACGGATGACGACGAAGTAAGGACTTTTCACGCCCTTTGGCAAGAATTAAACGAACAGTCATATTTTGCTATGCTTAGTGTCAGAGAATCAGGCGATATTGTCCGGTGCCATTCGGTAAAAAGCAATCAGTGTTGGTCAGTGGAGGGGGAAATGACAATCATCTGTATCCGCGTAGGGGTCCATGGCAGGGTGCAGGGCGTTGGGTTTCGTTACAGCACCCGGGTAGAGGCACAAAAAAACGATCTGTGTGGTTACGCCAAAAACAGGGATGATGGCAGCGTAGAGATCGTCGCCTGTGGCGAGGCACCGCGGGTTGAGGCGCTGCTGGCGTGGCTAAAAGCCGGAGGTCCCCGCAGTGCCCGTGTAGATAAAGTGTTGGCTGAACCCTGGCATCCCATTGATTTACCTCAAGGATTCATCACGGGTTAATACCTACAGACACTTAGCCGGTTTTGGCAACCCGGCAATTTTCGTCGCCTGTTTAGCCGGGCCTTTGGGAAAGAGGCGGAAAAGGTAGCGGCTGTTGCCTTTGTCTTCACCATACTTCTGTGCCATCGCTTTGACCAACATTCGCACCGCAGGGGAAGTATTAAACTCCAGATAGAACGCGCGGACAAAGTGCACCACTTCCCAGTGAGCTTCACTCAGTTCAATTTTTTCCTCTGCCGCCAGTTCCCGCGCCAGATCCTCGCTCCAGTCCGTGATCGACTTCAGGTAGCCTTGCGCATCGCGCGCTATTTCTTTGCCATTAAACCGCACTTTCTTGCCTCACCCTTGTTGGCCCGCGCCAAGTTTACCTTTTTGCTCCAGCAAAAATAAAGCCCCGCAATGACGGGGCCAGAGTGACAGCGGATTAGGTTTAGCTGCTGCGCGACATCCCCAGCAGGCTAAGAAGGCTGACGAACAGGTTATAAATTGATACGTACAGACTGACGGTGGCACGAATATAGTTGGTTTCGCCGCCGTGGATGATATTGCTGGTTTCCCACAGGATTGCTCCGGTGGAGAACAGCACGAACAGCACGCTAATCGCCATATGCAGGGCGGGAATATTCAGGAACAGGTTGGCTACCACGGCGATGAGCAAGACGACAAAGCCAGCCATCAACATGCCGGACAGGAAAGACATATCCTTGCGGGTTGTCAGAACATAAGCCGAGCAGCAGAAGAAAACGAGGGCAGTACCGCCTAACGCCAGGCCGATGACGTCGCCCATTCCGGCAGAAAGGAAACTGTTCAGAACCGGGCCGAGACAGTAGCCAAGGAAGCCGGTGAAGGCAAATGCCGCGAGAATACCGCCCGGGCTATTGGCCAGACGGTAGGTTAAAAACATCAGGCCATAAAAACCGGCCAGCATCAGAATAAAACCCGGAGCCGGTAAGGCAAAAAGGGTGCTTAGTGTGGCGGTCACCGCGGAAAATGCCAGCGTCAGGCCGAGAAGGAAATAGGTATTACGCAGAACTTTGTGCGTGCTTAGTAATGAACTGGCGCGCGTGGAGGAAACGATGTGATCCATAAAGCACCTCTCAGGATGACGAAATGAGGGAAAAGTCTGCCAGCGAGCATAAGGAGAGCAACCAGGCGGGGGAAGACGCTTTACCCTTCTTTACGCGCACTGCTGCTGCTTTTATCATCAGTCTGGTGATAAAAGCAGCACATGCGGGCCAAATGGCTTTTATTTGCGCGACTGAAACAAAAGCTGCTTTACAAGCATAGCGCGGATGTTTATAGTGCCGCCCATCGTGGAGGAGTGGCCGAGTGGCTGAAGGCACCGGTCTTGAAAACCGGCGACGGGAAACCGTTCTAGAGTTCGAATCTCTACTCCTCCACCATCAAATTTAACGGGTCAGCGTAAAGCTGGCCCGTTTTGCTTTATGCGGAATAAACCGTTCCGCCGCCCGGACTGGTCCAAAACTATCCCGGCCTTCGCCAGGGCTGATTTTTTTGCCACTCAGATGCAAATGCTCATAAAATCAACAAAGTAGCTAAAATTAGTGTTGGCAAAGGCAAAAACATCCCCTATACTGCGCCCCGTCAGTTAGCGGAAAGCACGCCGTTAACGGGTAACCCTGTGGAGGAGTGGCCGAGTGGCTGAAGGCACCGGTCTTGAAAACCGGCGACGGGAAACCGTTCTAGAGTTCGAATCTCTACTCCTCCACCATCAAATTTGCCCCTGAGCTTGCAAAAGCTTGGGGGTTTGCTTTTGCCCTTCTAAGGATCAACGCTGCTGGTGCTGCGAACAAAACAGCGCTTACGACGCGCATTCCCCGCCGCTTAAACGCTGTCTACCGACATTTATCGCTGATGCTAAAAGAAGCGGGTTTAAAACATCTTGTTGCTTTTATCCCTTTTAAGCCACTCAACCGCCGGTTTAGAATCTGCTATATTCTCATTAATTTATGATTGATATGAGCCTCTGGTCTTATCTCTGGAGAGGCGGCTAACCCCGGTCGGCATTAAGCTGCGGGTGGCTGTCCGGGCGTCAAGCTTTGCTGGCCAGCAGATTCTTTCCTTCGCATCAATGGAACACACACACATGATTAAAAAGTTCAGTCTTTGCGCGTTGGCAGTTTTCTCTGCATTTTCAGGCATTTCTGCCCGTGCAGCGGAAAGTGATTATCAGCTGGAACAAGTGCTGATGATGAGCCGCCACAATCTGCGAGCGCCATTAGCGGATAATGGCAGCTTGCTGGATCAGGCGACTCAAAAAGCCTGGCCAAAATGGGATGTACCAGGAGGGCAGCTGACCACCAAGGGCGGCGTGCTGGAAGTCTATATGGGGCGTTATACCCGCGAGTGGCTGGAGCAGCAGGGGTTAACGAAACAGGGTGAATGCCCAGGTTCTGACGCCATCCACGCCTATGCCAACAGCCTGCAGCGCACCGTTGCTACCGCACAGTTCTTTATCACCGGCGCTTTCCCGGGATGCGATATTTCCGTTTCGCATCAGGACGCCATGGGTAGCATGGACCCGATATTCAGTCCGGCGATCACTAACGGCAGCGAAGAGTTCAACAAACAGGCGTTGACCGCTATCAACAGCAAGAGCGAAAAACTGGCGCTTAAGCCCGCCTTTCAGCGCCTGGAGAAAATCATCAACTATAAAAACTCCCCGGCGTGTAGCGGTAAAAAGTCGTGTGACCTGACAAGTGACAATCAAAATATCTTCACGGCAGATAATGGCAAAGAACCCGGCGTTTCAGGCCCTCTGAAGGTGGGAAATGCGCTGGTGGACGCATTCACCCTGCAATATTACCAAGGCTTGCCGGTGGAGCAGGTCGCCTGGGGACTGGTCAAAACGCCCGACCAGTGGCAAGAGCTGGCGGCGATCAAAAATGGCTATCAGGATACGCTGTTCGCTTCGCCCGTGGTGGCGCGTGAAGTTGCTGCTCCGCTAGTGGATTACATCCGCAGCGTTCTGGTCGACCAGGATAAAGCAACTGCGCCAAAAGTGACGCTGATGGTTGGCCATGATTCGAATATCGCCTCACTGCTTGGTGCGTTAGATTTTAAACCTTACAAGCTGCCAGGACAGAATGAGCAGACGCCAATTGGCGGTATGGTGCAGTTCCAGCGTTGGCATGACAAGAAAAATGACCGGGAACTGGTCAAAGTGGAATATGTATATCAAACCTCCTGGCAACTGCGCGATGAACAGCCGCTATCCCTGAGTAATCCGCCGCAGCGCGTCACGCTGCATATGGCGGGTTGCCCGACCGATGCCAACGGTTTCTGCTCGTGGGAGCGGTTCACTCGGGTGCTCAATGAGTCATTGCAGGGAACGCCGCTTCAGGTGTCTGAATCTGCGCGTGCAGAACCTGCTGCATCTGGCCATGATACCAATTCAGCCGATAGTGACACAGCGGTCAATAAAGCGCTGGCTGCAAAGGCTGCTGAAGACAGAGTCGCCACTGAGAAAGCCATTGCCGATAAAGCCGCTGCAGAAAACGCTGCTGAAGCCCAGGCTGCCGCAGAGAAGGCTACCGCAGAAAAGGAGGCAGCTGATAAAGCCGCTGCAGAGAAAGCCGCGGCCGAAAAAGCGGCTGCTGATAAAGCCGCTTTAGAGAAAGCCGCGGCCGAAAAAGCGGCTGCTGATAAAGCCGCTGTAGAGAAAGCCGCTACAGACAAAGCTGCCGCCGCGAAAACCGCACTGGAAAGAGCCGCAGCAGGGACGGTAGTGCCAAGACAGCGGCCGCAAGATAAAGCCGAAGCAGAAAAGACTGCCGCAGAGAAAGCCGCTCTCGAAAAAGCCGCTGCCGGGACGGCATTGCCAGGGCGGGCTGCACAAGATAAAGCCGAAGCTGATAAAGGGAAAGCGGAGAAGCAGCAGGCAGACAGCGCAGCCGATGTCAGCGCGGCGACGTCGGCACAGTGACCAGTATAAGGGGGCGAGACTGCGCACGACCCGCCCCGACTTGAAGCCTGAGATAAACCGTTACCCGGGCGCGCCGTTACGCGCGGCGCCCGGGTCGTTCAGTCCTTACTTACCACCACCAGTTTCTGGTTAACAAACTCCTTGATCCCCAGGTCAGATAGCTCGCGACCAAAACCGGAACGCTTAACCCCGCCAAACGGCAGTTCAGCCGAAGTATTAGTGGCAGAATTGATGTAGACCATGCCGGTTTCAATTCGTGATGCCAGCGCCTTACCACGCGCAATGTCTCGGGTAAACACAGAACCGCCTAAACCATAATGAGAATCATTGGCCAGCTGCACGACTTCATCATCATCTTTTACGACATAAACCTGAGCTACCGGGCCAAAGAACTCTTCGAAATAGGCCGGATTGCTGCGCTTGATGTCGGTGAGGATGGTTGGCTGATAAAAACACCCTTCTCCAGCAACCGGGGCACCGCCCAGCACCCGTTTTGCACCTTTAGCAATGGCCTGCTGTACCTGCTTATCCAGCCCCTCGCGTGCCTCGGCGGAAGAGAGGGGGCCAAGCGTGGTGGATTCATCAAGCGGGTCGCCGATCTTTACCGCCTCAAAAGCAGCGGTGAATTTCTTGAGGAATTGATCGGCAACCTTTTCATGCACCAGAAAGCGTTTAGCTGCGGTACAAACTTGTCCGCAGTTACTCAGACGCGCTTCAGCGCCCGCCGCAACGGCTTTATCCAGGTCAGCGTCATCCAGCACCACAAAAACATCGTTGCCGCCCAGCTCAAGGGTCGTTTTCTTCAGATATTTGCCGGCTTGCTGCGCAACGGCGCTACCTGCAGGCTCGGAACCGGTCAAAGCCGCGCCCTGGACACGATCATCGGCGATAAGAGTTGAGATCTGTTCGCTACTCACAAACAGGTTTGTCCAGGTGCCTTGTGGGGCGCCGGCCTCAGTGACCAGTTGCTCAAACAAGGTGGCGCAGTGGGGAACATTGCTGGCATGTTTTACCAGGACCGGGTTACCGGCCGCAAGGTTGGGGGCCAGTACGCGCATCAGCTGATAATACGGAAAGTTCCAGGGCTCCACGGCAACCAGCACGCCTATCGGATGATGCTCAACCCAGGCTTCACCCAGCTCGCTGGGATAACGGGTTGGGGCAAGGAAACGCTCGGCATTCTCGGCATAGTAACGCGCGATTTGCGCACAAAGCCCGACTTCACTTCGGCTTTGCGCAATCAGTTTACCCATTTCCACGCTGGCAACCTTCGCCAGCTCTTCAACACGGCCGTCTATCAGGTCGGCCATTTTTTTCAGCACCTGCATGCGGGGCTGAATAGCACCTTTTGACCAGTTTGAATGGTATAACGCATCAGCCGTGGCCAATGCCTGTTCGACCTGACTTTCACTGTGTTCTGGCCAGGATTTGAGTAGCTTATTATTGGCGGGGTTGATTGTCTGAGAAGACATAACGCACTCCTTGATGAGTCATTAGCCTGATTCTGGCTATCAGTAAAAAAGAGGGGATTTAACGTATCAGACAGATCGGCAGCAGGACTGTTTATCGCACCGATCTGAAGGTGGGAGCGACGGGCGGATCTCTACGCCCGGCGAGGAGTCAGACGTTTTTGCGTTCAACCACTTTATTGTCCCAGGTCAGCACGTCCCGGTCGGTTTTATCAAAAGCACGTAACAGGACTTCATCACTACCCTGTTGTTCCCAGATACTCTCAGCAAGCTTTTCATCGTAATTAGCGACTTCAAAAATCGCTTCGGCAATTTCTGTTGAGGTACTGCGCACGTTTGCCCATTCCCCAACGCGATGAGCTTTAGATTGTTGCGTTGCCATAACGGTCTCCGGTAGTTGATGTTATCCGTTTTGAACCTGACTTTTCAGTATAGAAGATAGCGCGCGGTCTGCCCGCCAGCCGCTGGATATTTGCTCAAACGAAATAATTACCGCACGTTGCGATAAACAGCCGCTAAGGATCGATTCCAACCCGCGCTTTAGCAGAGGCAAAATGTTGCCGACACGCGCCACGCCTTCAAAGACATTGCGCTTAACAGCAGGCGGTCAACTCAGCGCGTGGAAGCCGCCGCCGTGCGGCTCTCGCTGTCCGCCCCATCACTCAATATTGATTCAGATCGGGCAACAGGGCAGCACCTCTCGTTCTTGCCCCAGCGGCATTAATCACGCAAACTTACGCCAAATTTTTTTAAGAGTACGCCGATGTTAACTTTTTTATCGCGATATAAATTTGTCGTGAATCCGCAAGAAATGGTGTTAATCCTCATTACTGTGCTTTGGGGCGGTACTTTCCTGGTCGTTAATCATGCTATGACCGTTAGCGGGCCATTCTGGTTTATCGGGGTGCGCTTTGCGACAGCGGCAGTTCTTTTGGCGCTGATATCATGGCGGGTTCTGCGTGGGATCACCTGGCAAGAAATCAAAGCGGGTACATTAATAGGGCTGGCAATCGGCGGTGGCTATGGTCTGCAGGCTTATGGCATGCAAACTATTTCCGGCAGTAAATCGGCGTTTATTACTGCGCTTTATGTGCCATTGGTGCCGCTGTTGCAATGGATCTTTCTGGGGCGTATGCCGGGCCTGATGTCATGGATTGGTGTATCAATGGCTTTTTGTGGCCTGCTGCTGGTGGCAAGCCCGGGGAGCGGGTCGATGTCGTTTAGCCAGGGTGAGATGGCCACTTTGCTCAGCACCCTGGCGATCGCGGCAGAGATCATACTGATTGCTGCCTGTGCAGGTAAGGTCAACGTGCAGCGTGTGACGATTATCCAGCTGGCGATGGCTTCATTATTCGGATTTATCGTCATGGCGCCCAACGGCGAATCGGTGCCGCCTTTCAGTCCTGATCTGCTGTACAGCGCCGTCGGGCTGGGTATTGCCAGCGCACTGATCCAGGTAACGATGAACTGGGCGCAGTGCAGCGTTTCGCCCACGCGCGCTACGGTGATTTATGCCGGCGAGCCTGTCTGGGCAGGGATAGTTGGACGCATAGCCGGGGAGCGACTGCCGGGAATTGCTCTGCTGGGAGGCGCTCTGATCGTACTGGGAGTGCTCGTGGGTGAACTAAAAATCAAGCGTAAAAATAAGGATAAGTTGGGGGCTTCCGCTTCTTAAGCACCAGCGCGGCAAGAGTGGCTTTCAGTATGATGTGTTATTCACAGGATTTAAGGCCTGTTTTGGCTCACTGGCTGGTGCAGGGCATTATCAGAGATTAATTAGCCATTATTGCTGAACGACCTGTACCGCCCACTCTTATTATCACGCCCTCTGGGTAAGTGAAAAAACGAATTTCGCTGCCGTTGAGGATTCAGCTATATCCTGATGACGCTATTATTCATATAAATAATATAATCGCGAAGACTATACCACTGTAAAAAGAGTATTATAAAACAGCCGATTGTGAGTTTTGGAAATCAATATCTACGTTATTGCTCCCGAACAGAACTACGGCCAGTGGCGCCTGCTTAATTAACGGGTGGCGTAGCGCAGATAAAGTGTACGGGTATGTCTGGTGCGATTGGCTGTTACCCCTCAACCGCAGATGAATTATGGAGTCAAGGTGAATTCTGTCAATCATTTACCTGCAAAAGCCTCTACGCGCCGTTCGCGCGCGGTAGCCGCGAAACGTTCGGCGATACTGGCGGCCGCGCTGGAATTTTTCTCACAGTATGGCATTCATGGCACTACCCTGGATAAGGTAGCTGAACGCGCAGGTGTCTCAAAAACTAATCTTCTCTATTATTTCCCGTCAAAAGAAGAACTCTATATTGCGGTTTTGAAAGATTTGCTCGATGTCTGGCTCACCCCGCTGCGCGCGCTGCGCCCCGACCAGCCGCCGCTTGATGCTATTCGCAACTATATCCGCCTTAAGCTAGAAGTATCGCGAGACTATCCGCAGGCATCCAGGCTGTTCTGTCTGGAAATGCTGCAGGGTGCGCCGCTGTTAAAAGCAGAGCTGGCAGGTGGACTGCGTGATCTTGTGGAGGAAAAAACAGCGGTTATAGAAGCCTGGATGTTACAGGGCGAACTGTCGGCGGTGCAGCCACAACATCTGATCTTTATGCTGTGGGCCACCACCCAGCACTATGCGGATTTTGCCACCCAGGTACAGGCAATAACCGGGCAGACCCTTATGGACGAACACTTCTTTAATCAGACGGTGGAAAACGTCCAGCGCATGGTGGTTGAGGGCATACGCGTACGCTAAACAGACCGATTCCCGGGAGCGACAATGGATTTCGTTTCACAGTTAATACTGGGCGCAGCAGTCACTGTCGCCCTGTTAGGGCGCAGGATGCAGGTGTGGCAGGCGGCATTAGTTGGCGTGGTGTGCGGTACGCTACCCGATCTGGACATGTTTATCGACCGGGGTGATGCCATTCGCAATATGACTCAGCACCGGACTGATAGCCATTCCCTGCTTTGGCTGACACTGATATCACCTTTGCTGGCATGTTTGCTCTGGCGCATATTCCGTCAGCCACCGGAGTTCGCCCGCTGGTGGACAGCCGTTTGGCTGGCGCTGATGACCCATCCTTTGCTTGATCTCACCACGGTATATGGTACGCAGCTGGCGCTTCCTTTTACCGATCGCCCATTTGCCATTGGCTGTATGTCTGTTACAGACCCGCTGTACACTCTGCCGCTGTTGGTCGGCCTGGTTGCCGCGCTGTTATGGCGCAACAGAAGCGGATGGCGCTGTAACTCATTTGGCCTGATTTTTAGTTGTCTGTACCTTGCCTGGAGTATGGCGGCGCAAACGTGGGTCATCCAGGTCGCACATCGCCAGCTGCTGCTGCATCATGGAGACGTACGACAATTACTGGTTACCCCAACCGCGTTTAACACGCTGCAATGGCGCATTGTGGTGATGACACCTGAAAGCTATCTCGAAGGATTCTATTCATTACTCAACCCGTTAAAGCCGCTGGTATTACGTACGCATGCCAGAGGATGGGAGTTATATCAACAGTACAGTGCTAATCAGTACGTACAACGCGTAGCGTGGTTTAGCCGTGGTTTCTTTGCGATAAAAAGGGTGAATAACCGGGTTGAAATCACCGATTTGCGAATAGGGGAGGAAGCGGCCTACCCATTTTCCTTCGATCTCGGTCCCGAACCGCTGGATGATACTCCGGCAATACCTGAGCGGGTGGGTTTTGAGCGCCTGCCGTTAAGAAAGGCGCTGGATAAATTGTGGTCACGATTTTAAAGCTATGGACGTCTGTGGCATAAGGCGGTTTTTGGTTTTACCGCCTTTTGCCTGGCGCTGGTCCGTTGTCAGGTTACCCCGCTTTACGCTTGCGCAAGAACCAACCCACTGCCAGCATCACAAACCACAGTGGCGTTACCATCAGCGCGTGGCGAGTATCGTCTTCCAGCGTCAGCAGAACCAATACAAAGGCAAAGAATGCCAGGCATACCCAGCACATAAATTTACCCAGCGGCATTTTATAATCCGACTTAGCGTGAAGCTGCGGATGCTTCTTGCGATATGCCAGATATGAGCAAAGGATAATGGTCCAGACAAACATAAACAAAATGGCTGATACGGTGGTGACCAGCGTAAACACCGTCATGACGTTCGGGATCAGATAAATTAGCGCGACACCTCCCAGCAGACACAGGCAGGAGAAAAGCAGACCGATGGTAGGTGCTGCGCGACTCGAAAGGATACCAAAACTGCGATGTGCCACACCCTGCTGTGACAGGCCGTAAAGCATACGGCTGGTAGAGAAGATGCCGCTATTTGCCGACGAGGCTGCGGACGTCAGCACCACGAAGTTGACAATGCTAGCGGCTGCCGGCAAGCCAATCAGCACAAACATTTCTACAAACGGGCTGCGATCGGCTACCACGTGATCCCATGGAGTGACGGCCATAATCACTATTAGCGCCAGAACATAGAACATGATAATGCGCAATGGGATAGCATTAATCGCACGCGGCAGCACGGTTTTTGGGTTATGAGTTTCCGCTGCCGCCGTGCCAACCAGTTCGATGCCAACAAAGGCGAATACCGCAATCTGGAAACCAGCAAAAAATCCACTCAAGCCTTTAGGGAACAAACCACCATGATCCCAGATATTGCTCAGTGCAGCGTGGCTGCCGCCCGGGGAAGGGTAGTGCAATGCCACCAGCACGATGCCACAGACGATCAGCGCCACAATGGCGACAATTTTAATGATTGCAAACCAGAACTCCATTTCGCCAAACAGCTTTACTGTGGCTATGTTCAGAGACAAGAACACGAAAATGCAGAGAAGGGCGCTCATCCATATGGAGAAATTGGGCAACCAGAGTTGAAAATAGGAACTGATGGCAACAACATCGGCAATACCGGTAACCACCCAGCAGAACCAGTAGGTCCAGCCAGTGAAGTAACCAGCCCACGGCCCCAGCAGATCGGCGGCAAAGTCGCTAAAGGACTTGTACTCAAGATTGGATAGCAGCAGTTCACCCATTGCCCGCATGACAAAGAACAGCATAAAGCCGATGATCATGTAAACAAATATGATCGACGGCCCGGCAAGGCTGATGGTTTTGCCAGAACCCATAAACAGGCCAGTGCCAATTGCGCCACCGATGGCGATTAGCTGGATATGACGATTGTGCAGATTGCGCCGGAGCGTGTCGGGTGCTTCTACACAGGAGATAGGCTCTTTTATTTGATCAACCATTGGGGTTTCCTGTCCAGTTTTATTGAAAATAAAGCTCTGTTGGCTTTTAACGTATCAGAAGATGTCAGCGTTGTGCGTTCAAGAGCTTAACGCAAAACTTCCCGCTATAAAGCAAAATTGAGGCTAAACTGTTAACAGGGCGTATTGGCTGGTTAAAAACGCGCCACCGGATCGTGCCAAAGCGGTACCGGGCGCCGGGTGACAAAAGAAAAGATGACTCCTGAGAGCAACGTTCATTGGCAATCGTCAGGAAACCTGTGCGATACGCCTGATCCATCATCCCTAAGCCAAACGGTGACAAAATTTGAATAAAAGTAACCTTCAACTGAACTTTTTGTTGCTGATGTTGGCGTAAACCTGCTTGTGAAGCTGTAGTAATGCTGTCGATTCCGCTAAACTTACAGCAGGCAAAAAGAGTCACCAGCTGGTCAAAATTATTGAATGTTTATAGTAAAAATCCTATGCTTACCGGGCGTGCACAGGTCGTACGGTGCAGGACAAAAATAATTACTGACGTTATTCGTTTATCAGCGCATTTTCCGCCTGGTATCAACCAATCATGTGACATGGCCCGGTTCCTGAAGCTTAATTCTGGTGATAAGAAGGCTCGATTGAGTTCTTTTTGCTACTTTCGGTCTACATAACAATAATTTGGATGAAGGTGTCGGCCTTCCTCCTCTGAGGCATTGATGACATCTGAAAACTATTTCATTTGGCGAGCAGATATCAAATCAGCCTATGAAAAAGGCAGTGGCATTGATCACATTACACGGCTAATTGAGCAACAGTTGAGAGCACTGGAACTCGATTTTTACTCACTTTTTATTCGGCATCCTGTGCCATTTACCCGGCCGAAGACCTTTCTCTATAGTAATTATCCACAAGACTGGCTTGATCATTATTGGCGAGAAGGTTTCTATCAGCTTGATCCCGTGCTGGAAATGTGCAGCTCGCCAGGAAAAATATGGCTTTGGGACGATAAAACAATAAGCGCTGGTTTATGCGTTTTTGAACATGCCAGAAATTACGGTATTTTTCATGGCCTTTCTTGCTCTGTAATGGCCAGCAATAGATCCGTGGGTATCTTATCGATGTCAACAGCAAACTCGCAAAAACTCATAAAGTTAACGACGGAGACGGAGCTTAAAATACAGTATGTATTGGAATTATCGATGGCTGCCCTGATTAATATTAATGATATTTCCATGGCGACGACTAAACTGGATTTCAGCGAACGAGAATTAGAAATACTCAAATGGACCGCCGAGGGAAAAACATCGGCTGAAATATCATTGATCCTCTCTATCTCGCAAAACACCGTTAACTTCCACCAGAAAAAGATGCAGAAAAGGTTTAATGCGCCTAACAAAACTCAAATTGCCTCCTATGCAGCAGCAATCGGTTTAATCTGAAAATGTCATAACTACCAATTTTGGTAGTTTCCTATTGCAAGGTGGTTGTCTAACCTGCGCCCAAAGTCATACAGCTGCTCAAACCGTCAGGAAAGGCGCTCCCAAGGGAATGCGACCGGGGATCAAAATGAAAATCATTCAGACCAAGCTCAGGGATATGCCATCCTCTTTACTGGCAGAGTTAGGGAGTTATCGCTACAACGTGTTTGTCAAAAGCGAAGGATGGGCTATTCCATCACGTCTGAGCTCACCCGGGCAGGAGTACGATCGTTACGATTGTTCAGATGTAATCTGTCTGATCGCCTGGACTGCGCAGTATGGCATTTGTGGTTATGCCCGCCTGTTGGCCGGCAGCAGCGGCTTGAAAGCAGGGGTTACACCTGGTACGGCTGAAAATGACACCGTTTGGGAAATGTCGCGCTTGTCTGCCCGGCTGGAAATTGATGCTGAATTGCCGTTAAATATTCTGTGGCATGCGACACAGCTGGCTGAACAATCAGGAATACATTTTCTGTATAGTGCTGCAACGCCGATGCTGGAAAAGATGTTTGACCAACATCAAATCAATTATCAATCTCTGATGCCGGAGGTTGTTCAGTCCGAAGATAATCCGTTTGCGATAAAAATACCGGTTAACCAGCCCTTTCTTGCGGCAAAATTCTGTGGCGCTCGGCGCTTCAGTCCTGAAGAGGTGCTACCCACATTCGGCGTCTCCGCCAATTTTGGGCTGCGTGGACGCCATAAAGATTAAACGCCTACCATTTTGACCACAGCACCACCAGAACCCATGCTGCTAACCCCCAACATGAAACCGCTGCCAGCAGCGCTGCTGGCAGCCGCATCAGTGTAGAAAAGTACCAAAGTGACAGCAGATAAAAAAATAAGGCAGTATTGCCCACATACCGAAAATGATGGTGGTACGCAGCGCTTCAGTTCCGCGCTCACTGGCAACAATGAAATGCGCCAGCAGGGCGAAGGTAGGGAAAAGCGGTATCAACCCGGCAAGGTAGTAGTGACGCGTTTTCGACAGAATGGCTATCAACACCACTACTGCCGCCCCTAAAACTGCTTTGAAAAGTAATCCCATTGCTCTGTTCAACCAGCTAAAACTTTAAAGTGTGATAAAACCGTTGAAAAAGCAATGGGCAATTTCTCTCTGCCAGCAGCAGAATGCTGATGGTTTTTACTTGCGAAAGGCTTGTTTGATTTGATTGACGGTATTACTGAAGACTTTTGCCTGCTGCGGGTCTTCTAAATCAGCGATGCAGCGTTCCATTTTAATGATAACTTTACCGGCATCCGCCTGACCCATTGCTTTAAGCATCAGCGTGACCAGCGCTTTCATGCAGGTCACTTCATTAGCCAACTCCTGGGCTTCTTCGCTGGTTGAAAAGTCAATCTGACTCATAATCTCTCCCGTTAGTCATAAAACCGTGTCGCCAACGCCTGTGGCAGCCACTAAAGTTGCTGAAAGTATATCATATAGTAGCGCCAAGGAATCAAAGTATAAGTTGAATGCTGTACGTCTGAGTTCACGCTTTTCAGGCAGAAAATAGGTTGAGATGAAGCCTGTTATGGCAGCATAATGGGCGATAGACAAAACCATCAGCTAAGTATAATAAGCTTGCTGCAATTTAATGCATTGTTATATATAGTTTATTTGAAGAAATCCCTCATCAATTATATGTAACTTCTCAATATTAAAACTTATCGTTAAAATGTTAATCTGCTGGCTGGTGGCCTTATTCCCGATCGATTTAATATTACCCGTTATTTGCAGTTGTTCCGACTGCTACGTTATTTCTGTTCTAACAGCAGGGAAAAAGGAGTAAGATAACCGACCTGCCACTGTCACAATAGTTACCTGCCTTAGCTATTTAGGGAGCTTCGTTTGATTAGCGTTTTTCTTGTTGATGACCATGAGCTGGTGCGCGCAGGTATTCGACGCATCCTGGAAGATATCAAAGGTATTCAAGTGGTCGGTGAAGCTAACTGTGGCGAAGATGCAGTCAAGTGGTGCCGCACCCACCGTACTGATGTGGTACTGATGGACATGAATATGCCGGGTATTGGTGGTCTTGAAGCGACACGAAAAATTATTCGTTACGCGCCAGATTGTAAAATCATCATGTTGACCATCCATACTGAAAACCCGCTACCCGCTAAAGTGATGCAGGCGGGAGCTTCCGGGTATCTGAGCAAAGGTGCTGCACCGCAGGAAGTGGTCAGCGCAATCCGTTCGGTTCATTCAGGCCAGCGCTACATTGCTTCTGATATCGCTCAGCAGATGGCGTTGAGCCAGCTTGAGCCGCAAAAGTCAGAATCTCCGTTTTGCTGTTTGTCGGAACGTGAATTGCAGATTATGCTGATGATTACCAAAGGCCAGAAGGTGACGGAAATTTCCGAACAGCTTAATTTGAGCCCTAAAACCGTCAACAGCTATCGCTACCGCATGTTCAGCAAACTCAGCATCAGCGGTGACGTAGAGTTGACGCATCTGGCCATTCGACATGGTCTGTTCAGTGCGGAGTCATTAATCAGTAGTGAGTAATGTGTTTGATTCAAAATCTTTCCTTAAAACGGTCACCAGCCAACCGGGCGTCTATCGAATGTACGATGCGGGGGGAACGGTAATCTATGTTGGTAAAGCGAAAGATCTTAAAAAACGGCTTGCCAGCTATTTTCGTGGCAACCTCGCCAGCCGTAAGACCGAAGCGCTGGTGGGATTGATCGAGCAGATAGACGTGACGGTAACCCACACGGAAACCGAAGCGCTGCTGCTGGAACACAATTATATTAAGCTCTATCAGCCTCGTTATAACGTGCTGTTGCGCGACGATAAGTCCTATCCCTATATTTTTCTCAGCGCCGACCATCATCCACGTCTTGCCAGCCATCGCGGTGCTAAACATGCCAAAGGCGAATACTTCGGCCCTTTCCCCAATGGCTATGCGGTACGTGAAACCCTGTCGCTATTGCAAAAAATTTTCCCGGTTCGCCAGTGCGAAAACAGTGTTTACCGTAATCGCTCGCGACCTTGCTTGCAGTATCAGATTGGACGCTGTCTCGGGCCATGTGTTGCAGGACTGGTCACTGAAGATGAATATGCCCGTCAGATCGACTACGTTCGCTTATTTCTCGCCGGCAAGGACGACCAGGTGCTCAACCAGCTGGTAATGAGAATGGAACAGGCTAGCCGCGACTTGCGCTTCGAAGAGGCTGGACGTCTGCGCGATCAAATCCAGGCAGTACGCCGGGTTACGGAAAAACAGTTTGTTTCCAATCAGGGTGATGATATGGATGTCATCGGCGTCTCTTACGATTCCGGTATGGCCTGTCTGCATGTGCTGTTTATCCGTCAGGGAAAGGTGCTTGGCAGCCGCAGCTATTTTCCCAAAGTACCTGGCGGCACCGAGCTGTCCGAGGTCGTGCAAACCTTTGTTGGCCAGTTTTATCTGCAGGGTAGCGAGGCTCGAACCCTGCCTGCTGATATCCTGATTGACTTCACGTTACCGGAAAAAGAGTTGCTTGCGGCCTCCCTGTCGGAGCTGGCAGGGCGGCGAGTCACTATTCAGAGCAAGCCGCGCGGCGACCGTGCTCGTTACCTGAAGCTGGCGCGCACCAACGCGGCTACCGCTTTGATCTCCCGCCTGGCGCAGCACTCAACAATCCACCAGCGTTTGGCAGAGCTGGCGCAAACGCTGAAATTGCCGGCCATCCGCCGTATGGAGTGTTTTGATATCAGTCATACGATGGGTGAACAAACCGTTGCTTCGTGCGTGGTTTTTGACGCGAATGGGCCGGTACGCAGTGAATATCGCCGCTACAATATCAGCGGTATCACGCCTGGCGATGATTATGCCGCGATGGATCAGGTACTGCGTCGTCGTTACAGTAAAGCTATTGAACAGAGTAAAATCCCGGATGTGATCGTCATTGATGGCGGAAAGGGGCAGCTGGCACAGGCCAAAGAGGTCTTTGCGCAACTTGATGTCGTCTGGGACAAATCACATCCGCTGTTGCTGGGTGTGGCAAAAGGCAGCGATCGTAAAGCCGGACTTGAAACGCTTTTTCTGGAGCCGGAGGGGGAAGGCTTTTCTCTGCCGCCGGATTCCCCGGCGTTGCATGTCATACAGCATATCCGGGATGATTCCCACAATCATGCCATCACGGGGCACCGTAACAAGCGCGCCAAAGTGAAAAATACCAGCGCTTTGGAGACTATCGAAGGTATTGGGCCAAAGCGCCGCCAAATGCTACTAAAATATATGGGCGGCCTGCAGCCGCTCATCAATGCCTCGATGGAGGAGATTGCCGGCGTACCGGGGATTTCACACGCGCTGGCCGAGAAAATCTTTCATGCGCTGAAACACTAAGCATTGCAACACCTTTAGCAATATAGGAACATAGGGTCTAATTGGACTTTGCCCAGACAGTTAGCATAACTATGCCACTTAATATTCCGACCTTGCTCACCTTGTTTCGCGTAGTATTAATCCCATTCTTTGTGCTGGCTTTCTATCTGCCATTTCAATGGGCTCCGCTAGTTTGCGCGTTAATTTTCATTTTTGCCGCAATCACCGACTGGTTAGATGGCTTTCTTGCCCGCCGCTGGAAACAGACGACTCGATTTGGCGCCTTTCTTGATCCGGTAGCCGACAAAGTGATGGTGGCAATGGCGCTGGTATTGGTCGCCGAACATTTTCACTCCTGGTGGATCACTTTGCCAGCAGCAACCATGATTGCCCGCGAGATCATTATCTCTGCATTACGCGAGTGGATGGCAGAAATCGGTAAGCGCAGCAGCGTGGCGGTATCGTGGATTGGTAAAGTGAAAACCACGGCGCAGATGCTGGCGCTATTCGCGTTGCTGTGGCGTCCGAACAGTATTGTCGAAGGGGGAGGGGTGGTGGCGCTGTATATTGCCGCGGTGCTGACATTCTGGTCAATGTTTCAATATTTGAACGCTGCACGCGGCGATCTGTTCGAACACTGATCGAAGCGATTTAAAAAGCAGCAAACGGATGCATTGTGAGGATAATTTGATTGACTCATTTCACCAAGTCAGTAGAATGCAGCGCATCGAAGGGCAGCAATATCTGCCAGAAGATAAAGCAAATCAGCAAGTTCTGCTAGCGAAGCATCAAGCGGAACGGGCCAGGCGGGAATAGCTCAGTTGGTAGAGCACGACCTTGCCAAGGTCGGGGTCGCGAGTTCGAGTCTCGTTTCCCGCTCCAGATTTGCCCGGTTTATCTTCTCGGTCCCATCAGGTTTTACAAGAAGCAGTATTTTGTGAAAGCAAGACTTAAGGCGCGTTGGCAGAGTGGCCATGCTACGGATTGCAAATCCGTCTACCTCGGTTCGACTCCGGGACGCGCCTCCACTTTACACCCTGGCCCGGGTGGTGAAATCGGTAGACACAAGGGATTTAAAATCCCTCGGCTTATGGCTGTGCGGGTTCAAGTCCCGCCCCGGGCACCATCTTCAGAAGCAAGAATAAAAACAAGAAGTTAAAGCAATGTTGTAACCGCCTGTGAGGGCGGTTTTTTTGTGCCTGTGATTTGCTAATCCGCTTCACCTCTTACGCCCTGGGGCGGCGATCCTTCAGCCATTTTCTGTCCCTGACAATGGTTATCAATCTCTTCACGAGTACCGCGGTGGGCTGATTAATGACGCCAGTTCTGTTACCTGAACACGGATGATGGCTGTGTGGCGAGGTAAATCCACAAAGAAGGTTATCATGCACGCAGATTAAGGCAGCCAGCAGGGCAGTGACGATTAGCAGCGCTTCTGTCGGGATGGGGCAGTCCTGAAAATCGATGATTTCCGATAAATTTTAAATGCTGCAATACCCATTACAGACTAAAGGTAAATAAGTGTTTTTTGATATACAGCTCTTGATATTACACATTATATCTTCCGGTTATCATTGATAGTAATCCGGAGTTTGTATGACCAGGATAGACAATAAAAGCGATGTGCCAGGAATATATCATGGCGGGCACCATAACCACACGTTTAAGGTCCCGCTTCTTAACGTGGTGAAAAAGATAAAAAGTGTCAATTCTGCTCAAGATACTGTTGTGGACCTTACCAAAAAAAATGCCTGTTCAGTCCCGATAACCTTGCGACAGCAGAATAGGTTGCACCTGGATCCCTTATCACCACATAAAGTCTCTTTATCCTCATATCTTCCGGCCCGGCATGAAACAACGGGTGGAGAACTTCATCATCAAACAGGTTGTAATCGACGATATACCAAAGATTTTGTCATTCGGATCAAAGATGAGTCGTTAACCGAGTCTGTTACAGGACTGGCAAGAAAATATGACATTCCTTATTCGACAATCTGGAATTGGGTTAAAGGATCAGCTAGTTATTATAAAGCTGGCTCAAAGTACTCAAAGTTTTTAAAGACGATCAAAGACTTGAAGGGGCTCAAGGAAAGGAGGGAACTTGCTGCTATAGTGGCAGAAAGGGTGGCTGGGCAAGCGAATTTGAATGGGAAAACGGAAAAACAAATCTGTGATGAGGTTGCAATGGAAAAAGGCATACACAAGTTAGCGCTGTATAGTTTGATAAGTCGTGCCAAGAGCTGTTCAGCGAAAAGCAGCACAGCCTTACTGTTGCCAACCCTCTCCTCAGTGACCAAACGTTGCCAGAGGCAACCCGCCGCCAGTAGCAGTCCCGGCATGTCCAACCTGAAAATGAGTAATCCGGGCCATTCACAACCCAGACAGCAAGCAAAAAAGTCATCCGAAGTGATGTCTGTTCCTACGACTGAAGCAACTATCGCTGAAAAAATAGAACAGGGTTTCGCCATCTGTTTCAATCATTGTGAGGCATGGTTGAAAAACAAATAAATCTACCCCTCATGGCATAGGGTGAGTCCGCTTGCAGTTAAAGCGGACGATCGTTGCCCAATCTGACCTGATCTGCCTGGGGAACTCCCTGGCAGATTAGTTAACTATTATCTAAACTCAGGGCAGACTCGTTTCCATAGTTTGTCCGGGCAGGTTTAACATGGCCTGGTGAACTTAGATAGACCCATAATAATCAGGCATCACATAATTTGAACTCTCATGAACTCAACTTCTCGCGGCTGCTGCACCTCACTGCCAATGCCTGGCGTCAGGCGATAGATCGCCGGATGAAGGATAATGGACTTAGTATGAGCAGCTGGATGGCGGTGGCGACCATTGCCGTTCAGCAGCAGCCGATGAATCAGAAAGAGCTGGCGCAGGCGCTGGGGCTTGAAGATGCCAGCGTGGTACCGTTGATCGACCGCCTGGTCAAACAGCAGCTGGTAGAGCGCGTTCAGCCGGCAGAGGACCGCCGTAAACGGTTGCTGCACGTGACGCCGAAAGGGCAGCTGTTGAACGAGCGTTTAAAAACGGAAGCCGATGTGTTGCGTAATGAACTGCTATCTGGCCTCAATCCTGATGAGCTGGCAACCACACAACGTGTTTTGCAGCAACTGTTGACGGCCACCGAGGCGAAATAACGTGTCGGGTAAGCAACAAAACCCTTATGCGCAGCGTGAATGGGCACCCGGCGAAAAACCCCTGTTGCCCGGTTCACCTTCCACACCGCAGCATCCGGCCCACAAGCGCATTGCCTTTGGCATTATTGGCCTGCTGATTTGCATCACCGGCGCGCTCAGCAATGCGCTGGTGACCGCTAATCTCACCAATTTGCAGGGCGTTTTTGCGGCTTACAACAATGAAATTGCCTGGCTTCCGGCCGTATATGTGATGGGCAATATCTCAATTAACCTGCTGTTGGTTAAATTTCGCCAGCAGTACGGTCTGCGCATTTTCACCGAAGCTTTTCTGGTGCTCTATGTGCTGGTGGCATTTTTCCATCTGCTGGTTAACGATCTCAGTTCAGCAATTATTGTCCGCGCGGCTCACGGTATGGTGGGAGCTGCGCTCAGTTCGCTTGGCATCTATTATCAGGTGCAGGCGTGGCCGGCCAGACATCGACTAAAGGCGCTGGCGATAGGTTTAGGAGCTTCCCAGCTGGCAATCCCGCTGGCGCGCCTGTTTTCCACCGAACTGTTACAGCTGGAACAGTGGCGGGGCCTGTATCTGTTTGAGCTGGGGCTGGCGTTGATGACGTTGGGCGCGGTGCTGATTATCAAGCTGCCCCCCGGTGAACGCAGCAAAGTATTTGAGAAAAAAGACTTCCTCACCTTCTTTTTGATGGCACCTGGCATGGCGCTGTTCTGTGGCGTGTTGTCGCTGGGGCGTATTGAGTGGTGGACCAGCACGCCGTGGCTGGGTATTTGCCTGGCGCTGGGGCTGGTGTTGGTGACGGCAGCGGTATTGGTAGAACACAATCGCAGCAACCCGTTAATTAATACGCGCTGGCTGGGTAGCGGAGCAATATTCCGCCTGGGTATCGTAATGATCCTGCTGCGCATGATGCTTGCAGAGCAAAATACCGGCGCAATTGGTTACCTGCAACAGATTGGGATGCAGAACGACCAGATGCAGGGCCTGGCGCTGGCTATTCTTGCAGGTGTTGCTGCGGGGATTATCTGCAGTGCGTTGACGATTAACCCCAAACATCTCAGCTGGCCAATTATGCTGTCGCTGGTTATCGTGATGGTGGCCTCACTGATGGATGCTCAGTCCAGCCCGTTGACCCGGGCCAACAATATGTACTTCAGCCAGTTCCTGCTAGGTTTTAGCTCCTCATTCTTTATCGCTCCGGCCTTGCTGCTGGGCATCAGCAGCGTGGTTACCCAGCCGAAAAACCTGGTCAGCTTTGTGGTGTTGTTCGGCATGAGCCAGAGCCTGGGCGGGCTGATGGGTTCGGCCCTGCTCGGCACTTTTCAGACATGGCGCGAAAAGTATCACTCCAGCATGTTGGGCGACAGGCTATCGTTGCTCGATCCGAACGTCACCAACCGTCTGATGCATTACAACAATCTGTTTGCCAGCCAGACAGGCGATAATATCCTGCTCAGTGCACAAAGCACCACGCAGCTACAAACGGTGGCGACGCTTCAGGCAAACGTACTGGGCTATAACGACGTGTATATTTTGACTGCCGCGCTGGCGGGAGTCACTTTATTGTGGGTGCTGTGGCGCTTGTCGCGACTGCGCTACCTCAACTGGCAGCAGGCCAAACGCGAAGCGGAATCGGAACAGCGGGCCATGCAACACATGAACATGGAGAAATAATGAGTCAACAGGAACAGCAACTCGCTGAACGTCAGCGAAATAATAAGCTGCGGATCATCTCCATAGCACTGGGATCCGGCTTCGCGCTGGTTGGTGTACTGGTGATCCTCTATGCCTGGCAGCTGCCGCCGTTCACCAGCCACAATCAGTCAACCGAAAACGCCTACGTACGTGGTCAGGTGACCTTTATCAGCCCACAGGTCAGTGGTTACATCACTGCGGTGGAAGTGCTGGATTTTCAGCCGGTGCATCGCGGCGATCTGTTAATGACCATAGATGACCGCATTTATCGCCAACGCGTGCACCAGTCCGGCGCACAGCTGAATATGAAAAAAGCCGCGCTGGCCAATAATCAACAACAGCGGCGCAGTGCCGAAGCGGTGATCGAGCGTAACCAAGCCGCGTTGCAAAATGCAAAAGCACAGGCGGTGAAGGGCGGGCTGGATTTGAAACGCGTTGAGGATCTGGTCGCCGATGGCTCAATATCCGTGCGTGAGCGTGATGCCTCACGCGCCAGCAACAGCCAGATGCTGGCGGGCGTACAGCAGGCGCAGGCGACGTTAGAAGTGTCGCGCCAGGATCTGCAAACCACCATCGTCAACCGCGCCTCGCTGGAAGCGGATGTCGCCAATGCCCGGGCGGCGCTGGAGCTGGCACAGATCGATCTTGATAACACCCGGATTATTGCACCACGCGACGGGCAGCTGGGCCAGATTGCGGTGCGCCAGGGCGCATATGTGACGGCCGGCACCCGCCTGACTTCGCTGGTTCCGCAGCAAATGTGGCTGATTGCCAATATGAAAGAGACGCAAATGGCGCGCATCCGCCCCGGCTTGCCGGTGATTTTTACCGTTGATGCGCTGGATGGCGAAAGTTTTAACGGGGAAGTGGAGTATATTTCACCCGCCGCTGGCTCAGAATTCAGCGCCATTTCGCCGGATAACGCTACCGGTAACTTCGTCAAAATCGCCCAACGCATCCCGGTGCGCATTAAGATCACCAGTGATAACGCTGCCCATCTGCGCCCTGGCATGTCGGTGGAAGTCACTATCAATACTGCAGGCGCGCAGGATGGAGAGAACAAATGAGGCTCGCAGCCAAGGCGCTCAGAGTGATAACGCTGGCGGCTGCACTGACGGGTTGTGCTACTCACGTGGAGCGTGCGCCATCGTCGTTGCCGATCCCCACGCAGTGGCGTAATCAGGTGGGGCCGGGCGCGGCCGTCGAGGCCGGCTGGTGGCACGCCTTTCACGATCCTGTGCTGAATCAGCTGGTGGAGCAGGCGCTGCGCCATAACCCGGACATCCTGATTGCCCGCTCGCGAGTCGATCAGTATCGTGCTCAACTGCGTGGCGCAGAAGGGGATAACTTCCCGACGCTGGATGCAGGCATGGCTGGCAGCCGTGCGCGGGCAATCTCGGCGGTGACCGGTCAACCGTATCCATATTCGGTTGTTCAGGGGTTGTTGCAGGCCAACTATAACGTCGACTTATGGGGCGAGCGCAGCAGCAGCATTGATGCGGCCAAAGCGACTCTGGCCGCGCAGCAGGCCGCCGCCGCCGCCGCCGGGTTGACCATCGCCAGTTCGGTGGCCTCAGGCTACATGACGCTGGCTTCACTGGATGAACAGCTGCGCGTGACCGAAGCCACGCTGGCATCGCGCAACGATTCGCTGAAGCTGGCGCAACGTCAGTTTGAGACGGGTTATAGCTCCAGGCTGGAGTGGCTCCAGTCGCAGTCCGAATATCAGACGGCGAAGGCGCAGATCCCACTGTTGCAGCATCAGATAGCGGAACAGGAGAATGCTCTGAGTATTCTGGTGGGCATGAACCCACGGCAGATCGCGCGTCAGCATCAGTTTGAGCATCCTGTGGCGCAGACCATGCCAACCGTGATGCCGTCCCGCCTGCTTCAGCGCCGGCCAGATATCGTTCAGGCCGAACGTCAGCTTTTGGCGGCGGATGCGTCGCTGCAATCCGCGCGCGCCAGCCTGCTGCCGTCGCTGAACCTGACCGCAAGCGGCACGTTGCAAAGCTCGGTACTGCATCAGCTAATTGATAATCCCTTCCGGTTGTGGAGCGTTGGCGGCAGCATACTTGCCCCACTGCTTAATCGTGAAGCGCTGACGGCGCAGGTTGATGTGTCGATGGCAACACGCAATCAGGCGTTGTACAACTATGAAAAAGTGGTGCGCGCTGCGTTCAGTGAAGTGAACAATGACCTTGATGCCATCACCCGCTACCAGCAGCAGCAGGATGAATTGCTGATCCAGCAGCAGGTGGCTCAGGAGGCGCTGCGTATTGCCAGAAAACGCTATCAGAACGGCTACGCATCTTACCTTGATGAGCTGGACGCCCAGCGAACGCTGTTCACTACCCAGCTCAGCGTAGTGCGGGCGAAAAACAACCTGCTGCTGGCGCAGATCGATCTTTACCGTGCCCTTGGCGGGGGCTGGCAGCCCTGATCTGTCGGCCTCAAACCCGGTGCAAATTAAACCCCGGGAGGATCCCGCAACCGTGGGCAGGTGAACTACAGCGCGGCTAAGGCCGGGATTGTGGCTACCTGCAAGGCGCCGGAGGCGTGGATGGGCAACGAAATGATCCATGAAAGAACTTTGCTTTTGCTGCCATAAATACCTGGCGTATCTTCCATGCAAGAAACTGATGGCGCAGATTGAGAGTTCCGCAACGAGAATGCGCCGTGGCCTGTTGCCCGGATTAAGTCAGGTTTTATTCAATATCTGGCGCGGCCCGGCCACATCGGCACAGCAAGAAAGCGGCTTTCTTCACCTGTTGGCTGAAAATTCGATTGCAGCCAGTAATCAATATTTAATTAATATTAATATTAACTTTGCCTGCTGATCTTGCATCAATGGCAGAATTTATCTTAACAATACCCTGTGGCGGCGAATTTTATGCTTTTGGTAACGTCCTGAAATCAATTTGTTACGCTTACCAATTTGGGCTTTGTGCTATCCTTCATTACTTACAGGCATCAATAATGACTAACCGACAGAGACTCATGCTGATTGAACCCGATGAAGCTGGCATGAAGATTTCTTATTAACCTTATGAAACGGACGTCTTTCATTTTTTTACCGGCCCCTTTACAGGAATGTTTTGCTGGTATGCCGTGGTTGAACATGAAAAACAGTTCTGAAAATCAGCCAGACAAAAAAGAGCGGGTACCGTTAGAAGACGCGCCTTTTACTATTATGGTTTTTGCCATCACCTCCTTCACGCTGATCGCTTTTGTCCTTGTTATTACCCTGTGGGTATCATGATGCCCGGTCACAGATGCGAATCGCTTAGCAGGGATCCGCAGCGCTTGTTGCTAAACCTGAAAGCGTTACCACTCACAATGGCGATATAAAATGCTGGCGGGGTGGATATGCGCGCCGCCGACGCCAGATGGTGTTTGATTAACTGGGCATAATCTTAAGCTGCCGGCGTTGTATGACCGGATAATCGTAAAGCAATTCAAGGATCGTCGATGACCGAATTACAACAGTCGCCCGATGCCGGGCCTCCGGCGGCGGCTGTGCGCCCACGGCTGGCGCAGGCCGTTATTCCGCTGGCGCAGCAACACCCGGAACACAGCGGGATTTTTCCGCTGGCAGAGGGGCTTGATGCTTTTGCCGCCCGTTACCTGTTGATTGCAATGGCTGAACGGTCACTGGATATTCAGTATTACATCTGGCAAAACGACATGTCAGGACGATTACTGTTCAGCGCCGTGCTGGACGCAGCACAGCGCGGGGTGAAGGTACGGCTGCTGCTGGATGACAACAATACTCGTGGGCTGGATGACACCCTGAGTGAGCTAAACCGTCATCCCAATATTGCCGTGCGCTTATTCAATCCTTTCTCATTTCGTACCTTGCGGGCGATTGGCTATATCACGGATTTTGCCCGCCTTAACCGCCGCATGCACAATAAAAGTTTTACCGTCGATAATACCGCAACCATTGTTGGCGGTCGCAATATCGGTGATGAATACTTTGCTGCCGGTGAAGAACCTCTGTTTACCGATCTCGATGTGCTGGCTGTCGGGCCGGCGGTGGACGAAGTGGCCCAGGATTTTGACCGCTACTGGCAGAGTAAGGCCGTTGCGCCACTTAACAGGGTGGTAGACAAGGATGCGGGGGAACCTTCTGTCGTCTCGCTGCCGCAAAGCTGGCGCAACACGCCCCAGGTGCAGGGCTACTTGCGCCGGATCGATGAGACGCCATTCGTCAGCCAGCTGGAAAACCGTTCGCTGCCGTTTATCTGGGCCAGGACCCGCCTGCTAAGTGACGATCCCCGTAAAGGGCTGGGGCGTGCCAGAACCAGTACGCTTCTGCCGCAGCGTATGCTGTCAGCAATCGGCAAACCACAACGTCAGTTTGATATTATCTCTGCCTATTTTGTCCCGACACGCGCCGGAGTGGCGCAGCTGCTGTCGCTGGTGCGTAACGGGGTGAAAATCGCCGTGCTGACCAACTCGCTGGCGGCCAATGACGTTTCGGTGGTTCACGCCGGCTATGCCAAATGGCGGAAAAAACTGCTGCGTCACGGCATTGCGCTGTATGAATTAAAGCCGCACGATGGGATGAGTCAGGCCCCGCACGACCGTGGTTTAACCGGTAACTCGGGTGCCAGTCTGCATGCCAAAACCTTTAGCGTGGATAATCAGCAGCTTTTTATCGGCTCGTTTAATTTTGACCCGCGTTCGGCAATGCTGAATACCGAGATGGGGCTGGTGATCGAGAGCGAATGCCTGGCGACGCAAATTCATCAGCGTTTTATGGCCAGTATTCCTGACAGAGCATGGACGCTGCGGCTGGATAAGTGGGGGCGTATCAACTGGGTAGAATATCCCGATGACCCGCAAAACGAGGTCGTGCACAAGCACGAGCCGCGTACCAGACTGCTGCAGCGACTGTTAGTGCGCCTGGTATGGCGTCTGCCGATCGAATGGCTATTGTGATCCGCTGCTGGCAAAGCGCATGCCCTGTGCGCTTTAATGAACGGAGCAACTTGCACCGGATCACTCTTTTGTGTCGGCAATAATCACCGATGATCAAGCCCTGAGAACTTGCTGGTTTACCCATCTCAGAACAGATTTGCACAGCAATCTTTACGGCTGCTGTTTAACTGCTGCCTGACGGACTTATGGCCCCACTTTCGTGGGGCTTATCACTTTGAGCAGACGCCCGGATGGCCGATTAACGCTGCGCTTTCCCGGAGAACAGGTAACGCAGCAGCGGAATACGCAGATGGATTTCATACAGCAGAAAAGCGATACCAAAAACAAACACCAGACCGGCAAAGAATCCCACGGTGTTGTTGCCTATCTCGTTGACAAAAAGAATGCCGTAGAGAATGGTTAACGGGTGGTGCACCAGATAAATAAACAGCGAGGCATTGACCAGATATTTTACGCGCGGTGAGTGGGAGTTCAGCAGGCGATGGCCGAATGAAAACACCACGTTGATCATCCACAACCCCATCAGCATCGAAACCACCCCATCGATTTCATACAGCCAGCCACCGCCATGACTCCACGTCTGATTGGCGACATAAGCAGCGAATGCCAGCGCGGAACCGACAAAGGTCCATGATACCGGATGAACAAACAGCGCTTTGATCGCCGGATATTTCCACGCCATTGCCCCCAGCATAAAGAACGGCAGGTAAAACAGTGTCTGCATCACCGCGATACTGAACAGCGCATCGCCCAGGACCGATGGGGCGAAGATAAACATCGCACGGCGGAAAATGGCCCATGCCAGGCCGCAAAGCAGCATCCAGAGGGTAAGTTGGCCCCAGCCGACTTCGGAATAATCTGATTTTTCAGGTTTGCTGTCGCGCAGCACAGAAAAAATCCAAAAACCGGCAAGGGTCAGCAGCACCAGCACTAACAGGAACCAAAGATGGGAGATCAGGTCCCACACCAGCGCATTATAGCGCTGGTATAGCGTCATGCTGGCCCAGTCACCGATCTTGTTTGTCCACTCTTTGAGCAAAAAGAATTGTGGCAGAGTGACCAGCGGTATCGCCGCCAGCAGCGGGATGCCAACCCGCTTCACGCGCACCTTCAGCCATTGAGAAGGGCGGTAACGCAGAAAAAGCATGTAGGAGAAATAGCCAGAAATCACAAAAAATACCTGCATGCGAAAAGCATGAATGAATTCATTCAGCAACGTCAGCCACTCAGACGGCGAGCTGCTGTTGACCGACCAGCTTTGTGTGGAATAAATCAGCGAAACGTGGAAAGGCACGCCTAATAGCATCAACCAGGCGCGAATCGAATCGAGGAAGTGTTCTCTCTGCTGTGTTTTTTTAGTCATAAATATCCATTATTCAACGCGTTATACTGTCGGATAATCCTTGAACAGCCTAAAGCTTACTGCTTACTTTAAACGTAAGAATAAGCGTATACTATCAGCCGAATCTGTTTCGGTTAAACGCTTGAGAATCGTAAGCTTAGCAGATCAGAATATCGGAACAAAAACGCGCTCAGGCTGTCGGAATGCTGGATTATCCTTTAAGATGAATTAATTGTTTTAAGCACCCGAAATGGGGGGGGATGTGCGAATTAAAATGAACAATAAACCAAAACTATTGAAATTGCGCTGGGTTGGCGCCGCCGTTTTGCTTTCAATGTATGCCAACAGCAGTTGGGCTTTCAACATTGATGATGTGGCAAAACAGGCGAAAGATTTAGCGGGTAAGGGCTTTGAAGCACCCAAAAGCAATCTGCCTTCACAGCTGCGAGAAATGAAATACGCTGATTACCAGCAGATCCAGTTCAATCATGATAAAGCTTACTGGAGCAAGCTGAAGACCCCTTTCAAACTTGAATTTTACCATCAGGGCATGTACTTCGATACGCCGGTACGGCTGAATGAAGTGACCGCCAGCAGCGTGCGTGAAATCAAATACTCTCCGGAGTATTTCAATTTCGGTAACCTCAAACACGATGCGGACACGCTGAAAAACCTTGGTTTTGCGGGTTTCAAGGTGCTATACCCGTTGAACAACAAAGACAAAAAAGATGAAATCACCAGTTTTCTTGGCGCCAGCTACTTCCGCGTAATTGGTGCCGGACAGGTTTACGGACTTTCCGCCCGTGGCCTGGCAATTGATACCGCGCTGCCTTCTGGTGAAGAATTCCCGCGCTTCAAACAGTTCTGGATTGAGCGTCCGAAACCGCAGGATAACCATCTGGTCATCTATGCGCTGCTCGACTCACCGCGCGCGACCGGGGCTTATCGCTTCCTGATTACCCCCGGTCAGGAAAGCACTATTGACGTGCAGTCTAAAGTGTATCTGCGCGATAACGTTGGAAAACTGGGCGTTGCGCCGTTAACCAGCATGTTCCTGTTCGGCGCTAATCAGCCTTCCCCGCAGATCAACTTCCGGCCGGCGCTGCATGATTCGAATGGCCTGTCGATTCATGCCGGTAACGGAGAGTGGATCTGGCGCCCGCTGAATAATCCAAAACATCTGGCGGTCAGTACCTTCACCGTAGAGAACCCACGCGGTTTCGGTCTGTTGCAACGCGGTCGCGATTTCGCTAACTATCAGGATCTGGATGACCGTTACGACTTGCGCCCCAGCGGCTGGATAGAACCGCAGGGCGATTGGGGTAAAGGGCGCATTGAGCTGGTTGAAATCCCCACAGCGGACGAAACCAACGACAATATCGTGGCATTCTGGTCCCCGGAAAGTCTTCCTGAGCCGGGTAAAGAGATGAAGTTTGCCTATCGTCTGCACTTCACCCGTGACGAGAGCCAGCTGCATTCACCGGAAACCGCATTTGTGAAAAATACGCTGCGTTCAACCGGGGATGTGAAGCAGTCTAACCTGGTACGTCAGCCGGACGGCACCGTTGCCTTTGTCGTCGATTTCGTTGGCCCGGAGATGAGCAAACTGCCTGAAAATACCCCGGTGACACCACAGGTTAGCATTGGTAATAACGGTGAACTGGTGGAAAACAGCGTCCGCTATAACCCGGTAACCAAAGGCTGGCGTCTGGTGCTGCGCATTCGTATTAAAGATGCCAAACAACCTACGGAAATGCGTGCTGCACTGGTTAACGGTGACAAAACGCTGACGGAAACCTGGAGCAATCAGTTGCCTGCCAATGAATAAGTCTACCGTAATACCCGCTGAATACATTGATACGCTGCCTCTGTCCCCTGAAAGAAAAGGGGCGCTGCGTGACGCGCTGCCGGTGAACCCGGAAGAGACCTTCAGCCAGCTGCATCATCAATTGGCTGAAAGTGCGGCGACCCAGACACGCGCCGATGATGCGCCGCAGCAGTCGGTCAAAGCACGTATCGAAATGAGCTGGCCTGAATCGATCGACAAGGGCGATCGGTTTGACCAGGATGCGCTGAAACGTACCACGCTGAAAGCGATGCCGAAGCACACCCGCTCCTCGATGTACCCGGAAGAGTGGCGTACTAACCCGGTGGCTCGTGCATGGGACGCCTTACGCGGCCATAAAAGTACCCCGCGCTACGCCAGCAAAGAAGAGCAAAAGACGGAGGATAAATGGCGCCACGTTGGCTCCATTCGTCGCTATATCTTACTGTTCCTGACTCTCTTCCAGACGGTAGTGGCGACCTGGTACATGAAGACCATCCTGCCTTACCAGGGCTGGGCGCTCATCGACCCGATGGAGATGATCAACCAAAACTGGCAGCAGTCGCTACTGCAAATTCTGCCCTACGTGTTGCAGACTGGGATCCTGTTCCTGTTCGCCGTGCTGTTTTGCTGGGTGTCTGCCGGGTTCTGGACGGCGCTGATGGGCTTCCTGCAGCTGCTGATCGGTAAGGACAAATACAGCATCTCTTACCTGACCAGCGGAGATGAACCGATTAACCCGGAGCATCGCACGGCGCTCATCATGCCAATCTGTAACGAAGACGTAGAGCGCGTGTTCGCTGGCTTGCGTGCCACCTGGGAATCGGTGGTTCGCACCGGCGAACAGGCAAATTATGACGTGTATATTCTCAGTGACAGCTACAACCCGGATATCGCCATGGCCGAGCAAAAGGCCTGGATGGAACTGGTGCGTGATGTGGGTGGGGAAGGGCGCATTTTCTATCGCCGCCGCCGCCGCCGCGTTAAGCGTAAATCCGGTAATATTGATGACTTCTGCCGCCGCTGGGGCAGCCAGTACAGTTACATGGTGGTTCTGGATGCGGACAGCGTAATGAGCGGCGATTGCCTGAATGGCCTGGTACGCATGATGGAAGCCAATCCGCATGCGGGTATCATCCAGTCATCGCCGAAAGCATCGGGTATGGACACGCTGTACGCACGCTGTCAGCAGTTTGCTACCCGTGTCTACGGACCATTGTTTACCGCCGGCCTGCATTTCTGGCAGCTGGGTGAGTCGCATTACTGGGGCCACAACGCCATCATTCGCGTCAAGCCGTTTATAGAGCATTGCGCGCTGGCGCCGCTGCCGGGTGAGGGTTCCTTTGCCGGTTCCATCCTCTCGCACGATTTTGTCGAAGCTGCGCTGATGCGCCGTGCGGGCTGGGGCGTGTGGATCGCCTACGATTTGCCTGGCTCCTATGAGGAGCTGCCGCCAAACCTGCTGGATGAACTGAAGCGTGACCGCCGCTGGTGCCACGGTAACCTGATGAACTTCCGTCTGTTCCTGGTGAAAGGTATGCACCCGGTTCACCGTGCGGTCTTTCTGACCGGCGTGATGTCCTACCTGTCTGCGCCGCTGTGGTTTATGTTCCTGGCGTTATCTACCGCTTTGCAGGTGGTGCACACGTTGACAGAGCCGCAGTACTTCCTGCAACCGCGCCAGCTGTTTCCGGTGTGGCCGCAGTGGCGGCCTGAGCTGGCCATTGCGCTGTTCTCCACCACGCTGGTTCTGCTGTTCCTGCCGAAACTGTTGAGCATCATACTGGTTTGGTGCAAAGGGTCGAAACCCTATGGTGGCGCGCTGCGCGTGCTGACTTCTCTGTTCCTGGAGATGCTGTTCTCAGTGCTGCTGGCACCGGTACGTATGTTGTTCCATACCGTCTTTGTGGTTAGTGCATTCCTCGGTTGGGAAGTGGTATGGAACTCACCGCAGCGTGATGATGATGCCACGCCGTGGGGCGAAGCATTTAAGCGCCACGGTTCGCAAATGTTGCTCGGCCTGGTCTGGGCTGGTGGCATGGGCTGGCTGGATCTTAACTTTCTGTGGTGGCTGTCACCGATCGTCTTTTCGCTGATTCTGTCACCGTTTGTTTCGGTTTTGTCCAGTCGCCGCAGTCTCGGCCAGGCATCTAAACGCGGCAAGCTGTTCCTGATCCCGGAAGAGTACGAGCCGCCGCAAGAGCTGCTGGACACCGATCGCTACGTGGAGCTTAACCGCGAGCGCGCGTTGGAAGATGGCTTTATGCATGCCGTATTCCATCCGTCGTTCAATGCGCTGGCAAGCGCGATGGCAACGTCGCGCCACCTGCACAGTGATATCCTTGATTTTGCTCGCGACAGGCGCGTAGAGCAGGCGTTAAGCGGATCGCCAGCGAAGCTTGACCGCGACAGTCGCCTGGCGCTGCTTAGCGACCCGGTCACGCTGTCGCGCATGCATTATCGACTGTGGCAGAACGCCGACAAGTACCATGACTGGGCAGATTATTACCATACGCTGAAACTGAATCCGCTGGCGCTGAACAACGCCAGGTAGCACCGTCGGGATCCGTTACCACAGCCTACGAAAGCCGGGACAAACGTCCCGGCTTTTTGTTTACTTATTTATTTACGCTCGCGCTGATGGCACATTAACCTGCAGACGCTAAAATAGCGTTTTTTAATGTCGGAAAATCCGGGGAATAAGCAGTGACGAAGATTATACGCGCAGTGGTAGCCGGGTTTAGCATCCTGATACTGAGCGGCTGTGGCAGCATCATCAGTAGAACCGTGCCCGGACAGGGGCACGGCAATCAATATTACCCCGGCGTGCAGTGGGATGTGCGCGACAGGCCGTGGCGTTTCATCGCTATCATTGATCTGCCGCTATCGCTGGTTGTTGATACGCTGTTGCTGCCGGCGGATGCGCACCACGGGCCATACGAATAATTCGCCAGGCGGTTCAGAGCAGGTTATCAGACTCGCTGTTATCGTCTTCCCACTCTTCAGCTGCCGCCTTGCCCTCTTCGGTATCACCCGGGGGTTCCAGCTGGAATTCGCCGTCATCCCACTCATGCAGGGTGTTCTCCGGCAGCCACTCCCGACGCAGCTCAACCTCATCGAAGTCGCCATCGAATATCGACTGCGCGGCTTCACCGCTGCTTAGCGCCATGCATTCACCTTCTTCACCCTCGTCGGTGAGGAATTCGGCCTGCCACATGATGTCACCATCCTGCATGACGTATTTTTGCAGGTTGAACTGGCCTACTGAAGCTTCATCCTCTTCCTGTTCCGGGTTGGCAGCCAGATACTCCTCGCGTGCTGCATCAATGGCTTCTTCCAGCGTGGCATAAAGGTTCATCGTCATCTCCGTGATGTGAATAACTTAAGGGTAATTGTTGTCGCTAAACGTGAAGTTGCAAGGGGGTGGCAACAAAAATATCTGTTTGAAGCCACAGGGTGTTTATCGCGATGGTGTTGCATAGTAAACAAGAGCAGGGCGGGCTTAGCCTGAGGCAGGCCGGAGAACCGGCCTTAAGCAAACTAGTACAGGGCTGGCTGGCCCTCAGGACGGGTTTTGAAGCGGCGGTGCAGCCACATGTACTGATCGGGAGCCATCAGTACGCCATGTTCAACAATACGGTTCATGCGTGCCGCCGTGGCAGCTTCATCGTCCAGCGGAATGCTCTTCTCTTCAGGCAAAATCACCATTTCGTAGCCTTTACCGTCGGGCATCCGGCGTGGCACGAATGGGATCACCGCCGGGTTTCCGCTGCGGATAAGCAGGTAGCTACCTTTGGTCGATGCCGCCTGGTCAACGGCGAAAAAGGGGACAAACACGCTGCTTTTTGGCCCGTAATCGTGGTCCGGTGCGTACCAGATAATATCGCCATTTTTCAATGCGCGGATCATCCCTTTGAGATCTTTGCGGTCCAGCATGCTCTTATTGGAGCGCATACGTCCCCATGTCTGCAACCAGTCGATCAGCGCATTATCATTCGGGCGGTATACGCCAATACCCGGATTATGAATGCCGAAAATACGCGCTCCCAGCTCCAGGGTGAGAAAATGCATGCCGATAAGCAGCACCCCTTTCTGGTCGGCAGCGGCTTTACTGATATGTTCTAACCCACTGACCCGGAACCATTTTGTAATGCGCCAGTCCGGCCAGAACCAGGCCATGCCGGTTTCAATCAGCCCCATGCCAAGCGACTCAAAGTTACGCTTTACCAGCGCTTCACGCTCGGCAGCGGGCATCTGTGGAAAGCACAGTTCAAGATTGCGCCGCGCAACTTCAACCCGGCGGTTAAGGAAGCGCATGGAGAGTCTGCCCAATCCGCAGCCGATACAATGAAGCACCGGGTAAGGCAGTAAAACCAGTAGCCAGAGCACGGCCATACCCAACCAGGTAAGCCAATAACGGGGATGCAGCAAAGCACGACTAAATTGGGGAAGCTGAGTCATGAGTTTCCAGATCGTCAAAAAGAGGGCTATTGTGAAGCTCAAACAAGTTTTTTTATGACCTATTGTGCCATTCTAAATGAGAAAGTTAAATTTATCTGCTGATAAAACTGCATCCGCGATATAGACATACTGAGGACAGGGCACGTTAACTGATGTATTATAGCCGCGCAAAAAAATTTACCCTATTTGAATTCAGGAAAGTACACCATGCCAGTGTTACATAACCTTGTTTCCAATGAAGAGCTTAAGGCGCGCATGCTTGCGGAAACTGAGCCGCGCACCACGGTTTCTTTCTATAAATATTTCACTATCGAAGATCCGCGCGCCTTTCGGGATGCCCTCTATATTGAGCTTACGCGGCTGAATGTTTTTGGCCGTGTTTATGTGGCGGCAGAAGGGATTAACGCCCAGATCAGCGTACCGGCAAGCCATTACCAGCAGATGAAAAGCCGCCTGTATGGTTTTCATCCGGCGCTGGACAATCTGCGTATGAACATTGCGCTGGATGATGATGGTAAGTCCTTCTGGGTACTGCGTTTGAAAGTGCGCGAGCGTATTGTTGCGGACGGGATCACCGATGAGAGCTTCGATGCCAGCAATGTAGGCGCCTACCTGAAAGCGGCTGAAGTGAATGCCATGCTTGACGATCCCGAAGCGGTTTTTGTCGACATGCGTAACCACTATGAATATGAAGTGGGGCATTTTGACAATGCGCTGGAAATCCCCGCCGACACCTTCCGCGATCAGCTGCCGATGGCGGTTGATATGTTGCAGCAGGATAAAGATAAAAAAATCGTTATGTACTGCACCGGCGGCATCCGCTGTGAAAAAGCCAGCGCCTGGATGCGTCACAACGGATTTGACCATGTTTACCATATCGAAGGCGGCATTATTGAATATGCCCGCCGTGCTCGCGAGCAGGGCTTGCCGGTGCGCTTTAAAGGTAAGAACTTTGTTTTTGACGAGCGGATGGGCGAGCGTATTTCCGACGACGTGATTGCACATTGTCATCAGTGCGGTGAACGCTGTGACAACCACGTTAACTGTCTGAATGACGGCTGCCATCTGCTGTTTATTCAGTGCCCGGCCTGTGCTACGAAGTTCAAACACTGCTGTAGCCCGCTGTGCATGGAGGAACTGGCATTACCGCCAGAAGAGCAGCGCGCCCGACGGGCGGGACGTGAGAATGGGAACAAAGTTTTCAACAAATCGCGTGGCCTGCTGAGTACAACGATGCATATTCCTTCTGCGGAAGAGTAACGCGCTATCTCGCCGGGCTGTTTCCCGGCGAGACGATCCACGGCTGGCCTTTACTGCCGCACCCCTTCAAGTGAAATAATCAGGTCCACTTCCTGCGAAGCCGGGCCTAAATCCGTTTTGATGTTAAACTCTTTCAGCGCAATCGTGCCTTTTGCCTCAAAGCCAGCGCGGTAGCCACCCCACGGGTCTTTGCCCTCGCCAATCAGTTTCGCCGCAAGTTTCACCGGTTTAGTCACGCCGTTCAGCGTCAGATTACCGTTAACGGTTAACCCGTCCCCCTCCTTCAGCACGCCGGTTGAAACATAGGTCGCCTGTGGGAATTTGGCGGCGTTGAGGAACTCGGCGCTGCGCAGATGCTTATCACGTTCCGCGTGGTTGGTGTCCACGCTGGCGGTGTTAATCGTGACGTTTACCTTATCTTTCGCGGTGTCAGCTTCATCAAACGTAAACCCACCATCGAAATCCTTAAAGCTGCCGTACAGCCAGCTATAACCGAGATGCTTGATACGGAACTGGACAAAGGCATGCTGTCCTTCCTTATCAATTTTATACTCGGCTGCGCTGGCGGTTGCTGCCGTCATAAATAGCGCGGCGGTTGTCAGGCCCAGAATCGTTTTCTTCGGCATTACTTTCTCCTTACGAGAGGTTAGTCGATGCGGGTTCCCAGCATCCTTTTCAACGTGATGTCGCGATCGATAAAATGGTGCTTGAGGGCGGCCAGCCCGTGCAGCGCGGAAAGGATCACCACGCTCCATGCCAGCCAGAGATGGACATCGCCGGCCAGGTCGGCCTGTTCGCCCATCCCGCTAAACAGGGCGGGCACCGGCAGTACGCCAAATACATCCACCGGTTTGCCCTCTGCCGTAGAGATCAGGTATCCGCTAATCATAATGGCGAACAGCAGCCCGTACAGCAGCAGATGGGCTGCAATCGCGCTGTGACGCACCAGCGGACTGTAACTGGCAAGCGGTTTGGGCGGGGGAGAAAGGAAACGCCATATCACGCGCAGCAGCATGACAGCGAACAGCACCATGCCGATACTTTTGTGCAGCTCGGGCGCTTTGTGATACCACTCATCATAATAACCCTGAGTGACCATCCACAGCCCAAGAGCAAACATGGCATATACCGCCAGCGCTACCAGCCAGTGCAGACTGATACTGAGTGCGCCATAACGTGAAACGCTATTTTTCCACTGCATCCTGTTACCCGCCTGTCATAATTTTAAATAAGACTGACTATTACTTACTGCAAAATCAACAAATAAATCTGCAGCTTTGGGTATTTATTGTCACCTTGAAATATTTTGAACAATTTGATGTCTTTTGAGCAGAAAATCAGAAAGTAGTTCAGCCTTTAATGCTGCTCAGTGTTTACCGGTATGGGGGAGTGCACGGTGCAAGGGGTATTATCATTTTCTGATTTTTTGCATACTTAACTCACGAATGTCAGTTTTCAGCGCTGATTTGTCAACGTAATGAATCGGATATCGTTATGAAAATTTATGCTTTTCAGCAATGTGGCCGCGCTCGTGGCGCGAAAACTTCGCCAGCGATGATTTTTCACGCTTAAATAGCGTGGCAGGCCATGTTTTCGGTGAATACTGTGGATAACTTCTACAGTTGCGCTGTCTTGCCTGCATTGATATAGGTAAATAACCACCGTAACAAAAGTTCCCTTTGATCACTCGTCAGTTAGCTGCGCCAGCGCTTAACTCAACCCTCGTTCGCAATTATTCACGGCGACGAAAGCGATAAGGCTGCTTATATGCCAGCGAATTATCCGATGGGCGCCGGGGTTATCACCGTTTTCACCCGGGGTAAACGGCGCGTAAACCGCTGCATGGGGCAACCCCATCGGTTGGCAGCCGTGCACCAGCGCATCGGCTGCTGAACAAGCTGCACAGGTGCCGTAAGAAAGCGGCTTTGGCGGCTGACTGGATATGACCTTCGAGGCACAATGGCTCAGAAAATGAGCTATTGTGCCTGCAGCAGGTCAGGCATCGGGCCCAAAGCGCGACAGCGAAAACGGCGTTAAATCAAATTCGCTTTGTTTCCCCTGGGCAAACTGCGCTGCTATCTCCCCCAGCACGCTGGCGAATTTAAAACCGTGGCCGCTCAACCCGCTGATCACCATGCGGTCAGGTTCATCCGGTAAGGTATCGATAATAAAATCACCATCCGGTGAGTTATCGTAGGTGCAGGACTCGCCCCGCAGACAAACTCCCACGCCCGGCAGAAACTGGCGCATAAAAGTAAACAGTTCGCTGCCATCGGACGCCACGCGGCCGAAGGGTTTACGTTCGGCGGGCGAATCAATCGGCTGGCCGCCCTGATGCTTGCCCATCTTGATGGCGTTGTTATCGGCGGGGAATCCGTAATAGTGGTTGCCGTCCGGCATCTGCACGGCAAATGCCGGGAATTTATTGTTTTCACTGTAGCGGCCGTCCGCCTGGTGCCAGGCAAACACTTTGCGCATCGGGGCGATGGGTAGCCGCGGGCAAAGCGTTTTCACCCAGCTACCGGTGCTAAGCAATAGCTTGCGCGCCTGATAAACGCCGTCTGCCGTGGTCACGGTCTGCAGGCCGTTCTGTGTTTCGATGCGGGTTACCGGGCAGTTAAACAGCTGTGCGCAGCCAGCCTCTTGTGCCAGACGGATCCAGCTTTTTACCGCGATTTCTGCCTTCAGATAGCCGGCGGTGGGTTCAAACACGCCGGTGTAGCCTTCTGGTACTGCAAACTGCGGCCAGCGCTGCATGATCCCGGCTTCATTAAGGGTTTGCACCTCCAGATGGAATTGCTCCGCAGTGCTTATCACATTGTGAATAAATTCTGAGTCGTGCGGCGCAAGGTTGAGCACGCCGCTGCACTGCATGACGCGTTCACCGCTCTCCTGTTCCAGCTGGAGCCAAAGCTGCCGGGCGCGCAGCAGCATCGGCACATAGCGAGCGCCCTCGCCGTACGCGTAGCGTATGAGTCGGCTTTCACCAAGATGGCTGCCTTCACGGTGCGGCGGATGGTGTGCGTCGGTCATCAGCACTTTCAGCCCTGCCTGAGTGGCATACCATCCGGCAGCGGCGCCCACGGAGCCGCTGCCTGCCACAATTAAATCGTAAACCATCGATATCAGCCTTAGTTATGCCTGCAATTCAGGCAGAATACCAAATTATTACGGGCATGAAAAAGGCACCTTAATCAGGTGCCCTGGAGAAAGCGGATCGGTTGATTAATGCTTCTTGTAGTCGCGATCCAGGTAGCCGGTCGCTTCTATTTTGGCAATGCCAGCTTCGAGAATAGAGATAAATTGCCTGGCAACATCGGTAGTCAGCCAGTAAGTCTGGCCCACTTCGGCTTCATCAGCCTGCTGTTGGTCAGAAGACAGCGAATGCAAACGGATCATCATGGCATCATAACTGTCTACGGTACTGATATCCCACCCGATGAGGGGATGTGTCTGGATGACATCTTTGTTACTGTCCATTATAACCCCCTTATTACTCGTGAATGATGACAACGAAGTGATTATTATCGAGGTTCAATGCGGCTTTTTTTTCCTGGAGCCAACTGATTATAACAGCAGTTCTATTAGCGCGCAGGGTTTAACGTCTGGCGCGGCATTGATCGGCTGCATTTGGCGCAAATAAAACATCAGCAGGGAAGCGATCATCCCCTAATGACAAATAACGTCATTACAACAGGTATTACTATCAGATTAAACTGATAAACCAGCGATGCGGTTTCACCCGTTACCGTTGGGAATCAGTGGGTAAGGGCGATCCAGTCAGGCAAACCGGGCTGCTTGTCCTGATTGAACCGCAATTATTTCAGTGTCACTGCCGTTGCTGAATCATTGACAGGATTCGTCAAGTCTGCCGGATAACCTTCAGAACCCGTCAACAATTTATTTCTGCCGGGTCAACGGTAGGGTTTTAGTAACAAAATGACATAAAAAAGCCGGAAGGCGTTCCCGGCAAAAATGACACAATTTTTAACAGGTTAACCTTTAATCTGCCGTAAACCAGTCGTCTGCACTCTCCCAGGTTTCCTGTAAAATATCGGTAATCTGGTCCTTTGCTTCTTTTCCTCCCCCCATTACCGTCAGGTTATTGGCGCTGGCGTAACGTACCGAAATGGTATTACTGCCATCGGGGAAATGTTTATCAATACGTTTGGTTAGCTCCTGCGTCAGCGCATCGATAGCGCCGGCAGGCAGGGCAGTGGTTTTTGCTACAGTGACTTCAATACGCATGACAGCCTCCGGTTTAATAACTGTAAATATATACAGTTATTGCTGCGGTGGCAATCACTATTACCACGTCAAACGGTTAAGCGCTCACCCGCCAGTTCAGCGTTTCACCGGCAAGGAACGGCACCACGCTATGGCCATCACTACCCACCGCAATGCTTGCCGGCACCGTCCACGGCTGACGCAGCAGCGTCACCTCACCTTCATTGAGCGGCAGCCCGTAGAAGCGCGGGCCGTTTTCAGAGCAAAAGGCAGAGAAATGCCCCAGTGCACCAATTTCTTCAAATACCGTGGCGTAGGCGGCCAGCATCGACGGAGCGTTAAATACGCCAGCGCAGCCGCAGCTGGCTTCCTTACGATCCCGGCTATGCGGCGCGGAGTCGGTACCGAGGAAGAAGCGTGGATGACCGCTGGCAACGGCATCACGCAGCGCCTGCTGGTGAACATTCCGTTTGAGGATCGGCAGGCAATAGAGATGCGGGCGAATACCGCCAACCAGCATATGATTACGGTTAAACATCAAATGCTGTGGCGTAATGGTGGCCGCAAGGTATGAATTCCCTTCCAGCACGTAAGCCGCCGCTTCCCTGGTGGTAATATGCTCGCAAACGACCTTCAGCTGTGGGAATTGCTTACGCAGCGGGTGCAGCACGGTTTCAATAAAACGTGCTTCACGGTCAAAAATGTCAATTTGCGCGTCGGTCACTTCACCGTGAATTAACAGCGGCATGCCGATTTTCTGCATCCGGTCCAGTACCGCAGTAATTGAAGCAATGCGGGTGACGCCGTGGGCAGAGTTAGTGGTGGCGTGCGCCGGATAGAGTTTGGCCGCGGTAAACACGCCTTCTGCAAAGCCGGTTTCAATTTCATTCGGGTTCAGACCATCGGTCAGGTAACAGGTCATCAGCGGGGTGAAAGCGTGGGCGGCAGGCACGGCTGTGAGGATCCGTTCGCGGTAGGCGCGGGCGGCGGCGACACTGCTGACTGGCGGTAGCAGATTGGGCATCACAATGGCGCGGCCGCAAATCTCACTGGTAAACGGGACTACCGCCGCCAGCATTTCTCCGTCACGCAGATGGATATGCCAGTCGTCAGGGCGGCGTATAGTCAGTTGCTGGGGGTGATCGGTCATATCATGTGCTCCGGCATTAAGGGTAAGCAGGTTTCAGCCGGGGTCTAAGAATAGGGATAAAGCGCCGGCATTGCATCAAATTTATGCGCGGGTCAAGCCGGACCCGGCGATGTTCACTCGGTAAACGGAATGACTAATTCACCCGGCTTAACTTCCAGTCCTTTGGCAAAGCGTTTTGCCAGCGACTCGGCTTTACTGCGGTCGCTGCTCAGCACCCAGGCGGGCTTCTGGTTAAAGTAACTTTTCAGCGATTGATTCAGGTAGGGCGTCAGGGTTTTCAGCACGCCCTGCATTTTTACGGGCTGTACCTGAATATCGGTCAGTTCCATATCCTTCAGATAGATAGCGCCTTCCTGCTGATTGAATACCGGTTGGGCTTTCATGGTCAGGTTCATTTCAGCCTGCTGCGGGCCGAAAAGTGAGCTGATGCTGACGTCAGCCTTGCCGGTCAAGGTTACCCGGTCAGGCTCTTCGCGACCAATCTGGCTGTGCAGATTGTGCAGGGTGATATGCGCCTCTGCCAGCCCGGCAACGCCGATATTTTTCTCATAGCGATGATGCTTTGCCAGCGCCTGGTTAATTTCCTGTTCACTGATGCTGTATTGGGCAATCTGATTACAACCGCTGACCACTAACGCTAACAATAAAGCGCTGGTGGAAAAAATTGTTTTCTTCACGGTATTCCTCTGTTTCATTTCACCGCTCAATCCTGACGGCACAAGCCCATAGCATGCACCACCGCCAGGCATTCGTCACCAGGACAATGCCGGATCGCAGAGAGGGGAAGAGCGGGGCCGCCGGGAGACGGCCCGTGGAGGTCAGGAAGCAACAGAGGAAAGCAGGTTGATTTGCGTCTGTTTTGCCATGTTATCGCGGTAATCGGCCACCCGTGAAGGATAGTCAATCCCGGCAACCAGCGACAGCGAACGCAGCAGTGGGAACAGGTGAATATCGTCAGGCGAAAGTTCACCGTTAACCGCATTGGGTTGTACGATCAGCTTGTCGAGTTTGCGCAGGTCATCGTTGACGTTTTTGATCAAACCGGGTGAATGTTCCTTCAGTTCGGCAAAATCACCGTAAACCGCCTGCTTTTTGTCTTTGAAATAGCCACGGGCTTGTGGAGTGGCGAACTCGGCAAATGGCGCTTCTGCCACGCGGGGGATCAACAGTTTGTTGACATAACCACCGATGTGGCGCAGCCAGTCGGCAATCGCCGCGTTGCGACCGCCGGTCAGCAGCGGCTGGTGGTCCAGGGCATCAACGTAATCAACGATATCAAGGCTTTCCGCCATACAGCTGCCGTCGTCTTTCATTAAAATGGGTGCCATTTTCTGACCAATCATGCGCTGAGGCGTGGCTTCATCGTCATTCAACATCACCACCAGCTCCACCGGAATATTTTTCAGGCCAAAAATCATACGAGCTTTAACGCAAAATGGGCAATGTTCATAGATATAGAGTTTCAACGTGCTCTCCTTTTACCCTTACGTTTGCAAGGGGATGTTGCTGATTAATCGTCTTAATATCATTGATAAGTATGGAGGCCTACGGGCAAAAGGGCAAACGACGGGGCGAAGCGATGGCGCGTTTTGCCATATCAAGCTGCTTTTCGTGCAATATTACCGCTGCGCATTTCACCCTTCAACGGCATGGCGTTTATAGTGATACAGGCGGAATGATGCGCAGATAAACGCCGGTCAGTTCCAGCGCATAACATTGATACCCGTTACCAATTTCAGGAGAAAAAATGTTTGGCTATCTTACCCATGCGCCAAAAGTGCGGTTGACTACCGATCGCCTGGTGGTGCGTTTGATAAATGAGCGTGATGACTGGCGGATGGCTGACTACTACGCCGAAAATCGTGCTTTTCTAAAGCCCTGGGAACCGCTGCGTGACGACAGCCACTGTTATCCGTCGGGATGGCAGGCGCGTCTGGCGTTGATCGGTGATATGCACAAGCAGGGTAACGCGTGCTATTTCGCCGTGATGGATCCACAGGAAAATGAAGTGCGCGGCGTGGCAAATTTTAGCAATATCGTGCGCGGCTCGTTTCACGCCTGCTATCTCGGCTATTCGTTGGGTGAGAAATGGCAGGGCCAGGGAATGATGTTTGAAGCGCTGCAAAGCGCCATTCGCTATATGCAGCGCCAGCAGCGGATGCACCGTATCATGGCCAACTATATGCCACATAATCAGCGCAGCGGAGCGCTACTGGCTCGCCTCGGTTTTGAAAAGGAGGGGTATGCCAAAAATTATTTACTGATTGACGGGCGCTGGCAGGATCATGTTCTGACGGCGTTGACCTGTAATGAATGGACGCCGGAGCGGCGCCGGGCGTAACACCACACTGTTAAAGCATGGGGCGCAAACGCCGGTTGAGCAACGCATACGCAGCGCAGCAGATAACGCCGGCGAGCCGCAAGGGTGCGTGACGCAACCGGAGCAGCGGGTGGCGGTGCGGTATCGGCAGATTACCCGGCTGCTGAACAACGCGGAGGCGTAATGAGCGCATTGCTGGCCGGTATTATTGGAAGCTGCCTTTTGCAGGGCACGTTTCTCTGCATTCATCCAGCGTCAACGGATGACGATCTCAGGATGATCGTGGTCGATCCATAAACGGATCTGGGTATGGGCTTGAACCTGTCTGTACGAGCATTGCCTTGTGAGAGTAGATTTCGCCACCGTCACTGCGTTGTGAGCCGGTATGCCATATCGTCACTTTTCCCGATCGGGCGCTTCCCTACGGCGAGGTCATCCCCTGAGAGTGGGTTACCTCACAAAATGGCTTTCCCGACGAGGCTTCGGCAGTGAAGCTACTCAGTGATGACGGGCGTAACGGAAGCACGACTTACCGTTGTCCGTGAGGGGTTAACCCACGCTAACAGAGGCTTGCATACACCCCCCCGGGCAAAAGGTGTATCAATCGACAGTGGTTATTTCGTTCCATATCAGTAGACTATCCCCACCTTGAGCTGGCCGGGCGAAACTGGCCAGAGATTGCCGCAAGCCGGAAATCCCGGATATCAGAATCAGGAAACACATGAACCTGCTTAAATCACTGGCAGCGGTCAGCTCCATGACCCTGTTTTCGCGCGTGCTGGGCTTTGCCCGCGACGCGATTGTGGCGCGCGTATTTGGTGCCGGCATGGCGACCGATGCCTTTTTCGTGGCCTTCAAACTGCCCAACCTGCTGCGACGTATCTTTGCTGAAGGCGCTTTCTCCCAGGCATTTGTACCGATCCTCGCCGAATACAAAAGCAAGCAGGGAGAAGAAGCGACGAAAGTCTTTGTCGCCTATGTTTCCGGGCTGCTGACGCTGATACTGGCGATTGTCACGGTGCTGGGGATGCTCGCCGCGCCCTGGGTGATCACCCTCACCGCGCCCGGCTTTACCGATACCGCAGACAAGTTTGCGCTGACCTCGGCGCTGCTGCGCGTGACGTTTCCCTACATCCTGCTGATTTCATTAGCATCACTGGCAGGAGCCATCCTCAACACCTGGAACCGTTTTTCCGTGCCGGCGTTCGCGCCAACGTTGCTGAATATCAGCATGATCGGCTTCGCGCTGTTTGCCGCACCGCATTTCCATCCACCGGTGATGGCGCTTGCCTGGGCGGTGGTGGCGGGTGGCGTGCTGCAGCTGGGCTATCAGCTGCCGCATTTGAAGAAGATTGGCCTGCTGGTGCTGCCGCGCCTGAATCTGCGTGATGCCGGCGTGTGGCGCGTAATGCGTCAGATGGGGCCAGCCATTCTTGGCGTTTCGGTTAGTCAGATCTCCCTGATCATCAATACGATTTTCGCCTCTTTTCTGGTATCCGGCTCGGTATCCTGGATGTATTATGCCGATCGGCTGATGGAGTTTCCTTCCGGGGTGCTGGGGGTGGCGCTCGGCACCATCCTGCTGCCGTCGCTGGCAAAAAGTTTTGCCAGCGGTAACCAGATTGAGTATTCGCGTCTGATGGACTGGGGGCTGCGTCTCTGCTTCCTGCTGGCGCTGCCAAGCGCGGTGGCGCTGGGGATCCTGGCTAAGCCGCTCACCGTTGCCCTGTTTCAGTACGGCAAGTTCTCCGCCTTTGACGCGGCGATGACCCAACGTGCGCTGGTGGCCTATTCGGTCGGTTTGATGGGGCTGATCGTAGTGAAGGTGCTGGCACCGGGCTTCTATTCGCGCCAGGACATCATAACTCCGGTGAAAATCGCCATGTTTACGCTGCTGGCCACCCAGGTGATGAACCTGGCGTTTATTGGCCCGCTGAAACACGCCGGGCTGTCGTTATCCATCGGGCTGGCAGCCTGTCTTAACGCCGCGCTGCTGTACTGGCAGCTGCGCAAGCAGGACATCTTCCAGCCGCAGCCGGGCTGGTTGAGCTTCATGCTGCGGCTGCTGGTTGCCGTGCTGGCGATGGCCGCCGCGCTGGTGGGCATGCTTTATCTGATGCCGGACTGGGCGAACGGAAATATGCTGTCGCGGCTGCTGCGACTGGCTGCGGTGTGCGCCGTCGGCGGCGGCGTCTATTTTGCCGTGCTGGGCTTATCAGGCTTCCGCCCGCGCGACTTTGCCCGCCGTGGGCAAATCTGAACGGAAAAACCCCGCTGCCGGCAGCGGGGTGAAGTGATACAACAGATCGGCTTAGAATCAGGCTTTACGGCTAACCGATCTGGAGCTTATCGCCTGGCCATCCGGGCCATAAAATTTTTGCGAGTGATACGGTTTCAGTACCTGCAACGCCTGCTCGTTATGGTTGATTTGATGATTGAGCAGCATCCCGTTGTGCGTGTTGGTATCGCGCAGCTTCAAGGTGGTGGCCTGAATTGCCGTCCAGCGCTGCATCAATTCAGGATGGCGGCTGTAAGGCTCGTACAGTCCGGCGTTCTTTTCCGCATCCCGGCGCATCTGGTCGAGGAAGCTTAGCGTTGCCAGCAGCGAACTTTTATCTTCGGTAATGCGCTGTAATAAGCTGCTATTGATCTGGCCCGCCGCAAGCTGTTCTTGCTCGGTATTCATGACCCCAGCCAGCGAAGAAAGCACTTCCAGCACCTTATCGAGCGCATTCTGCAGCTTTTCCATGATGTTAATGACCTTGCAATGTTTCTTTGGCTTGCTGGATCAGGGCATCGGCAATTTTACCGCTGTCCATCTTCAGTTCACCATTGCGAATGGCGGTTTTAAGCTCTTCCACGCGAACGGTGTTGACGTCCTGTGAACTGGCTTTCGATAACTGGGACTGTGCACCGCTTAACAGCACCTGGGTGCCGCTGGCGACAGAGGGTTTGCTCTCGGCCGAACGCGCTTTTAGAGGGGCCGTGTCCTGGGTTTCACGCTGTTGAACGCTGCTGGCCGGTTTCATGGGCTGAGTTCTGTCGATGCTCATTTTGGGTTCCTCTGATTCAGGCATTCGCTATGCCTGCTGTTCGTTATTCTGATTATATTATGAGTGCTAATTCCACTATCGGCAGAACTGGCACGTTCTTTAGCGTTTTATAGCGATATCAGAATATTCCCATCAGCATCGATCTTACCGGTTACGATTTGTCCTGAATTCATTCGTACTCTCACCGACTGCATAGCGGCGGCATTATTCATCGCTTTACCTTCACTGTGGATGGTAAAACCCTCACCGCTGGCGTAAACAGTAACCGCCTGACCTGCCTTCACGCGCCACGGCTGGCGCATCATCATCATCGTAACTGGCTGGCCCGGCATGATAGCGCGTAGGACGATAGCCCCCGTGGCGTCATCGCTATTTAACAGCGTACGGGCAGGCAGGGCGTCCAGCCGTCCGTGCTCAATGCGCACATCGCTGGCGCTGATCGCCTCTCCCTGTGACAGCTGGCGGTTGGCGACCAGATAGCTACCCGTCACCTGCAGCTGAACCTGAATATAGCGCCGGTTTTGCTCACAGTTGGCCGCCACGCTGATATAGCCCCACATGCGGCTGTTAGCCGGCAGCAGGAATTGCGGGTTGTCACAGGCTGGCCACATGCTTTTTGCCGTTTTTACCACCACCTTGAGGTTATCGGTACTCGCGCCGTTTTGTTGATAGCGGCTTTTAAAAAACTGACTCAGCTGCGCGGTTAAATCACCGGCGCTGGCCGTGGCGCTAAGCAGAGAGAGCAGGGCAGCCAGCAGCAGGGCATATCTAGCCATCACCAATACCTGTTAATCATCATGGCACCAATTCTAACCGTATGCGCGCCGGGTCAAGGCGCAAATTAGCAACGGTTTTTAGCGCTATTCGAGCGATAGGCTTTTCACGCGAAGATTATGCTGTCAGCTCTGAATTTTAACTTGCGGAGGACGCATGCTCGACAAACTGGACGCAGCACTGAGGTTTAACACCGAAGCCCTGAATCTGCGTGCACAACGGCAGGAAATCCTGGCATCCAACATCGCTAATGCCGACACGCCGGGTTATCAGGCACGTGATATCGATTTCGCCAGCCAGTTAACTAAAGCGGTTGAACACGGGCGCGCGCAGGGTTCCGCAATGTCGTTGGCGGTGACGTCGGCACGCCATATTCCTGCAGAAACGCAACGGCCTCCTTCGATGGATCTGATGTATCGCATCCCCGATCAGCCTTCATTAGACGGCAACACGGTAGATATGGATCGGGAACGTACAGAATTCGCCGACAACAGCCTGAGATATCAAACGGATTTGACCCTCATCAGTAGTCAAATCAAGGGCATGATGTCGGCCCTACAGGGGCAATAAATAATGGCACTTACCAGTATTTTCGATATCGCCGGATCGGCGATGGCGGCACAGTCGCAGCGTCTTAACGTCAGCGCCAGTAATCTGGCCAATGCTGACAGCGCTACCGGGCCGGATGGCCAGCCTTACGTGGCGAAGCAGGTGGTGTTCCAAACCAACGCCGCGCCCGGGTCTCCGACCGGTGGCGTGAGAGTGGCAGAGGTGATAGACGATCCGACTCCGGCAAAACTGGTGTATGAGCCAGGTAATCCGATGGCCGATGCCAGGGGTTACATCAAAATGCCGAACGTGGATGTGGTCGCAGAAACGGTGAACAGCATGTCGGCCTCGCGCAGTTATCAGGCCAACGTTGAGGTGTTAAACACCGTGAAACAGATGATGATGAAAACCTTAACGATGGGTCAATAGGGAACTTTCCGATGAGTATTGCCGTAGGTGTAAATGAAAAACAGGCGGCCACCACGCTGAAGTCGTCTTCCTCCTCTTCTGACTCGTCAGCGGCGGATCTCCAGAATAACTTTCTGACGTTGCTGGTGACCCAGCTGAAAAATCAGGATCCCACTAACCCGATGGATAACGCGCAGCTGACGACACAGCTGGCACAAATCAACACCCTGAGCGGCGTTGAGAAGCTGAATACCACGCTGGGTTCCATTTCCGGCCAGATCACCAGCGGTCAGTCGTTACAGGCTTCCACGCTCATCGGTCATGGTGTGATGGTGAACGGTACACAGATTTTAGCAGGCAGCAGTACCACCACGCCGTTTGGCGTAGAGCTGGCGCAGGCCAGCACCAGCACCACTGCGACGATCACCGATGCCAGCGGCAAAGTGGTGGAAACCATCGACCTCGGGGCGCAAACCGCCGGCGTACATACCTTCCAGTGGAACGGTAAGGCCAGCGACGGCACCACCGCTGCCGATGGTAAATACACCGTTGCCATCAGCGCCAGCAACGGCAGCGGACAGCTGGTAGCGCAGCCGCTCAGCTACGCCCTTGTCAGCGGCGTAAGCAGCAACTCTGGCGGGGCAGTGCTGGACCTGGGCACCATGGGGACCACCACCCTGGAAAAAGTTCGTCAGATCATTTAATCCACTAATTTATCTTTCAGGAGTGACTACATGGGCTTTTCACAAGCGGTAAGCGGTTTAAACGCCGCATCCAGCAATCTCGACGTTATCGGTAACAACATTTCCAACTCCGCCACGGCAGGCTTTAAATCCAGCACCGTAGCTTTTGCCGACATGTTTGCCGGTTCTAAAGTCGGCCTGGGGACAAAAGTCGCATCGGTTGTGCAGGACTTTAACGACGGTACCACGACCAATACCAGCCGCGGGCTTGATGTTGCTATCAGTTCAGCGGGCTTCTTTCGTATGGCCGATGCCAACGGCGGGGTTTTCTACAGCCGTAACGGCCAGTTTACCCTCGACCAGAATCGCAACATCGTTAACATGCAGGGCCTGCATTTGACCGGTTACCCGGCAACCGGAACCCCGCCAGCCGTGCAGACCGGGGCGAATCCGGTGGCGCTTAGCGTGCCAGCTACGGCGATGACGGCGAAAGCCACCACCACCGCCGCGATAACCGCCAACCTCAACTCCACGGATGCGGTTAAGAATTACGCTAATTTAAATATAAACGATACAACAACTTACAACGCCAAGTCCTCGATGACTACCTTCGACTCGCTGGGCAACGCGCACACCGTTAACCTCTATTTCGTTAAAACTGCCGATAACAACTGGACGGTCCATCCGGTGGATGCCTCTACGGGTACCGCCGGCGCTGATACCAACCTGGTGTTTAACGCCAATGGTCAACTTGTCACGCCAAATAATGGACAGGTGAGCTTCACCATGGGCCAGCTGAACGGTTCCAACGGGCCAACCACGCTGAATGTCAACCTGACCGGTAGCCAGCAGCAAAACAACGGTAAAAGCACCTTCGGCAACCCGACGCAGGACGGCTATAAGCCTGGCGAACTGACCAGTTATCAGATCAACGATGACGGTACGCTGGTCGGAACCTACTCCAATGAGCAGACCCAGCTGCTTGGTCAAATCGTGCTGTCCAATTTTGCCAACCCGGAAGGTCTTAAGTCAGAAGGCGATAACGTGTGGTCATCGACCGCAGCTTCGGGCCAGGCGTTGAGCGGCATCGCCGGTACCGGCAACCTCGGCACGCTGACCGCCGGCGCGCTGGAGTCATCCAATGTCGATCTGAGCAAAGAACTGGTCAATATGATCGTTGCACAACGTAACTATCAGTCCAACGCTCAGACCATCAAAACACAGGATCAGATCCTGAACACGCTGGTCAACTTGCGTTAATTCGTTTAACAGGATCGTCTTATGGATCACGCGATATATACCGCCATGGGGGCGGCCAGTCAGACCCTCGATCAGCAGGCGGTAACGGCCAGCAACCTGGCCAATGCCTCGACGCCCGGCTTTCGTGCACAGCTTAACGCCGCCCGCGCGGTGCCGGTTGAGGGGCTTTCGTTGCCAACCCGTACGCTGGTGACCGCCTCCACGCCAGGGGCGGATATGAGCCAGGGGGCGCTGGATTACACCGAACGTGCGCTGGACGTGGCAATGCAGGGTGACGGCTGGCTGGCGGTGCAGACCGCAGACGGCAGCGAGGCCTACACCCGCAACGGCAATATGCAGGTCAGTCCGACCGGGCAGCTTAGCGTACAGGGCAATGCGGTGATGGGCGATGGCGGGCCAATTGCTATTCCGCAAGGCGCGCAGATCACCATCGCTGCTGACGGCTCAATAACCGCGCTAAATCCCGGCGATGCGCCGAACGCCACTGTCCAGCTGGGCAAACTGAAACTGGTCAAAGCCGTGGGTAACGAACTGACGCGCGGTGATGACGGTATGTTTCGCGTTTCTGCCAGCGCTCAGGCGCAGCGCGGTGCCACGCTGCCGCTTGACCCGACGATGAAAGTGATGCCCGGCGTATTGGAAGGCAGTAACGTCAAAGCCACGCAAACCATGGTCGATATGATCGCCAATGCCCGCCGCTTCGAAATGCAGATGAAAGTCATTTCCAGCGTCGACGAAAACGAACAAAAAGCCAACCAGCTGCTGTCAATCGGCTGATCGGAGGAGTAAAGCATGATCCGTTCTCTATGGATTGCCAAGACGGGCCTTGACGCCCAGCAGACAAATATGGACGTTATCGCCAACAACCTGGCCAACGTCAGTACCAACGGCTTCAAGCGCCAGCGTGCGGTATTTGAAGATCTGATGTACCAGACGATGCGGCAGCCGGGGGCGCAGTCATCCGAACAAACCACGCTGCCTTCGGGCTTGCAGATCGGTACCGGTACGCGGCCCGTTGCCACAGAGCGGCTGCATAACCAGGGCAACCTGTCGCAGACCGACTCATCAAAAGACGTAGCCATCAATGGCCAGGGCTTCTTTTCGGTGCAGATGCCGGACGGCACCACTGCCTATACCCGCGATGGCTCTTTCCAGACCGATCAAAACGGCCAGCTGGTGACTAACGCCGGTTTTCCGGTGCAGCCGGCCATTGTTATCCCGGCTAACTCCCTGAGCATGACCGTGAGCCGTGACGGCGTGGTCAGTGTAACGCAACAGGGCCAGGCCAATCCGGTACAGGTCGGCCAGCTGACGCTCAGCACCTTTATGAACGATGCCGGGCTGTCGAGCATGGGGGAAAACCTGTACCAGGAAACGCAAGCTTCCGGCGTGCCCAATGAAAGTAACCCCGGCAATAACGGGGCCGGTACGCTGTATCAGGGCTATGTGGAAACCTCCAACGTTAACGTAGCGGAAGAGTTGGTAAGCATGATCCAGACTCAACGCGCCTATGAAATTAACAGTAAGGCTATCAGTACATCCGACCAGATGCTGGCCAAGCTGACGCAGATTTAATCTGGCAACAGACGGGTTACCCGTCACGGGCGCCGGGCATCTTCACCCGGCCCGATGATACATATTTACCTAATGAAAGGCTTATTTTCATGGCACGGCAGATCTCATTGTCTGGACGTTGGTTAGTCGCCACCTTGCTGCTGACGCTCAACGGTTGTGCGTTAGTTCCCCGCAAGCCACTGGTTGAAGGTTCGACAACGGCTCAGCCGCTGCCTGCTTCACCCGCCATGGTCAACGGCTCCATTTTTCAGGGGGTGATGCCGATGAACTATGGCTACCAGCCGCTGTTTGAGGATCGGCGTCCGCGCAATATTGGCGACACATTAACCATCACGCTGCAGGAAAATGTCAGCGCCAGCAAGAGCTCTTCTGCTAATGCCGGGCGCGACGGCAGCGCCGAATTCGGCCTGACCGCTACGCCGCGTGCGCTGGTGGGCCTGCTCGGTGGCGATAAAGCCAACCTTGGCGGAAGCGGTAAAAATGATTTTGAAGGCAAAGGTGGCGCGACCGCCAAAAATACCTTCACCGGCACGATCACCGTCACCGTCAATCAAGTGCTGCCTAACGGCAACCTGAACGTGGTCGGTGAAAAGCAGATTGAAATTAATCAGGGAACTGAGTTTATTCGCTTCTCTGGCGTTGTTAACCCACGCACGATTAGCGCCAGTAACAGCGTTGTTTCAAGCCAGGTGGCAGATGCGCGTATTGAATACGTCGGGAACGGCTATATCAACGAAGCACAAACCATGGGCTGGCTGCAGCGGTTCTTCCTGAACATATCACCGATGTAAGAGGCTCCAATGCGTAATGTACTGATTCGAACTGCCCTGCTGCTAACGCTGGCATTGAGCGCCCTGGCCCACGCCGATCGTATTCGCGATCTGACCACCGTAGGTGGCGTACGTGAAAACTCCCTGATCGGCTACGGCCTGGTCGTAGGGCTGGACGGCACCGGTGACCAGACCACCCAGACTCCGTTCACCACGCAGAGTTTGAGCAACATGCTGTCGCAGTTGGGCATCACCGTGCCGGCCGGCACCAATATGCAGCTGAAAAACGTGGCGGCGGTGATGGTCACGGCGAAACTGCCGGCCTTTGGTCGCCAGGGGCAGGTGGTGGATGTGGTGGTTTCCTCGCTGGGTAATGCCAAGAGTCTGCGCGGCGGTACCTTATTAATGACCCCGTTGAAAGGGGTGGATAATCAGGTCTATGCGCTGGCACAGGGCAACATTTTGATTGGTGGTGCCAGCGCCGCCGCCGGCGGCAACGCCGTGCAGGTTAACCAGGTTAACGGCGGACGTATTACCGGCGGTGCCACCATCGAGCGCGAACTGCCAAATAACTTCGGCACCAGCAATGTGGTCAGTCTCTTTCTTAACCAGGAAGATTTTGGTATGGCCCAACGCATCAGCGATGCGATTAACAGCCGTGGCGGCTACGGTATGGCGCAGGCGGTAGACGGCCGCACCGTCCAGATCCGCACCAGCGCCAACAATACCTCGCAGGTGCGTCTGCTGGCCGATATTCAGAATATCGACGTTTCCGCACCGGTTCAGGATGCCAAAGTGATTATCAACTCGCGTACCGGATCGGTAGTGATGAACCGCGAAGTGATGCTGACACAATGTGCTATTGCGCAGGGCAGCCTGTCGGTAACGGTCAATCAGACCCAGAACGTCAACCAGCCCAATACGCCGTTTGGCGGCGGGCAGACGGTGGTGACGCCGCAAACGCAGATAGATATGCGCCAAAGCGGCGGCGCGCTGCAAACCGTTAATGCCAGCGCCAATCTGAACAGCGTGGTGCGCGCCATGAACGCGCTGGGCGCCAAACCTATTGACCTGATGTCTATCTTACAGGCGATGCAGAGCGCCGGCTGTCTGCATGCCAAACTGGAAATTATCTGATGAGTGACCACAGCCAGTCTCTGACGAGCGCGGCCTATGACAGCCGCTCGCTCAACGACCTGAAACGTTTAGCCTCCAGCGACCCCAAAGCGCATGCGCGTGAAGTGGCTAAACAGGTAGAGGGGATGTTTGTGCAGATGATGATGAAAAGTATGCGCCAGGCGCTGCCGCAGGATGGCCTGCTAAGTACCGAACAGACGCGGCTTTACACATCGATGTACGATCAGCAGATTGGCCAGCAGATCGGGGCAAAAGGTTTAGGCCTGGCCGACCTGATCGTCAAACAGATGGAAATGCCGCAGGCGCCGGATGAGCAAGCCGGCACGGTGCCGATGCCGCTGGATAAGCGCTTTATCAACACGCTTCCGCCCTCAGAGATGGAGCAGATGGTACGTAAAGCGGTGCCGCGCTTCTTGGGTAACGAGATGCCGCTGTCCGGTGACAACGGCGACTTTATCGCCAGGCTGATGCAGCCGGCCCAGGCGGCCAGTGAACAGAGCGGCATCCCGCACCATTTGATCCTCGCTCAGGCGGCGCTGGAATCCGGCTGGGGCCAGCGGCAGATCCTCACGCGTGACGGTAAACCGAGCTTCAACCTGTTTGCGATCAAAGCGACGGGCAGCTGGCAGGGTAAAACCACCGATGTGATGACCACGGAATATGAGGGCGGTGCAGCGAAGAAGGTGAAGCAAACGTTCCGCGTCTACGACTCTTATTTCGAAGCGTTGAACGATTACGTGAAGTTACTGAGTAACAATCCGCGCTATGCGGCGGTGACCAGCGCCTCCTCGCCGGAGCAGGGAGCAAAGGCCCTGCAGGCTGCGGGTTACGCTACCGACCCGAACTACGCGCAAAAGCTGGTTGGAATGATCCAGCAGTTCAAAAACATGGGCGAAAAAGTGGTTAAAGCTTACAGCCAGGATTTGGGTGATTTGTTTTAAAATTTTTGCTGAAACCGTTCAAGTTTACCGCAACTTTACCGATAACTTCTCCAGGCCGGATCTGAGTTAACCCTTTACCGGCAAACGAATCGTCAATGCTGGCGCTGCAGTTGCCGGTTAACAAGGACCCGACATGTCAAACTTAATTAATACCGCGATGAGCGGCTTGAGCGCTTCATCGGCTGCGCTCAACACCACCAGTAACAACATCACCAACTATGCCGTTACCGGTTATTCACGCCAGACCACGGTGCTGAATCAGAGCGCCAGTACCCTTAGCGGTGGCAATTACTATGGTAATGGTGCGGCCGTCTCCAGCGTTTATCGCGAATATGACCAGTTCATCAATAAGCAACTTTTGGCCGCCAGTACTCAGTCGAGCGCTCTCAGCACTCAGGCAGGCCAGATGTCAAACATTGACGATATGATGTCCGGTACGACCAATAACCTGTCGACCAATATTCAGGACTTCTTTAAATCGCTGCAAACCCTTGCCAGCAACGCCAGCGACTCCTCATCCCGCCAGGCGGTACTGGGTAAAGCCGAAGGGCTGGTTAATCAGTTCAAAGTGAGCGATACCTATCTGGCCAACCTTGACAGCGGCCTGAATACCTCGATCAAGTCTACGGTCGGGCAGGTCAATAATTACGCCGAACAGATTGCCAATATTAACCAGCAGATCGCCAAGCTGAAAGGCGCGGGTGCCGGCAGTGAACCGAACAATCTGCTGGATAAGCGCGATCTGCTGGTCAGCGAGCTGAACAAGCTGGTGGGCGTTAACGTCAGCCAGCAGGATGGCGGCAGCTACAGTATCAGCATCGGCAACGGCATTTCTCTGGTTCAGGGTGACCGCTTTGAGCAGCTCGCTGCCGTCCCTTCCAGCGCCGATCCGGCCCGTACCACGATTGCCAGCGTTGACTCCGTCACCGGGGCAAAGACTGAAATAGCAGAATCTCAGTTTACCAGCGGTTCACTCGGGGGATTACTGGCATTTCGCAACGATCTGGACGGCGTGCGTAATCAGATTGGCCAGCTGGCGCTGGCGTTGGGCAGCAACTTTAATACCCAGCATCAGGCCGGGGTTGACAGCGAAGGCGATAAAGGTGAAGCCTTCTTTAAGCTTGGCAGCCCATCGGCAACGTCCAACAGCCTGAACAAAGGCAATGCCAGCCTGTCAGTAGCATATGACGCCAGTAAAACAGGGGATGTCAAAGCATCCAACTACAAAATGACCCTGGAGAACGGTAGCTGGAACCTGGTTCGACTGGCGGATAACAGCAAGGTCACGGACGTGGACACCAGCACGGACGGCACCTTAAAATTTGACGGGCTGACGGTCACCGTTGGCGCCACCGGCACCGCGCAAAATAATGACAGTTATATTATTAAGCCGGTCAGCAGCGTGATCTCAGGGATGAGCGTTAATATCACCGATGCCGCAAAGCTGGCCGCGTCCAGCCCGACAGGCGGCGAGAGCAATAATGAGAACGTCAAGTCGCTGCTGGGGTTACAAACCCAGGATTTGATTAACGGCAAAAGTACCCTGACGCAGGCTTATGCCAGTCTGGTGGCCGACGTCGGTAACAAAACCAGCTCGCTCGAGGCCAGTAACACCACTCAGTCAGCGGTGGTCAAACAGCTGACCAGTCAGCAACAGTCGGTATCCGGCGTCAACCTTGACGAAGAGTATTCTAACCTGGCGCGCTATCAGCAGTACTACATGGCGAATGCCCAGGTATTGCAGACGGCTTCCACGCTATTCCAGTCGCTGCTTACAGCGGTCAGCTAATTATTGAACAAGGATCTACCATGCGACTCAGTACCGGCATGATATACGACCAGCAGATACAGGGCATCCAGACGGCCAATAGCAGCTGGCTAAAAGCGGGCAATGAACTGGCTACCGGCAATCGCGTCAACAAGCCATCGGATGACCCGGTGGCTGCGGCTCAGGCCGTGGTGCTTTCGCAGGCGCAGTCAGAAACATCGCAGTATGAAACCGCGCGTGTTTTCGCTACGCAAAACCAGTCGACAGAAGAGACCACGCTAAAACAGGTGGCGGATGTGGTGATCAGCGCCCAGACGACCGTTGTGGCCGCATCCACCGGAACGCTGTCCGATGAGGACCGCGCGTCTTTTGCCACGCAGTTGGAAGGTATTCGCGGCCAGCTGCTAAACCTGGCCAACAGCACTGACGGCAACGGCCGCTACACGTTTGCCGGTTATCAAAGTGATAAAGCCCCGTTTACCAGCGATGCCGGAGGCCAAATTACCTATATCGGCGGAACGATCCCGATCACGCAAAAAGTGGATGCCAGCCGAACGCTGGTGACTAACCATACCGGTAAGCAGGTCTTTGACTCGCTGACCAGCGATGCGGTAAAGGAACCAGACGGCGCGGCGGGGGAAAGCAATATCTTCACTATCCTCAATACGGCGATCAAATCGCTCAAGGTGTCGCTGACCGGCGCGGACAAGGCCACGGCTGATGCCGAAGGTGAAAATATGGCTAAGGTTAACCGCGGTTTACGTAATGTGCTGAACAACGTGTCGAGCGTGCGCTCCGAAATCGGGACTAACCTGCAGGAATTGTCCAACCTTGATTCAAAAGGGGACGACACCACCCTGAGTTTGAAAAACCAGATGAGTACACTGGTGGGCGCCGATACCACGGAGGCGATCTCCCGCTATACCATGCAGCAAACCGCTTTAAAGGCTTCTTATACCGTATTCCAGCAGATGTCGAAGCTGTCACTGTTTAGTCTCAATTCGTAAACCGTTTACGACGTTATAAACGTGCCACAACCTGGCCGTTTATTTTGCCCGCTCCCGGCAGCTCTCTGCCGTCAGCGGGTTTTTTTTGCACCCGTTTCCGTGGCGTACAGCCTGAAGCCGTCTTCGCGGACCTCAGAGTTGCCGGCGTAGCGTAAAGCACAGTGGCCTTATGCGGGTGACGACAGCGCAGCGCCACAATGCGGCGGGCAGCAGAGATGGCCAAAGCAAAACGGGGGCATAAAAAAAGCCCCGGCCAGAAGGACGGGGCTTAAACTGCGCGGTTTCAGCCTGTTACGGGCGGGTTGCCGGAGCCGTAGCCAGATGACTGGCTGTATGAGCGCCAGCCGCTCCCTTACCTTCGAAGTTGAAGGCCGGACGTACCCAATCGCTGTGACGCTCAGGCTCGGGTTGATAAGCCGGGGCCGGCGCTTTGGTCATCGGAGCGGTAGCATGATGCTTATAAAGACCCGCCTGCAGCGGGGCAGAATCGACCGGTTCATCGCGCGCCGGAAGCGGTGCGTGGGGTTCTTCTGCTGCTGAATGCTGTTCTGCCGCTGCCTCGGGCGAGTTCTGCACCGCGACAACCTGCTGCTTAACCTCTGTGCCAGGTTCCACGGGGGCTACGCGGGTGGTGGCTGCAGCCTGCTGTACGGACACATCCACCGCATTAACAGACACCGCTTCTGCAGGTTCGGGCTTCACTGGTTCAGCCGGGACGGCTTCGGCCGCCGTTTTTGCCGCTACCGCTTCATCCGCAGCGGAAATCACCGCAGGCTGCTGATTGACCGGAGCATCAATAGCTGCGCTATCTTCGGCCGCTACCGGGGTAATTTCAGGCTGATGAACTGACGCTGCTTCGACAATCTCTACAGCTTCGGCCTGTTCCATCGCCGAAGCTGATTCCACCGCCGGAGCAGCTTTCACCGCCGGAGCAGCTTCCACCGCCGGGGCAGCTTTCACCGCCGGAGCAGCTTCCACCGCCGGAGCTGCTTCCACCGCCGGAGCTGCTTTCACCGCCGGGGCAGCTTTCACCGCCGGAGCAGCTTCCACCGCCGGGGCAGCTTCCACCGCCGGGGCAGCTTTCACCGCCGGAGCTGATTCCACCGCCGGAGCTGCTTCCACCGCCGGAGCTGCAATGCTTTCCGTCACGCTGGCGTGCATTGCAACGGTTGCCGCCGTGTCCACCGCTTCCGGCTGGGCTTTATCAGCATGGCCGTAGGCAGGCACCACAGAATGGGGATGCTCTTCATGGGTTTCATGGTCGCTAACCTGGGCTACCGGGTAGGAAATCCACACTTTACCTGACGCCGATTCCGGCGATGCGGCGGCGTGAGCCAGCGGCATAGGTGACTGTGTAGGATAGCGCTCGTCACGGTAGCGACGTCGGCGCTGACCGCTAACCCGCAGGTGGCGCGGCGATCGGCGAGAGCGACGAGGCATATTGTTACCATCGCGATCGTCATGATCTTCCGTTTCCACTACGGACTCGCCAACGGCAGGAACAGCAGGTTCGCTCTCATCGGGCGCGAACGAGCGGGCTGCAGTCTGTTCAGCGGTTTCAATACGCACTTTCTGGTTAAGCTGGCGCTGTTTACGGCGCGGCATCACCTCTACGCTCTGCTCTTCAACCTCAGGAGCGGGCACGTTTTCGACTACCGGCTCAGGGATTTTTTCTTCCTGCACCAGAGGACGTTTTTCTTCCTGATTTTGACCAGAACGGCGACGCTGGCGATCCTGACGCGGCTGGCGTGGCGGAGTGGTTTCGCTGCGCTCGAACTCGTCCGGCACCATACGTTCACTGCGCGCATCGGTTTGCTGCGCATTGCGACGATTGTTATTACGGCGGTCGTCACGACCTTCGCGGTTTTCGTTACTGCGCTCACGCGGTGCGCGTTCGTTACGCTCTGCGCTGCGATCGTTGCGGTCATTACGCTCGTTGCGGTCATTACGCTCGTTGCGATCGCCGTTACGATCACGACGGTTATTTTGACGGCGATTGTTACGACGCTCGCCGCGCGGTGCGGAGGCTTCAGCGCTTTTCTCTTCAACTGCCGGCTGCGGTGGCTGTTGCGCTGGCTTCTCTGGCGCAGCAAACAGTTTCTTCAAGCCGCTGACGATGCGGCTAACCAGGCCTGGCTGGGCTGGAGAAGCAGGGGCCGGGGTTTTGACCGCGGCTTTTGTCACGGCGGGTACAACCGCGACTTCATGCGGTGCCGGTGGTGCATCTGGCATCACAAAAGCGGCGAGGGCAGGCTGCTCCGGGCTTTTGCGCTCGGCGTGTTCTTCTTCAGAAGGCAGCGCCATTTCAGCTTCATGCAGTTTCGGCAGGTGATAGCTCAACGTCTGAGTTTCTTCACCACTGCGCACGCGCAGTACCGAATAGTGCGGAGTCTGCATATTATCGTTAGGGACGATAATAGCGCGTACGCCGCCCTGGCGTTTCTCAATGGCGCTTACCGCCTCACGCTTTTCGTTCAGCAGGTAGGAGGCCACCTGTACCGGCACGATGGCGTGGACTTCTTTGGTATTCTCTTTCAGCGCTTCTTCTTCAATCAGACGCAGAATAGAGAGCGCCAGCGATTCATTGTCACGGATCGTGCCGGTGCCGCTACAGCGCGGGCATACGTGATGGCTGGACTCACCCAGTGACGGACTGAGACGCTGACGCGACATCTCCAGCAGGCCGAAACGGGAAATATGGCTGATCTGGATGCGTGCACGATCCTGACGTACCGCTTCCCGCAGGCGATTTTCAACCGCACGCTGATGGCGAACCGGGGTCATATCAATAAAGTCTATGACGATCAGACCACCGAGGTCACGCAGGCGCAGCTGGCGGGCAATCTCGTCGGCAGCTTCAAGGTTAGTATTAAATGCCGTCTCTTCGATATCGCCGCCGCGAGTGGCGCGGGCAGAGTTGATATCAATAGCGGTCAGCGCTTCGGTGGTGTCAATGACAATCGAACCGCCTGAAGGCAGGCGCACTTCACGCTGGAAAGCGGATTCAATCTGCGACTCGATCTGGTAATGGCTGAACAGGGGAATTTCACCGGTGTAAAGCTTGATTTTGCTGCTGAAATCCGGGCGTCCCAAGGCGGCGATATGCTGGCGCGCCAGCTCAAGCACCTTCGGGTTATCAATCAGGATTTCGCCAATGTCCTGGCGCAGATAGTCACGAAAAGCCCGTACAATGACGTTGCTTTCCTGATGGATCAGAAACGGAGCCGGGCGGCTGTCAGCGGCTTTCTTAATGGCTTCCCAGTGCTTGATGCGGAAACCTAAATCCCACTGCAGGGCTTCGGCAGATTTGCCCACGCCGGCGGTGCGCACAATCAGGCCCATGCCGTCGGGTAGTTCAAGCGAGGAGAGCGCTTCTTTCAGTTCGGTACGGTCATCACCTTCAATGCGGCGCGAGATACCGCCAGCACGCGGGTTATTCGGCATCAATACCAGATAACTTCCCGCCAGACTGATAAAAGTGGTCAGAGCTGCACCTTTATTGCCGCGCTCTTCTTTATCTATCTGAACAATCACTTCCTGACCTTCACGCAGCACATCCTTGATATTGGGACGGCCATGAGCGTTGTAATGAGAAGGGAAGTATTCGCGGGAAATTTCTTTCAGAGGCAGAAAGCCGTGCCTTTCGGCGCCATAATCAACAAATGCGGCTTCAAGACTGGGTTCAATACGGGTGATCTTGCCCTTATAGATATTGGCTTTTTTCTGTTCGTGCCCCGGACTTTCAATGTCCAGATCGTACAGGCGCTGTCCATCGACAAGGGCAACACGCAACTCTTCTTGCTGAGTGGCGTTTATCAGCATTCTTTTCATCGTAACTTACTCATTATTCTTACATTATTGACAAAGCTACGGGCAAAGTAACGCTGGACGTGAGGAACCGATGACCCCGTGTCTTATCGCAAAGCCGTCAACCTCCCGGTTGTCGCCAGCTCAAGGGGCGCAAATACTCGGTAGCCTGTTTTACATATGGAAAAACAGCGCTTTGAAGGGGGCCGCCAGTGAATGACCAGGTGAACCAATCCCGCTTTATCGTCCAGGCTGCAACCCGCAGCCCGCTAAATGCCTGATTGCTCACTACGTCTTACGCCATTGCTGCGCGTGTGGGCTATCCGGCAAAATTGCTTATTACACCCTGTCGATTTCGCCTGCCATTCTGCAGCACGACGAAGGTCCTGGGTTTACGCTATTTATTACCCTGCATTCACAAGTTTTAGCGTCAAAAAACGTAAACATTATTTCATTGCTAAGCAGGTGATCGCAAGGTGACTTTATCCGCGTGACCAAGTTTCTTGCAGTTTTCAGAAGAGATTGCAGTGCTTTTCTGCAAATTGTCTAAAAACCGTTCATAACCCGGCAGTGATAACCGTCTCAGTCAGTTAAGCACATAAAAAGAGGTGGCGCTATCACAGCGCACTATTTAGAATCGCCGACCATGAAAACCAATACTCCAGCCGTACATTTTATTGCCATCACCGCTGATGAGGCGGGGCAGCGTATCGATAACTTTTTACGCACCCAGTTGAAAGGGGTGCCGAAAAGTATGATTTATCGCATTTTGCGCAAGGGCGAAGTGCGGGTAAACAAAAAGCGCATTAAACCAGAATATAAACTGGAGGCCGGGGACGAAATACGTATCCCGCCGGTGCGTGTGGCGGAGCGTGAAGAGGAAAACGTTTCACCCAAACTGGCTAAAGTCGCCGCGCTTGAAGCCGCCATCATCTATGAAGATGATTATCTTCTGGTGATGAATAAGCCTTCCGGTACGGCGGTGCACGGCGGTAGCGGCCTGAGCTTTGGGGTGATTGAAGGACTGCGCGCCCTCCGCCCTGAGGCGCGTTTTCTTGAACTGGTGCACCGTCTGGACCGTGATACCTCGGGCATTTTGCTGGTCGCGAAAAAGCGTTCCGCATTGCGCTCCCTTCATGAGCAACTGCGCGAGAAGGGGATGCAGAAAGACTATCTGGCTTTGGTACGCGGCCAGTGGCCGTCTCATGTGAAAGCGGTGCGTGCGCCGCTGCTGAAAAACATCCTGCAAAGCGGCGAGCGGGTGGTAAAGGTCAGCAGTGAAGGCAAGCCGTCTGAAACGCTGTTTAAAGTGGAAGAGCGCTACGCCATTGCCACATTGGTGAAAGCCAGCCCGGTAACCGGGCGTACGCACCAGATCCGCGTGCACACGCTGCATGCCGGGCATCCGATCGCGTTTGACGACCGCTACGGCGAGGCCGGGTTTGACCAGCAGCTCAGCGGCACTGGCCTTAAACGCCTGTTTTTACACGCTGCAGCACTGCGCTTCACCCACCCAAATACCGGGGAGATAATGCGCGTGGAAGCGCCGCTTGATGAACAGCTGAAGCGTTGCCTGGCGGTGTTGCGAAAAACCGCCATCATCGGCTGACTGCCTGTGTGCGACGGCGGCATCCTGATGGCGGGCTATTAGCCAGCCAGCGGGTTAAGCCCGGCTTTCCTTAACATCTCTGCCAGCGCAATCAGCGGCAGCCCGACCAGCGTATTCGGGTCGCGGCCTGATAAGCGGTCAAACAGCGTAATTCCCAGCCCCTCACTTTTAAAACTGCCCGCGCAGTCCAGCGGTTGCTCTTTACGCACGTAGCTTGCAATTTCACCCTCGCTTAACGTGCGGAAATGGACGCTGAAGGGTTCGCACAATTGCTGCAGAGTAGCGTCACGGCTGTCAAACAGGGCCAGGCCGGTGTAAAACACCACGCTTTGCCCACTGGCGGCGCGCAGCTGCGCAAGGGCATTAGCTTCACTGTGTGGTTTACCGCAAATTTTGCCGTTGAGAACGCATACCTGATCGGCACCAATAATCAGATGGTCGGGGAAAAGGGGGGCCAGCGCCCGCGCTTTAGCAACGGCCAGGCGCGTGACCAGTTCGGTTGCCGGCTCATTCGTCCGCGGAGTTTCGTCTGTTTCGGGTGCTGCGCTTATAAAAGGCAGCTGCAGCTTGCTTAATAATGTTTTGCGATAGGGTGATGTAGAGGCTAATACCAGTTGCCGCATAATTTTTTTCCACAATTTATGGCCAATCGTTATCAGGCATCTTAAACTATGCGCCGCACTGGATGCGAATCATGGGTGAAAGATGTCGTGATGCGGCCTTTTTCTTTGACTCTATGTCGTTACAAAGTTAATATGCGCGCCCTATGCAAAAGGTAAAATTACCCCTGACTCTCGATACGGTTCGTACCGCTCAGAAACGCCTGGACTACCAGGGTGTTTATACCCCTGAACAGGTTGAGCGGATTGCCGAATCGGTAGTGAGTGTGGACAGTGATGTAGAATGTGTCATGTCGTTCGCTATTGACAATCAGCGTCTGGCAGTACTGAAAGGTACGGCCGAAGTTTCTGTGACGCTGTGCTGTCAACGCTGCAACAAGAATTTTCCGCAACATGTCCACGTATCGTACTGTTTCAGCCCGGTCGTCACTGACGAGCAGGCCGAAGCACTGCCGGAAGCGTACGAGCCGATCAACGTCAACGAGTTTGGCGAAACCGATCTGCTGGCAATGGTAGAAGATGAAATCATCCTCGCCCTGCCTGTCGTTCCGGTGCATGATTCTGAACACTGTGAAGTGTCCGAGGCGGACATGGTCTTTGGTAAGCTGCCTGCAGAGGCGGAAAAGCCAAATCCATTTGCCGTATTAGCCAGTTTAAAGCGTAAGTAATAGGAGTAAGGTCCATGGCCGTACAACAGAATAAACCAACCCGTTCCAAGCGTGGCATGCGTCGTTCACACGATTCTCTGACCACTGCAGCACTTTCCGTAGATAAAGTTTCTGGCGAAACTCATCTGCGTCACCACATCACTGCGGATGGTTACTACCGCGGTCGCAAGGTCATCGTAAAGTAATTCCGCAGCTCGCGGCGCGACTTTGAAACGCCTGACCCTGGCGATAGATGCCATGGGCGGGGACTTCGGTCCCCGCGTGACGGTGCCTGCATCACTGCAGGCACTGGCTTCTGATCCGCAATTGCATCTTCTTCTGGTCGGCGATCCCGACATCATCACGTCATTACTTGCCACAGCGGATTCAGCCTTACGGGCGCGCCTGCAAATTATTGCTGCCGAATCGGTTATTGCCAGTGATGCCAGGCCTTCTCAAGCGATCCGCGCCAGTCGTGGTTCTTCCATGCGCGTGGCGCTGGAGCAGGTGGAACAAGGGCGGGCGCAGGCCTGCATCAGCGCGGGTAATACCGGTGCGCTGATGGGGCTGGCAAAATTATTATTAAAACCGCTGGACGGCATCGATCGCCCGGCGCTGATGACCGTTTTACCGCACCAGCAGCAGGGTAAAACCGTGGTGTTGGATTTAGGCGCTAATGTCGATTCGGACAGCGCCATGCTGGTGCAGTTTGCCGTAATGGGTGCCGTGGTGGCCGAAGAAATATTGGCCATAAACCGGCCCCGGGTTGCTTTGATCAATATTGGTCAGGAAGAGAGCAAAGGGTTGACGTCCATTCGTGATGCTGCGGCCGTACTGCGCGCTTCAGCGGACGTTAACTTCATTGGCTACCTCGAAGGCAACGAGCTTCTTACCGGTAAGGCGGACGTGCTGGTCTGTGACGGGTTTGTTGGCAACGTCACGCTGAAAACGATGGAAGGCGTGGTAAGAATGTTCCTTTCGCTGATGAATTCACAGGGCGAAGGTAAAAAAAGGGACTGGTGGTTGAGATTATTGGGGCGCGTCTTGCAGAAGCGTCTGGCCAGGAAATTCGGCCACCTCAACCCCGACCAGTACAATGGCGCTTGTCTGTTAAGATTACGCGGCACCGTAATCAAAAGTCATGGTGGAGCTAATCAACGCGCATTTACCGTGGCGATCCAACAGGCAGAGCAGGCGGCGCGGCGGCAAGTTCCCGAGCGGATTGCTGCGCGCCTTCAAGCTGTATTACCTAAGAGTGACTGAGCGTACATGTATACGAAGATTATCGGTACGGGCAGCTATTTGCCCGAGCAGGTGCGGACTAACGCCGATCTGGAAAAAATGGTGGACACGTCAGACGAGTGGATTGTCACTCGTACCGGTATCCATGAACGTCGCATCGCCGGCCCGAACGAAACCGTGGCAACCATGGGTTTCCAGGCAGCCATACGTGCGTTGGAAATGTCCGGCATTGATAAAAACGATATTGGGCTGATCGTCGTTGCCACCACCTCTTCCAGTCACGCTTTCCCCAGTTCAGCCTGCATGATCCAGCAGATGCTGGAAATTGAAGATGCGGCTTCATTCGATCTTGCGGCAGCCTGTGCGGGCTTTACCTACGCGTTGAGCGTGGCCGATCAGTACATCAAAAATGGTGCGGTAAAAAATGCGCTGGTGATTGGTGCCGACGTGTTGGCGCGCATGCTGGATCCTGACGATCGCGGCACCCTTATTTTGTTCGGTGATGGAGCCGGTGCCGTGGTGCTGGGAGCCAGCGAAGATCAGGGCATAATCTCTACCCACCTGCACGCCGATGGGCGTTACGGCCAGCTGTTAACGCTGACTAATCAGGATCGCCAACGCCAGGAAAACCCGTCTTATGTCACCATGGCCGGCAATGAAGTATTCAAAGTTGCTGTGACCGAGCTGGCGCATATCGTCGAAGAAACCCTGCAGGCAAATAATCTTGATCGCACCGCTATCGACTGGCTGGTGCCGCATCAGGCAAATCTGCGCATTATCAGCGCCACTGCCCGCAAGCTGGGCATGGATATGGACAAAGTCGTGGTGACGCTTGACCGCCATGGCAATACGTCTGCGGCTTCTGTTCCTTCGGCGCTGGACGAAGCGGTTCGCGATGGTCGTATTCAGCGTGGACAGCTGGTTCTGCTGGAAGCTTTTGGTGGCGGGTTTACCTGGGGTTCGGCGTTGGTTCGCTTTTGATCAAAAAGTAATGGCGATTAACAGGAAATAACAATGACGCAATTTGCAATGGTATTCCCGGGACAGGGTTCACAAGCAACAGGCATGCTGGCCGATCTGGCTGCGGCAAATCCTCTGGTAGAGAAAACCTTTCGTGAAGCCTCCGATGCATTGGGTTACGACCTCTGGCAGCTGGTGCAGCAAGGCCCTGCTGAAGAATTGAACAAAACCTGGCAAACTCAGCCTGCCTTGCTGGCTGCCTCTGTTGCCATTTTCCGTGTTTGGCAGGAAAAAGGCGGAAAAGCGCCTGCAATACTTGCAGGGCATAGCCTTGGTGAGTACAGTGCCTTGGTTTGTGCAGGCGTCATAGCATTTGCGGATGCCGTAAAACTGGTCGAGCTGCGCGGCAAACTGATGCAGGAAGCGGTTCCTGCAGGCACCGGCGCGATGCAGGCTATTATCGGTCTGGATGATGCGTCAATTGCTAAAGCCTGTGAAGAATCCGCACAAGGGCAGGTGGTGTCGCCGGTGAATTTCAACTCGCCAGGCCAGGTAGTGATTGCCGGTCATAAAGAAGCCGTTGAACGAGCGGGTACGGCCTGTAAGGCTGCGGGTGCCAAACGTGCGTTACCGCTGCCAGTCAGCGTGCCTTCTCACTGTGCGCTGATGAAACCCGCAGCGGACAAACTGGCGGTCGCTCTGCAACAGCTGACATTTAATGCGCCAGTCTTCCCGGTAGTTAACAACGTAGATGTGAAGATTGAAACCGCGCCAGAAGCAATCCGCAGCGCACTGGTCCGTCAGCTTTATAGTCCGGTACGCTGGACGGAAAGCGTAGAATTTATTGCCCGGCAGGGTGTCATCTCCCTGTTGGAAGCCGGTCCCGGCAAAGTGCTGACCGGATTGACTAAGCGTATTGTTGACACGCTGACGGCGGCGCCGGTTAACGACCAGGCCAGCCTGTCAGCAGCGCTTGAACAGTAACACGGAGAGATAAAATGAGCTTCGAAGGAAAAATCGCGCTGGTTACCGGTGCAAGTCGCGGCATTGGCCGTGCTATCGCAGAAACCCTGGCGGCACGCGGTGCTAAAGTGGTGGGAACGGCGACCAGCCAAAGTGGTGCCGATGCCATCAGCAGCTATCTGGGCGATAGCGGTAAAGGGTTGTTGCTGAATGTGACCGACGCAACTTCTATTACCAACGTGTTGGAAAATATTCGTGCCGAGTTTGGCGAAGTGGATATTTTAGTCAATAATGCAGGCATCACGCGTGATAATCTTCTGATGCGCATGAAGGATGATGAGTGGCAGGACATTTTGGACACTAATCTGACTTCCGTATTCCGTTTGTCAAAATCGGTAATGCGAGCAATGATGAAAAAACGTGCGGGTCGAATTATTACCATTGGCTCCGTAGTTGGAACAATGGGTAATGCGGGGCAGGCAAACTACGCGGCAGCAAAAGCGGGTTTGATTGGCTTTAGCAAGTCACTGGCGCGTGAAATTGCGTCTCGTGGCATCACCGTTAACGTCGTGGCACCTGGTTTTATTGAAACCGACATGACGCGCGCGCTAAGCGAAGAACAGCGCGCGGGCATTCTGGCGGAAGTGCCGGCGGGTCGTCTTGGCGGCGCGCAGGAAATCGCCAATGCCGTTGCATTTTTAGCCTCTGACGAAGCAGCCTACATCACTGGTGAAACGCTGCACGTCAATGGCGGAATGTATATGGTTTAAAAATCACGAAATAATTTGCGTTGTTTGGGGCAAAAGCCGCAAAATAGCGTAAAATCGTGGTTTGACCAGCCGAGATTTAGTTGCATCTTTTTCACCATTTTATACACTACGAAAACCATCGCGAAAGCGAGTTTTGATAGGAAATTTAATAGTATGAGCACTATCGAAGAACGCGTTAAGAAAATCATTGGCGAGCAGCTGGGCGTTAAGCAGGAAGAAGTTGTTAATACTGCCTCTTTTGTGGAAGATCTGGGCGCTGATTCTCTTGATACCGTTGAGCTGGTAATGGCTCTGGAAGAAGAGTTTGATACCGAGATTCCAGACGAAGAAGCTGAGAAAATCACTACCGTTCAGGCTGCTATTGATTACATCAATGGTCACCAGGCGTAAGTGAGCATCTCCAGGCGGTCATTCGACCGCCTGAGTTTTATCTGAACATCCCACAGAGTGTCAATATTTCCCTCCCTGGAGGACGAACGTGTCTAAGCGTCGTGTAGTTGTGACTGGTCTTGGCATGTTGTCTCCTGTCGGCAATACCGTAGAGTCTACCTGGAATGCTCTTGTTGCCGGTCAGAGTGGCATCAGCCCGATCGACCATTTTGATACTAGTGCCTACGCAACGCGTTTTGCTGGCTTAGTAAAGGATTTTAATTGTGATGACTTCATCTCGCGTAAAGATCAGCGCAAGATGGATGCCTTCATTCAATATGGAGTTGTCGCTGGCATTCAGGCCATGCAGGATTCCGGTCTGGAAATTACCGAAGAGAATGCCGGTCGTATTGGTGCCGCTATTGGTTCCGGTATTGGCGGCCTTGGCTTGATCGAAGAAAACCACAGCGCTTTAGTTAACGGTGGTCCGCGCAAAATCAGCCCGTTCTTCGTTCCTTCCACCATCGTTAATATGGTTGCCGGTCACCTGACCATCATGTTTGGCATGCAAGGTCCCAGTATTTCTATCTCAACGGCCTGTACCTCTGGCGTACACAATATTGGTCTTGCGGCGCGCCTTATCGCCTGTAACGATGCGGATGTGATGCTGGCAGGTGGTGCCGAGAAAGCCAGTACGCCGCTTGGCGTTGCCGGTTTTGGCGCGGCTCGTGCGCTTTCTACCCGTAACGACAACCCGCAGGCGGCAAGCCGCCCATGGGATAAGGACCGTGACGGTTTTGTACTGGGCGATGGCGCTGGCGTTATCGTGCTGGAAGAGTACGAGCATGCGAAAAAGCGCGGTGCGAAAATCTATGCCGAAATTGTCGGTTTTGGTATGAGCAGCGATGCTTACCATATGACGTCTCCACCGGAAAACGGTGCTGGCGCGGCGCTGGCAGTGGTTAATGCACTGAAAGACGCGCATCTCTCAGCAGAGCAAATTGGCTATATCAATGCGCACGGTACTTCTACGCCAGCCGGGGATAAAGCCGAAGCCCAGGCGGTAAAATCCGTATTTGGTGCCAGTGCACGCAGCGTCATGGTCAGTTCAACCAAATCCATGACCGGCCACCTGTTAGGGGCAGCGGGCGCGGTAGAGTCCATCTTCAGCATCCTGGCGCTGCGCGACCAGGTGGTTCCACCGACCATCAATCTGGATAACCCGGATGAAGGTTGTGACCTGGACTTCGTCCCGCACACGGCGCGCCAGACAAAGGGCATGGAGTACGTACTTTGTAACTCATTTGGTTTCGGCGGAACTAACGGTTCCTTGATCTTCCGTAAAATCTGAGTTATTCCAGCCTGTTTATAAGGCCCGCGCTGCGGGCCTTTTTTTTAGTGCAGAGCGGGATATACCTGACTGATCCGCTATTCAGCAAGCAGACGTTTAATTTTAATCCACAATCAGATGATTGTGTTGAGCCATACGGATAAGCTAACCGGGAAAACGATAACGGAGAGTGAGCATGATGTGGGTAAACGGTGAAGCGCGGAACACTATTGAAGCCGGCGATCGTGCTGTCCAGTTCGGTGATGGCTGCTTCACAACTGCGCGCGTGCAGCAAGGCCGCGTCCAGCGGCTGGCGGCGCATCTGCAACGTTTACAGCAGGGTTGTGAGCGACTGATGATTAGCGGAGTGGACTGGATGGCGCTGGGAACGGAGATGGTGCAGGCCGCAGCCAGCTGCAATGATGGCGTGTTGAAAGCCATTCTCACCCGTGGCAGCGGTGGGCGTGGCTACAGCGCCGAGGGGTGTCAGCAGCCCGCACGTATCATCTCACTTTCTGCTTACCCTGCACATTATCACCAGCTGCGCCAGCAGGGCGCCCGGCTGGCCTTGAGTTCGATTCGGCTGGGTAAAAACCCCCAGCTGGCCGGCATCAAACACCTTAACCGCCTTGAGCAAGTCTTGATCCGCACGGAGCTTGAACACACCGGTGCCGATGAGGCGCTGGTGCTTGACAGTGACGCTGTGCTGGTGGAATGCTGTGCGGCTAATTTATTCTGGCGCGTGGGGCAGCAGGTGTTTACCCCTGATTTAAGCAGCAGTGGAGTGAACGGTATTCAGCGCCAGCGGGTGATAAAGCTGGTCGTACAACTTGGTTTTACCCTGAGCGAAGTACGTGCCGGTGTTGATGCACTGGCAGCGGCAGAAGAAGTGCTGATAACTAACGCACTGATGCCGCTTCTGCCGGTTTATCAGGCCGAACGCTGGCATTATGCTTCGCGACAGCTGTTTAACCTGCTCAATCCGATGGTGAATGACGTGGAAAATGATGACTAAATGCAAAAAGTTCGTGCTGACGCTGCTGGCGGCAGCGGTGCTGATTATCGCGTATGGCTACTGGCAAACACGGCAGTTTGCCGATTCTCCTTTAACGATTGATGGTGAAACTATCTTCACGCTTCCCGCCGGTGCAGGTCGTGTGGCGCTGGAGGCCGGGCTGGAGTCGCAGCACATTATCAGCAGTACCCCGTGGTTCGGTATATTGCTCAAGCTGGAGCCTGAACTGGCCAGATTTAAGGCCGGAACCTACCGCTTTACGCCACAAATGCATGTGCGTGAGATGCTGAAATTGCTGGCCAGCGGTAAAGAAGCCCAGTTTCCACTGCGCTTTGTTGAAGGTACCCGTATGCAGGAGTGGCTTAGCCAGCTTCGCAGCGCACCTTACCTTAGCCATACTCTGGCGGATGACAAACTGGCGACCGTGGCTGCCGCGCTGAAACTCAGTGGTGAACAGCAGGGAGGGGAAGGCTGGTTTTATCCTGATACTTATCTTTATACGGCCAACACAACCGACGTGGCGCTGCTGAAACGCGCTTTCGCGCGTATGAAAAAGCAGGTTGATGATCAATGGCAGGGGAAAGCGGCTAATCTGCCGTACAAAGACAAAAATGATATGCTGACAATGGCATCGATCATAGAGAAAGAGACGGCGATAAGTGCCGAACGTGGCAAGGTGGCCTCGGTGTTTATCAATCGATTACGGCTGGGAATGCGCCTGCAAACTGACCCGACGGTCATTTACGGCATGGGTGACAGCTACCAGGGCACACTGACGCGCAAAAATCTGGAAACGCCGTCGGCTTTCAATACCTATGTGATCGGTGGCTTGCCACCAGCGCCAATTGCCATGCCGTCCGGAGCTTCGCTGCAAGCGGCTGCGCACCCGGAGCAGACTGACTTTCTCTATTTTGTCGCCGATGGTAAAGGCGGGCATACTTTTACCACTAACCTCGCCAGTCACCATAAAGCTGTACAGCTATATCGCCTTGCGCAGAAGGAAAAGAATGAACGGTAAGTTTATTGTTATCGAAGGCCTGGAAGGGGCAGGGAAGACCACAGCGCGTGATGCGGTGGTCGGCGTGCTACAACGCCACGGCATAAACGATATTGTCTTTACCCGCGAGCCAGGCGGTACGCCGCTGGCGGAAAAACTGCGCGACTTGATTAAGCAGGGGATGGTGGGTGAACGGGTAACGGATCGGGCGGAGCTACTGATGCTGTATGCCGCACGCGTCCAGCTGGTGGAAAATGTGATCAAACCGGCGCTGGCGCGTGGGGCATGGGTGATAGGGGATCGGCACGACCTTTCTTCCCAGGCTTATCAGGGCGGGGGGCGTGGCATGAGCAGCGAGCTGATGAGCTGCCTTAAACAGGCGGTACTGGGTGATTTTGCCCCGCACCTGACGTTATACCTTGATGTAACCCCGGAGCTGGGCTTGCAACGTGCGCGTGCGCGTGGAGAACTGGACCGCATCGAACAGGAGTCGCTCAACTTCTTCACCCGAACGCGTGACCGTTACCTCGCCCTGGCGTCGGCCGACAGCCGTATCAAAACCGTGGATGCCACACAGCCGCTGGCACAAGTGACCGCTGCCCTGCAACAGACGCTGAACCAGTGGTTACAGGAACAGAAATGAACTGGTACCCGTGGCTCAACCACAGTTATCGGCAGATTATCGCGCAGCACCTGGCGCAGCGCGGCCATCATGCACTGCTGATTCAGGCTCTGCCCGGCATGGGGGACGACGCGTTAATCTGGGGCATCGGGCGCTGGCTGATGTGCCGCCAGCCGCAGGGGCTGAAAAGCTGCGGTAAGTGTCATGCCTGTCAGCTGATGCTGGCCGGTAATCACCCTGACTGGTATCGGTTGGAAGCCGATAAGGGCAAAAACGCCCTGGGTATCGATGCGGTGCGCGGCGTAACGGATAAGCTTTACCATCATGCACAGCAGGGAGGTGCAAAAGTAGTCTGGCTGCCGGATGCGCAGCAGCTTACTGAAGCGGCCGCTAATGCGCTGTTGAAAACCCTCGAAGAGCCGCCGAAAAATACCTGGTTTTTACTGAGCAGTCGTCAACCCTCTCGCCTGCTGCCTACGCTGCGCAGCCGCTGCCTGTTATGGCATCTGGCGCCGCCGGAAGAGCGGCAAGGCTTGCAATGGCTACAGAAACACTGTGTTGCAGGCATTGATGAGCGTCGCGCCGCGCTGCGGCTGTCGGCCGGGGCGCCCGCAGCGGCACTGGCTTTTCTGGATGATAAACACTGGCAGCAGCGCCTGCAGGTGTGTCAGGCGCTTCCTGCTGCGCTGTACGACGATCTGCTGAGCTTACTGCCAGTGTTAAATCATGATGATGTGGCACGGCGTATTGCCTGGCTGTGTTCCCTGCTGGTTGATGCAGTGAAATGGCAGCAGGGTGGGGGGCTGTTTATCAGCAATATTGATCAGCAGGCGGTGGTTATCCGCCTCGCCAGCCTGTTACCGGCCAGCGTGCTTGATGCCAGCCTGCACCAGTGGATGGTCTGTCGCGACCGGCTGTTGACGGTGGCGTCAGTTAACCGCGAACTGTTGCTAACGGAACAGCTGCTAGCCTGGGAAACCAGGGTTAAACCGCTATTGGTCGATTCCACATTTAAAGAGTAAACAGAATGTTTTTAGTAGATTCCCACTGTCATCTCGATGGTTTGAATTATGAAACCCTGCATCGGGATGTGTCTGACGTGCTGGCGAAAGCGGCGGCGCGTGATGTGAAATTTATGCTGGCGGTCGCCACAACCCTGCCGGGTTATAAGGCGATGGTCGAACTGATTGGCGAGCGGCCGAATGTGGCTTACTCATGCGGGGTGCATCCGCTCAATCAGGAAGAGGGGTATGACTTTTCCGAGCTGCGCCAGCTGGCCGCTGACCCACGGGTGGTGGCGATGGGAGAAACCGGGCTGGACTACTTCTATCAGAAAGAAACCATGGCGCGCCAGCAGGCATCATTCCGCGAGCATATCCGCATCGGGCGCGAACTGAATAAACCGGTGATTGTCCACACGCGTGAAGCGCGTGATGACACGCTGGCGATCCTGAGAGAAGAACAGGCAGAGAGCTGTAGCGGCGTGCTGCACTGCTTTACCGAAGATCGCCAGACCGCTGAAAAGCTACTCGATATGGGCTTTTATATCTCGTTTTCCGGCATAGCGACTTTCCGCAATGCTGAACAAATCCGGGAAGCTGCGCGCTATGTGCCGCTCGATCGTATGCTGGTGGAGACCGACTCGCCGTATCTGGCTCCTGTCCCCCATCGGGGTAAGGAGAACCAGCCAGCCTATACTCGTGATGTCGCTGAATATATGGCAGTGGTAAAGGGAGTGACCATAGCACAGATGGCACAGGCGACGACGGAGAACTTCTCGCGTCTATTCCATGTGCCGATGTCGCGCCTGATGGACTGACCACCGAGCGTAATTTTATTTCTCGAATTTACCAGATAAAAGTCGTAAAGTGCGGCGCTGAAACGTGGCGCTGTGCTTTTTATTGCGTGAAAACGCGCACTTATAACTATTTAGTAGCAGATAAACAGCGCGCGTTCGATGAAACGTGATAGCCATCAAACAAATTTTTTCAGATTTATTTTACTCTTCGTAATAAATACCGAGAGCGCAAAGCGCTCCACATGCAAAGGATCCTCCCCCTTTGTCACGCGCAGTGATCGATCATCGCGCGTAAAAAGCACTCATACTCAGGAGCTTTACACTATGTTCAAAAATGCATTTGCAAACCTGCAGAAGGTCGGTAAATCGCTGATGTTACCCGTATCGGTACTGCCGATTGCGGGTATTTTGCTGGGCGTTGGTTCTGCCAACTTTAGCTGGCTGCCTGCGGTAGTATCGCAAGTGATGGCGGAAGCCGGTGGCTCGGTATTTACCAATATGCCACTGATTTTTGCTATCGGGGTGGCGCTGGGCTTCACCAATAATGATGGTGTTTCGGCGTTGGCAGCGGTCGTGGCATACGGGATTATGGTTAAAACCATGGCGGTAGTTGCACCGCTGGTACTGCACATGCCGGCAGCAGAAATTGCCGCTAAGCATCTGGCGGACACCGGCGTTCTGGGTGGCATTATTGCCGGTTCCATCGCTGCCTATATGTTTAACCGTTTCTATCGCATCACACTGCCTGAATATCTGGGCTTTTTTGCGGGTAAACGTTTCGTACCAATTATCTCGGGTATGACGGCAATTTTCCTTGGTGTCGTCCTCTCCTTTATCTGGCCTCCGGTGGGTACGGCGATCCAAACGTTCTCTCAATGGGCGGCGTATCAAAACCCGGTCGTGGCATTCGGCATCTATGGCCTGGTGGAACGTTCACTGGTGCCATTCGGCCTGCATCACATCTGGAACGTGCCTTTCCAGATGCAGATTGGTGAGTACACCAATGCAGCAGGCCAGGTCTTCCACGGCGATATTCCTCGCTATATGGCTGGTGACCCTACCGCCGGTAAACTGTCAGGCGGCTTCCTGTTCAAAATGTACGGTTTGCCGGCTGCGGCGATTGCCATCTGGCATTCGGCAAAACCTGAGAACCGCGCCAAAGTCGGCGGTATCATGATCTCCGCTGCGCTGACCTCATTTCTGACCGGTATCACCGAACCGATTGAATTCTCCTTTATGTTCGTGGCACCGATCCTGTACGCCATTCACGCTATTCTGGCAGGCCTCGCGTTCCCAATTTGCATTCTGCTGGGCATGCGCGACGGAACCAGCTTTTCCCACGGTTTGATCGACTTTGTGGTTCTGAGCGGTAACAGCAGCAAAATCTGGCTGTTCCCGCTAGTGGGTATCATCTACGGGGTGGTTTACTACACCATTTTCCGTGTACTGATCGCTAAACTGAATCTGAAAACCCCCGGCCGTGAAGAGTCGACTAACGAGCAGGCGGTCGGTTCAGCCAGTGACATGGCTGCCAGCCTGGTCGTCGCATTTGGCGGCAAGGACAACATCACCAACCTGGATGCCTGTATCACACGTTTGCGCGTCAGCGTGGCAGACGTGGCGAAAGTGGACCAGGCGGGTCTTAAGCAGCTCGGCGCTGCCGGCGTTGTGGTTGCTGGTTCCGGCGTTCAGGCTATCTTCGGTACTAAATCCGATAACCTGAAAACTGATATGGATGATTATATCCGCAACCATTAAAGCGCTGCGCAAGGTTAACCCACGGGGGAGCGGAAGCTCCCCTTTTTTTTGGCTGCTTGCGGGTGTGAAGCAGCGCGGACGGCAGCAGAACAGCGTGCCTGCTGCCGATAACGGGGTGGGATCCACGGCCAAGCGGCGATAAAGATGAAAGAAAAATCACTTGCAGGTTGAAACAACACGAATTTCTCGCTCATACTGCGTGGACTTAATTCACAGCTGAAGGATAGCAGGCATGGCTGAAGAAACTATTTTTAGCAAAATCATCCGTCGTGAAGTTCCGGCTGACATTGTATATCAGGATGAACTGGTCACCGCATTCCGCGATATCGCCCCACAGGCTCCGACACATATTCTCATCGTCCCCAATCTGTTAATCCCGACCTCAAACGACGTGGTCGCAGGCCATGAAGCCGCGCTGGGCAGGATGATTACCGTGGCGGCGAAAATTGCCAGGGATCAGGGTATTGCTCAGGATGGCTACCGCCTGATCATGAACTGTAATCAGCACGGCGGGCAGGAGGTTTACCATATTCACCTGCACCTCGTCGGCGGCCGCCCATTAGGTCCTATGCTGACATCCTGAACGTCCACCAACACGGAAATCATTCTATGCGGTCAAGTTTCGTTGCCATCACGCTGCTGACGGTATTAAGCGGGTGCAGTAGCGATCGCACTACCATCGATACCTCACAGCCTTTGGTCATGGAGTCAGCAGTGTTGTCGGCCGGGATCACCACTACTGCACCCCGGATTGAAGAGACGAAAGGGCAGCAACGTGCGTCAACGGTGCTGTCTAACCAGCAGGAAAAACCGGTTCAGGTCAGTTACCGCTTCTACTGGTATGATGATAAGGGACTGGAAATTTTGCCTTTTGAGCAGCCGCATACTGTTGTGGTGCCCGCACGGGGTAAAGCCGAAATTTCATCTCAAACCGGTAATCTTACGGCGAGCAAAGTTCGTCTCTACTTGTATTTGTAAGGAGTTATCCAATGAGCTGGATAAGAATAAGGCGCTCAGGCGTGCTGCTATTGGCACTGGTTCTGAGCGGATGTATCAATCAGCAACAACAGCCCCAGCCAGCTGCCCCGGTGGAACCTGTCACGCCGCCGGTTAATGTCCCGCAGCCACCCAAAGCGGAACCGGGGCAGAATGTGCCGCCGCCGCCAAAAATGCAGCCTCTCAACTGGTCAGCAACCGTATCTCCACTGGTGGGGCAGATGCTGAAAGCGGACGGTATCAATGCGGGTAATGTGCTGCTGGTCGATAACGTTAAAAACAGCACCAACGGCAGTTTGCAAAGCGCCAAAGCGACCGCCGCCCTGCTAAATTCGCTGGAGAACAACGGCCAGTTTAGCCTTGTCACCCCGCAGCAGCTGGCGGCTGCCAGGCAAACCCTGGGGCTGTCGGCAGACGACAGTCTGGTTTCGCGCAGTAAAGCCATCGGGCTTGCGCGCTATGTTGGGGCGCAGTATGTGCTGTACAGCAATGCCGAAGGGGATATTAAGTCGCCGTCTCTGCAATTGCAGCTGATGCTGGTGCAGACTGGGGAAATCATCTGGTCGGGCAGCGGTGCAGTCGTGCACTGATCCCGCGCTGCAGCATTTGCTGGCGCAACATTTTCCGGCGGCATCTGCTGGCGCTTCTTTTATACCTCTCAACGGGTTGAGCGGCTTCAGCGTCAAAGTATCACTGCCAGGCAGCGATCTGGTGGCCCGGAGAGTGGCGCCTCGCGTGATGATGCCCGGGGTTGACCGACAGCGTGAATACCGGCTGTTGCGCAAGCTGGCCGGCAGCGATCGTGCGCCGCGCGTCTACGGACGCAACCGCCACTGGCTGTTACTGGGCTGGCAGCCCGGGGAGCCGCTCACGCCGATGCAGCTGGACGCCAGGATGGAGGATGCGGTTGACGAAGTGGTTAAACTGCACCGCATGCCGTTAACCGGCTATCGGTTGCAGCTGCTGCCGCTGTTGCTAAGTTACTGGCAGCGGAGCGATGTACGGCGACGCAATTCCCACTGGCTGCGCGCATTACAGCGCTGCCAGCGTTTGCGGGAACCACGGCCGTTACGTCTTGCCGTGCTGCACATGGATATCCACGGTGCTAATCTGCTGGCTGACGGTGACAGGCTCAGGCTGATTGACTGGGAATACGCCGGTGATGGGGATGTGGCGCTGGAGCTGGCGGCGATAATTAGCGCAAACGCGTTGGATAATGCACATCGGCAGCGGCTGATAGCCGCTTACAGTCGGCTGCAGCATATCAATGAACAGCGGCTGCATCAGCAGGTGGCGCGCTGGCGGCCGTGGCTGGAGCTGCTGGCAACCAGCTGGTACGAACTGCGCTGGCAACAAAGCGGCGAACAACATTTTCATACGCTGGCGGCAGCAGGCTGGCAGCGGGTAACAGGCTAAGAGGTGAATTGTGGGACCGGTAATGTTAGACGTGCTCGGTTGCGAGCTGGATGCGGAAGAGCGTGAAATTTTACAGCATCCGCTGACGGGTGGACTGATCCTGTTCAGCCGCAACTATCACGATCCGGTGCAGCTGCGCGAGCTGGTGCGCCAGATCCGCAGCGCATCGCGTCATCGTCTGCTGGTGGCGGTGGATCAGGAAGGCGGCCGCGTGCAGCGCTTTCGTCAGGGATTTTCCCGGCTGCCTGCAATGCAGGCGTTTGCGGCGCTTAACCCGTCGCCTGAGGCTGAAAAACTGGCACAGCAGGCCGGCTGGCTGATGGCGTCAGAGATGATCGCCATGGATATTGATATCAGCTTTGCTCCGGTACTGGACATTGGTCACGGCAGCGCTGCTATCGGCGAGCGCTCCTTCCATCAAGATCCGGCCGTAGCGTTGCAAATGGCCCGCTGCTTTATTCGCGGAATGCGTGACGCCGGCATGAAAACGACCGGCAAGCATTTCCCCGGGCATGGTGCCGTCAGTGCCGATTCGCACAAAGAGACGCCGCGTGACACGCGCAGCGAAGCGGAGATCCGCCAGCAAGATATGCCGATTTTTCAGCAGCTGATAGCGGAACAGGCGCTGGATGCCATTATGCCCGCCCACGTTATCTATACGCAGGTGGACCCGCGTCCTGCCAGCGGCTCCCCGCACTGGTTAAAAAGCGTGCTGCGTCAGGAGCTGGGCTATGATGGCGTGATTTTCTCCGACGATCTGTCAATGGAAGGCGCAGCGATTATGGGCAGCTACCCCGAACGCGCCCGGTCCGCGCTGGAAGCCGGATGCGATATGATCCTGGTGTGCAACAACAGGCCTGGCGCGGTAAGCGTGCTGGATAACCTGCCAGCGATGGCGTCTGCAAGGGCTGCCCGGCTGTTCCACCGGGGGAAAGTTACCCGCCAGCAGCTTATCGACTCACCGCGCTGGAAGGAAACCAGCGCCGCGCTGGCCCGGCTACAGGATCGCTGGCTGGCCCATAAAGCGGATGCGGGCAGCTAACTTCTGGCGTCTCACGTTCTTCAGTCGGTACAGCGGATTGGCAAAACGCAGCCGCAGGTTGTGCCGACCTGCTGATTTATCCCTGCCAGCATGACTGGCAGGCGGTCGCGAAGAAAGGCGGCTGCCTGCTCTCACCCGTATTTATTCTCCTTAATAAGCGTGTGGAACTAAACCGTTTTTCACAACACATATCATGCAGGATTCATGTGAAATTTGTCGAACGTGAATACCTGCAACCTCCCTGTGGCCGAAATCAGAAAACCCGATAACTTATAAATTAGAATAATCTTAATAAGGAAGATTTTTCCTTACCTCTCACAAATAAACTTGTGAAAAAAGTGTATCCCGTTTTCTGGCGCAGACCTGGATCCCGTACAAGAATTGTAAATAAGAATTGTCCAAATGGAAAAGATGAAAAAAATACCTCTATATTACGTCCGTGGCGGAACTTCATCGGGTGTTGTCATTCTCAAAGAGAATTTGCCTGAAGAAAAAGAAGAGATAAATAAAGTCATGAGACGTATCTTTGGGGCGCCGAGGATGGAAAGCCAAAAGCCCGATCCCTTTCAAACAGAAGGGATCGGTAAAGGTAAAAGCACCAGCAATAAAGCCTTCATTATCGATATTGATAAAGAACAAAAGGTTGTGACCAGTACCTTCTTACAACTGGAATCAACCAGCCCGACCATCTCGTGGAGAGTTAACTGCGGCAATATGACATCGTCGATCCCGCTGGTGCTTGAAGATATGGGCATTGTCGACCAGTTAGTCGTAAACGGAACCATTCATATCCGCAATACCAATACCCGAAAAGATATTTATTGTAAAATTTACCGCCAGAATGGGGGACTGGATACCTGCCGGCTGCCAGGAATTGAAAACGAATACCCCAAGGTTGACATGTCATTCAAAGATCCGGCCGGCGCTGTCACCGGAAGCTTATTCCCAACCGGGAAGAAAACTGATGTGATAGATGATGTGGCCGTGACATGTATTGATGCGGTCATGCCGATGGTTATTATCCATGCCGATTCACTGGGAATTAACGGAGATGAAGGAAAACAGAAACTGGCCGCGATGGATCATCTCCTTGAAAGGGTCAATTCTATCAGGATTAAGGCCGGAATAATGATGCGGCTGAAGAATAGCGACGGCTCCTTAATGACGGAGAGTGATATTGCAAACTCGATAACTCTGCCTAAGGTCGCCATTATTAGTCAGGGAAATGAAAACTGTGATATATCGATGATTTATTTAACGCCGAAGGAAATTCATCAATCCATCGCGGTTTCCGGCGGTTGTTGTCTGGCATGTGCCTGTGGTATAGAAGGCACGGTAGCAGCTAAACAATATAGCGCTAAAAACCAGGTCAGGATTAAACACTTTGCAGGAATATCCATTTTTGGTTTTTCTGGCAGTGGAGAGGAACTTGAAGTTTATACTCAAAGGAACGCGCAAATATATATGAAGGGTGATTTCTTTATATACTAGTATTTCAGAGGTTATCCCGCAGCATCTGCCCTGAAAACGTCGGGGGTTGATTCCGTGTGCGCTAACATGGCCTCCGCTGGCGGTTCAATACTGGCGGCCGGGGCTAGGGTGAAATGCCGTCGCCAGACTATGCTGGCGGGATATGCCCTCAGAAACGGCTTATTGCCGCTCCGGCCTTGTACAGGCAGATAAGCAATTCCTTTAGCGCCAGCAGCGGCGACATTAACCGACATTCCGGCCGGCAAGGGGTCGGTGCGGCGGGTAACATTCCTGATTAAGGGCGACGGGCACATTAATGTCTGGGAAAATGTCGCCGCAGGCTGCCATCAAAGCAAAGAGGACTACAACTGATTTAACAAGAGCTTACCCCGCTGAAATTTTCCGGTTAAACGGTAAAAATTGACCAGCATCAATTTTCATGGAACAGATGAATTCCCCCGTGTTATCCTGACCCCAGCTCGCGAATTGATATCGCCAACCCTATGTTAATTAAGGTTATTTTATTAACCTTTCATTAACGATTGGTTCACTTTTAAGAGGGTCGTTTGACAACACCTATGAAGAAAATTGTTATCGTCGGCGGGGGTGCCGGAGGCCTGGAACTGGCTACTCAGCTTGGCCACAAGCTGGGACGTAAAAAGAAAGCGCAGATCACACTGGTGGACCGTAACCATAGCCATTTGTGGAAACCGTTACTGCACGAGGTGGCTACCGGCTCACTTGATGAAGGCATCGATGGTCTGAGCTATCTGGCACATGCCCACAAGCACGGGTTCAATTTCCAGCTTGGCACGCTGACCGATCTGGACCGCGAGAATAACCGATTGCAGCTGGCAGAAATCCTTGACGGACAGGGCGATGTTCTGGTTCCTCAACGAGAACTGGAATATGACACTCTGGTGATGGCGCTGGGCAGTACGTCCAACGACTTCGGTACGCCGGGAGTAAAGGACAACTGTATCTTCCTTGATAACCCGCATCAGGCACGTCGTTTCCACAATGAAATGCTCAACCTGTTTTTGAAATTCTCCGCCAGTGAAGGTAAGCAGGAAAAGGTTAATATTGCCATCGTGGGCGCGGGAGCAACCGGAGTTGAACTGTCTGCCGAACTGCATAATGCGGTTAAACAGCTGCACAGCTACGGCTATAAAGGGCTGGACAAACAGGCGCTGAACGTGACGCTGGTCGAAGCTGGTGAGCGTATTCTTCCTGCATTACCGCCGCGTATTTCCAGTGCGGCACACAATGAACTGCGCAAAATTGGCGTGCGTGTACTGACGCGAACGATGGTCACCAGCGCTGAAAAAGGTGGCCTGCATACCAAGTCTGGTGAATTCATTCAGGCTGACCTGATGGTGTGGGCGGCCGGTATCAAGGCACCCGACTTTGTAAAAGACCTCGGCGGACTGGAAACCAACCGGATCAATCAGCTGGTAGTGCAACCAACGTTGCAAACCACCCGCGACGCCAACATTTATGCCATTGGTGATTGCGCTTCCTGTGCGCTGCCTTCTGGCGGATTTGTTCCACCGCGTGCGCAGTCTGCTCATCAGATGGCGTCCCGCGTGCTGTCTAACATTCTGGCAGATATCAATGGCCAGCCGCAAAGTCAGTATGTTTACAAAGATCACGGATCTCTGGTCTCGCTCTCACGCTTCAGCACCGTGGGTAGCCTGATGGGTAACCTGATGCGCGGTTCAATGATGGTGGAAGGGCGCATTGCGCGTCTGGTTTATATCTCACTGTATCGCATGCACCAGGTTGCCCTGCATGGCTATTTCAAAACCGGGTTGATGATGCTGGTCGGCAGTATTAACCGGGTGATCCGCCCACGTCTTAAGCTGCATTGATGTTTAATCGCCTGTCTGGCAATTAAATGATCCCTGAACGGCTTATCCGCGCAACTTTTTTTCGTGCTGTGATAAGCCGTTCTTATGTCTGGCCCTGTCTGGCCTACAGATAAGAACACTCTTAAAAGCTTTTACTTATGGCCGTGAAGCGTTTTTCTTCCAAAATTCTGATAGTCACCTACGCTTACACAGCGCAAAATTCGCTTAATTACCACGGCGCTTCGCGCACGCCGAGTATGCCGTAGCTGCCACAGGATGGCATAGGGCGAGAATGCGCGGTCACTTTGTCGGGAGGTTTTCCTGTGAATAAATCTATGTTAGCGGGTGTAGGCATTGGCGTAGCGGCAGCTTTAGGCGTCGCTGCCGTTGCCAGTATGAATGTGTTCCACAGCACACCACAGTATGCGCAGGTGCTTTCGGCTACTGAGATTAAACAGACGCTGAAGAATCCACGTCAGGAGTGCCATAACGTCACGCTGACTCATCGTCGCCCGGTACAGGATGAAAATCGTATCGCTGGCTCAGTTCTGGGAGCGGTTGCAGGTGGTGTACTGGGGCACCAGTTTGGTGGCGGGCGTGGTCGTGATGTGGCCACGGTAGCAGGCGCACTGGCGGGTGGCTACGGTGGCAACCAGGCGCAGGGAGCTTTGCAAGAAAGAGATACCTACACCACCACCCAGCAGCGGTGTAAAACCGTGTATGACAAACAGGAAAAAATCCAGGGATATGACGTTACCTATAAGATCGGTGACCAGCAGGGCAAGATCCGCATGGATAACGATCCCGGTACGCGAATACCGCTGGACGGCAATGGTCAGCTGATGTTGGGCAATAAAGCTTGATTTCGCATCATTGCTGAAGGGGCCACCACGGCCCCTTTTTTTATCGATAAGTAGCGAAGTATGTCCAAATTTGTCATGGCTGATATGCCCCCGGGGGCCGCAATCCCGCTCCGGCCCCCATCTTCAGCCGCTTAAGCGCTGGCGTGTTCAACCATCATTTCAATAAACTCACTGACCCATTTCATGCGCACTTTGCGTTCTGTCAGGTCACGCATAAACCTGATGCGGGTTGGTCCATCAAGGCGCCAGTGTTGCGGTTCCCGCTGTAAAAGGCCGATCAACCACGCGGGATCAACGTTGTTTTTCTCGGCAAATTCGACAAACCCGCCTTTCTCGCTGGCTTCTACACGGCGTACGCCGAGCTTTTTCGCCGCCAGACGCAGCGCGGCGATATCCAGCAGATTGCGGGCTGCATCCGGCAACAGGCCGAAACGGTCAATCAGCTCCACCTTAAGGGCATCCAGCTCGCGGCTCTGCGAGGCGCTGGCAATACGCTTATAAAACGACAGGCGGGTATTGACGTCGGGGACATAATCATCCGGCAGCAGCGACGGCATACGCAGCTCAATATCGGTCTGACTATTGGTCAAATCTTCGAGCGAAGGTTCACGCCCTTCTTTCAGCGCATCGACGGCGTTTTCCAACAGCTCCATATACAGTGAGAAGCCGATGGTTTCCATCTGGCCGCTCTGACCCTCACCCAGCAATTCTCCGGCGCCACGGATCTCCAGATCGTGCGTAGCGAGAGCAAACCCAGCCCCCAGATCCTCCAGCGAGGCGATGGCCTCAAGACGTTTATGCGCATCGGTGGTCATCGCTTTAGGATGTGGCGTCAGCAGCCAGGCATAAGCCTGATGGTGAGAACGTCCGACGCGGCCACGCAGCTGGTGCAGCTGTGCCAGGCCGAAGCGGTCGGCGCGCTCAATAATGATGGTGTTTGCGGTTGGAATATCAATACCGGTTTCGATAATAGTAGTACACACCAGCACGTTAAAGCGCTGGTGGTGGAAATCATTCATCACCCGTTCCAGCTCGCGCTCGCGCATCTGACCGTGTCCAAGAGCCACCCTGGCTTCCGGCACCAGTTCGGACAGCCTTTGGGTCGCCTTCTCAATATTTTCGACATCGTTATACAGATAGTAAACCTGGCCGCCGCGCAGTACCTCACGCAGAATGGCTTCGCGCACTGCCAAATCATCATATTCGCGTACGAAGGTTTTTACCGCCAGCCGGCGCGCCGGAGGCGTAGCGATGATCGACAAATCGCGCATCCCGCTCATCGCCATATTCAGGGTACGTGGGATCGGCGTAGCGGTCAGGGTAAGAATATCGACGTCCGCGCGCATCGCCTTAATGCGCTCTTTATGCCGCACGCCAAAGCGGTGCTCTTCATCGACAATCAGCAGGCCGAGATCGCGCAATTTGATGTCATTCTGCAACAGCTTATGGGTGCCGATGAGAATATCAACTTTTCCTTCCTGTGCGTCTGCCAGCACCTGTGCCTGCTCTTTAGCCGTTCGGAAGCGTGACATCATCTCAATACGCACCGGCCAGTTGGCAAAGCGATCGCGGAAGTTGTCGTAGTGCTGCTGTGCCAGCAGGGTAGTGGGCACCAGCACCGCCACCTGCTTGTGGTTTTCTACCGCCAGAAAGGCGGCGCGCATGGCGACTTCGGTTTTACCAAAGCCAACGTCACCGCATACCAGACGATCCATTGCCAGCGGCTGGCACATATCGCTCAGCACGGCATTGATCGCCTGTGCCTGGTCGACGGTGGTTTCAAACGGAAAACTTTCACAAAACAGCTGGTACTGCTGTTTATCATGTTTAAATGCAAAGCCCGTTTTCGCCGCACGCTGCGCGTAGATATCCAGCAGCTCTGCGGCCACATCGCGCACTTTCTCCGCCGCCTTCTGGCGGGCGCGCGACCAGGCGTCGCTGCCCAGCTTGTGCAACGGGGCGTTCTCTTCCGCGCCCCCGGCATAGCGGCTGATCAAATGGAGTGACGATACCGGGACGTACAGTTTGGCATCCCCGGCATAGGCCAGCATCAGGTATTCTGCCTTTATGCCGCCGGTTTCCAGCGTGGTCATGCCGATATAGCGCCCGACGCCATGTTCCAGATGTACCACCGGCTGGCCGGGATGCAGCTCGGCCAGATTACGAATTAATACGTCCGGATTGATGGTGCGGCGACTGTCCTGACGACGACGGCTGACGCGCTCACCTAACAGATCGCTTTCACAAATCAGCGCACGGTTGCGTAATCCGTCAATAAAACCATGCTCGCTGGCACCGATTAACAGGTAATGACCCGGTTCCCGCGCCTGCAACAGCGAGTGGATGGCGGCTGGCTTCAGCTTGATGCGTGCCAGCAGCTCCTGCAAGGCTTCGCGGCGGCCTTCGCTTTCCACCGAAAACACCACCGGGCCATTGAAGGATTCCAGAAAGCGGCGCAGCGCATCCAGCGGGGTTTTGGCCTGGGCCTGTACCGCCAAATCCGGCAACGCGTGATAATCGAGATTAGTATTGCCGCTTTTCGCGGCCAACAGATCGGTTTTCAGCTGGATGCGCGGCCACTGCTTCAGCTCACTAAACAGTTCATCGCTGCGTAACCACAGGGAAGTGGGGGGTAATAACGGGCGCATCGGGTCGACACGGCGGTTTTCATAGCGGGCGTTAACGTCATGCCAGAAACGCCCGGCGCTGGATTCCAAATCGCCTGAAATCACCAGCAGGGTGTTGGCGGGCAGATAGCGGAACAATGGCTGTAACGGCTGTTCAAAAAACAGCGGCTGCCAGTATTCAATCCCGGCAGGCAGCGTGCCTTTGCTCACCTGCTGATAGATATGCTCGGCCTCACGCCGGACGTCGAAGTGTTCACGCCACTGGCTGCGGAACAGCTCAATGGCGTTTTTATCAGTCGGGAATTCGTGGGCCGGCAACAGGTTGATTGCCGCCACCTCTTCCTGAGTGCGCTGGCTGTCGACGTCGAACAGGCGCAGGCTATCGATTTCATCATCAAAAAAGTCGATGCGGTAGGGGCGTTCGCTGCCCATCGGATAGAGATCCAGCAATGCGCCACGGGTGGCAAACTCGCCGTGCGCCATCACCTGGTCCACGCTGCGGTAGCCAGCCTGTTCCAGCTGGGAACGCAGTTTATCACGCGACAGTTTTTGCCCCTTCTGCATCATCAGCGCGTGACCATGCAGGAAATTGTGCGGGCAGACGCGCTGCATCAGCGTATTCACCGGCAGGATCAATATGCCGCTTGCCAGCGTCGGAAGCTGATAGAGGGTGGAAAGCCGGGAGGAAATGATCTCCTGATGGGGCGAGAAACTGTCGAAGGGCAGGGTTTCCCAGTCCGCCAGCGCCATCACCGGCTGGTCGGTGAACTGTTGGATTTCATCCTGAAGGCGCAGAGCATTTTGCATATCCTGGGCAATAAGCATCACCGGGCCGTGATGTCGTTCTGCTATTTCGGCACATTCAACGGCGCAGGCTGCGCCGATCAGTTGCCCCAGCTGGCGCTGGTCACCTGCTCTGGACGGCAGGTCATATCGGTAGAGTTCTGGCATATTCAGTTAAACGGTCTCTTAACAAAAGGGGATCGTTGACCCCGGCATGCCGGGGGGCCCGATTCGGCTCACCAAAGTATACCCGTATTTTGCCGCGAGTTGTCGGTTGCGACCTGTCTTAACGTTTCATTGTTGAAAACGGGCTGTTCTGTTCAAGCGACAGCACGAGGGTATTGCCTTTAACGCATGGCCTGAAGCATTCGTGCGTCAGACGTCCCCGCTGTTATCATCTTCCACCGCCTGATAGACGCGTTGCAGGATATCAGGGAAAGCTGACTGCACCCGGCTCCAGCTTGGAATGAACGGCTTTTCATTGGGTCGCTCGATAAAAGACTGCCCGGCATCCAAAATCGCCTGAGTGAACATTTCGACCGCCGCTTCTTCGGTATGTTGGTCGAATTCCAACCCGTTCATTGTGGCTTCATGGTTGTAAATCTCCATCATATCCAGGGCATTACGATAATAGGTAGCCTTGAGAACGCGGAAAGAGTCGCTGGTGATATTAACCCCCATGGTTGCCATCTTGCGCAGCAGTGACTGCACAATATCGTTGCTCATGCGCAATAACCCGCCGGTGCCGTCTTCTTCCGCCAGCGGCTGATGCTTGTGGTCGTAGTTGTCGGCAATTTCCACCTGACAACTTTGTCTTGTGGTGTAATTACGGTATATCTCTGACAGCACGCCGATCTCCAGCCCCCAGTCGCCAGGGATTTTAATCCCGTTGAGGACGTGGGTGCGCATGGCAAACTCCCCGGACAGCGGGTAGCGGAAGCTGGATAAGTATTCAAGATAGTCGGAGCGGCCGTAAACCTGCTGTAATGAACGCAGCAGTGGCCCGACCAGCAGTCGTCCTACGCGTCCGTTCAGTTTATTGTCCGCCACGCGTGCATAGAAGCCTTTACAGAATTCATATTGGAATCCCGGATTAGCCAGCGGATAAAGCAGGCGCGCCAGCATGCCACGTTCATAGGTAACAATATCGCAGTCATGCAGGGCCACGCAGTTCGATTTGTCTGAGGCGAGGGTATAACCGGTGCAAAACCAGACGTTACGCCCTTTGCCCGGCTGCGTCGGTGACAATCCTTCCTTATCAAGCTCGGCATCCAGCGCTTTCAGGCGCGGACCATCATTCCACAAAATACGATGACGTTGTGGCAGGCGCGAAAAAAACTCGCGCGCATGCAGAAACTGCTCGCGGTCGGCACGATCGAGTCCGATAACAATTTCCGCCAGGTAAGGCACTTTTGCCAGCTCATCTACGATCTGGCTAAGTGCAGGGCCTTCCAGTTCTGAAAACAACGAGGGCAAGATTAACCCCATCTTGCGCTTACGTGAGAAACGGACCAGTTCTTTCTCTAACGCTTCTACTGAGCGTCCGGTCAGATTATGAAAATTAGTGATAATGCCGTTCTGATAGAAATCGCTCATCGTCTTCCCCTGATAAGGACATCTCAACTTAGTGAGTGATAAAATGATCCAGCCCGTCGCTCCAGCCTTGGGGGCCAAAGTGCGCGGTATGATAAACATGATTTTTATCATGGCGTTGCAAGACGATGGGGTGCTTACTATAGCCTTTAATCACCACTGCATAGTCGACGGCGTCGAGCATGGCGGCATCATTGGGACCGTCGCCAAGCCCGATAGTGATCGGGCGAGACTCTTGCCCCCTGTTTTGCAGCAGCAAATGCAGCGCTTCGGCCTTACCGCAACCGCTTCGCATGACGTGCCAGAAGCGACCGCCTTCTACCAGCGTCAGCCCCTGTGTTGCCAGCTGCTGCTGAAAGAGCGCGAACTTTTCCGTGCTGTCGCGCCAGATAATGCTCTCGGAGGCCTCACGGGTCTTGGCAAGGGCCGCATTGTGTGGCGTCAGCCCCGTCCAGTCGGCAACCTGTTGCTGACTTACGTCGGAAAATCCTGTGAATTTGAAGCCAAACTCTTGTTTCAACAGCAGAAGCCTTCGGCACAGCATGGCATAGTCAATCTCGCCATATTCCTTAATTGCGGTGGCGGAATCGGCACTTTTCCACTGAATGACTGCCCCGTTCTCGGCGATAAAGGGTTCATCGCTGATGCCCAGTTTTTGCTGAAGAGGAACGATTTCTGCGGCAGTTTTGCTGGAGCAGATGACCAGCGGTATCTGATGCGCCCGTAAGCGTTTCAGCCAGGTTTCGGCCGGCTGCCAGCTATAGGTGTGATGATCGAGCAAGGAGCCGTCAAGGTCGGTGACAATAATTAAAGGGTCCTGCAATGTGGGCATGGGCGATACCTCGTAATGGGGGCCACAGGAAAATTGCAGCATAATCATTAATCATAGCCCACTTTATGCGCGACGCGGTCACACCACCAGGACTTGATACACAAGCAGCAGAGCCACCCCTGTCTGCTAAACGGTGCTGGTCCGGCGGGGTGAAATCTCATGCAATCGTCAGTCATAAATCTGACAGCCTGGCGCGGTTTGACCCTCTGCCCGCGCTGAAAAAGGAGCGGTAAGGAAGCTTATTTCTGCTGGCAAAAACTACCGGCTCGTTACCTCCCAATTATCAGAAACAAAGCGGTTTTCTGTTTAATACGCAAGGGAATTTATTGCTCCTGCGTGCAAAAAAAAAGTTACCTTCCAACACATTTCCGATGCATAAGCCGGGATTTGCCGCTGACTCATTCAGCCTCAGGGCGGACATCGGCTTCAGGCGGCAAATCGGTTAACCCTGTCTTTATTTATCAAGGAGAAATCATGGATAGTTATCATTTCAGCCATATTAGCGAGCAGAATTTACGCGGTGTGCATAGCGACCTGGTTAAAGTGGTGCGCCTGGCGCTTCGTCTGTCACAAATTGATTTCCGGGTGATCGAAGGCATGCGCAATATGGCCAGGCAGCGCCAGCTGGTTAGCAGCGGCAAAAGCCAGACTCTTAACAGCCGCCATCTGACGGGACACGCGGTTGACCTTGCCCCCTGGGTTAATCACAGCATCCCCTGGCAGGATTGGGATGCGTTCGTTTTAATCGCCAAAGCAATGAAAAAAGCGTCGGCACAGTCAGAGATCCCGCTGGTTTGGGGAGGTGACTGGAAAACATTAAAAGACGGCCCGCATTTCGAACTTACCAGAGAGAAATATCCCTGATCCTCTCTGAGGCCCGGCTGCCCGGCAGGGTTATACGTTTTTTCAGAAGCGATAAACACGCCATTGTGGATCGTACTGCTTACGAATTGCGCATTTGAAGTCAGATAAGTCATTCCGTAACAGATGATTCTTAGCAAAATCCTGTTATTTCAGCAACTCAGATGGTAAGTCGTGTTTCAGTTGCTATAATACCAGTTCGGATAATCCCGAAAGAAAAATCAAATAACGGAGCTTTTATGGACTTATTACGTATTATTATTGCGATTCTGTTACCGCCGCTGGGTGTGTTTATGCAGGTCGGATTTGCAGGGGCTTTCTGGCTTAATATCCTGCTTACGCTGTGTGGTTATATTCCTGGCATCGTACATGCCGTGTGGGTTATTGCTCGCCGTTAAGAACTGGCATGCCGTGGCAGCAATCATCATCCTGTTCGGGCGGTGCAGCACTGCCCGTGGGGCGACCGGGTGAATAAGCACCTATCGCTAAATATGTCACGGGGCCGGGCGGCACGAACGGTAGGCCAGAGGGTGGCAATTTTACCGATGGCTGCCGGTTTAGCCACCGCTTAAGACCGTGGACAGCGCTAATTATTTAGCGCTGCTCCGCGACCGTATGCTTACCTTCACTACTTCGGTCGTTCATTTCAGAAAGCGGACGCTCGGTGAACATTAAAACCGGCGCTCGCCAGCCATGGCGGGGATCCTATCTTTCGTTAACATAAATGCCGCTGGTCACATTATCGGTCAGGCGGACAACGTGATAGATAACCTGCTTGTTATGGGTTTTGATCTTGCGTTTGATATTGCCTTTATGCGAAGAAACCGTTTTGGCTTTGATTTGCATTTTGTCTGATATTTGAATGGTATCATGGCCAGACATCCACATTTTCAGCATGTTTGACTCGGTCTGGCTAAGCGTCAACGGATGGACTTCTGAATGTGTGCCATGACGCACAGACAGGTTTAATTTCTTCTGAAAATAGCCGTTGAGCAGGGAGTCCAGCGTAGAAATTTTGATCGCTTTTGAGGTAATAATCAGGTTGTTACGCACATACAGGTATTCTTCAAAGTGAATATTAGAGATGGCCATAAAGATGAAAAATAGTGTATCAGGATGCTGAAGAATAATTTTCCTGATGCGCTCACTGGCGTCAGATTCATGGATAAAGCAGTCTTCGTTAATAAGCACGACGCCGGGTTTCAGCTGCTGGCATTTATTCTGTAACTGTGCAATATCATTGATCAGGGATATATTTTTCTTTTTAACTCCCTTGACAGTCATATATTCAGTTAAACCCAGCCGTGTATAATTGCATGAATCCATAATAATCGTCGGCATAACAGCGACCCTCACCAATTTGTTATAGGTTAAATTCAACGATGAATTACGCATTTGCGCTACGAGCAAAAATTCCGTTTTCATGCTGGTAATAATTACCCAAGGTTAGCAAAACGCTGTCATCATCAGCGAGGTGAACAATGCGCTTTTTGCCAACTGACAGTTTGAGATTTGATATGGCAAGAAACGCCGTAACACCTGTTTGTGTAATTTAGCAGTCAAAATACGTAACTATCTGACTTAACACGGAATTTTATGCAGTTATCCATCTTCATCAACACTATCGCGTAAAATTCAATAAACAATGATAGGACTATTCTTAAATTTAGCCATGTTCTTAAAAGATAATCCTGTGAGAAACATAAACTCTGCAGGAAAATTAGCTTTATAAAGCTGAAGCACATCAGGCAAACAGTCCAGTAAAAATATGAGGTTGTGTATCTTTTGAACATAAGCTCATACGCAACAAATCAACGATTTGAGATAATAAAATACGCTAACAGACATTTAATAAGAATGATTTTCAGCGCTGTAGCTTGATTATCAGATTTTCCTTAGGTTGCGCAGGTGAAAAGTGGTGCGGATCTTGTAGAGACGCATTCATTTTTCTTAAGATTAGCTATAATTGCAGTTGACTATAGTGAAGATTATCTACTGGATAGATTGCTGAGTAGCGTGGCCAGCAGATCGAAGATTTCGCTGAATAAGTGTTCACAGAAAGGAGCCAGCAGCGGCATCATCAGGATGATAAAGATCATACCTACTGATAATGTGACGGGAAAACCAATGGCGAAAACTGATAACTGTGGTGAAACACGGTTTAATAAACCCAGCGCCAGGTTCAGGGTGAGTAACAAAGTGATTAGCGGTAACGCCAGCCTCATACCATTAAGGAAAATTAAATTGGCAGATTCAGTTAGCGCCATAAAAGCATTGCCGTTTAGCGGCTCGCCACCAATAGGAAGCGTCTGAAAGCTCTCCGCCACCATCGAAATAAGCCATAAATGACCGTTGAAGGACAAAAACAGCAACATGGCTAGCATATCGAGAAATCGTGCCAACACCGGCATATTAAGACGGCTGCCCGGATCGAAAAAGGTGGCAAATGACAGTCCCATCTGCAAACCAATCACTTCCCCTGCGGTGCGCACGGCGGCGAAAGCAAACTGCATGGTGAAGCCGATGGCAACGCCTATCAGGATCTGCTGAATGAGTAACCAGAAACCGCCAACGGAAAAAAGGGTCACGTTAGTGGGCGGCAGAGATGGGATCAGCACCCAGGTAATCATTACGCCCAGGCCGATTTTCACCTTACGGCTAATTGATTTCTCGCTGAGCAACGGCGCGGTCATGATCAGTGCCAGCACGCGCGCCAGCGGCCAAAATAACTGGCTTATCCAGAAAATGAGCTGATTGCTGTCAAATAAAATCATTATCCGATCATATAAGGCAAGTTATTAAACAGGTTACGCATATAGTCGAGCACCAGGTTCAACATCCACGGACCGGCGACGACCATCGTCGTTACTACCGCGAGGATCTTGGGAATAAAGGAGAGCGTCTGTTCGTTAATCTGCGTAGCCGCCTGTAACAGGCTGATCAACAACCCGCTGACCAGGGCTGCAAGCAGCAGCGGGGCAGCCAGAGCCAGCGCAACCTGCATGGCATCGTGCCCGATAACCATTACCGATTCAGGTGTCATAGTTGTGCATCCGCATCAGGAATAAAAGCTTTGTGCCAGCGAACTAACCAGCAGCTGCCAGCCGTCGACAAGGACAAAGAGCATCAGTTTGAAGGGCAGCGCGATGGTCGCCGGAGGAACCATCATCATGCCAAGCGCCATTAATACGCTGGCTACCACCAGGTCAATAATCAGAAACGGAATGAACACCGTGAAGCCTATCTGGAAGGCGGTTTTCAGCTCACTGGTCACATAAGCAGGCAGCAGAATGCGCATGGGAACGGCCTCAGGACCTGCAATTGGCGGCGTATTGGCCAGCCGGGCGAACAGAGCGAGGTCAGCTTCACGCGTCTGGCGCAGCATAAACTCGCGCAGCGGTTGCGCGCCCTTATCAATGGCTTCCTGCATGCTGATTTTGTCTTCACTGAACGGCTGGTAGGCATCGGTATAAATTTTGTCGAACACCGGCCCCATAATAAAAAAGGTCAGAAACAGTGACAGACCGAGCAGCACCTGATTCGGCGGAGCCGAAGGGGTGCCAAGGGCGTTACGCAGCAGGCCAAAAACAATGATGATACGCGTAAAGCTGGTCATCAGCAGCAGGATCGCCGGCAGGAAGGTGAGCGAGGTGATAAATACCAGCGTTTGCACCGGCAGCGACCAGCTTTGCCCGCCGTTCGCCGTTGGCTGGCTGATAAGCCCCGGCAGCTGGGCATAAACATTAGGTGCCAGCATGAACAGGGCAGGTAATAGCAGAGGGATCAGGCGTTTCATGGTTTTTTGCCGTAGTTTTTGCGCAGCGATTGCAGAACCTGACGGAAATCTGCCGGTGCTATCGTGTGTTCCGGGACATCCTCCAGCGGCTTTGGCGGCAGCGTGTGCAGATGCGTTACCTGATGGGCAGTGACGCCCAGCACCAGTCGCGCATCGTCAACGTCAACAATCACTACGCGTTCGCGCTGACCAAGCTGGCAGCTGGCGCTGATATTCAGCTGCTGGCTACCGTTGCGCCTTGCGCTAAAACCGAAGCGCTTAGCCAGCCAGGCAATCGCTAAGATCAGAATAATGATGGCCGTCAGTACCCCACTGACCTGGGTCAGCATGGAGCCGGTAGATATTGCTGGCTGTGGGCTGACAGACTGCTGCTGGCTGCTATTCATTTAGCGGCTCAGGCGACGCATGCGTTCGGTTGGGGTAATGATATCGGTAATGCGCACGCCATACTTGTCGGCCACCACCACCACCTCACCCTGGGCAATCAGATAACCGTTGATCAGAATATCCAGCGGCTCACCGGCTAATCCGTCAAGCGCCACTACTGAGCCTTGCGACAGGCGCAGCAGCTCTTTGATGGTCATTTTGGTGCGGCCTAACTCCACGGTCAGTTTAACCGGGATATCCATAATCATGTCGATATCCTGTAGCCCGGCAGCATGCTCGCCACCGTCCAGCGATTTAAATACGCCGTCGCCTGACGGGGATTTAGCCTGTTCGTTCATGGCATCAGCCCACATGTCGTCCGCAGAGATGTCATCATCGGACGGATTATTGCTCTCACTCATCGGGCTGTTCCTCATTCATCGAATTCAAAATCGGGTTGATCAGGTGTTCCACGCGCAGTGCGTACTGCTTATTGAGCGTGCCGTACTGGCTGGTTAACACCGGAACGCCATCGACATGAGCGATAATGCGGTCCGGTTTTTCAATCGGTAGTACGTCGCCGGGTTTTAACGCCAGCAAACGTGAAATTCTCATCGACACATCGGCAAAATTTGCTACCAGCTCAAGCTCAGAGTGCTGAACCTGTTTGACCAGCGTGTCACGCCAGTTCTCATCTTCAGTCAGAGAGTTCTCCAGCGGCGGGTTCACCAGCGTTTCGCGCAGAGGCTCGATCATGCTGAACGGGATGCAGATATTAAACTCACCGGTCAGGTTACCGATCTCGACGTGGAACGGCGTGGTGACCACGATGTCATTAGGTGAGGTGGTGATATTGGTGAACTTGACCTGCATTTCGGAACGCACATACTCAACGTCCAGCGGGTAAATAGGTTTCCAGGCTTCGCTGTAGCCTTCAAGCGCCAGCTTCAACATACGGCGAATAACCCGCTGCTCGGTGTGCGTAAATTCGCGTCCTTCAACTTTTGTCGGGAAACGACCATCACCCCCGAACAAGTTATCTACGGCAATAAACACCAGGCTTGGCGAAAATACCACCAGCGCCGTACCGCGCAGCGGCTTCAGATGGATCAGATTAAGGTTAGTTGGCACCGGCAAATTACGGGCAAACTCGTGGTACGGCTGGATCTTGATCGCCCCAACGGTGATATCCGGGCTGCGGCGCAGCAGGTTAAACAGCGCCATGCGATAAGAGCGTGCAAAGCGTTCGTTGATGATCTCCAGCGCCTGCAAACGCTCGCGTACCACGCGGCGCTGCGTGTTGGGATCATAGGGCCGGATATGGCTATCGCCATCGGTTTTGCTGGCCTTATCTTCTGCTGCACTGTCGCTGTCGCCATTGAGTAGTGCGTCGATTTCTGCCTGAGAAAGAATGCTATCACCCATATTTTTTTATCACCGCAGGATAAAGGCCGTGAAGAGGACATCAGTCACGACTTGCTGTGGTTGTCCCTGCACCAGCGGAGGTGCCAGTACCTGCTTAATCTGAGTGACCAGCTGCTGCTTGCCCTGCTCGTTGCCTAAAGATGCCGCTGTCTGACGAGAAAGCAGCAGCAGCAGGCGGCTGCGGACCTCCGGAAGGTAGTCACTGATACGAAGGCGCGTCTCTTCGTCCGGCAGGCGCAGGGTGAAACCGACATACAGCACGCGATCGGGATCGTTGTCTGGATTGATCAGGTTAACGGTGAAAGTGTCCAGCGCATAAAACACCGGCATGGGGGGGGGCAACAGTTTGGCTGCCGCTGCGGGATCGGTTGGCGCCTTCATTTTTTGGAAGACGATGTAACCCGCAGCCCCGCAAGCGATCAAAGCCAAAATGACTAAAATCAGTATCAGGAGCTTAGGTTTGCCGCTCTTGGCTTTCGCGCTATTGGTCATGTTGCTGAGACTTCCTGTAATTATTTGCTGAAGCGATGCCATTCGCCGCCTCACGCCGTAATGAGCAAATTATCCCGCGTCTTGCTGTAAACAATTGGCAGAAAAGACGCGAGTTTTGCTATCAGCTTGTGCGTTTGTGGCCGTCAGGCGAATATATCTACCGCATTTGTCCCGCTTGCGCGGGCCTGCAAGCTGGCTGGAACGGCCATTGGCGTGGCATCACCGTCATTGTCGTTGGCGAGGCTAAATGGCGTTTCATGACGATTGCGCTGCTGTTCCTGCTGGCCGTGAAAGGATTTTCCCTGCTGGAAAGCGTCACTGCTGACGTCGCTTTGCCCGAGGTTAATGCCGCTTTCAGCCAGTGAGGCGCGTAATTGAGGAATGGCGGCTTCCAGCGCATCTCTGACCTGACTAAGATTAGAAACCAAACTGAGCTGGGCCTGATCGTTGTCCAGCTTCAGGCTGATCTGGATGCTGCCCAGGTCCTGTGGATGCAGGCGTAATTCGGCGGTTTGTAGCCCGTTGCGGCTGAACATCAGGATCTGCTGTCCCAGCGCCTGCTGCCATTCAGGGCTACCCAGCTGGGCGTTGAGTAGCGGTGTTGACGGCGCGCTGACCGACGAAGCGGTGGCTGGCGTCAATGCTGTGGCGGCGGAGGTCAGCCCACTGTGCGTTAGCACCGCGTTCTGGGCGGGAGTTGGATCTTGTTTATCTGCATCCTTGCTGGCGCTATTGATCATCTGCTGAAAAGCCGGGTTGCCACTCTGCAATGTCGGGGCGGGGGAGGTTTTGCTCTCGCCGTCTGGTTTTTCCATCGATTTAGCCAACGGCATGCCGTCACTGTCTTTAGCCGATGCGCTACCGCCGGGATCCCCTTTTTCAGCGCTGGTTTTGCCAAAGGCGGTGATTAACGCACTCAGGGTTAACGGCTTATCGCCGCTATCGGCTGCTGCCTCCGGCACTTGACGACCGGCTGCTGCGCTGGCGGGCGGCGGCACGCTGTTTGGCAACATGGCATACAACGCCTGAACCTCACTTTGGCTCAGGGCAGCCAGCGGTACAGGCTGCTCATCACTGACCGCATGGTCTTTTTTACCGCTATCGCCCATCGCCGGTTGCAGCAGCGCGCTCAAGGTTTCAGGGGCATCCAGTCTGGCCAGCAGTTCGTTCAGCGCGCTTTTGCCCCCCGGCGAAGTGGCGTCAGCGGTGTCACCGGCGCGGCCGCTGGTGACACGCGGATGGCCCAGAGATAAGAGTCGGTCACCCAATAGCTTGACAAAGCCACTAGGCATATTCTTCGTATCTGACAACGCGTCATCCCCGGAGCGACTGTCCAGTGAGCTTTCGCTGCTCAGGATGCTGGTGCCCGGGGTGGTGGTACTGGTGACAGCGGTTGGTAAGGTGATCATTCGCCTTTCCTCAATGATGCCCGTTGGGCAAATTCATCCATCCGTTTCTGATCGAGACGGTTTTCTTGTAACAGTGCGGTGGCGAGCGCCCGCGCTTGCAGCGTTTCATAGGCGTGCAGGCGTTGCTGTTTGTCGCGCCACAGACCCAGCGCGTTTTCCACCCGGGTATTCCAGCTTTTCAACTGTGTCCGGTGCTGTTCAATGGCCTTTTCCAGCGTATGAATAAACTGGTGATAGTTGTACCAGCGGGTGCTGGCAATGCCCTGACTCAGGGTGTTATTCAAGCTTTTGCGATACTCGTCCTGATAATTGAGCAGCATGTTCAGCTGCTCATCAGCCTGTTTTTGCGCACGACGCGCATCGCCTAACTGAATGGCGGCTTTTTCAACGTCTTTGTGTGCCAGCGAACGCAGCGTGTCGATGGCTGAAGCAGGTTTAGTCACAGGTCCTCCGTTAACAGGTCAGGAACTTAACCAAAGATAGCCTGCAGGTGCAGGCTGGCGTCATCAAAGGTACTGCGTTCAAACATGCCCTGTTGCAGAAACGCTTCCAGTTCAGGGTAAAGTTTGATCGCTTTATCCAGCGTGGGATCGGTACCCGCCGCGTAAGCACCAACGCTGACCAAATCGCGATTGCGCTGGTAGCTTGACAGCAGCTGTTTGAACTGGCGTACCCGCGCATAGTGCGTTTCGTCGATCAGGTGCGCCATTACACGGCTGATCGATGCTTCAATATCAATCGCCGGATAGTGACCGGATTCGGCCAGCCGACGCGAGAGCACAATATGACCATCAAGGATGGCGCGCGCCGAGTCGGCAATCGGGTCCTGCTGGTCGTCACCTTCGGTCAACACGGTATAAAAGGCGGTGATCGATCCGCCGCCGTCGATACCGTTGCCGGCACGTTCCACCAGCGCTGGCAGTTTGGCGAATACAGAAGGTGGATAGCCTTTGGTGGCCGGCGGCTCGCCGATGGCCAGTGCGATTTCACGTTGCGCCATGGCATAACGCGTTAGCGAATCCATGATCAACAACACATGTTGACCACGGTCGCGAAAATCCTCTGCGATGCGCGTGGCGTAGGAGGCTCCCTGCATACGCAGCAGGGGAGAAACGTCCGCAGGTGCGGCAATGACTACCGCGCGTGCGCGGCCTTCGCTACCCAGAATATTTTCGATAAAGTCTTTAACTTCGCGTCCGCGTTCACCGATCAGCCCAACGACGATGACATCGGCTTGCGTGTAGCGTGCCATCATGCCCAGCAGCACACTTTTACCTACCCCGGAACCGGCAAACAGGCCCATGCGCTGGCCGCGCCCAACGGTGAGCAGTGCGTTGATTGCGCGTACGCCGGTGTCGAGCACCTCGGTGATTGGCGTGCGCTGCAAAGGGTTAAATGGCGGGGTGATCAGCGGGGCGCGATAGCCGGTTTCCGGTGCCGGCAAACCATCAAGAGGGCGACCGCTGCCATCCAGTACGCGGCCAAGCAGTTCAGGACCAAGCATGAGCTGTTTAGCGCTATGCTGACTGTCGCCGGATACGCGGGCATAGACGCGCGCGCCGGGAACAATGCCTTCCACCTCTTCAAGCGGCATCAGCAGCAGCTTCTGGCCATTGAAACCAACGACTTCGCTTTCCACCTCGCCGATGCCCAGATTATCCTGGCGTTCGATCACGCAGGTTGCACCGAGAGGAAGCTGCAGCCCGGTAGCTTCAAGTACCAGCCCGGTAGCCCGGATAAGGCGGCCGTAACGCCGCACTTCAGGCAGCTGACCAATACGTTGCTCAAGGGTGTCGAGTGCGCCCAGCCAGCGTGAAAGGCGAGTCATCATTACAGTTCTCCCGGCGCTGCCAGACGGCACAATTCATGCCAGCGGGTAGCGATGCTGGCATCAAGGTCGCCATCTTCCGCGCTAACCTTGCAGCCGCCGGGATGGAGTGTGCTGTCACCCAGCAGACGCCAGCCGTGCAGGCTAAGCGTCGCGCCGAGTGTGGATTCAACCCGGGGTAAATCATCAGGATGGACGCGCAGCGTGGGTTTGCCGCTTAACATGGGTTCCTTTTGCAACATTTCCTGAATCTGACGTAGCAGGGCGGTACCGTCAACGTGGGGTGCCTGGCCAATAACCTGTCGTGCCGCTTCCAGCGCCAGCTGCATCAAACGCGAAGCGATCACGCTGTCCAACCCTTCCAGCGTGTGATGAAATTCGGATACCAGCTGCTGCATACGCGCCTGTAGCGGAGCCTGTTGCTGTTGAGCATCCGCCATTCCCTGCTGGAAACCGGCTTCATAACCGGTCTTCTGACCTTCGGAGAAACCGCGCTGCTGGCCTTCCGCATAGCCCTGTCCCTGGGCTTCGATACGCATCTGACTCTGCCATTCTTCCATTTGCAGCTGTGGCTGTTCGGTCGGCTCTTCGCTTAACTCAGGCAACTCAGGCTCTTTGACCGGCAGTGGTGCAGGTTGCGCCAGGTCATTTGGCTGCCAGGGCTGCCACGGCAGGGAAGCATTATCAGACATAAGTTTCCTCGCCACCGCCAATCACCATCTCGCCAGATTCTGCCAGGCGACGAACGATTAACAGAATCGCTTTCTGTTCGTTTTCCACCGCAGACATGCGCATCGGGCCGCGGTTGGCCAGATCGTCGCGCAGGATATCGGCAGCGCGCTGCGACATATTGCTGAGGAACTTCTCGCGCAGCGGCTGTTCGGAACCCTTCAGAGCCACCAGCAGCGATTCGGACTCCACTTCCTGCAACAGGCGCTGGATACTGCGATCGTCCACTTCGACGAGGTTTTCGAACAGGAACATCTCGTCGATGATTTTTTGTGCCAGCTCTCCATCGAATTCGCGTACGGCCTCGATAACCGCTTCTTCCTGCTGGGATTTCATCAGGTTGATGATCTCTGCTGCGGTGCGAACACCGCCCATCTTCGCCCGTTTCAGGTTTTGACCATCCAGCAGGCCGTTGAGCACTTCCGTCAGTTCAGCCAGAGCGGCTGGCTGTACGCCACCAAAAGTGGCAATACGCAGCATGACATCGTGACGCAGGCGCTCGTCGAACTGCGCCAGAATATCGGCGGCCTGGCCACGCTTCAGGTGCACCAGAATGGTGGCGATGATCTGCGGATGTTCGTCGCGGATCAGATCGGCCGCCGACTGTGGCTCCATAAAGTTGAGCGTATCCATGCCGGTGGTGGTTTCGCGCGTTTCAAGAATATCTTCCAGCAACGTCGATGCACGCTCTTCGCCGAGCGCCTTAACCAATACTGAACGCAGGTAATCACTGGAGTTCAGGCTAAGCGCGGCAAACTGTTCGGCGTCGGTCTCGAACTCGCGCAGCACCTCCGTCAGCTGTTTATGGGACACCTGACGCATATTCGAGATTGCGGAGCTGAGGTGCTGAACCTCGCGGGCATCGAGGTGTTTGAACACTTCAGCCGCGCGGTCTTCACCAATCGTCATCATCATGATGGCGCTTTTTTCTGTACCGGTGAGACTCATAGTTCGTCCTTCATCCACTGGCGAATAACCAGAGCCACCACGCGCGGGTCATTTTCTGACATTTCGCGAATTCGCTGGCTCAACACTTCAGCACTCATGCGGTGCTGTGACTTACGTTCCTGATTGAGTTCATCCTTAGACAGTGAGACTGCGACCCCTTCGTCCTGGGTACTGCTACGCAACGCGTTGCCAGCCGCCTCTTCCGCCGCTTTCTGCTGTTCTGCCTTGCGCCGTAGCTGAGGGCTAACCAGTTTGCGGTAAAGGATAAAGGCGACAATCAGCACCAGTAACCAGCGACCGGCATTAAACAGTTGATCGATAAACGCCGGCTGTTTCCAGAATGGCAGTTCAGCTGCGAGATCGCTGTTGTCCGTAAACTGGGAATTGACAACATTCAGGCTGTCGCCGCGTTGCTCTGAGAATCCCATCGCTTCACGAGTCAGGTTTTCAATCTGTTTAATCTGTGAATCTTTTAACGCGATGGGCTTACCGGCGGCATCCGTGCGAAAGTTCACGACTACCGCTACGGACAGACGCTGAACTTCGCCAACGTTCATTTTTGTGTGAAGGATGGTGCGGTTGACTTCGTAATTGGTGGTGTTATCACTGCGGGTACTGGACGGTACCGTTTTTTGCGCCCCGCTGGCTGCGTTGTTTGCCGGCTGGCCATTGTTGGCATTGGCTGCATTAGCTGCATTGGCGTTGTTCGCATTAGGGTTAGCAGTGGTGACCGGAGCAGCATTAGCCGGTGCAGGCTGATTAGACAAGGCACCCGGTACGCCGCCCGCAGACGGGCCACCAAGCTGTTCACTGTTGCTGGTCTGGCGCGAGCGAATAGCCTGCCGATCGGGATTGGTATTCGGTGAGTACTGTTCGTCGGTCTTCTCACGCTTGTTGAAGTCAATCTGTGCCGTGACCTGTGCGTGCACATTACCGTTACCCAAAATCGGGCCAAGTATGGCTTCGATTCGCTGCTGATAGCGTGTTTCAACGTCGTTAGCGTACTTCAGTTGAGTATCATTAAGGTCGCGGCCGCCTGGATCGTTCTGTGTTAACAGGCGTCCTGACTGGTCAACTACGGTCACGTTGCCCGGAGGCATCCCGGCAACGCTGCTGGAAACCATGTGCACAACGGCATTGATTTGACCTTCATCCAGCGCACGTCCTGGCTGCAGGGCGAGGGTAACAGAGGCGGAGGGTGATTTTTGCTCACGAACAAAAAGCGTTGGTTTTGGCATGGCAAGATGCACGCGGGCGTCCTTGACCGGACCGAGTGTGCTGATAGTACGTGCCAGCTCGCCTTCCAGCGCACGCTGGTAGTTCACCTGCTCGCTGAACTGGCTGATGCCAAACTTTTCTTTGTCCAACAGTTCAAAGCCGACAGCACCACCTTTAGGCAGCCCCTGTGAGGCCAGCCGCAAACGCAGTTCATGTACCTGTGCCGCCGGAACCAAAAGCGCGCCGCCCCGATCGTCAAACTTGTAAGGCACGTTCATTTGCGTCAGTTGGGTGACGATAGTGCCACCATCCTCATTGCTGAGGTTACTAAAAAGTACGCGATAATCTGGCTGTTTCGCCCACAGAACCATGGCGATGACAACCGCGACAACGGCGGCCGCAGCGACAATTAGAGGAACCCGGGGATTAGCGCGTAGGCGGGCGAACAGGTCATTTAGCCCTTTCTTCGCGGGATTATCCTGCGTGACAGTTGCATTCATGACTCGTTCCTGTCTGACAGTTGACCGGACTGCTGCGTGTAGTGTCGTAACAAAACTGACTCCCTGATGCGCTGACTTAAACAATTTCCACCTGAATGGACTGCCATTATTTTCTTAAACCTGAAATTCGATGGCTGGATAAGCTGTGACTTTTGCCTCTATTTAGCGGCTTTGTCTTATTGACACTGTGCTAAGTTTGTCGCCACTAACCTTAAAATCGGCATTCATGCAGGAGTAATCATGGCTATTCAGGGTATTGAGAGTGTGATGCAGGCCATGCAGACAGCGGCTCTGCAGGCCAGCGGCAGCAAAACAGATAACGCATCATCGGCTGATTTTGGCGCAGAGCTGAAAGCGGCATTGAACAAGATAAGTGAAACGCAGAGCGCCGCCCGCGATCGGGCGCAGCAGTTCGAACTCGGTAAAGAGGGGATTTCACTTAATGATGTGATGGTGGACCTGCAAAAATCCAGCGTTTCTATGCAGATGGGCATTCAGGTGCGTAACAAACTGGTCAGTGCTTATAGCGACATCATGAACATGCAGGTCTGACTTAAAACGGATAAACATCTTTTTACTGTTATGCCTCTTTGTGTCATCGCAGAGGCATTAACCTTCATGTTTATCCCACAGGCATAGAATGCGGCCTGAGCGTCAGAACGGTTACCGGCTGTGCCCGGGCCAGTTCACCGGGAGAGCGGCACCAACCAATCCTTCACTGACAGCCAGCCGTTTTACCTTGCATGACGCAGCTGACCCGGCGCTTGCCGTTAAGATCACCTCTCTTTCTGATATTCTCTGTCGCTTTGCCCCCTCCGATTTAAGCCTCTTTAACGTGGTCGTTCGCATCTGTACATTCTTACTACAAAACGCGATGTCTGGACGCAAACGGGAAGTTTGAGTCACAGCTGGTTATAGACTCACTGAAGTTTTACTGATGTCTGCATTGATCAAATTACGACATCCGCTCCGTGCTGGTTGTCTTTCCGTTATGTCAGAAAGAGATAGCACAGCGGCTGTCGCCCGGCACGATTAACGGAGGCACTTCCTGTAACCAATATTAATAATTTAAATAGGATTTTTCTTGATTTCGGGTTGCATGTTTACCAGTAACACTCTAACTTTTCAGTATGTTATTAACCGTGCAAAAAAGGAGGAATTGCCTGTGCTAAAGACAAAAGTGATTAATTATATTGAATTATTTGTCATTTTACTGGTGCTATCTGCTGGCGTTTATTTGGTCAGCTGCGGTGTGATGTCAGCGGTAGGTTGGGATGCCTGTTGGCCACATCCGCTGCGGTAGATGCAATGTCAACACCAGGGAAACTCAAAAAAATTTAAAATTCATTTATTCATATCACAGCATGTAGTGTTATATCCAAAAAAGGGATAAGCACGATTTCACCCCATAGCGACTTTTCTTCAGGCAGACGCAATGTCAACGCCAGCAGGCACCTCCTGAACGACACGACACTGTTTCCGGATAGCCTTGCAACACAGGATCATGGTGTCCTGACAACATTTAAGACCCGCTGTGCGATCCCCCCTTTACCTGTGTTTCAGCTGGAGCTTACTATCGCCCTGAAGGCTAATGGCGTCCGAACGTGCGTCGGCTAACGGTAGCCATGCATCACTTTCCCTTGGTCGTGCCCTTTACTGATTTACAAATCCTGCAAAATTTGTCCTGTATGTTTTTGTATTATTGCCGATAACACTAGGTAGGATGCCGGAAGGCGTTTTGACCCGTTATTTAACAATAATCAATATTGCCTTGAGGTAGACATGGATAACTTTCAGAAAGAGATTGATGAGAGAGCGAATCTCGCATTATCAAATAAATTTGAACTCTTGTTATTCCGTCTGGGGTCTGCCTGTCAGGGCGAACAACCTGAATTATTCGGTATTAACGTGTTTAAACTGCGCGAAATCGTGCCGATGACCACTATCACCCGCGCTGCGGGGATGAAATCGCCCTTACTTGGCATGGCTAATATTCGTGGCCAGCTGATCCCGGTCATCGATCTGCCCGCCGTAGCCGGCTGTACTCCCTCTACGGGGCTAAATTTGTTGCTGGTGACTGAATACGCGCGCAGCACCCAGGCATTTGCCGTTGAGTCGGTAGATGACATCGTCAGACTGGACTGGAATCAGGTGCATGCCGCTGACTCCGGAGTCAATACGAAAAACATTACCAGCATCGCCAGCCTTAATGATCAAAATAATATGGCGTTAGTACTGGATGTTGAGCAGATCCTGCATGATATCATTCCTTCGGTACGTGAAGTCAAAGAGGGTGATATCGAAATCAAGGAGTTCTCATTCCCGCCTGGTGCGGTAGCGATTGTGGCAGAAGACTCCAGACTGGCGCGTCAAATGATTGAACAGGGCCTGAAAGTAATGGGGATCCCGGCCATAATGCATAATACCGGTCTGGAAGCGTGGAACAAAATTAAACAAATGCGCCAGGAAGCCCACGCAGAGGGAATACCCATCCAGCAGAAAATTGGACTGGTATTAACCGATCTTGAAATGCCGGAAATGGACGGATTTACCCTGACGCGAAACATCAAAAGCGATCCGTATCTGAGAGAGGTCCCGGTAGTCATTCACTCCTCACTCTCTGGCAGTGCCAACGAAGATCATGTTCGTAAGGTTGGTGCAAATGGCTATGTGGCTAAATTCGAGATCAAGCAACTTTCTGCGGTAATTTGCCAAGTGCTGGAAGAGGCAGGGGTTAAGCCATGAAAGGGTCGCTGCAAGCCAACCCAGCAGCCTCGCTAAGCTGATTTATTCAGAATCAGGCTTTTGCACCCTGCAGATTATCTTTGGCCTGATAAGTATTAGAACAATTAACTTATAAATATGCGGAAAAATCCTAGAATGGACCTTGTCAACTTACACAGGGAGACTGGAACGCATTCAGTGAGAGAAGCGTCCAGATAGGAAAACGGCGAATGTGCCGTCGCGGGTAGCACTCTCTTTATGACTGAAGTTCGGTTACAGAGTTTATGGATAAAAAAGTCAAACCTGCTGACAATCCGAATGACGGCCATTCATCCGCGCCCACTGTTGCCGGACAGGATAAAACATCTCCCGCACCCGATCTGGAGGGCTGGCGGCTAACTTCCTCACAGCGCAAGTTTATCGAATCCCTGAAAAGTGATGACGGTGACAATATTTTTTAACCCGACAGTCCGCCGGATGCGGCTGTTGTTTCTTACTCTGCCTTACTGCCACCCTTAAAAAACATTCAATAAGGTACAACAAATCGATAATGTCAGATTTCTGACTGCCGGCATCGTCTGCGATTTTTCGTCCGAAAGTGTAACACCAGTCCGCCAGTATTCGCTCTTTACTCGCCGCGTCGATGCCAGCCTAAGCGCAATTTAACGGCGCATGGAACTATGACGACTCTTTACATATCGCCGGTCAGATTTAACTGAAACTTTTTCCGCCTGCTAACTCCTGAAGTAACAGAATGATGAAATTTTTTCGTTTATAGGTAATTTAAATCATCATCTTTTCACAACTTAGGCCGCTATTAATTAATATAACCGATCGCTGTGTCAGGGTTTGCTAAAAACCGTGCTGACAGAACAATCTCGCAAGATCGATGTTGTGTGAAATATTAGTGGGTGAGTAACAGAGCCTGCGCGCTCCCTGTTATCAATGCGCTGTCGCTACAAGCCTATAACAAAATGATAAAAAATGAATTCATCGCTCATGATTTAAATAAATCACTCGCTGCTATAAAAAAGTTGATACTTTTTGCTATAAACGCGACTTGCTATAGATTTAGCTATTGCACGGTGTTATACAGGAAAAATTAACAAGCGTGCTTAGGGAAGGAAGTTTCAGGTGCCCGTGATGCGGGCTGGATGTCATTGCGTTCAGAAAAGCGGCGATTGTGGACGGGATAATTTAAGCACAAAGATTGTGCCAAAGATGATGCAACCTGTCCCTTTCGCGAATTTTCATACCGCACAGATTGCAGCCTGACAACGTTGATGCTTAACCGCGAGTCAACTGCCTGTGATCTATAGCGCAAGGCCGCCAGTTGGGTCAGCCCTGCTGCAGGCATCTGTATCAATCTGTATAGCTGGTGGGGCATGGCAGCCATGATGAGGCTGCGTCAGTAATCAAGCCAGGAGCACTATGCGAAATATCAAAGCATTACTTCAGCGTTGGGGGGCTTGGGCTTCGTATGGCGAGCGTCGGCTGGGGTATGCCTCAGTTGCGTCCGGATTCAGAGGATTGATCACTCATCATGGCGGCAACAGGCTGCTATGCAGTGATGATGATGGCATCATCCTGGATGGCTGTATTAGTCGGTTGGCGATGGCGTCGAAAGAGCAACATGATATTCTGGTCGCCCATTATCTTTATCAGATTTCACTACGTTCAATTGCCCGCAGACGCCGCTGCGCGGACGGCACTATCCGTAAGAAATTACAGACGGCGGAGGGATTTGTCTGTGGAGTATTAACTGCTCTTGAATGTGAGCTGGAATGCGAAAATCTCTGAGTATTAACATATCTGATTTGGACGGTCACCTGGCGATTGAACAATTATATTTTCTTCTCTGTGAATGCGTACGCAATTTCCGTTATAGGCTATTAACATCGATTTATTCTGACAGTCAGGTGCAGATTCTTATTATTTCGTTGGTAGATTTTGCCACCGGGCGGTAAGAAAAGGTATTGGCTTGCATGTTGAAGTTAGCCGGCAAAATAGCACGCGGAGAGATCCTGTATTTAAACACATACGGGTTGTCTTAAGTGGTATATACATGTTGGTGATGTTTGTGCTGATATTCACAGTTGCGCTTCTAACATGGCTGGAATTGCCTATGTATATGCGTCCCCGGCCCGGCAGTGCATGACATAAAAATATCGCACCATTAATAAAAGCTGAATTAACCTAACCATTTAATTTATCTTGAATATGGCACTGCGCGGGTGCGCACTGTCCTGGAGGTTATGATGATCGAAGTTAACTCTTTCGCTAAATTACGTACCACCGAGCCGACTGAATCTGGTGAAATTGCGCTATTAACCCGTTATCACGATGAGGGCCACAGCGCTCAAGGCGGAGGTCATTTTGTCGGGAACCGCTCTCCAGTGTTACCTGAAGATGATGGAGGCACTTTAGCCGTGGGTGATGGTTTTTACTGGAGACGCGTCAATAACGGTACAGAAAAGCTGAATATCTGCCACTTTGGCGGCAAAGGTGATGGCGTCACTGATGACAGCAAGGCCGTCAAACTGATGTTGAGCTGGTCAAAAAGCGCCGACGACATGGGTGAAAAAATGGGGGTGCGATTTCCTGCCGGTAATTTCTTAATCCACCCCATCGACCTGTCCGCCCATGAATTGCGCCTGTTTTATCTTTATGGTGACGATAGTTCACAGGGTCTGACACCCTGTACAACGATTATCTCTGACATGTCAGCCACGCCCGTGTTCAGGGTGCAGGCGCGGCGTAGCGTTATCGAGGGAATTAGTTGGGACGGCCGGGCGAATGCAGACATCAACGCTAATCAGAGGGCGATCTCTGCTGAAATGTGCAGCAATCAACAACCCTTTTTTGAGAACACTATCGTCGCGGGCGAAGACGTTCAGGTAACCTGTTTTCGTGTACAAAACAACGGCGGTACGGTCTTTAAACTACTGGATACGTTCGACACCCGGCTTGACCAGATCTATACCAACAATACCTACGGCCGGGTAATCGAGGTCGGCTGGTCCAACAGCGCGAACGGTGAATGGGATCACTCAACGGCGATAGAACTGTCAAACGCTAACTTCCAGTACGGTTACGGCGATGCGACCTTGATGATGCCGCGTGTGACCCAGGGCATACTGCGTAATGTCTGGATTAAACATACCCGCTTCCCTGGTGACCTGAACAATGGTCAATGGTTGATTGAAACACTGAGCCTGGAAGACTGTGCCAACCCATTGATTCTGGACAATGCTCGCGTGCAAATGCGGCAGCTCAATCTACATTCGGGTGGATCGATTAGCCTGAACAACACCTCCGAACGCTGGCTGTCCGGTTTTGAAACCGGCTGGCGCCGGGATGAAAGCTTCGGCACGCAGATGACCGGAACTCTGCGTGTGGGATGGCACAGTGGCTACCGGATTACCAATAATTCTGCCAGCGATAAGTGGTATAAGTTGGGCAAAGTTTTTATGCCGAAAGAGAATCAGCAGTGGGTTGTTGAGATGACTGGCAAACTCACCAATGAGGAGATTAGCGGGGTCGCCGGTAATCCGGTCACGGCGATGTCTTCAGGCACCAGCTATCTTGCTATCTATCGCTGTGCTAAGGCGATCTACGCCGACATCCGCCATTACGGCTTACCGGCGGTGCTCGACATTAAGTTCAACCGCATTGGTACCACCACATCGGAGATTTGGGTGAAACTGAAAGCTAACAGTGGCGATACCCTGTTTAATCTGACGTCGACCGGGCCAACGCGCTTTGAGTCCGGGGTATGTTCGTTATTTACTTCCGATCTGGGCGAAGTTGCCGACCTCTCCAGCATAGGCACGGTATCTCCGGCAGCGCGTATGAGCTTGCATAACGGACTGGCGGGAGTAGGGGCGAACGAGAAAGGGATACTGACCATTGCTACCGCTACGGCAAGCACACCAACCGATCTGACACCCAGCGGCTATATGATGGTCAACCTGAACGGAATCGAACGCAAAATTGCCTATTATTAAAGGGGTTAAACCAGGATCGACCGCGTTATCTTCCATTCCCCGGGCTTGAGCAAAATGAGGGACAGTTGTTGCTCTGCAATGCCAACCCGCGGTGAGCGGGTTGGCATCATTACAACATAAATTCGGGTCGTACCTGGTTACGCCCGCAGCTTTTAGCAATATAGAGCTGTTCGTCGGCGCGTTTAATCGACTCGTCGAGGCTATTCACGTTGCTAATGTTAAGTGAGCTGATGCCAATACTGACCGTCACACTCAAATCGTTACCATTAAAAGTAATCTCATTGTTTTCAACGCTTTGACGCAGACGATTGGCTAACAGTGACGAGCGAGCCTGTGTGATCCCTTGGATCAAAATCAAAAACTCTTCCCCACCCATACGACAAATCAGCGTCGAAGGTGATAATCCATCGCGCAAACACTCAGCGGTTTTAGCCAGTACGTAGTCTCCCGCAGCATGGCCCCATGTGTCATTGATATCCTTAAAGCGGTCGATATCGATCACTAACGCTGCGCCGACAAATCCCTGTTGCCGGTTGCGCCCGCCAACCAGCGAATCCAGTTTTGCGGAAAGACCGCTGCGTGTCAGCGCGCCGGTTAAAAAGTCATAATCAGCACGCCGGGTAATGCGTGCCACCAGCTTTTTATTTGAAAGCGTACTCAGGCTGACAATCAGCGGGCCGATCAGCATGGCCGCCACGCCGAGGCGTGCAGAGGACAAGCTGTCTATGCGAAACAGATCACCCTTACCCTGAATATTCAATACGTTGCCGGCCACCAATATAATTTCGCTAATCCCGGTCAGCATGGTCAGAAAACAGGTGACAAAGAGCGGATAGCTGATGGCGCACCACAATAATGCCGGCAGGGGGAATAGCAAACTGCCACCCCCACCCAGCCAAATCGCGCTGACGATCGTCATGACCAGCGTCAGCAGTGGCAAAAAGCTGCTGTCTCGCAGCGCTGCGGCAATCTGCGGCAGTTGCTGACGGCGCGGCAGGCTGATCATCAGCGGCAACAGCAAAATTGAGGTCGACATCTGTTCGGAAAACCACGAGGACCAGGCTTTAAACAGATCCTCTTCAAAGTAGCGCTGGCTAACGACGGCTCCAACCACAGCACACGCCGCCGCTCCGAGCAGTGATGCCGGAAACAGGTGCAACAAAGCCTGTAAACGACGGGTAAAAGTGCGCCTGAAATGCGTGGTAAGCAGCACCCAGCGCGCGGTGGCAATAAACACAATGTTGGCGGCATTCAACCCAATGGCTACCTTTATGTCGTCGCCAAAGCAGAGTTCGGCGAACAACATGCCCAAATAGAGCACCAGCAGGTGGCTCAATTTGTCCAGTGACGGAAAGCGAACCAGCAATCCCAGAAGCACGGCATTACAGGGCCAGAATAGTGACTGCGAGGCAAAATGACGTGACTCGAGGCCAATACTCGACAGCAGCATGGCAAGGGTAAATAACAGGGTGGCCCGACTAAGGAGATAAGTATTGTTTGGCATCTTTCAGGCTCAGGACGGTAAAAATGAATCGCTCACCAGCCGGCCGGGTTACGGCTGGCTGCGGGCTTTGACACATAACGAGATAAGTTAAATAGCATGAACTTACAGGTTCAAAGGATGCGTGACGCCCGGTTGCAGGCAATTTATCGACATTTTACTTAATGGCCAGGATCTTATTTGGGCGTTCACAAAAACATGTGTCATTAAGTCACTATTAAGGTTACCGATTCTCATCTGTTATGTTGCGGGGCCGTGACGTATTGCATTGCAACGTATAGCGCATTAAAAGGTATCAAGCGAATAAAAAAAACGGACAAGGGGTCAGATTGTCTTATTTCCAGATTAACCTCATTAAGGAAACTGTACTTTTACACGGACATTTTCTCCGCCACGCGGGCATGGTTGTAGGGTGAATATGCTTAACCGGGCGGCAGGGCGGCGCCAGGCAGGTGATATTTGGAAATTATAAGGGAATTTTTCATTCGTTGACGAAACAATGCGCAGAGTCAGTGGCTTAGTGGTTCCATAAAGTGGCGCTAACCTTTATTATCCCCTGCAATTGTTCATTGCCATACACAAAAGACGGATGCCATGTATCAACCTGTCGCCTTATTTATTGGCTTGCGCTACATGCGCGGGCGTGGCTCAGACCGCTTCGGGCGGTTTGTCTCCTGGCTTTCGGCCATCGGTATTACGCTGGGCGTGATGGCACTGGTCACCGTGTTGTCGGTGATGAATGGGCTGGAACACCAACTGGAAAAAAATACGCTTGGGTTGATGCCTCAGGCATTGGTGACCAGCGATTCAGGTTCCATTAACCCCCGGCAGACGCCGGCCGACAGCCTGCATCTGTCCGGAGTGAGTCGCATCACGCCGCTGACTACCGGTGAAGTGGTAATGCAGAGTGCTGGCAGCGTTGGCGTTGGCGTCATGCTGGGGATCGATCCTGATGAAGCCGATCCGCTGACACCGTTTTTGATTAACGTGAAGCAGCAGCAGCTGCGGTCCGGCCAGTATAATGTGATTGTCGGCGAGCAGTTGGCAGGCCAGCTCGGGCTGAAGACGGGTGAACAGGTGCGCATGATGGTGCCCTCAGCCAGCCAGTTTACGCCGATGGGGCGCATCCCAAGCCAGCGCCTGTTTACCGTGATCGGAACTTTCTCCGCTAACAGCGATGTCGACGGTTATCAGGTTCTGGTTAACCAGCAGGATGCCTCTCGCCTGATGCGCTACCCGGCAGGTAATATTACCGGCTGGCGTCTGTGGCTGGATAAACCGTTGCAGGTCGACAGCACCAGCCAGCAAGCCTTACCTGAATCGCTGGTGTGGAAAGACTGGCGTGAGCGTAAAGGCGAACTGTTCCAGGCGGTTAAAATGGAAAAAAATATGATGGGGCTGCTGCTCAGCCTGATCGTTGCCGTGGCTGCTTTCAATATTGTGACCTCACTGGGGCTGCTGATCATGGAGAAGCAGGGGGAAGTGGCTATTCTGCAAACCCAGGGGCTGACGCGTCGGCAGATTGTCGCGCTATTTATGGTGCAGGGGGCAACGTCCGGCGTCGTCGGTTCGCTGCTTGGCGCACTGCTGGGCGTGCTGCTGGCCAGCCAGCTCGATAATTTAATGCCGGTGATTGGTACCTTCCTTGAAGAAGGCGCATTGCCTGTTGAGATTTCTCTGACACAGGTTGCAACGATCACCGTTACCGCTATCATCGTGGCACTGCTGTCAACGTTATACCCATCCTGGCGCGCGGCCGCCGTTCAACCCGCAGAGGCTTTACGTTATGAGTAACAAGATCCTGTTGCAGTGCGACAACCTGTGCAAGCGCTATCAGGAAGGTAGCGTGCAGACCGAAGTTTTGCGCAATGTGAGTTTCGACGTACAGCCAGGTGAAATGATGGCCATTGTTGGCAGTTCCGGCTCAGGTAAGAGTACTCTGATGCATCTGCTGGGCGGCCTGGACACACCAAGCTCCGGCGATGTGCTGTTCGACGGTAACTCACTCAATGCGATGTCCTCTGCGGCGAAAGCCGCATTGCGCAACCGGGAGTTGGGCTTCATCTACCAGTTTCACCATCTGCTGCCAGATTTCAGCGCGCTGGAAAATGTGGCTATGCCGCTGCTGATCGCCAAAACCGCCAGGGAGCAGGCACAGGAACGGGCGGCACAAATGCTAAAAGCGGTTGGTCTTGAGCATCGTGCGGCACATCGCCCGTCCGAACTCTCCGGTGGCGAGCGCCAGCGCGTGGCGATTGCGCGTGCGCTGGTCAATAATCCGCGCCTGGTGCTGGCCGATGAGCCGACCGGCAATCTTGATGCACGCAACGCTGATGCCATCTTCGATCTGTTAAATGAATTGAACCAGCGGCAGGGCACCGCTTTTCTGGTGGTCACCCACGATCTGCATCTGGCCAAACGTCTGCCGCGTCAGAGGGAGATGCGTGACGGTCAGCTCAGTGAACCGATGATACTGGCAGGTAGCTTCTGATGGCGGGACCTCTTTCATTATTGCTTGGTTTGCGCTTCAGCCGGGGCCGGCGGCGCGGTGGCATGGTCTCGCTGATCTCGGCGATCTCAACTCTGGGTATTGCGCTGGGCGTTGCCGTATTAATCATTGGTCTTAGCGCAATGAACGGCTTTGAACGTGAACTCAATCACCGCATTCTGGCGGTGGTTCCGCATGGTGAAATCGAACCCGTTAACCAGCCGTTCACCGGCTGGCAGGCGATGTTACCAAAGATTGCACAGGTCCCCGGGGTGGCGGCGGCGGCACCCTATATCAATTTTACCGGGCTGATTGAAAGCGGCAGCAAGCTTCAGGCGGTTCAGGTAAAAGGGATCGATCCACAGCGGGAAAGCCGTCTGAGCGCGTTGCCATCTTACGTGCAGGGGCATGCCTGGCAAAATTTCGCGCCGGGTAAGCAGCAGATCATACTGGGACAAGGGGTGGCCGGCAGCCTGAAGCTAAAACAGGGCGACTGGCTGACCGTAATGATCCCCAACAGCGATGCTGGCCACAAACTGCTGCAGCCTAAGCGCGTGCGTTTGCAGGTAGCCGGTGTGCTTAAACTCAGCGGCATGCTCGATCACAGCCTGGCCCTGGTACCGCTCGATGATGCACAACAACTGCTGGGTATGGGGGAAAATGTTACGGGTATCGCCATCAAAACGAACAATCCGTTTGACGCGGCTGCCGTGGTGCGCCAGGCAGGGGAAGTGACGCGTTCCTACGTTTACATTCGTAGCTGGATTAGCACCTACGGATATATGTACCGCGACATACAGATGATCCGCACGATTATGTATCTGGCAATGGTGCTGGTGATCGGTGTCGCCTGCTTCAATATTGTTTCCACGCTGGTGATGGCGGTGAAAGACAAGAGCGGCGATATTGCGGTACTGCGCACTTTGGGTGCTAAAGATGGCCTTATTCGCGCCATTTTTGTCTGGTACGGGCTGCTGGCAGGACTGTTGGGCAGCGTAAGTGGCGTTATGGTTGGGGTGCTGGCTGCCGTTAATCTGACGCCAATCATGCACGCTATTGAAGCGGTAACCGGCTACCAGTTCCTCTCCGGCGATATCTATTTTATTGATTTTCTGCCCTCTGAACTGCACTGGCGTGATGTTGCTGCCGTACTGGTGACGTCGCTGGTGCTCAGCCTGATAGCCAGCTGGTACCCGGCTCGCCGCGCCAGCCGTATCGACCCGGCCAGGGTGCTTAGCGGCCAGTGAGCACGGGGGCATGATGCAGTAAGGGTGTGATGTTGCGGCAGAAAATTTGCGCCTGGCGTATGTAACGCTCAGCGGCGGTTTATCTGTCAGCAGCGGGTTACCACCCCTAAAGATGACTATGCACAGCTGCTGGCCCTACTGTAAAGCCTGACGCAGCAGGCTGATGCCTTTTGTGGCGCACAGTTTAGCGTGGTATTGGTATGCCGGGGCTGGGGATAGCGGATGACGGTACGCTGTTTAGCGCTAATATTCCGGCGGTGCGCGGGCGCACGCGACAGGCCGATCTTAGCGAGCGTCTTGGGCGGGAAGTGCTGAAGCCAACGGTTTTGCCCTGTCCGAAGCCTGGAATGAGGAATTCCTCGACTATCCGCTGGTATTGGCGATATTCCCGGCACCGGCGTTGGCAGAGGGCTTATAGTCGACGTGAAGCGATTACCGGGCGTGATCACAGGTTCGGCGAAGCTGGCCATATGCGCCCGGCAGCAGATGCGCTTCAGGTGGCTGGCCGTGAGTTTCCTCTGTTGCCCTGTGGCTGCGGGCAGCAGGGCTGTATTGAGGGCTATCTCTCAGGAAGCGGATTTTGCTGGCTGTGGCAGCATTTTATCAGCAGGCACAGAGTGCACCGGAGATTATCGGTCGTTATGATGAAGGCGAGGCTGACGCGCTGGCACACACCGAACGTTATTGCCAGCTGCCAGCCGTATGTTCAGGCAATATGTTGACGCTGCCGGACCCGCACCGGGTGGTTCCGGGCGGCGGTTTGTCCAACTTTGATGCGCTGTATGACGGCCTTGCAGAACGGGTGAGGTCGCATATGATACCAACTGCCCGGCCACCGCGCTTTGCTAAGGCGCGTTATGGAGACGCAGGAGGAATGCGCGGTGCCGCATTCCTGCACCCGAATGTTTAGAGGATTTAATGATGCGCACACCCCGTCGCCGCCTCAGGCTGGCACGTTACAAGAAGACCCGACGCCAGGTACACCAGCGTTTTCGTCAGCGCATTTTTGAACGCGACCGCAATATTGAGATTGCCCGCGACCGGCTGCCGCGGGTTGTCGTGCTCACCGGAGCGGGCATCTCTGCCGAGTCAGGGATAAAGACCTTTCGCGCCGCAGACGGATTATGGGAAGACCACAAGGTCGAAGATGTTGCCACGCCGGAAGGGTTCGCCCTGAACCCGCAGCGGGTTCAGGACTTTTATAATCAGCGCCGTCGTCAGCTCCAACAGCCGCAAGTTCAGCCGAATGCCGCGCATCTGGCGCTGGCGGAACTGGAAGCGGCGCTGGGCGACCATTTTCTGCTGGTAACCCAGAATATCGATAACCTGCATGAGCGGGCCGGCAACCACAATATTATCCATATGCATGGCGAAATACTGAAGGTACGCTGTACCAACAGTGGTCAGACCGTGCCCTGGAAAGAAGATGTTAAACCCGACGATCGCTGCCACTGCTGCCAGTTCCCGTCAGTACTGCGTCCGCATATCGTATGGTTTGGCGAAATGCCTTTGCAAATGGACGAAATAGGCCAGGCGATCGCTGAAGCGGATTATTTCGTCGCCATCGGCACCTCTGGCCACGTCTACCCGGCTGCCGGCTTTGTGCACGAGGCCCGTTTGCAGGGGGCGCACACCATCGAGCTTAATCTCGAACCGAGCCAGCTGGGTAGCGAGTTTGAACAAAAGCATTACGGGCTGGCGAGTCAGGTCGTGCCTCAGTGGGTTCACAATGTGCTGAAGATGATTGCCCGGCCGATCGCGCAGAACGACGGCCAACCCGCTTTAGCGCCTGGTCAGGTTCAGGACCTGGTGGGCGAGCACTCCGCCGACCAATCCCCAAAATGCTGAAGCGACCCCCAGCAGGGTAACGCCCGAGGCGGTGATCAGAAAAGCGATTGCCGCGGCATCACGCTGCTTTTCATCGCCCAGCGCGCGTTGCAGGCTGGCGGAAAGCGTGCCCAGCAGCGCCAGGCCGGCGATGGTGTGAATCAGCCCCAGCGGCAGTGCATTAAAAAGTTCGACAATGGCACCACCAAATATTCCCGCCAGCAGATAAAAGACCCCGGCCGCCGCTGCCGCCCAATATCGGCGTTGGGGATCTCTGTGCACATCTTCCCCCATACAAATGGCTGCGGTGATTGCTGCGATACAGACGCTAAACACGCCGAACGGTGCCAGCAGCAGGGCAGTCAGCCCGGTCCAGGCAATAAGCGGTGATACCGGTAGCGCATAGCCATGGGCCTTCAGCGCGGCAATCCCCGGCGCGTTTTGGGATGCCATGGTGACCACGAAAAACGGGATGCCAATACCCATCAACGAGGACAGGCTGAAGTGCGGTGCAACAAACTGTGGCATGGCGAAATTTTGCGTGTGGTTGACATGAATATTGCCCTGCATGGCAGCCACCATTAAGCCGGCCAGCAACGTCAACACGATGGCATAGCGCGGCGACCAGCGGCGTGACAGCAGCCAAACCAGACACATGGTGCCGCTCAGGGCAACGTTAACCTGCAGCGCAGCGAAAGCATTAATGCCGAAATGCAGCAGAATGCCGGCCAGCATCGCGCTGGTAATGGCCTGTGGGATAGCGTCCATCAGGCGGGAAAAAATGCCGGTTATCCCGCAAATCAGGATCAGGGCGGAGGCGAAGACGAATACACCAATCGCTTCATTAAGCGGCGTGCCCGGCAAACTGGTGACCAGTAGCGCAGCACCGGGCGTTGACCAGGCGGTGAGTACTGGCGTGCGATACCACAGTGACAGCGCCAGTGTCGTTACGCCCATTGCCAGCCCGAGTACGGTTATCCATCCCCCGATCTGTCCGGCGCTGGCGCCAGCCGCTTCTGCCGCCTGAAAGATGATTGCTGCAGAGCTGGTATAGCTAACCAGCACGGCAACGAACCCGGCGACAAGCGCTGGTAAAGTGGGGCGGCTCAGAGCCTGGGATGAACGCATAGTCGGTTCCTTAAATGATTTCCTGTACGTTATAACGCACAACGTAGCATTGTGCGTTATAACGTACAAGGGGTTATACTCTTTACAAACAGAGTGGAGAAATTATCGTGGACAGGCTGCAACATCATCTGGCGCAAACCCTGAAGGCGCAGCGTGCTACGCGCGGCTGGAGCCTGGCTCAGGCGGCGCAGATTACCGGGGTGAGTAAGGCCATGCTCGGGCAAATTGAACGCGCGGAGTCAAGTCCGACCATCGCAACGCTGTGGAAGATCGCCAGCGGTTTTAATCTGCCATTTTCCGCATTTATCGCTGCGGACATCGCCGATCATGGCGCCACGCGCAGTCAACGTCTGTTACAGGGATATCGTCAGCCGAATCACGGTATGCAGATTGTGCCGTTATTCCCCTACGACGCAGAGACAGGCTTTGAAATGCTGGTCGTCGAGATGGCGCCGGGAGCGCTTAGCGAATCCAGCGCGCATGAGCAGGGCGTGGTTGAGCATGCAATCGTCATCGCCGGGCAGCTGGAGATAGCGGTTGATGGCCGCCGACAGCGGCTTAAAGAAGGCGAGGCGCTGCGTTTTCACGCGGACCAAGCGCACAGCTATTGCAATCCGGGTGAAAAGTTACTCTGTTTTCACAATATCATTCATTACCCGCGTCGGTAATGACGTTTCGGCCGCAGCGACCTGTTCTGAGATAGCTTATTGCCCGCATCGCGGTAGTGACCTCAGAACGGGCAACGGATTATGGCGCTGGCGGGGAGGGCGATCGCGGCCGGGTGACCACCGGCAATGGCCGCCGGTGATGATGGCGTTTATTCATCGTCGGTAAAATACCAGTAGCCGTTGTTCACCAGCGCCGTCAGCTGTGCAAGGAACGAGGGGTCTTCAAGTGCATCACCCAGTTGTTCCTGACCCAGCGTCAGCTGGTTAGCCAGTAACGTCAGAGCAGAGCGATGGGGCGATTCCACACTTTCCCCGTTGATAAATATCGTCTCACCGACAGATACCACACGCAGCCCGCCCAGACGTGAAAGTTGACTACCTTGCTGTAACGCATCATAAACTTCATCCGGCAGATATGGGGGCTCAGGCGGAGCGACATCCAGCTCGTGTCGCGATTGCGAAATAAACTCGCCAAACCACTGGTTGAAATGCTGCGGCTGATTAATGACATCCAGCATCATACTGCGGATGCCGTCCAGCTCGGCGGGGAGGATCTCTGCATTATTTTCACGCATTTGCACGTCTGGATCGCTGAAACGATGGCTACCCAGTTCGCGTGCCAGCACATAGTCGGCAAAACCACTGATTAATTCGCGCCCGCTTGGCGCACGGAAGCCCACCGAATAGTTGATGGCGTTTTCCAGCGAATAGCCTTCATGAGGGAAGCCTGGCGGAATATAGAGAATGTCGCCTGGTTCCATCTCTTCGTCGATAATGGCATCAAAAGGCTCAACCTGTAGCAGATCCGGATGTGGACAGTGCTGTTTCATCTCAAGTTTTTCACCTACTCGCCAGCGACGGCGACCGGTGCCCTGAATGATAAACACATCATACTGATCAAAGTGAGGCCCCACGCCGCCGCCGGGAACCGAAAAGGAGATCATCAGGTCGTCCACGCGCCAGTCCGGAATGGCGCGGAACGGATTCATCAGCGCGGCAGAAGGCTCATGCCAGTGATTAACCGCCTGTACCAGCAGCGACCAGTTATTTTCTCCAAGATGATCATAGCTCTCAAACGGTCCGTGTCCGACCTGCCATTTTCCATCCTGGTGGCTGACCAGGCGACTGTCCACTTCGTTTTCCATCGCCAGTCCAGCCAGTTCATCAGGAGAAATGGGATCGACAAAGTGTTTAAAGCCGCGTTTAAGCACCACCGGGCGTTTCTGCCAGTAGCGTTTAATAAAGTCGGGCCAGTTGAGATCAAGCTGATATTCCATGATGGTTTCCTGAAACGCCAAAGTGGATTGATTATAACAGTGAGCGGCGGTTGCTGGGTACAATGCCCGTCATTCTTCAAGATCCGGGTACGTTGGCTTCACTTCTTACCCGGCTCGTCAAGGGTTTCGCCACCCTTTGTAACGCGCTTGCTGTCTTCCTGCTCACCCAATTATAACGGGTATGGCGTGCCGGGAAGCTTACTGGCGCTGAAAAATGACTTCCATTCGTGCGCCGCCAAGCGTGCTGGTGCTGGCGCTGATCTCCCCGGCGTACTGCTCCAGGATATCCCGTGCCAGCGACAGCCCAAGACCTTGACCCGGGCGCATGGTATCGGCGCGCTGGCCGCGGATAAATATCAGGTCTCGCTTGTTTTCCGGGATACCGGGACCGTCATCTTCAACGATGATGCGCAAGGTGTTTTCAGATTGCTGGACGCTAACCTCGACAAACTCCAGGCAGTATTTACAGGCGTTATCCAGAACGTTGCCCATGACTTCCATAAAATCATTTTGCTCACCAATGAAGATCACTTCCGGGGAAATATCCAGCGTTAAAACCACGCCTTTACGCTGATAAACCTTATTCAGCGCCGAAATCAGGCTGTCGAGTAGGGCGGGTACCGAGTGCAGGTCGCGCTTCAGGGCATGGTGATCGGCCTGCATGCTGGCGCGATGCAAATAATATCCTATCTGTTGCGAAATACGGCTAATTTGCTCCAGCATTATCGGTTCAGCTTGTTGTATGGAAAGGTTACGCCCACCGCGTAATGAACGAAGCGTGCTTTGCAGTACCGCCAGTGGCGTTTTCAGGCTGTGAGCCAAATCACTCAAAGTGGTTCGGTAGCGGGTGTAGCGCTGGCGCTCGTTATCCAGCAGCAGGTTCAAATTGCGTACCAGTCCCTTCAGTTCTTGCGGAGGTGACGGGTCAAGCGTTTCACGGCTACCGCCCTCCAGCTCGCGTACCTGTGCAGCCAGCGTACCGATCGGGCGCAGGCTCCAGTGCGCGGCAAGCCACAACAGGGGAATTATCAACAGCAGATTGACCAGCAGCACGTAGCTGAACCATGACCATACGACATCGGAATGTTGCAACTCCTGAGGAATGGAGTCGACGACCACGATGGTGAGCTTTGGCAGAGTAAGCGTTGCGTCATAACGATTGACCGCTACCGAGTGAGTAAAAGTGTCATTGCCGTCATCATCATAGTCGGTCAGCTTTTTCTGCGCATCACGGTCATTGCCCAGCACTTCACGGCTGGTGTGATTGCTGGTGTCAATTTCGTAAAAATCAGACTTTTTAAGCCATTCACGCTGAATTTTTGCGCGGATATTCGGCACATCCCGCTGTTGCCAGAGCAGTTTACCGCTATCGTCATAAATAAATACCAGCGCTGGGAAATTAAGCGTCATGCGCTCGGGTTGCACGATGGTGAGCTTCTCATCCTGCCATTTAGCCAGGGTGAAAAACAGATTGCTTTCACTGCGCAGCACGCGGTAGGTGTTTTTATCGAAACTCACCACATAACCGACCACGGCAACCATGCCGTAGGAGAGAGACATAGTCAACACAACGGCGGCGGTGGCAAGGAGGAAACGGATGCGTAACGAAAAGGGTTTTATACGGCGAAAACGTGAATTACACATACCTTCAGAGATCGAAGCGGTAACCCTGACCGCGCACCGTAGTGATCACTTCCTGTGCATGTTCTGCCTGAATCTTTTTGCGCAGACGCCCCATCAATACATCGATGGTATGGCTTTCGCGCAGTTCAGCATCGGGATAGAGTTGCAGCATTAGCGAATCCTTGCTGACGACTTTGCCAGCATTACGGATCAAGGTTTCAATAATGGTGTATTCAAAAGCAGTGAGTTTGATCTGGCGGTCGTTGATGGTTAATTCACGGCGCGAGAGGTCAACCTGAAAAGGCTGTAGCGTAATAATTTGTGAGGCCAGACCGCAGTTGCGTCGCATCAGCGCCTGCAAACGCGCAACTACCTCTTCAATATGAAATGGTTTTGTGACGTAGTCATCGGCACCGGCTTCCAGCGCTTCAACTTTGGCTTGCCAACCGTCACGAGCGGTTAAGACCAGAATTGGCTGACGCACTTCCTGAGTACGCCAGCGGCGGATCAGCGCCATTCCGTCTTCATCTGGCAGACCAAGATCGACCAGCGTAATGTCCGGGGTGTGTTCGTTCAGGAAGTAGTCAGCCTCTTTCGCATCTTCAGCGGCATCGACCTGGTGACCCATCTCACGCAGCTGCACCGCCAAATGATGACGCAGCAGTGGATTATCTTCCACAACTAACACACGCATAGCCTAATCCTTAAGAAATTACAGGCCACCAGATATCAGCAGCATAGATTGAAAAGAAGTATAGCGGAGAGCAAATAAACCGCAGCTTAACATGGGCCGACTCGCGCCAGCCCCCAGTACGGCCTATGGCAAATCGTCAACCATCTGAACGGCACGGCCGAGGTAGTTTGCCGGCGTCATTTGCTTCAAACGCGTTTTTTCTTCTTCCGGCAGTGCCAGACTGTCGATAAAGTCCTTCATGCCTTGCGCATCAACGCGCTTGCCACGAGTCAGCTCTTTCAGCTTCTCATAAGGTTTCTCAATCCCGTAACGACGCATCACCGTCTGGATTGGTTCGGCCAGAACTTCCCAGTTGTTATCCAGCTCTTCCAGAAGACGGTCGCGATTCACCTCCAGTTTGGCCACGCCTTTTAACGTTGCCTGGTAGGCAATCAGCGCGTAACCCACACCCACTCCGAGGTTGCGCAGCACGGTTGAGTCGGTTAAGTCACGCTGCCAGCGCGAAACGGGCAGCTTGCTTGCCAGATGTTGCATCACTGCGTTTGCCAGACCAAGATTCCCTTCAGAGTTTTCGAAGTCAATCGGATTAACCTTATGTGGCATGGTCGAAGAACCGATTTCACCGGCAATCGTCCTCTGTCTGAAATGATTTAGTGCGATATAGCTCCAAATATCTCGATCGAAGTCAATCAGGATAGTGTTAAAACGCGCCAGGCAGTCAAACAGTTCGGCAATATAATCGTGTGGTTCGATCTGCGTGGTGTACGGATTCCAGGTCACGCCCAGTGAGGTGACGAACTCTTCACTTAACTGGTGCCAGTCAACTTCCGGGTAAGCGGCGATATGCGCGTTATAATTTCCCACTGCACCGTTGATTTTACCCAGGATCTCGATGCGCTCCAGCTGGCTTAACTGACGTTCGAAACGGTAAGCGACGTTAGCCATTTCTTTACCCAGGGTAGACGGCGTTGCCGGCTGGCCGTGCGTGCGGGAAAGCAGTGGGATGTCACGGTACTGCGCCGCCAGGTCTTTCACTGCGCCAATGATTTTCTTCCAGTAGGGCACAATGACTTCGCGGCGTGCGGTTTCCAGCATCAGCGCATGCGACAGGTTATTGATATCTTCCGAGGTACAGGCAAAGTGAATAAACTCAGAAACGGCATGCAGGGCAGGGACCGAGGCGACTTTCTCTTTCAGAAAGTATTCCACCGCTTTAACATCGTGATTGGTAGTGCGCTCGATGGTTTTGATGCGGGCTGCATCTTCTTCGCTAAAAGTAACAATAACGTTATCAAGGAAAGCGTTTGCGTTGGCGTCAAATGCCGGAACTTCCTGGATCTCATCGCAAGCGGCCAGTTTTTGTAGCCAGCGAATTTCGACCTCGACGCGGTATTTAAGCAGGCCATACTCGCTAAAAATAGCACGCAGTGGGCTGACCTTGTCGCCGTAGCGGCCATCTACAGGTGAAACGGCGGTCAGAGAAGATAATTCCATTGTAGCTGCTCCTGGATCGATTAAAAATCAGGTTGGGTTCCCGCTCAGGCGAGCGAGTATCGCTTTCGCCTCTTTAACTAAACGGTTACGTGAAAGCATCAGCTGCAGGCGGCCACCGCCGACCTGCTGCCATAACACCGCCGCACGGATGCCCGCCAGCAGTGTTGCACGAACTTTATTCTGTATATGGCTATTTTGCAGGATTGCCGCGGAGCCGGTAACCTGAATACGCGGGCCGAGTGGACTGATTACATCGACATAAATTCCGGCCATTGCACCAAGCAGGGTATCGGATTCCAGATCATAATGCGCCAGCTGACGATCGAGCTGTTCAATGCGGCTTGAGAGATCGCTCAGTGCCGTTTTACTGGCGTTGAGCTTGCGCTCCAACACCATAATGCTCAGGGTATAGCGAGTCAGCTCAGCCCCCAGCCCCTGGCGGCTGCTGCTATTGAGCACCGCGACCAGGCTTTCCAGGCCAAACTGCAGGTTCGCTTCCTGATTGCCGAAAACAGCCAGCGTAGAAGGCGGATTGAGGTCCAGCAAGCTATTGAGTGAAGTCTTCAGCGCTTCTGGCGGGCACTGCCCGTAGTGAGCCAGTTGCTGCACCAAATGGGCTGATTGACAGATCCCAGCCAGCGCCAGAGTAATATCATAATAGTTTTTCGCCACGGTGACTGACTCCTGGCTGGTTATGTCAGGCGTTAATTAACGGCAGACGTTGTTCAATGATGCCGCCACCAAGGCAGACTTCATCGAGATAAAAGACCGCGGACTGCCCCGGCGTAACGGCCGCGACCGGATAATCAAAACGCACCTCAATGCGTTCAGCGTCAAGGGGGATAACCGTGCAGGGAATATCCTCCTGGCGATAGCGGGTTTTAACCGCACAGCGCAACGGGGCGGATAACACATTTCTGTCGACCCAGTGCAGCTGTTGGGCAGTCAGACCTTGCGACATCAGGCGGGGGTGATCGTGCCCTTGCGCCACCACCAGCAGGTTATTGGTCACATCCTTATCAACCACATACCAGGGATCTTCATTAGCCTCTTTTCTGCCACCGATACCCAGCCCTTTGCGCTGACCAAGGGTGTGGTACATCAGGCCCTGATGTTGCCCAACATTAACTCCATCAACGGAGATAATCGCTCCAGGCTGTGCCGGTAAATAGCGTGCAAGAAACTCGGTGAATTTGCGCTCACCGATAAAGCAGATACCGGTTGAATCTTTTTTCTTCGCAGTAACCAGCTCCAGCTGCTCCGCAATGCGGCGCACTTCAGGTTTAGCCAGTTCTCCAACCGGAAACAGGCTTTGCGCGATTTGTTGATGACTGAGGGTATACAGAAAGTAACTTTGGTCTTTATTGCCGTCCAGACCGCGTAGCAGACGGCTTTTGCCGTCTACATCCTGTCGGCGCACGTAGTGACCAGTGGCGATGTAATCTGCGCCCAAGTCTTCCGCGGCGTACTCCAGAAAGGCTTTGAACTTGATCTCTTTATTACAAAGAATGTCGGGATTGGGTGTACGCCCGGCTTTGTACTCCGCCAGGAAGTGCTCGAAGACGTTATCCCAATACTCGGCGGCAAAGTTGATCGTATGAAGATATATACCAAGTTTGTCGCAGACGGCTTGCGCATCGGCCAGGTCTTCTGCTGCGGTGCAATACTCTTCACCATCTTCCTCCTCCCAGTTCTTCATAAACAGGCCTTCAACCTGAAAGCCCTGTTGCTGCAGCAACCAGGCTGAAACGGAGGAGTCCACGCCGCCGGACATGCCGACGATCACTTTTTTCTGGCTGTTAGACATCTTGTACCTGACTTTAAAGTTTCTACCCGTCCTCATTTAGCCATTAGCTAAAACATTCGGGGTACCAGGAGTCGTTAAAGGCGACTCTGATAAAATTGCGGACGCATTCTACCATGCGCCGGCGGCGTGCGCACTCTCGCTAAACGGCCACTGGAAGGCGCTAAGAATGTCCAGCGGGTAGCGCACTCCCTTCTGATAAATATGCAGGCTTTCTGCCACCAGCGGCGAGCGTAGTTTTTTTGACGATACAATATCTTGTTCTGATAGCCACCAGCAGCGGTCAATATCGCGATCTTGTGGCCAGGTTTCAACCATCTTTGGCAGATCAAGGGCGAACAAGAAACGCAGAAAGGGAGTATTATCGGGAGCTATCCACTGATGCAGACGTAAAAATGCCTGGGGCACCGCGTCAATACCGGTCTCTTCCGATAACTCACGCACTGCCGCCTGCAGCAGGGTTTCATCTGGCTCCAGATGGCCAGCAGGCTGATTCCACGTTATTCGCCCGCGTACCCGTTCTTCTACAACCAGAAACTGTCCTTCAGCCTGTACAACGGTAGCAACGGTGACATGCGGTTTAAACATAATGCTCTCCATAAGGTGAATACGCGTGGCATAGCGCCGGTTAAGCGTCAGATCTCATGACTGATATCCCGCCATTCTCCAGGTGCCAGCGCCCGTAGCCCCAGATTACCCATGGAAAAACGAATCAGGCGTAAAGTGGGATAACCGATATGGGCCGTCATGCGCCTGACCTGGCGGTTACGTCCTTCGTAAAGGGTTATTTTCAGCCAGCAGGTTGGGATAGCTTTGCGTTCACGGATCGGTGGCTGACGATCCCACAACCAGCCGGGGGCAGCCACCCTTTCTACCACTGCGGGCAGGGTAGGACCATCTTTCAGATTTACCCCATCGCGCAGCGGCAGCAGATCGCTTTCCTGCGGACAGCCTTCAACCTGCACAAAATAGACTTTTCCGGTACGTTTACCCGGCTGGGTGAGCTGCGCCTGCAGCGCACCGTCATTGGTTAATACCATCAACCCTTCACTATCGCGGTCGAGCCTGCCTGCAGCGTAAATACCCGGGTGCGGGATGTAATCTTTTAGTGTGCGACGACCGGCTTCATCGCTGAATTGTGGTAACACATCAAACGGTTTGTTAAACAGCACCACGCAGCGGGGACCTTTTTCCGCAAACTTAGCGGCGGAGCGGGGGCGATTGCGCTTAGAGTGATGATGAGTAAAGGAAGTTTTTCGCATAGTCTTTGCACTCAGGAACAATAAGCGCATTATACCGCAAACCCGAGATGATTGGCGTAAAGGCAATATTCAAGTAGTATTGACGCGCATCTTACAAGTCATTAACAAAAAAAAGCGCTCGAAGGAGAGGTTAATGGAAAGCAAAGTAGTTGTTCCGGCGGAAGGTCAGAAAATCACCCTGGACCAGGGAAAACTCAACGTACCTGATAATCCAATCATCCCGTTTATCGAAGGTGATGGCATTGGCGTTGATGTGTCTCCGGTGATGATCAAAGTCGTTGACGCCGCCGTGCAAAAAGCTTATGGCGGTGAGCGTAAAATTTCCTGGATGGAAATCTACACCGGTGAGAAGTCGGTAGCGCTTTATGGCCAGGATGTCTGGCTGCCAGAAGAAACCCTCGACCTGATTAAAGAATACCGCGTTGCCATTAAAGGTCCACTGACCACCCCGGTAGGCGGCGGTATTCGATCCCTCAATGTTGCACTGCGCCAGCAGCTGGATCTCTATATCTGCCTGCGTCCAGTACGCTATTACACCGGCACGCCAAGCCCGGTAAAACGTCCGCAAGATACCGATATGGTGATTTTCCGCGAGAATGCCGAAGACATCTATGCCGGTATCGAATGGAAAGCGGGTACGCCTGAAGCGGATAAAGTGATCAAGTTCCTGCGCGACGAAATGGGCGTGAAGAAGATACGTTTCCCTGAGCAGTGCGGCATTGGCGTTAAGCCTTGCTCGGAAGCTGGCACCAAGCGTCTGGTTCGCGCTGCTATCGAATACGCAATCGATAATGACCGTGACTCGGTCACCCTGGTCCATAAAGGCAACATCATGAAGTTCACCGAAGGCGCTTTCAAAGACTGGGGTTACCAGTTGGCCAAAGATGAGTTCGGCGGCGAGCCAATTGATGGTGGCCCATGGCTGACAATTAGCAACCCGAACACCGGTAAAGAAATTGTGATCAAAGACGTAATCGCAGACGCTTTCCTTCAGCAGATCCTGCTGCGCCCGGCCGAGTATGATGTTATTGCCTGTATGAACCTTAACGGTGACTACATTTCTGATGCGCTGGCAGCTCAGGTTGGTGGGATCGGTATTGCACCGGGAGCGAATATCGGTGACGAATGTGCACTGTTCGAAGCTACCCACGGTACTGCACCTAAATATGCCGGCCAGGATAAGGTGAACCCTGGTTCAGTGATCCTGTCGGCAGAGATGATGCTGCGTCATATGGGCTGGTTCGAAGCGGCCGACCTGATCGTTAAAGGCATGGAAGGCGCGATTGCCGCGAAAACCGTGACCTATGACTTTGAACGACTGATGGACGGCGCTAAGCTGTTGAAATCGTCAGAGTTTGGCGATGCGATGATTACGCATATGTAACCTGGTTTTTGTAACAAACAGCCAACATATAATGTTAAATTTATGTTGGCTTTTAGATCTCCTAATCTTTCCTCAAAACTTCTGCAAAACCCTTCCCCAAAACTGAAAATAAAAAGTCGGGATTTAACGGCAATAACCACCCACTCTTTCCCGCGATCCTCATTATATTTGTCCGTCATTTTTTGTGATTTATGGCCTGGTAGCTTTATGCGTATCCAGCCGCTGTCCCCGGTACAGACGTTCAGACAGGGGGCGATGCTTATGGAAAGTCGGCGCGTTACCGAATAGCTGGTTTATACCACTCAGGTCTCTGGCCTGTTGAACGTTGTCATTATGGCGTTTGCTGGAAGGTTGAACAGATTAAAGGAAAACAATATTTTCCCGGGACCGGGAGCTGACTCACGCTAATAAAGTAGATTTTCTTAGTAGTTTAATATTTCATATTAACTGGCATGTGGCAAAAAAGTAATTTTCGCGGGTAAATATTGAATTGCCATAATCTGCCGTAATGTATGGCCTGGTTGGGGGCGGCTAATATGATCCCGGAATGCATACAGGGGTAACCACTGCATGCACTATCATTTCAGACTTATGACGCGGACGCTATAGGCTTTAACGTAGATTTGATGCGCCTTATCATCACCATTCAGTGCTGGCTTATACGATACCGGTAGATGCCATGCACGTTTATTGCTTTAATTCCGCAACCATTGATCTCAAAGTGCTGATAATTATTTGTGGATCAATATCCGCCACGGCATCTCTATTCGGGTGAAATATTTGCGTGGCCCCGGCGTAATTGGGGCCGAAATTAATATTATTATCGAACTCTTCCATATGCTCACTTCCGTAGAGGCAAAGCATTCTTTTGCGGAATGCGTTAGAAACATGAACAAAAGATGTTTCTGATGTCACTACCATATCAGATAATTCGATGATCGCGCAGGCGCCATGGAATGATTCAATTCTGTTAATGATTAACCTGTCGTTTTCCAGGATATTAAGCGCCTGGATTTTTTGTTTTTCACCAATTACAATTGTCACAACATCTTCAAATTCGGCGAGAGTATTAATTACCAACCTAATCTGTATATCAGACAGGCTCCGGCGCACACTGGAAGCAAATGGGTTAAATGCAATTATGAAGTTTTTTCAAACTTGTTTAAAAGCCCGGAAGCGAGCTGTCTGTCAATTTCACTAAGATGTATCTGGTAGCCGGGTAAGTTTCCATTAATGGATAAGTATTGCATCAAATATGTACCACGATGGCTAAGGTGTTTGTCAAGTTCAGAATACTCTAAAACATGATCCATGCATGCGCGTAATATCCCATCACCGTTGAAGCCCAATCTGTGCCTGGCATTGATGGCAGCCATTGCATTGACGCGATGAACAACAGGCGCAGTGTCTCCATACATTTCAATTAGGATGTCAAAATCATTAAATCCGACCTGATCCACAATATCCTGTCGGGTCACTCCGCTGTTAAGATCATAATCAATAACTCCTGAAATATCTGTGTTTTTACTGTAGAAGAAGGAATTGTCCTTTCTGGATAAAACATACACCTTATAACCAGAGTCATTCATTGCCTTGAATAAGCCTGTAAAAATTATTCCGTCGCCAATACCTTTTGTCGGCATCAAGAATAGGGCAACGCGATCGGATGCCCTCAACTTTGTTTTGTGGAAAAATTTTGTCATGCTCAGACGTGCTAATTTTATGGCAAAGTTTTTACCTTTTGATCTGGCGACATTTTTGAAAATATGAATTTTGCGCATCAATTTCAAGTCAGACTCCAATATTAAAAGTATCTTAAATTTAGATTAAATATAGCACTCATGATTAGAAGAGAGCATGCTGAGTGAGCATTTTCTTAAAACATCACTATCTGAGCATTGAAGCCGGGGGATACCCGGCATAGTATACGACTTATGCCGCAACTACACGGCCCAGCGGAGAGCGATAGCACCATCTTTCCTTGTAGCCTGCTGTTGGCTTGCCAAAAGAATAGCGCATTGTCTTACCCATCGATGAGCTTAAATCATATGCTGAATTAACATTTAGCCAGGTAACAATGGTTCCCGGACAGAATGAATCATGTAAACGGTCAAATCCACCATTGACATAATCAAAACATATCCATTTTGGGCTTTCTGCTTTAGTAATCAGTTGAAATGCACAGGGTTTTCCATCAAATAACAATACATATCCGAAGAACATTTCTCGCAAAGAACTGATCATATCAATCATTTCTGACTTGTTACCCGGTTTACGTCCCCATCGTTTTTCAAACAGATCGCAGTAGATTAAGGTGAGTTGTTCAGGTGAAAAATGTGATTGTTCGACAAACTCTCCTCCTGCATTCAGAAATCGCTTTAGCTCTCTGCGCCGACTGCTTTTTGTTGACGATGAATAACCCCCTTCACCACAGCCCTTAGCCAGACAGATGGAACGTTGACTGTTATAATTTAGGGTTGCATTTCTGGTGTTACCGCAGTTTATGCAGGACAGGATCTTGGTTTTGAAAGGTAAAGATGTTTTTAAATCAGGACATAAAGGTAATATGATTTCATCCTTATTAAATGGATAGAAATCAATGCCAGCTCTTTGAGCATCCTTATCCGTTGCGGCAAAATTGCGTTTATTCCATGTGCAGAGTCCCCCTAAGAGTTTTTCGTTTTTGTCACGTTTAACAAAGTAGGTTGACCTGAAATCCAGACGATTTTCTAAAAAAGAAAGCACATCAGGATGGGTCATGAAGCTGCCCCCATACAGGTTATAGCATAAATTATAATCATCTGCCGTGCCGTGTTTCCATCCTGACAGAAAACAAGTTAATTTTTTTAACATTGAATTTTTTTCTTAAAAAACAAAAGCCAATCATACAATAAAATGCAATAACTTCCAGCGTGGATAATGTCGAATATGAACCTTAAAGAATATATTTATTCAGGCTAATCCACCTTTGAATCAAGCTTAAAGCAAATACTCGTCACTCTTAACGCTGCAAGTTAGTGCAATATAAAATCTTAACGCAAATAAACATACAAATCTGCTGATGAGCACCGATTGAAAAAAATTTTTTTGCCAGGCTCACGCGTACGCAAATTGCGATGTAATGTTAGCAAAATGGCGGTTTCACATGGAAATGATTATCGCTACCAGCCCTGGCATAAGCCGGGGTTTTTTTATCCCGGAATAAGTTTTCTGGAAGAGTAAAGGGGGCAGTATGTCTACATCAATTCTTACATCAAGTCAGGGTAGTCTGATGACGGCTGTCGTCAGTGCTGTTGGGGATACAGGCAGCGCTGACTATTGTATTTTTTTTGGCGCTTTCGCCGGAGCGGTCTTTTATGTTGCCACTGCGGCATATATGAAGGTCATCAGGCGTGCCGCCTACTTTCTGGTGTCGTGGATAGTTGGCGTCTATGGTGCCGGGCTGGTCGGTACGAAGCTTGAGCAAATACTTGGGTACAGCGACCAGTCGCTTGACGGGTTGGGCGCCGTAATACTTTCGGCATTGGCCATCAAAACGCTGACTTTTTTCAGCCAGCAGGATCCAGCAACCTGGTTTACCCGATTAAAAGGAGGCCCTCATGGTAATAAGTGATTTAATGGTTATTTTTAATGTCATGCTGTGTACGGCAATTGTACTTCGCTTAATGTTTTTCTGTAAACCCGGCGGTAAACACCACTGCTGGGCATCGTGGCTGGCCTATCTGATTATTCTGGCCTATGCTTCGGTACCCTTTCGTTTTCTGTTTGATAGTTACAGACACACGCATTGGGCCGTTGTGATAATCAACCTCATCCTTTGTGCGGCGGTACATCGGGCTAAAGGAAACGTGGCGCTGGTTTTTGCCGTACTTCGGCCCCGACGATAGATAAACTACCCGCAAGCCCAACACTCAAAGTGGCTCATTGCCGTTAGATGCGGAAAAAAAATAAAATGGCTAAAATTTGTATGATTGCAGCCGAAATTTTTTCCAATCTACTGGTAAGGATCGCCTGGTTATTTAACAGGGGTAACCCAAATTGCCACCTATTCACGCAGCATTTAAGGATGAAGCGGCAATAAACAATTGGCGGCCTTCGCTATGAAAGCGGAGTGTATAGTAACGATGCATGGATCCGTTGAATAGCATAAAGAGAGCAAACCAGAAGAGCATTCTGGCAGAAACGGTGGCAGGTGAATATGATTCAAAATGGCTTGATGAGGCGAAAAAAATCGCTCCTGCTGGCCATATAGAAGGGCAGATACCGCCACCAATTATCGCCGTCGTCATGATGGGCCAGGGGATGTAAGTCGTGGAGTCAATCTCAGTTAACCCGGCGGGCTTAAGAGCGAGCCAAATTTGATGCGTGAATATCTGCACAACCATTCACAGAGAACTTTCGCCCGGCAAGTTAACTATTTTTGTCCAAAAGTTGCCGGGAGTGGCACGGTGCCGTCACGCTAATCAATTTACAAACCATCGTTATGAAAACAATGGCTATAAGTGGCAGCTAGCTCTTACATGTTAGCGCAGCATGTTCACTCATGCCGATCCATGTTGAAAGCCCCCGCGCCTGCAAAATTAAAACTCTGCCATCACCAGCCACTGATCGGTTTCTTCAAACATCTCTTCTATAATACGCAGCAGGGTGGATTTATCACTTTTGCTGGCATCGGTTTTAACACCATTAGCCTGCATGGGTTTTACTTTGACCTGCGCATCCGGGAATACGCGCTGAACCCGTTTTTCCAACTCGTTAAGAATTAGCTGTTCAGCATTAGGCAGTCCGGCCACGTTGCGTTTGTCATAGATCAATTCAACGAACATTTTTGCTCCTTATTTTTACTGTATAAAAATACAGGCATATGCTGCCAGGTTCAATAAATTTTTTTTTAAAATTTCATACAGTGCAGAGCCGTAACGTTGTAATTCTACTGCTGGCTAGTAACAGGGGCAATCAAGCGCACTTTGGAAAACGCTCACAGGCCGTGCCGGCTGCCATAACTTGAATTTTGATGGGGAAATATGAAACATGTATTGCCGGGTGAAGGTTAAAAAGCCCAATGTCAATTAATGCGGGTGGGGTGATGGCCGGATTTAACTTAGCCCCCGTCGTTAGATGCCGAGATAAGGCACAGATCAATCGGGTTATTTTCTGCATCGTCAAGCAGTGCCAGCCACTGGCGCAAATCGACTTCGTGCCAGCCCTGGCGCCCCACCGTGGTGCTCATCAGGACAACGTCCGGACGGAGTGCGCGATAAAATTTCAGCGTCTGACGCAGTGCACGCGTGTTACTTTCCGCGGCGCGTACTGTTACCCAGCGCTGGTGTGAAAGCGTGACGGTGTCACCGACGAACAAATAGGTCTTGCCGTAGGGTGAAGCGTAAAGATAGCTGGAGCTGCCGGGGGTATGTCCTGGCGTTGGCACTACATGAAAACTACCACAGTGGACTTCAGCGCTATTAAACGTAGCATCTGCTTCGGCATAGCGGCTGACATGGCCAATCGCGCGTACATGACAGTATAAAGCACTGTTAAAGCGACACTGTAGTTGATGCGTTGCCGGTCCTGCTTCATGCCAGTGAGTCAGGTAATGGCGGATAATGCCGCCGCGTTCGGCAATAAAATCGTGATCTTCTGGATTCTCCACGCGCGATATCAGTATGTTGCCGCGTAAATGCTGCAATAAGAAACCGTGCATCATTAGATCTGGCTCATGTTTATTGAGGGTAACCTCAGGAGTGGAAATCCACAGATCTTCATATAACTGCTTCATGCCCGATCTCCTGGCAACGGGCGCAGCACAGGATATGCTGATAGCTGCAGGGTAGCGGATGTTTCATGAACCCTCAGCAAACCGTGCGCGCCAACTGGCAGCGTGACGGTGTCGGCATCGTGTCCAAATGCCAGCCCGTTTACCACGGGTAGACCGGTCAGATCGCGAATCAGGTTCCAGACACTGTGGAAATCGTAGCCGCTGTCGTATGCGGGCGAGGTTTTTCCGCTAAAGCTGCCGGTAACGATGGCACGCTGACGGGCCAGAATGCCGCTATGGTGCAGCTGAAGCAGCATACGTTCAATGCGGAAAGGGGATTCGTTGACATCCTCAATCACCAAAATGCCCTGTTGGATATCGGGCATCCAGGGAGTACCAATCAGCGCTGCAATCATTGCCAGGTTACCTCCCCACACGATGCCACTGACCTGAAGTTGCTGCGGAGAAGTTGCCCATTCAAGCGTTATTTCAGGCGTTGTCAGCGCCTGCCAGAAATGGTTAATGGTAAATTCAGACACAACTTCAGCGCCAAAATTACCAGCCAGCATCGGCGCACTAAAGCTTTGCAAGCCACTTTGTGCCAGCAGGGCCAGCTGAATGGCGGTGAAGTCACTGTGGCCACAAATAGCCAACGGTGCAGCATGCAGGCGCTGGCGTAGCGCGGCATAGTCGATATTCGATAACAGACGACTGGCACCGTAGCCGCCGCGCACCGCCAGCACAATATCCGGCAGCGTATCCAGCTGCGCCAGCTCGTTGATATCCTGCAGGCGCTGGTTATCATTACCGGCGAAGCGCCGATCGCGTCGGGTAATGATGCCGCTATTTTCAACCCTGTGGCCAAGAGCCTGCAGGCGGGCGATACCGCGTGCCGCAGCTGACTGATTTTGGCAGTAGCCGGAAGGGGCAACCAGATGAATAGTGCGTGGCGTGATGTGCATAATGCTCCCTGAAACGATTTTTATCACCGCGGTGGAGTGTTTACCGCTCAGTGCTGTCCAATTGCGGTCGATGATGACGAATCGAAGCAGAGAAGTCATCCTGCCAAAGCATAAATTAAGATTAATGGTAATTTTCTGAGGGCGGGTTCACCGTATGATAGATGCTAAGCCAAGACAAAGAGGATAAAACAGCGTGAGTAAAAGCGTGGGAATCGCGGCACTTGTCGCAACAGTCATGTTGGCAGGCTGTGCCGGTAAGCATGAAAATAGCAGCGGTCTTAAGCCCAATAAGGCATTAACTCAGGCGTCTCCGGCAACGGTAGCGTCATCCTGGTCAATGGTGACGGAACAGGCAGCGCAGCGAAACGGAGTGGAACAAAAACTTGTCGAGGCAATTATCACGGTTGAATCGGGGGGCAATCCGACGGTAGTCAGTAAATCGAATGCTATTGGATTGATGCAGATTAAAGCTTCAACGGCAGGTCGCGAAGTTTATCGTGCACAAGGTCGGGGAGGTGAGCCAACAAACGCCGAACTGCGAGATCCGGTCAAGAATATTAATATTGGCACCGCCTATCTGCGTATTTTGCAGCAGCAGCAGTTGGCTGGCATACGCGACCCTGAAACGCTGCGCTATGCGACCATTGTGTCTTATGCTAATGGAGCAGGTGCGCTTCTGCGCACCTTCGCAAGCGATCGTGACGAGGCGATTGCAATGATTAATGCCATGAGTCCTGAAGATTTTTACCAGCACGTGCAGACAAAACATCCGGCAGCTCAGGCCCCGCGCTATTTGTGGAAAGTGACTACCGTCTACCGTACTATCTAACCTTTACTCTTAACGGTTGGCTTTATCCTTGGCCAGCCGTTTCATTGAGAATATGACCTGCTGTCATTCACGCTCCTGTACGGCATTGAGATAAATAAAACGCAGACTCAGCCGCGAGGTGACGATAGTTTCACATTTACCCCCGACTTCGCTGTGGTTGTAAATGGATATCAGCCGTACATCAACCACGAAACGACCCTATTCGCCCATCTCAAGGCGAAGGTTTTGATGCTGTCACCGCATTTCAATGAGTCGGGAACGGTGCCGTCAGAAAGCGCCGCGATGCCGCCGATAGCGATATGCTGCAAACGCAGGCGCCCCTCACCAGATCCATCCGGCCACGCCATATAGCTGTAAAAGACCGGGTTGGCAGGCGCACTGACGCGGAAAAATGAATCATCCAAAGCGGGTCGGGTAATGTGCTTGTGAAGCTGGCAACCCCTCATATACACTCATCGCTAATGAGTCGGTAAACAATCCGGTCCACGCCCCACTGGTTTCAGTAATGATGTGAAGGCGATACGCCTCTTTTGCCAACTGATTATCATCGTCATGCCTGCTCAAATTGATGACCATACCGGATATATCTGTATACAGCAGTCGGGTAATAAACTGACCGGGCTGATGTGAAACTCGTATTGGCGTCTGATTACGTAGCCGATCTCGCAGCACTGCCAGCGTCCCCTGTTTTAAATACTGCCCTTAATCGCCCTGCTCCACGTCCGCTCCTGTCGAAGTCCTCACTATGGTTCAGTAACGCCTGTCGGCTTAGCTGGTAATGGCTTTACAGCAAATTTGCCGAATTAGTAAGATACTTTAGATTTAAATCACAGAGTTAGAAACATCGCCTATACTTACTGCGTCCTGTAGGGTGACGAGTTTAATCAGTAAATCTTAAGGAGTTTTTAATGGGTATTCTTTCGTGGATCATCTTTGGTTTGATCGCAGGTATTATTGCCAAGTGGATTATGCCAGGTAAAGATGGCGGCGGGCTGTTTATCACTGTGATTCTGGGAGTGATTGGTGCGGTCGTTGGTGGCTGGATCAGTACATTCTTTGGTTTTGGCCGGGTAGACGGTTTTAACTTCGGCAGTTTCGTGGTCGCGATAATTGGTGCCATCGTGGTGCTGTGGATTTATCGCAAAGTGCGTAGCTGATTTCGAGCTGCTGCATGAATTAGAGGGAGGCTTAAGCCTCCCTTTTTTTGGTCATCTTCCCTTATTGCGGGGGCAAACCGCGATTACTGATTTGTTTTGCCGCCGTTAAGATCGCCTGCATTGTTACAGGCCACGCCTTGTGGGCAGTAGAGATCCATCAGTTTCAGCGCCACCGCGTTAGTCCAGCCAAATCCATCCTGCAGCGGATACTCTCCACCGTCGGCTCGCGCTTTGCCCTCAACCACGTATTTTTCTACCAGCTTGTGCTCATTATCATAGGTTGCCTGTACGCTGTTCAGGAAACGCAGGGCAATGTCTTTCGCCAGCTGCTGTTGACCGTATTGGTTCAACCCCTCGACGGCAACCCATTGCAATGGCGCCCAGCCATTAGGCGCATCCCACTGTTGGTCGGTTTTTACCATGGTGGTGACCAGCCCACCTTCTTTCAGCAGGTGCTTGTCGACGGCGTTGGCGGTTTGGCGTGCCCGTTCGTCAGTCGCTGCCTGCACATACAGCGGGAATAATGCGGCGGCGGTCAGCTGTGGGCGCACCCTGGCTCTCTGCCAGTCGTAATCGGCGTACCAGCCCTGTTTTTCATCCCACAGATAGCGGCCGATAGCGGTTTTTCGCCGTTCGGCCTGCTGCTGATAATGTTGGCTTGCAGCAGGGTTATTGGCTATTTTGCTGGCGCGTGCAAGAGTGATTTCCAGGTGGTAAATGAGCGCATTGAGATCGACCGGCAGAATTTTCGTGGTGCGAATGGTCGCGAGATCGTCCGGTTTATCGAGCCAGCGCGAACTGAAATCCCAACCGGACGCTGCTCCGGCGCGCAAATCACGGTACAGCTGTGCTTTATCGTGGCCTGTCACTTTCTGTGCAGTGGTGATGTCGTCCATCCATGATTCCGTGCGCGGCACCTCGCGCTCATCCCAGTAGCGATTCAGCAACGTGCCGTCGGGTAACTTCACTACGCGCTGGATCGCGCTACCGGCCTGCAGCTGTTTGCTGTCTGTGCCAGCCATCCAATAGTGATACTCTTTTTCCAACTGCGGCAGATAATGGCTGTATATTTTGTCACCGCCGTGCCGCGCCAGTAGATCAACCATCATGCTGAAGAAAGGCGGCTGCGAACGGCTAAGATAGTAATTGCGGTTCCCGTTAGGAATATGTCCATATTGATCCAACTGATAGGCGAAGTTATCCACCATATCCTGCACCCGATCCCAGTGACCACTTTCCGCCAGCCCCAGCATAGTGAAATAGCTATCCCAGTAATAAACCTCGCGAAAACGGCCGCCGGGTACCACATAGGGATTAGGCAAGGGCAGTAGTGAATCCCACTGATTTTTCGCCTGTGATGAGCGTGTGAGTATCGGCCACAGGGCATTAATATGAGCACGCAGGCTTTGGCCAGGCGGTGAAACATAAGTTTCACCAGTGACGGGCAGGGTAAAATTGGCGGCTATGAAATGCTTAAGATCGAAATTCTGCTGCATTTTCTGCATCTGCCAGTCGCTAAGAATTAATGTTGGATCGTTATTGGGGACGGCATCGGCAAAGGTTTTCTGGTCGGGATAGAGGTTTGCCGCCTGCACCGCAGCAAACAGTGGCCCCAGCCGTACATCGGGCGGCTGAAGGTGATTATTGAAAAGCTGCTGACCTTCTTGCGCCTGGACGGCACAGCTGGCCACTAATGCGCCAGCCAGCAGCAGAGGGGCAAAAAGGGGAATATGCAATTGATGCCTGGAAGGTATTCTCATCGGGTACTCTCCATTTATATGTCGGTTTTGAATGTTATTAAGCATATACAGAACCTTAAACCATCTGTGGCAATCGGACGTCGTGGGAACGACAAAGTGTGAATCAGGGAGGGATTTTGCGACCTTTAGTAGGGTGACTCAGGCTGAAATGGCGGCCCGGACGAGTGATTTGACTTCAGAGACACTTTTTCAGCGTTGTCAGTCGCTGTTGCTCATTGGCGCAGGAGTAGCGCGGCGGGGTAATAAGACGACAGGCCGGCGGGGACGACCAGGGCCCCCGCATAACCCTTCAGAGGTTAACGCAGGTCTCTTCTGCCAGACCGAGCATCAGGTTCAGGTTCTGCACGGCGGCACCCGAAGCCCCTTTACCCAGGTTATCCAGCCGTGATGCTAAAATGCACTGACGCTGCTGTGGGTGGCTGAAGACGAACAGCTCTAATTGATTGGTATTATTCAGCGCTTCCGGCAGCAGATAGGGCGCGCTGTGCTCATCCATGGCGTTCAGGGGATTGACCTTAATAAACAGTTGGCCGGCGTAATAGTCTGCCAGCGCCTGCTGTAACGGCTCGCTGTCAATGCCATTTAAAGGGATGAACACCAGCATGCCCTGTGCGTAGTCACCGACCGCAGGTTGTAAAATGGGCCGGCTACTCAGACCGCTCCACGCCTTAATCTCTTTAATATGTTTATGATCAAAGTCCAGACCGTAAGCAGCATAACCGGTGCCCGCCTGGCAATACCGCTCGATCATCTGCTTGCCGCCGCCGCTGTAACCGGAAATCGCGTTGATTGCCAGCTGGCAGTCTGGCTTCAACAGACCATTTCGAATCAGTGGCGCCAGCAGGGCAATAGCCCCCGTAGCATAACAGCCCGGGTTAGATACATGGCTGGCGCCGCTGATTTTATCACGTTGTTCAGGAGCAAGCTCTGGCAGGCCGTATACCCAGCCGGCATCCACCCGGTGAGCGGAACTGGCATCCAGCACGCGTGCACCCACCTCGTCGGCCAGCGCTACCGCTTCCCGCGCCGCGGCATCCGGCAGGCAAAGGATACTGACATCAGCCTGTTTCATCAGCGCCTGACGGGCGGCGGCATCTTTGCGCTGTGCTTCATCAATCTGTAGCATTTCAATCTGAGGGTGACGGGCTAATCGTTTCTGGATCTGCAATCCGGTCGTGCCTGCCTGGCCGTCGATAAACACGCGATATTTCTGACTCATTACGGTTTAAGCCTTGAGTAATTAAAAACAGTGCATCAGATTATGCGAGATTTAGGTCGCGGGGTAAATAAATAATGACTGATTATCTGTTTTTTTTGCATAAAAAGTCATTTCTTGCCAGAGGCGTAAGCGCCTCACCGCGCGTGATCCCGATTTTTTAAGGCGTGAAATGGCTGTTGACGAGAATGAAGCATAAAGGCGACAACGCCGCGATACCAGGGGGAGGCGACCAGACGCTGTTCGTCCTGCTGCCGCCACAGGCCGTGCTGCACAACGCCCAGTCGAAAGGGAATGCGCAGTCTGGCCAGCGCTGGAAAGTCATCGGCGTAATTCGGCACCGTATGCCGTCCCGGGTCACAACCAGCTCACGATCGGCAGGGCATTCAGCGTGGCAAGATGACCGGTTTTAGCCCAGTCCGGCAGGCCGGTTACCCCCAGCGCATATTCAGCAGGCATCAAGTTTCTCAACCGCTGTAAAAATTGCCCGTAGCCTTCGAGCCGCCAGGTAGCGGCATCGAAATCGATTTGCAGGCCGATGACATGATTTCCGCCCAGTCGCCAGCGCTGCATCAGGCGTATGATACGCATCAACATCTCATCGGCTATGTCCAGCGTGTTGATACGTACGGTTAACCAGATTTGCGGAAAATTTAAGTGGCTAACCGGCAACCCAAGGGGTTCGAACTTTATTTGCCCCCGGCGGGGCACCCCGTCTCCCTGATGCAGATAAACGGTGCGGGCAGCACGCATCTCTGCCCCGGGTTTTACTCCGGACCAAAGCCAGAATGCCTGATAATCCCCGGCATTGACCTGCTGAAGCGCGCGCCGGTGAGCAGTACGGTGCGCCAGTAAGGCAGATCACCAATAATATTTGAGTTTTTTTGCCCATATACTGCCTGGATAATCATTTTTCAACTGACTGAACCAGCGTTGTCGCTGCGCTATGCTGACTTCATTGCCGCCGCAGGCATGATATCCTGACGGGGCATAACACATGACGGCACGGTATAACGCGTAGCTTTGATCTGCGGTTTCAGCTTTATTATTAACAATGATCTGCCGGTAATAATGCTGACGATCGGGTTGCCCGCGCGGGCGGTCGTCCTTCACCACGCTGTCCAGCGCACCGTTGCCCCCGGTTTCTGCCCACAGGCTTACCCTCACCGATGTGGTGCGGAAGAACTCGCCAGGGCAGTTTAACGCGTGGCTGTCGCCATCTTTTTGGCTCAGACGGGTGACAACCTCCTCAAGTCGCGGGCAGCGATAGCCCGTTGCTGCCTGTGCTCCTGACCAGTCAAAGTGGTTCAGCTGTACATCGTCAAAGGCTGGTGCCACCAAGGGGTGAGCAACAAAGCGAATTAAATCTTTATCCTGCAACCAGTCGGCGTAACGTTGTTCGGTTAAATCCCTCACCAGCATCGTGTGCAGGTCGAGCTGTTTTTTCTTGCTGGCGAGGCGTCACAGGTTGTCCCGGGTGTCGTTAGTGATGTCCAGCACCGGCGGGCTGATAGGATAACAGCCGGTTGTACCTCATAAGCAGCCGAAGCCGTCTGATGAAGCAAATGCCTGAAAACTCGCCATCCGCGGTGCCAGTATGGACAGGGATATCCATGTTTTACACCAATTCATTATCCTGAAGGTGATCAAGCGTTGGCCCAATCGAGCATCTTAATCGGAAAGGTCCTGTTCCTCTGTGACGAGGCAAACAGCTTGTCGTAGCGGTAGCGTTGTCCGTGCCCGACGGGTTGACATCCCTCCCGGCCATTAAGGTTGACCTGAGGCTAAATCAGAAAGGCGCAAGTCAATAGCTGGCAGCGATCACAATATTGGCCTGCAGATCGCAAAGCTGGAAGGAGCTGAAGCGGTCATTAAGGCCAGCCATCTCACCATGGCTGGCCATTCTGGTTCCGGGCCTGCTGCTCTGCTTATTTCAAGGATGCAGCATGATGCCTGCACCCGGGGAAATAAAAGCAGTAAAGGTTACTTCACGCACTTACCGCACGAGGTCTGCTGGATGCGCTGGAAGAAATCATTGCCTTTATCATCGACCAGAATAAAGGCCGGGAAGTTGTCAACTTCAATCTTCCATATGGCTTCCATTCCCAGTTCGGGATACGCCACGCACTCCAGGCTCTTAATGCTTTGCTGCGCCAGCACGGCAGCCGGGCCGCCGATACTGCCCAGGTAGAAACCGCCGTGCTTCAGGCAGGCATCCGTAACCTGCTGACTGCGATTGCCTTTTGCCAGCATGATCATGCTGCCGCCATTCGCCTGTAGCTGGTCAACGTAAGAGTCCATTCGGCCTGCTGTTGTCGGGCCGAGAGATCCTGACGCGTAACCCTCAGGGGTTTTTGCCGGGCCGGCGTAGTACACCGGATGGTCTTTGATGTACTGTGGCAGCCCTTCGCCCTTGTCAATCCGCTCTTTCAGCTTCGCGTGAGCAATGTCGCGACCAACGATAATGGTGCCGCTAAGCGACAGGCGGGTTGAGACCGGGTATTCAGAAAGCTGGGCAAGGATCTCAGTCATTGGACGGTTGAGGTCAACCCGCACCACGTCGCCTTCGCCCTGCTGGCGCAGCTCGGCAGGGATGTAGCGGCCGGGATTATGCTCCAGCTTCTCAATCCAGATGCCGTCACGATTTATTTTCGCTTTGATGTTACGGTCGGCCGAGCAGGAAACCGCCATCGCCAGCGGGCAGGACGCGCCATGCCGCGGCAGGCGCACCACGCGGATATCATGGGCAAAGTATTTGCCGCCGAACTGCGCGCCCAGCCCAAGCTGCCGGGCGGCAAGCAGCAGTTCCTGCTCCAGCTCGATATCACGGAATGCCTGACCGTGCTCGTTGCCTTCGGTGGGCAGCTCATCATAATAGTGGGTGGACGCCAGTTTCACCGTTTTCAGCGTGCTGTCGGCAGAGGTGCCGCCAATCACAAAAGCGATATGATACGGCGGGCAGGCTGCGGTACCGAGGCTGCGCATTTTCTCGATCAGAAAGGCTTTCAGCTTCGCGGGGGTGAGCAGCGCTTTGGTCTCCTGGTATAGACTGGTTTTATTGGCGGAACCGCCGCCTTTGGCCATGCAAAGAAACTTGTATTCATCACCATCAACGCTATAAAGGTCAATTTGCGCAGGAAGGTTAGTGCCGGTATTGACCTCTTTGTACATATCTAATGGGGCATTCTGCGAATAGCGCAGATTATCTTCGGTGTAAGTATTGTAAACGCCCTTAGCCAGAGCGGCCTCATCGCCACCGCCGGTCCAAACGCATTGACCTTTCTTTCCCATTATAATCGCCGTACCGGTATCCTGGCAGGTGGGCAAAATGCCCTTGGCCGCGATCTCAGAGTTGCGCAGAAACTGCAATGCTACATATTTGTCGTTCTCACTGGCCTGTGGGTCAGCCAGTATGGCTGCAACCTGGCGCTGGTGGGCAGGGCGCAGCATAAATGAGGCGTCATGAAATGCCTGTTGGGCCAGTAATGTCAGTGCCTCTGGTGCGACTTTGACTATCTCCTGACCGTCGAATGTGCTGACCGATACATGTTCGCGGGTCAGCAGGTAGTATTCGGTTTCGTCTTTGGCGAGCGGAAAGGGCGGCTGATAATGGAACGGTTTATTCGACATTTTGCTCTCACTTAATGATCTGCTGCCTTCCTTCTCTGATGCGGAGGTTGGGCAAAATTCAGGGCGATATCGTGCTGCATTATCCTGTCGGGCGCGTCAGGCCGGCAGGCTGGTGCAGAATGGTATAACAATATGGCAACATCTGCATATCCGATGTGCCTGCTGTCGTTCAGTTACGCATCAGAACATCATCACCATCCACGGATAGCCAATCAGCATGAGCAGGCAGAGGAAGATGGCTCCGAAGATCGTTCCCTGGCGCCAGTAGTCTTTTACAGGCAGGTACCCGCTGCCATAGTAAATCGGGCTTGGCCCCGTACCGTACGGCGTGATAATCCCCATGATGCCCAGCGAGGTGCACATCATCAGGCAAAATACCGGCATATTAATGCCCGGTATTGAAGCGGCAATGGTGAGCATTGCAGGTAACAGCGCAGTGGTATGCGCGGTGGTACTGGCAAACAGATAGTGCAGCAGGAAAAAGGATACCAGCAACACCACCGCGGAGACTTGCGGGTTATAGCCGTGCAGCAACCGGCCACCCTCACCGCCCAGCCAGGCAATAAATCCGACCCGAGCCAGACCATCCGCCAGTGCTACCAGGGTAGCGAACCAGACAAAGGTATTCCAGGCCGGTTTATTACTGGTGATGTCGTTCCAGTTCAGTACGCCGGTCCACAGCATCAGTACCATCACCACCAGGGCAGCCATTGCGGGTTCAATCCATGCAGTAGCAAAAATCCACATCAGCAAGGCAGAAACCACGAACACCAGTAGCAGGATCTCATTGCGGGTGAGCCGGCCCAGCTTTTCCAGTTCGCTCGCCGCCCAGCGCGGCACATCGTCATTCAACTTGACTTCTGGCGGATAGAACCAGTATGCCAGTAGCGGCATGGTAAGCAGTAACAGCAGGCCAGGCGGCAGGAAGGCAATAAACCACATGCCCCATGAGATATCGAAGCCGACCACGCTTTTTACCAATGCCACGGCAAGCAGATTAGGGGCCAGTGCTGAAAGGAACATTGAGCTGGTGATACAGGTTGCAGCGATTGCTACCCACATCAGGTAGGAGCCAATTTTGCGCGCACTGGGATCGCCGGGTTTTGAACCGTAGAGCGGCGGCAGGTTAGCAATAACCGGATAGAGAGTACCGCCGCTGCGAGCGGTGTTGGACGGCGTAAACGGTGCCAACAGCAGGTCGGCGAAGGTGATGGCATAGCCCAGCGTTAAACTGCGCCGACCGAGATATTTTACCAAAATCAACGCCAGGCGGCGACCAAACTGCGTTTTGTCATAGCCGGCGGCAAACATAAATGCGCCGAAGATCAGCCAGACCGTAGAGTTACCGAAGCCACTGACTGCCCATTTAAAAGCCTGGCTGGCGGTTCTGAAAGAGGGGTTGGCAAGTTCTGCCGGGCTGAACAATAGCCATTGGCTGAACAGGGCGATGACCACCACGCCGGTCAGGCCGATAACTGCCCCCGGCAATGGTTCAAAAATCAGGCCGACGATCACCCCGACGAAGATAGCGAAAAAGCGCCATGCATAAGGTTCCAGCCCGTGTGGAACCGGAGCCAGCAGCAGCAATACCGCAACCAGCACCGGGATAAATAGCACGATCGGCCGTTTTGTACGCCGGACAGAAGCAGGAGGAGCCTTGGCAGTTTCACTGATAATGGAGGGTTTTTTCATTGTATTTGTCTGCAAGTTATTAAGAAATTGTTGAGCGCACGGCAGTGATGGAAGCTTTGTTTATAAATTTTAATTTGCCGGGCAGTTTAATCGTGGCGTCTGAATAAATTTTCTCTTCCGATTAAAGTTGGGGTATTTGCTCGTTGGATATAAGTATAGTGAAGGTTGTGCAAATAAATTTATTGATGCAGATCAATAAACCTCAGGCTTCCTTTATCATTTTTAAAGAGTTAAAGAGAAACATAATTGACTGCCTGTCATAATAGCTCTCTTTTGTTCAATAGTAGATGGAGTTGATTAGGCAATGCGCCAAATCTGATTTATCATATTGAATTTAAACGGATATTTTATGTAAATAAAATGTTAGTCAGGTGGGGGTTAAATGCACATTTGTAAAATAAAATGCCGAATTTCTTTGCAGTTAACTCATCAGGCTGGCAGCGATCTTTTAAAACTGAATTTACTGGAAATCTAATCGGTCAGGTTGTTATATTGTCAGCATGAAATGGGAACGCTAATTTAATTAACCTTCCCACTACAAAATTCGAGTCTTTTTAATTTTGGAGTTCATGTTGTATGAATAAACTTACCCCTGTCCTTAATCCGCTAACTCTGCCGAACGGGGCCGTGTTAAAAAACCGCCTGCTGATGGCCCCTATGACTAGCTGCAGCGGATTTTATGATGGATCCGTGACCAGTGAACTGGTTGAGTACTATCGCGTCCGTGCTGGCAGTATCGGTACCGTCATCGTGGAATGCTGCTTTATCGATGCGAAAGGCCCGGCTTTCCCCGGGGCGATTGCTATCGACAGTGACAGCAAAATTCCAGGGCTGGCTAAAATTGCTGGTGCCATTAAACTGGCCGGTTCGAAAGCAATTGTGCAGATCTATCACGGTGGCCGCATGGTTGAGCCAGAACTGATTGGCGGTAAAACCCCGGTAGCCCCGAGTGCGATTGCCGCCGCGCGCGCCGGCGCGACCACACCACTGGCGTTAAGTGCTGAAGAAGTTGAGGTGATGGTGACCAGGTTCGGAGATGCGGTGAACCGGGCGATCAAGGCCGGCTTTGATGGAGTAGAAATCCACGGAGCCAACACCTATTTGATTCAGCAATTCTACTCACCACATTCCAACCAGCGCCGTGACAAGTGGGGAGGAAGCCGCGAGAACCGGGCCCGTTTTGCTATAGAGGTGCTGAATATCAGCCACAAAATGGCGAAACGATTTGCCGATCCCTCATTTATCATCGGCTATCGCTTCTCGCCGGAAGAGCTAGAGGTACCGGGTATTCGCTTCAACGACACGATGTATCTGCTGGAAAAACTGGCTGAGCAAGGTCTTGATTACGTGCATTTTTCCGTGGGGCAGCTGCTGCGGCCCTCCATTATTGATACCAACGATACGACACCGTTAATTAGCAAATATCTGACCATGCGTTCACAGCGGCTGGCGCAGATCCCGGTGATCGGTGTCGGAGGGGTGGTGAACAAAGCCGATGCGGAATGTGCGTTGCAGCACGGTTATGATCTGGTGGCGGTAGGTAAAGCCTGTATCGCCTACCCGGATTGGGCCGACCGCATTATTAATCACCACCATCTGGAACTGTTTATGGACAGTAATCAGCGTGAAGCGCTGAACATACCGGAGCCGCTGTGGCGCTTCTCACTGGTTGACGCAATGATCCGCGATGTCAGCAGTGGCGGCCGTAAATACAAAGCCGGGGTTTATCAGGAAAAAGTCGAAGCCGAGGCGTTAAAACTGCACATCAACGTCACGCTGGATACCGATCGTATTACTGATATTTCACTGATACCGGACGCTGAGCTGGACGTGGATTTCACTACCACTTTTGAAAGTCTGCGATCGCGTATGCTGGTGGCAAACAGTCCTTATGTTGATGCTATAACCGGGGCAACCACGCAGAGTGAAGCGCTTAAAAAGGCGGTTTCCCGTGCTTTGACCACCTCCAGCAAAGAACATGTTATAGAAGAAGGCGGTAACCCGCAGGCGCCACAACACTACGATGTGGTGGTGGTGGGCAGCGGCGGCGGCGGTCTGGCGGCGGCGATTCAGGCATCTGAAGAAGGGGCAAAAGTGCTGGTGGTCGAGAAAATGCCCACCATCGGCGGTAACACCATCAAGGCTTCCGTCGGCATGAATGCCGCAGAAACCCGTTATCAGAAGCAGAAGGGCATTCAGGACAGCAAAGCGCTGTTTTTTGATGAAACGCTGAAAGGGGGAAAATCTAAAAACAATCAGCAGCTGCTGCGCCATTTGGTTGATCTGGCACCAGAAGCCATTGAGTGGCTGGCCCGTCATGATATCGAACTGAATGACATCACCATTACTGGCGGCATGAGCATCGACCGTACCCACCGTCCGGCCGATCGTTCCGCCGTGGGCAGTTTTTTGATCAGCGGTTTAGTGAAGTACATCAACCAACGCAATATCGAGGTGCTGCTGGAGACATCAGTCGATGAGATCCTGTTTGAGGATGGCAGGGTCACCGGAGTAAAAGTGGTTGATGAGTACAACGACAGCCGCATTTTTTATGCGAAAAGCGTGATTGTTGCCACCGGCGGATTTAGTGCTAACCGGGAGATGGTAGCAAATTATCGCCCGGAGCTGGATGGCTTCGTGACGACCAATCATAAAGGCGCAACCGGTAGCGGTATTGCTATGTTACAGCACATTGGTGCGGCCACTGTCGATATGGGTGAGATACAGATCCACCCGACGGTGGAACAAACAACCTCTTACCTGGTTTCTGAATCTATTCGCGGGGGCGGAGCAATACTGGTGAGCCAGGCAGGCCAGCGTTTTCTCAATGAAATGGAAACTCGCGATAAAGTCTCTGCGCAAATTATTGCCCTGCCCGAAAAGAGCGCATGGATTATATTTGATGACCAGGTACGCCAAAACAATCAGGCTGCCGATGAATATATCGCTAAAGGCTTTGTGGTAAGTGCGCCAACTGCGTATGAACTCGCTGTTAAGCTGAATATGGATCAGGAAACGCTGCAAAGCACGTTGGCACGTTATAATCGGTTTGTCGGCCAGCAACGTGATGATGACTTTGGACGTCAGACTGCGCTGCGCCATCCACTCCGTCAAGGCCCCTTTTTTGCGATCCGCATTGCTCCCGGGGTGCATCACACCATGGGCGGGGTAACCATCGATAGCGATACTGCGGTACTGGATACGCATAAACAGCCGATTAAGGGAGCGTGGGCGGCAGGTGAGGTGGTTGGTGGTATCCACGGTGCGAATCGTATCGGCGGTAACGCGGTAGCAGACATCATCATCTTTGGTATTCTTGCCGGCCGTAATGCTGCAGCATGGGCGTTGCGTTAAACAGATTTCCCGGCTGAGGGGCGACCCAAATGGGGATTGCCCTGTAATGCTCACTCTATTCCAGGTGCTGCTATGTTTTCAGAAACCGGCGTTTACCGCTATTCCACTGTGCTGATGGGATCTCCGATCCTGCTAAAGCTGTTTGAATTCAATCAGACGCTGGCGGGCAATGTGTTTCGCTTGATTAAACAACAGGAGGCAATCTTTACCGTTAACCGTCCTCACTCTGAAGTTATGAGCATCAATCGTGCAGCCGGTAAGCATGCTGTTGCCGTCAGCCGGGTGCTTTACGAGGTGATCAAACGAGCTAAAGAGGCCAGCATGTTGCCAGACAGCCGTTTCAACTTCACTATCGGGCCGTTGGTAAAACGCTGGAAGATTGGATTTAACGGCGAAAGCGTGCCGCCAGCCACTGAATTGCACGCTTTACTGACACTGATCGATCCACGTCAGGTTGACCTTGACGATGCGACAGCATCTGTATATCTGCAACGCCAGGGCATGGAGATCGATCTGGGGGCAATTGCTAAAGGCTATATCGCAGATGTGGTGCGTGACTACCTGCTACAGCGGGGAGTTAGGGATGCGCTTATTAATCTTGGTGGTAACGTGCTGGCTTTGGGGAATAGCGTAAGGCAAGCCTGGAGAATAGGGCTTAAGCAGCCGTTCGCTGCCGAGGACACGCCGCTGGGAATCATCAACGTTACTGATAAATCGGTGGTTACTTCCGGTATCTATGAACGTTATTTCATGCGCGACGGGCGTTGCTACCACCATATTCTCGACCCGCAGACTGGCTACCCACTGGATAACGAATTGCTGAGCGTTACCGTAATTTGTGACAACGCGATCGACGGCGATATCTGGACCACCTTAATGTACGGGCAAGGCGTGCGAAAGGGCCTGGAAACACTTAGACGAAATCCGTCAATTGAAGCTATTTTCGTCACCCGGAACAGACAAATTATTTGCTCATCACAGCGTTATTTTGCTTTTAACCTGCTGGACGACAGCTATCAGCTCACTGGCAGAACCGCTTAAGCAGAATGCTGCGTTCTGCCTGAAGACGGTAGCGATATACCGGCCGGCCGGTGGCTCCGTAATGAATGCTGGTGAACAGGATATTGATCTGCGCAAGCCAGATGAGATATTTGCGGCAGGAGACGCGAGAGATATTGACGGCGGCGGCCAGATCATCGGTGGAGAACTCATCGGTCGGATGAGCATCGATCCACAGGCACAGAGTACGTAACGTTAGCGAGGTTAAACCCTTAGGGAGCCTTTTCGCATCATCCATCGTCGGATGATTACCGTGGATCAGCTGGTCGACATCGGCCTGTTGGTAGAACGGGTGAGAGTCAATAAGCTTTTTTTTCTGTTGCCAGCCTGTCAACGCTTCTTCAAAGCGGGAGAATTGAAACGGTTTGATCAAATAGTCCACCACGCCATAGTGCAGAGATTGCCTGATGGTGGTAGCGTCGGCGGCGGATGATATGACGATCACCTCGACTGGCAGTTTAGCTTTGCGCAATGTGGGCAACAAATCCAGCCCGTTATCCTGTTGCAGGTAGATATCAAGCAGGATCAGATCGATAGCTAATTCATTGTTTTGTAGTAGTTCTCTTGCCTGCTGCAATGTCGATGCTACAGCACAGCAGGAAAAGCCCGGAAGCTGTGCAACATAGCACCGGTTAAGTTCTGCCACCATCGCATCATCATCGACGATTAAAACATTGATCATGCTTTTTTGAGCTCTCCATCCCAGGGCAGTTGTACAAAAAATTGCGTATAAACACCGGGTTCGGACTCTACAATAATTTTTCCACCCACGCTTTCGGTTTGTTGTTTAGTCAGAAAAAGCCCGACGCCACGATTATCGCCCTTTGAGGAATAGCCTTTGGTAAACAGGTCTTTCAGACGCGCTGCCGCGATGCCCGGGCCGTCATCGCTGACCTCACAACTGAGCCAGCCATTATGATAGTGTAGCAGTACGCTAATTTCGCCATCACCATTTTCGCCCGCGGCTTCCAGAGCATTTTCGATCAGATTACCGAGCACGGTAATCAATACCGTAACCTGCTGCTCGCTCCCGTTATCAGGTAGCTGGCAATCCTCATCAATTTTCAGACGATTACCGGTTTCGTCGGCGCGGTTAATTTTGCTCAAAAGAAAACCAGCGATAACAGGTGACTTGATTTTGCCTAAAAACGATCCGATCTCAGTATGATAATTATGCGCGGTCTTGAGAATGTAATTTTCCAGCCTGTCGTAGCGCTTCATATGCACCAGACCGAGAATGACATGTAGCTTATTCATAAACTCATGGGAACGTTCACGCAGTGCGTCGATATAATTGACCATGCCATCAAGGCGCTGAAGCAGCTGGCTTATTTCGGTCTTATCTCTAAAGGTACAAATGGCTCCAATGATTGCCTGATTATTGCGCACCGGCATAGTATTACACAGCAGTATCCGGCCATTGAAATTGATCTCTTCATCGCGCCGCGCAATTCCGCTTCTCATCACGCCATGCAGATTGTCAATCAGCGGACCGGAAGCCGCGACAACCTCAGGGCTGTCACATTCGAGCGCCTGAAGGAGACCCGTTTTGCGCAACAACTGGCGTGCAGAACGGTTAATCAGCGATGTTTGTCTTCGTTCATCGACTGCAATCACACCCTCTTTCATTGATTGCAGCATTGCCTGATGCTGTTCAAAAAGGGTAGATATTTCATGAGGTTCCAGCCCAAGCATAATGCGTTTGGCTGCCCTGACCAACAGGTAAGTACCCATTGCACCAACCAATATACCAAACACGGCGCTGAAGAAAATGTTCCAGCGGCTGTGGTTGATTTGATGCACCACTTCATCCAGAGAGATCCCAATAGCAACCACGCCAATTTGTCGCTGATGGCTGTCAAATATTGGGGTGAAAACCCGAAGTGCAAAGCCCAGCTTGCCACTGTTAATCGCTATATTTTCGCGTCCCTTCAAGGCAGGGCTGAGGTCATTGCCAATAAAATGCTGCTTAACTAAGTTGTTAATGGGGTGAGAGTAGCGAATACCAGCCATATTGGTGACCACCACAAAAAGGAGGCTGTTACTACGTTGTGTCGCACGGGTTATCGTCTGGATTATTCCGTTGTCAGGAGCCTGCAGCAGGCCACGCTGGATATCAGGAGAAACAGCCAGCGTGCGTGCAACCGCCAGAGCTTTATCTTTGACGCTGTGCTGGGTCATGCGACTTATCTGAACAAAATAGAACAGATGGGCAATTAACAGCACGGTGATGATGACAGCGCTAACCAGCAGGCTGACAGAAGTACTGAGTTTCATCGGGCGATTACCTGAGCAATTCGATGACTTCGGGTAGTTCATTGATGCTCCGAAACGCAGGGGCGGCTGAGCCGTTTCAATATTGACTCCTGTAGCGCGCAATGGGGCAGGCAAGATATACGGGCATGATAAATCATTAAATTACGATCTTAAGCAAAGTAAAATTTTAAAAACAGTGGTACTTGTAGAATTTCTCGCTGGCATCAGCCACGAAAGTAGGTGGGGCCAGGTCAGTGTACAGAACGAAGTGGGAGGCTGCCCAGTCAGCTAACTGCACTGTCAAGACGATGCCTATGGATAAGTCGCATTTTCAACATGTCAGGTAAATTTTGCCATGTGCTGGATACAACCAACCTGTCAGTCTTAGGCAGAAAAGCCCAAAAAGGGCTTTTCATCAGTTATTTTGGAAGTTCGCTCATTTCCTTAACATCACCTTTACTGATTTGCTGCTTGATGCCATTTGCATCCGTGTAGGCAATGAGACCTGTTTTGTTATCTTCGTGTGGTTTGCCATCGCTGATGATAGTTCTGCCATCGCTGGTATGGATAGCATAGCTGGAGCGGGTGCACCCGCTAAGCGCGGCAACACACAGTAGGGCAGCTAGAGGCAATGCAATTACTTTATTCATATGGACTCCGTTTTATCAGTTGCTAAGTTCACTCATATTCTTAATCAATTCGCGATTAATCTGTTCTGACTTACCCGTCTGGGCATCTTTATATGATACCAGACCGGTATCACTATCAATTTGTGGTTTACCATCAGTCACAATGACCCTGCCGTCAGTGGTTCTGATGGTTTGATTAGATGAACAACCAGCAACACAAACTAGTGAAAACACGGCAATGAATGCAGTTTTAAACATCTTAACTATCATCAAAATTTCCTTTAGGGTAAGAAAGCGTCATCCGCCGTAATTATAGACGAGATCCTGTAAAATGCATTTTGCAGGTGAGATTTTTCACGATGCAGCCGTACATAATCAATATGATTTCAAATATTCACCAAGGTGACGAGGTGAATTGGGATTATAACCATCACGCAACAATCACTTTCAGTTATTACGCCGCGGTCAAATAAACAACTTTTCAGGGCCACCACCTCGGGCTGTCCTGCTGGTGGCCGAATAAAGGTCATGCGCGCTTCATTCTGGTAGGGCTATATCCCGTAACGAATCCGATCATTATTTCTGTACCAGACTGAACAGTAAGAGAGTTAAAGGGATCTACAAAACTTACAGCAACGGGATGATGTCTGCCGGCTAAATATTGATCAAATAAGATGCAGTTCAGGGCAAGGATCCAAAGCGTAGATCCGGGGCAACTTCCGGGAGCTGACGAAAGGTCCTCAGTTGCCAAAAGGCCCTCTTTCGAACCAGTTTGCCTGAGCTGATGCCGGCATGATTAGTTTCACTTGGGAGTTTATCTACATGATCGTACGTACAAAAGAAATCTGGTACATGCACGACATCTGCTGTCTGAATAGTCACCCGTTCTGACAGACGAAATGCGCATTTAAATGGGGCACAAGGTGTTAACTTACCCCGCTCAGTGTTTTTTCGTACCAACAACAGGGCTGCCATCAGAGAAAAGCGCAAAGGTGTCGGCTCGCCCAATCATTGTGAGTGCATTAGTTGCAGGCGTGGCACATTGATTAAGACAAACTTCTTCTATTGCCCTCTTCAAAGCGACTTGCTTTAGCGAATCTGTTTCAACAGCAAGCATAGATTGCAGCGTCATCATCAAAGAGGAATTATTGATGGCAATATCTTGCCTGAGCAGAGCCAATACGGCCTCGCCCATCATGTTATCTGATAATTTTTCTTCCGGGCTTTTGTACATACCAACTTCCCTGAATCAATAATGCAGACACGCATAGAACGTCCACAAAGGCTTCCATAGCGGAAACAGAAAGTCAGCAAATATTGGCAATCATGTATTCCGTTCAGATGGGCGGACTGTGTTATAGCTTAACAAGCAACGTGACACGTTTAAAATCTATGCAGTGCCTGAATATTCAGTCACCCCTACCAAACAACATGCCGATCAATTGCTGATAGTGACGCTCCTGCTCAGGTCCGGAGGCCAGTTCAAGCCGTGTCAACAGTTTTGAACAAATCGCTTTGCGGTTTAAGTTACGTCCTGAACGCAAAATTTCAACCACTATCTGGCCAAGGGTTTCTTGCTGAGAAGGCATGATCACCTCACTAAAGTAACGGCTGATATCGTTTTCAATGATAGGATTGGAACCGTTCCGACACATAAAATATCCCTTAGTCGTAATGTGCAAATAATGTGCAAATGGTTAAGTGATGAAGTTATACAACGGAAGCGCTTTTGTACAGCAATTGTCTTTTTTCAACGGTTGGATCTTTTACATAAAGTGCTATTATATGATTTTCAATAGGTTAACTCCAAATCTAGCATGGAAGAACGTCAGTAAAACAGCCATTATCTTAGCCAGTTTTCGAAGTGAGGTCATAATGCTTAGAGAAAATTCATCGTAATATAAGCGAAATAGCTATTTTTCATTTGGGCCAATTACACATTAAGAATATAAAACGACTTGAGGCCCAGGGGCAGGTGCTGCTCAGTGGATCACCAGTCATGATCGCCGCGATGTGGGGCGGGGATTTGTCATCATAAGTGCAGAATACAACACTGCGCAGTTTTAAACGCACGTTAATTGTTATAATGATATAAAGATTGACAACTAAGCTGATGAAATAGGAAAAATACGGATATATAATCATTTTTGGCAGATTATATTTATAGAGATTTAAGGCGGGACTGCATTATGTAATGAACAGTGTGAAGGTGAATCAATTAAAGATTTACATCCTTATCCTGAGATTTGTCATAGGGCGTTTAAATTATTCCAATGACAGCCTTTATGCTGATGATTGGATCATTTAAAACATAATAGACGATAATGGTAAGTAGCGGAGATGCTATCTCTTAGCGTGATCTAAGTCAGTTGCTAGCCTTGAGCGTAGAGGTGAAAAAAAGATAATATAAAGCGTGTTCCGTAACTGGTATTCAATGTTAAAAAGTCGGTAGAAATAGAAGCAGGCGGAAACAGAAAATTACTGTATGACTAACTTTCTCTATCATATACACGGGATGACAAGTTGATAAAAACATATTATTTGCACAGTTCAGTATTGCATTTTACATAGATCACTTAGAAATAGATTTATCTAGTGAAAATGAATATTCATAAGAAGGCATTGCGTTCGTAGGTCACAGCTTGAGTTATAGCATGATTTTTCAAGGTTTGATAATATCTGCAAGTTAATTCCCTGAGGCGGAATTTCGGTTTGATAAGATGGAAAAGGTTCGTGATGTCAAGAAGGTTTTATACGTCTATCCGAAACACTCCTGCGGAAATAGAATGGACAGATTGTTAGGGGTCAGGCCAAAGTTAAAAGACATGTCAGAGATTAACTTATGTATTTTATCTCTTTATTACGCTAAAAAATTGCAACAGTAGGAAAAAAGGCAGAGCCCAGAGTGGAGGTTGGTTTAGTTGTAATAAATTGAAGGTCATAATCAGTTAATCATGGAATCGAACTGGCTCATAAAGGGTATACACGACAGGTCGCAAAATGGGAAAAAATATGGATGACTCGAAAATCTACTTCCTTGATTTCACCTTTAACCCAAGGACAAGGACGCTGAAAAATAGAGAAAAAACAATTCAACTGCGGAAAAAACAGGCCGATGTTCTTATTCTTTTATGTGCGAAATATCCAGAACCTGTATCGCAAAAAGACTTTTTAGCTGGAGCATGGGGTGGGGGGTATGTAACTTCGCAGAGTATTGCACAGGTTATTCGCTCGCTAAGATTAAGTTTAGATGATATTAATAAGAATATTATTGTTACCATTCCTAAGTTGGGATATCAGTTTACTGCGCAACCCTCCGATGAAGAACCTGATAAGACCAGTCAATCGCAACATATGACATCGCAAGGCCGGCTGAATGAGAAAGAACTAATTTTCAGAATGTCCTCTGGCAACATTAAAAAAAGTGAATTTTCCACACTGAATATGGATAAATCCTGTTCTCTAAAGAAAAAGAAAACATCAACAGAGAACTTCAGATTAAGGAAGGCATTTTTTTTTATCATAACAGTAATCCTGGCAGGGATGCTTTTACTAATGTTTGTTGCGCAAAGTGGCTCCCTAAAAATCGGAGCGGATTAAAAATGCCAATTAAATGAAAAGCTAGTCTGAGTAAAACATATAGACAATTCAGTAAGCAGATCTTATCGTTCAGGAATTGTGATTAATGAGCATCTCTGGTAGAGATTGTATGAAGAAGTTGACCAGATGATATGAAAGGCGGATGTACAATATGTTTAAAAAAGGTTGCAGACAGTTGATTTTGAATCAAATCGCCTTTAATAAATAACCAGTGAACGCAACAGATTATAAAATGCCTGTCAAAATTGATTATATAACTTGTACTAATGAGATTAAGGGTGGTTTATATTCATAACTAAAATTCATTTCCCGGCAGCTGCCGGGATAGCATACTGAGCTGCAGTTATGGGTTAAGGTATATGTTCTATAAGAAATCACTTACTTCATCATCAGGAGTAAGCATCTTGTAAAGCATCATATGTATTAGTATGTCTCTACACACAAGCTGATGAACAAATTTATCGATCATCTTTATTTGGTAATCATAAAGATCGCTATTCTCCCAAAAAATCATATTCATGTTGTAAAACACCTCTTTCAATCACTTTATTGATATGGCCTTATCAAGGGAACGTTCTCTTAAGCTGTTAAGTAATTCACCCGATTCACTTTGTGGGTTGGCCTTTATAGTTTCAGCCAGTATAGCTGCTCAAAAATTGACAGGTTGTCGTCAAATATTTCATCAAGACTTGGCGATCTGAGATTGAGAGCATCAGGTGATATCATTTTTTATCTCCGATGATGTGGCAGATAGTAATACTTCCTTATTCTTCTCACCCAGTTTAATAAGTTTCAGACCAATAGCGATGAAAACGTCAGGTATTAGTTTGCTAATATCTTGATTAACGTTAATCGTCTTATTTTTCGCATGGACTAACCATTGCCGGCATAACGGAGCGTTCTGGAAACGTATAGACTCTTTATCACTCTGAACTGTGATATGTTGGTCATCAGTGTATTGATAATGAGGCATTTCAATATTTTCAGGTAGTTGAACCGTACGAGGTAAGATTATTGTTTTTATGTTTTGTTGGCAGCAGTTTTTTTTAATGTGGTAAATAATTCTTTCTACAATAACTGTGTCATCAAATGAGTTTCGGACGGCATCCATAACAGATTCTTCAAATAATTTCATACGAGCGGACTGCTGTTGCTCGTAGTCGTCAAGCATGGTAATTAATTGTGAAAAAAAAAGCTGCAAGCCCAACGAAAAGCCCTCTTTTTCAAAATTTTCGCGTGTCTCATTGAGATGAGCTTCACTCTCAATACGAATTTTATTACAGTGAAAAAGCGTACGTTCGAGCGCACTTGCCATATTACGATAGCGTGTAACCATAGTGGATTTTATTAAGATTTTTCCGTAGATATCATGAGGTAATTCTTTACTCGAAATGAATCGCATAGTTGATTGCCGTCTTTAAAAGATTGAAATGTTCAGGAGTTCTAACTATATCGAGCTGAGGCAGCTTAATATCAGCAGGAAAACTCAATAGCAGGCGCTTCTTGAGCGCAAAGGGCAGTGGGTGAATCTGACTGAGGATGAAAGCAACCCCCAAGGCTGTTGTATCAATACTTCGGAGCAGTATGGGTGATGGAATATGATGGAACAATGGCAGAGAAATAAATGCAAGTAACCTTGAATCTGCCATTAATACTGCACATTGACTGAGCAGTTGAGCGCGTAATAGATAACCTCCTACAAGGTGAGCAGCAGAAGGCATGTGCTCCCAATGCGTCAGGACAAGTAACAATACCTTGTCGTCAGCTTGCCAATGTGCAGGCAAATCCTCGAGTTGATAGTGAGAAATTAGCCAAAAATTTAAAAGTTCATCTCGGCATGTATACTCCTGTAAATGGCCGGTCAGATAAGTAGGATGGGTATAATCAGCTGGACGATACAAAATATCTAGCAGTTTTTCCTCTTTAAGGAACATCACCTGATGACTCCTTATTATCATTCGCTTTTATCAGCTCAATATTATTGTTATTGAGAGGGCTTGCGGACCTTTTCATAAAAAAAACGAGTAAGCCTATGGCTGTAATAGTGCAAATGATCACAAGTATAAACCATAACCATAATCGCGAACTCGAAGCCTTTATCGGTGAAGAATACTGGATGACAGGGGCATCGAACAGAACTACTGAAATATTTTCGTAACGCACATCATTAAGACTATTCTTTATAAATGATTTGATCTGAGAAATGAAAAGGTTATCATCTATATCGCCTTTATAAGAGATGAGTACACCTACATGGTTGACTGCAGTTTTGTTCCCCTTATCACTTCTGAAACCGGGATAGCTGATATGTACGCGTGCATTAACTACTTGATTGATCACCCTCAATGACTGACCCAATCTTTGTTCTAGTAAAGAAAGGACTCTTGTCTGTTCAGCATTTGGTGAGGCAACAAGAGCACTTTCAGGAAACGCCTGGCCAATCTCGATATCAGCTGACCATGGAAGCTGATATTGGTTAATAATCGAAAGAGCTACTGTGTTTTCTTGTTGACTAATGTTTATAGCATAGCCCTCTTTTGCAGCACCACTTTTTTGAGCAGAGATATTATGCTGCAGTAAAATAGCCAGTACTTGGTTAGCTTGCTCCTGAGTTAGATTTTCTAATAACTTTTGGTTATTACAAGCAGATAATAATCCAGCTGATATGATAACAAAAAAAATATGTACGAGTTTCCTCACCATTATTGCGATTTTTCCAAAGTTTCGATAGCGCTGATCCCTTTACGTGCAAGAGTGGTGACGAGTGAAATATAATTAGTGTATTCGCCAACATAGTTTTGCAGCCTTGCGAGATACTCAGGGTTACCAGTCAATTGTGGCGATTCACTTAAGGTATTAATCATGCTTTTATAATGAATATTTTTTTCACTGAAATCCTTGAAGGTGCTGGATACGAGGTCGTTGAACGTTTGGTTATGCGAAATGATCGTATTCTCAGCTTCACTATTTAGTGTGTCGGGTGCTAATCGTATTAACGAAGATAAATTTACAGGATGATAGCTCATATATATCCTCAGTGTAATTTGCGGGATAACCCCGTGTAAAGGTTAACGAAAATTCTGTATTATTGCGGCAGCAATATCTTTATAAGCTTTTATGGTGCTGGTTTGAGCGTTCCGGAATAAAGTATATTCTTGCAGCTTGCTTGATAACTAGCCAGTACTGAAGGATCGGAAGGGTTAAGTTCAAGGTTAGCTTGAGCAACGTTGAGGGCAAGCATCATATTTTTTGCCCCATCCTCGAACGCCTCAGAAATGTTATTTAAAAAATGCCCCTTTTCTGAACTTGGTGTGCCTTTATCTTGGATAGGATCTGTCACTTTTTATTTCTCCTGAATTGATTGGAAAGTACCAGTGTTGTGGATTCAAAAAAAGGTAACCGTCAGTTGAATCAATGTAAGACTTATTAACAAGCCAGTTTTCTTCGAGATTGATTGAAAAATTGACGATACTATTCCCCCATTTTAATTCGAATTCCTGAATGAAATGTCTCAGAGCACTGATTATTACGTCGCTAAGCGCATCGCGAACAATTAAACTATAACCAGTGTTTGTATTGATTTGGCGATAATGTATGTTCAGTCTGTCCAAACCATTGCGAGCCTCAGACAATAGTTGCTCTTTAGATTTAATAGTTATTACCACTTCTGTTGCGAAAGGAATATTTTTTAATACTGCTATTTTCAAGGACTCTTCTTCATTTGAAGTTAATTGGCGAGATACAGTAATGACAGGTTGTAGAGGGGTATTGTATGCAAGCTGTAATACCGGATAGCCGACCTGCAGCAATTGAGAAACGACGACTTTTTTTTGTTGTGAGATCCATACAGGAACTACACTGGTTTTTTCCTTAAGTTTAAAAAGAGCTTCTTTAAGCCATTCCAGATCATACAGGTTAGAAACTAATATGTATATAAATCTATTATCCCTGTCTTTAACAATGTCGTAAGGGAAGGAAGCGTCTGAAAGTGTTTCATTCAGAGTGGATACATGATGTTCGTATTCATCTACTTTGTAGAAATAACCAGTAGAGATGACTACTAAAACTACAAGTAGGGCCAATACCGATGAGATGACCCTGGAGTTAGTGTTTTTTGGTGAGAGTGATTTATTATGCTCAGAACGGGTTTGCAGAGCTTGGTTGAAACTATAATTTTTTATTTTTTCATGCCATAATTCCTCATTACGTTTGAAAGCAAACCGGATATGTTCATCACAAAAAATCTCATTTTCATGGAGTACAGATTGGTAATTGTGGTTTAGACGGTTAATTGTCACATCAACACATATGGTTGCATCGTCCTGATAGACCTTTGATAGCGATAATAAAATATTAGGTGAAGGCAAATCACAAGGTATATACAGAGTACTAGAAGCATAGTGCACTGAATCAGCAGAGTCCAATGCAGATTGCGGATCAATAATAATAAAGTAATCTTCGTTGGTAAGCTGCAACTCGCAGCCAAACATCGGGCCGAAAAGGATCTTCAAAGTAAAGTGTGTATTATTACAGTAAGCTGATTTAGTCGTACTTGTATCATTCATATTACTGATCATAAAAATCTGCCATTAGCATAATAGAGGTAATGAAAAGTTCTACAATTGACCTTCATGAAGGTTGAAAAAATTGATTTCAGAGTCGATATATTTATCGTCAATCACCAGATAAAGTTTTGCAGTGCCAAATTTAATATATGCCTTTTAATAATGCGTCTGTATATTAACGATTCATTTAGGCAAACGCAAATATTCTCTTTGATATTATTTTGAAAAAAAATAAATATATTTTATAAAAAGGTTAATTTTTAGAAATCGAGTTGACCGGCATATTCAATCTGATATACATTTTAATATGTTGATCATCGTTTATATCTCAGAAGTGAAACATATGAGGCGCTATGGGAACTTTTTATTCAAAAGCTGTTCAGTGTAGAGGGAGTAAACGATTTCTCCTGAAAAGTGGTGGTAATAGATCGACTTCTACTGTAAACCATACGGCAAATGATGTCATTAAATTGAATAACTCACTGATTTTCGCAAAACCTTTGAATGCGGCATCCTTTTTAGCTTTATCGGCAAACAACAACGGAATCGATGGAGAGATAAGAATAAACCAATCCAGCGTACTGGCATCTGTTGATACATTAGAAATAGAGGTTACCGGAGACTGGTTTTTTGAACAGCTCTCCATGCCGCAGGTTGCGATACTCATTTCATTTTTAGATTATCATTCAAACCCCTGTCGGCTTATTCACCCCAAAACTGGAGATTACTATGATGAGTCTTTGATAATTCAAAGTGATCGGTTTTATATTTCTAAAGTGCATTATAGCGGCAAGTGCTTGATGGCACTGCTTATCAGTAGAAGATTGAGGCCTGTTGATTATGGGATAGAAAATTTTTTGAATTTCATCAGAAGGATTGAAAATTATTGGATATCTCACTTCCTGCTGTCTCAGTTATTGAAAGAAGATAAAGATAGCAGTGCTGACAGGCTTTATAACGCTAGCAAGAGTTATGGCGTTTCAGAGTCTTATTTTAGGAAGCTTTGTCATAATACATTCTCTCGTGGGCCAAAAAAACAGTTACGAATTTGGAGAGCTTCTCACAGTGCTTTACAGCTGATAGAGAAGGATAATTCAATAGCAACCATTGCGGGGAATAATGGATATGCATCTTCCTCGCATTTCTCAAGTGAGATTAAGTCTATTTTCGGTATTCGACCACGAGAATTTAAGGACTTAAAAGGGTTTTTTTATGAATGAATGTTTAGTCAAAAAACTTTCCTATAAATTGATTATAGTTGTTTTTTCACTTTTTTTAGCACCCATACGTCAGCAGAATTTCTGAACGAAAGAGATGTGCGCAGCGATAAAGATAGAAAAAAAGAAACTGCTTTTGAGGCAGATAATATATATGTTGCCAGTGATAATAGTGTCCAACAAGTTTTGAATGTTATTGCAGGAGAAATGCATAAGCCTGTCATTGTAAGTAGTGAAGCTGCTAAAAAGCGTGTTACAGGAAATTTTGACCTCAACGATCCCATGAAACTCTTAGCTAATTTGGCTACGCGTACAGGACTTATATGGTACGACGATGGTAGTTCGATATATGTCTATGACTCGAATGAGATGAAAAACATTGTAATACGTCTTTCATATGCTACCTTCGACCGGTTGGTTGCTTATTTAAAATCATCAGAATTGTATGACGTGCGTTTCCCGTTACGTTCAGATGGACAATCTGGTTCATTCTATGTTTCGGGTCCACCAGTTTACGTAGAGCTGGTCAAGGCAGCTGCAAAATATATTGATTCGTCTTATTCAAGGCCTGGAACTGGTAAAGTGACCGTGCGTGTCATAAAACTTAATAACTCCTTCGTTAACGATCGGAACTACACACAACGAGATTTGCCACTTACCATACCTGGAGTTGCATCTGTATTAAATAAGTTACTCAATAGCAGTAGAAATTTCTCGGCTTTAGGAGGTGCTAAAATAAGTGTAGAGGACGAAGTGCACGATGCGAATCAACCAGTTACAATGAACAGGAGAGGTCACTTTAAGTCGTATATAAATGATTTACCGGGCGAAGAAGTGGTGGCTGATAATAGCGAGTCAGCCAGAGTAAGTAGTGATTCTGTCAACATAGTTGCTTATTCAGATACCAATAGTTTGCTTGTAATGGGGACTGAGCGCCAGGTCAGTTTTGTAGAGGATTTGATTCGAGCTATTGATATTGCTAAACGTCAAATTCAACTCTCATTATGGATCATAGATATTTCGAAAGAAGATATTAACGAATTGGGTGTGCAGTGGAGTGGATCTACCAAAATAAGTAGTACTGGTGTCATATTCGGCACCAGTTCGTTGACGCCAGAAAGTAGTATCAACTTCCTTGCAAATGTATCTGCATTGGTTAAATCAGGGTCTGCACAGGTTATTTCACGTCCTGAAATTCTGACTCAGGAGAATGTACCCGCTCTTTTCGATAACAATAGTAGCTTTTACGCAAGGCTGGTAGGAGAACGAAATTCTTCATTAGAGAAAATAACCTATGGAACTATGATAAGCGTACTGCCGCGTCTGGCAGAACGTCAGCATGAAATCGAGATGATCCTTGATATACATGATGGTACCGCACCACGTGATGCCAGTGGAGATTCTGCTCATATCGACAGCCTGCCGGTAATCAGTAACACGCAAATTAGCACTGAAGCACGTGTTCCTTTGGGATATAGCTTATTGGTGGGAGGATATAGTCGTAATCAAGATGAATACCATGATATAGGCATTCCTTTATTACGAGATATTCCTTATTTAGGAAAGTTATTTGATTATAGCTACAAAAGCCAAACTAAAATGGTTCGCTTGTTTCTCATTCATCCGCGGTTATTAGATAACGGAGAAACATGGCAAGGACGTCAGAACGAGAATCCGGTTATTGGCATAAATTCTGAAGGTAAAGATATAAGGCTGAGATCAACGGTATCTATGTTGAGAGAAGTTATGAATCAAAAATGAGGAAGAAGTTATGGAAATCCAGCGTTTACCACTGGCAGGTGCGCTTAATAACATCCTGGATGACAATAAAAGCGATTTAAACATATCTAAAAAGTCATCTTCGAGTTCAGAATTGGTAGATCATAATGAGAAATTGAGTAATATCGCTGAGGAATTAGCAGACTCATTGAGTAGTCTTGGAAGGACCAGCAAGATTGGGCGAAAGAACGACAGTTCTGACAATGACACTGTTACAGCTATTCTTGAAGAAAATGCCGATGAAAAAATTTTCATTTTGATTAAACAGATCTCAAAATTCCAAGACCAAACTTCTATTCTTAATTATGCACGTCAGTTATTTCCGAATGAATGGGATTTGTTACAAGCGTTACGTGAGATGCTTCTGAGCCGAAAATTATCTGATGCTCAGAAGAGAAAGGTAAAGGAAGCACTTGTTGATTTGAATGCTTTTGGCGATCGAAAAAAAATTCAATCATCAGCAAACGTAGGGGGCATAGCCAAACAATTTAGCAAAATTAACAAGGATTGTAAAATAACTGCAAAAGACCTGCGTAATTGTTATCTTCGTTTTCTTGAACTTGAAGTGCCTGCAACCTATCTTTATCAAGACTGGATTCATGAGTTTGGTTTTAATTATCGCAAACGGGTGATGTTATTCATACGTACTGCGCTCATCGCTGATATGAAAGCCAGTGTACCGGGAATCCATTTACATGAATTTGGACCGCTATCTACAAGACATTCAGATGTACGTATACTTCGAACGCTTGATCTGAAGTTAACGATCTATTTTCGGAATTTTTCTTTTAGCAGCATGACGGAATTCAATAAAGAAATAATTATTGATGAGTATATATTAAATCTATATATAACTGGATTGATTAATGTCGATGAATTAGCTCAGGCTTTTAATAACTTTAAAAATGATTTTATGTCAGAAATGCCTGTCAACAGGCAGGCGACAGTGGTTCAGATATTTATAAACGTTTATAATAATACTCCTGATTTTCTTTATGCAAACCTAGGCTATCATGCAGCAACAATTACATTTCTCTCAACGTTGTTGGACTCACTACACAGAAAAGAGCGAAATTTAATTATCTATGAAAGATACCCTCAGTAAAATATAAATTGAGTCATCTTAATGTAAATTACTGGTGTTTATGCTAAACAATATCATTTTTCAATTGCGAACACGTCCTGAACTTATCGTCTTGTTGATGATGATTATGGTCGTAGTGATGTTGATTATTCCACTGCCAACTTATTTAGTTGACTTTTTTATCGCTCTTAATTTAATAATGGCCTTATTGATTTTCATCGGGTCTTTTTATATCAGTAGAATTCTGGATTTTTCGACTTTCCCATCGATGATTATGATCAGTACCATATTCCGTCTGGCTATCTCTATCAGTACTAGCCGTTTGGTTCTGACGGATGCGGATGCCGGTGAAATCATTGCCAGCTTTGGCCAGTTCGTTATTGCCGATAGTCTGGTTGTAGGGATGGTTATCTTCTTCATCGTCACAGTGGTGCAATTTATCGTTATCACAAAAGGATCTGAGCGAATTGCAGAGGTTGCAGCTCGCTTTTCTTTAGATGCCATGCCGGGTAAGCAAATGAGTATCGATGCTGACCTTAAGGCGGGAGTGATCGATGAAGAGGGAGTCAGGCAGCGTCGTAGTGACCTTGAAGCTGAAAGCCAGCTTTATGGTGCTCTCGATGGCGCAATGAAGTTTATTAAAGGCGATGCTATTGCTGGAATAATTATTATTTTGGTTAACCTGCTTGGAGGGCTTGCTATTGGAGTAGTACAGAAAGGTATGAATATATCACATGCGCTATCCATATATGCATTATTGACTATTGGTGAGGCTTTAGTGGCGCAGATCCCTGCTTTGCTCATCTCAATTAGCGGGGGGCTAATTGTAACTCGTGTTAATAACAACGAAAATTCAAATCTGGGTGCTAAGATACTACAGGATCTTTTTCTCAATAAGTCTACATTAGTAATAACAGCAATCCTTGCCGTGACATTGGGCTTATTGCCAGGATTTCCTTTAGTTGTTTTTCTCTTGTTAGCTATCATTTTAATAGGTGTTTTTTACAAGGGTAAATACAATAAAAATAACACTCTAAGTCCAGATGAGGCAGGGATTACAGAACAGTCCACAGTCAAAAATAAGCCTGTAGTAATAGATGGGGAATACATCCCTGAGACTGTGCCGCTTATTGTCAGTGCATGGAGTGGTTATGAAAGATATATTACTAAAAATAACTTCCCCTCTTTACTAAAACGTCATTTCTTCATAGAGTACGGTGTTCGTCTACCTGATTTAATTATGAATTATGACCAGCATGCTGAACAGGGAAAGTTGACTGTCGCTATTAATGAAATAAAAGTTGCGAGCTATGATTTTTTCCCTGAAATGCACAAAATTCTTTTCAGAGGAGATGAGTTGAAGTTGATAGACGACAACGTAAGGGTGATAAGTACCTCTCAGGGTCATGCCTATTGGATACCTGAACATAGACATGGAGCTGCTTTTAAACTTGGTTTTTATTCTAGAAATGCAATTGATGAATCCTATTCTTGCATATCTTCTTTACTTGTTCACGATATTTCTGAATTTTTTGGTATTCAGGAAGCTAAGATGTTACTTGACGATCTTGAAAAGAAATATCCTGACTTGCTGAAAGAGTGCTATCGCAACAACACGGTTCAGCGAATTACTGAGGTATTTCAACGGTTACTTAAGGAGCGTATCTCAATCAGAAATATGCGGTTGATTTTGGAAGCTTTAGTGCAATGGGCTCCCAAGGAAAAAGATCCTATTATGTTGGTTGAACATGTGCGTGGTGTCTTAGCACGCTATATTTCCAACAGATTCTCCGCACACGGACGTATCAGAACTGTGGTAATGTCACATGATATGGAAAATATCATCCGCGATGGGATCCGCCAGACATCAGGTGGCACATTTATCAATCTACCACCTAATGAAATAGAGGATATTATAAAATCCCTGGGGGTTTGCCTTAAAAACAATAGGGTGAATGCGAGGGATGTTATTCTAATGGTATCTATGGATATAAGACGTTTCGCTAAAACAATTATTGAAGGGACTTATCCTGAATTAGATGTACTCTCTTTTGGTGAGGTCTCTGCCGGCGTAGAAGTTGACGTCATTGGTTCGTTGGAAAATTATAGTGAGGGTGTAAATGAAATATGATGTTGCACAACTAATTTCAACTATGCTTAAAGAAGCTGGCATGTCTGAATTTATCAGTGATGATTTAAGTAACCACTCAACGATTTCTTTGAATATGAAGGATGACATCCCTGCTATTAATATAAAAAGTATAGATGATGAGGTATGGCTTTGGGCAAAGCTCGGCGAATATAGTATTCCTTCACTTGCTTACTGCAGTATCAATCTTTTACCATTAATGTTTGATTACCATGAAGAATTCTTCATTACAGGGCAGCCTTGCTTATACCCTGTAGATGGACAGCTTGAACTACGAGCACAAGTCATTGAGAAGCATTTAGTGTCTGCTAATGAATTCCTGACCGTGTTAGATCATTACCTCACTATCATGCTGAACTATCGTAGTGTTTTGGCTTAATAGCATAAGGGTAACTATGTTAACACAGATGTTAGTGCGTCTTGCTCATCCACTACGTATCCAGGGAAATGTGATAGAAGCATACCTTCCAGACACAAAGATTGGAGAAATTTGTGAAATTCAAAAATCATTAGTTGAAAGTCAAGTCTTAGGGCTAGCCCAGGTAACCGGATTCAATAAAGAACATACATTCTTAAGCCTCTTAACCGATAGCCAGGGGTTTTCACGTGAAAACGTATTGTTAGCAACAGGTAAACCTTTGCGCGTTGATGTGCATCAAGGAATTTCAGGTGCAATAATTGATGCTACCGGGATAATCAGAGGGCGTCTGGATGATGTGCCAGTTACTCCTTTAACGGGTACAAAGAGTATCATGGCCTGCGGGGCGGCGCGTGATTTTAGCTTGCGTAAAACGATAACTGAACCATTGCTAACTGGGATTCGTGCCATTGATGGGTTACTAACATGTGGACAGGGCCAACGAGTCGGAATTTTTGCGACAGCAGGCTGTGGTAAAACATCGCTGATGAATATGCTCATCGAGCATTCACAAGCGGATATATATGTTATAGGCCTTATTGGTGAACGAGGACGAGAAGTTACTGAGTTTGTTGAATCTATGCGACATTCTTCGCGACGTTCACGAGTGATATTAGTTTATGCGACCTCAGATCGCTCTTCAGTAGAACGTACTAACGCCGCACAAATCGCATCAAGCATTGCCGAGTATTTCAGTGATATGGGCAAAAATGTACTACTTTTTATTGACTCAATTACCCGTTATGCACGTGCGTTACGTGATGTTGCCCTGAGTATGGGAGAAATGCCAGCGCGCCGTGGCTATCCAGCATCGGTATTTGAGGCATTACCAAAGCTGCTCGAGCGGCCTGGTTGTTTCATCACCGGTACGATCACAGCATTCTATACTGTGCTAATTGAAAATGAAGAAGAGCCAGATATAATCGGTGATGAAGTACGATCGATATTGGATGGGCATATATACCTGAGCCGTAAACTCGCCGCTAAAGGGCATTATCCGGCAATTAATGTTCTTAACAGCCTCAGTCGAGTTTTTTCACAAGTTACAAATTGTCATCAGCAGCAAATGGCAAACAGTTTCCGAGATTTATTGCAGCGACAAAGTGAGATGCAATTATTTATCGATTTAGGGGAATATCGCCGGGGTGAAAACGAAAAAAACGATATTGCAATTGATAAGAGCATACAAATGGAAGCATTTTTAAAACAAGACGTGACAGAGAAAATCGCAATATCGACCTGTCTGGATGAATTATATGGATGCCTGGCATAGTGGTCGTCAATTAATTATTCTGCTCAAATACAGAAGATCAATTATTGACTTGAAAATTGTTAAAATTAAAAGTCATTTAAGTCAACTTAATTTACTCATTAATGAGCAGATTCGTGAGTATAATTTATTAAAGCAGCAACTTAATAGATTTATTCCTTCAGGCGTGCTCAATAGATCTGAAATATACAGAAACATCAGGAGGCAAGGAGTTTTACTATCGCGCCAACAACTTTATATCATTAAGTTAAATCAGCTTGATGATGAAAAAATGAGGCAAGAGCAAGCACTCCAGAATTATCAATCTGAAAAATGTTTTCTGGAGAAAAAGCACCATAAAATCTCTTGTAATATATACAGGCAATACACTGACTATCGTATGCGTAGTGATAACCATACTGAAGATGATGAACTGGAGTTAATTTGCTATGATAAGAGTAAACTCTGATATAACTACAGAACGTTCCATTGAGAGTGATGAATCATCCCAAGATAAATATTTCGAAAAAATGCTAAGAAAAAAGAATGAATCAGACGAAGCTGGTGAAGCCTACATTTTACAGCTAAACACCCAGCAATCTTCTGCCGCCCGAATAGCGCGTGGTGGGGAATTAAAAAATGATCATCATATAACGGAAAAAATATATTCATCCCTTAGTGATAAAGAAAAGTTTTGCGTTTTGAAACTTTGTGTCGATAAGCATGGTTACTACAGTAAATTAAGTGATAAAAATATTATATCTCAGCAACTTACGGGTAAAGATTCAAAAGATAAGGAGAGCTGTGATCAATCTAATAGGATTGTTTCAGCAACGGATGAAAGGAACTCTGTCAGCATAACAAAGCTTTCCAGGCAAGTGGCTGGACTGGCTGAAAATGAAGAGTTCAGCCTGCATGAGAACCCTATTTTAGTTCCAACTGCTCAAGGAGATCCGGTTTCGTTTGGAGAAGATAATACATCGCGTGGCGAAAACATGCGCCGGTCAAGGATGCAACAGCCTATGTTGTGCGCTAAAAACGCTGGGAGTATGAGCGAGACTCGCGCTGATAAACGGGATGTTGACCTGGTTTATCAGTTCCAGCGCTGGACAGGCGATCATACGGTGAAAGTTTTAATTCCTGCTGATTTAAATCGCGACGGTAAAATTATTTTATTACCATCTGACACACGGGTGGCCGATGCACTATTCAGAAATATGGATCGTTCAATGCACCGCATGTCAGACCTCCTTCTGCAACAACAGGATAAAGATGAACGTCAACATCATCAGGATGAAGAAGAGAAAGAATGAGTCTACGTCGACATTTACGTCAGGTAAATCGGGGCCAAAGAGCACTTGAATTACTAAAAAATAAACATGTTGGTAGTGAAGTGATTGATTTGAGTTCGGAAGGTCGTTATTTGCAACTTCTTCTAAAGAATGATTTTGAGGTACAAAATGAAATATTAATCAATGTCGATGATTGGTTGCAGGAAATGGCTCACCCGCTGCCTGGCATCCCGTGGCATCAGGTCCCATTAAGCTACCTGATCCGGTGGTTAAAGAGTCTGAATCTTTCATTTATATTAAAGGCAAAAGAGTGGAATGTTGAAAAAATTGAATTAGCGCACACCTCATTACCAAAGAAAATACTCTGTTTACCAGCTAAACCTTGCCCGCTACTGTGCCTGAACTGGACGGAGGACGAAAATTCTACTCTTCGCAGCTGGCATCTTAAGCAATACTGCATAACTTTTATAATAGATATACACTTGGGACGTAGTCAGTTACCCATATTATTGATTGTTGATATGGCTGTAGGAGACTTGTTGTTAATACAACATCAATCAGCATCACTACGGATAGGAAAAATTAAACTATATCATTTGAGTCTTAATGATAATAAGGAGGTAGCTGTGCTTGAAAAGTTCACAGATGGATATGATGAATGCCGTGATGAGGATGAAACGCTAAACAGATGGTCAGATCTCCCAATTGAAATTGAATTTGTGCTCGATAGTAAGTCAGTCACTTTGGCAGAACTGGACACAATAGAGCCGGGGACGTTATTTCCTCTAAATGATTGTGCGGAGCAGCGTGTAAAGATCTATTTGAACCGAAAGTTCTTTGCTCGAGGTGAATTGGTGGCACTCGATAACGGTAATCTGGCTGTAGAGATCAAGCAGGTTAATACAGTCTCTGTAGATGATATGGATATCTACAATGCTTAATAATGATATTTCTTTAATTGCGGTGCTCTCATTTTTCACTCTGCTCCCATTCATTATCGCAGGTGGTACTTGTTTCATCAAATTTTCAATCGTATTAGTGATGATGCGAAATGCCTTAGGTATACAGCAAGTACCTTCTAACCTTACTCTGAATGGTATTTCGCTTATTTTAACTGCATTTATAATGATGCCTGTATGCCAGCGTATTATTGATGACGTCGAAACGAGACATATTGATTTTAATCAAAGCAGCGCTTTTTCACAGTTTGTAAATGATGGTTTGGACGGTTATCGTGAATATCTTGTGCATTATTCTGACCATGATCTGATTCATTTCTTTAATAAGGTTCAACAGAGGAATAATGATGATAATGTAGCCAATACCTTTGAACATGAATTGACTAGATTGCCACTGATGACCCTGATGCCTGCTTACGCACTAAGTGAAATTCAGAGTGCCTTCAGGATTGCCTTTTATATTTATATCCCATTTGTCGTGATTGATATGGTTGTATCTAGTATTTTACTTGCATTAGGCATGATGATGATGAGTCCGGTGACAATTTCGATTCCCATAAAACTAATCCTTTTTGTTGCAATGGATGGTTGGAGCTTGCTGACTAAAGGGCTTATTGCACAATATGCTGAACTTATGACATCATGAACAATACGTTATTTATAAGCAATGCTGCTTTAGTTGTTGTATTAAAACTGACAGCAGTACCTGTTGCATTTGCTACCCTGGTTGGAATCGTCGTTGGTCTTTTTCAAACAATTATGCAAATACAGGAGCAAACTTTACCTTTTGGTTTGAAAATGTTGGCAGTATTTGCAAGTATCTTCATGTTAATTGAGTGGTTTTCTGCTGAGATGTTGAATTTTGCTAATCAAGCGTTCTCAATGGCTTTGAATTAATACGGTATAAATATGCTGTTTCTTTCACTCTACTTTAATTTCCAGCACTACTTGTTGATTTTTGCAATAGCTTATGCGCGGCTGGCTGTAGTCTTTTATATGCTCCCCATATTAGGTGAGCGAATTTTTTCTCATTTAATAATAAAGAATGCAATCATCACCTTGACTATAATCGGTTTATGGCCCTGCTTTGAAACCGTTGTGATACCTGAGCAAAGCTGGTACTTGCTGCTGGTTCAGGAATCTATTGTTGGTTTAATCCTTGCAACTGTATTGTGTCTTCCATTTTGGATTGTCATTGGGCTTGGTGAAATTCTTGATAACCAACGAGGAGCTTCGATGGCAGACAATATTGACCCCTTGAATGGCGGTCAGAACTCTATATTATCTGGCCTGCTTAATTTTACATTTGGTATAATATTCTTCATTAATAACGGCATGTGCTTAATGCTGGAGGCATTCACCGAAAGTTATCAGTTTTTACCTCCGGGTAGTAGGTGGTCAGGGTTTCACTGGCAAGAAGCCGGCAGGGTTTTAGTTATTGTAGTTGAGAGCAGTATTATGCTGGCTGCACCAGTTATCATAGTCATGATGATAGCGGAGATATTATTGGGAGTATTTGCTCGTTATTGCCCGCAGCTCAACCCCTTTTCGCTTTCGCTCACCATAAAAAGCTTCATCACCTTCATAATTTTCTTTTATTACGGTTTCCATGCTTTAGCGGAAAAGCCACTGAATACTTTCTCTATTGAAATATTTGAAGAATTCTTCCCGGGATTATAAAGGTTGATTGCATAATGGCACAAAAGACAGAACTACCGACGGAAAAAAAACGTAAAGATTCGGCCAAAAAGGGACATTCTTTAAAAATTAAGGATTTTGTTACAACAGTCACTCTCATTTCAGGTAGCTACTTTCTACTGCATGGTATGGATTTCAGCCGTTTCATTGACTGTTATACTAATATTCTGATCGATGTATCATCAGTAAACATCAATGATTTTATGCTACAAATGATGTACATTTTTTTAGGGCTTTCATTCCCTTTAATAGGCATTTGTACTCTTTCTGGAATGATAGCCACGTTGTGTCAAACCCGCTTTACTATCGCCACGCAAGCTCTTAAGCTTAACTTCAAAGCTTTAAATCCTGTAGAAGGTTTAAAAAGGATTTTTAGCATGAGAACTATAAAGGAATTCGTAAAATCTCTGTGCTATCTGATGGTTTTCTCATGCACTTGTTACAATCTTATCGTTAATGATCTAAAACATGCACTGGTCATTCACTATGCTGGAATCGCACAGTTGATCGTGAGTATGCTGTCATTGACCGTCAAAGCGGTTACGATATTTATTGCTTACTCGTTAGTTGTTCTGTGTGCTGATTTTATCATGGAATATTTTCTACATGTTAAAGATTTAAAAATGGATAAACATGAGGTTAAACAAGAGCGTAAAGAAAGTGACGGAAACCCACAAATAAAAAGTGCCAGGCGAAGAGCCCATCAGGAACTGCTTTCCGGGGAAGAGATGGCGGCTGTAAGAAAATCGTCGGTAATTATGGTAAATCCAACTCATATTGCTATGGCAATTTTTTTTAATCCCGAATTAGCCCCTTTACCTTTCATTGCATTACGAGCCTCTAACTTTAAAGCCAGAGCTGTGTTGGTCTATGCTGAGAAAATCGGAATCCCTGTCGTACGCAATATTTTTTTGACACGACGTCTTTATAAATCATACGTTCAGCACAGCTTTATTTCACTCAATGATGATGATTTAATGGCAATTATGGATATTCTTATTTGGCTGCGTCAGGTAGAGATCACAGGCATGGAAAACGGAATACCTCCGAGCGATCTTAAGAACGATGAACACCCAATGAATCAATAAGGCCATCATACAATGGCAGTGCGTTTTTTTTGTATTAAGAATAGCGCATCACGATGTACAATTAAGCATGTATTCTCTACCATCTACATTCGGTTTAATTGAATGTTCCATACGTGTTTAGCTAATCATGTTAGAGGTCAAGAATGGAATATGAGAATATGGCGGAAGATTCGAACTCTCAAGATCCATCGAAAAATGACGATGAACTGGAAGAATATTCCGCAAATCTAATTGAAGCGATCCAGAATGGAGCCGTCCTTAAAGATGTGCAGTGTGTTTCGAATGGTACGATGAATGATATTTATAAAATAGCATATGAATTTTATCATATTGGGAGATTAGACGACGCAATATCTCTTTTTCGTTTTTTATGTATCTATGATTTTTATAATTCCGAATATGCCATGGGCCTCGCAGCAGTTTATCATTTGAAAAAGGACTTCCGCAAAGCAATTGATTTCTATGCTTTGTCATATTCTTTGTCTAAGGAGGACTATCGGCCTATGTTTTATGCAGGTCAGTGTAATCTAATGTTACGTCAAGAGGTTTTGGCTCGCAAATGTTTTGCTATTGTAATGAACAGGTGCACCGATCTGCAGCTTAAAGAAAAAGCTGAAACCTATCTGTCAGCACTCGATGAAATCAATGCGGATACTAAAAGTGATTGTGAAGACAAAAAAAACAAACAGGAGGAACAATGAATATACCTGTTGATAACTCAGAATATTTGAAGCATCTTTCTGCGGGGTTAGAATCAAGTCACGAAGAATCTAAAAAGGAGCTAAGTCAATTACATCGGTTTGCCAATTCACAATACAGACTCTACCCCAGAATAGGTGAGGTCAGAGAAGCATTAAAGTCGCTGCAGCCGGAGCAATTGCTTGAAGTTTTACAAAAAACGGGTAGATCATTACTTTCGGCCGGAAGCAATTTTACCATTGAAAAGCAGGATATACCTCAGTTGAATGTTCCAGTATACAGTCAGATTATGTCTAATGATGAGTATTCTGGTCTGGCCACTACGAGCGCAGCTGAAAGTTATTCTAATACATCAGCTGAGATGACAGCGTTGATAGGAAAAATCATACAGTTAACTGGCGAAAGTTCATTAGAGAAAATGGTGTCAAAACTTCAGGTCTTTAACGCGACAATGGATGGCGCAGGGAAAGCTTACTCTCACCTTGCTGAAGAACTTGAAGCGCAGGGGCAGCTTTGGGCTGGTAAAGCTGATGCTCTAAGAGCAGTTCAGGCACATGCTGAAACTCTTAATCAGGTGAAATTAAATGTACAATCTAAGTTGGATGATGCTCAAACTAACTTAAAAGCTCTGCAAGTTAGGGCTGAAACTCAAGCGCCTCTATCCCCGCTTTTACTGAATCAACTCATTGAGGCCAACAAAGAAGTTAAGGCAGTGTTGTCTGACCTGAACAGAGTCACATTGATTCATGAAAACTATGTTATTGAGGTACTTAACCCTGCCTCCGCGGCTGAAAAGATGGCCCAGACGCTGCTTAAGGCTACACTTGCACAAGCTACTTCTTTAATTAGCTCCTTAACTGACCGACAGCATAGCATTATCCAAATCCGCCATCAGGAGAGCAAAATAGAGGCGAAAAGCCTGACTTTCCTGATCGCCTTGATGTCGCAGTTAATTAGTCAAAATGCCGGAGAAGACTTTAAAGCCCTTGCTTTGCTCAAACAGAAGTTATCTGAAGCCGCAGCAAGGGATTCTCAAAACAAAGCTTTGGAAGTCGAAGCTCAGTTGCGCAAGGCAGAAGATTTACAGAAAACCATGGGCTGTATAGGCAAGGTTCTTGGATGGGTAATAACTACAGTCTGTATGGGTACCGCAATATTCACTGGTGGAACCTCAATGATATTAGGCATGGTAATGCTGGCCATAATGGCAGGGGATGAAATTGATCAGCGTCTTAATAACCATTCTTTCATACAGGATGGCATGCAGCCAATCATGGAAAATATCGTACAACCCTTGATGAAACTGTATGCTGATGCTTATACAGCAATATTATCACTCTTCATCGCTGATAAAAAAGTAGCTGAAACGGCAGGGCAAATCATGGGAGCAATAGCCACAGCTATGATTATGATTGCAGGTACTGTACTCATAGGAGTCGGAGTAGGCAAAATTGTTGGTGCTATGGCCAGGAATATCGGCAATAACTTAGGTGAGAAAATGCTGAAAAAAATAATGGATCAAATGTTCATGCAAGTATTGAAAAGGTTTTTCCACGGGGCTGGACGCTTTTTTAATATGGATAATAATAAAATTGCACAGATATCCAATTATACCCAAATGGCAGTTACAGGGGGAACGATGGCAAATACCCTTGTTCAGGCCGTGGGAAGTATAGTCGCAGCTGACATGATGGTTGAAGCTGCAAAGGCGCGTGCGCAGTTAATGCAAAATTCCGCGCTGCAAGATTTGTTGGAAAGCATTATGAAACAGGCGCAGGAGACATTCAGCTTCCGTATGGAAGCAATAAACAGGATCTTAGAAAACATTTGTTCCGTTGCTGAGAATCAAATGCTGGCTGGTAATTATATTACCAAGAAATTAAACCACGTAGCCGGATGATCCTGATTTTCACTTTATTTCACTTCTATCATAAAAGGAAAAAAATTATGTGTAATGTCATCAATCGTTCAGATGCTGAATTCTTCACTCTGGCGAACAAATGTTCAGCACAAATTGATGAATATAACGAAAATAATATACCGAAAAAAAGTAGAGTTTCCCCAGCAGACATCCAGCAGGAGGCAAAAAATAGTGTTTTTTTAGGCGAGCTATTAACCTCACAACGATCCCTCAACAGACCAGTGATTTTGTCGCAAAACAATGAAAATGAAGTCAAGGTTGACCAGAAAATCACAGAATCTTTGAAGACAGCAGAGCGCTTAGACAGCATAAAAAATACTTCACCATTCTTTAAAAACTTAATCGGTGATTATAACAATCTCGTTATTTCTGGAATAATGGTCAACATGATGAATACCATGCGCAGCGTGTATAGTCTCATGGCGACCAAAAGTGTCGAATTTATGGTAAATGCTGCCAAAAGTATGGGTTTTCATCACATTGAAGCCGCTAAAGAGAATTTTAAAGGGGCGATAATTGCAGCTACAGCAGGTACCACTTTGCAGGCTGGTGGAACCACAGCGGCTTTAAAAGGAATGAATGATATGAGTCGATCGACCAGAAAAAATCTTTTACCTGCACAACAAAAACAAAAAGCGCTGGAAAATGACAAAAAAATGTTTAAGGAGATCCTTGATAAGAAAAACAGCGAAGGTACTCAGGCTGATCCTCAAATGATATCTATGATGAATAAGCACCAGAATAATTTAGAATCTAATATACAGGAACTTAATAATAAGCATAGAAAGGTAGAGAATAAAGCTCAAAAATATCACTTAAGTAACGGTCCACTTAACCAGGCTTCTCATTCAGTTTCACAAATAATAAACAGTGGTTACGGTGTTAATGCTGCTGGTGAAACGCGCAATGCGGGACTGTCTGAAACTGATAAGCAGATTAATTCACAGACTGCAGATAACCTTAAGCAAAGCGCCATTGCAGCCGATAATAACCAAAGTACGTTCAATAAGACGCTGGACGATATATTCCGTAGTCGCAATAATGCGTTAGATGCAGTGGTTAGCAAAATCCATTAAATTCAATTTTGAGTCATTGAACGAGTTCAATTTCATCGTCCTTTAACTGATATCGATTGAGGTAGATTATGGGTGAGATCATTTTCCCAGGGAATCAAACCCCGGCCGCTGCCACAGAAGAATTTTCTTTTAAGACCTCCCATTTTCTGACTTACTCAAGTAGCCGAACAGTTCCTTTCTTTGAGACGAAGAGTATTGATAATGTTGATAGTGTATATGAGAGCAGTAAGGAATTATTGCTGCGATTATATGAAATTCTCACACGAGAAAGCTTTGAAGATAAGCTACCAGAAATCAGACAACTACTATTGGAATCAGGGTACTCAGAAAACTTACATGAATTTGAAGAAATTAATTGCTTTATGCGTGAGTTACAAGATTTCTATGAAAATATTTTAAATAGTAAAAAAAATGCAGATGATGTTATTGCTGAGCAGAAAAATCTGACAGCTATTAACTCTCATTTTATAGAAAGAATATCGAGTCATTTACGAAAAAGATCTATTTTACATGATAAATCATCAGTTGAACCCTCATTGCCGTTGGAATTAGCTAAAGATGGGTATCCTGCTATCGCTGGTGAAGTATTTTCTGCTGATGAAATTACTCCAGGTACGAGCTATGCTGAATTGTGGAGTAAAATAGCCAAGGCAATAGCAAGCATCAGAAAAGATTATGTTGAATTCTATGCCACGCTAATGAAAAAATATACTGACCTGTACCAGTCCTATAATGAGAATGTACAAAAAGCCTCTTCCGATGCCATGTCAGCGGGTAAAGATGGTAATAATATATCTTTTAACAAAGATGTAATGATAAAAGGATACAATAAATTTAAGGACTATGCGGCAAGAATTGACCTCGGAAAAGTTGCACACTGGGACAAGATGTCTAGCCAAGAGCGGGAAAACATGAAGCTAACAATTGCACCAGCTTTTGATGTTTCCAAAGACGGTGAAATTAGGTTTAATCTTAGTCAATATTCTACAGTTGATGGATCATTACCAAAAGGTGATGGAAATCAAGTGCCTACCGCGAGCTACCATGCGTGGCTGGCAACATTCAACGCAGCTGGCAGTGCACTACAGAGTAATATGCAGTCCTTCGCTCAGCGATACAGTCAATCTAACAGCACATTCGATCAATTGAACAAAGTACTCAGTGGAGTTATCAGTACGCTTGGCGACAGTGCAAGAGAAGTTTATAAATCAATAGGATGAAATATGATGTATCTCAGCCTCTCTGTATGTCGATCGATGCTGGACACTGGCAAGCTAGGCAGGCTATATCTATTTATTGCTAATGTAAGCTAAATAATTAAATTTCGTAGGGTGGTCATTTTTCAGTAAGCATGTTGCAATCTGCTTTGAACCTGTTGTCTACGGAAGGAGTTTGTCAAGGCGAGAAGATCTCATCAACTTCAAAAGGGAAGCTTCTTAGATTAGAAGTTTAATGATTATATAAGGGGGTAATATGTCTTTAAGCCCAGTAAATTCAAACGATACCGCTTTGAACATTGACTCGATTCAATTATGCCCGGTTGATAATAAATCGCCAGAGGAAGATATCCTGCTGGCATCATTATCATCGGTAGTTCCAACCGATAATAAATTATCATTAGTACAGCAAGCAAGTAACAAACAAACAGGTAAAAGAATTGGAACCTGGGGATCTGACTCAAAGAAGTTGAATAAAGAGTACGACGATGTTGCTTCTGCCAAAGCAAATGGTTTATTCTGTTTTTTACCTTCCCGAGCAGTATTTTACTCTTTTCTTAAGTCGCCGACCGAACCTTCTACCGCTCAAAATTTGCTTGATAATATGACCCGACGGAATAGTCATTATAGAGTGCGTAAAGGAGAAGATGTAAAGACATTAGATACTCATGTCAGGCGTATTGACAATATGGTAAGAAAATTCATCGAAAACAAGAGCATCCACGATGTTTCTCATTTAAATTCTGATATAAAGGCTGTACCCGGTCATCAATCGCATCACGAGATAATAAATGGAGGTCTGAAAAAACTATTACCTACACATGGAAAAGCTGCCTTGAGCAGTTTCTGGTTATCTTTACAACAAACTTCTTCAAATGCATGGGATGAATTACATCCACTTCTCAATAAAAATTCAGTGCAGGCACAGCAATATAGAAATACTCAAAATCTTATCACTCAGATGGCTGAAACTCATATATCGGCACTCACTGATCCAGATGCCAAAAAGGGAAGTATCGAAGCATATTCATTGCTTTTAATGGAATCTGTTTAGTACAAATAATGATGGCTTTCTATCCGAATGATGTAAAAAATGAATTGAATACTGAGTCTCAAAACCATCCAGTTGGAATCAATAAATCGGCATCAGATAACACAATAGCAAGCAACAATAACCCGCTAGACATTAATGTATCTGGATCTGGTCAACTTTTTAATCACTGGATTAAGCAGCTTGCTGAATATATAAAAAATACAGAATATTCATATTATGTTAGAAACGAATTAACCCTTTACCTTATTTCTCTTATTACTGACAGTGACAGTATAAATAAAACAATCCTGAGTCCGGTTGCTGCTGAAATCATAAAGCATGTAGAACTTAATTTTATAGCTTCTGGCGTAAATTCCACCAATGAACCATCAAACTCAAATTATTTTTCTAATGGTGCTTCTAATAAAAATTACAATTCCAAGCTAATTCCTGGTGCTGTACTGAATAATGAATCGCCGCTAGTAGGCTCAGACTTGCCTGAACAAATAAATGAATTGCCAGCATTAGATCTCGCTGTAAAAATCAGTGATGAGTCTTTAACCGATCCTGGGGTAGTGAATCATAATAATACAGCTACCTTCAATCAATCTCATAACGTCGATTTGCGTTTAAACAAAATAACAGTGACTGCAGACATCCATTCACCATATTCTAATCTTTCTGCAAATAACAATCAGCCTGATGACCATTTACAAATTTGACAGATTTCGTCGTTGACTAATGATCGAGCGATACTGAAAATGGTAGATTACTTATATTGATTCCCTTATCATGCACCATAACTACTTTCCAATAAATAGAGGAATAATCTAACTAAATAAATTTTTAGTTACTAAATAATTTAATTATGGATTAAATTTATTCTAGAAAGAATCTCGCAGATCTACCGAGTTGAGACATGAAGTTCATCATATAATGCAGTGAAATCAGAGAAACAGGAGTAATGATTAGTGAAGAATGTTAGTTCGTTTTCTACGGTAACTCATTTGATTCAACAGATTAATGGTAGCTTGCCACAGCATGTTACTCTTCAGCATAGTCTGATTAAAGATCTGAAGATGGATTCTGTGGAGCTTATCGATCTGTTTTTACGACTTGAACAGGCTGGAATAATTATGGATGAGTCACAGATCAGCAGTCAACTCACCGTAGGAGATATTGTAAAATTAATAGAAGGTACTGACGCATAGCATTAAATTGACAAAAAGTATCGTTACGCACTTATAAACCAGCCTGTCATCCTCATAATCATCATTTCTAAAATTTAATCTGTATCGATTGAATTATAAAGCATATGCTTCGGGTAAATAAGTAAGTAAATCCCTTTATATAATTCATCTTGATTGCTAAAAGATAAATGATTTTTTCTCCTCAACCCGTTTTAACTGTATGATTTTAAATCACTGTCCGGCGCATAAAACTCACGTAGAATTCATAACGCTTTTAAAAATAATTACAACCTGTAGGATGATTTCACGTCACAGGTAAAGTCGCCTCATTTTATCTTTTCAGGTTAATGATGAAATATAATTTATTCCAATAGAGATAATCCTGGTAATAATGAGAGGTTAAAATGCCGATCGTAAATGGGAATATTGATGGTCAGAAACAGTCACTGCCTACTTTAGAAAATGCCACTTCCTCCAGTATATATCAAAGCACCATGATGAGTAGCTTACTGAGAAAAATACTCTACTTTGTTTGGAACAACGGCACTGAAACCTGCATTAAATGTCCGATAAGTAGTCGTTCGAATGGTATAGATTGCCATTGCGCACGGCGGAATGTACCACTGACCGTAGACCACGATGCTTTGCGGGTTGAAGATGATGAACAAGAAATGGTCTTATCTTTAGGTGGTAAACTTTTACACCAGGCAGATGTGACTCGTGAAGCATTGTGTACAAAGGGCGAGCTTGATAAAACACACTTATCATTGAAGAATAAAGCGGGATATATTATGGGTGCCGCCGCTGTACTCGCCTGTGCTGGTGTGGGAACTGGGCTATATGTAGGGCACAGAGCTGAATATAAGAGGGAAAAGAACTTCACAGAGAGTCAGACCGGTAGGGAGGTAAGTGATTTTAAAAATAATAATTTTGTTATGAATCATTCTGATCCTTATCCAGCGACCGTCATCGATAATACACATCACAAACGGCACATTTATAACTCTCAAGCTGTGGTCACTACAAATAATAAAATTATCAGAAAGAGAAATATACCCGCAAAAGCTAAATGTTATACATATACAGGGACTGCACGATCCTTGACTAAAAAGGAAGTAGCCTGTCCATTCGCTACTGGAGGCAAGCAGCCCCGAAAAAAGCAGATAAAATATACAGCTTTCCGTTATATCTATACTGATAAACAACCAGCTAAGTGCAAAACTGCAGATGTTAAAAATAGATGTCAAAAAGCACACGCTGATTCGCGCAAAAACAATAAAAACAAAATTGTCTCTCCGATGGTTTTAAAAATAAATAAAACTCTGTGCCTTTGTCCACCCCCAGAAGGTATGAATGTAAAAATTGTGCCTCCTCATTTCCCTAATATGAATGATCAAAGGCACAATCTATCATCAAAAGCACCCGGCAATCCGACAGCGGCGACGACATTACATTCGGTAATCATCACTGAAGTGATTGATGAGGTTATCACCAATAAAACAGATCGTGAGGCCTACCCCATTGGATTATCTTCCGAAACGGATACTCATCGCGGTAGAATGAACGAACATTTTGTAGCCCCCAGAATCAATCAACAGCCAACAGCGATTGATTCAGATGGAATCTCCAGACTGTCAGATAATAGTGATGTAAAAATAGAAAAGATGTATGATTTCTCATGCATTGTTAATAGAAATAATTTATCCTGGGCTGATCTAATCCGACATTTTGGGCGTACCTTGAGCTTTCCGGTTAAAACTATGGCAGAGGAATCACAGATTCTATATCATTATAATCTGCACAGAAAGGGATGCCCCTCAGATCGGCACAGTGAGGATTTGGCTGGTATAACCCGAAAAATTGATTCTGTATTAACACAGATCTTAACTTTACTGCCATATTCCAAACCTGTTACCATACTTCAGCTGATAATAGGCCCGGCACTGGAAGTCTTTGCTGACAGTCTGGAAGGAAAATCGATTGATTCTCAGAAAATTGATACGATTAACCAACAGATTTTGTTTATGGCTAAACATTCAATATCATCTCTGTCTCCCCTGCAAGCTGTCAATTTGCATAAAAGCGCAAGCGGTATATCCCATTCTGAGCAAAAATTCATTTCTTTAAACTCAAGGCTGGCGATAAAATTAAAAGGGGAATATCATTATTTATACGAAAATATGTCTGGCTACCCAACAATTCGTGACGGTTTATATGATAAGCCCGTATATTATAATTGGGCGTTGAGAGGCTGGAATTTTTTACCCGAAGGTGCTGACGGGTTATATTCTGATTACAACAGGGCATTAATTGAAAGGTATCGGGATAACATGGTCGACCTGTCCAAAGGTACAGAAATTATCAGTAATGAAGGTCTTATTACAGTAGCAGGTTTAGATATAGACAGTTACATGAAGACCTATTTGTACATGAATGGTCGATTTGTACAAATAAAAATAGAGCGCGTGTATGGTGAGGAGGTTTATTATCCATTTTTATCTGCCACGCATTATTCCAATGTTATCAGAAAAGATGTGTTGTGGTTCTTCGAACAGGAAAGTACAAAAATTGATTATGAATTTGATTCCTTCCTTGAGACGGCTGATGTATTAAAAATGAATAATGTACCTATGACTAATATTTTTGCTGATGGTTTTTCATATGATGACTATGGCGAAAAGTATATCAAGAGAAAAGGGATGTACTATCCTGTAGAGAGGTCGATTTGGGGTGATGATTTTATTAAAAGTGGACATATAAAATACGTCATATCTAATTCTGCTACGGGTTTTTATATCAAGGGGGTGAGGCTGGTCGGCAGCGAACTCTTCGTTAAACTTAACAGCGACAGATTTATAGCGAAATCTTTGCGAAATAAAATAGAGGAAGAGGGGATTGTGCTGACCGGTGAAATTGAGCATAAAGATTATAGTGGAAACATTGCAACGCTAACTAGTGGAATAGAAGGCTTTCGCCTTAATGATCAATTGTATAAGCTCGAGCTTAGCGATAATGCAGATACTACCAACGTGTTATTGAAAACAAAAAACAGTGATATAAAACTGTATTTCCTTAATAATGCGGTGATTGAAGGCAGGAAGCTGTTGTCGTGGGATGTCGATGAATTAGACCAGTACGGGAATTGTATTTACAAACGTACACCAGTTGCTGATAGTACTTGCAAGCCTATTTACATGACAAATAAGATCAAAAATATTTTTAAAGATGGTCGAGGCGCTGCAAAACCTGATCCTGATAAGCTGTTTATGGCAGATGCCTATTTTCCAGGCGCCTACAGAGAGATTGGCACGGAAAAAATCTATTTTAAATATGATGAGCACTATTTTGCTGCAGAATGGATTGAAATAGGTAAACGTCTTCTGTCCCATAATTCCTTACAGATTTATAAAATACAGCAACTTTCACCCGAAAAAGTCCCGATATGCAGGCTTGTCTCAGTAGAAGAGAGCGAAAGATTTTATATTGCCACAGAGGAAGAGGAGTTTGCCAGAAGGGTGTCAATGGCAGTTGAAACGTCTGCTGGTGCTTTAGATAAATTCAGTTATCCCGGTCTTATCCCCAGACTACGGGCAAGATTCGAAGCGGTCAAACTGGACGATATTGAATTAAGTGACAGTAAAGGCTCCAGAATAAGAAATATGCTGACAGCATATTTTTCTGACCATAATTATGAAGTATCTCGTGGCTTAAAGTTTGTCAGTGGGATTACAAATGATTTCTTAGTAGAGGGTAAGTTATCTGCTAAGGAACATCTGGTTTCTGCCAGCAGACGCCTGGATGATAGTTTGCATATGATCAAGGAAATGGATGCTAAAACAACTAAGGGTATAGGTTTCCGCTCGCAACTTGAAGATTACTTTGCCCGTTTTCTGCAAATAAAAGACAAAGCAGTCATTAACACGATGATTTCTCGCTACAGATCGGTGGTGATTTTAGCTAAAGGTTTTATGAGAGAATCCTTTAAAAATAACTATCAAAATATACTATTCGCTGCTACTGAAGGAAAAAAGCTTGCCGTAGGTGATGGCGGTTACCATGAGATCCAGACCCTTTTGTCCGACGATGAAATCAGTAAGGTGCCATATATGGTCTCTACTTTCGAACACCATACTCTTCCGGCAGTGGTGACTGTTTTCCCTGAAAAATTATATCTCTTCAATCCAGAGCATCAACAAAGTTACAGACATTATCCTGCTAAAGATATGAGTGATACCTTCATTCATGAATTCACTCATGCCGCAGCTGTAACGCAAGACTACATGTATTTCACTTACAAGACAGATGGAACGGCTATAAGTGCTCAGGATATGAGCAAGGAATTTGACAGAAATATTGCCATAAAATCTTATAATGAAGATCTGGATTTCTTATTTCAGCAGTATTTTTCATCTCTTGGAAAGGATATCCCTGCAGACTTGTCGAATTATTTGAAATCAAACAGTGCGTTAAAAAGTTATATTCTGATGAATAATGCGGCGAGCTATGAGGTTTTTCTTAGAGATATCGCAAAACTGGTGTCAACAGGGGGCAGCTGAAGCTCTGACCTTAACGTAAGAGATATCCAATAGATTAGTAGCCCTCTATGATCATCATTTGCTATTACCTGTTATTCCTGTTCTGTTTATCTCTCATTTCGCGTTAACATTTAGCTCACCGGGTTAAGTCTTTATTCGCTTTTTGCCAGTCCTAAAATCTGTAACATCCTGTTTTCTGGCCTACATCAGCGTGCCGTTTATCAGTTATTGTCCTATTCAGGTACGGCGGTGTTCAGACATAATCTGATAAAAGACTGTTAAAAGAAAATCCACGCATATGCGTGGATTTTGTATATTGTTTCAATGGTGATCACTCATTCAGTGACGCCTTACCGATAACAAAAAACCTTTACACGTTAAACAAGAAGTTCATTACGTCACCGTCTTTGACGATGTAGTCTTTCCCTTCTGAACGCATCTTGCCGGCTTCTTTGGCTCCTTGTTCCCCTCTAAAGGTAATAAAGTCATCGAAAGCTATCGTCTGGGCGCGGATAAAGCCTTTCTCGAAGTCGGTGTGAATTTTTCCGGCGGCCTGTGGAGCCGTTGCTCCAACCGGAATGGTCCAGGCGCGTACTTCTTTCACGCCAGCGGTGAAGTAGGTTTGCAGGTTTAACAGGCTGTAACCGGCGCGGATAACGCGGTTCAGCCCCGGTTCTTCAATGCCCAGTTCGGCCATAAACTCTTCGCGATCGCCATCTTCCAGCTCGGCAATGTCCGATTCTACAGCCGCACATACCGGCACCACCACGGAACCCTCTTTGGCCGCAATCTCACGCACTTTATCCAGATAAGGATTGTTTTCGAAGCCATCTTCGTTAACGTTGGCGATATACATGGTGGGTTTCAGGGTCAGGAAGCTCAGATAACGTATCGCTGCTTTGTCTTCGTCGCTTAAATCCAGCGCGCGAAGCATGCCGGCTTTTTCCAAATGCGGCAGGCATTTTTCCAGCGCAGCCTGCTCGGCTTTCGCGTCCTTATCACCACCTTTGGCTTTTTTCTGCACGCGCTGCAGAGCGCGTTCACAGGTATCCAGATCGGACAGAGCCAGTTCGGTATTAATGGTGTCAATATCGTCAGCAGGATCAACTTTATTGTTGACATGGATGATATTATCGTTCTCAAAGCAGCGTACTACGTGACCAATAGCTTCCGTTTCCCGGATATTGGTCAGAAACTGGTTTCCCAGTCCCTCGCCCTTTGAGGCGCCTTTGACCAGTCCGGCGATGTCGACGAATTCCATAGTGGTTGGCAGAATACGCTGTGGCTTGACGATCTCCGCCAGCTGGTCCAGACGTGAATCAGGCATTGGCACTACGCCGGTATTAGGCTCAATGGTGCAAAACGGGAAGTTGGCAGCTTCAATACCCGCTTTGGTTAACGCATTGAACAGGGTGGATTTCCCGACGTTTGGCAGGCCCACAATACCGCATTTGAATCCCATGTTTGAATCACCTTAATAGCTTGATAATCAGGGGTTATTAACGCCCCGGATGATGTAACAGACGGTTGTCTTAACAGTTTCCGCGCATTATACACCTAATTTCAGCCTTTATGGCGTTGATTTCTCGTACGTCTGTGAACTTATCCCTTGAGATCTTGCTCACATTTTTTCATACTGACGAGACTTTACAAATAATCTGGAATCTCTGCAGATGCTTTGCTCGTTGCTAACGCCACCTTGAGATATTTCCTCCCTGAGCAACGCCTGTTGCCGTACTTGTCATTCTGACGAGCCAGCTGTGTCCAATAAATGCGGCACAGATTTTCGATCACGCTAATTTAAGACTGGAAATATGATGTTTAACCTGAACAATTTCAGGGCGAAAGACGTTAAAAATGACGTTTTGGCCGGGGTAGTAGTATCCGTAGCGCTAATACCGGAAGCAACCGCCTTTTCCCTGCTGGCCGGTCTTTCGCCGACTATTGGGCTGCATACCGCTTTCATTCTTGGGCTGGTGACCGCCTTTTTCGGTGGTAAACCCGGAATGATCTCCGGTGCGGCAGGTTCCATTATTGTGGTTTTGATTGGCCTGATAACCCAGCACGGCTACCAATACGTGTTGTTGGCAACCATACTGGCCGGATTGATCCAGCTATCCATTGGCTTGTTGCGGCTCGGCAAGTTTATTCGCCTGGTGCCGCAACCGGCTATTTATGGTTTTGTCAACGGGCTGGCAATTGTCATTATGCTGGCTCAGTTCCCGATGATTAAAGGCCAGGGGCCGGTAATGTATGCGCTCGTTGCGCTGGCGATGCTGGTTGTCTGGCTGTTTCCTAAACTGACTAAGGCCATTCCGGGTTCACTGGCTGCATTGATCGCCATTAGTGCTATTGCCATTGGTTTTGGCCTTGATACCAAGCGCGTGGGCGACCTGGCCGATATTTCCGGTACGTTGCCGCAGTTCCATCTGCCAACGGCCCCCCTTAACTGGGAGACGCTAAAAATCGTCCTGCCTTATGCGGTCGTGATCGCCCTTGTGGGGCTGATTGAATCATTATTGACACTGTCGGTTCTCGACGAAATGGGTAGTAAGAAGGGAGCGGGAAATCAGGAGTGTGTGGCTCAGGGGATCGGTAACACGATTTGTGGTTTCTTTGGCAGCTTTGCAGGCTGCGCTATGATCGGCCAGTCAATTATTAACTTTACCTCCGGGGGACGAGGGCGCATCTCTAATCTGGTTGGTGCGCTGCTGCTTATCCTGTTTGTCGTCAGCCTGTCGCAATATATCGCGCTGCTACCCGTAGCCGCGCTGGCGGGCATTATGTTTGTAGTCTGTATCAACACCTTTGAGTGGAGTTCTCTGCGCCGTCTGAAGCGCATGCCAACAGCGGATGCGGTCATTATGGTGGCCGTGACGCTGGTGACCATCTTCACTGACCTTGCGGTGGCGGTGATTTGCGGCGTAGTGATATCAGCGCTGGTCTTTGCCTGGCAGCATGCGCGCATCAGCGTTGTTGAGCAGGTACAGACGCAGGAACAGACGACTTACCGGCTGGAAGGACCGCTGTTTTATGGCTCCACCACAGCTTTTCAGGAGTTATTCAATCCACAAAACGATCCGGATAACGTGGTGATCGATTTTGCGCGTACCCGCGTGATGGATTCCAGTGGTGTGGAGGCTATCGATAAGCTGACGGCGCGCTATCTGGAACACGGTAAGAGTCTGAGACTGCGTCATCTCAGTGCGGATTGTATCAGCCTGCTGCGCCAGGCCGGGCCATTCTGCAGTCATGAGATAGACGATCCGGATTATAAAGTTGCCAGTAACGATGTTTGAAGCATAAAGCTGCTGTCAGGCTGGCCGATAATCTGAAAGTCGTCGTTTATCACGGCGGAGACGATTTTTATTCATATAGTTATATGAAGATAAATTATTCCATCGGCAGGATGCCCTTAACTGGCCTGATGGCATGAAAAACGATTTTTTTTGTATTCCTGTGCATACTCTGCGCGGCGAACTTGTTGCTGTTGATTTTAGTTACCGACCGCTGGGCGCATCGTGCCCTGGCGTATCGTTAGCGGGGTTACCGCTCATTTCAGCGCAGGATCGGTTGCTTAATCAGCTGCTTCTGATTGAGCAACAGGCGGATTTTTTCCGCCAGCACCACTTGTTATGCAGCCTGGCGATCGATTTTCAACAGGCGCGGGCGGTAGTAGAATCGACATTTATCCAGCAAATTCTCAGCCATCTGCCGTTTATACGGCTCAAGCTGTCGGAAGATTTTCCTAATCTGCACGATGGTATGAATAATCCACTATTGCGCACTCTGGTGGAACAGCTAAACATTCTTTGGCTGGATGATTTGGGCTCAGGCTCTGCCAACCTGCATGCCCTGCAGTCAAATATGTTTGAGGCGGTAAAGCTTGAACGCCAGTTTTACAGGGAAAACGTTTGTAAACCCTGGTTCAGCGTGTTGATCAATCATATTCGTCGTTACACTAATCGGGTAATCATAGAGGGCGTGGCTGATGACGGGCAGTTACAGACGCTATATAACAGCAGTATCTGGGCTGTGCAGGGCTATTTTATGCCGATGATGGCGCTGGATGATCTGCGACATGCTATCGCTACGCAGAGCGACGGGAGTTAACCATCGCCCGGCTGGTGCTGTCGCACAGGTAACCCGGTTTGCTACCTCAGCCCCCTTTATAACTGTGCAGGCGGTTCATAGCTTTCAGGCGATCCTCTTTCAGCCACACTTCGGTACAACGTGCTGCTTCATCTACCGCATTATCTATTAACGCTTTTTCCGCAGCCTGAGGTTTACCCAGCACGAATCCCACCACTTGGTTACGGTCACCCGGATGGCCGATGCCAATGCGCAGGCGATGGAAATTCACGTTGTTGCCCAGCTTGCTGATGATATCTTTGAGGCCGTTGTGACCGCCATGACCGCCGCCTTGTTTGAATTTCGCCACGCCAGGCGGCAGGTCCAGTTCATCATGAGCAACCAGGATTTCGTCAGCAGGAATACGATAAAACGTCGCCATCGCAGCGACTGCCTTACCGCTAAGGTTCATGAAGGTGGTGGGTACCAGCAAGCGCACATCTTCCCCGCCGATATTCAGGCGTGCGGTATAGCCGAAGAATTTGCTCTCTGGTTTTAAAGACCGATTATGACGTTCGGCCAGCAAATCAACATACCACGCCCCCGCATTATGGCGCGTGGCGGCATATTCAGCGCCGGGATTTGCCAGGCCAACAATCAGTTTAATACGGCTCACTTATCTATTTCCTGCAACGTAAGGATGAAAGCGGCTAGTTTACTGAAGCGGCGCAGAGAACTCAAAGATCTGCGCTTAAGCCGATAAGTAACGGCGATATTGAGTAAATTATTTACGTGCTGACATCAGACCGGGCCTGAACGTAAAGTATCGTCAAATCATCCCGGTTAAATGTGATCGCTGACTCATCAATAATGCTTGATATTTTTTAGACTAACCCTGTCTTGCAATGGAACCTGCTTCCTGAACATGTCTGGAGGTGTCGAATGAAGCGACAACATACCCATCTGCTGGGTAATAGTCTGATGATATTGGGACTGGCGGTAATGATCGCCGGCATCGTTTTTTCGGTGGTCAATCAGTTTCCACAGCTTGGCTTGCCGCAGTTTATGGTTAATGGGGCTATTTTCAGCATCTTTATCGGCGCTTTACTGTGGCTGGCCGGAGCCAGAATAAGCGGCCGTGAGAAAATCACTGACCGGTATTACTGGGTGCGTCACTGTGGTGACTCGCGCTGCCGTCGCGCTGGTGATCGGTATCATCATCACCAATAGGGCGAAGTGAACTTTACTTGAGTCGGTGGAAAAAAGTGTTAGCGGCATCCTCTGTTGTCGCAGAACTGATGCCGCGACCCCGGCGTTTGTTTTGCCATGATCGGCCATTACCTGCCGTGTGTTCTGAACTTGCTGGTCAATGTAATCAGCGGGTCGTCTGAACGCAGGCCAAAAAAAGGGGACAGGCATGACCCTGTCCCTCACAGGCTGGAAGAGCGAGTTTGCTACCCGGCGCTAAACGGCAGGGCCTGAGTTAAATGATGCCAATGCACAACGGCCGGAGCGGGCACCGGCTTCAGTCGGCTTGTGGCCTGTTAATGCTCGAACATCGCAGAAATTGACTCTTCATTACTGATACGACGAATCGCTTCAGCCAGCATGCCTGACAGAGTCAGCGTACGCACGTTAGGCAACGCTTTGATCTCCTCCGGCAGTGGGATGGTATCGCACACCACCACCTCATCAATCACCGAGTTACGCAGGTTTTCAACCGCATTACCCGAGAAGATAGGATGGGTGGCGTAGGCAAATACACGCTTCGCCCCGCGCTCTTTCAGGGCTTCCGCTGCCTTGCATAAGGTTCCACCAGTATCGATCATATCGTCGACCAGCACGCAGTCACGGCCAGCCACATCGCCGATGATATGCATCACTTGCGAAACGTTGGCTCGCGGACGGCGCTTATCGATAATCGCCATATCCGTATCGTTCAGCAGTTTAGCAATCGCTCGCGCACGAACCACACCGCCGATATCCGGCGAGACCACAATCGGATTTTCCAGGCCAATCTGCAGCATATCTTCCAGCAGGATGGGGCTGCCAAATACGTTATCAACCGGGACGTCAAAGAAGCCCTGAATCTGTTCAGCGTGCAGATCCACAGTCAGAACGCGGTCAACGCCAACGCTGGAAAGGAAGTCGGCAACCACTTTAGCCGTAATAGGAACACGGGCGGAACGCACGCGGCGATCCTGTCGTGCATAGCCAAAGTAGGGGATCACTGCCGTAATACGCCCGGCGGAAGCGCGACGCAGTGCATCAACCATCACAACCAGCTCCATCAGGTTGTCATTGGTCGGAGCACAGGTGGACTGGATGATGAAAATATCACCACCGCGTACATTTTCGTTAATTTGTACGCTCACTTCCCCATCGCTGAAACGACCGACGGCGGCGTCACCCAGGCTGGTGTAAAGGCGGTTGGCAATACGTTGTGCTAGTTCCGGGGTGGCGTTACCAGCAAAAAGCTTCATATCAGGCACGAGAAGAACCTCAGGCTTTGCGTCCAGAGAATGAAATATCGAAAACAGCACTGGGCGGAATACTGTTGACGTTTTCATACGGGTGTCTTACCCGACGTCCTTGACGCCGTAGCAGCGTTGGCTGCGAATCATCGTCTCAGTCACTTACTCAGTAAGCAACCGATCAGGGAGTGCACTTGCCGCTTTACTAACGTGCCAATGACTCGGGTTATTTAAGAGCAGTTGTGCAGCATCAGGATCAGTGTGACGCTGTCACATTAACTCATTTGCTGCGTAAGGGTGCGGTGCAGCGGTGAGACGTTAACGCCCCGCGCTACAAACCCCTGCAACCCTTGCGGAGCCAGCTCAAACACCTGACGAGCCGCGCACTCGGTGTCAAATTCTGCAAACACACAAGCACCCGTCCCGGTCAGGCGTGACGGCGCGTATTCTAGCAGCCAGGAAACGAGCTGTTCAACCTCGCGAAAACGATTTCTTACGACTGCTTCACAATCATTGCGGAATTCGCTCGATAATAAGGCGCTGATTTCCCGATGTGGCGTGTTTCTGGTCAGTGCTGGATCGTTAAAGACTAACGGAGTGGCGATACTGATGCCCGGGTGCATCACCAGGTACCATTTTTCAGCGGGAGAAACCGGAGTCAGCCGCTCGCCAACGCCCTCGGCAAATGCGGCAAAGCCGTGGACAAATACCGGGACGTCGGCGCCCAGCTGCAAGCCAAAGTCGGCCAGCTGGGCGAAACTGAAGCCGGTCTGCCACAGATGATTCAGCGCCACCAGCACCGTAGCGGCGTTGGAAGAGCCGCCGCCCAAACCGCCGCCCATCGGCAACCGTTTTGTCACCGCGAGCTTTGCACCGGAGTTAGCAGGCAGTGTGCCGGATATTTGTGCCTGTTGGCGCAGCAATTTTGCTGCGCGAATAATCAGATTTTCATCGTCGGGCACGCCGACCAGCGGGCTTAACAGTTGCAGCTCGCCACTCTGATCAGTTTCAATCGTCAGGGTATCGCCATAATCGAGGAACTGAAACAGCGTCTGCAGATTATGATAGCCGTCCGGACGACGGTCAGTGATGTACAGAAACAGATTGAGTTTTGCCGGCGCAGGCCAAGTGGTTATCATTTTAAGGTCCAGCTATCCATCTTCAGCTTAATGCGCTCGTCGCCCTGTTGCAGCTCGATACTGGCAGGCAGCTGCGGGTTTTGCTCATTATGATAAGCCTGGTAGGTGACGTGCCATTGCAGGCCTTCTTCACTGTAGTTGACTTCGCGAAGGCGGTACTGGTCATCCAGCGTAAAGTCAGCGGCATCGCCCGGCAGGCCGACCATCCACTGGCGCAGGTTATTCAGCGGAATCGTCATCCCGGTCAATTGGGAAATCATCTGCGCGGCATCGTTACTCACGTAGCGTTTACCTTTGTTATCGACGATCTGAGCTACCTGACCCTGCTGGTCCAACTGCAGTTCAGTGCTGCCCAGCGGATTGGTCAGCAACAGGCGGTAGCGATCCGGTGCGGTTTGCTGCCAGTTGAAACGGGCATACACTTTCTGCCGATCGGAAAGCCAGGCAAAAGCCCCGCGGGTTTGATACTGATGAATATTTTGTACCGCCTGCTGATGCTGGCGCCACTGCACGGCGGTCGGGCTTTGTCCCGGTTTTTGTGGCTGTGTGTGCAGGCCACAGGCTGTCAACAGCAGGCTGGCGAGGGGAAGAAGCCGCAACAGGCGGCGATTCGACGATAACATAACAGGGTCAGCTCCTCAGACTCGGTTCGGGCATACTTGCCGCATCAACCGTTCACGCTAACCAGCTAAACTGACGCCGTCAATGAGCAAATGAACTGATTTAACCAGAGAAAGGTATATCTTGTTACAGGGATAGACGAAGCATGTCTTTTATTGACCTCGCTCATCTTGTAGAATGCGGCTCACAAAACCCTATCAACAGTGGGATCTCCCCGACCTGTCACCATGACGTTACTGGCTCTCGGAATTAATCACAAAACGGCACCCGTGGCCCTGCGTGAGCGTGTGACGTTCACGCCAGATACCCTTGAACAGGCGCTCAACAGCCTGCTGGCTCAGCCGCAGGTGCAGGGCGGCGTGGTGCTGTCTACCTGTAACCGTACCGAGTTGTACCTTAGCGTTGAGCAGCATGAAAATCTGCAAGACCAGCTGATAGCCTGGCTATGTGATTATCATCATTTGCGTCCTGACGAGGTGCTGCAAAGCCTCTACTGGCATCATGACAATGAGGCGGTCAGCCACCTGATGCGCGTTGCCAGCGGGCTTGATTCGCTGGTGCTGGGTGAACCACAAATTCTTGGCCAGGTAAAAAAAGCCTTTGCCGATTCTCAGCGTGGGCATTCGCTGGACAGCGAGCTGGAGCGCATGTTTCAGAAGTCGTTTTCCGTGGCTAAGCGGGTGCGTAGCGAAACGGAGATTGGTGCCAGTGCGGTCTCGGTGGCTTTTGCCGCCTGTACCCTGGCACGTCAGATCTTCGAATCGCTGGCGACGGTCAGTGTATTACTGGTTGGTGCCGGGGAAACCATCGAACTTGCAGCCCGCCATCTGCACCAACATAAGGTGCAGAAATTGATGATCGCCAACCGCACGCCAGCGCGCGCACAGCTGCTGGCCGACGAAGTTGACGCTGAAGTCATTAGCCTGGCAGAGATCGACGAGCGCCTCGCTGAAGCCGATATTATTATCAGCTCCACCGCCAGTCCGCTGCCAATAATTGGTAAAGGAATGGTCGAGCGGGCGCTGAAAAAACGGCGTAATCAGCCCATGCTGTTGGTTGATATTGCCGTGCCGCGTGATGTGGAACCGGAAGTCGGGAAATTGCCAAACGCCTATCTTTACAGCGTTGACGATCTGCAGGCGATTATTGCAAGCAATATGGCACAGCGCCAGGCCGCAGCGGTTCAGGCCGAAACCATCGTGGTGCAGGAAAGTAGCGAGTTTATGTGCTGGCTGCGCTCGCAGAGCGCGGTTGAAACCATTCGCGATTACCGTTCACAGGCGGACAGGGTGCGCGCCGACCTGGAAGCGCGCGCCATTCAGTCACTGCAGCAGGGGGCGGATGCCGAACAGGTGCTGCGTGAACTGGCTCATAAGCTGACTAACCGTTTGATCCACGTCCCTACCAAATCTCTTCAGCAGGCCGCTCGCGATGGCGATGGCGAACGTCTGCAAATTTTACGCGACAGCCTTGGGCTGGATTAGCGTCTCAGGTCCCACTTTTTACAAGGTAAAATGATACAAATGAAGCCTTCTATTGTTGCCAAACTGGAAGCCTTGCAGGAGCGCCACGAAGAGGTCGAGGCAATGCTGGGCGATGCGGGCGTCATTGCCGATCAGGAACGTTTTCGCGCGTTATCGCGTGAATATGCCCAATTGACCGACGTCAGCCAGTGTTTCCGTCAGTGGCAGCAGTGCCAGGAAGACATTGCCGCCGCAGAAATGATGCTTGGTGATGCTGAAATGCGCGAAATGGCGCAGGACGAGTTACAGGCAGCGCGCGCCACCTGTGAAGACCTGGAGCAACAGCTACAGGTGCTGCTGCTGCCAAAAGATCCCGATGATGAACGTAACTGCTATCTTGAAGTGCGCGCCGGAACCGGCGGTGACGAAGCGGCGATTTTCGCCGGCGACCTGTTCCGCATGTACAGTCGTTATGCCGAATCCAGGCGCTGGAAGGTCGAAGTGATGAGCGCCAACGAAGGCGAGCACGGGGGGTACAAAGAGGTGATCGCCAAAGTGATCGGCGAGGGGGCTTACGGACGGCTGAAGTTCGAATCCGGCGGGCATCGCGTTCAGCGCGTACCGGAAACGGAATCGCAGGGTCGCATCCACACTTCGGCCTGCACCGTGGCGGTCATGCCTGAGCTGCCGGAAGCGGAGCTGCCGGATATCAATCCGTCCGATCTGAAAATAGATACCTTCCGATCCTCCGGGGCGGGAGGGCAGCACGTAAACACCACCGACTCGGCTATCCGTATTACCCACCTGCCAACCGGGATCGTGGTCGAGTGCCAGGACGAACGTTCTCAACACAAAAACAAAGCCAAAGCGCTTGGCGTGCTCGGTTCACGTATTCGTGCTGCTGAAATGGCGCGCCGCCAGCAGGAAGAGTCGTCGACACGGCGTAATCTGCTTGGCAGCGGCGATCGTTCCGACCGCAACCGTACTTATAACTTCCCCCAGGGCCGTGTGACCGACCATCGGATCAACCTCACCATTTATCGTCTGGATGAGGCCATGGAAGGTAAGCTCGATGCGCTCATTGAGCCAATCGTGCAGGAATATCAGGCCGACCAGCTGGCGGCGCTTGCCGGGCAGGACTAATGCAGATACGTGACTGGCTGCGTGCTGCAACAGCGCAACTTAGCGAAAGTGAAAGTCCGAAACGTGACGCGGAGATCCTGCTGCAGTTAGTGACCGGTAAATCCCGCGCCTGGCTGATCGGATTTGATGACAGCGTGCTGGATGCAGCCGCGCTGGAACAACTCCATGCGCTTCTCACGCGGCGCGCGGCCGGCGAGCCGATAGCTTACCTGACCGGGGAACGCGAGTTCTGGTCGCTTTCGTTGAACGTAACGCCGGATACGCTCATCCCACGCCCGGACAGCGAAGTGCTGGTGGAGCAGGCGCTGGCGCATCTTCCTGACGCGGCCTGTTCGATACTGGATCTCGGCACCGGCAGCGGAGCGATAGCGCTGGCGCTGGCCAGTGAACGCCCGGACTGCCAGATCAGTGGAATTGATCGCATTCCGGCCGCCGTTGCGCTGGCACAGCACAATGCCGCCAGGCTGGGCCTGGCTAACGCCACCTTTATGCCGGGCAACTGGTTCTCGGCGCTTAAGCCACAGCAGTTTGCCGTCATTGTCAGCAATCCACCCTATATTGATGCCGCAGATAAGCACCTGTCACAGGGTGACGTGCGCTTCGAACCCGCCAGCGCGCTGGTTGCTGGCGATGGCGGGCTGGCCGATATCAAAATTATCGCCGCTCAGGCCGGGCAATATTTAGCCAATGGCGGGTGGCTGCTGTTAGAGCACGGCTGGCAGCAGGGTGCACAGATACGACAAATTTTAAGTGACAACCACTATTGCCGGATTGAAACTTGCCAGGATTACGGCGGTAACGATCGCGTCACCTTCGGGCAAAAAACCGTTAATAAGGAACTTTAAATGGCCGCCTGGTACATTCCGCAGAAAAATCTTTATCTGCTAACCTTCGCCATCACCCTGTTGATGTTGGTACTGCGTTTCGACGGGTTACAAACGCATGTAACCCTGTTGCCAGGGCAGGGGGGGCGCATTATATCGCAGCTGAATGATACGCTGCCGATCACAGGCGGGTTGCTGGTGACAGTGACTCAATTCTGCCCGTGCAGTACGCAGCCCGGCGGGCTGACCGTAAAACTGTTTGGCGTTATCATCTGCCTGGTTCTGAGCTTTATCGCCCTGGAACGCCGTCCACGCGCGCAGAAAGTGCGTTGGCTGGCGTTTGTTGTGGCACTGGTCGCCTTGTTGGCGGTTATCAGGTTAGCCACCATTAAAATGACACTGCCGGGGTGGGTATAATGTCACTGGTCGAGTTCGATTTTAGTACCACATCACTGAGTGAAGCGATGATTACTGCATCGCAGTCTATTCGCAGCGACTTCCCGGCGGAATATGCCAGAAACCAGCTTTCGGCGCTGGTGGATGAAGCGCGTGCTGAAATCTCCCCTGAACTGGCTGCGGATTTGCAGTTTGAGCAACTGATTGAACTTTTTTGGGGCCGCTGGGGGTTTGGTGGAGCCAGTGGGGTTTACCGCCTTTCGGATACGTTGTGGCTGGATAAGGTACTGCGTACTCGTAAGGGGACCGCGGTGTCACTCGGCATCATTTTTCTGCATATTGCCGGCAAGCTCAACCTTCCTCTGCTGCCGGTGATCTTCCCGACGCAGCTGATTTTGCGAGCAGAATGGGTTGATCAAAATCTGTGGCTGATAAACCCTTTTGACGGCGAAACGCTGGATGAACACCAGCTGGAAGTGTGGCTGAAAGGGAATATCGGGCCGGGGGCAGAGTTGTATGAAGACGATCTCCAGGAAGCTGAACCCATGATGGTATTACGTAAAATGCTTGATGCCCTTAAGTCCGCGCTAATGGACGAAAAGCAGATGGAGTTGGCACTGCATGCCAGCGAAGTGCTGGTGCAAATGGACCCGGAAGATCCCTATGAAATTCGCGATCGCGGACTCATCTTTGCCCAGCTTGAATGCGCACACGTCGCGCTCAGCGATCTGACCTACTTTGTGGAACAGTGCCCGGAAGATCCGATCAGCGAGATGATTAAAATTCAGATTCATTCCATAGAACAGAAACAGATTGTCCTTCACTAACTTAAGTGAATCCAAGAAATAAGGCGAAGAGATGAAACAAAAAGTGGTTAACATTGGCGATATCAAAGTAGCAAACGATCTGCCTTTCGTGCTGTTTGGCGGCATGAACGTGCTGGAATCACGCGATCTGGCGATGCGTATCTGTGAACATTACGTCACCGTTACCCAGAAACTGGGCATCCCTTATGTGTTCAAAGCCTCGTTTGATAAAGCCAACCGTTCTTCTATTCACTCCTACCGCGGGCCGGGGCTGGAAGAGGGGATGAAAATCTTCCAGGAAATCAAACAGGCCTTTGGGGTGAAAATTATCACTGACGTCCACGAAGCAAGTCAGGCGCAGACGGTGGCCGACGTGGTGGACGTTATCCAGCTGCCCGCGTTCCTTGCGCGCCAGACTGATTTAGTTGAAGCGATGGCGAAGACCGGTGCGGTGATCAACGTCAAAAAGCCGCAGTTTGTCAGCCCGGGACAAATGGGGAATATCGTCGACAAATTCGCTGAAGGGGGTAACGAAAAGGTTATTCTGTGCGATCGCGGCGCTAATTTTGGCTACGACAACCTGGTGGTCGACATGCTGGGCTTCAACGTGATGAAGCAGGTATCGGCTAACAGTCCGGTTATTTTTGACGTCACCCATGCGTTGCAGTGCCGCGATCCGATGGGTGCCGCATCCGGCGGCCGTCGCGGTCAGGTGACCGAACTGGCTCGCGCCGGGATGGCGGTGGGCATTGCGGGGCTGTTTATCGAGGCGCATCCGGATCCGGCAAATGCCAAGTGCGACGGCCCGTCGGCTCTGCCGCTGGACAAGCTTGAGCCGTTCCTGTTGCAGATGAAAGCCATCGACGATTTGATAAAAAGTTTCCCGCAGCTTGATACCAGTCACTGATATCTGAAGCCCATGGGCAATCACCGGCCCGTTACTGCTGCGGCACAATGCGTTTTAAGCCAAAATGGAAAGTATCGTAAGGAATGATGATGAAGAAAAGTAGCTTGTTACTGCTGGCCGCCGTCGCCGTGAGCGGCTGTGGCGGCAGTGCCGCACAGTCTGACAGCGCACTGTTGGCAAACCGGATGTTTGTGCTAAGCGCTGTGGATGGAAAAGCGGTGGCCTTGCGTGATGGCATCAAGCCGGGTATCAGTTTTGACGCCGGGTTAAAGGTAAGCGGTGTGATGTGTAACCGCTTCTTCGGTCAGGGCAAGCTGGAGAGCGGCCAGTTGAAGGTGCCGCAGCTGGCATCAACCCGGATGATGTGCAGCGACCCGCTGCTAAATCAGTGGGAACAGACGTTAAGTACGGTACTGATCAACGGCGCTGCCGTTAAGGTAACCGCGCAAAGCCTGACGCTGACGGGAAGCGGTCATTCGCTGGAGTATAAGGTGCAGGCCCAACAATAACACCCGCTAAACTTCAAGCGGCAGGTGCGTTGGCTGCATGCGTTCACCCGAATCACTGACTGGTGTCAGCGCATCGGCATCCACACATTTGCCGTCTTCCTGCAGCTCGAATTATTCAGGCTATACCCGCCAGACTTAAAGCGGCAGGTGCGTTGGTGCGCTGGCTGAAAGGGGACAGGGTAAGCCGTCCCCCGGCGTAAATCAAAGCATGACTGTCATCATATAAGCAATAAACAACGCCAGATGCGCCGCGCCGTTCAGAACATTGGTGCGGCCGGTTGAGAATGATATCTGGCACAGCAGCAGAGCCGAAATCATGACCACCATCTGCGGCGCTTCCAGACCAAAGATCAGCTGTTGTCCCGTCAGGGTGGCGATAATTGTCACCGCAGGAACGGTGAGTGAAATGGTGGCCAGCACTGAACCGAAAAACAGGTTCATTGCACGCTGTACCTGGTTGGCCAGCACCGCTTTGATCGCGCCTAACCCTTCAGGTGAAAGGATCAACAGTGCCACCAGGAAACCGGTAAACTGTTCCGGAGCATCCAGCCCGGTCAACAGCGATTCCAGGGTAATGGCATTCATTTTGGTGACCGCAATCACCGCAATCAGATGCACGATAAGCCACAGAGTATGCCAGGTACTGGAATGAGAGGATGGCTTCCCCTGCTGCGGATCTTCCCCTTCATCTTCATGCTCATAGACAAACAGACTCTGGTGAGTTTTAGTCTGTATCAACAGGAATACCCCGTACATTGCCGCTGAAATGGCTGAAACCAACAATGCCTGGGCAACGGTGAGATTGCCGCCCGGCAGCGCATTTGGCAACACCAGCACAATCATGGCTAACGGAAAGATGGCAATCAGGTACTGCTTAACGCCGGCCAGGTTAACGTACTGGGTGGCAAATTTACGCCCGCCAAGCAACAAAGCAAAACCCACCAGTCCGCAGGTCACGATCATGATGATGGAATAGAGCGTATCGCGCATTAGCGCCGGCGCGGCGTCACCGGTGGCCATCAGCGCGGAAATCAGGCTGACCTCCAGAATCACCACCGACAGGCTAAGGATCAAAGAGCCATAAGGCTCGCCAAGACGATGTGCCAGCACGTCGGCGTGCCGTACCACACTGAAAGCGCTACTGAGGATTGCCACCAGCGCAACCAGATTGATTATTGTCACCAACGCAATGGAAGATGTATTGCCCCAAAACCCTAAAATAACCAGTGCAGCGATGGGTAAAAGCAGGGAAGACTCTTTATGACGGGTTTTAATGCTGTCGTGTGTATTCATCGGCAAACGCTCCTTATCCATGGCCCGTGACCTGAAGCAACTCTGCAGGTCGGTTAGACACAGTCTGACAAAATGTAAGACAAGTGATGAAAGTATACCTTTTTTTCAGCTGTCAGAACTGTTTGTGTCATTTCATGGACTGTTTGATGAAAAGAGTCTCAGTGGCATTAATATGGCTGTTTTTATTCTATCGTAATGAAGATAGTGAACTTTATCGTTCGTAACCAAATTTAATAAGCTGTTTAAACCCCGTTTTGTTGCCATTATGTGATGAAAACAGACTGTCTGCGGAACAAGTCCTGCTTGTGTCGTTAATTGACCAACAGAAAGCATGCTTGCCTGGCGTGCGGGCTGCCCGCATCACATGCCATTGCCGAAAGGAGTGGCGCGCCGCCACTTTATGCGCGCCGGCAGCCAACGCTGGGTGGATGGTGGCGTCTGCTCGTCAATCAGCTGTGTGACCATCTCAAAGCAGTTCCAGGCCAGCAGGCGTTCATCCTGTTCCACGGTATCAATGCTGACTGACAACGCGTCATACAGGTAGTGATCGTCAAAGCTGCTCAGATGCATCGGGGTATTCAGCAGGTGATGTCGGCTAAGATAGCGCAGCACGCCTTCCTGCAGCCCGCAGGCGGCACAAAACAGCGCCTGTGGCACGCGCCCAAGCTGCGCGTAGAGTTCCGCAAACAGTTCGTAGCCTGAGCTGGCATGATAGTGTCCGTGCATAATCCATTCTGGTTTGGCCGTGATCCCGGCACGCTGCAGGCCAAGATGAAACCCGGCAAGGCGGTCGCGCGTGGGCGAAATGCGCGGCTGTCCGCCGAAAAAATAGATCTCGTCATAGCCTTCGCGCATAACCGCCTGTATCAGCATGGCGGTTGGCTCCGCGGAGGCGGTGATCACCAGCGGCAGCGATGAATCACCAAGGTGGCGGTCAAACAATACCACTGGCAGCTGCTGGTTAATTTTCTGATACTGCGCGTCGTTTAACATGCTTGAGGCGACGATAAGCCCGTCAACCTGACGCTGGATGAGGTTGTTTACCGCCAGAGTTTCCTGACTGGCATTTTCGGCGGTACAGGCGATGAGCAGCTGTAAGCCGGCATCGCGGCACAGCGTTTCAAGCTCATGTGAAAACCGTGCAAAACCGTGATTGGTCATCTCCGGCACCACCAGCCCGAGGGTATGACTGCGGTTGGAGTTGAGCGCGCGGGCGTGAATACTGGGCTGATAGTGCTGCTGGCGGGCGATTTCCAGCACGCGATCGCGAGTTCCTTGCGCTACGCGAAGCTCTTTTCCCCGGCCGTTCAGCACCAGGCTGGCGGTGGATTTTGACACTCCCGCCAGCCGGGCAATATCGTTAATGGTAATACGTTTGTTTTTAGTCACAGTGGATTAGGCGCGATGGATCGTAGTCTTATTCTATCACGCATTGTTGCAGCCTCCAGTAGCGCAGCGCTATCTGCGCGCTGCCGCTAAAACGCAGTCGCGGCTCCGCTGCGGGGAAGTAGCGTGACGACATCACCCCTTCGCCATCGTTAATAAATATCTCAATGCTGGAACTGTCACAGAGAATGCGCAACGTGCGCACCTCGCCCATCCAGTAGCGCTCTTCCACGTCGCCGCTGCGCAGATTATTCCGGCGCAGCGTGATGCCCGGCCGATCTATGCACAGCGTTAGCCTGTCGCCAAACCTGGCATGGCAGACGCCGTCGACAGACAGTTCCAGCTCAGCGCTGCCAATATCCAGCGCCGGCAGATCTTCGGCACAGCCAACAAGCCGGGTTTCCTGCTGGCGCAGCTGTTGCAGTTCGCGCGCCGGCTGCTGGTGGATCCGGCCCGCGCACAGCGTCAGCTCGCGCGGGCAGGTCAGGGTATGCATCCAGCCGTGCGCTTTGGTGGGCTGATAAAACTCATCGTCATCCGGGATGCCCATCCAGCCAATCAGCAGCCGTCTGCCATCATCGCTTAAACAGGTTTGCGGCGCATAAAACTCAAATCCGTGATCCAGTTCCTGAAACTGTCCGTGACAGAAGCTGGCGCTGTCATGGTCAAGCTGGCCGCAAAAATAACCGCTCTGGAAGGTATTGCGGTATCGCCTTGCCTCGCTCGCCAGCCCCTGGGGGCAGACCACCAGAACATGACTGCCGTCCAGCTCAAACAGATCCGGGCATTCCCACATATAACCAAAGTCGCCCAGGCCGTTAAGCTGACTGCCGGCAATTTCGCCCAGCAGTGTCCAATGGTGCAGGTCAGCCGACCGCAGCAGCAGTACCTTGCCCTGTAGCTGCAGATCCTGTGCGCCGAGCACCATATACCACTGGCCATCGTGCTGCCACACTTTGGGGTCACGCACGTGGCCGGTATAGCCCTCCGGCAGCGCCAGCACCGGCCCCAGCTTATGGAATTCGCCCTGTTGATCGCGTGTCGCCAGGCATTGCCAGGCCGTGCGGCTGCCGTCGTCGAACTTGACGTTACCGGTGTAGATGAGCGTCAGTACGCCCTGATTATTCACCGCGCAACCTGAATAACAGCCGTGGCTTTCATAGTTTTCTGAGGGGGCTAACGCCAGCGGCTCATGCCGCCAGTGCACCAAATCGCAGGAGCTCCACTGTCCCCAGAACTTGGCGCCGTGCTTGCAGTCCAGCGGGTTCCACTGGTAGCACAACACATAGCGCTGTTCGAAATGGATAAAGCCATTAGGATCGTTCAGTAACCCGACAGGAGGGGCAAGGTGCCACATCGGGCGGTGGTGGTCACGCGCCGCGCGCTGCTGACCGCTCAGGACTGCGCGCAGCGCCTGTTTCAGCAAATGGGCTTCGCTCATGCTTTAACCTCAAACTTGATTTTCAGCAGCAGGGACAGCACGAAAGCAGTAGTAAAAGCGATAACCATGCCGATGAGATAATTGACCAGCGAGCTGGCCTGAACGATCGCCATACCGGGCAGGGCGGTCAGGCCCACGGCGGTCATATTGACATGCATGCTGACCACCCATGCACCGCCCAACGCGCCGCCGGCCAACCCGGCAATAAACGGTTTAATGTAGCGCAGGTTAACCCCGAAAATGGCCGCCTCCGTAATTCCCAGCAGGGCAGAGAAGCCAGAAGGCACGACAATGCTGCGAACTTTGACATCGCGGGTTTTGAACCATACGGCCAGGCAGGCTCCGCCCTGTGCCACGTTAGCCATCGACCAGATCGGCAGCAGGAAATTCACGCCAATGGAGGGGTTACCCAGCAGCCCGGCTTCAACCGCGTGGAAGCTGTGATGCACGCCGGTGATAACAATAACCGAATAAAGTCCGCCAAACAGCAGCCCGGCCAGCCAGCCTGCATGGCCGATCAGCGTGCTCAGAACCAGGGAAAGACCGTCACCGAAAGCGCGCCCCGCCGGGCCGATGATCAGCAGCGCAACAAAGCCGGAGATAATCACCGTGAGGAACGGCGTCAGGATAATATCCAGCGCATCGGGAATTATCTGCCGCAGGCGCTTCTCGCAGTGGCTCATAAACCACACTGCCAGCAGAACCGGGAACACCGTGCCCTGATAGCCGATCATCGCAATTTCCAGTCCGAAGAAGTTCATGGTATGGAAACCGCTGGCAACGCCCCAGGCGTTAGTCAGTGCGGGGTGAGTGAGGATCCCGCCCAGCGTCGCGCCGAGATAGGGGTTACCGCCGAACTCACGCGCGGCGGTAAAACCGATCAGGACGGGCAAGATGATAAACGCTGCAGAGCTGCACATATCCAGCATAATAAACAGCGCGCTGCCGGAGCCGACCCAACCATAGGTTTTCACCATCCCCAGCAGGCCCATCAGCAAACCGGAAGCGACAATCGCCGGAATGATCGGGACGAAAATATTGGACAACACACGTGCAATGCGCTGTAGCGGGTTGAGTTTTTTCGTCGCGATATCTGCGACTTCGCTTTTACTCGACTCGCCGATCCCGGCCTCACGCACAAAGGCCGCATGGACTTTATTGACGATGCCGCTGCCGAAGATGATCTGCATCTGACCGGCATTTCGGAAGCAGCCTTTGACCCCTTCCAGCGCTTCTATCGCCTCTTTCTGTACTTTTTCGTCGTCTGCCATTACCAGGCGCAGACGTGTGGCGCAGTGCGCGGCGCTGGCAATATTCTCACGGCCGCCTAGCAGCGGTATCAGTTCACGGGCTGTTTTTTCAATATTCACTTTTTCACCATCATTTCATGTTATCAGGCGGGTATCAGAACCAGGTTTCCATCTGTACGCCAAAGTTCCATTGGCCACCGGCAGCGAAGCCGCTGCTGCCAAAAGCATCATCGCTGGCATAGCGATCGAGAGAGCTGTTCCAGTCCATCCAGCTGGCAAACAGGCGGATTTCAGGGCGGGTAAAGAAGTCGCCAATGTCCGCAACTTTAAAGGTTGGGGCGAAGGTCAGCTTCCAGAAGCTGCCGGACACGGCCTGACGGTCTTTGTAGCCTTGCGGATCGAGGTCAAGGTATTGATAGCTTCCCTCGTAAGCCAGTGCGAAATTCTGGTTTATAGCCTGGATCAGGCGTGCGTTGAGCGTTGCCCAGCGGTAACGGTCGCCGGCGGCGTATCGATCGCTGCTGTTTTGCGCCAGCACTGCCGGAGCAAAGCTCCACGTGTTGTTAATTGGCGTGACACCGTAACTCGCCAGCCGCCAGGTTTCCGCCTGTTGGGTCAGATTGCCGTCCGCACCAATGCTTTTAACTTCGGCGCCAAGGCCACGGCCATACAGCAGCGCAGTTTTCGCCGTGCCTTCCCGCATGCCCCAAAAGCTGTCGTTGTGTAATGCCAGCATGGCGTGGAGGCCGCTGTCGCCGGCGTTGTGATTTTCACGGCTCTTATTCACGCGCAGATCGTTGTCTTTGGCACGTAAACCGCTAACCATCAGCTGCAACGGGCCGGCAAAGTTATTGCTGGTGACGATGTAGTTCTGGATGGTGTTGTCAATCGCTTCAACATCGCCAAAGTTACGCCCGTACAGTGAGAAGTTACTTTTCAGCCCGTTCTGCCACTGCAGGTCATAGATGCCGCCGCCGGTTCCGGCAAGGAACACCACATCCGAATCAAGCCAGTGAATATCGAAATTATCACGGTCAAAACGTTTACCGGCCCACAGGGTACTGTCAGCAAATACGCCGCTGAAGGTCGGCAGGCTACCCAGCTCGACAAACGCCTGGCGAATATTCAGTTCACTGGTGCTGCCTGTCCAGTCGTTATAGTCACGCTGCCCGTCTGCCAGCATGGCTTTGAAGCGGGTGGTGGCGCCGTTGGCCAGGCGCTGCTTGTGTTCAAGATTGAGTTCAACGTAAGTATTGTTCTCATTGCCCAGACGGCCCACGGCACCTCCGGTTTCTCCGGCCGGGGTGAGATACGGCCCGCTCTGCGTTCCGGCCGCTGAATCGTTCATAATCAGCCCGGAACGCGCATAGCCATGGAACTCAAACCCCTCACTTGCCGCCATGGTCGGTGCGGGCAGCGCAGCCACGGGCGCTGGAGAAGTGGCGCTCACCGCAGCCGGAGCAGCGGCCACCGGCTGAATGTCAGACTGCGCTGCCTGTTTTTCCAGGCGCGCAACCTGCTTTTCCGCCTCGCTGGCGCGCGTTTCAGCCTGAGCAGCGCGATTTTCAGCCTGTTGCAGGCGTTGTTCCATGGCAATCATCCGCGCCTCAAGACTGCTCAGAGTCGGGGCCGCATAGCCGATAGCCGGCGTGGCCAGGGCAACGCCGATAGCCAGAGAAATCAGATAAGGTTTGGTCATTTAACGCTTTCCCAGGTAATGGTTTTATTTTTATGCTAAACCGGTTCGACAGGAGGGTAAGCGAAATGAATTATGCTGTTCAACCAGATTTATTAACCCAAACAGGGAAGTGTGACCTGGTTAGCAATTATCCCGGCAATACTTCAGGTTGCCGACGGGGCAGCGGCCTCTTTTCACCCGCTCGTGCCCTTCGGGCCAGCCACCGTGCCGTTCAGAAACGCGTGACGTTTTTGAACGGCAGCGGGAATGACTCGGGGAATGTCTGCTACTGGCTGAAGCGGACGAGGTCTTTAGCGTAAGGCAGGGCGGTCATAGCCCCTTTCGCGGTGGTGGCCGCAGCACCGCTATGCTGCGCCTGCTGCACGGCGAAATCCAGCCGCTGTGGTTGCAGCGGATTTGTTTCCTGCACCAGTGCCGCCAGCAGTCCGGCCACAAAGGCATCGCCGGCACCGGTAGTATCCGTTACTTCAACTTGCGGAGCGGCAAAGTGCTGCAGGCGACCCGCCTGCCAGACGCTGACGCCCTGACTGCCGCGTGTGACCAGTAATAAAGCAGGCTGGTAACGTGCCGTAAACTGGTCGATCCCCTGTTCCAGAATTGCAAGGCCGGTTAAGAAAACCAGCTCATCCTCAGACAACTTGATGATGTCTGCCAGCTCAAAAGCCTGAGCCACGGACCGGGCCATTTCGTCAGCATCCGGCCACAGGTCCGCACGCAGATTAGGGTCAAAACTTACCCAGCCACCCGCCTGCCTGATGGCGTGCATGGCATGCAGCGCCGCGCCGCGTGAGGGCTCAGCACTCAGGGCTATTGAGCAAAGATGCAGACCTTCACCTTGGGCAAATGACGGCAGGCAATCGGTGCGCAAAAAGAGATCGGCGGAAGGACGGACCATAAAGGTGAAGTGGCGTTCGCCTTCCGTATCCAGCGATACCAGAACCGTTGAAGTTCGCTGGCCGTCAATGCGGAACATCTTGCCGATATCGACACCTTCACGTTGCAGGGTTGTCTGCATAAATTCTCCGAACGGGTCGTCACCCACGCAGCCGATAAAGGCACTGTTTCCCCCCAGCCTGGCGATACCAACCGCCACATTGGCGGGAGCGCCGCCGGGGCATTTCAGCAAAAGGTTGTCTTGCCCGGGAAGCAAGTCCACCACCGCATCACCTAACACCCAGATTCTTTTTTTCATCGTATTTGTCCTGAAATGAATAATTTCCAGCAAGCTAAACGGGTTTAGCCTAAAAATCAAAGCTCTTTTTTGCCATGAGATGGGGCTCCCGGCAAGCGGGGACGGTGATTTTCCTGCGGTGGCGGCCGGAGCTGGTTATAACTTTTTTTCTTTTGTGATCTCAATCAAACTTGATTGCCATAAAGGAAATGCATAAGGTCTTTAATAACGAGCATTTTTTGCTTAAAAATAGCTTACTACAGGGAATGTGAAACAAGAGAGAGTGCAGCGGTAAAAGAGGTGGCAATGTTAACGAGAGATTTCCTGTTAAAAGCAGACTGTAAAACCGCATTTGGTGATATTGAAGATTCACTGCTATGGAGCGTCGAACAGCGTGCTGCTTCACTTGCGGCAACGCTGGCCTCACGTCCCGATAGCAGCCCGGTGTGGATATTCGGCTATGGCTCCCTGATGTGGAACCCGGTGTTTGTTGCGGATGAAGTGGCGTCGGGTACGCTGCATGGCTGGCATCGGGCTTTCTGTCTGCGGCTGACGGCCGGCCGTGGCACCGCCAACCAGCCCGGACGCATGCTGGCGCTGAAAGAGGGCGGGCAAACCAGCGGGCTGGCATTCCGGTTACCGGAAGAGAAGCTGCATGAAGAACTGGAACTGCTGTGGAAGCGTGAGATGCTCACCGGATGTTATTTGCCAACCTGGCACCACCTCAGACTGGACGACGGCCGCTCGGTGTGCGCACTGGTGTTCGTTATGGATCCGCGCCATGCGCTGTATGAAGCCGACTCCTGTGCGCAAACCATCGCGCCGCTGATTGCTCAGGCGCAAGGCCCGCTGGGCACCAATGCACAGTACCTGTTTTCACTTGAGCAGGAGTTAAAGCAGCGCGGAATGCATGATGACGGCCTGACTGACCTGATCCAGCGAGTGCGGGAACTGCAACAGTGTCACCACGGACTGGCCGGGTAACCCACAGCAACCGTTGCGTCAGGGGTGAGCAAAAAACTCATCCCTGGGGCGCATCAGTTTCACTTGCCGCGCCGTAAAGCCCTTTTGCCCGTCACCGGGTCTCTTCCCCGACCATATACCCGCCGGCACTGCTTTGCGCCCCGTGGCTGGCTACAGGTTGATATCTACCCCTCTTCCGTCCGGGTTTGTGAGTCTTTATATTGACTCACTTCCATATCATAGGCCTGCAAAAATGCCTCACCAAACAGCGTATGGAAGTCATCTTCAATGTCACCGCTGGTATTTTGATAATGGCGCGTGAAGTAGTCCCAGAGTGCGGCTTTGCGCCGGCTGCTCAGTGCGATACGCGGCAGCTGGCTGTCTTTATGAGCGCTGTCCTGAAGCCGTTGCGGATTAAACGATTGCAGCATGGCGGCGATAATAGCTCTGATCCCGGCAATCATTCCCAGCTGGTGAGCCTGTAAATCAACCAGCGCATCGCGAACTGCCCGCTCAGGTGCCATAAATCCTGGCAACTGGCTTTGATAAATTTGCATCAGCACCGTTTTGCCGGAGGGCAAAATTTTGAAGGGGTTATTTGCCTCATTCAGCACCATGGTCATATCCGCTTTAACTCCGCGTTTGAGAATCGAACGCGATGACAGCAGCGCTACGGTTCCCTGTGAAAACAGGCTAAGCATTCTGCCGGTGGTGTACATTTGTTCTTCGTTCAGCGGAATTTTATCCTGCCGGGCGTCAAGCCCCATGCCGGCCAGCAGTGCGGCCAGCAGGCGCTGTTCACAATGGTCTTCCGCGTGGTGAGCGCTTTGCTCACCGGCATCCTGGTGGACGACCGGGTCTATAGCAAGCCTTGCCAACTTCTGTCGGGCAGCACGCTCTTCAGATCCTGTCGGGCCGGGCATTTCTTGCAGAGAGGCTTCCGGGCTGTCGACGGGCTGCAGGATGTCGGGCGCGTCGTGCTCGCTGTCGTCTTTTGCAGCGAACAGGATAAGCGGGTCCAGCCCCAACGCTGCGCCACGGGTTACCTGTGGCACAGCGCTGACGCGCATTTTATAGCGCCCAATATCGATAGTGTCACCGTTTTCCAGCCTCACCTGAACGCCCCGAGCCAGCGGTGTGCCATTATGGAAAATGACCGTGACGCTGCCCTGGTTGGTCAGGCGGCAGTCGCCGTCCGCCGCCACATGGATCAGTGCCTGCAACCGCGAAATATTCCGCTCCGCATCGGGCAGCACCAGGTGGTTTTCGGGGCTGCGGCCGATCGTGCCACCGGGTGGGACAAAATCACAGGCCGTGAGCGGAACATCTGTCTGGTGCTGAAGAAGGGTCAGTCGCATGCGTTTTCCTGCATTGAAGTGCGTAGGGTGAACAGGCTAGTCAAACATCGGTGGATAAAGCCCGTGGCGACCCGGCTGCGAACCAGCCGCTGGATGAAATAATTGAGCGAACAGTCGGGCAGTTAAAATCCCACTGTGCTTGTGCGTAATCAGCGGGTAGCCGTCCTGCTGGTTCGTCCACCAGTAGCTGGTGTACTGCAACGGATTAAAGCGGCGGGCCACTTCCGGCCATTTTAGCGTGCAGGGCAGCGGGTGATAGCCAAGCACGTCCAGAATTTCAGAGCGCCCGCTATTCGGCAGGGGCAAAGGAGCCACGCCGCGCAGCGCCTGATCCAGCCAGTCTACGCTATGCAGTTCCCTTACCGCCTGAAACAGGGCGCTGCCAAGTTCCGTAAACCAGTCACCGGCTATAGCAAGCTGAGAGGGATGCCACGCTTCCAGCGGGATGCTCTTCACCGCCAGCAGCGGCCAGATACGCCCCACGCGATCGCGCGAGGGCATCAGGCAGCCAATCTGTACGCGTTGTACGCCAAGGGTGGCCGGCACGGCAAAATTCCATATCGGTGCCAGGCCGAACGGTTCATCGCGGCGGGCGTGTTCAAGATGCCAGTAAACCAGCCCGGCCTGAAACCAGCTTGACCAGCCGTGGATCGCGTCTTCCTGCCCCCCCTGCTGGACGAAATCGCCCGCTGTTGGAAGTTTGCCATACCATCCCAGCTGATGCGCTGCTGCCATAATAATCACCTTCTAGTGGTGCAAAGCGCCAGTCTGCACCGTTGTATGCGTGACGACAGCAGCGGAGATGTCAGAAAGGGGCAGCCCTCCGGCATTATCGAGATTTGAGGCTAATATTTTCATCATCTGTGCATTATCTTGTCTGTAAGGTGAGCCGAGAATTTGCCGGTCGAGTAACTGAATCAGATGCCAGTTCAGCTGTTGCAACTGGCGGCGGCTGACGTCAGAAGGCAGATTTTTTTGCAAATTCTGCATCAGCCATCCGCGTAAAAATTCGCCGTCATAGCTACGTGGCTGATAAAGCATCTGGTAAGCGCGCAGCGCATTACTGCTGAACAGGGCGTCTCCCCCTTTGTCATTACGCAGGATCTCAGAGATAGTTTGTGCCACCCGCGGCAGCAGTAACGATTGCAGTGCAGCCCGATACAGCCCCCAGCTCGCACGGCTGATCTGATCGCCACGATACAGTCCGGCACAGATACTGATGGGGGGATCATCGAAGGCAAAGGCATCGCTTTGCGGCAGTTTGACCAGGTTATTTAAGAAAGGCAGCAGCGAAAACAGGTCACCGTTTTTTTCGTCCCCCAGCCTGCTGGCCTGCTGGGTGATCGCGGGCAGACGGGCGGCAACCTGGTCAAGGTAGCGCTGGTTATTATCGTAGCTGATCAGCCACAGGGCAGATGCCATCAACAACGCAAGGCTCAGTAGCGCGTACCCCACCCGGTGCAGGAGGCGGTTGCGATGCTCCCATGAACGATCGCTTCCCGCCAGCCGGCTTTCGGGGAAAATCACCCCATTGAGCAAGCCGTGAATAAAGAAACTTTGTCCCTTGTTTGCCGGGATCGGTGCATCGCGGTTGATGCTGTCCCAGCTGGCGATAGGCTGTCGCTGGGTATGAGGGAGTTGCAGTCTGCGCGACAGCTCGCCCATGATCCGGTCAAAGGGCAAACCCTCCTGTGTGGCGCTGGTAAAGAACAGGCCGCGCGCAGCCCAGGAGATCTCGCCCTGTTGCGTTGAGAAAACAATATCGAGGAATTCTGCCAGCAGCGGTCTGAGGGCGTTAAATTCTTGTGGAAACTGAAAACACTCGGCGCGTAAGGTCAGATCCGCTTCCTGAGCCATTTTTTCGCTAAGGTCGGCCATCAGCCCGGATGAAAGCTGGCTAAATTGCCGGTTGAACACGGCATCCGCACAATGCCCTCGCTGGCTGTTGGCGGGCCAGGGGAAGACAAATCCCCACAGCTGTTGACGCTGGTTCTTATCCAGCGTGGCGAAATAACGCATAAAGCCTTTAAGTAGATCTGTTTTGGTCACCATCACGTAGACCGGAAAGTGAATGCCCGTCTGCTGGTGTAATTCAGCCATGCGGCTGCGCAGCGCGCTGGCCTGTGCATAGCGCGCTTCAGCGGAATTGCTCAGCAGGTCAGCCACGCTGATGGTCATAATGACGCCGTTAATAGGCTGGCGCGGACGATAACGCTTCAACAAAGTGATAAATGTCTGCCACTCGCAGGCATCGCGCATGCGCTGGCTTTCTTGCAGGGTATAACGCCCGGCGGTATCCAGCAGGACACCTTGCCTGGTAAACCACCAGTCGCAGTGACGGGTGCCGCCAACGCCGCGCAGTGCCGTTTTGCCAAAGACGTCGCCGAGCGGGAATTCCAGCCCGGAGTTAACCAGCGCCGTGGTCTTCCCGGCCCCAGGCGCGCCAACAATCAGATACCAGGGCAGCTGGTAAAGATATTGTGTTCCGAAACGCGCCAGCAAGCCCTTACGCCGGGCAAACTGCATTTTCTTCAGAAAAAGCGTGGCTTCGTTAAAGCGGTTATCCAGCATTTCCTCGCTGGCCTGAAGCTGGGCGCTGACTCCTTTGTCGAGCTGCATCCGCGTCAGGAGTCTGCTGTTAGACCAGGCGCGAAAAAGTTGCGGGACAAGCTGTAACATAAACCATGATAACCAGACCAGGCCGATTGGTAGCCCGCGGCTCAGTGCAACGTTGAGCGCGGGGAAATGAGGAAGTAAAAGCAGCGGCCCGGCCAGCCAGATCAGTGCCGACAGGGTGGTGGTACCGATCAGCCCCCATAAGAGGCGGCGTGTTAGCAATGGATAAAAGGCGTTCAGCATCAGTTGTTCCCCGCGGCGTGGCTGCAATCGTCTTTTTCAGGTGCAGCAAACAGGGTTATTTCAACGCGTCGATTTTGCGCGCGATTGTGCGCGCTGCTATTGGGCAACAGCTCGCGGCTATCGGCGCGCCCCTCGGCACGCACATTGATACAAGGCTGGGCGATCAACTGCATCATCATGTTGCTGATGGCCTGAGCCTGGGCAGCAGAATATTCATAGTTTGAAGTAAACTGAGTGGAAGGAAGCAGCCGGTTGTCGGTGTAAACAGCAATAAGGAGGGTCCCTTTGAGTGATTCCATCGCGCTGGCGACACGGGCAATCAGCGCACGACCTTCCGGAGTAAGCTCCGTGCCCGGGGGGGAAAACAGACTGTCGGCCGGCAGGATAACCCTGTTGCCGTAGTCACCCTCGGTGACATTCAGCTGGTGCGAGGCGATAAGATCGCTCAGGCGCTGACGCAGGTCGAACGAAATTTGCGGGACGGCTCCGCGCTTACTGCCCGGCAGCTGCGGCAGTGGTGTCTGCCAGATTTGCCGCAGTAGCGGTTCTGCGGCGCGCCCCAGCCGCCAGTTCAGCGCGGAAAAGATCGAACAGCCCATCAAAACCGTGACACAGATACAGGCTAAAAGTGGCAACGGGGGGCGCCACGGCGCGCAATGAAGGGAATCTTCACAGGGCTGCAGCAAATCTGTAGCAGGCGCCGCACGCACGCTTTGGATGAGTTTTGCCAGGCGGCTACGCACCGCATCACGTTGCAGACGCCCGTTGTCCATATTGCGGTAGCGACCTTCGTAGCCCAGCAGCAGGCAGTAATGAATCACTTCAAGTAAAAACAGGTGCTGGGCAGGTTTTTGGCTAATTCGCGTCAGCAGCTGGAAAACTTTGTCCCCGCCCCAGCTTTCATTGTGAAAAGTCATCAGCAAACCATTGCCAGACCAGACTCCGCGGCTACCCCACGGAGTTTGTGCGGCGGCTTCGTCCAGCACTGCACACAGGCAATATCGGGCGCCGATAATCATTTCGTACGGCAGTTCAGACCGTTTACAGCGGGCCTCAAACTGACGTATTTCATCGATCAGCTGGTGACGTAACCCTGACGGGTCGTCGTGAGTGGCCGCCAGGCGGATCTGCACAATCGCATTTAACAACGGTAAAGCGGCAGCGAGCAGGAGATTATCCTGGCTGACCGGCGTAACCGGATTTGCGGGAGCTTGCAACGTCATCAGGGTCTTATTTTCTCAACGGTGTGCCTGTTGGCAAAAAGTCATTTATGATTGAAAGTGACTTTAAGCCTTTACTGCCGTCCCTGGCTATCTACAATGTGTGGTTGGCATTCAGCTTTTTCTGGCGCATTACCTTGCGTATAAAGCGTGAAGCGCAAACCACCTGAAATTGTTAAGTTTACTTAAGGATAAATCTGCAAGTTAGTCTACATGAGGCTTTTAGCAATGGGAACCATTGCGGGGACGAGGTGAACATGTTATCCGGCCCGCAGCACCTGAAAGCGTTGCTGGCGGCGGGTTAACGGGGATTCAGCGGTGTCGCAAGTTCATCTCTTCTGAACCGCAGTCCATGAAGCCACAGCCTGTCAGTTTGTGTTAGAGTTATCACTCTGTTTTTGTGATGAAACTCTCTCTTACGTCGAAAAAAAGTGTTGACAACGATGTTATGAGCCAATTTTACCGCTATCTGACCCTTTCCTTTTCGCTGACGGCCGTGCTGGTCGTTGGCGGATTACCGCTGAATCAGTGCCTGGCTTTCACCGATTGGGCGCGGGTTCCCGACGCGCCTTTCGCCGATCCCGCCCGCTTCGCGCAGATGCAGCAGCAATTACCAGAACTTGGCACGATGGACGATCACAACCAGCTGGCAGAAAAAATTGCTCAAGCCGCTAAAAGTATTGGTGAAGCCAGTATGAACAGTGATAGCGACAGGTCATGGCGTGAGGAAGCCGGGATTTGGGTATTCAATCGCTTTCGTGATGAGGCCAAACAGCGTGCAGCCAGTGAAGGAGAGCAATTGTTATCCCCTTATGGTCGCGCCAGCGTCTCTCTGATGCTATCTGATGACGGCAGCTTTGATGGCTCCTCGGCGCAGTTGGTAACGCCGTGGCAGGATAACGACCAGTATCTGACCTTCAGCCAGCTGGGTATTGAACAGGGCGGATATGGCACAGTGGGCAATGCAGGGCTGGGGCAGCGTTGGATTGCCGGCAGCTGGCGAGTCGGCTATAACGCCTTTGTTGACAGCCTGCTGGGTTCAGACAGACAACGCGGTTCGCTGGGTGCTGAAGCCTGGGGTGATTATTTGCGCTTCTCCGCTAACTACTATCACCCGCTTTCGGGCTGGCGCAACCACAGCAATAGCGCACCGATGCGTATGGCGCGTGGTTATGATATTACCACCCGTGGTTATCTGCCATTTTATCGTCAGCTGGGGGTCTCGCTACGCTATGAACAGTATCTGGGCGATGCTGTCGATCTCTTTAACAGTGGCAATGCGGTAGCCAATCCGGCTGCAGTATCGCTTGGCATCAACTATACGCCGGTGCCGTTGTTTACCCTGTCGGCCAGTCATAAAGAAGGTGATGGCGGTGAGTCGCAGGACCAGTTTGCGCTGAAAATGAATTACCGCCTCGGCGTGGCGCTTAGCCAACAGCTGTCGGCAGACAACGTGGCGGTGGCGCAGTCACTGAGCGGCAGCCGCTACGATAGCGTTAATCGCAATAATTCACCGGTTATGGCGTTCCGCCAGCTCAAAACGCTGTCCGTGTTCCTCGCTACGCCGCCGTGGCGGCTGCAGCCAGGGGAAACCTTGCAGTTGAAATTACAGATTGCCCACAGTAATGCGATCAAGGCTGTCAGCTGGCAGGGTGATACCCAGGCACTGAGTCTGACACCGCCGCCCAATAACACTGACACCCAAGGCTGGAGTATCATTATTCCTGCCTGGAACGGCCAGCAGGGGGCCAGTAATAGCTGGCATCTGTCGGTGACCATCGAAGACAGCAAACAGCAGCGGGTTACCTCTAACTGGATCACCCTGAAGCTGTCACCCCCAATGACGCTACGGTCAGCGGACGGGGGACCTTTCAATTTTTAGCCTGACAGGGCAATACATCGGTGGGAAGAAATAACTGATGTGCTGCTGCGAGGGGCGGCACAGGCTGGCCAGATAACCGGCCAGCCCGTTGACGGTTGCACTGCAATCAGAACTGATAATTCACGCCAACGCCGGTGACATCGTCCGTGGCCAGGCCAAGCGGGTTGTCGTCTTTGAGCAGATTAAATTTGTATTCTGCGTAGACCAGGAAGTTTTTGTTGAAGTAGTAGTAAGTGCCTGCAGAAATGTATTTATAGAGATCTGCCTCACCGATGTTCTCGATGTCTTTCCCGCGCGAGGTGACGTAGGCGAGAGAAGGGCGTAAGCCATTGAGGAACTGGTACTGCGCGACGGCTTCAAAATTCACCGCTTTATTGGCAAAGCCTCCGGCGATCGGCGTTGCGTTATGGGTATTGCCGTACATGGCTGCCAGATAGAGCTGGTTAGCATCATATTTTACCGCAGCCGCCCAATGTTCTGCGCGTTCGCCTTTACCGAAGCTGGCGTTATTTTGCGCCGTGGTACGGCCGAGATTGGCATAGGTACCGGCCACGCCAAAGCCTGAATCGGCCGTCCAGCTGACGGAGGCGCCATAGCCATCGCCGTTCGAGCGCCGCACGGCGATATCTTGACTTGAGGTGCGCTCATTCTTGCCTTCATACTGTAAGGCCACGTCCAGGCCGTGAACCAGCCCGAAGAAATTACTGTTGCGCCAGGTTGCAAGCCCCGTTGCGCGGCCCGCGAGGAACCCGTCCGTGTTACCTGCATCGCCGCCGAATTTCGGCAGCATATCGGTCCAGGCCAGCACATCGTAGACCACACCGTAGTTGCGGCCATAGTCGATTGAGCCCCATTTACCGTACTTCAGACCGGCGAAGCCAAGACGGGTTTTGTCACCACTCACCGCATCGCTACCTTCGGATTTGTTCAGCTGAAACTGGTACTGCCATTGACCGTAACCGGTAAAGTCTTCGCCGAGCACCGTTTCACCTTTGAAACCCAGGCGGGCGTATGAGGCGTCCACATTGTTACTGTCATCGTCAGAGAACACGCGCCCTGCATTGACCTTGCCATTTAAATCGAGCTTGTTTCCGTCTTTGTTGTAAATTTCTGCGGCTACTACGTTGGTAGACGCCAGTAAAGCCGTTAACGCTAATGCAATGGAACAGCGCTTCATCATTATCCAATCCTGTCTGTATATTATAAGGTTTTTGACTAAATGTGCGCTGTTGAAAATGACATAAATAAGTGTGTCATAAAAACACATTACTTGTAACAATTTATTTCATGCAAATTTTCGCCGAGTTTCAGCACCGTTTATGCACACATAACGGGGGAGGAGGAAGCGGGAAGAAAACAGAATTGTGCAGAGATTTGAGTGCAATTTTTTATATTAAACTGAATATAATCAGCATGTTGTTACAACTGAGTAACATTATTATCTTATATGAAGATAACCTGAGCTTATATATATATCAGAATTAGCCTGGTTTTTGTGCAAAAAGATCTTGTGCAGTTTTTTCTGCCCGAGAGAAATAAATTTCTGTTAAAGACTGATGTCGATATGGAATTGGCTGAAATTACAGCCATAAAATAACTGCCAGGATAATAATGATCAGCGGAATTATCATATTTGCAATGAAGTTGACTGACATGATGCGTCATATTGGTGAGTCATCCTGGTGCAGATGATACTTTGTGGTGCATAGGATAACTATTACTTGCCATACATTTCCGGCGGCGATCACAGATTTGGCATTTATTTTAGCAGTGCATAATTGTGCTGATAAAAAGGCTGTAAAGCCGCGCATTGCCGATTGTTATTCACTTTTTATGCATCAACCTTGAATAAATGTTTGACCTAAGTTGTTGAAATTATTTGCCAGTGTTTGATGTATGCATTTTCTCTGTGGATGGCATGCAGTGTGCAATCTACAGTTGAGTTGTGATGAATCAGCATTTTTAACCTTCATCACACTTTCTGTTTCCTCTGCCGTGGGCGGAGCAAGGCGACAGCAGAGGCCATTATGCAACTATCAGTCACCCGTCAAGACGACGATCAATGGATTGTGCCCACCTGTGCTCCGGCTGATCTCGTCCCGGCGAAAGCCGGAGGATCGAGGTTATGGCAGCAGCAGGGAAAATCATCTGGTGATTTTGCCGATGTCATTGCCGGTAGTGGCTCCGTACTCGCCCACCTCAGGCGACAACAAACGCGACGGCAGCTGGCAGAGAAACTGCGGCATACCGGCAATGGCTGTACCATTGAACCCATGCTACGCCTGGCTAAACAACGGATTACTGCCACTTTCATCGACCGCGTGTGCTTCTGTCATGCCGCTGCCGAAGTCAGTCAGGCGGCCGTAAAGCTGACCTGCAAAGCGGCTCCCTACCCGGGTCCCGAACGAATAAATGGCATCGAGGCGTTTCACGCCTGCACCCTTTTCACCGCGACTGGCGGCGGGCAGCCCGCCAATTCAAAACGCTTTGCCCCACTGCCGGTCGGCATTACTCATGCAGCTAATAACGATCTCACGGCGGCGGCGCCGATCACCCCTCAAACCCGTCCGGCGATCGTCGAGCCGGTGCAGGGGAAGGGCAGCGAGAGCCTCGTCGAAACTGCTTTTCTGCACGGGCTGCGCGAACTTTGCGACCGGCATGAGGCGTTGCTGATGTTTGATAAAGCGCCAGGCGGCGTGGGACCTATCGGCTCGCTGTACGCCCGTAAGCGCTACGGCCATACGCCAGACGTGCCAACCACAGCAGAAGCGCCCGGCGGCGGCTTCCCGCTGGCCGCCATGCTAAACCCTGAAGCGCTGGCAGCACATCTCAATGTTGGCAGTCACGTTACCAACGATGGCGTTAATGCCGTGGCTGGTGCGGTGGGCGGTAAAGTGAGCGAACTGGTCAACTGCCCGGAGGCGTTCAGTGGCGTGAGCGGGCGCCACCGCGGGTTTATCGTGGCGCTGCAGGTGATGTATCCGCGCCTGCATATGTTCAGTGAAATGGGTGGGCTGGGATTGCTGATTGGCTGCGTGCAGCGTCAGAACTCTGGCGGCAAGACGAAATTGATCGGCCATGCCGCTGCCCGCGAAGGGCTGATATCAGTGATGGCCGGCGCGGACGTCGTGCATTTTGCGCCTTCGATCATTATTTCACAGCGGAAAGTGCAAAAAGGGCTGGTGTGTTTCAAACGCGCCCGTCGCGCCGTAGCAAAAGGAGCCAGCGTATGATGTATATCCGTCCCGTTGCACGAGATGATTTGGCGCAGCTACTGTTTCTGGCGGGAAAAACCGGCGGGGGGCTGACCTCACTGCCGGCTGACAGCGACACGCTGGCAGCGCGTATCGAACGTTCGCTGCTTACCTGGCAGGGTAAGCTTCCGCGTGCGAAACAGGGATATGTGTTCGTGCTGGTCGACAGTGAGACGAATAAGGCTTCGGGCATCTGTGCCATCGAGGTGGCAGTGGGCTTAGCAGATCCCTGGTACAACTTTCGCCTCGGTTGCCAGGTCCACGCCTCCAAACAATTGAAGGTGTACAACATGCTGCCCACGCTGTCGCTAAGTAACGATCACACCGGCAGCAGCGAGCTGTGTTCGCTGTTTCTCGATCCGGATCATCGCGACGGTAAAAACGGATATCTGCTGTCCAAATCGCGCTTTCTGTTTATGGCCGGTTTCCCTCAACATTTTATGCACAGGGTGGTGGCTGAAATGCGTGGGGTAATCGATGAACACGGGCGATCACCGTTCTGGGATAGTGTAGGAAGCCGCTTCTTCTCGATGTCATTTAGCGATGCTGACTATCTGTGCGGCACCGGGCAGAAGGCCTTTATCGCCGAGCTGATGCCAAAGCACCTACTGTATATCGACTACCTTTCGCCTGAGGCGCAGGCGGTTATTGGTCAGGTGCACCCGCACACCGCACCGGCGCGTACTTTGCTGGAGGCGGAGGGTTTCCAGTTTCAACATTATATCGATATCTTCGACGGCGGCCCGACGCTGGAATGCGAAATCGACAGGGTGCATTCCATCCGTAAAAGCCGGTTGCTGAAGATGGAAATCGACGACTCGCGCCGTGACCCGCTACCGCTGTGCCTGGTGGCCAATGAGAATTACCTGCATTTTCGCGCGATGCTGCTGCCCGCCGATCCCCGTGCTGACAGCCTCCGCGTGACGTCCGCCGAGGCGGAAATCTTCTGCAGCCAGCCGGGCGACAGTCTGCGCGTGGTGGCACTTTGTCGTGAGGAGAAAAAAGCATGACGCACTGTATTAATGGCCAGTGGCTAGCCGGTAGCGGCGAAGATGTTATCAAAACCGACCCGGTAACGGCTGACGTGCTGTGGCAGGGCAGAGCCGCAGGCACCTTGCAGATTGCTGCTGCTGGCGACGCGGCCCGCAGCGCTTTTCCGGCCTGGTCGAGGCACCCGTTTGTTGAACGCCAGGCGATAGTGGAAAGGTTTGCCACGCTGCTGGAAGAAAACAGGGTAGAACTGAGCGAAGCCATCTCGCGCGAGACCGGCAAACCGCGTTGGGAGTCGTTAAGCGAAGTTCAGGCGATGGTCAATAAGGTGGCGATTTCACTGCGTTCCTGGCATGCCCGCTGCTCAGAACGGGCAGATGGGGAAAGCCTGTTGCGCCATCGACCGCATGGGGTAATGGCGGTGTTCGGACCCTATAATTTTCCCGGTCATTTGCCCAATGGCCATATTGTTCCTGCCCTGCTGGCGGGTAACTGCGTGATATTCAAACCAAGTGAACTGACGCCGCTAACGGCAGAAATTACCATGCGCTTATGGCTTGCTGCCGGACTACCCTGTGGAGTAGTGAATCTGCTGCAGGGCGGTCGCGCTACCGGCCAGGCGCTGGCACAGGAAAAACAGGTAGATGGCATCCTGTTCACCGGCAGTGCCGCCACAGGTTATCAGCTGCACCGCCAGCTGGCCGGGCAACCTGAGAAAATGCTGGCGCTGGAGATGGGGGGAAATAATCCGCTGATCGTCGAAGATCCGCACGACATTGATGCAGCAGTACATATTGCCATCCAGTCGGCTTTTATCAGCGCCGGGCAGCGCTGTACCTGTGCACGGCGTCTGCTGGTGAAACGCGGTACGGCTGGCGATGCTTTCCTTCAGCGGCTGGTGGCGGTGGCGGCTGATATTCGCGTTGGGCGCTGGAACGATGAGCCGCAGCCGTTTATGGGCAGCGTGATTTCACTTCAGGCCGCCAAAAAAATCTATACAGAGTGGCAGGCACGCGTTGATGGCGGTGGAGAAGTGCTACTGCTGATGCGCTGGCCAGATCGCGGTACTGCCCTGCTGAAGCCGGGCATTGTTGACGTGACCAACGCCGGCCCTGTACCGGATGAAGAAGTATTCGGACCGTTATTGCAGGTGATCCGCTATGACGATTTTGACCATGCTCTTCGTCTTGCCAATCAAACCCGCTACGGGCTGGCGTGCGGCCTGATCTCCCCGCAGCGTGAGAAATTCGAACGGCTGCTGATCGAGGCCCGCGCCGGGATCGTCAACTGGAATAAACCGCTGACCGGCGCCGCCAGCACCGCACCCTTCGGCGGTATCGGCGCTTCCGGCAACCATCGGCCCGGCGCCTGGTACGCTGCTGACTACTGCGCATGGCCGATGGCATCGCTGGCTTCAGCAGATTTAATTCTGCCTGCCAGCCTGTCGCCGGGGCTGCATTTTAGCGCGCGTCAGGAGGCAGAATGAGCGCGCGCGAGGTGAATTTTGACGGTTTACCGGGGCAGACTCACCATTACGCCGGGCTGGCGTTTGGCAATGAAGCTTCGGCGCGAAACCAGTACCGGGTTGCTAACCCGAAGCTGGCAGCCTTGCAGGGGCTAATGAAGATGAAAGCCCTCGCCGACCTCGGTTATGCCCAGGGCGTTATTCCGCCCCACGAGCGGCCCAATCTGGCGGTGTTGCGCCAGCTTGGCTTCAGCGGTGGCGATGCCCGGCTCCTTGCGCAGGCTGCGAAACAGGCTCCGCAGTTGCTCAGCGCCGCCAGCTCGGCTTCGGCGATGTGGGTGGCTAACGCGGCCACGGTTTCACCTTCGGTGGACAGTGCTGACGGGCGGGTGCATTTTACCGTTGCCAACCTGAACAACGCATTTCACCGGTCAATGGAAGCATCAACCACGGCCGCACTGCTGCGCGCCATCTTCCGTGATGATATCCATTTCAGCGTGCATGATGCGTTACCGCAGGTGGCTCAATTTGGCGATGAAGGGGCGGCGAACCATAATCGTTTCAGTAACGGCTATGGCGAGCCTGGCGTGCAGCTGTTTGTCTATGGCCGTGGGCAGGATGGCGGCGTCAGCCCGGTTCGTTACCCGGCGCGGCAGACGCGCGAAGCCAGTGAGGCGGTCGCCCGGCTCCATCAGCTGGACCCGACGCGAACGCTGTATGCCCGGCAAAACCCGGCCGTTATCGATTGCGGCGTGTTTCATAACGATGTCATTGCCGTCAGCAACCAGCAAACCCTGTTCTGTCACCAGCGGGCGTTCCTGGACCAGCCCCGGCTAATGGCTCAGCTGGTGGAGAAAGTGCCTGGCTTTAACGCCATCGAAGTTCCCGAACGGCGCGTCAGCGTGGAAGATGCGGTCGCAACCTATCTGTTTAACAGTCAGCTGCTCAGCAAAGATAACGGCAAAATGCGTCTGGTGCTGCCGGAAGAGGCACGCCGCCACGCGGGTGTATGGGGCTGGCTAACGGAACTGGTCGCCCGGCAAGGAGTGGTTGATGAGCTCAAGGTTTTCGATCTGCGCGAAAGCATGTGCAACGGCGGCGGGCCGGCGTGTTTGCGGCTGCGCGTGGTGCTTAATCAACGGCAGCAGGCGGCGGTTAACCCGGCGGTGATGATGAATGACAGACTGTTTGCGACGCTAAGCGACTGGGTAGAACGCCACTACCGCGACCGATTGACGCAGGCCGATCTGGCAGACCCACAATTACTGCTGGAAGTGCGCGCAGCGCTTGATGAACTCACCAGGCTGCTAGACTTAGGTCATGTTTACCGTTTTCAGCAGTAGGGCTTTCTCTGGCTATCGGTGCTGAACGGCGATCCAATCTAAGGGGAATACATGCGGGATTTTCTTCAACTGACTCTGTCCGGCGCGCAGCCAGTGCAAACGGAAGGACGTAACGATCGGCTTAGCTGGCGCTGGCATCATGTCGGCATACTCGAGCTGACGCCTCATCATACCGCATCGATGGCGCTGGTGGTTTCCAGCGCCATACACGGCAACGAAACCGCACCGGTAGAAATGGTTGAGCAGCTGGTTACCGCCCTGCTGCGTGGCGAAATGGCACTGCAAACCCGTCTGCTGGTGATATACGCTAATCCGGTCGCTCTCAGGCTCAACCGACGCTATGTGCATGGTGATATGAACCGCATGTTTGGCGGGCGCTGGCAACAGTATGAAGACTGCCCCGAAGCCCGTCGCGCATGGATCCTGGAGCAGGCGATGGAGAATTTCTGGCAGGCTGGCGACCATGATGAGGTGCGCTGGCATCTCGATATGCATACCGCAATCCGCGGTTCTTATCACCAGCGCTTTGGCGTTTTGCCACAGCGCGCAACGCCGTGGCCCAACGAATTTATCTCATGGTTAAGTGCTGCGGGTCTTGAGGCGCTGGTACAGCACCGGGCGCCGGGCGGTACCTTCAGTGATTACAGCTGTCGACATTTTCATGCCGCCAGCTGTACGCTGGAGCTGGGCCGGGCGTTGCCTTTTGGTCACAACGATCTCAGTCAATTTGCTGCTGCGCAGCTGGCGCTGAAGCAGCTTATCAGCGGTGGGGAACTGCCTGTCGCTGTCCGGCCACCGCGACGTTATCGGGTATCACAGCAGATTATCCGGCGCTCTGACCGTTTCGTGCTGCATCTGAGTGATGAAGCGCTGAATTTTACCCTGTACCCTCAGGGAACTTTGTTGGCAGAGGATGGCGAAGAGCGCTTCTTTGTGCAGCAGGCGCAGGAGTACGTGTTATTCCCTAACCCAGATGTGGCCATCGGGCTGCGCGCCGGGTTGATGCTGGTCGAGGACAATACGCCATCAGCGGCGTGCAGGACGGCATTGTGATGCAAAAATGTGGCCAGACGCGCCACATTCCCCTTTTCGCCGTGAACGCAGAAAACCGGCAGAAAAGTGTAAAGGGGTTATCTTTTTCCTTTCACTATCCTTTCAGGCAGATTACACTTCTGCGCGATTCTTGCATAAACACCTGTCAGAACACACTTTTTTGCAATTCCTCACCTGATCCTTCGCATTATCTTCATCATTGCCAGCAAATTGTCTTTTATGCTTTCACGGCTTTACTCACGCTTTGAGTAGTTGACGTTCAGCGTCGTAAAATTATTTCCGACTTCACGACAGGTCAACCGCCTGAGCACGGAATAAATAAGGAAGATATCATGCATAAATTAACCGCTATCGCCGTTGCCGCCACGCTGGCTTTCGGCGCTGCCAATCTCGTTCATGCCGCGGCAGATAATCTCACGCCACCGCCGGCGGGGGCTGATAATTCTGTGATGCACAAGCCGCCACGTCACGGAGGCCCGCATGAGATGTTCAAAGATCTGAATCTGAGCGATGCGCAGAAACTGCAAGTGCGCAACATTATGAAAGCCGCGCGTAAAGGCATGCAACGTCCTTCTCTGCAAGATCGCCGTAACCTGCACAGCATTATTGCTGCCGACAGCTTTGACCGGGCCAAAGCGGAAGCTCAGGCTACGCAAATGTCTGCCAACGGCAAGCAGCGCACGCTGTTGATGCTGGAAACGCAGAATAAACTGTATAACGTGCTGACTCCCGAGCAGAAAAAACAGTTTAATCAGAACTTTGAGAAACGTCTGGCAGAAAAGCCGCAGCATGAGGACAGAATGCCTCCTGCCGACGACTGAGTGGCGTTAACCCGATCTGAAACCGCCGATGTGGCTCATTTGCCTCAATGGCCGTGGGCTTCCCCGGCGGTTTTGCCATCCGTTATACTTCAGGCTACCGATACGTGGGTTGCCATCGTCCAGCTTGTTAAGCTTTTGACACCGGCACGATCGGCAGCTTGCCTGCCAGCATCGGTTTACACAGTATTTTATAGCCATCGCTGTCAAACCCGGGAGTGGTGCTGCACAGCGCTGCGGCGTCTTCCAGTTTGCTGACCGAACCGAGATACAGCCAGTTGTTGATGACGTGATACTGGGTTTGTCCGGCTCTTTGCTCCAGCACCGCGACCGCATCAGGCCATGGCCAGCACCGCACACGCACGGCCTCCAGCGCTGAAAGTAAGCGCTGCTGGTGCGCTGCACGGGTCTCTGTCCCACAGCATGCCCCGGCACAACGATTGAGCGCGAAACGGAAACAGGCATTCCCCGAACGCATTTTTTCCAAACCCAGCAGGTAATAACAGAGCCGTTGTTCATCGGCAATTTTTTGCAGGGTTTCCAGCGCGGCACGGCGGTTAGCGTACAAGCCGTACAGGCCAGAAGTCGTGGAGAAATCCACATCTTTGGCATACACCACCTGAGGGGATCCGGCGGCGATCTGCAAGGCGCAGAGCTGGCGATTTTTGCGCAGTCGTTTATTGAATAAGGGCTGCTGCAGCTTGATCATCCGTGCTTCCAGCAGCAGAGCGCCCAGTTCTCCTGCCGTAGTAATAAAGCTGATACGGGTTGCCTGACGCAACATACGGGCTTCATCGGCAGTGCGCAGATGGGATAACACCCGGCTGCGAATATTGACGCTTTTGCCGATATACAGCGGCATTGTTTCACTGTCACCATGGAACACATATACCCCGGGCAATTTGGGGAGCGCTTCAAGCCACGGACGCAGCTGTTCGGGATATTGATAAATGGTCATGGCGTCGAATTCTGCGCGAGGACCAAGAGGTTTTCTGACCACTACTGGCTCCGGTTACTGTTTATCCGAACAGTATAGCAGTATGTGGCTGACGGGCGGAGCTTTTGTTGCTGGTAATCAGCCAGCGACAACCTCAACGGCGGGACTGCTTGTGGGCGGCGCTTTGTGGGTCGCGCCGCCCGGAATGGCGTTTATCCTTTCCAGAAGTCGTCAAACACCGTCACCGGCGTGCGGCGTTTGTGCTCGGTTTTTACATACCAGTCTTCAATGATTTTCGCTGCCGCCGGTTCAATGTTTTCACCCTGCAGGTAGCGGTCAATCATCTCATAAGTGACGCCAAGTGCCACTTCATCCTGCAAACCAGGCCGGTCGTCCTCCAGATCGGCCGTCGGGTGTTTAAGCCAGAGATGTTGCGGGCAGCCGAGCGCTTTCAGCAGCTGCTTGCCCTGGCCTTTGTTCAGCCGGAAGATGGGATTGATATCGGTGCCACCATCGCCATATTTGGTGAAGAATCCGGTGACGGCTTCGGCTGCATGATCGGTGCCGACCACCACGCCCGCCGTCATTCCGGCGATGCTGTACTGGGCTTTCATTCGTTCGCGCGCTTTCTCATTGCCACGGATGAAATCAGACAGCGTCATGCCCGCTTCGCGCAAAGCCTGCTCGCTGGCCTGCACCGCCGCCTTAATATTTACCGTGATAACCTTGTCTGGTTGTATAAAAGCGATCGCATCCTGGCAATCGTGTTCATCAGCCTGTACGCCGTGAGGAAGACGGACGGCAATAAACTGGTAGCTGTCGTCGCCAGTTTCATTGCGCAGTTCACTGACGGCCATCTGGCACAGTTTACCCGTCAGCGTGGAGTCCTGCCCGCCGCTCACCCCCAGCACTAAAGACTTTAAAAATGCATAGCGTTTCAGATATGACTTGAGAAATTCAACGCTGGTGCGGATTTCTTCCCCGACATCAATAGTGGGTTTAACGCCCAGCGCCTTAATAATGTCCTGTTGCAGAGCCATTTACCTCTCCTCAGATTCAGCGCCGAAAGACGGTCGCCATTTTCGTTTTGCTTGATGCAAAGCTAACGCGCATGGCGCACAACCACAACAGTCAATCCTGCAATCATGGCAAGAATGGTGATAAATCAACCGTTTTGCGCTTTTTTCGCCATCAGATTAAACATCATAATCGCCAGCATATAGCAACCGAACAGGGTCGCGCTCATTGTCAGTAACGAAGTCCCCCCCATCCCGGTCAGCGGAACGCTAATGCCACCCAGGGTAAACATGGTCACGCCAATCACCGCCGAAGCGCTGCCTGCCCGATGCCCCTGGCTTTGCATCGCCAGCGAAGAGGCCGTAACTGAAATGACCCCGGTGCTGGTGATGCTGAAAAACAGGGCGACCAGCACCAGCGGTAACGCTGCGGCAGTCATCGCCGCCAGCAACAGGCTACCTGAAGAGATAAACGCCAGCGTCAAACCGCCCTTGAGGATACGATACTCACCCCACAGTGGTGCCAGACGGGCGCCTGTTTGCGCGCCAATAATCAGGCCAACGCCGTTAGCGGCAAAGCAAAGGCTGAAAGCCTGGGGTGAGAGATGATAAATCTGTTGCAGGACAAACGGTGATGCGCCGATATAGGCAAACATGCCGGACATCATAAACCCTTGCGTCAGGCAGAAGCCCATAAATTGACGTTGGGTAACGACCTGGCCCAGCGCCGCCCACGCGGAGAAAACAGTGCCCTGGCTGCGCCGTTGGTCAGGCAGGGTTTCATCAAGTTTGACGCGTGACAGGATTAGCAGCAGCAGCGCAATCAGGGCTATCACTATAAACAGCCCACGCCAGTTGAGAAATGCCATCAGCCCACCGCCGATGACCGGTGCGACAATCGGCGCCAGGCCATTAACCAGCATCAGCAGGGCGAAGAAGCGGGTCAGTTCATGGCCGTGGTACATATCACGGGCGACAGCACGTGATAACACCGCACCACCGGCAGCAGACAGTCCCTGCAAAAGACGCGCCAGTAGCAGCTGGTGGATGTCCTGCGCCAGCGCACAGCCGACAGAGGCAACCAGCAACAGCAACAGCGAGATGAGCAGGGGACGGATGCGACCATATTTATCGCTAAGCGGGCCAAAAAACAGCTGGCCGAACCCCAGCCCCAGCAGCCCGGCGGTCAGGCTAAGCTGCGCGGTTGCGGTCGTGGTGGCGAGGTCGCCAGCCAGCTCCGGCAAAGCAGGAAGGTACAGGTCGATGCAGAGCGGGCCTAAGGCCGCCAGCAGGCCGAGAGTGACAGCGTAACCAAGGCGTTTACTGTGTGCGGTTGTCATGATTCCTCACTAATAAAAGAGCGACAGATCTGGCGATGCACCATGTGCAGATGAACGTGCCTTCCGATCCGCTGTATTATAAGTAGGACGCGCATAAACTGATAATAATTTGCCGCCATAAAGTTGATAAATCTGACTTTATATTCCAGACTTATCAGCACACTGATAAGAGCAGAGGAAGAGTAAATGCGTAAGTTAACGGGATTGATTGCTGCTGCGGTAACGCTTGCCGTGCTGTCTGGCTGTACGGTTTACGACCGTGCGCAAAGCTATGCCACAAAGCCGGTGGTACAGGATGTGAAAAAAGGAATGACCCGTCAGCAGGTGCGTGATATTGCCGGCCCCGCGTCTACCGAAATTACCATGGTTTATGCCCGCGGCACCTGTCAGACCTACGTGCTGGGTGAACGTGACGGCAAACTACAGACTTACTTCGTCAGCTATTCTGATACGGGCCGCGTGATGAATTACGGCTTCCAGAGCTGTAAAGAGTACGATACCGATCCACAAGCAAAACAGTAATCCCAGCTAAAGACGAAAAATGGTCACGACGGTGACCATTTTTTTCGCCTTGAAATGACTCTTACAGGCCCGCTGGGCGCGATACTTCAATATACTGACCGTTGATATTCCGGCGATAAAAGTGCCCTCCCTGTACGTAAAAACGTTCACCATCGTAATCAAGCGGCCGCATGCCACCCCTGTTGTCTACCGGCGGATCGACCACCCGATAGCTGTTGTCGTACTGTCGCTGATAATAGCTGCCGTTAAGCACATAATAGGTCAGCCCACCGATAATAACGGCGGCGGCGGCGGCAGGCAGTATCACCAGACGGCGCGGTTCAGCGGGTCTCCAATTGTGATGCCAGGGCGGCGGCGGTTTCCAGCCTCCCCCCTGGTGCCAGCCGTGGGGGGGCTTCCAGTCGACGTGATGTGCTGATGACAGTGCCGGGGTCAATAGCGTTAAGGCAAGAAAGCTAATCATCACCTTTTTCATAGGATTTCTCCTGTTTTTACCCTATCCAGCATCCGCCTGCATTGGCGAAAAAACAAGCGTCAACTCGTGGCTGGTTGCTAACGCTTACAGCGCTTAACGTTTTCTTTACACTATCAGCGAAGCGGGTTTTTCTGACCGCGAAGAGGGCACGAAAGAGGGGCGAGGCGTCAGGTTGACTTGCCACATTGAGCTGGTGGCAGGAGCGGGTCAGCAGGGGGGCTGACCCGCAGTGCGGCAATTAACGTTGGGCGAGGGCAGCCTCGTTATCGGCGTTGGTATTCATAATTTGCTGGTCAGTTTGTCTTAACCACTGGCTGGTCAGGGTACCCGCAGTGATGGATCCATTGACGTTAAGGGCAGTGCGGCCCATATCAATCAAGGGTTCAATTGAGATAAGCAGCGCCACCAGCGTTACCGGCAGCCCCATTGCCGGCAGAACAATCAGTGCGGCAAAGGTCGCGCCACCGCCTACGCCGGCCACGCCGGCTGAACTCAGCGTGACAATCGCTACCAGAGAGGCGATCCACATCGGCTCAAACGGGTTGATCCCTATGGTGGGGGCAACCATCACCGCCAGCATGGTCGGATAGAGACCCGCACAGCCGTTTTGCCCTATTGTGGCACCGAATGAGGCGGCGAAGCTGGCAATCGATTCCGGAATGCCCAGCCGGCGGGTTTGTGCTTCAACGCTCAACGGGATGGTGGCGGCGCTGGAACGGCTGGTGAAGGCGAAAGTGATCACCGGCCAGACTTTGCGGAAAAAACGCAGAGGGTTGATGCCGTTGCCAGAAAGCAGCAGGGCATGTACGGCAAACATGATGGCGATGCCCAGGTAGGATGCCAGTAAAAAGCCGCCCAGCTTGATAATTTCGTGGATGTTTGAGGTGGCGACCACTTTAGTCATCAGCGCCAGCACGCCGTAAGGCGTCAGCGTCATGATCAGACGGACCAGTTTCATTACCCAGGACTGCAACGTATCAATCGCTTTGATGACACGCCGGCCTTTTTCCGCATCATCCTTAAGCAGCTGCAGCGCAGCAACACCCAGGAAGGCAGCAAAAATCACCACGCTGATGATCGACGTCGGATTTGCCCCCGTCAGGTCGGCAAACGGGTTCTTAGGCACAAAAGAAAGCAGCAGCTGTGGTGCACTGAGATCGGCCACCTTGCCTGCATAGTTGTTTTGGATCGTTAGCATACGCGCACTCTCCTGAGCGCCTTGGACCAGCCCCTCCGCATTCAAGCCGAATAACCAGGTGACGAATACCCCAACGCAGGCGGAAATGGCGGTGGTGAACAGCAACACGCCAATCGTCAGCAGGCTTATCTTGCCCAGTGATGAGGCATTATGCAGGCGGGCTACGGCACTGAGAATTGAGACAAACACCAGCGGCATCACCACCATCTGTAACAATTGCACATAGCCGTTACCCACCAGATTAAACCAGCTGACTGACTGTTTAATCACCGGGCTGTTTTCGCCATAAAAGGTGTGCAGGGCCAGGCCAAACAGCACCCCGGTTGCCAGACCGAAGAGCACTTTTTTTGACAGGCTCCAGTCTGACCCTGTTTTCGCTACCAATAGCAGCAGCGCGACAAACGCGACCAGGTTAACGATTAGTGGAAAATTCATTTCCATTCTCTCCAAAGAAACAGACCACAAAGCGATCTGGTAGAAGACAGTTATTTCTGTCGCATAGTAAGTAAATAAGAATCGGAAAGATTATCATTTGCCGCGATAGCGGCTTTATACCCAAAAAGAATAACTTATAACTTTTAGTGCTTTATCCCTTTTCAGGGGCTTGATAACGCTCAATGATTTGGGTGAAGCCTTTTTGCACATCGCTGATGGCCCGGGTAGTCCACCCTGATGCACCAAACGGCGGCATACCGGGTGGCAACCAGATGGCACAACCGACCAGCACCAGACACAGCAGGCGCTCAAGCTGGTTGCCTTTTTGGCTTCTCAGTAGCGGCAGGCGAAAGCGCCAGCGGCAGGGCCACAGCAAGGGAACGCCGGCAGGGGTAAGCATATCTGCAACAATATGGCTCAGATAGCCCAGCACCATGCCTTGTAAAACGTCTGCCGGGAACAGCCAGTCTGAGGGTAATTTCAGCTGGAGCAGGGCAACACCGCCGCCCACGGCCAGCAGGCTGTGAGTAAAGCCCCTGTGGCCGAAAACCCGCGCGACAGGCCAGGAAAGCCATCTGAGCCTCTGCCCGAGGAAGGACTTCGGATGGTCAATGTCTGGCAATAAACAGGTGAGGAGCGTGGCGGGAATAATATGCCACCAGTCAGCGCTGGCCAGTATTGGGGTCAGTTCGGCGCGTTTGGCAAATACCGCGCTGGCAATGGCAAAAATAAGATGGCCTTCGGCCGTCATGGGAACACCTGGCTACATAACTGTCAATGCATCCAGTATAGGGAATATATACAGTAGAATAAATATGTGACGCTGTAACCAAAGATAAATAGCCGGTAAAAGTGTGCGTGCTGTGCCAGTTTGAGAGATTAACTCGGCGCAATTGGCGGGTTACCACGCCTGGGAAGTGAGGCTGATTAACCGTTTGCGTCCGCAGTCATCCTGCATCTTTGTGCTATGGCATTTGGTTAGCGATCCAGCCCATCCCGTTCGGCTGGCGACCTGTAAATGATGAGGCGTGAGTTGTTCCGGGCTGCCCGGTTTGACCGCTGCCAAAAGCCAGCGCCTGTCGACCGCCGGGGCGCTGTCAGCTACCACATTGGAACGCCTGCGCGCAGTTTTGATGGCGATCATGCCGTTAAACCCGCCCTCAAGCGTTACGCGCCTGAGGGGATCTCCCGCTAAACGCCTCGCCGTATCAGGGGAAACCTGGGGATGAGGCTTCAGTGAGGAAGCGACTCGGCAGAGAGCAGCACCGCGGAACGGTCGGCAAGGTTAAACAATTCTTTTACCCGCTACCCGCACAGACAGCGGTAAAGCAGGAGCGAGACCGATTATGCCGCCTTAGTATCAGGAAGGGGGTGAAAATATTGTGACAGGCGCTTTTGTTAAACTCACTGTAAACTGACAGACACTAACTGATAGACAGGAGAAGGCATGACTTATCAACAGGCTGGCAGGGTTGCGATCGGTAAACGGATCCTTGGCTGGATCATCTTTATTCCGGCGCTCATCTCTACATTGATATCCCTGATGGTTTTTCTGGAAAAAAGCCGTGAACAGCGCAGCGGCATTAACGCAGTGATGCAGGATTTTGCTCATGTGATGATCAATATGATCCACTTCAACACCCAATTTCTCTCTGCATTCTGGCAGAACTCGCCGGTACCAGACTTCAACAATGGCAGTAATTTGATGTTCTGGGGGATCTATATGCTGATATTTGTCGGGCTGGCGATGCAGGCTTCCGGTGCACGGATGTGGCGGCAGGCGCGTTTTCTGCGCGAAGGGATTGAAGACCAGATGATTATCGAACAAGCACGGGGTGCTGAAGGGCATACCCGCGCGCAGCTGGAAGAGAAGATAGTGGTGCCGCGCCACACCTTCCTTTTACAGATTTTTCCTTTATACATCCTCCCGGCGATGGTAGCGGTAGCCGGATTTTTTGTGCTCAAGCTGGCCGGGTTTATCGGTTAAAGAACTCCACGCGCGCAGGTCGGCATCAGGCCGGCCGCGCGTGGTGCACTATTCCTTCCTGAACCTCAAGCAGTAAGCCTACCGCCCGCTGGGCTTCTGTCAGCCAGCTGCCGCCAAAGACATTGGCCCGGTTTAACAGATAATAGAGTTGATAGACCGGCTGACGTTGTTGGAAGTCTTCAGGCAGGGGCCAGACTGACTGATAGCCGTCGGAAACCTGCCCGGGAAAAAACGGGAACCAGGGCAGCATCGCCAGATCGCACTCCCGGTCTCCCCAGTAGCAGGCAGGATCGAAGAGCCACGGGCCGCTGTCACTTCCGGCACAGTTTGCCGGCCACAAATCGCCATGCAGTAACGAAGGTTGTGGATGATGCGTATGCAACGCAGCCTGAGCACATTGGATGATCAGTTCCATATCTCCGTACTGAATGCCTTTCTCTGCGGCAAGCTGCAACTGCCAGCCGATGCGTTGTTCAGCAAAAAATGCCGACCAGCGCCGCAGCCAGCTGTTGGGTTGCACGGAAGTGGTAATATTGTTGTCAAAATCGAGGCCAAACTGTGGCTGTTCGCTCCACTGATGCAGCCTCGCCAGCTGTTGTCCCAACTTGAAAGCGCCCTGTGCATCCAGCGGTTGCGGCTGTATGTACTCCAGCAGCAAGAAACTGGTATCGCGATCGCTTCCAACGCCATACACCGCTGGTATGCGCACTGTCTGGCTGCGGGCCAGCAGCTGGAGCTGATCGGCTTCCCAGGTGAACATATCCAGCATGTCCCGATGATTACATTTTACGAACACGTCGTGCTCGCCATAGCGCAGATACCACGTTGGATGGACTTCACCGCCAGCCAGCTTACGGCGGGAGGTGATGGCTGACGAACCCAGTTGCTCACTCAACAGACGACCGATAGATGACCACACAGGACACTCCTATTCATCTGTGATTTGACGTTGAATGATTAAAGCATAACCAAAATTAGCGATAGCGCACACACCGCTTCAACTTTTATCCAAATTCAGGTGAGAGGGGGGGTGTGCGGCTGCCAAATTTCCACGTCAACCTCAGGTAAAATGCCAAGTCCCTTTTCCCCTAAGCCCCTGGCCAGCTGACGCACCTTGTCTTCAGGCAAGGTACTGACGAAACCAAAGCTGTTGCTTCCCAACTCATGCGGTTGGCCCCTGGCATCGTTCAGGGTGGTGGTGAACCCGGCGCTCGCCAGTATGCTACCCAGTTGCAACAGGTCTGATAATCCTTTCTCCTGGTATCGAAATGACACCACATATTGCTTTATTTCATCATTGCTCATCTCCAGCCTCCTCAAGTGAACGCTTTGTTTAGCGTAGCTCATTGCGGATGTTGCGTTGCTGCTCGCATCGCGTAAGCCTGAATAAGGTGTGGCCCGCAAGATAACGTCAGGTTGGAATAAAATCAGGTGAAAGTGCGGCTTGCAGAAATTATCCGCGGTAAAGTAATCGCTGCATCACCGTGACATTTCTTGCAGTGAGCAGAGGTCGCGTAAGGGATAACGGATTAAAAGCAGTAATTCTCATCGCTTTCCTGGTGTTTTCTCGCAGTTTCCCCCTTATAATGCGCGCCGCTACGGGAAGATCCCCGGTGAAACGGGCTGCCTGGCCGGGATGCTAATGGATAAAAGCGAATTAACTATTTGTTGCGATTTTTAGCGTGAAGAGCAATGATCGTCCCTTAAAACGCTTCACACTCACTCCTTTTAAACGTCGTACGGGTCACATTCTAATGAAAGCGCTTAACAAACTCACTGTCGTCTTACTGCTCTCCGGGGGAGCATTTTGTCAACAAGCTTTAGCGGATACCAATGTCTTCACCGTTATGGATGATCCCTCCACCGCCAAAAAAGATTTTGAAGGTAATGCCGCTGCGGGTTACCTGGCTCAGTCCGGGAATACGACCAGTTCATCTGCTACGGCTAATACAAACCTGACCTGGTATACCCCGAGCTTTGCTTACAGCTTGTGGGGTAACGCCAGCAATACCTCTTCAAACGATGAGCGTTCATCAGAAACTTACCAGGTTGGCGCGCGTACTCGCTATAACCTCAACAGTGCTGATTATCTGTTTGGACAGGCAAGCTGGCTGAGCGATCGTTTCAACGGATACGACGGTCGTTCGATACTGGCCGCCGGTTACGGCCGTCAGCTACTGAATGGCCCGGTACACTCGCTGCGAGTGGAAGCCGGTCCGGGTGTGCGCTATGACGAATATCATCAAGGCGGGCATGAAACACAAGCACTGGCCTATGGCGCACTGAGCTATCAGTGGCAGCTGACCGACAATACGAAATTTATTCAGGGTATTTCCGTATTGGGTAGCGACGATACCACGTTGAACTCCGAAACCGGCTTGCAGGTTGGTATTAACGACCACTTTGCATTGAAAATGGCTTACAACGTCACCTGGAACCAGAGTCCACCCGAATCAGCACCAGATCGTACCGATACCAAAACCACCATTACGCTCTCTTACGCGCTGTAATGTCATGACGGGCCATTTCGGCCCGTTTTTATTTCTTCCGGCTTCATGCGTTAATGGCGAGCTCTAAAGGAAGCTATTAAGTCGTACCTGACGTGCTCATTTCCGGCCTGAAAATAAAGCTGCCGATATTTTTTGCCTTATGCAGGGATCTTCCTCGAATGCGTTACGATGTAGCGTTGTCAATATCAATGCAGTCAAAACTGTTTGAGGGGTATATTGCGTTTTCGATTTTTTCCGTTCCGATACAATACGTTAAGATGCCGGATGCCGAACGGGAGAAGTTATTTCTCCAGTGCCAGAACGTAATGGTTTATATCTGTTATTTAATAACCCTGCAATATTTTCGAGTTCAATTATTCTTTGCGCGTTGGCTTTTTTAAACCGGTATCTGACAGGTCACTTATCTCACTGTTTACCATAATTACGTCCGTTAACGCCGCCTGAACGTAGACATGTATTCCTTATCAGCAGGTTGTTCAGGGCCCTTAATTTTAGCTTATTCCTGGAGAAATGTCCCGGCAGTAGGGGTTCAAAGTGTTTTCCCGCTTACGGAAGACTTCCGTTTACTCCTTATGGGGTCAAAATAAACCGGTAGCCATTTATTATCGCTAGCAGCAGCCTGCATTGCTGTCTTATAAAAGCGAGTTGTAACATTTTTAAATAAGCCACCTGTCACCAAAGCAATACAGATGGCGCGTATTTATGAGAATAAGTGCTATAAACAGTTCTGGTAATGCTGAAGAAAGATTTGCAATGCACATCGTACAGGCGATTTTTAACAGCTGATTGATTTATTCTTGCCAGCGAGGTGATATATCCCGCTTTTGACGCCATCCTGACAGCATGTATTACATTTTGTCGGGGAGGGGCGACAATGTGACAACAGACGTTATGCCAGCAACCTGTTAATCAGTGAGAGGGGAAATCATTATGTGACCTGATTTCAGCTGCCGTAAGCATCATATTGCCCTTATTTTACTTCGGTGCAGTGAAACACCCACCCGTGCAATTCACCTCTCTGAAGTGTAAGATAAGCCCCCCTTGATAAGTGTTAAGCAAATGCACACTGTCAGGTTATGTGTACCAAACAGCTTACCAAACGGGCAACTGTGAGTCGGTTTCAAGTAACACTGTTTGATGTATAAACAAAAACTCATGATGTATGTAGCCTTTCGTGTGGGTTACCACTGCAATTAAGGATGTTTCATGCCTGTAATTACGCTTCCTGATGGAAGTCAGCGCTCGTTTGACCACGCTGTCAGCGTGATGGATATTGCCCTGGATATTGGCCCCGGGCTGGCAAAAGCCTGTATCGCCGGGCGTGTCAATGGTGAGCTGGTTGATGCCGTTGACCCGATCACGGCAGATGCCAGCGTGGCGATTATCACTGCTAAAGACGAAGTCGGTCTGGAAATTATCCGTCACTCCTGTGCACACCTGCTGGGGCATGCGATCAAACAACTGTGGCCCGATACAAAAATGGCTATCGGTCCGGTTATCGACAACGGGTTCTATTATGACGTTGATCTCGATCGCACGCTGACCCAGGAAGATATCGAACTGCTGGAAAAACGCATGCACCAGCTGGCAGAGACGAATTATGACGTGATCAAGAAGACTGTCAGCTGGCAGGAAGCACACGATGCTTTCGCCGCACGTGGTGAAAACTACAAAATGACCATTCTTGATGAAAACATCAGTCATGACGATCGCCCTGGCCTGTATCATCATCAGGAATACGTTGATATGTGCCGCGGTCCGCATGTGCCGAATATGCGATTCTGCCATCATTTCAAATTGCAGAAAATTTCCGGCGCATACTGGCGTGGCGACAGCAATAACAAGATGCTGCAGCGTATCTACGGCACCGCGTGGGCCGATAAAAAGCAGCTGGCGGCCTATCTGCTGCGCCTGGAAGAAGCGGCGAAACGCGACCACCGCAAAATCGGTAAGCAGCTTGACCTGTATCATATGCAGGAAGAAGCGCCGGGCATGGTGTTCTGGCACAATGATGGTTGGACCATTTTCCGTGAACTGGAAGTCTTTGTACGCACCAAGCTGAAAGAGTATGAGTACCAGGAAGTGAAAGGGCCATTTATGATGGACCGTGTGCTGTGGGAAAAAACCGGCCACTGGGAAAACTACAAAGAGGCGATGTTTACCACCTCTTCAGAGAACCGTGAATATTGCATCAAACCGATGAACTGCCCGGGACACGTGCAGATTTTCAATCAGGGTCTAAAATCATATCGTGACCTGCCGCTGCGTATGGCTGAATTTGGTAGCTGCCATCGCAATGAGCCATCTGGTGCCCTACACGGACTGATGCGCGTGCGTGGCTTCACCCAGGATGATGCGCATATCTTCTGTACTGAAGAGCAGGTGCGCGATGAGGTTAACAGCTGTATCAAGATGGTGTACGACATGTACAGCACCTTCGGCTTTGAAAAGATCGTGGTGAAGCTTTCCACGCGCCCGGAGAAGCGCATTGGTAGCGACGAGCTTTGGGATCGATCAGAAACCGATCTGGCCGCTGCGCTCAAAGAAAATGGCATTCCGTTCGAATATCAGCCGGGCGAAGGCGCATTCTACGGCCCGAAAATTGAATTTACCCTACATGACTGTCTCGACCGTGCGTGGCAGTGTGGTACCGTACAGCTGGACTTCTCACTGCCGGGCCGTTTAAGTGCGTCCTATGTGGGTGAAAGTAATGAGCGCCAGGTGCCGGTGATGATTCACCGTGCCATACTGGGGTCCATGGAGCGCTTTATCGGGATATTAACCGAAGAGTATGCCGGTTTCTTCCCAACCTGGCTGGCTCCGCTACAAGTTGTGGTGATGAATATCACCGATGGTCAGTCCGAATATGTTGCAGAATTAACCCGAAAACTGCAAAATGCGGGCATTCGAGCAAAAGCGGACTTGAGAAACGAGAAGATTGGCTTTAAAATCCGCGAGCATACATTACGTCGTGTGCCTTATATGTTGGTCTGTGGAGATAAAGAGGTGGAAGCTGGCAAAGTGGCCGTTCGCACCCGCCGCGGTAAAGACTTAGGCAGCATTGACGTAAACGAAGCGATCGCGAAGCTGCAGGATGAAATCCGCAGTCGCAATCTTCATCAATTGGAGGAATAAAGTATTAAAGGCGGAAAACGAGTTCAACCGGCGCGTCCTAATCGCATAAACAGAGAAATTCGCGCTACTGAGGTTCGTCTGACTGGCGTCGATGGCGAACAGATTGGTATTGTCAGTCTGAATGAAGCTTTAGAAAAAGCTGAAGAAGCAGGTGTTGATCTTGTAGAGATCAGCCCTAACGCCGAACCGCCCGTTTGTCGTATTATGGATTACGGCAAGTTCCTTTATGAAAAAAGCAAATCTTCTAAGGAACAGAAGAAAAAGCAAAAAGTTATCCAGGTTAAGGAAATCAAATTCCGTCCTGGTACCGATGATGGCGACTATCAGGTAAAACTACGCAACCTGATTCGCTTTCTGGAAGATGGCGATAAAGCCAAAATCACGCTGCGTTTCCGTGGCCGTGAGATGGCGCACCAGCAGATCGGCATGGAAGTGCTTAACCGCGTCCGTAAAGATCTGTGTGAAGACATCGATCTGGCAGTTGTCGAATCCTTCCCTACGAAGATCGAAGGCCGTCAGATGATTATGGTGCTCGCTCCCAAGAAGAAGCAGTAGGCCCTAAAGTCATCACCCCGCGTGCTTCGGTGCGCGGTGTGGTTCGCCTGTCTGGTTCATTTTATCAACAATGCGAAGTGGATATTTTTTAAATGCCAAAGATTAAAACTGTACGTGGCGCGGCCAAGCGCTTCAAGAAGACCGCTTCTGGCGGCTTCAAGCGCAAGCACGCTAACCTGCGTCATATTCTGACTAAAAAATCTACTAAGCGTAAACGCCACCTGCGTCCTAAAGGTATGGTGTCTAAAGGCGATCTGGGTCTGGTTATCGCCTGCCTGCCGTACGCATAAGTAACCCTTTTTTAGTACCCAACAGAATTCGTTACGAACGATGAAGGGTAAAACAGAATATTAAACAGGAGAGCTAAATGGCTCGTGTAAAACGTGGTGTAGTTGCTCGCGCACGTCACAAGAAAATCTTAAAACAAGCTAAAGGCTACTACGGTGCGCGTTCACGCGTTTACCGCGTTGCTTTCCAGGCTGTTATCAAAGCTGGTCAGTATGCTTACCGTGACCGTCGTCAACGTAAGCGTCAGTTCCGTCAGCTGTGGATCGCACGTATCAACGCTGCAGCCCGCACTAACGGAATCTCTTACAGCCGTTTCATCAATGGTCTGAAAAAGGCTTCGATCGAAATCGACCGTAAGATTCTGGCTGACATCGCAGTATTCGACAAAGCAGTATTCGCTGCTCTGGTAGAAAAAGCGAAATCGGCACTGGCGTAAGCCAGATTGAAGAGGGGGCCTGGCCCCCTCTTTTTTATGTTTATCGATTTTATTCATGCAACTTCAGCAAAAGATTGACATTTTTATCCGCCGGCTTTCCAATAGACCATGCCGATAACGAGACTGCAACAAGGTAATGCAAGCATGAATGCTGCTCTTTTTCGTTTCTTTTTTTACTTTAGCACCTGATCTCCGGGGCTTTGCGCTTAGAAAAGAAACGAAAAATCGCGCTGAAAGCCTCCCTCGTGGAGGCTTTTTTCGTTTTAGCGCCAATGAAACACAGTGATTACCGGGCGACCATACGTCCTGACACAAAACAGACCGGCCGCGTGGCTGGAAGAAGAGGAAAGCATGTCACATCTCGCAGACCTGGTGGCGAGCGCGCTAGCCGCCATCAACCATGCTCAGGATGTCGCCGCGTTAGATAACGTTCGCGTCGAATACCTGGGAAAAAAAGGGCATCTCACGCTCCAGATGACCACCTTGCGTGAACTGCCTGCTGAACAACGCCCGGCGGCAGGTGCGGTGATCAACGAAGCTAAACAGCAGGTACAGGATGCGCTAAATGCGCAGAAAAACGCGCTGGAGTCTGCGGTAATGAATGCGCGTTTGGCGCAGGAAACAATCGACGTTTCGCTACCCGGACGCCGGATAGAGAATGGGGGGCTGCACCCGGTAACCCGAACCATCGATCGTATTGAGACCTTTTTTGGCGAGTTGGGATTCTCAGTAGAAACCGGCCCGGAAATTGAAGATGACTACCATAACTTTGATGCGTTAAATATTCCCGGGCACCATCCGGCGCGTGCCGATCACGATACTTTCTGGTTTGACGCCACACGCCTGCTACGCACTCAGACCTCTGGTGTACAGATCCGCACGATGAAAAATCAGCAACCCCCGATCCGCGTCATCGCCCCCGGCCGCGTATATCGTAACGATTACGATCAAACCCATACGCCAATGTTCCACCAGATGGAAGGCCTGATTGTTGATAAGCACATCAGCTTTACCAATCTTAAAGGCACTCTGCATGATTTCCTGAACAACTTCTTTGAAGAAGAATTGCAGGTGCGCTTCCGTCCATCCTACTTCCCGTTTACCGAACCCTCCGCCGAAGTGGATGTGATGGGTAAAAACGGCAAATGGCTGGAAGTACTGGGCTGCGGAATGGTCCATCCGAATGTGCTGCGTAATGTGGGTATTGACCCGGAAGTTTACTCCGGCTTCGCGTTTGGTATGGGAATGGAGCGTCTGACCATGCTGCGTTATGGCGTAACGGATCTGCGTGCTTTCTTCGAAAACGATCTGCGTTTCCTCAAACAGTTTAAATAAGGGCGGGTAAATCAATGAAATTCAGTGAACTCTGGTTACGTGAATGGGTCAGCCCGGCCATTGACAGTGCAGCGCTTTGCGAACAAATCACTATGGCCGGTCTGGAAGTGGATGGCGTGGATGCGGTTGCCGGTGCTTTTCATGGCGTGGTAGTTGGTGACGTGGTCGAATGCGCTCAGCATCCCAATGCCGACAAACTGCGCGTGACTAAAATCAACGTGGGCGGCGATCGCCTGTTGGATATCGTTTGTGGCGCGCCTAACTGCCGCCAGGGGCTGAAAGTAGCCGTGGCGACAGTGGGTGCCGTTCTGCCCGGTGACTTTAAAATCAAAGCCGCCAAACTGCGCGGCGAGCCGTCCGAAGGCATGCTGTGCTCGTTTTCAGAACTGGGTATTGCCGTCGAACAGGACGGGATCATTGAGCTGCCGCAGGACGCGACAATCGGCACGGATATTCGTCAGTATCTTCAGCTGGATGATAACACCATTGAGATCAGCGTTACGCCAAACCGTGCAGACTGCCTGGGGATTATCGGCGTTGCTCGTGATGTCGCGGTGCTGAACAGGCTGCCGTTGAATGAAGTGGATATTACACCGGTTGTCGCGACGTTGCCGGACACTTTTCCAATCCGCGTCGATGCGCCTGATGCCTGTCCGCGTTACCTTGGACGGGTAGTCAAAGGCGTTAATGTGCAGGCGCAAACCCCGTTGTGGATGCAGGAAAAACTGCGCCGCTGCGGCATTCGTTCGATCGATCCGGTTGTAGACATCACCAACTATGTTTTACTGGAGCTTGGCCAGCCGATGCATGCTTTCGACCTCGACCGCATTGCTGGCGGTATCGTGGTGCGCCATGCTGAAGAAGGTGAAACGCTGAAGCTGCTGGACGGTAGCGAAGCCAAACTGAGTGTTGATACGCTGGTGATTGCCGATGAACATAAAGCGCTGGCGATGGCGGGCATATTCGGTGGTGAAGACTCTGGCGTCAACCCGCAGACGCAGAACGTGCTTTTCGAATGCGCGTTCTTCAGCCCGCTGTCCATTGCCGGACGCGCACGCCGGCATGGCCTGCATACCGATGCCTCTCATCGCTACGAACGTGGCGTTGATCCGGCGCTGCAATTCAAAGCTATCGAACGTGCTACCCGCCTGTTGCTGGATATCTGCGGCGGCGCAGCCGGCCCGGTAATTGACGTGACTGATGAATCCACCTTACCGCAGCGCAGCACCATCACCCTTCGTCGTGAAAAGCTGGATCGTCTTATCGGGCATGTGATTGCAGACGCAGAGGTGAGTGATATTCTGCGTCGCCTTGGCTGTGAAGTCACCGAAGGACAGGGCGAATGGCAGGCTGTTGCTCCCAGCTGGCGCTTTGACCTCTCGATTGAAGAGGATCTGGTGGAAGAGGTCGCACGCATTTATGGCTACGACAATATTCCTGATGTGCCCGTACAGGCTGGCCTGGTGATGACCAGACATCGCGAAGCTGACCTGTCGCTGAAACGCGTGAAAGCACTGCTGGTGGACAAAGGATATCAGGAAGCGATTACCTACAGCTTTGTTGACCCTAAAACTCAGGCGCTGTTGCACCCAGGTGAAGATAACCTGGTATTGCCAAGCCCAATATCGGTTGAGATGTCAGCGATGCGTCTGTCGCTGTGGAGCGGTTTGCTTGCAGCGGTCGCTTATAACCAGAATCGTCAGCAGTCACGCGTGCGCCTGTTCGAAAGCGGTCTTCGTTTTGTACCTGATACGCAGGCAAACCTCGGCATCCGCCAGGAAATTATGCTGGCAGGCGTTATTGCAGGACAGCGCAATGAGGAGCACTGGGACCTGGCGCGCGATACGGTAGACTTCTATGATTTAAAAGGTGATTTAGAGTCTGTTCTGGAGCTAACTGGCAAACTTGACGATATCCGTTTTGTCGCAGCAGCCAATCCGGCACTGCATCCCGGGCAGTGCGCCGGAATTTATTTACGCGGTGAGCACATTGGATTTATCGGAGTCGTGCATCCTGAACTGGAACGCAAGCTGGGTCTTAATGGCCGTACGGTGGCGTTCGAATTACTGTGGGACAAGGTCGCAGACCGCGTCCTGCCTGATGCCAGTGTTGTGTCGCGCTTCCCGGCAAACCGCCGTGATATCGCAGTGGTCGTTGCTGAAAACGTGCCAGCAGCAGATATCGTCACAGTGTGTAAGAAAGTTGGCGCAAATCAGGTAGTTGGCGTAAACTTGTTTGACGTGTACCGTGGTAAGGGCGTAAATGAAGGTTTTAAGAGCCTCGCTATCAGCCTGATTTTACAAGATACCAGCCGGACACTCGAAGAAGAGGAGATTGCCGCTACCGTTGCAAAATGTGTAGAGGCACTAAAAGAGCGATTCCAAGCATCCTTGAGGGATTGAACCTATGGCGCTTACAAAAGCTGAAATGTCTGAATACCTGTTTGAAAAGCTCGGGCTTAGCAAACGTGATGCCAAAGAGCTGGTTGAACTGTTTTTTGAAGAAGTGCGTCGTGCTTTGGAAAACGGTGAACAGGTCAAACTGTCAGGATTTGGCAACTTCGACCTTCGCGACAAAAATCAACGCCCGGGAAGAAATCCTAAAACGGGTGAGGATATTCCTATCACGGCTCGCCGGGTAGTCACGTTCAGACCAGGCCAGAAACTCAAAAGCCGGGTCGAGAACGCCACGCCAAAAGAAGATTAATAGCCGTCGTTCAAAAGGCCGCGTAAGCGGCCTTTTTTATGCCGCCAATTTCAATATTTTACATTTATTATCAGTCATTTATCAGCAGCATGAATCCTGTAAATTTTGGTCAATCCTGATGTTTGGGCAAAGTATAGATCGCATCCGTCTGGTTTTTGCTTCCTTGCCTTGCAGAATGAATTTGCATCAATGCATTACAGTCCTGTGGGATAAACCAAAATTGATTATATGCGGGTACGGCGGTACACTGGCTGCTGTATCAGTTTTTCTTGTATGAAGCGGGGGTAGGCTATGCCGACAAAGTTGGTAAATGCTACAAAGGTTAACGAGGTTTTCGCTCACTTGAACGAAGGCCAGGATAACCGCGCCCTTTACTCCCAGCTTTCTAATGCTCAAGAAATTACCATCAAAGGTCTCACGGTCTCACCGGGTTATCGATTGGTTCGCATCGACGATCGCCTGAAAGACAGAATAACCCAAAGTCACTTCGAACTGGCATTGATTAACGATGTTTCCGAAGATGTGGCGTATTACAATCGAGTGCTGATCCAGCCTGATAGTTTTCTGAATTGTCGTCCAGTGACCCAGGTCCTGGTATGGAGAACGCAGAAACGCCAACACAGGAAAGAGCTTTACGACCTGGCCGGGCGGGTTTTCTTGCGTTACCTGCTTGAAAAATACGATGTGATCGTGTCCGACATGAACCAAACGCATGACGGCATGTCTTTCTGGCAGGCTCGTATGTTTGACGCACTGGCCTATGGGCTGAAAGTCTATGCTTATGACATGCAGTCGTGTGAACTACATGAAATCAAGACTGATGATGAAGTCGGACACTACGAGCAATGGCTTTGGGGTGATCCGGGGCATTATCAAAACAGGCTGGCAATTATCTCCAAGTTAAAACTTCCATCGTGATGAGCCGTATTGCCGGATTTTTGCATGGTTGCTGCAGATTTAAAGCGTGACCTGTTATGCATGCCCGTGCTAAAACTCCGGGAGCGCTTATCCCGCATGTACATGAAACCACCTCAGGGTGGTTTTTTTACGGCATATCTGCGCTTGTGATGCCGGAATGCGCGTCAAAGCTAAACACCAGGGTTGCCAGGTAAGGTGCCAACGGTGGCCGCCATTAACCAGCGTGACCGAACACTGCAATCAATATTTTTTTCACTGCGCGACCGCTTACGGCTGGGGTACAGTGATGTCTGTCAGCAAAACAGGAAAAACAATGAATCTGTACGAAACTGAACTGATAACGCTGGAAGGTGAGAAAACCAGCCTGGCCCGCTGGCAGGGAGATGTCCTGCTGGTGGTCAATGTGGCTTCAAAATGTGGGCTGACACCGCAGTACGAAGCGCTGGAACATCTACATAAAATGCTGCACCAGCAGGGGCTGACGGTGATGGGATTTCCTTGCAATGCCTTTCTGCAGCAGGAGCCGGGTAGCGAAGCGGAAATAAAAACGTTTTGCAGCACCCACTACGGTGTGACCTTCCCGATGTTCAGCAAAATCAATGTTAACGGCCCGCAGCGCCACCCGCTTTACGCGCAGCTGATTGCGGCCCGGCCTGAAGCTACCGCGCCTGAAAACAGCGTATTTGCCGAACGTATGGCCAGTAAAGGACGTGCGCCGAAACAGCATGGTGATGTTCTGTGGAACTTTGAGAAGTTTCTCATCGCTCGGGATGGACGGGTGGTTGAGCGTTTCTCTCCCGATATGGCGCCCAACGATCCGCTGCTGCTGGCCTGTGTCGAAAAGGCGCTGGCAGAATAACATCGCCGTGCATGGCGGATGTTGCTCTCTCCTGACGTCGTGATTTGATTATTTCATAAAATGAAAACGGCCAGATGATATGACTGGCCGCCACAGAAACGGCTCACTTTTGGCTGCCTTGATTGCTGCGAAAGCCAGCCCGGTCTTTTGATATCAGATGAGTATCAGGCAAATGTTGCTAAGCAACGGGTTTTACCGCTAAATTAACGTCCTGGACGATAAAGGACCGTGCATCATGCGTTATTACCTGGTGTTAATAGTGATGATTCTGGCTGGCTGCAGTAGCCATGCGCCTGGACCGAATGCAAAGCTTTCCGATTCTGTTGCCGTTATTGCCCAATTGAACGATCAGCTTGACCAGTGGCGCGGTGCGCCATATCGCTATGGCGGTATGAATCGCGGTGGAGTTGATTGCTCAGGCTTTGTTTACCTGACATTTCGTGAGCGTTTCAATTTGCAGCTACCGCGAACAACTTCGGCACAAACCGATGTTGGCACGCGCATTGACAAATCAGAGCTGTTACCCGGAGATCTGGTTTTCTTTAAAACTGGCAGAGGTCAAAACGGACTGCATGTCGGGATATACGATACTGACAGTCATTTTATTCATGCTTCTACCCGCCGGGGAGTGACGCGATCGTCGCTGGACAATGTTTACTGGCAAAAAGCTTTCTGGCAGGCAAGGCGTATTTGATCTCATTAACCAAGCGCAGTGACGTATTTAACAACAATAAACGTCTGTCTGCCTTGCTGGCGTCAGAACTGCATCAAATTGCTTTATTATGCGAATCCCCTTTAAGTGCACTGGTTATGACTTCAATCCGCGGATTGAGTTAAGAAGTCATTGACTCAAATTTGACAAATTATCCCTGGTTAGCAGAGCCATTCAGATAAGGACAATTTCCGTCGTTTTCATCTTAACTTTGTGTCGCGGTATGCTGGCATAAATTCAGAGCGGTTGCATGTCGGCGCGGTGACAATGCCAGGGTTCCGGTGCTTATCACTCGGTTGCAACTGGTTTCGCAGAAAACCGTTTAACATGGCAAATTAAATGAACCGCCATCTGCAAGCGGATTAGCAAATTAATCACGCTATTTGCCCGATTTATGCGCCAGATTGGCAGCTGGCGGTAACGGAAGTGCTATCTCACTTTGCTCTCGCAGCGTCACATGTGCCCGTGCCGCAGGAGTTTTAACGTCACAGCGCGATCGCCGATAGCGTATCCTGTTGTTGCAAAATGAAATTATTGTCATTGCAATAAATCATAAATATTTCATCAACACTAACATTAATCTGGCTATCAATATTTACAGGACGCTGGCTCAAGCCATTCCTGCAAGCGATCTTCTGCTGAAATAAGTGCACCAGCCGGACTGTATTGACCTGGAGGTGAGTGAAAACTTTCCGGGTATCACGGCGGAAAAATAAGATGTTTTTTATGCCGGGACTGAGTAATGAAATTAACGTAATCCATACCGTGCGGGTAAGACAATGTCGAAAGCCGTGTTTGACAATCTGTTTTACCGTATTAAGCGCGATAAAGGTTATCTCGATCGTCATATCAGGCGCTGATCCTTTCAGCCATTTATTGGCGCTATTCTTGACCACATCAAATCGCCCTGTCAGGACGTGGCGGTGCAAGAGACAGGTAATCATCGCCGACCTGCAAATCGTTCGTCCGTTTGCTTTCGACGGTATTCAGCGGGCGTTATTTGCGGCGGTGGCCGAAGAAGCAGTCACCAACCTGCTGGAAACAACCAGGCAGTAGCCAGCGCCGGTGAGGTAATAACCCTGTAAAATATCGCTGTTTACTCTTCTGCCATCGCTTTACACTAACAAGATTGTGTCGCCGTCGGGGCTGTTCCCGATGGCGCCCGGAGAAGTGGCATGAAATTCAATAATACCTGGTATAACGAGCTGAACGGTTTTTACACCGCGCAGCAACCCACGCCGCTGAAAAACGCGCGCCTGCTGTATCACAATGCCGGGCTGGCCCGGGAGCTGAAGCTGGATGAACGCCTGTTCCAGGCACAAAATGTCGGGTTGTGGAACGGTGAACGTTTACCTGAGGGTATGCAGCCGCTGGCACAGGTCTACAGCGGGCATCAGTTTGGCGTTTGGGCAGGGCAGCTGGGTGACGGACGTGGGATTTTACTTGGTGAGCAGCAGTTGCCCGACGGGCGGAAATTTGACTGGCATTTGAAGGGGGCCGGTCTTACGCCCTATTCGCGCATGGGCGATGGCCGGGCGGTATTGCGTTCTACGCTGCGCGAATTTCTTGCCGGTGAAGCCATGCACCATCTTGGCATCAAAACTTCGCGGGCGCTGACGGTCGTGACCAGCGATGAGCCGGTATACCGTGAAACGACTGAAACTGGCGCGATGCTGCTGCGCGTGGCCGAAAGCCATGTGCGGTTTGGCCACTTCGAGCACTTTTACTATCTGGGGCAGCCGGAAAAAGTCACCCAGCTGGCTGACTATGTCATTCGCCACCACTGGCCGCAGTGGGTGCAGGAGCGCGACAAATATCTGTTGTGGTTTAGCGATGTGGTGCAACGCACCGCGCGGCTGATCGCCGGCTGGCAAAGCATCGGTTTTGCTCACGGAGTAATGAATACCGACAATATGTCGATCCTCGGCCTGACGCTTGATTACGGTCCCTTTGGTTTTCTCGACGACTACCAGCCAGGTTACATCTGCAATCATTCCGACTATCAGGGGCGCTACAGCTTCGAAAATCAACCAACGATCGGCCTGTGGAACCTGAATCGCCTGGCTCATGCGTTATCGGGATTGATGAGTCCACAGCAGCTTAAACAGGCGTTGGCCGGCTATGAGCCAGAATTGATGCGGTGCTGGGGTGAAAAGATGCGTGCCAAACTTGGGCTGCTCACCCCAGGGAAAGACGACAATCACATCCTTACCGGATTGCTGTCGTTGATGACGCGGGAAAGAAGTGATTACACGCGCACATTCCGTCAGCTTAGCCAGATCCAGCAACTGCAGTCGCGATCGCCCCTGCGTGATGAGTTTATCGACCGCGACGCCTTCGACAGCTGGTACAACGTCTGGCGTCAGAGGTTGTTGAAAGAAGAATGCAGCGACGAAGAGCGCCAGCGGACAATGAAACTGGCGAATCCGGCGCTGATATTGCGTAATTACCTGGCGCAGCAGGCAATAGAACGGGCTGAACAGGATGATATCAGCGTGCTGGCGCGCCTGCATCAGGCCCTGTCGCAGCCGTATGCCGATGCGCCGGAGTTTGCCGATCTGGCGCGCCGCCCGCCGGATTGGGGGAAAAAGCTGGAAGTCAGCTGCTCCAGCTAACGAAGTAGCGCCACCTGCGGCACCCTTTCACTAAGATGTGGGTGCACCAGTACATCGGCATGATACCAGCGGGTTAACATGGCTTCGTTGATCACATCATACGGCTTACCCTGAGCCTCAAGACGCCCGTTAGCCAACAGCATAACGCGGTCGGACCACAGGGCGGCGAGATTCAGGTCGTGCAGCACACAGCAGACGCTAACGGGGTACTGCTGCGTTAACTGAGAGAGTAAACGCAATAAATTCTGCTGGTGATAGAGATCCAGTGCTGAAGTCGGCTCATCGAGGAACAGCCAGCCGCGTGGTCCATCCTGTCGCCACAGCTGGGCCAGCGCGCGAGCCAGTTGGACCCGCTGCTGTTCGCCAGCGGAAAGCTGCATATAGTCACGGTTGGCTAATTGATCACACCCCGTCAGGGCCATCACCTGCTCGACCACCGGTTTTACCGCCTGCTGCGGCCACGGTGCGCGCCCCATCGCCACCACGTCGGACACGTTAAGTGAGAACGCCATGCTGCTTTGCTGGCGCATCACCGCCCGCAGCCGGGCCAGCCGGCCGTGAGACCATTGTGCCAGCGGTTGATTATTCAGCAGGCAGTGACCGCATTGCGGCGTGAGAAACCCGCTTAACAGACGAAGCAGCGTCGACTTGCCGGCCCCGTTAGGTCCGATCAGCGACACCAGTTCACCCGGGTGCAGGCTTAGCGAAATGTTGTCTGTCAACCGGCGCTGTCCGCGGCTGTAACATAATTCACTCGCGGTGAGCAAATCAGCCATGTGAACCTCCCTGACGACGCAGAATGAGCCACAGGAAGCAGGGGCCACCGATCAGACTGGTTAACAGACCTACCGGCATTTCTGCAGGAGCCACCAGAGTACGGGCGAGGGTATCGGCCAGCAGCAGCAAAATTGCGCCTCCGAGCAGTGAAGATGGCAGCAACCAGCGATGATCGCCGCCGAGACAAAAGCGCATCAGATGTGGCACAACCAGGCCAATAAAACCAATCACTCCGCTGACCGCAACGGCAGACGCCACCAGCAAAGCGCTCAGCACCAGCAAATAACGTTGAGTACGTGCAACGTTGACCCCCAGGTAATGAGCATCTTCATCCCCGAGCTGCAGCAGGTTAAGGCGCTGTGCCAGGCGTTGTACCAGAAACATACACGGCAGGACAACAGAGGCACAGGGCAACACCGTCGGCCACTGCGCCTGACTGAGGCTGCCCATGCCCCAGAGTGAAAGCTGACGCAGCTGCTGGTCATTGCTCAGCCATGACAGCACGCCTACTGCTGCACCGCACAGGGCGTTTATTGCAATGCCTGCCAGCAGTAAACGGCTTAAACCACTTGATCTTTTGCTGCTTAACACAAAGATGACCAGCGTCACGATCAGGCTACCAAAAAATGCGGCCAGCAGCGGCAGATATAGCATCAGGGCGCCGGGTAAAGACAGGGGGATCACCACCGAGATGGCCACCGCCAGCGCGGCCCCGCTGCTGATACCCAAAAGACCGGGGTCGGCCAGAGGATTACGAAATAAGCCCTGCATCACACAACCGGATAACGCCAGTGCACCGCCGACCAGCATCGCCAACAGCACGCGCGGCAGACGGATGCTAAACCAAATTTGCCACAGGCTGCCGTCACCACCCGACTGCCATAACATCGGCAGCGACAGTTTCATCGCACCCGTGTTAGCGGCGCAGAGCGCCAGAATAAGCAGCAGGAGAAACAGCACACACAGCCAGCTCACGGAACGCGATGAATTCATGGCAGAGCTTCCGCAGCCTGGCGTAATTGACCGATCGCCGCCGGGGTATCGATACCAAAACCCATCAGCGCCATATCATCGACAATCAATAGCTGCTGTGCCTGACCGGCTGGCGTCAGCGCAATACCGGGCAGCTGCCACACATTTTCAGCTCCGCCCAGAGTGCGTATACCGTCAGCCGTGGCGACAATTAACTGCGGCGCGCTGGCGATAACCCCTTCCTGGGATAAGGGTTGATAGCGCTGAACCGCCGCCATGGCATTTTGCAATCCGGCAGCGCGGATGGCTGCATCGGCAGAAGTGCCGCTTCCTGCACCCAGCGGTGTCATTCCCTGATGCGTCACAATGAACAGCACTTTTACCGGCAGGGGAGCAGTCGATAAGCTGTTCAGCTGGCTGGCGATTTTTCTCTGGAGTACTTTGCCCGCGGCTTCACGATGCAAAGCGGTGGCAATGGTTCCGATCTTATGATTAATTGCAGCGATGTTGGGCTGTCCGGTGATCGTCACCACCTTTACGCCATTGTGTTCAAGCTGCTGTAACGCCAGCGCCGGCTTCGCCAGTTCGCTGGCGATAACCAGAGTGGGTTTCAGGGCGAGAATGCCTTCCGCATTCAGCTGGCGCATATAACCCACGTCAGGCAGTTCCTGCACTACGGCGGGATGCAGGCTGGTGCTGTCGCGCGCAACCAGATTCTGATGTGCACCAAGGGCGTAAATAATCTGGGTGACATCGCCGCCGATGCTGATGATGCGTTCTGTGGCGGTCGCGGAGAAGGTCAGCAATAAGATCTGCAAGGTGAGTAAACAGGCTTTCATACGGCAATACCGTCGGCAGTCAGGCAGGCAAGCTGTGAGCGCCATGTGGATTGCTCCGGCTGGCCTTCACTGCGCTGACCATAAAGCTGGGCGATCTGCGTGCCGTCGGCGGCAAACAGTTCGAGGCTGGTGACGATACCCTCTGCGGTGGGTTTACGCGTGATCCAGCTTTCGGCGATATGATGCTCCTGCACATGCAGAGTAAAGGCCGGATTGAAGATGTTCAGCCAGTTGTCCTTCGGCACCAGCCTGGCAATTTTTCCGGTGAAGATCTGCGTGCAGCCACGATTGCTGACAAAGATCATGATCTCGTTACCCTGCTGCTGTACGGTCTCCAGCAGATAAGAGAGCGACTGATTACCGACCTGCTGTGCCAAATCATTACTGACCGCATGAAACAGCTGCTGCCGGGAAACGTCATGTTTTTTTAGCAGACGGAAGAATTGATGCACGTCAGTCATCGCGCGCCACTCCTTTTCTGCCTGGCCTGCATCAAATTCCCCGGCAAAACGTGCCGCAACGGCGGGAGCGACGCTGAACGCAGCCCCGTCTGTGCGGCGGAATTTGTCAATTAGCTGTTGCCATGCTTCGAGGTGGGTGTGAGCGGTGGCGTAGACTTTCAGCACCGCATCGCCATACAGGTCGAAAAACTGAATACTCTGGTGCGCGCCATGCCCGGTGATTTCCCGTACATGCCAGACGCTGGCCCACTGGTTGATCAGCACGCGCAGGTCAAGAGCGCGCGGGTTAAGCACCATCCCCGCGTGTTCATTAATACGAACATGGCTGAAGACGCCCAGATGCTCATGAACGGCATACTCATTACGGGTAACGCATTTGGTTTCCCCCACGGCTTCCAGCGCGTGTAACAGTTCACGCATCTGCGGCCGTAACGGCTGTGCCTGATGTCCGACGCGGGCCGCGACCAGCTCCGCCTCCGCGATCCCCATTAATGCGGCCAGTTCACGGGCGTGCTTCTGCGGGTATTGTGCTTTAAGTTCCAGGAAGCGTTGATAGCGTGCAATCATTTTTGTAGTCCTTACAAAGAGGTAGCGGGCGGTCCATTTTTGGAATGATAATCATTATCAACAAAACCGGGCGGCGTGCAAGTAGAAATAGTGGGATAAAACAGGCACAGACGAGAAGAAAGCGGGCTGTTCGGGGGGGCAGTCCGGTCAATTAAAAACGGCTATCAACGGCAGCGGCCCGCTGCTGTAGCACTTCGGCTCAGGCAGGGATTGGCGATGGATTAAGCCTGAAACAGCGGAATGCCGGGATGAATTTTTTGTGATCCCTCCGGCAGAAAGCTGTCGATGAATATGACCGCAGTCACTCGCGGATCATCACCTGTTTGCTGCGCCACATCGGTAGCATGCTGTTTTTGGCAGCGATATCTGCCGGGTGATACTCAGGATTTTGCCATCGCCCATGATGGTCAGAAGGGTTACCGCTGGTTCGGTACCCGTCATTTGGCCACATTTATCCGGTGACGGTAACCTGTGGCTGATTCGAGCGGCACGGATGCCTTCTACCGCGATGCCTGGATTGCCATCGACGCCGTTTATCAAGCCCGGCGGGCAGGACAACGCGGAAGTCATTACCCAACGGATCAGACTTTTCGGCGGCGTTGCACAGGCCGGTGGCGTCCATGTCCGGCAGGCGCTTACGCGCCAACGCCTGTGCGTCACTGGGGCGTGAACTGTCATCATCAGCATGCGGATCTGAAATCAGTCATTTACGGCCCGTGACGGTGCGCGGTTGCTGAAAACAGGTGCGTATACTCTGGCAAGGCGCGAATGACAAGGGTAAGAGGAATGCGTGACGCTGTCACGTTATCAGCAGCGATGCGCCAGTCGGGGATCCCTGTTCTGCAATTTTGCAGCTATCACAAGGCTTTCGTCGCGCGCGATCCGCAATGCATCCGTTACTTATCACTTTCTCTCAGACTCAGTGTTCGCAACGGCAGGAACGCCGGAGGATCATGGCGCTCACCCCAAAGCGGAAGAGGATCATGTCAATTGTCAATAAGCGGGAATAAGGTTAATTCCCGCCTGGTGCTCCGGCGTTCAGTACATGCGTCGCGACAGATTCATGATATCGAGAATTTTGGTGGCAATTTCTTCCACCGAATAGTTGGTACTGTTCAGGTAGCGAATTTGATGAGTGCGAAACAACGCTTCTACTTCTCCGACTTCCATACGGCACTGACGCAGCGAGGCATAGCGGGTATTTTCAGCTCGCTCCTGACGAATGGCAGCCAGGCGCTCCGGATCTATGGTCAGGCCGAAAAGCTTATGCTGGAAAGGTTTTAAGGCCGCTGGCAGTTTAAGGTTATCCATATCATCGGCGATGAACGGATAATTAGCCGCCCGAATACCAAACTGCATCGCCAGATAGAGGCTGGTAGGCGTTTTACCGCAGCGTGACACCCCCAACAGGATCACCTGGGCATCTTCCAGGCCACGCAAAGAGATGCCGTCATCGTGAGCAAGGGTGTAGTCGATGGCGGCAATACGTGCATCGTACTTGCCAAGATTGCCTGCAGTAAGACCATGCGTACGGTTAGCAACCGGTGCCGGGTGCAATCCCAGCTCCTGCTGAAGCGGGCCGACCAGAGACTGGACGATATCCTGACAGAAGCCGTCACTCTGCAAAATGATATCGCGTATGACCGGCGTAACGATGGAGATAAACACCAGCGGACGCAAGCCGCTTTGCTGGTAAAGCGCGTCGATCTGGGCCTTCACCGCCTGAGCGCGCTGTACCGTTTCAACAAACGGCAGAGTAAAGCTCTGAATAGCAACAGGAAATTGCGACATTACGGCATGGCCAAGAACTTCAGCCGTAATGGCCGTGCCATCAGAAATATAAAAAACACTGCGTTCGGCGCTCACGTCCATTTTATCTCCGGGTGTGGTTTTCCGTTCAGACTAAGTGAAATTCCCCTCCTGAAGCAAATCGGGATCGGTCAGAAGAAAAAAATAAAAAAATCATCATAATAGAATATGAAATTTTTATTTTGGATAAATGCGGGGAGATGATAGCGTGATGGGCTCAGGCCATAATATTTGCCAATACTATGCCTTTTAACCGCCGTCATTTACAAAATCATTCTTATAAGGAATTAATACCCGGCAGTGGGGAATTACTGCGCCAATCAATAAGAAAATTCTTCAACTCTATGTTTGTAAAGGTATTTTGTAAAATGTAACTCGTCTGAGACGCGGCTATTTAAACGGACAATTCTTAAAGTTATTCTTTTTTCCAGCCAGAGCGATTCAACGCTTTATCTCCCCCTTTCATCTGTGCCAGTCTCATAAAGTCACACTGTACCCTTATATTCCTCATTACTTATTACAAGGATTGCATTAATGTCCAATAAAGGCGAAGTGCCGCTCGTGCTCTGGTATAACCAGCTAGGAATGCATGATGTCGATCGGGTGGGAGGGAAAAATGCCTCCCTGGGTGAAATGATAACTAACTTGTCATCGTTGGGCGTCTCGGTACCCAATGGTTTTGCGACAACATCAGCAGCTTTCAACCTGTTTCTCGATCAAAGCGGCGTCAATCAGCGTATCTATGAGCTGCTGGATAAGACCAATATTGATGATGTTGATGAGCTGGCAAAAGCGGGTAAACAGATACGCCAATGGATAATTGATACGCCGTTCCAGCCCGAGCTGGAACAGGCAATCCACTCGGCATACAACCAGCTGTCTGCTGATGATGCCGAGGCCTCGTTTGCCGTGCGTTCTTCTGCCACGGCAGAGGATATGCCAGATGCCTCATTTGCCGGTCAGCAGGAAACCTTCCTCAATGTGCAGGGCTATGATGCGGTGCTGGTCGCGGTAAAACACGTTTTTGCTTCCCTGTTTAACGATCGGGCTATCTCTTATCGGGTGCATCAAGGCTACGATCACCGTGGCGTGGCGCTTTCGGCAGGCATACAGCGCATGGTGCGTTCAGACCTCGCTGCTTCCGGCGTTATGTTTACCATTGATACCGAATCTGGCTTTGATCAGGTGGTGTTTATCACCGCCGCACACGGTCTTGGCGAAATGGTGGTGCAGGGGGCGGTAAACCCGGATGAGTTCTACGTGCATAAACCGACGCTGGCTGGCGGGCGACCCGCCATTGTACGCCGCACGATGGGGTCGAAGAAGATCCGTATGGTTTACGCCGATTCGCAGCAACACGGCGAGCAGGTAAGAATTGAAGATGTCCCGCAAGCCGACCGCGATCGCTTCTGCCTGAGTGATAAAGAGGTCGAAGCGCTGGCTTTGCAGGCGGTGCAGATTGAAAAGCATTATCAGCGCCCGATGGATATTGAATGGGCGAAAGATGGCCATACCGGCAAGCTGTTTATCGTTCAGGCGCGCCCGGAAACGGTGCGCTCCAACGGTCAGGTGATGGAGCGCTATACGCTGCAGGCTAAGGGCAAAGTGGCGGTAGAAGGTCGTGCTATCGGCCATCGCATCGGTGCCGGTGAGGTGAAGGTCATCCACGATATCAGCGAAATGAACCGCATCGAAAAAGGTGACGTGCTGGTGACGGATATGACGGATCCGGACTGGGAACCGATCATGAAGAAGGCCGCGGCGATAGTCACCAATCGCGGCGGACGCACCTGCCATGCTGCCATCATCGCCCGTGAACTGGGCATTCCCGCGGTTGTTGGCTGCGGCAATGCAACGGAAATATTGCGCGATGGCCATAAAGTCACCGTTTCCTGTGCGGAGGGGGATACGGGCTATGTCTATCAGGATCTTCTCGACTTCGAGGTTAAAAGCTCGCAGGTAGATGAAATGCCGGCTCTGCCGCTGAAAATCATGATGAACGTTGGCAACCCGGACCGCGCGTTTGATTTTGCCTGTCTGCCAAATGAAGGTGTCGGGCTGGCCCGTCTGGAATTTATCATCAACCGCATGATCGGCGTTCACCCGAAAGCGCTGCTGGAGTTCGATCAGCAAACCCCGGAGCTACAACAGCAGATCCGTGACATGATGAAAGGCTTTGACGATCCGCTGGAGTTCTATATTGGTCGCCTGACCGAAGGGATCGCGACCCTTGGCGCTGCCTTTGCGCCGAAGCGGGTGATTGTGCGCTTGTCAGACTTCAAAACAAACGAATATGCCAACCTTGTGGGCGGCGAACGCTACGAACCGGAGGAAGAAAACCCGATGCTGGGCTTCCGTGGCGCTGGCCGTTATGTCGCTGACAGCTTCCGTGACTGCTTTGCCCTGGAGTGTGCGGCGGTGAAACGCGTGCGCAATGAAATGGGGTTGACCAACGTCGAAATCATGGTGCCGTTCGTGCGTACCGTGGCACAGGCACAGGCGGTGGTTGAAGAGCTGGAACGGCAGGGACTGAAGCGCGGTGAGAACGGACTGAAGATTATTATGATGTGTGAGATCCCCTCAAATGCGCTGCTGGCGGATCAGTTCCTGCAATTCTTTGATGGCTTCTCGATTGGCTCCAACGATATGACGCAGCTGGCGTTGGGGCTGGATCGTGACTCCGGCGTGGTTTCAGAACTGTTTGACGAGCGCAACGATGCGGTCAAAGCATTACTGTCAATGGCAATCCGCGCGGCTAAAAAGCAGGGCAAATATGTCGGTATCTGTGGTCAGGGGCCATCGGATCATCAGGATTTCGCCGCATGGCTGATGGCCGAGGGTATTGATAGCCTGTCGCTGAATCCGGATACGGTGGTGCAAACCTGGCTTAGCCTTGCTGAACTGAAATAAGACAATGTATTAAGGGGCCGCCTGTCTGGCAGGCGGCTCTGAATGCCCGGGACGATCGGTTCACCGATCGTCCTTTTTTAAGGGCAAAAAAAAGCCCATCACAGGGGATGGGCAAAGACTACACACAGCAATTCTTTAGTTAACTCAGGGGGGTAAGTCTGTTAATTCAAAATCAGTGGGAAGATTTCAAATCCTGTAACCATAGTATGAAAAGGTGTTTTTGGAGTCATTAGGAATCATCTCATTAATTATAAACAATAATGTTTTGGCGCGCAGGATCCGCTCGCTACCGGCACGATTGAGTAAAAAAGAGCCAATTTAACCCATCAGACAAACAAAAATGGCGCAACAGGCGATAAACAGAGGTCAGCTGTTAACCAGGTCGCGCAATTTTGCTTAAGAAAATATTCTGCTTGCTAATGATTTCGGCCAGCGGGGCTGGCCGAAAAAAAGGGGGGGGGTTATACTTTCAGCTGGTGGGAATCAGCATCGAACTCTGCCAGCTCCTCGACCACATCCAGCGGGTTTTCATGTGGGGCAGGGGTTTCGTGCACCCACACGGAAACAAGCCGGTAGGATATTGCCAGCACCACCGGGCCGATAAACAACCCGATCATGCCAAAGGCGACCAGCCCGCCGATAACGCCGGAGAGGATCAAAATCATCGGCAGGTCTGCACCCATGCGGATCAGCATCGGACGCAGCACGTTGTCCAACGTGCCCACCACGCAGCTCCAGATAAGCAGAACCGTACCCCAGGTGGTATCACCGCTCCAGTAAAGCCAGATTATTGCCGGAACCAATACAATCAGCGGCCCCAGCTGCACCAGGCATGACAGGATCATCAGCACGGTAAGGATGGTCGCAAACGGGATGCCGGAAATAGCCAGTCCGATGCCGCCAAGCACTCCCTGAACTAACGCGGTGACCACTACCCCAAGGGCCACGGCACGGATGGCTTGTGCAGCCAGCAATACCGCGGCATCACCACGGCGGGATGCCAGACGGAACGCGAAATGTCGGATCCCCTGGCCCACCTGTTCGCCGCGCCAGTAGAGCAGCACGCTGAACAGCAGCATCAAACCCAGGTGCATCATAAAACGACCAAAATGCCCGGCCTGAGCAAAAAAGAAACCGGTAGTGCGGCCAATATAGGGCTGAACCTGGGCAAGCAGCGCCGACCCACCGCCGGCGAACAGATTGTGGTAAGCCGAATAGAGTTTTCTGCCCACCAGCGGGGTGCTCCTCAGCCAGTGTAAATCGGGCATTTGCAGATGCCCGGAACCAAGCCACGCGATCATTGGCGCACTGTTTTCAATCAAACTGTTGACCAGAAGAGCGACAGGAATGATAAAAACTAAAATCAGCAGCAGCGTCATGGTAATGACCGCCAGTGCGCGTCGCCCCCACAGCAGGCGCTGAATTTTAATCATCAGTGGCCAGGTGGCAATCACGACCATGCTGGCCCAGGCAAACCCCAGGATAAAAGGCTGAACTATCCAGAAACACGCGACGATCGTAAGGCTGATAAACAGCAGTGAAAACACGATCTGTGCTAAGTCCCAACTTTTTTGCGCGTTCTTCATCGATTAACAATGACCTCAAGTAAGATGCGATTTCTCTTGCAAAATCAGCGCTCGCGCATCGCTTACGCTGAAACTGGCGGGTAAATCATCATATGAAATACCTTCGCGCGTCAGAAACGACAGATTAGGCTTTTACTGCATTATTTGAAATAACGGCAGGGGATAAAAAAATGTGATAAAACGAACCACTGCGCATTTTAGCAACGCAATCGATTCTCACAACTTTGGTCTTGCGATAATGATCCCACAGATTTCACAGGCACCTGGCCTGGCGCCACAGGTGTTGAATTTTTTGGCTGCGTTAAAACAGCAAGGTTTCAGCGGCGACATGACGACCCGTTACGCCGACCGCCTGACGATGTCCACCGACAACAGCATTTACCAGTTACTGCCCGATGCGGTTATTTTCCCACGTTCCACGAACGATGTAGCCATCATCGCTAGCCTGGCGGCAGATGGTCGCTTCGCTTCGCTGGCATTTACCCCACGTGGCGGCGGTACCGGTACTAACGGCCAGGCGCTTAATCAGGGCATTGTGGTGGATATGTCGCGCTATATGACCGGCATTCTGGACATCAATGTGGCTGAAGGATGGGTAAAAGTTGAGGCAGGCGTGGTCAAAGACCAGCTGAATGCCTGGCTGAAACCCTATGGTTATTTCTTTTCTCCCGAGCTGTCGACCAGCAATCGCGCTACGCTTGGCGGCATGATCAATACCGATGCCTCCGGACAGGGGTCGCTGGTATACGGTAAAACTTCCGACCATGTGCTGGGGTTAAAGGCGGTGTTGCTCGGGGGGGACATCCTTGATACGTGCGCCATCCCGATCGGCCAGGCTGAAGAAAAAGCGCAAAAGGCCGGCAGAGAAGGTGAAATCTATCGCGTGGTGTTGGAGCGCTGCCGCCAACAGCGTCAGCTGATTATCAACAAATTCCCCAGTCTCAACCGTTTCCTGACCGGCTACGATCTGCGCCATGTGCTAAGTGATGACCTCGAAGTCGTCGACCTGACGCGCATCCTGTGCGGGGCCGAGGGGACGCTGGCCTTTATCACCGAAGCTAAACTTGATATCACTCCGCTACCGGCAGTACGTCGACTGATTAACATTAAATACGATTCCTTTGACTCGGCACTGCGTAATGCCCCGTTGATGGTAGAGGCCAAAGCCCTGTCGGTAGAGACTGTCGACTCAAAGGTGCTGAATCTGGCGCGTGAAGATATCGTCTGGCATTCGGTGAGCGAACTGATTACCGACGTTGCGGATAAAGAGATGTTGGGCCTGAACATGGTCGAATTTGCCGGTAACGACCGGGCACTGATCGACAGTCAGGTAGAATCACTGTGCCAGCGGCTTGACATGTTGATAGCGCGGCAGGAGGGCGGAGTGATTGGCTACCAGCTGTGCGACGATGTTTCCGGCATCGAGCGCATCTACGGTATGCGCAAAAAAGCCGTCGGGCTGCTGGGTAATGCAAAAGGTAGCGCTAAGCCAATCCCCTTTGTAGAAGATACCTGTGTGCCACCGCACCATCTTGCTGACTATATTGCTGATTTCCGCGCCCTGCTCGATGGTCACAATCTGAGTTACGGTATGTTTGGCCATGTTGATGCCGGGGTATTGCACGTCCGTCCGGCGTTAGATATGTGCGACCCGCAGCAGGAGCAGCTGATGAAGCAAATTTCCGATGAGGTGGTAGAACTGACTGCGCGCTACGGCGGGCTGCTGTGGGGGGAGCATGGCAAAGGTTTTCGCGCCGAGTACAGCCCCTCTTTCTTCGGTGAGGAGCTATATAACGAACTAAGGCGCATCAAAACCGCTTTCGATCCGCACAACCGCCTGAATCCCGGAAAAATTTGTACCCCGCTTGGCGTCGACGATCCCATGCTAACAGTTGATGCCACTAAACGCGGTAGTTACGATCGTCAGATACCGATCAACGTGCGTGGCGCATGGCGCGGTGCGATGGAGTGCAACGGTAACGGCTTGTGCTTTAATTTTGATGTGAAAAGCCCGATGTGCCCGTCGATGAAAATCACCCGCAACCGCATGCATTCGCCTAAAGGGCGCGCTACGTTAACGCGTGAATGGCTGCGATTGCTGGCGGAGCAGGGGGTTGATCCACTGCTGCTGGAAAAGCAGCTACCCGTCAAAGGCGTCAGCCTGCGCGGAATGATTATGCGCACACGCCACAGCTGGCAGGCGAAGCGCGGAGAATATGATTTCTCCCATGAGGTAAAAGAGGCGATGTCAGGCTGCCTGGCATGTAAGGCCTGTTCCACGCAGTGCCCGATAAAAATTGACGTCCCCGGTTTTCGTTCACGTTTTTTACAGCTGTACCATACGCGCTATCTGCGGCCCGCCGGTGATTATCTGGTGGCAACGGTAGAAAGCTACGCGCCGCTGATGGCCAGGGCACCACGGACCTTTAATTTTTTTCTGCGTCAGCCGTGGGTGAAATCGTTGAGCCAGCGCCATATTGGCATGGTCGATTTGCCACAGCTGTCGTCGCCGTCCCTGAAGCAGCAGTTGGCGGGACACCGTGCACTCACTACCACGCTTGAAATGCTTGAGCAGATGAACAGCGCACAGCGCGCCAGCTGTGTGCTGGTGGTACAGGATCCATTCACCAGCTATTACGAGGCGCAGCTGGTAAACGATTTTGTGCAACTGATCGACAAGCTTGGCTACACCGCGGTGTTGCTGCCGTTCTCGCCAAACGGTAAAGCGCAACATATCAAAGGTTTTTTGCAGAAGTTTGCGCGTACAGCACAAAAAACCGCGGATTTCCTTAATCGTGTGGCGCAGCTGAAGATGCCGCTGGTGGGAGTCGATCCTGCACTGGTGCTGTGCTATCGCGACGAATATAACCAGGTGCTTGGCGATAAACGCGGCGATTTCCACGTTCAGCTGGTTCAGGAATGGCTGCAAAGTGCGCTGGCGGAGCAGCAGAGTCGGCCGCAGCGTGGAGAACCCTGGTATCTGTTTGGCCACTGTACGGAAGCGACCGCGCTGCCGGGGGCGGTCAAACAGTGGGAAACCATTTTTGCCCGCTTCGGTGCCAGGCTGGAAAATGTGAGCGTAGGATGCTGTGGCATGGCCGGTACCTACGGGCACGAAACGAAAAACCTGGAAAATTCGCTGGGGATCTATCAGCTTTCCTGGCAACAGGCTTTGCAAAAACTGCCGCTGCAGCGCTGTCTGGCGACGGGCTATTCCTGTCGCAGCCAGGTCAAGCGAGTGGAAGGGAGCCCATTACGCCACCCTCTTCAGGCATTACTGCAGCTCATCTGAAGGTTGTTTGCCAGAAAAGGGGAGATGGCATCAACTTCTGCCAGATAGCTGCCGCGCTCTGGTGCGCAAGCTTATTACTGCTTGTCAGCGTCAGCAACGGCGCAGAATTAACCCATAACCCCGTTCATTTCGGGGTTTTTCCCGGCAAGAGCACGGGGTATAATGTATCAGGATCAGATAATCCGTGATGTGTGCTGAACAAATTCACTTAGCAGCACGGTAGCCTTGTTCCACTCGCCGTCCAGCATCAGTTTATGACATAAACGGCTCAATGAGTGGCGTGCCAGCTGCCATGCCTGCATCCGAAACAGCCGCTCTCGAGATGTGTTGCTTAGCTCGACAACCAGCCGTTGATGAAGTTTACCCAATGCGTGCAGATAACTCCTGTCATCACCGTTTAGCTGGCAAAGTTCGGCCATATCCAGGCAGGTATGATTGAACTTGCGCAGCTGTTCAATTGTGCAGCCCGGGCGGTCTAATTTTGCCTGGGCCCTGTAAAAGTCTGCGGTGATATCACGTATGGTAAAGGTGTATTCGTCAATCTTGTGTTGCAGCCACGCGCTCATTGACACATTCATCGCTGGTTCCGGTTATGCTAATGATAATCATTATCATATTATAAATGCGACATTATTCAATCTCAGATAGCGTAATATTCATCGATAAATGTCGCCTGTTGTAAAAATCGTTGAGAATGATAACCAGAGCGGCAGAAAAGGGTAGAATAAATAGTAATCAGCCCTGAATAAGGCTAACAAAATAGAAACATCTTGTTTTCAACCGCTTATCTTTTGAGAGGTGTGTCCTGTCAGGTAAAGAGCAATCTGTTTTATTCGGGCTATGCATCAAAAATGCGCCTGTGAAAACAATATTGGTCTTAACCCCTGCAAAACAAGAGGTTGAAGTGATACAGGTTATCACTAACATAGGGGTACTGGCCCAACGGGCTATAGATAGTGAGGTCTATAATGCAATCATCAAATCCTGCCACTTTTTCTCCAGACGATTTTATCTGGAAAGGACTGACGCTAACCGACAGCGCAGCCAAACAAATCATTAACCTGGCCGCCGGGGACCCTGATATCAAGGGCCTCAAGCTGGGTGTGAAAACCTCCGGCTGTGCCGGCTTCGGCTACACCATGGACATGGTAAAAGAGTCAGCGGCAGATGATTTGGTGTTCAGTCACAATGGCGCGGCCTTATTCGTGCCCCTGCAGGCGATGCCCTATATTGACGGCACGGAAGTTGATTACGTGCGCGAAGGCCTGAACCAGATTTTCAAATTTAATAACCCCAAAGCTCAACACGCCTGCGGCTGTGGTGAAAGCTTTGGCGTTGAGTAAACCCTATGTCTCGTAATACTGACGCATCTGACGATGTACAGGTTTGGGAAGGCAGCCATCAGAAATACAAAGAAGGCTTCTTTACCCAACTGCAAACCGAAGAGTTCGAACACGGCATCAACGAAGATGTGGTGCGCGCTATCTCGGCCAAACGTAATGAACCTGAGTGGATGCTGGAATTCCGCTTGAAGGCGTTTGCTGCATGGCTGGAAATGGAAGAACCCCACTGGTTAAAAGCGAATTATAAACAGCTGGATTATCAGGATTACAGTTACTACTCTGCGCCATCCTGTGGCAGTTGCGACGACAGCTGCGCTTCGGAACCCGGTGCCACACAGGCCTCGGGCGGCAGCGCGCCTGACTATCTGACCCGGGAAGTTGAAGAGGCCTTCAAACAGCTGGGTGTACCGGTGCGGGAAGGGCAGGAAGTGGCGGTTGACGCCATTTTTGACTCGGTATCCGTGTCGACAACCTACCGCGACAAGCTGGCAAAAGAGGGGATCATCTTCTGCTCCTTCGGCGAGGCAATCCACGAATACCCGGAGCTGGTCAAACAGTATCTGGGTACAGTGGTACCGGCTAATGACAACTTTTTCGCTGCGCTCAACTCTGCTGTGGCCTCCGATGGGACTTTCGTCTATATCCCTAAAGGCGTGCGTTGCCCGATGGAACTGTCGACCTATTTCCGTATCAATGCGGCAAAGACCGGCCAGTTCGAGCGTACCATCCTGATTGCCGATGAAGGCAGTTACGTCAGCTACATTGAGGGCTGCTCTGCCCCTGTTCGTGACACCTATCAGCTGCACGCAGCGGTGGTCGAAGTGATCATCCATAAGAACGCTGAAGTGAAATATTCCACGGTGCAAAACTGGTTCTCCGGTGGCGACTCAGAAGGCGGCATCCTTAATTTCGTGACTAAGCGTGCGCTTTGCGAAGGTGAAAACAGCAAAATGTCCTGGACGCAGTCAGAAACCGGTTCAGCCATCACCTGGAAGTACCCAAGCGTTATTCTGCGCGGTGATAACTCTATCGGCGAATTTTTCTCAGTGGCGCTCACCAGCGGTCGTCAACAGGCCGACACGGGCACCAAGATGATCCATATTGGCAAAAATACCAAATCAACCATTATCTCGAAGGGTATTTCGGCGGGCAAAAGCCAGAATACCTATCGTGGGTTGGTGAAGATCATGCCCACTGCCACCAATGCACGCAATTTCACTCAGTGTGACTCGATGCTGATTGGTGCCGAATGCGGCGCGCATACCTTCCCGTATGTCGAGGTGCGCAATCACACCGCCCAGCTGGAGCACGAGGCGACCACATCGCGTATTGGTGAAGATCAGCTTTTCTACTGCCTGCAGCGCGGGATCAGTGAAGATGATGCTATTTCGATGATTGTCAACGGCTTCTGCAAGGATGTTTTCTCGGAACTGCCGCTGGAATTCGCGGTGGAAGCACAGAAGCTGCTGGCCATCAGTCTGGAACATAGCGTGGGCTAAGCCCCGCGCACAAGAACTGTTTACAGTGCCGCAAGGCGCTGCGAAGGAAACCCTATGTTAAGCATCAAGGATTTACAGGTAAGCGTTGAAGATAAAGCGATCCTGAGTGGTTTGAATCTTGAAATCAAACCGGGTGAAGTACACGCCATTATGGGCCCGAACGGCTCCGGGAAAAGTACGCTTTCCGCGACGCTGGCAGGGCGCGAGGATTACGAAGTCACAGGCGGATCTGTCCAGTTTAAAGGCAAAGATCTGCTGGAACTGGCCCCGGAAGAGCGTGCCGGCGAAGGCATCTTCATGGCTTTCCAATATCCGGTGGAGATCCCAGGCGTCAGTAACCAGTTCTTCCTGCAAACGTCGGTCAACGCGGTGCGTAAATACCGTGAGCAGGAAGCGCTGGACCGCTTTGATTTCAAGGATTTCATCGAAGAAAAAATCCACCTGCTTAAAATGCCTGAAGATTTGTTAACCCGTTCTGTCAACGTCGGCTTCTCGGGTGGCGAGAAAAAGCGTAATGATATTCTGCAAATGGCGGCCCTTGAGCCGGATCTGTGCATTCTGGATGAAACTGACTCCGGGCTGGATATTGATGCGCTGAAGATTGTCTCTCATGGCGTTAACAGCCTGCGAGACGGCAAACGTTCATTCATCATCGTTACTCACTATCAGCGTATACTTGACTATATCAAACCGGATTTTGTCCATGTCCTCTATCAGGGCAAAATCGTCAAATCGGGTGATTTCTCGCTGGTGAAACAGTTGGAGGAGCAAGGCTATGGCTGGCTTACCGACCAGGAGTGATAGTGCCCTGCAACAGTGGCACCACCTGTTTGAAACGCGCGGTGAATGCCGTTCAATACAGGCACAGCAACACTGGCAACAGCTGCTGCGCACAGGCCTGCCGACGCGTAAACAGGAAGACTGGAAATATACTCCACTTGACCAACTGCTGAATAACCAGTTCGTTATGCCTGAGCCAGCCGCGCTGGATGCAGAGGCGATTAAAGCGCTGGCATTACCCATCGATGCGGTGCGCCTGGTATTTATTGACGGGCGTTTCTCGCCTGAATTGAGCGACAGCGAGCACGATCTGTTTACCATTCGGATAGCCCAGTCAGCAGAGCGTCGTGAACTGAGCGAGCCGGTACATCCGGAAGTCTTCCTGCATTTGACTGAAAGTCTGGCAGAGCAGGTAACGTTCATGCAGCTGGCTCGTGGCAAAGCGGCAGCACGGCCTCTCTATTTACTGCATATCAGTAGCGGCAGCACCGCCGGAGAGCTGAACACCTCACACTACCGTCATCATTTGCAGCTGGACGAAGCAGCTGAAGCCACGGTGATTGAGCACTACCTCAGCCTGGATGCGGCACCCCATTTCACCGGTGCGCGATTTACCGCCGAAGTGGGCAATAATGCTGCGCTGACCCATTACAATCTGGCATTTGAAGATCGCTCCAGTTACCACTTGTCTCATAACGACCTGACGCTGGGGCGTGATACACGTGTGCAGAGTCACAGCTTTCTGCTGGGCGCCGGTTTGACTCGTCACCACACCAGCACCCGGTTGGATGGTGAAGGTTCATTCCTGGCGATAAACAGCCTGATGCTGCCAATGGACAAAGAAGTTTGCGACAGCCGCACCTGGCTGGAACATAACAAAGGATATTGTCAGAGTCGCCAGCTGCATAAAACCATCGTACGCGACCGCGCCCGCGCGGTGTTCAACGGCATCATTAAAGTGGCAAAGCACGCGTTGAAGACCGACGGCCAGATGAACAATAACAACCTGTTACTGGGTCGTCTTGCCGAGGTGGATACCAAACCACAGCTGGAAATCTATGCGGATGACGTGAAGTGCGGTCACGGGGCGACGATCGGCCGTATCGACGAAGAGCAAATGTTCTATCTGCGCTCGCGCGGCATTGATGAAGCCGCTGCACAGCGCATGATTATTTATGCGTTTGCTGCTGAATTAACCGAAGCTATTACTGATGAAACGCTAAAAGAAGCCGTGATGCAGCGCATTGCGCAGCGTTTCCCGGGAGGCCTGCAATGAATTTTGACCTGGCTCGCGTGCGCGCGGAGTTTCCGCTGCTGGCGCGTGAGGTCAACGGACAGCCGCTGGCCTACCTTGACAGTGCCGCCAGTGCGCAAAAACCGCAGGCAGTGATTGATGCAGAGAGCTGTTTCTACCAACACGGCTATGCCGCCGTGCACCGCGGTATTCATACCCTGAGCGCAGAAGCGACGACCAGCATGGAGAACGTTCGCGTTCAGGCCGCCGCATTCCTGAATGCAGCCAGCGCGGAAGAGATCGTGTTTGTCAAAGGGGCAACGGAAGCGATTAATCTGGTAGCCAACAGTTGGGGCGGCAGTCAGCTTCAACCCGGTGACAACATCATCATTACGCAGATGGAGCACCACGCTAACATTGTTCCCTGGCAGATGGTTGCGCAGCGCACCGGCGCCGAGGTGCGGTTTATTCCGCTTACGGCGCAAGGAGAGCTGGACATCACACAGCTGCCCGCATTGATCGATAGCCGCACCCGCCTGCTGGCGGTGACCCATGTTTCGAATGTACTGGGCACGGAGAATCCGGTTAAGGCGTTGGTTGCGCAGGCGAAAGCTGCGGGAGTGGTGACACTCATTGATGGTGCTCAGGCGGTGATGCACCAGCCCGTGGACGTCCGTGAACTGGACTGCGATTTTTATGTTTTCTCCGGACATAAAATTTACGGTCCGACCGGCATCGGGATCCTTTACGGCCGCAAGGCACTGCTCGAGCAGATGCCGCCGTGGGAAGGTGGCGGCTCAATGATTGCCACCGTCAGTCTGACCAGCGGCACCACATACGCTGCCGCGCCGTGGCGTTTTGAAGCCGGCTCGCCGAATGTTGCTGGCATTATCGGTTTAGGCGCTGCGCTGAAGTGGATTGGTGAGCTGGGGCTGGATGTTATTAGCCAGCACGAACAGCAGCTGATGCGCTACGCGCTGGAAAATCTGGCAACGGTGCCCGATATCATCATTTATGGTCCATCACAGCGTAGCGGGGTTGTCGCTTTTAATCTCGGTAAACACCATGCGTTTGACGTAGGGAGTTTCCTTGACCAGTACGGTATTGCTATTCGTACCGGACATCACTGTGCGATGCCGCTAATGCACTATTACCAGGTGCCAGCCATGTGTCGGGCCTCTTTTGTGCTGTACAACAGTGAAGAAGAAGTTGACCGCCTGGTCGCGGGTTTAACCCGTATTCACCGTTTGCTTGGCTGATCGCCCGGCAGGCGACAGCCATTCAGCCCGAAGGGCGAGGCATGCCTCGCCCTTCTTGCACGTTAAGCCAAACATGTTCAGAACCGGATCCAAGTGAGGGAGTGATGGCAACTCTGCCAGATAAAGACAAGCTGGTGCGCAATTTTAAGCGCTGCGCCAACCAGGAAGAGAAGTATTTGTACATCATTGAGCTGGGAGCCATGCTGCCGGCCAGCGACGAATCGCTGCATCAGTCGGAAAATATTATTCCGGGCTGTCAAAGCCAGGTGTGGATTGTCGTTGATACCGATCCAAATGGCCGTGTAAGGCTGCAGGGGGACAGTGATGCCGCACTGGTAAAAGGGCTGATTGCCATTGTCTTTGCCCTCTATCAATCAATGACGCCAGCGGAAATCGTTGATTTCGACGTGCGCCCGTGGTTCGCTGACCTTTCACTGACCCGGCAACTGACGCCATCGCGTTCGCAGGGGCTGGAAGCGATGATCCGCGCCATTCGCCAGAAAGCACAGGTTTTAAGCCACAGCTAAGCGGCTGACTTTCCGGTAAACGCCCATCCAGGCGCGTGGCTGGGCGTTTAGCCATTAACCCGGCCTGAGCAGTTGTATCACCCCGATGGTTGACTGATTGCCTGCCAGGGCTTGCCAACGGCTCTCAGTGGCTGTAAAGCGGCATTCTGTCTGCAGATGCCAGCCTGAGCCGGGAGATGTTTCTGGCGTGTTTACATGGGTTTTAAAAAGTAAGTGGCTGTTAACAGGAAGAGGTTGGTTCCAGGCAAAAAAAATGGCGCACATTGTGCGCCATTTTTAAAACCAGAACTCTTACTTACGGTAAGAGTGAGCCTGGTTGTCCAGACGCTGGTTAGCGCGTGCTGCGTCATCTTTAGCAGCCTGAACGTCAGAACGGATTGCAGTCACGTCGTTGCTCAGCTGGTCAACTTTTGCGTTCAGAGTCTGTACGTCGGTAGACAGCTGGTCGATTTTGGCGTTGCTTGAGCAACCAGCCAGCAGAGTTGAACCCAGGATTACCGCGCCCAGTACCAGTTTAGTACGATTCATTATTAATACCCTCTAGATTAAGTTAATCTCCATGTAGCGTTACAAGTATTACACAAAGTTTTTTCTAAAGAGAATAAATTTTTGCTGGTGGATGGTTAAAATTGCTCGTTCGCTCAAAGAAACATCTCATTTCCTGAATTTTACGAAAACTGATGGTAAAACAGACGATTTTAAACGCCACGCTGTGAATTTTGCTGGGGATTTGAGGCGCGCTAAATCCTCTGAGGCCAGCGAAAGCGGCTTGTGTGACAGCAAAAAAAAAGCGCCACCGGGGCGCTTGTGATCGTTAAGAATTAATTCTTAATCAGAGGACGTGCACCGAAGCCGTATTTGTGGTGCCGCTCGGTACCAAAGCACCGGAAACCATGACGACCACTTCACCTTTGTGAGCGTATCCGCTCGCTTCAGCGGCAGCTTTGCCAAGGCGGTAGAAATCATCTGTAGAGGCGATTTTATCTACGACCGAAGTGATAATCCCCTTGCTCAGCAGCAGCTGACGAGAGGTTTGCTCGTTGGTTGTCAACGCAAGAATGGTGGCGTTGGGGAAGTACTTGCGAATCGACTTCGCTGACTTGCCGCCTTCGGTAGCCACGACAATCAGCGGAGCTTCCAGCTTCTCGGCCGTTTCAACGGCACCACGGCACACCGCTTCAGTGATGCGCATTTTGCGGTTGTCATGCTGTGAATCAATGCGGCTTTTCATTACGCGATCGGTACGTTCGCAAATGGTCGCCATGATGTTGACGGACTCAAGCGGATATTTGCCTTTAGCGCTCTCACCCGACAACATCACTGCGTCCGTACCATCGAGAATAGCGTTTGCAACGTCGCCTGCTTCCGCGCGGGTAGGGCGCGGGTTTTTGATCATTGAATCAAGCATCTGGGTGGCAGTGATGACCACTTTACGTGCATGGTTGCACTTTTTGATCATCATCTTCTGTGCAAAGATCACTTCTTCCACCGGGATCTCTACGCCCAGATCCCCGCGCGCTACCATGATGCCGTCTGAAGCATCCAGAATTTCATCGAAGTTGTTAAGACCTTCCTGATTTTCGATTTTAGAGATGATCTGGATATGTTCACCGCCATGCGCTTTCAGGTGTTCACGGATCTCAATAACGTCAGAACGCTTGCGGATAAATGAAGCAGCAACGAAATCGACTCCCTGCTCACAGCCGAAAATAAGGTCAAGCTTATCTTTTTCGGCCAAAGCAGGAAGCTGGATAGAGACGCCGGGTAAGTTAACGCCTTTATTCTCACCCAGATCGCCGTTGTTCAGGACCTTACAAACAACGGTGCTTTCCGTCACCGCGGTCACTTCCATGCCTATCAGACCATCGTCAACCAGCACGGTGTTACCGACTTGCAAATCTGCAGTGAAGCCAGGATAGGTCACGGCAACGGTATCTGCATTACCGATGACGCTCTGATCGGTGGTGAAGGTAAAGGTTTGTCCTGCTTTAAGCGAAGCATCCTGACCCCCTTCCAGTTTCATGGTGCGAATTTCCGGACCTTTGGTGTCCAGAAGGATCGCTGCCTGATGACCACTTTTGTTCATAACATTACGCAGATTGGAAATACGCTTTCCATGTTCCTGGTAATCCCCGTGGGAAAAGTTTAAACGCATAACGTTCATGCCGGCATCGAGCAGGTTGGTCAGCATCTCTTCAGATTCGGTCTTTGGACCAATAGTACAAACGATCTTAGTCTTTTTCATGACGATTTATCTACTAAGTTGTGATGGATGAGAAAGCGGTATTCCGTCGGTGCCACCAACGGGAGAAAATTTGCGCCACCAGAGCGGCTGTACAGGTAAGGATAGGTGACAGAATTAAAGTGTGCAGGGCAACTTGAGACGCGGTTTCATCGTTGTTGTGGCAACATATTGCGCAACAGGGATCTGTTTTTGACTGAGGGGAAACCATACGCTGAAACCATTCAAATAATGCAACGTAGCGCATTATAGTCGCTAAGTGCTAGAAAACCAATTAAAAAGCGTTTAATCCAGTACAGGAATGACAGACCGGGCTCAGTTTGCGCAACGGATTGATCGGTAATGAAAGTTGTGATGGCAGCAGGGGAAACAGGGAAGTGCAACAGGGATGCAAGCACAAAATCGACAGGAACAACGATAAAATCATTGGTGCGTCCGAGTGGACTCGAACCACCGACCCCCACCATGTCAAGGTGGTGCTCTAACCAACTGAGCTACGGACGCATAAACGGTTTTATCGTTCACTTGACAGCATTGCCAGCTGCCGTGTGAAACTGGTGCGTCCGAGTGGACTCGAACCACCGACCCCCACCATGTCAAGGTGGTGCTCTAACCAACTGAGCTACGGACGCACATGGCTGTCATGGTGACAGCGGGGACGAATATTAACGGTAGCCCGCACGGCTGGCAAGTAGAAAACTTCTTTTCCGCACTGATTGCTGCGCAACTGAGCGAAGCGCAGCACTTTTCACCACCTTGCAGCGAAATTAACCACCGGGTCAACGTGCTGCGCGCGCCAGGACCGTCGCATTCGGTTGGCGTTGCAGGCGCCGCATACGCCAAATCATCATAATGGCGGATGAGGTAAGACCAATAATGAAGCCGATCCAGAATCCAGCAGGCCCCATAGCCGGCAGCAGCAGGTTTGTCATCCCCAGCAGATAACCTATCGGCAAGCCGAGGATCCAGTAGGCAATAAAAGTGATAAAGAAGATCGCGCGGGTATCTTTATAGCCCCGTAGCACGCCGCTGCCTATCACCTGTACAGAGTCAGATAACTGGTAAACTGCTGCCAGTAACATGAGCTGAGCTGCCATGGTGATAACTTCCGGATCGTCAGCGTACAATTGAGCAATCCGCTCACGGAAGGCGATGGTAAACAGCGCGGTGATACAGGCCATACAGATGCCTATGCCCTGAGCCGTCCATGCAGCCACTTTTGCCTGCTCTGCCGACCCCTGTCCCAGACGGTGGCCGACGCGAATAGTGGTTGCCACGCCCAGCGATAGCGGCACTACAAACATCAGTGAGCTGAAGTTCAGTGCAATCTGATGCCCGGCCACATTGACAATTCCCAATGGTGATACCAACAACGCCACCACGGCAAACAGCGTCACTTCAAAAAAGAGTGCCAGTGCGACAGGCAGACCAAGGCCGGTCAGACGACCTATTGCCTTCCAGTCGGGTGCGCTGAAACGCTGCGGCAGCTGGATATCACGCATAGATTTTGCCCGGTTAGTCCAGGCTCTTATGACGATAAACATCACCCAATATACCGAAGCGGTGGCCACTCCACAGCCAACGCCACCCAGAGCAGGCATACCCAAATGGCCATGGATAAAGACATAATTGAGAGGAATATTGACCAGCAGACCGAGAAAACCCACGACCATTGCCGGTTTGGTTTTTGACAGCCCTTCACACCGATCGCGCGCCACCTGGAAGAACAGGTAGCCCGGCGCGCCCCAAAGCAGGGCATGAAGATAACCGATGGCCTTTTGCGATAACAGCGGGTCAACATTGTGCAGGCTACCGATCAGATAGCCGGCGTTATACAATACGATCATAACCAGCACGGAAACCATACCCGCCAGCCAGTAGGCCTGGCGTACCTGATGGGCAATCAGATCGCGGCGGCCGGAGCCATTAAGCTGTGCCACAACCGGCGTTAAGGCCAGTAGTAAACCATGGCCAAAAAGAATAGCAGGCAACCAGATTGAGGTCCCCACTGCAACGGCGGCCATATCCGTGGCGCTGACGGCACCGGCCATTACTGTATCAACAAAGCTCATTGATGTCTGCGCAACCTGCGCAAGGATCACCGGGATAGCCAGGGCTAATAACTGACGCGCCTCTGAGAGGTACTTCTGCACACATACACCTTAATTGTTTACCCTTTATAGAAAATATTCGGGTTCTGAGAGAATGAGGAGACCATTGATGAAAACGGCTTTTCTATGCCGGTTCGCAGGGGGTGACTATTCTAATGCTCACAGGTTAAATAGCCAATCAACAGATAGAAGAATGGCACGTAGTGTCACGCAATGTGGTTGCGCATTATTTGGCTTTGACACGTTGCCAGGGCAAACTAAGCGGCAGGAAACAGTTATATTGAGGCAAAATCATGTTTACAGGTATTGTGCAGGGCACCGCTGAGGTGCTGGCGATAGAAGAAAAACCCAATTTTCGTACTCACATAGTTAAAATGCCGCCGGAGCTACTGCATGATTTGCAGCTGGGTGCATCGGTTTCACATAATGGCTGCTGCCTGACGGTGACCGGCGTTGAAGGCGACCGGGTGAGCTTTGATCTGATAAAGGAGACGCTCCGCATCACCAATCTCGGCTCCCTGAACGTCGGGGACAGGGTAAACGTAGAGCGTGCCGCCAGGTTCAGTGATGAAATCGGCGGTCATCTGATGTCCGGTCATATTATGACAACCGCCGAAATTACCCGGATACTCACTGCGGAAAACAATCGCGAGATCTGGTTTAAGCCGCAGGATGCCAGCCAGATGAAATACATTATGCACAAGGGATATATTGGCATCGATGGTATCAGCCTGACCGTGGGTGAGGTGACACGCACTAAATTCTGTGTGCACCTGATCCCGGAAACGCTTGCGCGTACTACCCTCGGTAGCAAACGTCTTGGCCAGCGTGTGAACATCGAAATCGATCCGCAGACGCAGGCGATAGTGGCAACCGTTGAGCGGGTACTGGCACGCCGTGAAGCAGATCTGTTAGCGGCGACCGTGGCAGACAAGCAGGGCGATGCTTCACGGGAGTAGCTGATAACAGGGCGGCTGAACGCTGCCCGTCCATCTTCATCCTTTTAACGCGCTACGCGGATCCCACCCTCTGTGCCGCGAGTGAAGACCACTTGCCATAGTTGAATGTCCCTGGCACGAAACGCGCCAGCGCAGGCATTCAGATAGTAAGAGAACATGCGTTTGAAACGCTCGCCATATTTGTCTGACAGCTGCGGCCAGGTTGTCAAAAAACGCTGGTGCCAGCTCATCAGCGTGAGATCATAATCAGCCCCCATGTTATGCCAGTCTTCCATGACAAAATGCGGTTCGCTGGCTTCAGCAATATGACGCACCGAAGGCAGGCAGCCGTTGGGGAAAATGTATTTATTGATCCACGGGTCGACGTGATCATTTGTATTACTGGCACCAATCGTGTGCAGCAGGAAGACGCCATCAGGTTTCAGATTACGATCGACCACGTCAAAATAGGTGGCGTAGTTTTTCGGTCCGACGTGTTCAAACATACCCACGGAAACGATGCGGTCAAATTGCTGATTGAGGTCACGATAATCCTGAAGCAGGATATCCACGCTCATTCCTTCGCAGCGCTGCCGGGCCAATTTTTGCTGCTCGGCAGAAATCGTGACCCCCACCACGCTAACGCCATAATGACGGGCAGCGTATTCAGCCAGGCCTCCCCAGCCACAGCCAATGTCCAATAGCGTCATACCCTGCTTAAGTTGTAGCTTTGCACAAATCAGCTCCAGCTTCGCCTCCTGGGCCTGCTCAAGCGTTTCAGCTCGTTTCCAGTAACCACAGGAATACTGCATGTAAGGATCCAGCATTGCGGTGAAGAGGTCGTTACCCAAGTCATAATGTTCTTTACCCACCATCCAGGCACGTTTGCGGGACTGTAAATTGGTTAAACGTGAAGCGGCGATACGCAATGTATCTTTAAAATGACGGGGAAGCTGTTGGTCAAGGTGCGCGTTGAGCACGCGCTGAAAAAAAATATCCAGGCGTTCGCACTCCCACCAGCCATCCATATAGCTTTCGCCCAGCCCTAACGAACCCTCCTGCAGCACTCTCTTAAAGAAGTTGGGGTTATTCACCTGAATGTCTGAGGAGCGGGATCCGTTAACTTCAATATTGGCCTTACTTAATATTTCCTGGGCGATTCGGTACCACAGATTATTCCCCAGGCTTTCATCTTCAATACACGATGAACTCATAGCTTCTCCATCATCCTGTGCGATTGATACCTGAGAAAAAGAATAGTCAATTTTCGCAGATCTGTTAGGAGCCATAAGGCAAATATCACGGCCTGTAACCCATGCAGAAGAGAATCAGTCGAACTTCAGAAGCCAGCCATGAGGCCGTGCGCTGCGGCCATCGGGAAGATTCAAGGGGGCATAATCTAGTGGATTTCTGTTAGCCTGCTAAATTTGGCCGGTTGATTTCAGCGGTGATTTTCCGCTCACAGCATGAGATGACGCTCCGCCATGCGCTGCACAACATAACCCAATGCTGCGATTAAAATGGTGGTCAGCATCACCAGCACGGTGGTATCCAGAACCGTATCAATCAATGATGATACGACCATGCTGGCGAGAAAGCACAGGCCAAGCTGCAACATATTTTGCAAGGCGGCCGCTTTACCGCTGGCATGAGGGAAGGGCAGCAGGGCGCTGGACACAACGATAGGGTAGATTGCTCCATTCGCCATCGCCATGCCGCAGAACGGCAGCAAAAGAGCCCAGAGCGCAGGCTGGGAATATTGCACAATTAGCCAGAGTGCAACAATGCTCAGACTGTAGAACATCAGCAGCGAGGGGAGGATTTTGCGTCCGTTAAATCGATTTAAAAGCGCACGACAGCTAAAGCCACCGATCAAAAAAGCGACCGTTTGCGGCACGTAACTCAGGCCAATATCGGCAGGTGAAAGACCCAGATTACCTAAAATAAACGGTGAACCGGTAAGCCACGCAAAGAAGCTGGCAGAGCAGGCTGCATAGATAGCGACGTTGCCGCTGTATACGGGTGATTTAAGCAGGGAAACGAAGCCGGGAGCGGCGATGTCAGGCGCGCTTTTATCATGCCTTGGTTGTGATGGCAGTCGCAAGGTTGGCACCATCAGCAGCAAAGTAATTAGTAACAGCGTGACGAAGATGGACTGCCATGGAAAATGAGCTAACAGCCAGGCTCCGACCAGTGGCGCCATGGCCGGTGAGAGCGCGACCAGCGGCATAATAGTGGCAAATACACGGTTGGCTCGTGCAGCGCTGTAGCGGTCAACCACCAGAGCTTGCCAGCTGACGGCCGCAGCACAGACGCCGACAGCCTGCACAAATCGCCATGCCAGCAGCGAAGCTGCTGAATTAACCCAAAGCATGGCGGCACAGCCGACAGCAAACAGACTCAGGCCCATCAACAGTACCGGCTTGCGCCCGATGCGGTCTGAAAGAGGTCCCCATACCAGTTGCGCGCAGGCAAATCCGGCAAGGAAAATACTCAGGCTGGCGCTGACAGCGCCAGCCTGAGTATTCAGATCTTGCTGCATCACACCAAATGCAGGCAGGTACATATCGGTAGCAAGGAAACCCAGCATGCTTAGCAGCGCCAGGTAAATCATAAAAACTGCAGAATACATGTTAATTAACTCTTATCAGCCCGTTTTAAGCTTGCGCAGTGTAATCGCGTGCAGGACAGTCTGTGAAACGCTAATATTCGTTGATTGGAATGAATTTTTTTGAAGGCAAATATGTGGTCAGAACATTCACTGGAAGTTATTGATGCCGTGGCCCGGACCGGAAGCTTCACCGCCGCTGCCGCAGAGCTGCACCGCGTCCCTTCTGCAATAAGCTATACGGTGCGTCAGCTTGAGGAATGGCTGGCCGTAAATCTGTTTGAAAGGCGGCATCGTGATGTGGTGCTGACCGACGCCGGACGGGTATTCAGCGAGGAAGGCAGGATTGTCATCAAAAAAATGCTAGCCACGCGCCGCCGCTGTCAACAGGTGGCAAACGGCTGGCGCGGGCAGCTCAATATCGCCGTCGATCGCATTGTACGCCCGTCGCGAACGCGGCAGCTGGTGGTGGATTTTTACCGCCACTTTCCTGACATGGAGCTGCATATCATGCCAGAAGTGTTTAACGGCGTTTGGGACGCGCTGGCAGACGGGCGGGTGGATGTGGCGATAGGTGCCACGCAGGCGATCCCGGTTGGCGGGCGTTTCGCTTTCCGTGATATGGGGAGCCTTAACTGGCGCTGCGTGGTTAATGCACAACACCCGTTAGTCAGTCGGCCCGGGCCACTGACTGAAGAGTGGATACGCGAGTGGCCTTCGTTGGTGCTGGAAGATACTTCACGCGCGTTACCCAAGCGCACGACATGGACGCTGGATAATCAGCGGCGGCTGGTCGTACCTGACTGGGAAAGCGCTTTTGATTGCTTGCGCGCGGGTTTATGCGTTGGCATGGTGCCGGGCCATTTCGCCCAGCCGTTGCTGCAGCGGAATGAACTGCGTGAGCTGGCGCTTAGCTCGCATTTTCCTGACAGCCCGTGCTGTCTGAGCTGGTCGGAACAAAGCGCCTCACCGGCGCTGAGCTGGCTGCTGGAATATCTTGGCAGCACGGAAACCCTGAGGGCCGAATGGCTTAGCGAGCAGCAGGACCCGGCACCGCTGCGTGATTAACGGCGGTAGTCCCGGTAAGGTCCATCCGCCACCGAACGTCGTTCGATCAGAGAAGGATAGACCTCAATGGTCTGCGACTCTTCACGTTTGCTGGTAATGCGATCAATTAACATATCAAATGCGGTTTCACCGAGGCGCTCTTTCGGTTGATGTACCGTGGTCAACGCCGGAGTAAAGTAACGGGCATTGCGCACGTTATCATAACCAATCACCGAGATGTCTTGCGGTACGCGCAGTCCCATTTCATCTGCTGCACAGATTGCGCCCATCGCCATAATGTCACCCCCGCAGAATACGGCAGTCGGACGCTGTTTCTGCGACAGGATCTGTTGCATGGCGAGATAACCGGATTCAGGTTCAAAATCACCCTGTACCAGCCACTCATCGCGCAGTGTGATCCCGGCCTCGCTCAGAGCTTTCACAAAGCCCGCATGGCGCCCGCCCCCGGTGTTGCGCTCCAACTGACCCGGGATGGCACCAATATCGCGGTGCCCGCGTTCAATCAGATAACGCCCCGCCAGATAGCCGCCATCAAAAGCGTTATCCAGTACCGTGTCGGTGAAGTCACCGCGCGACTTGCCCCAATCCATGACTACCATCGGGATATTGCGGTTATCTTCTAACATCGCAATCAGCGCGTCCGGGTATTCAGAGCACATCACCAGCAGCCCGTCGACACGTTTTTGCGCCATCATCGACAGGTAAGCCTGCTGCTTTTGTATGTTGTTATGAGCATTGCCCAGGATCAGGGTATAGCCTTGAGCAAAGCAGCGGCGCTCCACCGCCTCGATGATTTCAGCAAAATAAGGTGCTTCGCTTGAGGTTGCCAGCAGGCCAATGGTTTTGGTGTGGTTTACCTTCAGGCTACGAGCTACGGCGCTTGGAGAATAATGCAACTCTTTGATAGCTACCCAAACCGCTTCTCGCGTTTCTTCGGCGACAAAGCGTGTTTTGTTTATGACGTGCGACACGGTGGTGGTGGAAACACCCGCGCGCTTTGCCACATCCTTAATCGTTGCCATGAAAATCGTACTCCTGGTGTTATCAGTAACCTGCTGATAACTGGTTTGTTAATCGTTTGCCTTTACGCAAGCTTTTCCCGATTGGCCAGAATTATTGGGGGCTGTCTCAAAAGGTCGGGAAGGGGTCTTGCTTGTCCGTAAAAGGACGTGCAGTGCTGGCTTAGCCAGATTTTGGCGCCGTTGCGCAACGCAAAGCAGGAATTCTAACAAGGCTTAGCAAAGAAAACGAGATTTTTACCGTTAACGATAACAATAAATCCAGGCTGTTAAGGCAAAGTGCGGCAGGGACGAGAGTAAATAACTCACCGAAATTTAGGACTATTAGCCACGGCGGGTCAAACCATCAGGAGCCAGCAAAGAATTTTGTCTGACGGCGCGGCAGTTAATACCTTCAGCTAACCGTTAACGAACCGTCTTCGGAGTCATCACGCGGCGAGCGCCTACGTAATGTTCTTGCCAGAAATCATCACCCAACGCGCTAACCTGAATGTCTTTACCCGTTCGAGGTGACTGAATGAATTTACCGCCGCCGAGATAGACACCTACATGATCGGCACTACCTCTGCCGTTAATACGGAAGAATACCAGATCGCCTTTCTCAAGCCGGTCACGCCTGATCGGCGCGGCATCACGCAGGTGATACATCTCATTAGCGGTGCGAGGAATTTTGAATTTCACCAGATCTTTATAGGCATACCAGACAAGGCCACTACAGTCGAACCCGGTTTTAGGCGAGCTGCCACCCCACAGGTAAGGTTTGCCCAACTGACCCATCAGTTTACTCACTGCGGTTTCACGCGCTCTCTGATAACGAATGCGATGGGCATTACTGAGCTTCAGTGGGGCCGTCAGAACCGCCTTGCGATCTGCACGCTGGCTGCCATAACGTTTTTTTACGGTCTTTTTGATGCCGGACTGGTGGCTTAACGGCTTTTGCGCCGCGTTTATTTTTTTCGTTGGACGCTTAACAACGGTGGCCTTCTTTTTTAACTTTTGTTTTTGCAGCGGGCTAAGCTGTGCCAGTTCTGCGGGTTGTTTGGTTTTTTTTACCGGGGGTTCTTTATGTTTTTTGGTCGGGGAAGCTTTTACCGGACGTCGTTTGCGTCGTTCATCTTCACGTGCGATGCTCCGGTCAGCCTTGTGCCGATCGGCATTAACAGGCGCCTGTGGCGATGCGTGCGCCATATTGAAAAATAGTTGAGCAATGGCCAGCATGAAAAGCGTAATGAATGAACGCATCGTTTCCATTAACAATCTGTGCATTGCGGCAGGCAGCAACGCGAAGGTAAATAGTGAATTCTGCGCGCAGGCAGAAGGATATTTGGATTCTAAACTAACTCGAGACCAAAGGGTAAGGTCTTTTTTGTTACAATAATACAATCGGGATGTATAGATTAACAAATATAATCAGTTCATTAATTCAGTGCTTTACCTCAACTGTGTTTCAACGGATGCAGCAAAGCTCATGAGAAAATGTTATTTTGTTATCATCTTCTGACCGCAAAGCGGGTTAAAACCCAGATGTACTGAAATTGTCGTTTTAACGTCAGGTCAGAATAGCTACAATATTGGCTGGCTACAGCTATACACGAAGTATCGTATTGAGGAAGGCATTTATGAGTACTGTAGAAAAAATTCAGCGCCAGATCGCAGAAAACCCAATCCTGTTATATATGAAAGGCTCGCCGAAGCTGCCGAGCTGCGGTTTTTCTGCCCAGGCCGTACAGGCGCTTTCTGCCTGTGGCGAGCGTTTTGCGTATGTGGACATTCTGCAAAACCCGGACATTCGTGCTGAAATGCCAAAATTTGCTAACTGGCCAACGTTCCCGCAGCTGTGGGTTGACGGCGAGCTGGTCGGCGGTTGCGATATCATCATTGAAATGTATCAGCGTGGTGAACTGCAGCAGTTGATCAAAGAAACCGCCCAGAAATACCCAACTGACGCCGCAGAATGATGGCCGTGGCTGGCGTCTGAACTGCCGTTTTGCCACTGCAAGCCAGTCGGTGATAGTTGCTGACTGGCAAATCACTTCGGCGTTCTGTCATGCTACCGGCTCGATCGCTAATCCGGAGCAATCGGCCCCCTGATGGCCTGATATACACAGCGTCAACAATTTCAGCTCAACGCGCGGGAATGGCTTTGACCATGCGATTAGCTGTTGCTAAAGGCCCGTTAAATCTGGGTTACCGTCCCTGAACCGACCCACGTTAAATCCCCAGGGCTATTCGCACCCTGATGCGTTGCCGGTGCTGCTTTCTGCGGCAGCGGGCAATGGCCATCCGCCAAGACGCTTCCAGCGGTTAACCAATTCACAGAACAGATCCGCCGTTTGCAGTGTATCGTACAAGGCCGAATGTGCCTGAGCGCTGTCGAATGACATTCCTGCTGCGTTACAGGCTTTTGCCAACACGGTCTGCCCCAGTACCAGCCCGCTAAGTGCAGCGGTATCAAAGGTTACGAAGGGATGGAAAGGGTTGCGTTTCAGACTGGCACGTTCTGCGGCAGCATTCATAAAGTTGAGATCGAACGTGGCATTATGTGCCACCATAACCGCCCGGTTACAGCCGCTGTCCTTAATGCCTTTACGCACTAATTTGAAAATAGCGTGAAGCGCTTCGTATTCACTGACCGCTGCGCGCAGAGGATTAGCAGGATCAATGCCATTGAATGCCAGTGCTTCAGCAAGCAGAACCGAACCGGGAAAAGGCTCGACGTTGAAGTGAAGCGTTTCATCTTTTTCCAGCCAGCCGTCACTATCCATTTTCAACGTTACTGCCGCAATCTCCAGCAGGGCATTCGTTTTGGCATCAAAACCCGCGGTTTCGACATCAATCACCACTGGATAAAAACCGCGAAAACGGCTGTTCAGGGTATTCAGTTCATTTGATTCAGACATCGGCATCTCGTTGGCGAAAAAAGACAGCGCGCATTATGGCAAATTTTGCAGGGGGATGCAGCAGGGAGGGGAGCGGGGCGCCTGAAAAGCACCCCAAAAAAGCTTAGTTGCCTATACCATGACCCGCGTGTTTATTCTCAATCAGTTCAATCTTGTAGCCGTCCGGATCTTCCACGAACGCGATGATGGTGGTACCGCCTTTTACCGGGCCGGCTTCACGGGTAACATTGCCGCCATCTTTACGGATGCGATGACAGGTTGCTGCCACATCGTCCACACCCAGGGCAATATGACCGTATGCATCACCAGGATTATATTTATCCACGCCCCAGTTATAGGTCAATTCGATAACCGCGCCTTCGCTCTCATCGCTGTAGCCGACAAAAGCGAGGGTGTATTTGTATTCGGCATTTTCACTGGTGCGTAACAGGCGCATGCCCAGCACTTTGGTGTAAAAATCGACGGAACGTTGCAGATTGCCAACGCGCAGCATGGTGTGAAGTAAACGCATAACATCCTCTTTTATCTGCGTCATCTGTCAGATGACCTAACCAAGTGTAGCGATAATACGATAAGGTGCGAACCTCAGCCGTGCTCACCGAGTTTTGGATAATCGGTATAACCTGCGGCATCGCCGCCGTAGAAGGTTTCTGGCTGTGGTTGGTTAAGACTTGCGCCCTTTTTCAGACGCTCAACCAGGTCGGGATTGGCAATAAAACTGCGCCCGAAAGCAACGGCATCAATCAGCCCCTGTTCAATTAGCGTTTCGGCTTTCTCCGCGTTATAGCCGCCGGCAGCAACGATTACGCCGGGATAAGCCGCGCGGATAGCCTGGCGGAATTCGCGGGAATAAGGTTTGCCCCCAGCCCAGTCAGGTTCGGAAATATGCAGGTAGGCAAGGTTACGCTTTGCCAGTTCACCAATAAAATATAAGGCGGCTTTTTCCTGGTCTTCACCATTATCAAGGCCATTAAATGGACCAAGCGGAGAGATACGAATGCCGATACGGTCGGCACGCCAACCGGCTATTGCCGCGTCAGCGACTTCCAGAGCAAAACGGGTACGATTCTCAATCGTTCCGCCGTACTTGTCATCACGCTGATTAGAGGCCGGAGAAAGAAACTGATGGATGAGATAGCCATGTGCCGCATGCAGTTCAACCAAGTCAAATTCAGCTTCACGCGCATTGATCACCGCCTGACGAAAATCATCAACAATCCCGGCCACTTCTTTAGTGCTTAACGGACGTGGCGTTGAAGTCGCTTCTCGTACCGCATGACCACTGGCATCGCGCAGGGTGGTTCGTGTTTCGGCATTAATCGCTGAAGCAGACACCGGAGCAGCACCGCCAGGTTGCAGACTGGCATGAGAGATCCTTCCGGTATGCCACAGCTGAACGGCACTATGGCCCCCGTCCTGATGAATACCTTCATTGATGTGTTTCCAGGCCGCAATTTGTTCTGATGAGTGCAGCCCGGGCGCACCCGCATAGCCCTTCGCCTGATAGGTGATCTGCGTAGCCTCAGTGATAATCAGCCCGGCGCTTGAGCGCTGGCGATAATATTCCCCCATTAACGGAGTGGGAATGTCGCCCGGCTCAATGCTGCGCAGACGCGTTAAAGGGGCCATAAAGATACGATTCGGCACGGTAATACCACCCAGCTTGAGTGGGGTGAAAAGGGTGTTCAGTGGCATAGTTGACTCCTGGAAGACCGGTAGACTGGTAAGTATATTTTTGAGCACCGCGCAGGGTGTGCTCCATCACCTGACGCGCATTCAGCAATGGGGCCTTTTCACGGCAAATTTTGCTTTGCGGACTGGCAACCAGCCAAAATATATAAATGGTCCGCGCGCAGGATGGACAGTTGACCTGACCAGAAAGCGTACCCTGCTGCTGTGCCTTATTCAGCGTGGCAGCCAGCGAGCCGATCATCGTTAACGCACCCGCTTCCAACGCGCCACGCACGGCTTCTGAGAATTCGCAGACTTTGGCAGAAAGCTTCACATAAAGGCATCCGGCAAAGCTGCTTACCTTACAGCTTAGTAGCAAGTGATCATAATAATCCAGCACGCCCTGGCGGTAACTCCATGGGCGATCGTTGAAAAAGTCATGCAGGCATCGGAGGTAACGGGCAAAATAACGCCGTAGCATTGCCGCGCCAAAAGCTTCCCTTGAGGGAAAATAAGGGTAAAACGACTCTTAATGCACTGCTGCTTGCCTGAGCAGCAGCACCAAATCCATGTAGTAAAACCTCGCTACAGGCACAGCCGTTCACCGGTGTTTAGCAAGTGTTCACGATTGTCCAGTCGGGTCGTTTTATTCATCGCCGCAGCGTACTAGACCGTATGGTCGGTTTCAACCTTCAGCCGTGGTTGCGGCACGAACGGATCATATCAAGCTCTGGTTTATACTCTTGCGTTTCTACATCCATCATTCCTAACAGGGTATGAAAAATGTTGTCCTGAGAGACATCCTCAACCTTAGCCCGCTGTTGCAGACACTGCAGATCGATGCCAAATGTTGTGGCATAGTCGGGCGACATCCAAAGTAAGAAAGGAATATGTGTTTGTTGAGACGGGGCAAACAGATAAGGAGTGCCGTGAAGGTACATTCCACGTTCGCCCAGTGATTCACCGTGGTCAGAAAGGTAAATCATCGCCAGGTTGAATTTGTCATTGTATGCTTTTAACAGATTGATAGTGTTGTCCAGCATTGTATCGGTATACAAAATGGTATTGTCATAGGTGTTAATCAGCGTCTGGCGATCGCAATCCTGGATCTGATTGCTGTCACAGGTTGGTGTGAACTGGCGTGCTTCTGGCGGGTAGCGCAAATAATAAGCGGGGCCATGACTCCCCATTTGATGGAGCACTATGACAGAATCGTCTTTGATACCGTCGATGTAATTATTTAGCCGATGCAAAAGCACATCATCCAGGCAAAAATCGCTTTTGCACAACTCACTAACCTGCCATTTGGTCATATCGCTATGCGGCACGCGGTCGCAGGCACCTTTGCAGCCGCCGTCATTCTCACGCCACAATACATTGATACCAGCGTGAGCCATCACATCAAGTACACCTTCCTGATGACGTGCCAGGCTGGCGTCATAGTTTTGGCGTGACATATTGGAAAACATGCAGGGAACAGAGATGGCCGTTTCTGTACCGCAGGATGTGGCATGCTGATAATAAATAACGTTATCGCGCTGTAATTTCGGATTGGTTTCTCGCGTATAGCCACCCAGCGAGAAATTTTCAGCCCGCGCCGTCTCGCCGAGCACGAAGACCACCAGCGTTTTCTTTTTGCTGTCGGTAATCACTTTCACTTTCTTTGCATCCCGTCCGATGGCAATCAGCTCCTGATTTCCGGTGAACCAGTGACTGTTAACATAACGTCCGATACCGCTTACCACGTTAACCGGGGTGACCATTTTGACCAGTCCTTTGTTATTGCGAAACATAGATGCGTAATCTTTGTAAAAAAACGCGGCTACAGTAACAATTAACAGAAGGGCCACCAGAGAAGTCAGTAGCCGCCAGACAACTGACTTCCACCATGGCCGGTTATTTTTGATGCGGCACAGGCACAAAATGGCAGCCGGAAGTACACCCAGCAGCAGCAACCATAAAAGATAGCGAAAGCTCAAAAGCGCGCTGGCTTCCTGCAAATCGGTTTCGAATACATTCTGTATCATGTTGGTATCGATAACCGTGCCGAAGTTGAGCATAAAATAGTTAGCGGCGGCGCTGGCGACAATCAACACGGCCAGCAGGGGTTTACGCAGCCAGGGCACTGCGAGGAAATTGAAGATAGCCAGAAACGCACAAAACAGAACCACCGGGATGGATGCGGCGTAAAGATAATCGAGCAAATTATGAAAAGGGATAGTTTGCCAGGCGCGAAGCAGGAAACCATAATTCAGCGCCAGGGTAAAAAATGTCGCCGCGCCACAATTAAAGGTGATTTCGTTAAAGTACAGCTTGTTTAAAAAGGATTTCATGGCAGTCCAGTGTTAATAAAATTTGCCATCAGATTAACCAGGAAATCCTGGCGAAACCTTAATTTTTTCAAAATACAATAAATGGGCCGCCAGCTTGGGGCCAGACGATGATCCACCAAAAGTGAAATGTTGGTGAACATGCAGGGTGGTTCAAGTTCGTCGAATAAAGCCGCTGAGAGGTCGGCCACGCCGTACGCTGCGGGTTTATCGCCACTCATCAGTAAAGTTGTGCTTCCCGGCCTGAACTTAGCGGTGCGGGGCCGCGGTTCAGGGAAGGCCGCTGGATACAGACAGGTCCAGTCGATGCTCTGTTCACTGGCCGCCAGGTGGTATCTTATCGCCCGAGTTGCTATCGCACCGGGTTCCATACTGGCCTTGAAGGATGCATTATCAACCAGATCCATGCAGGGTACTACTTCAGGGCTGCGCGCTCCACCTCGTTACCAACAGGCGTTTTACTCCGCTGTTTATGACAGCGTTGAGAATTTGCTTGCTGCGCTGGATAAATTTATTGAACAGGTCAGGCTCCGGCCAGCCCGGATTGGCCAGGTGGTTTCTTATCGCCCGAGTTGCTATCGCACCGGGTTCCATACTGGCCTTGAAGGATGCATTATCAACCAGATCCATGCAGGGTACTACTTCAGGGCTGCGCGCTCCACCTCGTTACCAACAGGCGTTTTACTCCGCTGTTTATGACAGCGTTGAGAATTTGCTTGCTGCGCTGGATAAATTTATTGAACAGGTCAGGCTCCGGCCAGTCCGGATTGGCCAGGTGGTATCTTATCGCCCGAGTTGCTATCGCACCGGGTTCCATACTGGCCTTGAAGGATGCATTATCAACCAGATCCATGCAGGGTACTACTTCAGGGCTGCGCGCTCCACCTCGTTACCAACAGGCGTTTTACTCCGCTGTTTATGACAGCGTTGAGAATTTGCTTGCTGCGCTGGATAAATTTATTGAACAGGTCAGGCTCCGGCCAGTCCGGATTGGCCAGGTGGTATCTTATCGCCCGAGTTGCTATCGCACCGGGTTCCATACTGGCCTTGAAGGATGCATTATCAACCAGATCCATGCAGGGTACTACTTCAGGGCTGCGCGCTCCACCTCGTTACCAACAGGCGTTTTACTCCGCTGTTTATGACAGCGTTGAGAATTTGCTTGCTGCGCTGGATAAATTTATTGAACAGGTCAGGCTCCGGCCAGTCCGGATTGTAAAGCGGTGAATGACGCGTCAGCTCAGGACCTGGCATTGGGGCGTTATATAGCGCCTTATCTTCGTTGTTACAGCAACATCCGTGACTCAAACCAGCCATTATAGCCAGCAGTCATGTTCTGGATATGAATGAATATCGCATTGCGATTCATTCAACAGCCATACGATGGCAACATCGTTATTGCACATCCTTTGGCGGAGTAGCCGGTAGTGTTCTGCCCCGCGCCGGCTTTCCTTGTACTATACGGGGTGCGGAAATTGGCCATAATGCTTATTACTCATCGTTGAGATCATGGACAGCGATCGCATCAGCCTGTTAGCCTTCATCAGCCGCGTGGAGGTTCAGTGACGTTACCTATGGAAAAGGTTCAGATAGTAAGTAACAGCGTACATGTATCAGGTGCATTCACTGTGGCAGGTGCGGGATTTCCTTGCAGCGTTCTGGGACATTCAGGAAGCGCTTCTTAGCGGGCAACGGCTGTTCATATTACCTGAATGGCGGGCTAAGCCACTTAGGTAGACTCCAAAAGCTGGAGCAGTGCTCTCGGAGATAAGCCGTCAGGCTTGACGCTCGTCAGGTGATTATTTTGTAACAATCACAGGCTAAAGCTTGCAGACATTCTCTGAGCCGACTTCAATTAAAGCAGATGCAACACCCAGGAGCAGTCGTGGCTGAACAACTTGAGTTTTTCCCGGTACCCAATCCCTGCAAAGAAATTTGTCAGGTTAATGAGCGTGGCTACTGCCGCGGTTGTTGGCGCAGCCGCGAAGAACGCTTTAGCTGGATGACATTCAGTGATACGCAGAAAAGAGAAATTTTGCGTCTTTGTCGCCAGCGCCTGTTGCGCCACCACCGTGTGGCCACTGTAACTGCGGATGAACCGGAACAACCAACATTGTTTTAGCCTGTCGTCGGTAAATCCTACCTTCGCCTGAGCTGCAGTTAAAATAACCGCCGGGTTATGCTTAGCGGTTTAACGCCTGCTGGCATAGCGGCGTAACGGCACTGGACAAAATGGAAGAAAATGGGGTATTCAGTAGCCGCTGTTGTATCAGCTGTGGCGCAGAAATGGTAAATCGGTTGCATTACTTCCCATATCTGGTAACGATCCATAGGGTGATCCACACTATAAATGCGATTAAATCGGTGCACAAACTGCTTAATAAACGGAGCAAAACGGAAGGTTTATTAGCGAATTAAATAGCCTGTTGCAGTGACTTTTTCCGGGGCTGATATATGCGCAACAAAATGGACCATGTCAATTCAGATCACGAATTGGGGAATGTCCTGACTGCCGTTTAATGCTTAAGGTCGCCACAATAAAGTGATGACGTTGAACTGGTTTTTTCAACGTGACACAGCATTCTTAACGTTCTTATACACCTCCAGTTTTTGGATGCCTCATAGTGCTCAAATCCAGTTGAATGCTTTCGCCACAAGGCCTGTCATACCAATAGCCAGGGAAATCAATGCGCCAAACAGCAGCCTGAAGTCGGTGCGGGCATGCTGTTGAAGCCTGTACATGTCCTGACGAAAATGACTCATCTCGTCATTAATGCCCTGATGTAGAGCACCAATGTCCTGTTTGACTTCTTGACGCAGAGCGCCAATGTCCTGCCTGACCTCCAGACGCAGAGCACTAATGTCTTGCCTGACCTCCAGACGCAGAGCACCAATATCCTGTTTGACTTCCTGACGCAGAGCCTCAAAGTCCTGTTTAACTTCCTGGCGTAAAGCGCCAATATCCTCTTTAACTTCCTTATGCAGCTCATGGATATCCCTTTTCATTTCCAGCTGGGATAATTTGATTGCTGTCATATCGTCACATGAGGGTGTTAACCTTATTTCTGGCTGCATATTTCCTCCCTGAAATGTCATTAATGAAGTTGACCCAAGCAATTTTATCACGCTTGTACGTTAAATCATCATTGTGAAAATTAATATAGTGTGTTGTTGAGCTTCAGAGCGCTATTCAACAATTTAATGTATCTCGTTTAAAGCGACATCAATTAGCGTTAAATCACTCACATTTTTTCGTGTCTGGCAGAATTACCTGACGAGGAGGCGGGCAATACTGATGCTGCTACCTACAGGCATCATTCTCGCCGCCGCGCGGAAGGCACTTGCAGAGTCAAGCGTCCTGCAGATAATGAACGATTTGTATTTTGTTCTTTAAAATCGCAGAATAGGCTAAAAATGTGGCTTGATAGTAAGCAGGCTAATTATAAGGAGTTGACATTGGACACCCCATTGGGAACAGATATGGCCAGATTAGTACGCATCTGGCGAGCACTCATTGACCAGAGACTTAAGCCGCTGGAGTTGACGCAAACCCACTGGATAACGTTGCATAACATCCATAAATTACCGCCTGAGCAATCACAAATCCAGCTGGCAAAGGCAATTGGTATTGAACAGCCATCGCTGGTCCGTACTCTTGATCAGCTTGAAGAAAAGGGGCTAATTTCGCGCAGTACCTGTTCTAACGATCGCCGGGCGAAAAGGATCAGCCTGACCCATCAGGCAGAGCCGATTATCACTCAGGTTGAACATGTTATTTCTGCCACCCGGGATGACATCCTGGACGGCATCTCGCCAGCAGAAATCGATAAGATGGTTATGCTGGTTGCGAAATTAGAAAAAAATATTCTTGACCTGCATGGAAGGGATGCATAAAAAACCGGCAGCGGGGCCGGTTTTTTATGGGTTAAATCTAGCGCGGCGAGACGGTAACTTCGCGGCCGTTGGAGGCCATTGCTACGCGCTGGCCCACTGAATAACGGCTGGCGGCCTGCTTCTGTACCACGGCAATAGTCGTGCCATCATCGCGGCGAATTTCCAGCTCAACGCCCTGGCTTTTGTTCATCGAACTCTGAACGCCCTGACCGGCTACGCCACCGGCCACCGCCCCGGCTGCGGTCGCAAGGCTGCGGCCGGTGCCGCCGCCGACAGTATTGCCAAGGAAGCCGCCCAGTACTGCGCCGCCAATCGCTCCGATAACATTCGTATTATCATCGCCCTGAATCTGTACGGGACGCACGGAAACCAAAGTACCGTAAGTTACGTTCTGAATCTGTTTTGCTTCAGAAGCGGAGTAAACATCACCTGAAAGTGAATTATCATTTACACAACCAGCCAACGTAACCCCGGTAAGCGCCACGATTAATAAACGCATCATCATCTTAAAACTCCTATTTATGCAGGTGCTGCGAGCATTGGGCGGGCAGCGTGTAATCGCTCTATTATAAGACAATAATCGCGATGTTTCTCACATTAAGTATGTCGCGGATCCAGCAATAAACTAACCCGTATTACCTGAACGTGGATTCAATCACGATACGATATCCTTTGTAACTAAGAATAAAATTAAAAACTATCAGGCGATAGAAATCATCAGATAAATTTGCCAGGCTGACGCAATGAATCACAGACCCGGATTACGGGGAAAGGGTAAAAAAAGGATGAAATCAGGAAGATATATCGGTGTTATGTCAGGAACCAGTCTCGACGGGATTGATGTGGTGATGGCGGTGATTGATGAAAACATGGTAGCGCAACAGGCCAGCTACCATCATCCCATCCCTCAGGCTTTACGTCAGCAGATCCTGGCTATTTGCCAAGGGCAATCACTGACGTTATCGCAGCTGGGGCAGCTTGACACCCGGCTAGGCAAGCTGTTTGCTGAAGCGGTGCTGGCACTCCTTAAACAGCAGAAGCTGTCTGGAGAAGAGATAAAGGCAATCGGTTGCCACGGTCAGACGGTATGGCATGAGCCTCAGGGCGAGGCGCCCAACTCTCTGCAGATAGGCGATAACAATCAGTTAGCGGCGGTGACAGGCATCACTGTAGTGGGGGATTTCCGGCGGCGCGATATGGCGTTAGGTGGGCAGGGCGCTCCGCTGGTCCCGGCTTTCCATCACGCGGTGTTAATGCACCCGACCGAGCGCCGAATGGTACTGAACATAGGCGGCATTGCAAACCTTTCGTTGCTTATTCCAGGGCAGGAGCTGCGAGGATATGATACCGGGCCGGGTAATATGCTGTTGGATGCGTGGATTTGGCGGCAGCAGGGAAAAGCTTATGATAAAGACGGTGACTGGGCAGCGGCGGGCAATATCGTCTGGCCATTGCTGCAACAAATGCTGGGTGACCCGTACTTCGCCCTTCACGCCCCGAAAAGCACCGGGCGTGAATACTTCAATCTGGGCTGGCTTGAGAATCAATTGTCATCTTACCCCGCTTTACTGCCGCAGGATATACAGGCGACGTTAACCGAACTGACAGCAACCACTATTGCGCAGCAGGTTTTACTAAGTGGAGGCTGCGACCGTTTACTGGTGTGTGGTGGTGGCGCAAACAATCGGTTACTGATGGCACGTCTTGCCGATCACCTCTGCGGAACGGAGGTAATAAGTACGGATAAAGCCGGGATCAGCGGCGATGATATGGAAGCGCTGGCGTTTGCCTGGCTAGCCTGGCGCACACTTAGCGGACTGCCAGGGAATTTACCTTCAGTTACCGGTGCACGAGAAGCCAGCGTCCTCGGGGCGATATTCCCTGCAAATCGGCCGTTGCGCTGATGCTATCGGCGATATTAACCCCAGTGAGGCCGACTTAACGCGCTGCGTGGAACAACATCTGTTGCCGGCAACATCGCTGACTGGTTAACCCGTTGAAAAATTTCAGGGTGCGGCGCACAATAAAGCCAATCTCCCTGAAATCAGAGCCTGAGCCATGACCGATAGCGATCACCTGCAACAAATCGCCCATCTGCGGCGTGAATATACCCGTGGCGGACTGCGCCGCAAGGATCTTCCCGATAACCCGTTAAGCCTGTTTGAACACTGGCTGGATCAGGCCGTGGCGGCCCAGCTGGCGGATCCAACAGCAATGTGTGTGGCGACAGTTGACGAGCATGGGCAGCCATATCAGCGTATGGTTTTACTCAAGCATTTCGATGCGCGTGGTATGGTGTTTTACACTAACCTCGGCAGCCGTAAAGCGCAGCAGCTGGAGAAAAACCCGCGGATCAGCCTGCTGTTTCCGTGGTATATGCTGGAACGCCAGGTGATGGTGCTGGGAAGCGCTGAACGTCTGCCAGGGTCAGAAGTATTGCAGTATTTCCACAGTCGGCCGCGTGACAGCCAGCTTGGTGCCTGGGTATCAAAGCAGTCGAGCCGCATTTCTGCACGCGGTGTGCTGGAAGGTAAGTTCCTTGAACTGAAGCAAAAATTCCAGCAAGGCGAGATACCACTGCCCAGTTTCTGGGGGGGCTACCGCATCAAAATTGATGCAATTGAGTTCTGGCAGGGTGGTGCCCACCGTCTGCACGACCGTTTCTTCTACCAGCGCGAAGGCGATGCGTGGAAAATTGACCGCCTTGCACCGTGAAATACGAAATAATGCCGTAAGCGCTGGATCAGAGCGGTTCAGCGCCTTATTCTATATCCTTATTTTTCCGCGCTTCAGCGCAAAGCTTGTACCAACTTAGGTGCAGACTTTTTACATGGAGTCTTAGATGGCCAGCAGTAACCTGATCAAACAATTGCAAGAGCGGGGCCTTGTGGCCCAGGTAACGGATGAAAACGCGTTAGCAGAACGACTGGCGCAGGGACCCATCGCTCTCTATTGTGGTTTCGATCCAACTGCTGACAGCTTGCACTTGGGGCATCTGGTGCCGTTGCTCTGCCTGAAGCGTTTTCAGGATGCAGGCCACAAGCCTGTAGCATTAGTGGGGGGCGCTACGGGATTGATTGGCGACCCCAGTTTTAAAGCGGCAGAACGTAAGCTGAACACCAGCGACACGGTTAGCGATTGGGTTGAGAAAATCCGCCAGCAGGTGGCTCCGTTCCTTGATTTCAACTGTGGCGATAACAGCGCCATGGCGGCGAATAACTATGACTGGTTTGGCAGCATGAACGTGCTGACCTTTCTGCGTGACATCGGTAAACATTTCTCTGTCAACCAGATGATTAATAAGGAAGCGGTCAAACAGCGCCTGAATCGTGATGACCAGGGTATCTCTTTTACCGAGTTCTCTTATAACCTGCTGCAGGGTTATGATTTTGCCTGTCTCAACGAGCGTCACGGCGTGGCGCTGCAAATTGGTGGTTCAGACCAGTGGGGCAACATCACCTCCGGCATCGATTTAACTCGTCGTCTGCACCAGAATCAGGTGTTTGGCCTGACCGTACCTCTGATCACCAAATCTGACGGCACTAAATTCGGTAAAACTGAAGGTGGAGCAGTCTGGCTGGATGCGAAGAAAACCAGTCCGTATAAGTTTTACCAGTTCTGGATCAACACCGCCGATGCGGACGTGTATCGTTTCCTGAAATTCTTCACCTTCATGAGCATGGAAGACATCAACGCGCTTGAACAGGAAGACAAAAACAGCGGTAAAGCGCCGCGAGCTCAGATTGTGCTGGCCGAGCTGGTCACCAGGCTGGTGCACGGAGAAGAGGGCCTTACTGCGGCACGGCGCATTACCCAGAGCCTGTTTGCAGGCAGTGTGACAGAGTTGACCGCCCAGGATTTGGCGCAACTGGCGCAGGATGGCATGCCGGGGGTTGAGCTGGAAGCCGGACAGGATCTGCAACAGGCCCTGGTCAATGCTGAACTGGCACCTTCCCGTGGCCAGGCTCGTAAACTGATAGAGGCGAAATCAATCAGTATCAACGGCAGCCTGCAAACCGATGCCGAGTATGCTTTCGCTGAAAATGATCGTCTGTTCGGGCAATTTACTCTGCTGCGCCGGGGCAAAAAGAACTACAGCTTGATCAGCTGGAAGCAATAAGCCCTGTGCATTAACCCATTTTAAGCCGGTTCTGCCGGCTTTTTTTATTGGCACAAAGATCAGGTTTGTCATATGAAAAATATACTTTCCATTCAGTCCCATACGGTGTTTGGCCACGCAGGCAACGGCGCTGCAGAATTTCCAATGCGCCGTCTTGGTGCAAACGTATGGCCATTAAATACCGTGCAGTTTTCTAACCATACGCAATATGGTCACTGGACCGGCTCAGTGATGCCCGCCACGCACCTGACCGATGTTGCCCGTGGTATAGGCGAAATCGATCGTCTGAAAACCTGTGATGCAGTGTTAAGTGGATATCTCGGTTCTGCTGAACAGGGAGAAGCCATACTTGAGATCGTACGAATGGTCAAAGCAGCCAACCCGAACGCCTGGTATTTCTGTGACCCGGTGATGGGTCATCCTGAAAAGGGCTGCATCGTGTGCGCCGGGCGTCGCCGAGTTTCATGCCAATGCATCGCTGCCGGCCAGCGACATTATCGCGCCAAACCTGCTGGAGCTGGAAATGCTCAGTGCACACCAGATAGCAAATGTTCAGCAGGCGGTAGCTGCGTCGCGAGCGCTGATTGCTAAAGGGCCAAAGATAGTGTTGGTCAAACACCTGGCGCGTGCCGGCTACCGCAGCGGCCGCTTTGAGATGCTGTTGGTGACCGCAGACGAGGCATGGCATATCACCCGGCCGCTGATCGATTTTGGCGTGCGCCAGCCGGTAGGCGTCGGTGACCTGACCAGCGGGCTGCTGCTGGTCGATCTGCTGCACGGTTTATCCCTGCAACAGGCGCTGGAGCATGTCACGGCGGCGGTGTATGAAGTGATGCTCAAAACCCATGAAATGGGTGAGTATGAACTGCAGCTTGTCGCGGCACAGCAGGTCATTGCTCAACCACAGCAGAGATTTGCCGCGATAAAACTGTAATCATCCGGCCCGGGCGGCAGTGTTTACCGCCCCCCATCGGTCAGCGTCAGCTGAGCTTTTCTGCCTTCAGGGCGGCCATCACGGCAGGGCGGGCCGCCACGCGCTCAAACCAGTCATTTAAAGCGTCAAGCCCGTTGAGATTTATTTTCAGCGCGTGCGCCCAGCGTGTAACCGTAAACAGATAAGCGTCGGCAACGGTAAAGCGTAACCCCATCAACCACTGCTTATCTGCCAGCGCTTCATTCACATGGCGGAATTTTTGTTCCAGCTGCTGGCGTACCCTCGTCTTATATTCTTCTGGCGTATCAGAGTGAAACAGCGGGCCAAAGCCTTTATGCAGTTCGGTGGCAGTAAAGCTTAACCATTCAAGCGTGTGGTAACGAGTCAGGCTACCCGGGGGGGCCAGTAACTGGCGGTCCGCTTTCAAATCGGCAAGGTACTGGACAATGACCATTCCCTCGGTGAGTATCGCCCCGTCGTTCAGCTGCAGTGCCGGCACCTGTCCTTTGGGGTTAATGAGCAGATAGTCTTCTCCCAGTTCGGTTAGCTTTGTTCGGGTATCAACGTTAACCAGAGTGAAATCGAGGCCGGTTTCGCGCAGCACGATGTGAGGTGACAGCGAACAGGCACCGGGTTTACAGAACAGCTTCATTGCGTTCTCCTTCGGGGCTGGGGGCGAGCGTCAATAAAGCTTACTGCGGCAAACAGCAAATGTCTGTGGTCTGGATCAATAGTTCAGGTTAGGGGGGCAGGAACGATGGATTTGATCAAAGCACAATGGCTCAGGCGTGCAGAGGAAGTTGGTCGGGAGCTGCCGTGCAGGATCCCGTTATCGGAAGTCAGTAACGCTTATGGTCAGGAGCCTGATGAAGCAGACAGTATGGAAGGATTGGGATGAAGCCGGGGATAAATACCCCGGCCACATGGCGGTAAGGGGTTATGCGCCAGGCTGTTCATCCTGCGTCATGCGGTTTAGCAGCGGCGCAGCCAGTACCATCAATACGGCAATAACGCCGGTAGTGATACCGATCTTGAAGAATATATCGCCGTAAACATGCAGCGACAGCAGCGGATTAGTAATATTTTCTGGTACCGCCATCAGGTTGGCAACTTTCCCTGCCACCATAGCTGCACCGGCAGTCGTCAGGAACCACGAGCCCATAATGAAGCCCATAAGACGTTGCGGCACCAGCTGTGCCACCATTGCCAGGCCCAGACCGGATATCATCAGTTCCCCCACGCTTTGTAACGCGTAGCTAAGCACCAGCCAGCCGACAGAAACAATACCTGCCTGGCTAGCCAGTGAAGCGCCCAGCGGCAGAACAAGAAACGCGGCAGAGCAAAGTATCATCCCCAGCGCGAATTTGTGGGGCATGGGCATCCGGTCACCCAATTTATTATACAGGGCTGCCAGTAACGGGCTGAAAAGCATAATCCAGAAGGGGTTCAGTGCCTGGAACTGCTCAGGCTGGAAAGCAATGCCCAGCAAACTGTGCTCCACGTTACGAATCGCGAAGAAGTTCAGTGAAGTCGGCATCTGCATATACAGCACGAAGAAAACGATGGCTTCCAGCATCAGCAGGAATGCAACAATCATCTTACGGCGCGCTGCGCCCTTCAACGTCAGGGCCTCTTTGGTGAAAATCACCACGATAGCGACAGCAACGGCACCCAATACCATGCGTGCAATATCCTGGTTATGAAGAAGCCAGGTTGCCACCGCGATCATCACCGCTATACCCATCAGGGTTACCAGCAGCTTTGACAGATTGAGCGGAGCGAAATCAGGTTTGGAACCATGATCCTTAACCCATTTACGGAAAAAGACAAAGTTCACAAGGGTAATCAGCATGCCAACAAAGGACAGGCCAAAGGCAGTGCTCCAGCCGAACTTAGCCGCCAGCCACGGGGTGGCCAGCATGGAGAAAAATGACCCGATATTGATCGCCATGTAATACATGGTGAACGCGCCATCGAGACGGGGATCGTCTTTTTCGTAGCAGGTTGAAAGCAGCGAAGATGGGTTAGCTTTAAACAGGCCATTACCCACGGCAATAGTCGCCATGCCGATGTAGATCATGGCGATATCGTGACCGGACCACGCCACCAGCGCATAGCCCAGCGCCAGCACCAGCGTACCCAATACTATCACGCGTTTGGTGCCCAGCACTTTGTCACCCAGCCAGCCACCCACGGCGATCAGGCCATAGACAAGCGCACTGAATGAGGCGAACAGCGTGATGGACTGTGATTCGGACATACCCAGCATTTTCACCAGGTAAACCGCCATAATGCCTTGCAGACCGTAGTAGCCGAAACGTTCCCACAATTCGATGGAAAAAATCAGATAAAACGATCGCGGTTGCTTGAAAGCGTTGAGGCTGGCAGCCTCAGGTTGTTTGTTTGCAGTTGACACTTGTACCTCTGAATTCAGATCCTGTTTTTCGTCAGGAATTAAGTCGGCGTAACACCAGCGGTGCGCGCGTTTTTTAATAATAATAGTGAAAAAACGCCAATAATCTCGCCGATCGCACCCAATGAGGCAAGCCTTTTTTGAATTCTGCCAATTATGCCGAATAAAGTCAGTTGGAAGGATTAAGGCGATAAAATGAATTTTTGTTCCAGAAATCAGGCTTTGAGTATGTTTATCTGCTATTTCAGGCGGGGTTCAGCATTTTTTGTATAAAAACCGCTTTTATTGCATAATTTAGGCGCATAACACTAACAAAACAGAAATATAACGAATATTATTTTAAATAATTGCATCTTTCTGGTGGTATATCACGCTATAACGATGGTGCGCACATTTATGGGGCGGTCTGACACTTGTAACGCTAGACAGATCCGACTCCGACAAATAATTCGCGTTTCGAATCAACATTTCCGTCGCATATTTTTATTGATTGAACGTTCAATATAAAAAAACTATAATCATAACCATTCAATAGACAAAACCGATTAACTGATGCCAAAGATAGGAATGAAGGCAATCCGTCAGGCGCAGCTTATTACCGCTACGCTGACGGTCATAGACCGGGTTGGACTGGCTAATGCCAGTCTGGCGCTGATTGCAAAAGAGGCCGGGGTATCAACCGGCATTGTCAGTCACTACTTTGGTGACAAAAACAGACTGCTCGAAGCCTGTATGTTGCAGATCCTGTCTGACCTCTATGTCGCCTTACGGCACCAGCGCCTGAAAGCAGATAACGATGCTGAAGCTCAGGTTAAAGCTATCATTGATGGGAATTTTGATATCAGCCAGATTGCCACACCGGTGTTGAAAACCTGGCTGGTTTTCTGGGCAGAAAGCCTGTATCAGCCTAATCTGAATCGCCTGCAACGAATAAACGACCGCCGGCTGTATTCGAATCTGACGGCGCAATTTCGTCGGGTTATGCCCGCTGGCCAGGCGCGAGCCGCCGCGTCAAGCCTGGCGGCGATAATTGATGGGCTGTGGCTGCGTTTGACGCTGGCACCGTTACCCATGGAGCAGGGGCTGAAGCAGGCCCGCATGCTTTGTTATCAAAATCTTGCGCTGTGGCTAAACAGCGTAGTCACCCCCTGACAGGAGGAAAGGTATTATGCAACGTCGTGGTCTATATATTAACGGGCGCGAAGTATCCGGAAATGGAGAGATATTCACCACTATCAATCCAGCCAACGGCGAAGTGCTGGCAGAAATCACTGCCGCCAGCCAGCAGGATATCGATGCCGCCGTCGCTTCATCGCACGCCGGTCAGCGCATCTGGCGCAGCTACACGCCGGTAGAGCGTAGCCGCGTGTTGCTGAAAGCCGTGGCGCTGCTGCGTGAGCGTAATCAGCAGTTGGCTGAACTGGAAACTGCCGATACCGGCAAGCCAATCGCTGAAACCTCGGTGGTGGATATTGTCACCGGCGCCGATGTGCTCGAATACTACGCGGGACTGGCCGTTGCCGTTGAAGGTGAGTCCATTCCTCTGCGCGACAGTGCGCTGGTTTATACCCGCCGCGAACCTTTGGGAGTCTGTGCAGGAATTGGGGCCTGGAATTACCCGATCCAAATCGCCCTGTGGAAGAGCGCACCGGCGCTGGCTACCGGTAACGCGATGATTTTCAAGCCAAGCGAGGTCACCCCGCTTAGCGCGCTGGAACTGGCAAAAATCTTCAGCGAAGCGGGTCTTCCGGATGGGGTGTTTAACGTGGTGCAGGGTGCAGGAAGCGTTGGTCAGGGGTTGAGCCAGCATCCCGCCATCGCCAAAGTTTCCTTTACCGGCGAAGTCAATACCGGTAAGCGCGTAACCGCCGATGCGGCGCTGGCTAACCTCAAGTCGGTGACCATGGAGCTGGGCGGCAAGTCGCCGCTGGTGGTGTTTGACGATGCCGATCTTGAGCGGGCGGTCGATGGTGCGATGGCGGCAAACTTCTTTAGCAGCGGCCAGGTGTGTACCAACGGGACGCGGGTATTTGTGCAACGCTCTCTGCTGCCGGCATTTGAGCAGCGCCTGCAGGAGAAAATGGCCAATATCAACTGCGGTGACCCGACTGACCCGTCAGTCAATTTTGGCCCGTTGGTGAGCGAAGGGCACTGTAAGAAAGTGGTGTCTTACTTAGAACTGGGTCAAAAAGAGGGCGCGCGCCTGCTGGCCGGTGGTTCGCGAATTACCCGCGGTGCGCTGGCAAAAGGCTGTTACGTGGAGCCAACGGTATTTACTGACTGTCATGATGATATGCGCATCGTGCAGGAAGAGATATTTGGTCCGGTGATGAGCATTCTGGTATTCGATGACGAAGAAGAGGTCATCAGGCGCGCCAACGATACCGAGTACGGGCTGGCTGCCGGGGTGTTTACCACTTCGCTGAACCGCGCTCATCGCGTTATCCATCAGCTGGAAGCGGGAATTTGCTGGGTAAACACCTGGGGTGAATCCCCCGCACCGATGCCGGTTGGCGGCTACAAACAGTCGGGACTGGGCCGGGAAAATGGTCTGGAAACGCTGCATCATTATACGCGTACTAAATCCGTTCTGATTGAGATGGGTGAGTTCCCATCCGCATTCTGATTGCTTGCCGCGGCGACTGCGCCGCGGTATTTTCCGGGAGGTTACATGCAGAAATTTGACTATATCATTATCGGTGCAGGCTCAGCAGGCAATGTACTGGCGACCCGTCTGACTGAGGATGCTGACGTATCGGTACTGTTACTGGAAGCAGGCGGCAAAGACCACCGCTGGGACTTCCGTACCCAAATGCCAGCCGCTTTGGCCTATCCTCTGCAAGGTAAACGCTACAACTGGGCATTTGAAACCGACCCCGAGCCGCATATGGATAACCGCCGCATGGAATGTGGCCGTGGTAAAGGGCTGGGCGGTTCTTCGTTGATCAATGGTATGTGCTATATCCGTGGTAACGCCATGGACTACGATAACTGGGCAAGCAAGCCGGGGCTGGAAAACTGGTCTTATCTTAACTGCTTGCCCTATTTCAGACGTGCCGAAAAGCGTGATATTGGTGAAAATGACTGGCACGGCGGCGAAGGCTATCTCAGCGTCACCACACCGAAACCAGGCAATAATCCCCTTTACCGCGCTTTCATCGATGCCGCGAAGCAGGCCGGGCATCATGAAACCGATGATCTGAACGGCTACCGCCAGGATGGATTTGGCCCCATGGACCGTACGGTTACCGCTCAGGGCCGTCGCTCCAGCACCGCGCGCGGTTACCTTGATGTTGCTAAACAACGCCCTAATCTGACCGTTATTACCCATGCGCAGACTGACCGCATTCTGTTTGACGGTAAAACCGCCACCGGCGTGACCTGGCTGCGTAACGGCAAACAGGAACAGGCTGAAGCCGCGCGGGAAGTGCTGCTGTGCGCAGGTGCGATCAATTCGCCACAGATCCTGCAACGTTCGGGCGTCGGGCCGGAGGAGTGGCTACGCGAGCTGGATATTGACGTGGTGCACGGGTTACCGGGGGTGGGGCGCAATTTACAGGATCACCTTGAAGTCTATATGCAATACGGCTGTAAAAAGCCGGTCAGTCTCTATCCGGCGTTGCAGTGGTGGAACCAGCCTGCAATCGGAGCTGAATGGATGCTGAAAGGCACCGGCATCGGCGCCAGCAACCAGTTTGAAGCAGGTGGCTTTATCCGCAGCGATGACCAGCCGGACTGGCCAGACTTGCAGTATCACTTCCTGCCGGTAGCCATTAACTACAACGGCACCAGCCCGGTGAAACAGCATGGCTTCCAGGCGCACGTGGGTCCAATGCGCTCAATGAGCCGTGGACGCATTAAGCTGACTTCGAAACATCCTTATGCTGCGCCGTCGATCTTCTTCAACTACATGTCAGAGGAGCGCGACTGGGTAGAATTCCGTAATGCGGTGCGCCTGACGCGTGAAATTATGCGCCAGCCAGCGCTGGCGGAATACTGCGGAGAAGAGTTACAGCCGGGCAGCCATGTGCAGAGCGATGAAGAGATCGATGCCTTTATCCGCGAACATGCAGAGACCGCCTATCATCCTTGCGGCAGCTGCGCAATGGGTAACGACGAAATGGCGGTCGTTGATGCAGAAGGGCGGGTACATGGTATGCAGCGGCTGCGCGTGGTTGATGCCTCGATCATGCCACAGATCACCACCGGTAACCTGAATGCGCCGACGGTGATGATTGCCGAGAAAATTTCCGATGCTATCCGTGGCAAGGCACCGCTGCCGCTATCGACGGCTGAATATTACAAACTCTAATCGGTTCCCCGGCGTCAGCCAGCTGTCGCACGACGCGCTTTAACCGGGTTCCTGTCGGGGGGGAGGCGATTGCCCCCCGGCATGTTTCAGTCAGATCTCAACCTTCTCTTTGAATTCGCACAGATCTTCAATCAGGCAGGAGCCGCAACGCGGCTTACGCGCCACGCAGGTATAGCGGCCATGCAGGATAAACCAGTGATGGCAATCGACCTTAAACTCCCCGGGCACAAACTTCAGCAGCCGCTCTTCCACCTCCTCTACGTTCTTACCCGGTGCAAAGCGGGTCCGGTTACAGACGCGGAAAATATGGGTGTCAACGGCGATGGTTGGCCAGCCAAATGCGGTGTTCAGCACCACGTTGGCGGTTTTACGCCCTACGCCCGGTAAGGCTTCCAGCGCTTCCCGGCTCTGCGGCACCTCACCATCGTGCTGTTCCAGCAGTATGCGACAGGTTTTAATCACATTTTCAGCCTTACTGTTAAACAGGCCAATTGTTTTGATGTACTCTTTCACCCCGTCAACGCCCAGCGCCAGAATGGCGGCCGGGGTATTAGCGACCGGGTATAATCTGGCGGTGGCCTTATTGACGCTGACGTCAGTGGCTTGCGCAGAGAGCAGCACCGCGATCAGCAGTTCGAAAGGGGAGTTAAAATTGAGTTCTGTGGTGGGATGCGGATTGTTATCGCGCAGCCGCTGCAGAATGTTGTAACGCTTTTCCCTGTTCACAGTACGCCTGTTTTCCCCGCCGGCAGCGTCTGCGCCTGTGATCCAGCCTTGACAGCAGCACGTTGTTTCATCTTGTTGTCGATCAGATATTTCACCGCCAGCAGCATCCCCAGACCAATAAACGCGCCCGGCGGCAACATCGCCAGCAGCATCGGCGAGTCAAATTGTACCACCTGGATGCGCATCACTTTCGCCCATGGCCCCAGCAGCTGATCGGCACCGTTGAAAATGGTACCGTTGCCGATAATCTCACGTATTGAACCTAATACCACCATCACGCTGGTAGCGCCCAGGCCGATGGCCATGCCGTCCAGCGCCGACAGCGGCACGCTGCTTTTTGAAGCGACCGCTTCAGCCCGGCCGACCACGATGCAGTTGGTGACGATCAGCGGGATAAAAATGCCCAGCGACTGATAAAGCCCGTAAGCGTAGGCGTTAATCAGCATCTCCACGCAGCTCACCACTGCCGCGATAATCATCACGTAAATCGGAATACGAATTTCAGCAGGTACCCAGCGGCGCGACAGCGAGATGGCGCTGTTGGTGCAGGTGAGTACCAGCGTAGTCGCCAGGCCGAGGCCAAGGGCATTAGTAGCGGTTGAGGTCACGGCCAGCAGCGGGCACAGGCCCAGCAGCTGAACCAGCGCGGAGTTATTCTTCCACAGCCCACCGACCAGCAGGGTTTTCGCTTCACTCATTGGCATCTCCACAGGTTGGCAGCGAAGAGAGCTGCCCTGGTAAGGTTTCAATATACAGCGTTGTGCGTTTAACCGCATTCACCACCGCTCGGGAGTAATGGTCGCACCGGTAAACTGATCAAAATCTCCCCCGTCTTTTTTCACTGCAAAATGGCTGTCGCCGGGCCCGCTCAACTGCTTACCGTTGAAGCTGTTGATCCAGTCGGAAATACGCAGCTCAATTTTATCACCCAGCCCGGGGGTTTCATGATGCTCGACCACACGCGTCCCGTAGATGATACCGTTAAAGCTGGCACCAACAATCATCTGTATGTTGCCGGAATAACCGTCGGGCGCCGTGGTTTCCAGCGCCACGGCAACCGGTTTATCATCCTTACGCGCCAGATAAAGATGATGCGGATTGCTGTTGCCCAGCGCCGGGTCAGTGACCGAGTAGCACTCTTCCTGAATGCGATTATTATACAGTTCAGGCGGCACAACCTGATCCAACAGAATTTTTTGTTGTCGCGCGGTCTGATGCTCAATCGTGGGTTTGGTTACCGCGTTGATCACCGCCGTCAGGCCGGTGGTGATCGCGGCGAATACTGCCAGCGTTACGCCGTTTTTGCGAATAGCATCCAGCATCACTTCCCCTTACGGTGTCCGTATACGCGTGGCTGCGTATAGTAATCAATCAAAGGCACGCAAATATTGGCCAGCAGCACCGCGAAAGCCAGCCCATCGGGATAACCGCCATAACTGCGGATTAACCACGTTAGCAGGCCAACCAAGACGCCATAAACCAGTCGGCCTCTGTTAGTGGTAGAGGCGGTAACCGGGTCGGTGGCGATAAAGAATGCGCCCAGCATGGTGGCCCCTGAAAACAGATGGATCATCGGTGGAACCAGACTTTGTGGGGAAAACAGCCAGCCCAGCGTGGCACAGACTGTCAGTGAAGCGATAAAACTCAGCGGAATATGCCAGCGGATGGAGCGCGTTAACAGCAGGAAAACGCCGCCCAGCAGGAAGCCGACATTCACCCACTGCCAGCCCAGTCCGGCCACCACGCCGCTGTAAAGAGGCTGCGCCAGCAGCTGCTCAGCGCTGTGACCGGCACGAAGTCCGGTCTTGAAGTTATCCAGCGGCGTGGCCTGGCTGATGCCGTCAATGCCCACCTGTAGCTGCTGCATGCTATGGCCGTCAAGCGTATGGAGATGGAAAATCATGCTTAGCGTGTCGGCAAAACCGGGCGTGATACCCTGCAAACCGGCGGGTGGTAGCCAGCTGGTCATCTGTACCGGAAAAGAGATCACCAACATCACGTATCCGACCATCGCCGGGTTAAACGGGTTCTGCCCGAGCCCGCCATACAGCTGCTTGGAGACGATAATCGCGAACACCGTCCCGATGGTCACCATCCACCAGGGAGCCAGCGAGGGAATACTGACGCCCAGCAGCAGGGCGGTAAGCAGCGCGGAGTTGTCTTTCAGCGTTTCAGCCAGCGGCTGTTTACGCAGGTGCAGGATTGCCGCTTCTGCAACGATGGCAGCCACCGAAGCCAGCAATATCTGAATGAGATTACCCCAGCCAAAGTAGTACCATTGCGCGGCAACGCCGGGGATTGCGGCGATCAGTACCAGCAGCATAATGCGGCTGGTGCTACGGTGATTATGAGTATAGGGGGAACTTGCAATACGAAAAGCCATTTAATCCTCTTGCATCGAAGGCTGCTGGGTTTTACGCGCTTTCACGCGCGCAATGGCGTCTGCCACCGCTGCCTGGCGTGCATCATCTGAAGCGGCTGGCGCTTCAACTTGATTCAGCTGTTGTGTTTCAGTCGTCTGGCGCTGTGCCGCTTTATCGGCAGCAGCAGGGGCGGACTGTGCCGCTTTCTTCGCTTTGGCACGGGCAACGGCGGCTTCGACGGCGGCCTTACGCGGATCCTGTTCCGCTGCGGGCTGCTGCACCGGTGCGGCTTTATCGGCAGCAGCAGGGGCGTCCTGTGCCGCTTTCTTTGCCTTGGCGCGGGCAATAGCGGCTTCGACGGCGGCCTTGCGCGGATCCTGTTCCGCTGCGGGCTGCTGCACCGGTGCGGCTTTATCGGCAGCAGCAGGGGCGGCCTGTGCCGCTTTCTTTGCTTTGGCACGGGCAACGGCGGCGGCAACGGCGGCCTTGCGCGGATCCTGTTCCGCTGCGGGCTGCTGCACCGGTGCGGCTTTATCGGCAGCAGCAGGGGCGGCCTGTGCCGCTTTCTTTGCCTTGGCACGGGCAATGGCGGCTTCGACGGCGGCCTTACGCGGATCGCCTGTTTGGCGGGTAACCGGTTCGCTGCTCGTCTGCCATTCAGCCTGGCGAGCGCGGGCTTCAGCGTGGTGCGCCTGTTGCTGCGCCTGGGTTGTCGCGTCAAGCGCATTTTCTGCGCTGCTATCCGCGGGAGCGCCCTCTGCCTGCTGCGCTGCCACGCGCGCACGGGCGGCAGTTATCGACCCGTTATCGCTGCTGGCTACGCTACGTTTTGCCTGCTGATGTTTCGCACTCCGCGCAGCTTTCTCACGTTCCAGCCGCTGCTGGCGCGCTTCAAAGCGGTTTTTTGCCAGCGCAGCACGCTCGGCTTCCAGATCGATGGCCTGAATTTCTGCCTTCTCCTGGCGGTAATATTGTACCAGCGGAATATTACTGGGGCAGACATAAGCACAGGCACCACACTCAATACAGTCGGCGATATTGTGCGCTCGCGCCTTATCATGGTCGCCGCCGCGGCTGAACCAGTAAAGCTGCTGCGGTAGCAGGGCGGCCGGGCAGGCGTCGGCACAGGCGCTGCAGCGAATACAGTTCTTTTCCGCTGCATTTTGCCCCATCTCACTGACAGCAGGCGCCAGAATGCAGTTAGTGATTTTGACCACCGGGACATCCAGCGTCGGCAGCGTAAAGCCCATCAGCGGGCCACCCATCACCACCATTTGTTCGGCGGCGGGGGTAAACCCGGCGTGTTGCAGCAAATGGCTAACCGGAGTCCCCAGCCGTGCCCAGACGTTACCGGGTTGAGACACAGACTTACCGGTCAGCGTCACGACGCGTTCGGTCAGCGGTTCGCCGTCAATAATCGCCCGTTTCACGGCGAAAGCGGTGCCGACATTCTGCATCAGCACGCCGATATCGCCAGAACGGCCACCCTGAGGGACTTCCTTGCCGGTAAGGATTTTAGTCAGCTGCCTGGCGCCGCCGGACGGATATTTGGTCGGGATAACGCGAATGTGCAGGTCGGTAGCGTCCCCCAGTGCTTTCCTCAGCGCGGTGATGGCCTGAGGTTTGTTATCTTCAATGCCGATCAGTACCCGATCGGCCTGTAAAATCCACGCCATGATGCGGCTGCCTTCCAGTACCTCTGCAGCACAGTCCTGCATCAGCCGGTCATCAGCGGTGATATAGGGTTCGCATTCGGCGGCGTTGATAATCAACGTATTGACCCCACGCAGCCCGCCCTTCAGCTTGGTTGCGGTCGGGAAGCCTGCTCCGCCAAGACCCGCCACGCCGGCCTGATGGATGCGCGTCACCAGTTCACTGCGTTCCAGACTGCGGTAGTCGCTCAATGGCTGTTTCTCGCACCAGCGGTCTTCGCCGTCCGGGGTGATAAACAGGCACATTTCTGCCAGCGCGGAGGGGTGGGCCGTCATGTGCGGCGCAATTTTGCTTACGCTGCCGGAAGTCGGGGCATGAATGGGCAACATGCGGCCATTGCCAAAGGTGAGCGGCTGGCCGCGCAGCACCTTATCGCCGGGACGCACGCCAATTTCACCTTCATGACCGATGTGCTGCTTCAACGGCAAAACAAACTGTGCTGGCAGGGGTAACTGACGCAGCGGCGTACCGTTAGACTGGGTTTTCATCTCCGGGGGATGGATCCCGCCTTCGAAGTCCCATAGCCGTTCTTTTTTGAATAAACTAAGCAGGTTAAGCATGACGTTCTACAGTAATGACCCGGACCGGGATAGTTTGCAAATCCCACTTCCAGTTGGCAGTGGTGGTGGCGACCGGACGCATTTCAATACAGTCGGTCGGGCAGGGGGCGACGCACAGATCGCAGCCGGTACAGATATCACTTAGCACCGTGTGCATGGCGCGCGTTGCGCCAACGATGGCATCTACCGGGCAGGCCTGAATACATTTGGTGCAGCCGATGCAGTTGGCTTCATCGATCCAGGCGACTTTACGCTCCGGCTGGCGAGTTTCTTCATCGCCCAGCGGCTGCGGTTCAACGTTAAGCATTGCCGCCAGCTTAAGCATCGTCTGTTCGCCGCCGGGCGCGCACTTGTTGATCATCTCACCGTGATTGCCCACGGCATCCGCATAGGGGCGGCAGCCAGGATAGCCGCACTGCCCGCACTGGCTTTGCGGCAAAATGGCATCGATCTGTTCAACGATAGGGTCTTCTTCCACCGCGAAACGGCGCGAAGCGTAGCCAAGCAGACCGCCAAAAAACAGACTCAGTGCGCTTAATACCGCAATCGCAATCCAGATAGCACTCATCAGAATTTGACCAGCCCGGCAAAGCCCATAAACGCCAGCGCCATCAGGCCAGCGGTCACCAGCGCAATCGACGAGCCTTTAAACGGGGCCGGCACGTCGGCCAGTACCAGACGTTCACGAACACCGGCGAACAGCACCATCACCAGCGAGAAGCCAATTGAGGCGCTGAAGCCGTAGATGGCGGCCTGCATAAAGGTGTGGTTCAGATTAACGCTTAACAGCGGTACGCCAAGCACGGCGCAGTTGGTGGTGATAAGCGGCAGAAATATACCCAACAGCCGGTAAAGATCGGGGCTGGTTTTACGCACCACCATCTCGGTGAACTGCACGACAACGGCAATCACCAGAATATAGGCCATGGTACGCAGGTAAACCAGATCCAGCGGCAGCAGGATCAGGTGATTAACCAGCCAGGCACAGATTGAGGCCAGGGTAATAACGAATGTGGTGGCCAGCCCCATGCCAATCGCCGTCTCCAGTTTTTTGGAAACGCCCATAAAGGGACAAAGGCCGAGAAACTTGACTAACACAAAGTTATTCACCAGCACTGTGCCAATAAAAAGTAGCAGGTATTCGGTCATTGTTGCGCCTGAAAATAGAGATAAAAGCGCGTTATTATCGGACATTGCTGAACCGACCACAACCGCCGCACGCAATGCGCGGTAGGGTAACGCACTCAGGATTAAATTTTTGATGCTTTTTTGAACATTACTGTTCGATAAACGTCGCTTTTACCCGCCGGGAACGGCGGAAATAGGGTACCAGCACGCTGGCTGCCAGCAGGGCACACAGCAGGTTACGTATTGCTGCGCCATCGCTTACCGGAGAGAAAACGAAGGTTTTTAACGCCAGTATCACGCTCAACAGCAGCCAGATAATGTAATGACGCGGCAAACGTCGGGAACGTTTGCAGAACATCCATGTTACCCAGACGCTGTAGCCCCAAACCAGCAGCGAGGTCAGCAGCGAAGCGGACCACTGTAAAAAAGCTGCCTGAGGATGGCTAAACAACGCGCTGCGCATGGCCGGGTCGAACAGGGCGCTAAGGTACATCGCCATCACCAGCGCGCTGGTCAGCAGCGTCAGTATCAACCAGGCCAGCGGCACCAGCAACCAACCGCCAAGGCGGGTTTGATGATCTACAGCCACGTCTGTTCCTTATCCAGCCAGCCCGATCGGCCAGCGACTAACAAAAAGCAGGTTGCACAGTGGCAACATACCGGATAAGTACGATTATACGTAATATCGCTGTGCAGATCATTAGCAGGATTAGCACCGGCAGAACGGCGACCTCAAGTGGCCACAGGCGCATCAGCGACAGCACAGAGGGTTGTCAGTATAAGGCGATGATAAACAAAGGCCAGTGAATTTGTCTGAAAAAGCCACCTGATAAGGCAGATTAAGCCGAAATAAGTATCACTAGCGGTTGTAAGCGTTATCCGAGCAGCCTGACATGATATCAAAGATATCCTGAATGACGATGTCGATAAGTGGTGGGCTGGCCGGCCAGGCCAGATATCCCTGTCCTGAACGCGACCCGCCCCCGGAAGGCCAACCCTAACGCTGATTCAGGCGGTAATATGCCTCATTCCAGCGCAACGCATCGCGCAAGCCGTGCAGCGTGGTTTGCTCATCAATGACCACTACCTCAATGCCCTGCATCTCGCCGTACAGCCGCAGATCGTCTACCGTTAACGCCTGACTGAATACCGTATGATGTGCTCCGCCGCCAAGGATCCACGCTTCTGATGCGGTGGCGAGCGACGGTTGCGCCCGCCAAAGCGCACGCGCCACCGGCAATTTGGGCAGCGGCTGCGGCGGTTCAATGGCATCGACCACATTGACTAACAGACGGAAACGATCGCCCATATCAATCAGGCAGGCATTGACCGCCCGTCCCGGCGCGGCAGCGAAAATCAGCCGCGCCGGGTCGGCCTTACCGCCAATACCCAGCGGCTGAACGTCGAGTAGCGGCCAGGCTTCCCCGGCGATGCTTGGGCACACCTCCAGCATATGCGAACCGAGCACCATGTCGCTGCCCGGCGCAAAGTGATAGGTGTAATCCTCCATAAACGAGGTGCCACCCGGCCTGTCCCCGGCCATGACCTTGCAGATATGCAGCAGGGCAGCGGTTTTCCAGTCGCCTTCACCAGCAAAACCATAACCTTGCTGCATCAGACGTTGTACCGCCAGCCCGGGCAGCTGCGTCATGCCGTGCAGCGTTTGAAAGTTGGTGGTAAATGCCTTGCAGCCTTCATCATCAAGGAAACGCTTAATGCCCAGCTCAATACGGGCGGCATCCTGTACATTCTGGCGTTTGACCGCCGCAGCGGCGCTGAACCTGTAGCAGCTTTGGTACTCATCGACCAGAGTATTGACATCGCCGTCGCTGACCTGGTTAATGACCTCAACCAGATCGCCAACCCCCCAGCCGTTTACCGCGTACCCAAACTGGATCTGTGCCGCCACCTTATCCCCCTCGGTCACCGCCACATCACGCATATTGTCGCCAAAGCGCGCCACCTTGAGCTGCCGGCTGGCCTGCAGGGCCGCCGCCGTGCGCATCCACCGGGCGATGCGCAGCAGGGCGTGTTTATCTTGCCAGTGCCCGGTGACCACCTGGTGCGACAGTCGCATGCGTGCGCCGATAAAGCCAAACTCGCGCCCGCCGTGGGCAGTCTGATTCAGATTCATAAAGTCCATATCCATGCTGTCCCACGGAATTTCGGCGTTAAACTGGGTATGAAACTGCAACAGCGGTTTATGCAGGATTGTCAGGCCACCGATCCACATTTTGGCCGGCGAAAAGGTGTGCAGCCAGCTGATGACGCCAAGACAATCATCGTGGTGATTTGCCTCCCGGCACAGCGCCAGAGCTTCATCAGCGCTTTTGACCAGCGGTCTGAGTTGCAGCCTGTAGGGCAGCGTATCTGAGTGGTTTAAGCCATCCACGACCTGCTGGCCATGAAGTTCAACCTGACGCAAAGTTTCTGCGCCATACAGATGTTGAGTTCCGATGACCAACCAGACGCTGCGTTCATCTCTCTGTGTCATAACTCATTCCTCATCAATTGATATCAGGTCAGGTGCAAACAGCGGTTCGGCCGTTTGGCACCAGTCAAGGTAACGCTGATAAAGCGGGCGGAAACGCAGGACGCGTTCCGGGTCCGGTTGCAGAGTTTGTGCCAGCGGGCTGGCCATCTGCGTCTGTGCGGCCGGAATATCCGGGTAAACCCCGGCGGCCACGGCGGCAAAAATGGCTGCACCCAGTGCACAGCACTCGTCGGAAGCGACGATATCGAGCGGGCGATCCATCACATCGCAGCACACCTGCATAATGGTCGGCGATTTACGTGCAATGCCACCCAGCGCCAGTATCCGCTGCACCGGGAGATCCTGCTGTTCGAAACACTCCATAATGGCGCGCGCGCCAAAGGCGGTGGCGGCAATAAAGCCGCCAAACAATGCCGGGGCATCGGTGCCGAGATCCACCCCGGCAATCACCCCTTTCAGACGCTGGTTAGCGAAAGGGGTGCGTCGGCCGTTAAACCAGTCAAGCACCAGCGGAAGATGGTCAAGCTGCGGACTGGCAACCCATGCGGCGGTCAGATCCTCCAACAGCGTCTGGCTGATGTGCTCAAATTGGTGGCGCAGCGCGGGCTGCCGCCGTGCCGCCTGTACCAGCGGCCAGCTCAACAGGCGGCTGAACCACGCGTACATATCGCCAAATGCCGATTGCCCGGCCTCCAGCCCGATCATTCCCGGTAGTACGCTACCGTCCACCTGACCGCAAATACCGTTGATCGCCCGGCCCGCGACCCGTTGCGCATCGGCAATCATAATGTCGCAGGTTGAGGTGCCAATCACCTTCACCAGCGTACAGGGCCTGGCGCCAGCGCCAACTGCGCCCATATGGCAGTCAAATGCGCCGCCCGAAATCACCACTTTGCCCGGCAGGCCGAGTCGCGCTGCCCATTCGGCACTCAACTGGCCGACCGGGAGATCGGCAGTCCGGGTCTCAGTAAACAGGGGATAATCGAGGTTATGCGTCAACGCGGGATCGAGGGCATTAAGGAAGCGAGCTGCCGGCAACCCTTGCCACGAAGGATGCCAGAGCGATTTATGTCCGGCAGCGCAGCGGCCACGATGCAACGCGTCGGGCGCGGTGGTGCCGCTTAATAATGCCGGAACCCAGTCACACAATTCGACCCAGGAGACCGCCGCGTCACGCACGGCGGCGTCAACGCGACTGATATGCAGGATCTTGGCCCAGAACCATTCCGACGAATAAACGCCGCCGATAAAGCGTGAATAGTCTTTAAACTCACCGCTGTGACAAAGACGCGTAATGGCTTCCGCCTCTTCAATGGCGGTGTGATCTTTCCACAGCACAAACATCGCATTGGGGTTGTCGGTAAATTCGGGGCGCAGCGCCAGTACCCGACCTTCGCGGTCGATGGGGGCGGGGGTGGAGCCGGTCGAATCAACGCCGATACCGACAACCTCAAGACGCTGCTGCGGGGTGAGTTGCGTGACAACGTCATGGATCGCCTGCTCCAGCGCGTCAATATAATCCTGTGGATGATGTCGAAACTGGTTGCGCGCCGGCACACAGTAACGGCCGGCTTGCCAGCGCGGATAGGCCACCACCTGCTTATGCAATTCGCGCCCGCTGGTGCACTCCACCGCCAGCACGCGCACCGAGTCGCTGCCGAAATCCACACCGAGGGTAATAGCGCCCTTATACATAGTGATCCTCCAGGCTTTATGCATCAGTTGCTTCTATCCTGGGGATTTGGCGAAGCGGTGGTTAGGTTGAGCAGGCTATAAATATGTATTTTTCTGTCGTCACCGCTGCTTATGTGATGGCCTTCATATGTTGCATAAAGGTTAAATTTGCTGAAGTTATGGATAAATCAGCTGTAATGTCAGGCTGTGATAGCGCTCTACCTATTTTTGCTCGCTTACGGGTAAAACTAAGCTGTAACCGTCACTGTGAGGACGTCTGTTCTCAGTTAGTATTTGTTTCAAAAGCAGTTAATGGACAGGTCGACATTTTGTTACCGATTACACCCACTGCCTGATACGGGCGCTGAAGCGGAGGGCATCATGCACAAATTGATTAAATCCCTGGCGACGATAGGTTTTGCCGCCGTTATGTCACAATTCGCTTATGCGGAAACGATGAAACTCGGTTTTCTGGTTAAACAACCGGAGGAGCCGTGGTTTCAGACCGAATGGAAATTTGCCGACAAAGCGGGTAAGGAACTGGGTTTTGAGGTGATTAAGATCGCCGTGCCTGACGGGGAAAAAACCCTGAATGCCATCGACAGCCTGGCGGCCAGCGGCGCCAGGGGTTTTGTTATCTGCACCCCGGACCCCAAACTCGGCGCGGCGATCATGGCGAAAGCGCGCAGCTATGACCTGAAGGTGATTGCCGTCGATGACCAGTTTGTTACGGCAAAAGGTCAACCAGTGGACAGCGTGCCGCTGGTGATGATGGCCGCGAGCAAAATTGGCGAACGTCAGGGCAGTGAGCTGTACCAGGAGATGCAGAAACGCCGTTGGGAGGTCAAAGAGACGGCGGTGATGGCGATCACCGCCAGCGAACTGGATACCGCGCGTCGCCGCACCGCCGGTGCGATTGCGGCGTTAAAAGCCGCCGGCTTCCCGGAAAAACAGATCTACCAGGTGCCGACTAAATCCAATGATATTCCCGGCGCATTCGATGCCGGGAACTCGTTGCTGGTGCAGCATGCCGAAGTTAAACACTGGCTGATCGTCGGCATGAATGATAACACCGTGCTGGGAGGCGTGCGCGCCAGTGAAGGGCAAGGTTTCAACGCCGCCAATGTGATCGGTATTGGCATTAACGGCGTGGATGCAGTGAGCGAACTGTCAAAAGGTAAGGCGACCGGATTCTACGGTTCGCTGCTGCCAAGCCCGGATGTGCACGGCTATCGCAGCATCAAAATGCTGCATGACTGGGTCACAAGCGGCACAGAACCGGCCAGATTTACCGAAGTCACCGACGTGGTGCTGATCACGCGTGACAACTTCAAAACCGAGCTGGCGAAAAAAGGGCTGATGTGATCAGCGCGGTATCCGTTCAGCGCAGCGGACCGGTTCTGACCAGCCGATCAGTGGGCTACGACATAACAGGAGGAATGATGACTTCGCAAGCTTCGCTCAGCTTCCACGGCATCGGTAAAACCTTTCCCGGCGTCAGGGCGTTACAGGATATCAGCTTCGAGTGCCACGCCGGAGAAGTCCACGCCCTGATGGGCGAAAACGGCGCGGGCAAATCGACCCTGCTGAAAATTCTTAGCGGCAATTATCAGCCGGACGCCGGAGAGATCCGTCTGCGCGGCCAGCCGGCGAAATTCGCCAACACAACCGATGCACTTCACGCCGGGGTGGCGATCATCTATCAGGAACTGCATCTGGTGCCGGAAATGTCGGTGGCAGAAAATATCTTTCTGGGGCAGCTACCGCAGCGCGCCGGACTGCTCAATCGGGCCAGACTGCGATCGCAAGCGGCCCGCCAGCTGAACTCACTTGGGCTGGATATCGATCCTGAGCTGCCGCTGAAATACCTCTCGCTGGGCCAGTGGCAGATGATTGAGATCGCCAAAGCGCTGGCGCGCAATGCCAGCATCATCGCTTTTGATGAGCCGACAAGTTCGTTATCGGCGCGGGAAATTGAGCAGCTGTTCCGCGTTATTCGCCAGCTGCGCGCCGATGGCAAGGTGGTGCTGTATGTGTCGCACCGGATGGCGGAGATATTCGCTCTCAGTGATGCGATTACCGTGTTTAAAGACGGTCGCTTTGTGCAAACCTTCAAAGACATGGCGAGCACCCGCCACGAACGGCTGGTGGCAGCGATGGTTGGGCGCGAAATGGGTGACATTTATGGCTACCGTCCGCGCCAGCAGGGAGAGGTGCGACTGCGGTTGGATAAGGTGCAGGCTCAAGGGGTGCGCAGCCCGATATCGCTTAGCGTGCGCGCCGGGGAGATCGTCGGTTTGTTCGGCCTGGTGGGTGCAGGGCGTAGCGAGCTGCTGAAAGGTATCTTCGCGGCGACTCGCCTTGCCGGCGGCGAGCTGCGGCTGGATGGTAAAACGCTGAATCTGCGCGAACCGGGCGATGCTATCCGTGCCGGCATTATGCTGTGCCCGGAGGATCGCAAGGCCGATGGCATCATCGCGGTGCATTCGGTGCGCGACAATATCAATATCAGCGCCAGACGTCATCACCTGACCGCCGGCTGTTTGATCGACCGCAGTTGGGAAACATCAAACGCCGAGACGCACATTCGCTCGCTGAATATCAAAACGCCGTCAGCCAGCCAGCTGATGGTGAATCTGTCCGGCGGCAATCAGCAGAAAGCGATTCTGGGCCGCTGGCTGTCGGAGCAGATGAAAGTGCTACTGCTGGACGAGCCGACGCGCGGTATTGACGTTGGGGCGAAAAACGAAATCTACCAGCTGATCTACGCGTTGGCACAGCAGGGGATTGCCATTCTGTTTGCTTCCAGCGATCTGCCGGAAGTCATGGGGTTGGCAGACCGTATTCTGGTGATGCGTGAAGGAGAAATAGCGGGAGAGCTGGACCATAACGATGCAACGGAGGCGTTGACCTTAAGTCTGGCGATGCCCAAAACCGCCACTCCGCTGGCCTGAATAGACGGGAGCAAATGATGTCTGATACTTCAACAGTTAAACCAGTGACGCTGTCACGTTTTCGCCCAGGCCGCATTTGGGATAATTTCGGTATGCTGGTGGTGTTCGCCGTGCTGTTTATCACCTGCACGCTGTTCATCCCCAACTTTGGCTCATTAATCAACATGAAAGGGCTTGGGCTGGCGATGTCGATGTCTGGCATGGTGGCCTGTGGCATGCTGTTCTGCCTCGCTTCCGGTGACTTTGACCTGTCGGTTGCCTCGGTGATTGCCTGTGCCGGGGTGGTTTGTGCGGTGGTGATTAACCTCACCGAAAGCCTGTGGATCGGGGTGGCGGCAGGATTGCTGCTTGGCGTGACCAGTGGGTTTATCAACGGCTTTGTCATTGCCAGACTGAAGATTAACGCATTGATTACCACGCTGGCCACCATGCAGATTGTGCGCGGCCTGGCCTATATCTTCGCCGACGGTAAAGCGGTGGGCATTGAAGATGAACGCTTCTTTGCCCTTGGCTATGCCAGCTGGCTGGGTGTTCCGGCACCGGTGTGGCTGACCATCATTACCCTGCTGATATTTGGTTTTCTGCTGAACAAAACCACCTTTGGCCGCAATACGCTGGCGATCGGCGGTAACGAAGAGGCGGCGCGATTGGCGGGTGTACCGGTGGCGCGCACGCGCATAATCCTGTTCATCCTTTACGGCTTAGTCTCGGCGGCGGCGGGCATCATTCTCGCTTCCCGTATGACCAGCGGTCAGCCGATGACCTCGCTAGGCTACGAGCTGATTGTGATTTCCGCTTGCGTACTGGGTGGCGTCTCGCTCAAGGGGGGATCGGAAAAATCTCCTACGTGGTGGCCGGGGTGCTGATACTTGGCACGGTTGAGAATGCCATGAATCTCCTCAATATCTCGCCTTTCTCACAGTACGTGGTACGTGGACTGATATTGTTAGCGGCAGTCATTTTTGACCGCTATAAGCAGAAAGCGAAAGCGTTCTGACGGGAGGGTGTATGTTTCATCGTCTGGCGCCGGTGGCGCAATCTAACCCGCTGTTGCCGGGTTACCTGTTCAGCGCCTGGCTGGTGGCCGGGCTGACGCCAATCGATGCGGCGGGACCGCTTGATTTTTATATCGACCGGCCACAGGGCATGCAGGGTTTTATTCTTAACCTGACGATAAAAGGCCGTGGACGGGTGGCCAACGGGCAAGAAGCCTTTGACTGTGAACCCGGCGATGTGCTGCTTTTTCAGCCTGAGACAGCGCACTACTACGGTCGCTCGCCGGACAGCGACTGCTGGTATCACCGCTGGATCTATTTTCGTCCGCGTGCGTACTGGAGCGACTGGCTGTCATGGCAGGATCAGAAACGGGGAGTCGGTCGTCTGCGCCTGTCGCCGTTATTGCACGACGAGTTTGAGCGCCTGTTCGTCACTATCGAAGAGACGCATAATGCCGGGCGGCGTTATGCCGAAGAGCTGGCGATGAACCTGCTGGAACGTCTGCTGCTACGTGCCATTCAGGAAGATCCGCGCAGTCAGCAGCAGGTGCGCGATGCCCGCGTGGTGGAAGCTTGCCAGTACGTTATGCAGCATCTGGCGGCAGAGGTGAAAATTGATCAGGTCGCCAGACACGTCTGTTTGTCACCCTCGCGGCTGGCGCACCTTTTTCGCCAGCAGATGGGGGTTAATTTGCTGCGCTGGCGTGAAGATCAGCGTGTTCAGCGTGCCAGGCTGCTGTTACAAAGCACGCGGCAGCCGATAGCCAGCGTTGGCCGCGAAGTCGGCTACGACGATCAGCTCTATTTCTCACGCGTATTCCGTAAACGGGCGGGAGTCAGCCCCAGTGATTTTCGCCGCCGCAGCATGGAGGCGGCAGATGTGCAGCCGGGCAGGGAAGCGGGAAGTTAACCCGACGTGACGTGAAACAATATTTCAGCCGTATCCCGCTTGTCCTGACACGGTCGATGGTCTTAAATCAATGAGCGACTATGTGAGGGAAAAAAATGAGTGACAAGATCCGCGTTGGCCTGGTGGGATATGGCTTCGCCAGTAAAACCTTCCATGCGCCTTTAATTGCCGGCACGTCCGGCATGGAACTGGCCGCCATCTCCAGCAGTGATGCGAACAAAGTTCACGCTGAATGGCCGTCAGTACAGGTAGTAACCGATCCGCAGACGCTGTTTAGCGATCCGTCGCTGCAACTGGTGGTGATCCCCACCCCAATGATACCCACTTCCCGCTGGCTAAAGCGGCCCTGAACGCCGGTAAACACGTGGTGGTGGATAAACCCTTTACCGTTACCCTGTCACAGGCCCATGAGCTGGAGGCGTTGGCGCACGCGAAAGGGCTGCTGCTGTCGGTCTTTCATAACCGGCGCTGGGACAGTGATTTCCTGACGCTGAAAGCGCTGCTGGCGGAAGGTGTGCTGGGTGAAGTGCGCTACTTTGCATCTCACTTCGACCGTTTCCGTCCTGGAGTTCGCCAACGCTGGCGCGAGCAGCAAGGTGCTGGCAGCGGCATCTGGTACGATCTGGGGCCGCATCTGATCGATCAGGCTTTACAGCTGTTTGGTTCGCCGGTGGCAATCAACCTTGATATTGCCAATATCCGTCCGGGAGCAGTGACCACCGATTATTTCCACGCCACGCTCATTTACCCGCAGCGCCGGGTGATCCTGCATGCCAGCATGCTGGTGGCCGCCGATTCAGCGCGTTACCAGGTGCACGGCACCCACGGCAGCTTTATTAAATATGGCCTCGACCCACAGGAGCAGAGCCTGAAATCAGGTGCGCGCCCGCCGCAGGAGGAGTGGGGTTACGATATGCGCGACGGCGTGCTGACGGTAGCGGATGGCGAAACGCAGGTGGAAAAGACCTTGCTCACCCTCCCTGGCAATTATCCTGCTTACTATGCGGGGATCCGTGATGCGGTGAACGGCACGGGTGAAAACCCGGTGAAAGTCGCAGAGGCGATTCAGGTGATGGAGATAATCGAGCTGGGCCTGCTGTCTGCCGAGAAGCGCCAGACGGTATCACTGAAATAAAACCCGCCCGTTGTGCCAGTGCTGTAGGCCATGGCATACAGCACCGGCAGCATGTGGCGTTAAGCCGCCCGGGCGCGAACCACGGCTTTTTCTGCATCGCTCAGGAAAGCAATGTTGAGACCATTCTCCTGAGCCACGCGCAGTTGCTGCGCGCTCAGACCCGCCGCGGGTGCAGCCACCTTGTATTCATGATCTATTTCGATTCCCTGTACGGCCGGGTCGTCGGTATTGATAGTAGCCAGAATACCGTGTTCGAGGAATTTTTTTAGCGGATGCTGGGCCAGCGAAGCAACGGTACTGGTTTGAATATTTGACGTCAGGCAGGATTCAATGCCGATACCCTTGTTTGCCAGGAAATCCATTAGCGCCGGATCCTGCACCGCTTTAACACCGTGGCCGATGCGCTCCGCGCCCAGTTCACGAATTGCCTGCCAGATACTCTCCGGGCCAGCGGCTTCTCCGGCGTGTACGGTAATGCGCAGCCCGGCATCGCGTGCGCGGTTAAAGTGACTGATGAACCGCTGGCCGGGAAAGCCCAGCTCATCGCCCGCCAGGTCAAGAGCAGTTATCTTGTCACGATGGGCAAGAAGGCCGTTCAGCTCTTTCAGGCAGGCTTCTTCACCGAAGGTGCGGCTCATAATGCCAATCAAACGCACGTCAATATCATGGGCGGCACAGCCGGATTCAATACCGTCGATAACCGCTTCCACCACGCCCGCCACCGGCAGTCCGTGAGTCATTGCCATATAACCCGGTGAGAAACGCAGTTCGGCATAGTGGATGCCGGCACGGGCTGCATCCTCAACGTTTTCCAGCGCCACACGACGGCAGGCATCCAGCGAACCCAGTACTTTCACTCCCCAGTCCAGCTTGTTGAGGAAACTGACCAGATCCGGCTCGGCCTCAATCACCTGTACATGCGGGCGCAGGGCAGCAAGGGTAGTGGCAGGCAGGGTGAGGTTAAACTCACGGCCGAGATCAAGAATGGTTTGCGCGCGAATATTGCCATCAAGATGGCGATGTATATCGGTAAGGGGCAGCTGGGGATCGATCATTTCGGCACTCTCGATGGTTATCAGTAAAAGTGCAGAACATTATAAAAACAGTTAGCGCAACAACGCCAGCAAATTGCGTAAAGGGCACGTTATTTGCTGTATTATCTGGCACGGGCGGCAGGAATAAAAGAGCGCCGGAAGGGCGCTCTGTGCGGAAATTACTGTGGCATGGCGGGTATGGCGTCACCCATCATATAACGCGTAAGAAACTGTTCGAGCGGCATCTTCTCACCGTTCATGGTCACCTGACCGGCAGCGTATTGCAGACTGGTAACGATATTATTGTCCTGCTGTGTGGTCACTTTAAACATCTGACCCATCGCTGCCAGACCTTTGACCTGCTGGTCAGCGAGCCGTGCGGCATCCTCCCTGGAATACCCTTCAGCCAGCGCGACATGGGTCATGGTATCGGTCGCCATGTCCATGGAAATGGCCAGTTTGGTATCCAGCGATTTCAGCACGCTGTCCAGCTGTTGAGACGGGCTTTGTGCCGTCGCCGCAGCGTTTGCCGGGTCTTTAAACTGTGCCGACAGGGTAAAAGTGCTTTCGCCTTTATCATTAGTCCAGCTAAAAGGCGCGATGGTAATGGAAGGATCGCCTTTCAACAGCAGGGGCAGATTGGCGGTCAGAATTTCGCTGGCGCGCTGCTGGTACAATTCAGGATTGGCCTGCAGCGCGGTATCGGCGCTCAAGGTTTGCAGCTGGCGGTTATAATTCTCGGAAAACGCTTTCATCGCTTTGCCGTCGAAGTCCGCCAGCTTCATTGACAGCTTGCCTTTACCGAAATTCTGCCCATCTATTTTCAGCCCGTTAAGGGTGTAATCAATCTGCCCGCTGACGCGGTTTTCTTTTGAATCGAAGGTCGATTTACCGTTCAAACCTTCCGCGGTTAATGCTTCCTTGCCGTTTACCGAAGCAATCAATTTTTGCAGCGCAACAGTCTGGTCGCCGATGCGCATCCCTTCGGGACTGAGGTGCGTATTGGCATCAAGGCGCAAACCACTGAGATCAAAGGTGACGACCGCATCCAGCTGGTTTTTACCGGTCAGCTGCACATTGCCAACGTCAGCGTTAAAGGTGATTTGATCCCCTTTATCATCCACATCAATTTTCAGCGTACCGCCATCAAACGCAAAACGTTCTCCGCTTTGCGCATTGCTGTAATCGGTCGGCAGCAGATGAATATCGGAATGCGTACTGCCGCCATAGCCAATCCGGGTTTCACCCTGCACGATCGATTTGCCTTTGGTCACTTCGAACAGCTTCTTGACCGCGTCGGTATTTAGCAGCTCGGTATGAACTGAAGCCATGCTCGGGATCAGGTTGACCTTTTTCAACTGGGCCAGTGGCAAAGGACCGTGATCGATAACCTCTTTAAATTCCACCGTCTGACCGGGTTTGAGCACGGAATTATCTTCAGTTTGCGAACTGCTTTGGAGGATGAACCGGGCACTACTGCTGAACACGCCGCGCTGATAATCCTGGTAGCTGACTTTGAGACGGCTTTCAGGGGCGACTTCCTGTATTTGCTCATTCGCCTGCTGCACCATCTGATCCATTTTCTTTTCCAGCTGCTTACCGGTAAACCAGGCACCTGCAGTCCAGACTACGCCCAGAGCGACAATCACACCCACGGCAATCTTTGTTTTTTTCATCTGTATTGTCGTCCTTATTTCAGTTGAGGTACGCCGGTTCATCCGTCTGAATCAGCAGGCAATCTTCTGGCGACGAAAGCGTCTGCGCGGCGTGTTGGTTAATATCTTATTAATATTAGCAATTCTACCTGCTGCCGTCAGCCGTAATTCAGCAAATCCTTAAAAACCTTAATAAAGACATCCTCCGGTGCGCTGCCGGCAGTCGAGCGACAATGCGGATCAAACTGGCAATATGGCGCATCAGCGCTAACAATCAGAACCTGGACAGGGCGTCCGGGATGCAATAAACGCGAATGAGTCGCATAATCTCAAACCCGGATATGTCAGACTATTGCCGCACTTTTGACCCTATAGTTTGGCAAGTACCCAATAACTCACTTAGTCATCACAAAGGAGAAAACAATGGCTGCAAATCGCGTTGAAAAAGACTCTATGGGACCGATAGAAGTCCCCGCCGATAAACTCTGGGGCGCACAAACACAGCGATCGCTGGAACACTTCCGCATCTCCTCGGAAAAAATGCCAACCGAGCTGGTATACGCGCTGGCGCTGACTAAGCGTGCAGCTGCCAAAGTCAATGGCGACCTGGGGTTGCTCCCCGCCGATCGCTGCGGGGCGATTGTTCAGGCGGCCGACGAAGTATTAGCCAATAAGCACCTTAGCGAATTTCCGCTGGCGATCTGGCAGACCGGATCCGGCACGCAAACCAATATGAATATGAACGAAGTATTGGCCAATCGTGCCAGTGAGATCCTCGGTGGCGAACGCGGTATGACTCGTCTGGTGCATCCCAACGATGACGTGAACAAAAGCCAAAGCTCCAACGATGTTTTCCCTACCGCGATGCATGTTGCGGCGGTGGTGGCACTACGCAAGCATCTTATTCCTGAGCTGCAAATGTTGCACAAAACGCTGCATAAAAAGGCGGAAGCCTTTAAAGACATTGTTAAAATTGGCCGTACCCATCTGCAGGATGCCACGCCACTGACCCTGGGGCAGGAGATATCAGGCTGGGTGGCCATGCTCAACCACAGTCTGCAGCATGTTGAGCACAGCATTCCCCATCTGGCAGAGTTAGCGCTGGGTGGCACCGCGGTAGGTACCGGTCTTAATACCCACCCGGAATATGCGGTACGTGTTGCTGACGAGCTGGCCTCTCTGACCGGACTGCCATTCATTACTGCGCCAAACAAGTTTGAAGCGCTGGCGACATGCGACGCGCTGGTTCATGCCCATGGCGCGCTGAAAGGGCTGGCGGCTTCGCTGATGAAAATCGCTAACGATGTGCGCTGGCTTTCCTCCGGCCCGCGCTGCGGCATTGGCGAACTCGCCATCCCGGAAAACGAGCCGGGCAGTTCCATCATGCCTGGCAAGGTCAACCCCACCCAGTGTGAAGCGATGACCATGTTGTGCTGCCAGGTAATGGGTAATGATGTGGCGGTGAACATGGGGGGCGCATCGGGTAATTTCGAGCTGAACGTTTTCCGCCCCATGGTTAGCCATAATTTCCTGCAATCCGTGCGCCTGCTGGCTGACGGCATGCACTGCTTCCATCACCACTGTGCGCAGGGCATTGCGCCGAATCGCGATCGTATTAGTCAGTTGCTGAATGAATCACTGATGCTGGTAACCGCGCTGAACACCCATATCGGCTACGATAAGGCGGCGGACATTGCTAAAAAGGCACATAAAGAGGGGCTGACATTAAAAGCCGCCGCGCTGCAACTTGGCTACCTGACGGAAGAGCAGTTTGATGCATGGGTGCGACCGGAAGAAATGGTTGGCAGCATGAAGCTGTAAACCTGACGTTTCAACGTGGGATAATTGGCGGACAGGCAGCCCTGAGGCAAAACTGGACGCCTTACGCAAGCCGGTCGCTGTACAGATGCAGGCGGGGAATAATCAGATGCAGAGGCTGCGCATCGGGCTTGAATCGGTGCGTTACCTTACCTGCATCATAGTGACGTAATTCCCCAGCGCTGGCACGCTGTTGGCATCCGGGCAGATCACCAGCAATGGAGAAGGGCATGCCAGCTGAACTTGTTTTTGCTGCTGTGCTTGCCAGATGCGGGCTATCGGCTGCACTTTGACCGGGCGTTTTATTTTTAACGCTGCGCCCGGAGGTAGCGACTTCAGCGTTTCTATCTCCCCGGCCACGCGTTCAGCCCACTGTTCACGCGTCCAGGGGGCAACGGCGCGCCCCGACTGCTGGCTTTTCTGCAACTTCTCCAGCATATTTTCGATGCTGACCTTTTTAATAACGTGCTTATTTGCCCAACCGAAACGTACCGAGTCCGCATCTTCAATCAGCACGATGCTCCGGTAAGCATTGAGGGTGATCAGCCCGCGCAAGTGGGCGTGGACGAATTCAAAGCGCTCCTCACTGGGCAAGCCCGATTCTATGGTAATTAACTGTTCCAGTCGTAGCTTCAGCTGATTAATGTGGCCAGTTTGCTGGCGCAGCAGGGCAGACTGCGCGTTATCGGCCTCAAGGCAGATTGCGCCCGGCAGGCGTACGGCGGCTTTGGTACTGAGCTTTTCCGACTGGTGTTGCATAAACAGACGGCCGTAATGTGAAAACGCACGCTGAAGCGCCTGCTGACCCGTTAACTGAGTAACCGCGATTTGCGTCAGCGGATCGTGCTCTTTCCCTTTCTCAATCGCGGGTAATTCAAAAACACGGGCGGCCAGCAGCCGTAAATTTAGCATCTGCTGCTGCAACTCATCCAGTTCTTGCTCCAGCTGCGCCATACAGAGGTGAAGCTGTTCGACAACATCATACCGGCTCATCAGTTCCTTATTCTTTAGTTACAACATACTAAAGAGTCTAGCACCAAAACAGGAGATGAGCATCAGCCTCTGAATAAAAAAATTCAGTCAAGGGAAGAGAGGTATTACCTGAAACGATTTCCGGTTGGGGGATTATGCCGTTTACGCCAGATGATCAACAAACGATAAATGAAGCATGATTACCGTTTGTCGTAAGAGGTAAATGTTATTAAATTTCCGCCGGGATAATTTATTAGGGAAAATACTTATGACAAAAACAGCTCTTCTTTTACTGATTTCTTTCGGTTTGGTTTCCTGCACAAAAACCAACGGCAGTGAATATCAAACGAAGATAGATCAGTTCACCTCAGAAAAAGTGAATCAAATCCTCCGCGATAAGGTCATTGCAAACGGTAGCGAAGAACACGGTGAATGGGTGGGTTCCGTATCGTCGGCCTTCCTGAATACCCCATACAAAGGCAACACCTTAATCGGATCGGCGGATATGAAAGAAGTGCTGGTGGCGGATTTCAATGGAGTCGATTGTTTCACCCTGATTGACTACGTTGAAGCACTGACACGTGCTGGTAATCAGCGAGATTTTCTTAACAACCTTGTCGCGACAAGGTATGCACAGGAACATGTTGACTATTACAGCAGGAAGCATTTTTTCACTGACTGGTTTGCAATCGCCCCGCAGAACGCTGCCGATGTCACTGGTGATATCAGTCCTGACTATGTCAGCATGTACAAGAACCTTAACGTAAAGGCTGACGGCGGCGAATATATATCCGGCCTCGGCGTCAGGCCCAGAGAAATAAATTTCATTCCCGGCGATAAAATCGATGCCGTGGTGCTGGATAATCTGAGAACTGGCGATTACGTGGGCGTCTATTCTACACAGGCGGGGCTGGATGTTTCACATACGGGAATAGTGATCAAGCGTGATGGAAATGTGTGGTTCAGAAATGCTTCTTCGCTATCGCATAACATGAAGGTAGTTGATTCGCCCTTTGTGGAATATATGTCAACAAAGCCAGGCTTCATTGTTCTACGCGCCAAATAATTGCATCGTAATCATTCCCTTATCCGCACCGCGGCATGCGGCGCGGATAAGGAAAACGAACAGGCTTAGCAACAAAACAGCGTGCAGAGAAGGCGGATTGCGAAGGTTGGCGACAGCTACGCCGGTGAAGCCCGGCGCAGGTGCAAACAACAATTACAGTTTTCTGGCGTGCAATCTTGCACCCACCCACAGCGCCAGCAGCAGCAGAACGGTAATAAAAGCGCTAATGCCGTACCAGCCAAAATAATGCCAGAACACGCCGCCTGACGTACCTGCTACGCTGGAACCAAGGTAGTAAAAAAAAAGATACAGTGAAGAAGCCTGACCGCGCGCGCGACGGGCGCGTACGCCAACCCAGCCGCTGGCGACTGAATGCGCGGCAAAGAAACCGGCGGCAAACAGCATCATGCCCAAGAAGATCGACCAGATGTTACTTGACAGAGTCATAAATAGTCCGGTCAGCATAATGGCCGTTGAGAAGATCAGCACCGGGGCACGACCATATTTTGCCGTCATCACTCCCGCTTTCGGTGAACTCCATGAACCGGTCAGGTAGACGACCGACAGCAGACCCACCACCGCCTGGTTGAGCGAAAAGGGAGCCGACAACAAACGATAGGCAATATAGTTGAACAGAGTAACAAATGACCCCATCAACAGAAATCCTTCGGCAAACAGCAAAGGCAACCCGCTATCGCGCCAGTGCAGGCGAAAATTCAGCAGCAGGTGACGAGGTTTAAGCGATGTCGGCTGGAAATTGCGCGACGGCGGCAAGATTTTCCAGAACATTATCGCTGCTGCCAGAGATAAGCAGCCTATAACCATCAATGCGATGCGCCAGCTGCTGAATTCAGTGATAACCCCGCTGATCAGGCGGCCGCTCATACCGCCTATAGAGTTACCGCCGATGTAAAGCCCCATTGAAAAGGCCAGTACGCCGGGGTGGATCTCTTCGCTAAGATAAGACATCCCCACTGCCGCCACGCCGCTTAACGCCAGGCCGGTCAGCGCACGCATCAATAAAATACCATGCCAGCTGGTCATGGCAGCGGAAAACAGGGTGCAAATGGCGGCAAGCAGCAGCGCCGTAACCATCACCGATTTGCGACCGATGGCATCGGATAATGGCCCTGTAACCAGCAGGCCAAGCGCCATCATTCCGGTGGCGATAGACAACGAAACGCTGCTGGCGGCAGGGGATACGCCGAATTCATGCGACAGAACCGGCAGAACAGGCTGTACGCAATAGAGCTGAACAAAGGTCGCCAGCCCGGCCGAGAACAGCGCCAACGTCACTCGCATAAACTGCGGCGTGCCGCGTTTGATATACACATTTTTGTTGCTTGCAGTAGTCGATACAGGGATGGACGCTGACCGTTCAGCACGATTGGGCAGCGTGACGGCCTGAGAGGAGCGGTTCACTTTGGATCCTTGAGGTTATTGAGAGTTATCAGCCTGTAAAGGGTAAGAAAGATGATTTATGATGTCTAATATATTAATAATCTGAAATGATACTTCAGAGATATGAATTAAGAGATATGAATATGGAATTGCGTCATCTGCGCTATTTTATCGCCGTAGCGGAAGAACTGCATTTTGGTCGTGCTGCACTTCGGCTTAATATCTCACAACCGCCGCTTAGTCAGCAGATCCAACTGCTTGAGCAGGAAATAGGTGCGCGATTATTCGCCCGCACCAATCGTAGCGTGCGGCTAACTGCGGCCGGTGAGCAATTTTACAAGGATGCCAGCCTCATCCTGCAGCAGGTTGGCCAGGCGGCTGACAAAGCGGCGAGACTGCATCGCGGGGATGAAGGGGAGTTGCGTATCGGATTTACCTCATCCGCTCCGCTGATTAACGCGGTGTCAAATGCCCTGTTTACCTTCCGTCAGCGTTACCCGGCGGTTCATGTCGAAATGCAGGAGATAAACACGCGTCAACAGCTGGCTCCGCTCAGTGATGGGCGACTTGATTTAGGCGTCATGCGCAACACCGTGCTGCCTGAAACTTTTCATCATCAGGTACTGCTACAGGAGCCAATGTATGCACTGGTGCACCGTGCGCACCGCCTGGCAAACCGACAGCAGATCGCGTTAAGTGAACTGACGCTGGAGCCATTCGTGTTCTTCGACCCGGGCGTAGGCACCGCCCTTTACGACGAAATCATCCGGCTGCTGCAACGGTATGATATCCAGCCTGATATTGCCCAGGAAGTGGGGGAGGCGATGACCATTATTGGTTTAGTTTCAGGCGGGCTGGGCGTTTCGATTCTCCCAGCGTCATTTCACCGGGTGCGGCTGAATGATGTTGTGTGGATCCCCCTGAAAGAGCAGGATGCGCGTTCAGAAGTTTGGCTGGTGTGGTCCAGGCAACGAGAAATGCCTGCGGTAGCTGCTGCCATGAAGGAATTATTACTGCCGTCTGGCACAAATTCGTAAAAAAGATGACCACTTCAAGTAAGTTATGTGCTGTAAATCACATTCCGATTCAGGCAGTTGACGCCATCTGCGAAGTGTTTCACCATGAACCGATAGCGATAACGTCACCGCCAATATTGGCAGATTTCAATGACCTTGCAGCAAAAGGTGATAACAAGGAGCAGATGTGATTACGGATAGCCTGCCCGGACATATTGATCATATTAAGCAAATGAATGCCGGGATCGTCTATCGGTTAATCGACCGCTATGGCCCGGTATCGCGTATTGATCTGTCCAAAAAAGCGAGTCTGTCCCCGGCCAGTATCACCAAAATCGTACGAGAGCTGCTGCAGGCCCATCTGGTGAAGGAAACCGAATTCCACGAGGCGGGAAGCCGGGGACGGCCGGCGACTGGACTGGTTCTTGACAGTCAGGCCTGGCACTTCCTTTCGGTACGAATCGGCCATGGCGAGATCGACATTGCGCTTCGCGATCTGAGCACCCAATTGGTTGCCGAACAGCAACTTCCCTTGCCGGCAGTGGCAGAAGAACCTTTGCTGGCGCGCATTCTGCAACATATTGAGCGGTTTTTCATCCTACACCAGCATCGACTCGAACGTCTTACCGCGATCGCTTTTACCCTGTCGGGCAGCATCAACAGCCGTACCGGCATTGTTCAGCACTTACCGTTCTATCAGGCAGATAACCTGCCACTGGGTCCGGAAATGGAGAAACGCAGCGGGCTTCCTGTTTTCATTCAAAATGATATCTGTGCCTGGACCAGGGCAGAATCGCTGTTTGGTGCCTCGCGCGATGCCAGCGATATCATTCAGGTAGTGATTGGTCAGAATGTCGGTGCCGCAGTGATGACGACAGGTCAGCTGCTCCACGGCGGCGGCAACACAATGGCCGAGATTGGACATATTCAGGTCGATCCTTGTGGTCAGCGCTGCTACTGCGGTAACCGGGGTTGCCTTGAGACGGTTGCGGGCATCGACAACATATTGAAGCTGGCCGCGCAGCGACTGTCGGCGTCGACGGGTTCTGTCCTGCATAATCAGCCACTGACGATCGACAATTTGTGTGATGCGGCACTGCACGGAGATCGTCTGGCCTGCGACATTATCGTCGGGGTGGGCAGCAGTCTGGGACGGATCCTGGCCATCATGGTCAATCTCTTCCATCCACAGAAAATTCTCATCGGTTCACCGCTCAACCGCGCCCGGTCGGTTCTGTTCCCGGCTATTGTTGGCTGTATTCGCCAGCAGGCCCTACCAACCCTGAGCGCTGAACTTAGCGTAGAACCCACAAGATGGGTTCAGTCCGGCACCCTGTCCGGCGCAGCGCTGGTTAAGGATGCGCTCTATAACGGGTCGCTGCTAATCAGACTGCTGCAAGGCTGACAGATGACCAAACATTGCGCTAGCGCAATCTACGGTCACCGGTAGTGTCCTACACTTTTTCCTCAAACTGAGCATCAAAACATCCATCGGCCCAAACCGGGCCTGCCGGAGTCATTTCTATGTCAACACGATTATTTGTCACTGGAACAGATACAGAAGTCGGGAAAACGGTGGTATCGCGCGCTTTATTGCAAAAGCTGGCCGCTGAAGGTCAACGCAGTGTCGGTTATAAACCGGTGGCTAAAAGCAGCAAGAATACGGCCGGGGGGCGTGTAATCAGGATGCGTTGGTGTTGCAGGCCTCTTCTTCCGTTACCTTGCCCTGGCAGGCGATAAACCCGTTAACGCGGCTGGATGACGCGTTCATCACCAGCCCGACGCCGGTCAGTTTTGAGTCATTGAGCGGTGGGCTGAAAGCGCTGGACGACCACGCCGACTGTATCATCGTTGAAGGCACGGGAGGATGGCGTAGTCTGATGAGCGATCTGCGCCCGTTATCAGATTGGGCAGTGCAGGAGCAGCTGCCGGTGGTACTGGTTGTGGGCATTAAGACAGGCTGTATCAGCCACGCTCTGTTGACCGCCCAGGCGGTGATAAATGATGGCCTGCCGCTGTTGGGCTGGGTGGCTAACCGCATTAACCCGGGCCTGGCGCACTATGCAGAAATCATTGACGTACTGCGCGGAAAAATCCCGGCACCGCTGCTGGGGGAGGTGCCTTATCTGCCGCGCCCGGAAACACGTGACCTGGCGCAATATCTTGACCTGTCACCTCTGGCATAACGGCGGCAGCCAAGGCCGAGCGCGCCGGACTTAACGGGAACTCTCCGGTTGCCTGCTGCTGCGGGCAATCAGCAACATCATATTGCGTTATGGCTTCTGTGACGTTGTCACATGCAGCTTTTCTGCTTACGGCCGGTGCGCGAGCGTTGCTCCTTATCTGCCGTTCGCCTGTCTCAATCATCCGGCTGGCTGTAATTCATACGACAAGCCCGGTGCTAAATGACTTCATTAAATAATCACGTCCAGGCTAAACTGTCGGCAACGCGCGCAAACCAGCGATAGCCCGCAATGGATTTGCGGAGAATACTTCTGTGACATTGTCACTAATACCCTTAGCACAATCTAAACATTGCTATGGACTGTTTCATGCATCCTGACGAGATGCACCGCCGGAAAGAGACAAATGTTGGAAGAGTTGGAAAATATGAATAATCAGGTCACGCATCGCCATTGGGTATTGGTCGCCTCAATGCTGGCGATGTTTATGGCCGCGATCGAAGTCACCATTGTGGCAACGGCGATGCCCACCATCATTGCGCAACTGGGTGGGTTTTCACAGTTCGGTTGGGTATTTTCCATCTACCTGTTAACTCAGACCATCAGCGTGCCAATTTATGGCAGGCTGGCTGATTTGTGGGGTAGAAAGCGGGTGTTTTTTATCGGCACCGGGTTGTTTCTTGTCGGTTCAGCGCTGTGCGGATTTGCCACTAATATGGGTTGGCTGATCCTTTTTCGCGCCATTCAGGGACTGGGCGCGGGAGCGATTATGCCGCTGACCTCAACCATCATCGCCGATGTTTACCCGCCAAAAGAGCGGGCAGGGATCCAGGGCTGGCTGTCAAGCGTCTGGGGCGTTGCGGCGATTGTCGGCCCGTTGACCGGGGCCTGGCTGGTGCAGCATTTCAACTGGGCGCTGATCTTCTGGGTCAACGTTCCGGTAGGGCTAATTTCCATGTTGCTTTTAGCGCGTTATTTTCCCGAATCAAGATCCGGCGGTACGCATCGACTTAATCTGACCGGCAGCGGATTGCTGATGCTGAGCGTCAGCGCATTACTGGTGGCGCTGCTGCAGGCGGAAACGCTTGGCGGGTTAGCGGTGGCTGGACTGCTGATGCTGGCACTGTTGACCGGCGCGGTGCTGGTTCGGCATGAACGCCAATCCGGCGCGCCGCTCTTTCCGCTGGCTATCTGGCGCAGCCGCATGCTGTTGGCCGGTAATGCGGGCAACCTGCTGATCGGCGCAGCGATGATGGGCATCAGCGCTTTTCTGCCGACCTGGATTCAGGGAATAAACGGCGGTACGCCGTTACAGGCGGGCAGCGCTCTGGCAATGATGTCAATAGGCTGGCCGTTGGCCAGTACCGTTAGCGGGCGTCTGATGCAGCGCACCTCATATCGTTTCACCGCGTTGCTTGGTTCTCTGCTGCTGGTCGTGGGCACAGGGCTGCTGTTGACCCTTCAGCGTGAAAGCCCTGTTTGGCATGCCGGCGTTTTTGCGTTTGTGATTGGTTGCGGAATGGGCATGACCAGCACGACCTTCCTGATTGCAGTGCAAAATACGGCAGATTTTGCCATTCGCGGCATCAGTACGGCATCGATAATGTTCAGCCGCATGTTGGGTTCAGCGCTTGGCACAGCGCTGATGGGAGCCGTGCTCAACTACAATCTGCTGTTACGCCTGCCGCAGTATCAGGATCCGGTACAGCAGGTGATGTCGCACAGCGAGCGGCAACAGATAGCACCCGCCAGTCTGGAGATCATACTGAATGAAATTGCGCATTCGCTGCATTGGGTTTTTGTTGTCTCGACGGTTATTGCTTTGTTGAGCCTGACGGTATCGCGGTTGATCCCGGCCCGCCAGGCAAATTAAATGCAGATAATGCGACCCGTTGCGGGGCGCCTTATCGCTAAGGCTATTGTGAGCCGTCCGGTGAATTGCCCGTGACGACTGACGCATCACCGTCAGTTTCACCGTACACGCGCTTATACACGATTTTGTGAGTATCACTTTCACAATGGCCTACGACCTGACCGCCCGCCTGATCCACCTGGTCATTCGGTACGATTTCCAGGCTAAACCCCGAAGCCGGTACGCCATTGCTGATGATTTTCTGGTTAATATCAGCTTTCACTGACTCGCACGATGCCGTTGCTGCAAGTGGACCGACAGCCAGCAGTACAGATAAAACCCCTTTCAAACCTTTCATCATCTCATCCTTTTGCATCTGACCGAGCTGTCACTATAGCAGTAAATTAAATTACGGGGTGACGGGACGGCCGGTACGACGATCGAGGCAACGCAGTGTGTTGGGCTCCCAGTACGCGTTGAGGTTCAGGCTTTTCTCGCAGCTGTCCTGGGTATCGAAAGCGCGGTCAACTTTATCAAACTGCTTCTCAACGCGGTTATTGACCTTGCCACGCAGGCGATGGGTAGCATCCCACTGTTCTTTTTGCTCGCGGGCCTGTTCTTTGCTTAACGAGTTATCACCATTTTCAATGATCAGTCGGTCGGTTTGTGCATGTGCGCCGTGCGTCACGGTAAATAGCGCGGCCAGCACCACCAGCGGTAGCGTGGCCTGAGCCAGCCGTTGTTGCATTGTCTTCATTTTTTGGTTCCCTTCTGTAGGCTGCCAGCCGTAATGACTGCGCGGATCTTGCAGGCGAGTATATCACCAGCTTCAGGGCGCTAACCAGTCAGCCAACCGCGTCGTTGAGGCTTAATCGAGATTTGAAATCAGGTTGACTGGCGTAATGACATGATTTCAGCTCATGCTGTTAATCAATTTTGTGCACGCGCAGGCCAGCCTGGCTCTGTCCGACCGGCATCATCTCGATGACATTGATATTGACGTGCTCAGGCAGAGTAGCTACCCACCAGACGGCTTCGGTAACATCTTCCGCCGTCAAAGGCTTTACGCCTTGATAGACATGGTCAGCACGCGCATCGTCGCCCTTGAAGCGAATATTGGAAAACTCGGTGCCGCCAGCCAGTCCCGGTTCGATATCGGTGACGCGCAGCGCGGTGCCGTGCAGGTCAGTACGCAGGTTAAAACTGAACTGACGGACAAATGCTTTGGTTGCGCCATAGACATTACCACCCGGATAGGGCCAGCTACCGGCGATGGAACCCATATTAATAATGTGCCCGACATTACGCGCTATCATGCCCGGCAGGATAGCGCGCGTCATATACACCAGGCCTTTATTGTTGGTGTCGATCATCTCTTCCCAGTCTTGCAGGCTGGCGTGCTGCGCGGGTTCAATCCCCAAAGCCAGTCCGGCGTTATTCACCAGTACGTCGATGTTGCGCCACTCCGCCGGCAGGCTGGTCAGAGCAGCCTCGATGCTGCTGCGATCGCGCACATCCAGCACCAGGGGGTACAGGCTGGCGCCCAGCTCCTGCTGCAGGGCGTCCAGCCGTTCCTGACGGCGACCGGTGGCAATAACCTGATGGCCCATGGCGACAAAACGGCGGGTGATACTTTGACCAAAACCGGCGGTCGCGCCGGTAACAAATACGATCATTTCAGTGCTCCTCAATGCATTTTGTGATGTGAACACCTTACCATTCGATCGGCCCGGCTGATAATAAGCGAATGATTAAGTTAAGACGAAATAACTGCACCGCCAGCGTGCGGCCGCTTTTACGATTGCGTTAACACCGTGCATAACAAAATTAAAATATGCTCCGGGGTTGAACATTACGGCGTTGCAACAGTTTATCTGGCCAGCAACCGGTTGCGCACTCAAATTCTCACCTGAGACGCTGAACGGGAAGTAACACATTTAACCTGCTGTATTTAAACAGTTCAGTGTGGAAATATCTGCTGGCATAACAATTGCAAAGTCATCCCTCATTTATCCCACTTCCCTGGCTGCCGGGGCTGTAGTAAAGGAATTGTTATGTCAGTGAGCTATACGTGCGCCATCCGTGCCAGTTTCTTTGATATCACCCATACGGTTGATAACCCGCTAAAGTTGCCTGAAGCAGCGCGCTACCTCGAAGACGGGCTGCTGCTGCTGGATGAGGGGCACATTGTCTCGCTCTCAGAATGGGATCAGGGCAGGCAGCTGTTACGGCCGGGCGAGAACATCCTCGATTTTCGCGGCCGGCTAATTGTCCCCGGCTTTATTGACTGCCATATTCACTATCCGCAAACCGAGATGATTGCTGCTTTCGGCGAGCAACTCCTGGAATGGCTTAACCGATATACCTTCCCGGTGGAGGAGAAGTACCGCTGTGCACAGCATTCGGCAAAAATGTCCGCATTCTTCCTGGAACAGCTGCTCAGCAACGGCACCACTACCGCGCTGGTATTTGGCACCGTACATCCGCAGTCGGTTGACGCACTGTTTGCTGCGGCAGCAAAACTGGAGATGCGGCTGATTGCCGGCAAGGTGATGATGGATCGCAATGCACCGGAAGAACTGACTGAAACCCCGGAGCAGAGTTACCAGCAAACGCGGGATCTGATAGAACGCTGGCATCATAAAGGGCGGCTGAACTATGCGCTGACGCCACGCTTTGCGCCAACCTCTTCGCCACAGCTGCTGGAAAAAGTGCAGCAGTTGCGCAGTGAGTACCCCGATGTCTGGCTGCATACCCATCTGAGTGAAAATCCTCAGGAGATTGAATGGGTTAAAGCGCTTTTCCCGCAGCATGACGGCTATCTGGCCGTCTACCATGATTATCAGCTCACCGGCAAACGCAGCCTGTTTGCCCATTGCCTGCATCTGCAAGACAGAGAATGGCAGTGCCTGCACGATACCGCGTCGGCGGTCGCCTTTTGCCCGACATCAAACCTGTTCCTCGGCAGCGGTTTATTTGATCTTCAGCGCTGCTGGCAGCGGGGGTAAAGCTGGGACTGGGGACTGATGTCGGTGCCGGCACCAGCTTTAGCATGTTGCAAACCATGGGGGAAGCCTACAAAGTTGGCCAGCTGCGCGGGTATAAGCTGGCCGCCTGTGAAGCTTTCTATCACGCAACGCTTGGCGGCGCGCGGGCGTTAGATCTCGACCGCTACATAGGCAATTTTACCCGTGGCAAAGAGGCGGATTTCGTGGTGTTGGATCCGCAAGTCAGCGCATTACAGCAGATGCGTTTCGCCAACAGCCGCGATATTTGGGAAAAACTGTTTGTGCTGATGACGCTGGGCGACGACCGTAACATCGCCGCTACCTGGGTGAATGGCCGCTGCGTGTGGCAGCGCGCGGCATAATCGCGTTTTCACCTCGCGGCTGCATAACCCGTATGACTAATCGTTACCCTGTCACTTATTCCAGCTCGCTAAGCATGGTCAACCGTTAAGCTTAATGCGCTACCGACAAATCTGCCGGGCGGAAAAGCAAGCTTATGGCCTCGGTGCAAGTGGTATCAGAAGACATTTACCTAACATATCAATATTGTTAATGATTTTACCCTCTTTAACACTTATGCTGAAATATTTGTAACCAGATGAAAGGAGAGCAGAGTAAAAATGAGGATAACACCGTTAGTCCTGGCCATCGGTATGGCACTGACCACCAGCGTTCAAGTCGCACAGGCGGCAGAATCAAAACAGGAGAGCCGCCAGATGCAGTTGAATCCCTTCAGTCAGGCCAGTTCACTGCCGTTCCAGGCTCCGCCATTCGACAAGATAAAAAACGCCGATTACCGCCCGGCGCTTGTCGCGGCCATCGCTGATAAACGCGCTGAAATTGAACGTATAGCCAATAATCCGGCCCCGCCGGACTTCGCCAACACTTACCAGGCACTGGAGCAAAGCGGTCAGAAGCTACAGCGTGTGAGCAATGTTTTCAGCGCGATGACGGCCAGTAACACCAGCGATGAGCTGCAGGCGCTGGACGAAGAGATGTCGCCGATACTGGCGGCGCTGGATGACGATATGATGCTCAACGGCAAACTCTTTGCCCGGCTGGATGCAGTCTATCAGCAACGTCAGCAGCTAAAACTGGACGCCGAGTCGCTGCGTCTGGTAGAGGTCACCTGGCAAGCGTTCGGGCTGGCCGGCGCGCGACTCAATGACGCAGATAAGAAACAACTGAAAGCGCTCAACCAGGAGTCCGCAACGCTGAGCACCCGCTTCAGCAATCGCTTACTGGCGGCGACCAAAGCCGGCGGCGCGCTGTTCAACAACCCGCAGCAGCTGGCCGGGCTAAGTCAGGAGGAACTGGCCGCAGCCGCAGACGCGGCCCAGGCCAGGGGACTGAAAAACCAGTGGTTGCTGACGTTGCAGAACACCACGCAACAGCCCGATTTGCAGGCGTTAAGCGATCGCGCAGCGCGCAAGAAGCTGTATGACGCCAGCTGGACGCGCGCAGAGAAATCAGACGGCAACGATACGCGTGAGGTGATTTTGCGCCTCGCGCAGGTGCGGTCGCAGCAGGCCAAATTGCTGGGCTTTGACAGCTATGCGGCCTGGAAACTGCAGGATCAGATGGCAAAAACGCCACAGGCGGCGCTGGAATTTATGCGCAAAATTGTTCCGGCTGCCACAGCACGCGCTCAGCGTGAAGGGGCCGATATCCAGGCGGTGATTGATCGGCAGAAAGGCGGTTTTGCCGTTGCCCCGTGGGACTGGCAGTTTTATGCCGAACAGGTACGGCGTGCGCAATATAATCTCGATGAATCAGAGATTAAACCCTATTTCGAGTTGAACAGCGTGCTGGAGAACGGCGTTTTTTATGCCGCGACGCGGCTGTACGGCATCACCTTTAAACCGCGGCCCGATCTGCCGGTATATCAGCCGGACGTCAAGGTCTATGAGGTGTTTGATAAAGACGGCACTCCGCTGGCGCTGTTCTACGCTGACTGGTTTAAGCGCGACAACAAAGGCGGCGGGGCGTGGATGGGCAACTTCGTTGACCAGTCTGCGCTGCTGAACACTAAGCCGGTCATTTATAACGTCGCCAACTTCAGCAAACCCGCGGCCGGCCAGCCTGCACTGCTGTCCTGGGATGATGTCATCACAATGTTCCACGAGTTCGGTCATGCGCTGAACGGGATGTTCGCCGACCAGCGCTACCCGAGGCTGTCCGGTACTGCCACCCCGCGTGACTTTGTTGAATTCCCGTCACAGTTTAACGAGCACTGGGCCAGTGACCCGCAAGTGTTCAGCCACTTTGCCCGTCATTATCAGACTGGAGAGCAGATGCCCACTGCGCTGCGGGACAAAATGTTGCGCGCCAGCAAATTCAACAAAGGTTACGAGATGAGCGAACTGCTGGCCGCCGCATTGCTCGATCAGCACTGGCATGCCCTCAGTGCCGGGCAGCCTTTACCACAGGTCGATAACTTCGAACAGGCTGCGTTGCAGCAGGAGAAGATCAGTCTGCCAGCGGTACCGCCGCGCTATCGAACCAGCTACTTCCAGCATATCTGGGGCAGCGGCTATGCTGCCAGTTATTACGCTTATCTGTGGACGCAGATGCTCGCCGATGACGGTTTTGCCTGGTTTGATGAGCATGGGGGCTTGACGCGTGAGAACGGTCAGCTTTTCCGTGACAAAGTGCTGTCACGCGGTAACAGCGAAGATCTCAAACAGCTTTATCGCGACTGGCGCGGTCGCGACGCGGAGATCGATTCCATGTTGTCTGACCGGGGACTTGAGTAAGCCTGATGGTGCCAGGCTAAGTTACAGCCCCTGAGAAGGGGCTGTAACCATTCAGGGCAGCGGGCCGCCCTGAATGGTTTCACACATCCCGCCGATAATGCGATCTCCACTTTCCTGCTTCAGCCCGGCGTACCATTCGGCGGTCAGCGCCGCATTTTTAGCATGGGTAACATCACAGCGTTTGCGTGCTTTCAGCACCAGTTCCTTAACCCGGCCGGCGCGTGCAGACTGATAACGCCGTAGAGCATCCTCAATGCCCAGCGAATTGCTTTGCAACGCCATCGCCAGCACTATCGCATCCTCCATTGCCGCGCAGCCGCCCTGGCCAATATCCGGCGTGGTACTGTGGGCGGCATCGCCCAGTAATGCTATGCGGCCCTTTACCAGCGTGGAAAAAGGCTCAATATCGTGAATTTCCACGCGGTTGGTGATGTTCGGATCCAGCTGCGCAATCAGCCGTTGCACCGGGGTGGCCCAGCCAGCAAAGTAGCGGCTTAAATCGGCACGGATCGAGCTGCGATCTTCTGCCAGGCCTTTCGGCAGCGGAACGTCAAAGAAGAAATAGAAGCGATTACCGGACACCGGCATCAGCGACACGCGTTTTCCTTCGCCAACGAAGGTTGTCCATTGATTAGCCGGAGCCAGCAACGGGTCGATCTCAATCAGTCCGTTCCAGTTGACGTAGCCGGCATAGCGGCGTTCAGGAGAAAAGCCCAGCACCGCTGTGCGTACCACCGAGTGCGTGCCGTCACAGGCGATCAGCAGATCGCCGTGAGCCTGACTGCCATCAGTGAAGAAAGCCGTTACACCGTCACTGTTTTGCTCCACGCGGCTGACCCGCTTGCCGAACTGCACTCGATGACGGCCAAAGGTGTCCAGCAGCATTGCCTGCAGTTCGGCTCGTGCCACCGGGTAGGGGCGCTCGCCAGAACGCTGCACTAAAGGATCGAGACTGAATTGCGTCAGAGAGTCTGCACTGCGGAAATCTTTGTAGGCCATGTAGTCCATCGGGCCGCCAATAGCGCGCAGCGCCTCTTTCATTCCAAGATAATTAAGGCATTTAACCCCGTTTGGCCAGATGGAGATGGCGGCACCCACCGGTTTGATCTCTTTAACCGCCTCAAATACCTCGCTCTCTATGCCACAACGACGCAGGGCAATCGCCGTGCACATTCCGCCGATGCCGGCACCGATAATCATTGCTTTCATCTGCTTCTCCTGTACGACCCAGGGTGAGAGAAGCAATTTTCATACCACTTAGTGGTTAGCGAAAAGTCCCGCTGCTGGCGGCCGGAGAAGGGCAACGAAACGAAAATTTCGTCAAAGGGGGCACCATATCAGGGATTTGCCTCGTTTTGGCGCATTGAAGATGAAACTTTTGATCGCGGCAAAAAAATCAGACTGACATAAATGGGTATTTTTGCCACAGTTAAGCTGTACCCATCAGGAGAATCAATTATGACCGTTATTGCCTGCCTGCATGCAGCCGAAAGCAACATTGACCTCTACGAGCAGTCGCTCCGGGCGCTGGATGAAGACGATATCCAGTTATTGCACCGTGTAGAGAGCGATCTGTTTGCGCAGACGCAGACGGAAAGCGCGGTAACGCCGGCGATCGTCGCCGCCACGCGCCAGGCAATAGAGGCGCTGTGCCAGCAGGCGGATGCGGTGATTGTTACCTGTACCACTTTAGGGATCGCCGTATGGCAGGCTGAATTCAATAAACCGGTACTGCGTATTGATACAACGCTGGCCAGGGTTGCCGCACGTTATCACGGCAATATCCTGGTACTTTGTACCGCCCGGTCAACGCTCGAATCCACCAGCCGGCTGTTTCGTGCCTTTATTCCCGGTGAACGGCTGTACGTTGAGTTAATCCCCCGCGCCTGGGCATGGTTTAACCGGGGCGATATAGCGGGCTATCACCGTGAGATAGCCCGCTATATTCTGCAGCGCCCCGAGGGCATGCTGGGCTGCATTGTGCTGGCACAGGCATCGATGAGCGGAGCGGAGAAATGCATCAACAGCACGCTGGCGGTTCTGAGCGGCCCACAGGTCAGCCTTCGCGCCGCGATTGAAGCGCTTCGATAATTCTGTCGGGGTGGAAATAAGCAGATTGAGTGGCAAAAATGGTTATGCCTGTTCTATAAAGAAGTTATCTGTTTGTATTCGGGGTGCGAAATGTTTGATTTAACGCTGGCCATTCTGTTGTTCCTTGCCGCTTTAAGCTATTTCAGCCACAACGTCACGGTCACCATCGCTCTGTTGGTGCTGGTCGTTATCCGCATGACGCCGTTACAGCACACCTTCCCCTGGATTGAAAAGCAGGGCGTAACGGTAGGGATCATCATCCTCACCGTTGGCGTCATGGCTCCCATTGCCAGTGGAACACTGCCATCATCGACGTTAATGCACTCTTTCCTGCACTGGAAATCGCTGCTGGCGATAGCCGTGGGGATGTTTGTTTCCTGGCTCGGCGGGCGCGGAATCACGTTGATGAGCAGCCAGCCAACGGTAGTGGGTGGTCTGCTGATTGGTACGATTATCGGCGTGTCGCTGTTCAGGGGCGTACCGGTAGGCCCGCTGATCGCTGCCGGCCTGCTATCACTGATGCTCGGGAAAGGCTAGCGAACTATGGTAATCTGTCCCCCTGATATACCAGTAACTGAGAAACCGTGTGAGCAGCAAACAGGATAAACGTCAAAAACGCGCCAAAGCGAAAGCGAAGCAGGTTAATAAAGCCCGCGCCCACGGGCGTCAACTGGATGCCATCGGCCGCCAGAACTATGTTGCCACGCCAGAGATGCAGGCGCTGTTCGCAACGCTGCCGGAACTTGATGAAAGCGGGGAGATGCCGTTTGTCGGGGCAATTTACCACTGGTCAGCGTCAGAGTATCAATTTGACGGCACGCAGCAGGAAGGTGAGCAGCTTCAGGTCGCTGCGCTGTGCGTGATGTACATCCACTGGAAGACCAGCGGTGGGGCAACCACACTGGTACAGAATGAGCTGATCGAGGCTGCGCTGGGACTGGTTGAGAAAAACGATGCCTTTAAGCAGCGTTATCAGCAGGCGCAAGCCGAAGCGGAAAGCACAGGGGCGTAGCGCAACAGATAGCGGCATAAGCCCTCTCACGCCAGAAAATGGGACGGAGCAAACCGTCCCTTGTGCTGTCAACCCGGGTATATCCCACGATCCTGGCGGGCCATCAGAATGCGTTCGCAGGCCACGATATAGGCGGCAGTGCGCAGACTGCAGCTTTTCTCGCGCGCCTTATCCCAGACGTGAATCATCGCCTCGGTCATTATTTTATCCATGCGCTCGTTAATCTCGTCTTCGCTCCAGAAGAAGCTGGCCATATCCTGTACCCATTCGAAGTAGCTAACGGTGACGCCACCCGCATTACAGATCACGTCGGGGACGACAATGACGCCGCGTGAGGTGAGCACGTCGTCAGCTTCAGGGAAGGTAGGGCCGTTAGCCCCTTCCAACACCAGACGGCAGTGCAGCTTTTCCGCGCGCTGCGGAGTAATCTGGCCTTCCAGCGCCGCCGGGATCAGAATGTCCATTTCTACAGCCCAGAACGCCTGGTGATCAATCTCACGCGCGCCGCTGAAACCAGCAATCTTCTTATGGGCGCTCTGCCATTCACCCAATGCAACCAGATCGATGCCGTTAGGGTTGAACAGCGTGGCGCTGTGATCCTGAATGGCAATCACCCGCGCTCCGGCAGCACAAAACAGGCGAGCCGCTTCGCTGCCGACGTTACCGAAGCCTTGTACCGCGACCGTCGCGCCTTCAATCTCAATCCCGTTGCGGCGTGCCACTTCCCGGCCGGTAATGAATACGCCGCGCCCGGTCGCCTTTTCACGCCCCAATGAACCGCCGAGGTGTATCGGCTTGCCGGTAACCACGCCGGTGACAGTGGTGCCGTGGTTCATCGAGTAGGTATCCATCATCCATGCCATCACTTTGGCATTGGTACCAACGTCCGGTGCAGGGATATCTTTTTGCGGGCCGATAATCAGGCCAATTTCGCTGGTATAGCGGCGCGTCAGGCGCTCAAGTTCACCTTCAGACAGGCTGAAAGGGTCGACGCGAATACCGCCTTTCGCTCCGCCGTAGGGCAGATTAACTGCCGCACATTTGATCGTCATCCACGCAGAAAGCGCCATCACTTCATTGAGATCGACGTTGGGGTGGTAGCGAACACCTCCTTTTCCCGGGCCTCGCGACAAATTGTGCTGAACACGGAAACCTTCAAAGTGACGAATGGAGCCATCGTCCATTTGCAGTGGGATATCAACAATGAGCGCACGTTTAGGATGACGCAGGGTATCAATCCAACGTGATAAATCTCCAAGATGTGGTGCAACGCGATCGATCTGTTGCAGATAGGTTGACCAAGCCGTTTTGCTGCCATCAGAAACGTAAGAAAGCTTTTCCATTACAAACCTTTATTCAGTTAGCGCCTGTCCGTTGGCGAGAGGTGGCCTGACGGGTGGCGCTTAGTTATAAATACTGTTTTGCCGTCGATGGCTCAGCGCATTTCACTGAGTTGCAGCTAATTTAACATCAAAAAAAAGTTTCCATCTTTTTAAATGATTGTGAAAATCTTAGATTTTAAGAGGTTGTCAGCACGATCAACTGCATAACAAACGGTTTTTATAGTGGATATAGGGTAAACAGAAGGATGCCTGGTGGATAATTATGCAGTAATATTGCATAAGTTGCTGTGTCTTATAATTTCCTGAAATTTGAATCCGATCATACTTTACAGCCAGGCGCCTGACTGCCGACACTGAACGGCATCGCACTACTTAATCAGGAAGAATGGCCAAAGCCAGATCCGTTGTAACGTTAAGCATTATTTTCCACTGGATGCCGAAAAAAGTGGCTGGAAAGCGATTAGCGCATTTCCGTACTTTGCCTGAACCGGCATAAGCGGTATTCTAGCGGCCGTATTGAGTCACTAAGTTCATGAAAAAAGTTTCATCATTGAGGTCGACATGATTATTAAACCACGCATCCGTGGCTTCATCTGTGTTACTGCCCATCCGGCGGGTTGTAAAGCTAACGTAGAAAAACAGATTGACTACGTCACCGCTCAGGGCGCGATTACCTCCGGCCCGAAAAAAGTGCTGGTGATTGGTGCCTCTACGGGTTACGGACTGGCTGCCCGTATCTCTGCCGCATTTGGTTGCGCTTCAGATACGCTGGGCGTGTTCTTCGAGCGCCCGGGCGAAGCGAACAAGCCGGCCACCGCTGGCTGGTATAATTCTGCTGCATTTGAAGAGCTGGCAACGGCGAAAGGGCTGTATGCGAAAAGTATCAACGGCGACGCTTATTCCGATGCGGTTAAGCAGAAGACTATTGAACTGATCAAACAGGATCTCGGCCAGGTTGACCTGGTCGTTTACAGCCTGGCTGCCCCGCGCCGCACCCATCCGAAAACCGGAGAGGTGTTCAACTCCGCGCTGAAGCCGATTGGCAAGTCGCTGACCACGCGCGGTCTGAATACTGATAAAGAAACCATTACTGACGTCTCGCTGGAACCCGCTTCACAGGAAGAGATCGACGGCACCGTAGCGGTAATGGGCGGTGAAGACTGGCAGATGTGGATTGACGCATTACTGGAAGCCGGCGTGCTGGCAGAAGGGGCCAAGACCACCGCTTTCACCTATCTGGGTGAGAAGATAACGCACGATATATACTGGAACGGCTCAATCGGTGAAGCGAAAAAGGATCTGGATAAGCGCGTTCTGGCCATTCGAAACACCCTGGCCGCACACGGCAACGGCGACGCCCGCGTTTCGGTGCTGAAAGCGGTCGTCACTCAGGCAAGCTCGGCGATCCCGGTAATGCCACTCTATCTTTCCCTTTTGTTCAAGGTAATGAAAGAGAAAGGTACCCACGAGGGCTGTATTGAGCAGGTGTACGGTTTGTTCAAAGACAGCCTGTACAACGCCGCGCCGATTATTGATGAAACCGGTCGCCTGCGTGCGGACTACAAAGAATTACAGCCAGAAGTTCAGGAAGAAGTGTCTGCATTGTGGCCGACCGTGAGCAATGAGAACCTGAATCAGCTGACCGACTTTGTTGGTTATAAAACCGAGTTTATGCATCTGTTTGGCTTCGGTCTGGAAGGCGTGGACTATGAAGCGGATGTGGATCCGGATGTGAAAATCAAAAATCTGGTGCAGATGTAATTTTCTGCCAAATATGCAGGGGCGGCCGTTGGCTGCCCCTTTTTTATATGCGAAGCAGACTAAAAAAATGACCAACAGCCCAACAGCCCTGTCTGATATATAATGGCTGGGTGTACGTGAAGCGATCTCGCGGATCCTGATTCCTAATCTACGCGATAACCCGTGACTAACATATTCATTAGCTCAACACATTGTATAGCATTGCTTTACAGGTGAGTCATTTTCTCTGCCTGGCGGCTGTGATGATTATTGTTTACGAGCTGATTTTAAATAGCCATTCGGCACCATCAACTGATGATTGATTCTGTTGTGAGTTCGATAGAACAAGTCAATTTTCTGCCTCTCATCATTGTAGTATGCCATTATTGCGAGGATGAAACGGCGTGGTTATCACATACCAGTCGCAAAGCATTGCGATGAATTTTCATTTTTTTTCTTGAAACCTTGCACTGTATTTTGTTCCTGTGAACGCGGAGATGAAGTTGTAAACGGCTGCGTATGTTTAAGCGCTGGCCGATGAATATAAATGACACATACCCAAAATTTTAAATAACAGGAGTCTGCTATGAGTAAATTTATTATTGGTGGCTGGAGTCAGTCGCTGGCTCATGAACCCCTTCGGGGATTTGATATAATGATGTATGGCATGGTCACTAACCTGCAGGGGTTAACAACGGGTTCGTCCACTAACCCCGGCTGGAGCCCGGAAAAGAGTCATAAACCGGCTGGCAGCCCCGACTTCAACGGAAAAACTCTTTGGGTATATGGTGGAGGCGGATGTTCGCCGGCAGGCAAACCTGCAAATATGGAGGAAGTTTCGAGGATAGTTGAAGCCACATTGAATATGGCCTGGGATGGTGTGGATTTTGACGATGAATGCAACATGAACATCAACCTGGTTATAGAAGCTATGGCACAACTTAAAAAATGCCAGAAAGAGACCAGCTTTGGTTTTATTTCTGGTTATTCCTACAATCATCCTCAAACAAATTCAGGTGCTGTTTTAAATAACAAAATTAAGAGCCTGGTGCAGTCAGGACAATGCGATCGTTTAATACATTACTGCTATGCTGCTGCCATGTGGAGCAAGCAAGATATCATCGCTAATGTCATTCCCGCATTAGACAGAACGATGTCACACGGTGCTGGAAATAAGCAGTGCATACTTGCTTTAACCAGCCGGGGACTGACTGACTGGAGCTTAAATTATTTTATCGACCAGGTGCTGGATTTTGCTTTGGGCGGATTATTCATCTGGAACTATGAGAAGTTAACAGCCGATCATTATCAAATAATCAAAGACAGATTATCGAAATAGCCTTTCGGGCCTGTTTTAACTGGTCTTACACAGGTGAGGATAATGCCTTCACATGGTCAGGCAGAAGACCGCCCGGAGGGTCACTGCCTGATTTTCTTAACTGCTTCGAACCCCTGGCGCTCTTCCCGTCGCTGACGGCGGTCACGCGGCATATCGGGCTGGGGAACAGTTCGCCAGGCATCCATGTTGAATGAATACTTCTCTGAGTGTAAATTTATGCAGGTCTTTGTTGATAATGATTATCATTTGTATATGATAGCGCACGCCAGTCGATTATTTGTCCCGCGAAATGATGAGGGGACCGTCTAATGCCGTTATGGAAGCTATGCCTGAGCCTATACTCATAAACCATTCAGGTGTTTACCATGTTCAATTTTTTTTTATACCCTCAGGGTATTTTTCACAGCACACTGATGATGGGGGCGCTGTTTAGCGCCGCCATTACCACCACCAGCACCGCTGCACCACAGAGCGATATGCTGGCGGAAAACCGCTCCGGCCAGCAACAGAAATTGTCAGCCACGCCAGAGGATGATGCGCTAATGACCGTGCTTTCCCCCCCGGTTAAAAAGGGGCCGGAAGCAAGGTCAGTATTAACGCCGCGGATATGCAGCAACGCGGTGCTAATGACTTTGGTTCCATCATGCGCTATCAGCCGCTGATCGGTGCGGTGGGCAGCAGCAGTGGTTCAGGTAGCGGAAAAAGCGGTTTTGACCGCGCGGGCTACGCCGGTTACAACATCCGTGGCCTGGAAAGTAACCGTGTGGCACTTAGCGTTGATGGCATCCCACAGCCGGATGCCACTGGCCGGGGCTATGGCAGCCGTTCAGGAGTGAATACCGTTGGCATCGGGCGCGATTATATCGACCCGTATCTTTATGGCCGGGTAGATATTGAAGCCGGAGCGACGGCGACATCACGCGCTAATACCGCGATGGGCGGTTCGGTCTCCTTCCTGCCAAAATCGGCAGACGATTATCTGCTGCAGGATAAACAAAGCTACTTTGGCTATCAGAGCGACTACGACTCTGCTAACCGTAGTTGGCATAATGGCATCACCGCAGCCGCCGGGGACGGGGATGTGCGCGGCCTGATTGCATACAGCCGCCGCGATGGGCAACAAACGCGTAATAACAGCGCCGTGCTGGATGCCTATCCCGCTAACTGGCATTCGGATGCCGTGCTCACTTCAGCGATCTGGCAGCCTGATGAACAGCATAAGCTGGCCGCTACCGTCGATGTCTACAGCAAAGTGAATCATAGCCGCTATGCAAGCTGGACTGACCGATTCAAAGAGCCGCTGGGTGAAGCTCACCAGCAAAGCAATACGCGGCGCTGGGGAATAAGCCTGAAGGATGAATGGATGCCAGACAATGACTGGATCGACAGTCTGAACAACAAAATCTATTTCCAGCAAACCGAAGCGCATGATAATACGTTAACTCCGCAGGAATTGCCGTCAACGGGCTATTCGCGCACCTATTCCGACTACAACGTCAAAACCTGGGGCTATAAAGCTCAGCTGGTGAAAACAGAGGGCCGCCATGCGATTTTGGCGGGAGTCAACGCCCAGCTTTCGGACAGTGAACGGCCGTTCAGCCAGTCGCCCATGCAGACGGTAACGAAACCGCAGGCCGACAGCCGTACCCTGACGCTGGGGGCTTTTTTACAGGACAGTATACAGTATGACGTTGCTGGCCACGGTTTGGCCGTGGTGCCGGGAATACGCGTGGCGCATCAGGAAACAAAGCCGCAAAACCTGGCGAATATGGCTACCGGTACCGACGTCCTGACGCCCGATGATGCGCAAAAGCTGTACGGAAAAGCCAGCAGTGACAGCCAGCTGCTGCCATCCCTCAGTTTCAATTACGATCTAACTCCCGGATTGATGACATACCTGCAATACAGGCGTGGGGCGCAGTTCCCCAATGCCAGCCAACTTTATGGTTCCTGGAACCTGGGCAGTAACTATATTCCGGGAGCGCAATATGCGTTAATCGGTAATACCGGCCTGAGTACTGAAACCAGCAATAACATGGAGTGGGGGATAAAAGGACAGGTAAATGAAGCGGTAACTATCAACGCCTCACTGTTTTACAACACCTACAAAAACTTTATTGCTTACACCCGTTATGGCCGGGTCAGCCATCCGGACAAGTTTGTCAATGTCCCTTCAAATATTGCGACGATTTATCAGGCGGAAAATCGAGATAATGCGTATATCCGGGGCGGGGAAATCAGCACTAAAATTCACTACGGTATCTGGTCAGATGAGTTGAGTGGTCTGAACAGCACCTTTGCACTTGGCTACAGTCAGGGTAAATCTAAGTCCAGTTACAGTGGCGACAAATATGTGGGCCTTGACAGTGTTGCGCCGATGAAAGCCATTCTCGCAATGGGTTGGGATGACCCGGCACAGCGTTACGGGGCTGCGCTAACCGCGACCTTTGTCAAAGGTAAACAGGCAGAAACCACCAACCGTGAAGCCTGGCTGAATAACGGCAGCGAACTGACCGATTCCGTCAGCGAATATACGCGCGTGCCGGGCTACGGGGTGGTGGATCTCAGTGCCTGGATGAAAGTCAGCAAGCAGGTTAAGTTGAATGGCGGGATCTATAACCTGACCGATCGCAAATACTGGGATTACCTGAGCAGCCGCACTCTTAGCGGGCAGACAGCGCGCAATATGAATGACCGCGCCTTAGCCGTTATGCCGGGGCGTAACTTCCAGCTGGGCGTGAATGTTGAATTCTGACGCCTGAAATCGCCTTTTTACCAGGCCGCGCAATGCGCGGCTTTTTTTATGCCGATCAATCCGCGTGACGATCGATGTGCCCCAGGTCGCGCTGCGGGAAACAGACGGCGCGCACGCGGCGCTTGATCTCGGCAGCATCCGGGAAGCCATTATCATTTTTACGGTCCCAGATGACCTGCTGGTTGACGCTGATTTTGTAAACCCCACCCGTAGTGGGAATGAGCGTAACCGCGCCGAGGTCAGTGCTGAATGTGTGCAGTAACTCCTGGGCCAACCAGCTGGCGCGCAGCATCCAGTTACACTGGGAGCAATAATGTATGGTAACTAATGGCAGAGTAGTCAATATGTTAACCTCACAGGGGAAAATAACTGTTTGCAACACCCGGCAGCGTCTTACGCCTGTCAGTTTAACAAGCCAGCACCAACGTTAATCGACAGGCCGAGAATGGCCAGATTAAAAATAAACGACAGCACCGCCTGCAGGGTAGTAACTCGCCTGATGGTGGTATTTCCGGTAGCCACATCGGCTGTCTGTGACGCTACCGCAAGGGTAAATGAGTAATAAATAAAGTCCCAATAGCCTGGATCGTGCAGTTTATCGGGGAACAGTAAGGCCTTATGTGACTCAGTCTTGCTCAGATAAAACATATGCGCATAATGCATGGCAAATGCCGTGGGGAGTAACGACCAGGATACCACCAACGTTGTAACGGTGAGTACAATATGCCGTACCTGGGCCGCATCTTTAAGATGTTTCACTTCGCCAAGTTCAAACAGGATTGCCAGAATACTGACCAGACAGGCAACACAGACTAAAGCCAGCACTGTTCCGGCGCTTTCATCCTGTACACGAGCAATACGGGCAATATCTTTTGCCGGCGTACGGAGCATCAGCCACCAAAGTGACAGCAGATATAGCCAGGCCAGCACATTCCAGCCTATTAACAGCCGCTGGGCCAACGACTGGCTGGCAGGAATAAGGAAAAAACTGACCACAGACAGCAAAAAGGCAACCAGCAGGCGAGGGCGCGCCTGGTAGAGATGCCTGAGTGGGGGCCAGAAAGACATTAATGCATTACCTCACAGGGAGAGACGGGTTAGCTGCGCCAGCCATAAACATTCTTACCGCACAGGCGGTCATTTCCTGTACGCGTTTCACGCTCAGCGGCGGTGCCATTCGCTGATAAATGCGTTCTTCGATTTCTGCCGTCAATAAAGCCAGAAATTGCAGTGCGCGGATGCGCGAATCGCCGAAACGCAGTACGCCGTTATCCATTGCAGACGAAAACAGTCGCGCCAGCTTTTCCACGCTCTCGCGCGGACCAGATTCATAAAACAGCATGCCCATTTCAGAATGTCCGGCTTCGGCAACCACCATACGGTAGACCGCCAGAGCGGTATTATCGGTGGTCATAACATTGAGCATTTGCTCACCAAAGTGTTGCAGCTTCTCCGCAAGATTCACATTTTTGCTTAACGGTATATCCAGCGCGCTGGCGGCGTCGGTCAGATGCCGGGTAGCGTAGGTACGGATCACCGCGCTGAACAGCTCCTCCTTCGAAGGAAAATAGTTATATAACGTGCCCTTGGAACCGCCAAGGCGTTTTGCCAGCTCGTTCATTGAGGCACGTTCGTAACCCATCTCCTGAAACAGCTGTGCGGCAGCTTCGATAATCGCCTCACGGCGCTCTTCAGTGCGAACTTTCATCGGCTTTCTCAAGAAAAATAAAACTGAGTGTACATTCTATTGACAGAAAAATCCCGCCAGGGCATAAATAAACCGTACAGTACGGTACATTTATGGGATTTTACTATGTTGAACCAGATCGGACCTTTTCGCGTAAGCATTATTCTGCTGTCGCTGGCTTTAGCCGGATGTGCAGGAACGCAACTACCTCGCTATGCAGGATTATCTTCCGCTGAACAGCTGCAGCCAAATCTTGGCGATGATGCTTATCGCCAACCATGGCGCACCAGCAGCCCGATTGAATGGAATAAGTACCGCGAGGTTACTTTAGACCCGGTGATTATTTACAGCGGAGCAGATAATCAGTTCGGCGATCTCAGTCAGTCAGAACGAAATGAACTGGCCGACTACCTGTACCAGCGCAACGCAGAGGTGCTGAAAACGCGCTTCGACTTCGCACAGCCACCGTCCGCGAATGGGTTACGCATAAAGCTTACGTTGACGGGAGCTGAAACGACCACCCCCGTCATTGGTACTTTTACCAAATTTGACCTGGCGGGGGTCCATATAACATCGTGCAGGCGGTGCGCGGACGGGAAGGATTAATGAATGGCTGGGTCAGCTATGCGGTGGAAATATATCAGGCTGATAATAATCGATTGTTAAAAGCCTATATCACCAAACAATATCCCAATGCAATGAACGTTAGCGCCAGCATAGGTTCGATCGGCGCCGCCAAGGCAGGCATTGATAAGGGTGCCGATGAGTTATTGTCTGAAATGAAATAACCTCCTTCCGACGCCGGAATACAGGCGGACTAAAGCCGCCTGATACTGACATTATCCTGAGCAGTTAAGAACACCTCTTTTACATGTCAGTGGCGCTTTTGAAATTAGTCTCAATGACGCGCTTTGCCAGATCTCCAATCTGATAAAAGTCCGAAGCAACCACCCCCCCAAAACTCTTCCGTTTCCTGATGTAATTTGCCAGCTCAGGATTTTTATCACGCGCATATGATTTCGTCGATGTAAAATCATCTGCAGCAATACTGGTAAAATTGATTGTCATCCAACCTTCTCTGGATTTATATTCTGAAAAATCCCATGCATCTTTGATAGCACACCATTTTGCTGATTCATTGCGCTCATTGTATTTGTCCTGTACATGTAACTTAATCGATCCCGTTACGGTATTGAATGTTGAATTGTTGACCCAATAAATACTTTGTCCAACTGCGCCGCCCTTAAACCGTTTTAACAAAACTATCTTTCCTCTGACTTCTGCCAGTTTAGGGAAGCGACTTTCTACAAACCATTTTTCTGGATTATAATACTTTTCTTCAAAGGTTTCAGCAAAGCTACGTGAACAGCGCTCTTCTGTATGTTCACTTTTTATGGACATAAATATAAACTCACTGGGGTTTTCCTCTAGGAATTTGTAGCAGTCACTGAGGATTGTGCCAAAATTAACATGTAAGTAGAACTTATCATGATGCATGGTAAACGAATTTGAAATATGGCGGCAGCGCGCGTCAATGAACCTGACGCCATCAAGAAGCTGTTCCCCAACCGATTCATACTGGGTTTTAGCCCAGGCACCGATCACTGCATTTTTTCCGATGGTGTAGGTAGCAGCGTTATGTGTTCCCGGTACAGACAGTTGGTTGATTGGATGGCTGTCGTTGATAAAACTAAGCCAGTTTTTTGTGGACAAATATCCTCTAAACTTCCAGTGTCTGGTCTCTTCACGATGAGCAGGCAAAGGCAACTTATCAACTGATGGATTCGCTCGGTGTTTTAAAGAGTAGAAATAGTTCCTTTCAGGAATATAATAAATATCTCCTTCTACGCCATCATCACCATATGATTTAGCATCCATGAAAGTTCCGGCTTTCCAGCCCATAAAGTCCCAGTAGCTATTCGATTCACCATTAAATGGAAAATACCACTTGTTTCTGGATGGATCCCCATTCATTTTTAGCCGCATATACCCATATTCAGTGCCGTGATAGATGCAGCCTGATGTTCCATATTCCGACCACGTCTTTGGCTGTTCACGCGTTCCGGTTTGCTTACCGCCAAAAAGGAAGTTTTTATTATCTTCGGCTCCTGGTGGATAATGCCATTTGTTTTTATATGGGTTACCTTCTTTTTTGAAAACATAGAAGAGAGAATTGGCGGGATTATAGTAGATATCACCTTTTACGCCTGAATCCGCCCATCTTTTCGGATTCGTGAAGGTTCCTTTATTATACATTGTAACGCCTCTTTTTATTAGATAGTGCAAGTGAGAATTGAGTTTATAAATTTAATTTATTGCCGGTCAATGAATAATTAACCGTTAGGGGGTTTTATTTTTCAATCCCGTTATATTTATCGCTTATATAAAAACTAAGCGGGTCATGATAATAAAATGCAATTCGAACCTGTTGTATAAGCGACGAAACATCCGACAAGTTTCTTCTAACTTATCAAGTTTATAAGACGGCTCCTCGCGGAATGATTGATAGCTCTTTTACAGATTGTAACTCTGCTGGGGTAAGTGAGATGAAGAGAAAAAGAACAGAGCAAAACCGATTGATTAAGGTCTCAGGATCAGCGGCGGCAACGAGCAGAATACTGAACCAGATGTCAGTGTTTTGGTGTTTATTGAAAGAAACAGTAGCCAGGGTTTAGTAAAACGGGAAGCCGTTTATCCGTCACTAAGGAAATAAACTATGCCTGGAAACATCTTACCAGCGAATCATTCTTACCACTTCGCTAACCCAAGCCCTCCTGACGCTTCAGCCGCTCACCAGGCGGATATCTGGTTCGATGCCCTTGAGTATCAAGACATCGAGCTGGAAAATGCCCCAGTTGTGCCGCTCAGGGAAGACTTTCGCCGCTGTATCAGCCAGCTGATTGCGATAACAGCGGATTTCAAACAAAGGGAACTGCTGTCAGCCTTACTCGCAAAGCTGCTTCCCGGGCTTCCCGTCGGTCTGCTGATAGCGGCCGATAGTTTGTATATCGCGATTGTTGAGAGAAGGCACACCGACATTGGCGTATTAAATGCACTGGGGCTGGCGTCCGTTTGTCTTCCCGATAAGATCAATCTGCTTCCCGGGCTGGCAGCATATGTGCGCGAAATCATCATCAGAAATACGGATGCCTCTTTGTTGTGGCTGCTACCGGGTGAAGAAGAAGGTGGCCTGCAGGGGGATCTGTGTACCGCACTGGCGCTGATGGCTGTTGCAGCCCGTTACTGGATAGCGGGAGACAGTGCGCCGCAGCGCGGTCTCCTGCGGGTGCCGGCTTTTATGGCTGGTTTCTTCGTACGTATCAGTTATTACTGGGCGGCGCTCGGCAATATCGCCCGTAGCGGCTTCAACGCCCAACAAGCCGTACAGCAACAATCTGCTTTCGTGATGGACAGTTACGTCGAAACGAAGTGGAAAGGCTGTGTGGATATCGGCCATGATGCGAGGTTATGCCCTGCAGCCTGTGCTGTAATCAGTCATTTTTCAGCCAATTCAACGCTGTTCCCCGCATCGTTGACCACAGCGACCGCAGAGAAATCACGTCCGTTGCAGAGCAGCTGGCCGGATGAAAGCCTTGCTGAAAGAGCCATCGCGCTGGCAGCGCTAAACCTGATGCGTGAGAATAAGCTAACCGCGTTAATAAATTGCGTTAATGCCAAAGCTGAAACCCACCAGGCATGGGACGATCGTCGTATCACCAGAAACTATCTCCGTATGCAATGTGATGCCGTGGCAAACCGGGCTGCAAATGTGCACACTCCGCGGCCCGTAGGGATTTCAGCTAAACCAGATTTTCAGTTAACAGCTGGCGAGAAGAAAGTGAACAGGTTACAGGGAATGGCTACCCTGGCGGCGGCTACACTGTTAACCAGCCAGCTGCATGCTAAAGGAGGTGTAGCCACTACGCTGGTCGCTATGGCGGGCATGGCCAGCGCCACAACTTCAGCCCCCGGCGTAACCACGCGGGTAAACGTACAGCCTTCTGACGACGTTATCGCGGATCCTGTTCACCGGCTAAACTCTGCCGGTGAGTTTAAGCGCATCGCTGATAATACCATCAGCCATCTTGAAAAAACCTATCACCCCGTATTGGATCCGCTTGAATATATTAACAGCATTATTCTTATTGCCATCCGGCAGTACGAAGAAAATATCGGCGCGTTAAGTGGTTTAACACCAAAAAGCAAAGTCAGGGTAATATTTCGTCTTAGGGATGTGGTAAATAGAAATATATCAACCCCTGTTTTCTCTAATGAAATAAAACTGTTTACCATCGCTGAAATCGTTACCGGCTTATATCATTATGAGACGCGCCACTTATCCGGCATGGGGTATGAAATTGACCTCGGAGAATATGGTGAGTTATTCCGCTTAATTGATGGTAACAGGCTGGCTGATAAAATGAGCCAGGCGTTATCTGATTATAAAAATGACATATCCCGTATTGCAAAACTGAAAATATACTATCAAAAAATGGTTATCTTGCGCGCTGTGCAATTTCTGCAACGGCATCCTGAACTGCCCGATGCGACTAAAGCAGTTGAGGCGTTTCTTGCCGGACAACGCCTGGCTGACGGGCTAACTTTTCATGGCGTAAATCTCAATGGCGTTTTCGCCATACCTTGTTGTGACGGTGCCAGAACCATATTGTTCAGCGTGGACAAGCCAGAAACTTTTATCCTGGATCTCGGCACGGCCACCAGACAAAGAGTTCCCATCACGCCGGACACTAAAGCATTTCGCGATTTTGTCCGGGCAAAAATGCCGTTCTATGCGGCAATAAAATACGCCGGGGATATCGCCTTTCACATCACTAACAGACGTACGGTTATTTTAAACGGCAGGATGCAACCGGTAACCGTCAGCGAAAGTGACTTCTCATTCACGCAAAGCAGCGGCATTAATGCTCTGGGTGACAGGTTGTTTGACCATCATATTAAGCGGATCAACTCTGATATCAACAGCCTGTTTTTTATTGATGAGGCACAGCGCAACGAAAAATGGTGTCAGGCTGCAAGAACCTTTTTAAACCCGGCCAGTCAGGGGTCGGGATCGATTGCCAAGGCATTAACAGTACCCGGCAGCATTGGTGAAGCACTGTCTTTGCTGAATAACCGGCTTTTACCGTCAGAGATGGCAGACAGCAGCATAGCGGAAAAGGCAGGCGAACGCGTTGACGGGATCGCAGCGCATTTTAAGGAAGCACTCTGTGTGATGGCATTGATATCAGATGATTCAGGCATAGCGGACAAGGGCAACAACAGGCTGATGGCAAAAGGCAGCGATACTCGCCTGAAACTTTATCGCCATATCACACGCCTGGCAGATAAAGAACTGGCTGCTTTTCTGCTTAACCGGCTTCCGGTCAAAGCGAGTTGCTCAGCATATCTCAATGCGGAACCTGTCAATAAATTGCCTTATCAAGTGTGTTTCGGTAAGAAAATAATCGATATTGAAGGCCGCTCTCATGAGTTATTTTATAACAGCAACCTGAAACGGTTTGAAGTCGATTGGTTTAATGAAAAAGCGATTTATCAACGCTTGCCGGTATATATGGAAAAGTTAAGTTATCGCTGGCACCCGGCAGTGGACGGAGGCGCGCCGCTATTCCCTGATCCAATGAATGAATTCATTAAAGAGCTTGCTATTTCCTGTGATCATACCCGCTATAAGTTTTCTGAAGTTAATAACCTCAATGCGGAATATTATGGTGATGGAAAAATAGTTGAAGTGAGGGCAGTGGGGGCTTCTCCTTACTCAAACAGTCTGTTTAGCGTAGTTGAATTGCATGGCCTTTTGGTTCCGGTGAAATTCGAGGTCATTAAAGGTCATGGCGTGAAGTATGATGTTCATAATGCAGTTTCAGGTATTTCATGGCCGTTAATCTGGGATGGAAAACGCTGGATATTTGAGCGTCCCACATCCGATCTCATTTCAGCCGGCCTGGCAGAAAAACTGACTGCTGATCTGTACTCTGATTTAAAATCAAGCCAGTTATCCACGCCGGATAAGATGGGCATACAATATAGTAACGATGGCCGAAAATTCCTTAAGTTTAAAAACAGCTATATTGAGATTGTTCCGGGTCAATCGGATTTACACTACACTATCAACGGAAATATAAAAATCAGCGTTCGAAATGGCAAATACCGTCTTTGTTAATGCTGTACGGATGGAGTGATTTCATCACAAGGCAGATGCTGATGTCTGCAACAGCCTCTGCTGTTGAACCTCATGCAGCTGCCGAAGGTCTTCAGCATCGTTAACATTCAGGGCGCAACAGTCGCGTGCAATATCAGAGTTTTTACCTGTGAATCTCACTCCGCAAGCATTATATTCTGCCTTAGTAACGGCAGATGTTTAGCTGTGCACAAAAGGCTAAGAGTCAGATGCTGACTCTGACATTCCATAACTAATGTGTGGTGAGATAAAAATGTTGTTAAAACGCAGTGGTACTATTGCAATTGTTCTGCTGATCACCTTCGCCGTGTCGGCTTGTGGCATGTCTCATCGCGGGAGAAACACGGCTATCGGCGCTGGTGTTGGCGCAGTGGGTGGGGCCGTACTGACGGGCGGTAGCACTTGGGGAACCCTCGGTGGTGCGGCGATTGGCGGCGTTGTCGGTCACCAGGTTAGCCGCTAATTCTGGCGGTGCCGCAGACAGTTGATCTGCTCTACGGCACCCATCTTCACTTACCACTGCGATTGACATACCATCCTGCTGCCCCCTTTTTTACAGCGATCGGGCTTTCATATGGAAATCATCATCAGAAGATACCAACCCGGCGACCTGGCAGCCGTTATTGCCGTTTTCCAACGGGCAGTCCGGCTGATTGCGGCACGGGATTACAGCCAGCAACAAACCGACGCCTGGAGCCAGGTTGAACGCACCGACTGGAAGCGGCGTTTGGACAACGGTGACGTGTGGGTAGCCTGCCACAACAATAAGGTGGTTGGTTTCACTCATCTGCAGGCGCATGGCCATCTTGACCTGTTATTCACCGATGCAGACTACCCGCGCTGCGGCGTGGCGACATTGCTGTTGAATACGCTCGAGCAGGCAGCCATTGCGAAAGGATTCAGTCAGGTTGATACTCAAGCCAGCATAACGGCCAGGCCCTTCTTTGCGCAACGAGGCTATCAGCTGGTGAAGCAGCAGAGCGTGGCGGTGCGTGGCCAGCATTTTATCAATTTTCACATGCGTAAACGGTTGGGCGAGAAGGGTGCATAAGCGGGATTAAAGCCGAAATGCTGACTCAACGTGGTGCTAAGGGTAGACATGATCACCTCGCCAGGGCGTAATGGCAAGGTAGCACCTGTTGGTTTTTGATTTTTCTTATTAGAAAGGGATCGTATGCACCTATTAAAAAAAGCGGTACTGCTGACATTGTCATTCACCAGCGCTTCAGTTTTAGCAGCAGCGACGTCATCAAGTTGCCCGGCTCAGAATAATGAATTGGCACTGCGCTATCAGCAAAAATCCGCTGAAGTCATGGCTTTACAGTTACAGACTTACCGTTTCGCTCAGGAGCGTTTTAACCAAAAATTCGGCCAGTTGAGAGCGGCAGAAAAAGCCGCAATTGTGCTGGACCTTGACGAAACCGTCATCAACAACAGCGCATTGCTGGTACGGGACGCCAACCAATGCCATGACTACACTCAATGGGATACCTGGGACAGCTGGGAACAACACGGCAACCCCAGGTTAATCCCTGGCGCGAAAGCCTTTCTCGACAACGTGAACAATAAGAAAGTCCGTATTTTCTACGTTTCAGATCGTACTGAAAAAAATAAAGCGCAAACCATGGCAACCTTAAGGAAATTGGGGCTGCCTCAGGTTTCAGAACAGAATATCTTGCTGGATACAGAATCCAAAGAAAAACGCCGCGCGAAGATAATGCAGGATTATCAGATAATCATGCTGTTCGGCGACAGCCTGCCAGACTTTGCCGCCCAGTTTAAGCCGAAGAAAAGTGCCTATTCGCAACGCCAGCTGGTCAGTGAAAGCGCGGCACATTTTGGTGATGACTGGTTCGTACTGCCAAATTCTGCCTATGGCGCCTGGTCGGCATATGACACAGAAGCCTGGAAAGAGACTAAATAGCGCACATTCAGCACTCAACAAAGGCCGTTTTAGCCCGGGTGCCGCATGCTCAAAAAAAAGCGCCTTGCAGGCGCTTTATTCTGAGGTTATTGACCCCGCTTTGCTCTTTCCTGCAACACCCTGGCAGCGATACGATCGCCTGTCGCCCTGTCGATATTGCGCCAGTATTCGAATGCACGTGAAAGAACCGGCTCTTCCACCCCCTTCAACAGATGGCCGGTGACGTTGTTCACCAGCCGGTCGCGCGCGGCATCATCCATGACTTTATTCACCAGGTCATTAGCCTGACTGTAGTCATCATCATCTGCGCGCAGGGTGTAAGCCGAACGTACCAGATTTCCCTGAGATCCCCAGGTAGAATCGGTTGGATAACGTTCTCCATCCGCTGCAGGCCCGCCTTTGGAGTTAGGCGCATAGACTGGATCAGAGGCAAGATCAATACGCATCGCTCCGTCTTTGCTATAGCTGTTAACCGGGGACTTGGGCGCATTCACCGGGATTTGCTTATAGTTAACACCCAGTCGCGCGCGGTGAGCATCCGCATAGGCGAAGATGCGCCCCATCAACATCTTATCCGGGCTTAAACCAATGCCAGGCACCAGGTTATTTGGCTCGAAAGCCACCTGCTCAATTTGCGCGAAGTTGTCGGTTGGATTGCGGTCCAGCACCAGTTTACCCACTTTGATCAGCGGATAATCACCGTGCGGCCAGACTTTAGTGAGATCAAACGGGTTATAACGATAGGTTTCAGCATCAGCAAACGGCATGATCTGCATGTGAAGCGTCCAGCTCGGTGAATTTCCTGCTTTAATCGCTTCAAACAGATCGCGAGTATGATAATCGCCATCCTGCCCGGCCAGCGTATCTGCATCTTCCTGAGCCAGGAACTCGATGCCCTGGTCGGTTTTAAAGTGATATTTCACCCAAAACTTCTCGCCCTGGGCGTTGACCCACATATAGGTGTGACTTGAATACCCATTCATGTGACGCCAGCTTTTAGGGATCCCGCGATCGCCCATCAGCCAGGTCACTTGGTGAGCCGATTCCGGTGACAGGGTCCAGAAATCCCACTGCATGTCATTATCGCGCAGATTGTTATCCGCCCGACGTTTCTGGGAACGGATGAAATGCTGGAACTTCATCGGGTCGCGAATAAAAAACACCGGAGTGTTATTCCCGACCATATCGTAGTTACCTTCGCTGGTGTAAAATTTAATTGAGAAACCGCGTGGGTCACGCCAGGTATCCGGGCTGCCACGTTCACCCGCAACCGTTGAAAACCGCATAACCACATCGGTTTTAACGCCTGGCTGGAAAAGAGCGGCCTTGGTAAACTGGCTGACATCCTCGGTCACTTCGAAGTGACCAAAAGCACCACTGCCTTTTGCATGCGGCTGGCGTTCCGGAATGCGTTCACGGTTGAAATTAGCCATCTGCTCAATCAGATAATGATCGTGCAGCACGATAGGGCCATCGGGACCGACCGTTAAGGAATGCTCATCACTGGCTACCGGGATGCCCGCGTCAGTTGTTGTTGGTTTACGCACATCATCGCTCATCGCTATACTCTCCATGTTAAAATGGTTATTTTCGACGATAAGTGTAGTACATAAACATTGATAAGGGCGGGGGAATCAATGGCCTTTTATCCACCTGACAGCATGTGGATAAATAAGATTAATCGCAGCTTTGGCATAACATCAACCGTACGGCTAGCTGGCGATGCTTGTTCTCACAATGGAACTGGCTGGAAGGGGAGAGATACTGACCAGAATAGCTGAAAGCTTGAAAGGATCCGTATAGGCAGAAACAGTCAGGGCATCATTCTTGTCGGGCTGCGTGGAGTGGGTGAAACCGTATTGCTTCAATCAGTTTTGAACAGCGCAGAGGAAAAGGGCATCCATACTATCTTATCCGGGAGTGGGGCAGTCAGGCATGGAATATTGCTGATGCATCACCCATAAGCTAGTAAGATGTTGAAGTCGCAACGCCAGAAACAATGGTTAAACTGGATGCAATTTTCTTCATGGTTCGATTCGATCGCTTAACCCCTGAAGAGAAAGAGTAACTGAAGGCGATGGTCATGCCTGGCGCCGGACCACATCGATCTGGCGATATTGCCAGCGAACTGGATAAGAATGTGAAGTTGCCAGGACCAGTGAGACAAAGCTCAATAGACAAAGGGATAATCTGGAGCCCATCCCGAGGTGACATGACGTTTACAGTGCCTTTGTGAGATCAGTTCCTGAATCGCGTTATGCCCTGATGGCGTGCCCGATATTGAAAAAAACACCTTTCAAGTATACATTAAGATGTACAATTGAATTGTACACTTTATTGAGACTACGACTATGCAAGCTATAAACTTTACTACCGCCCGTAACGAACTGGCATCAGTTCTTGATAGCGTTGCCAGCGGTGAGCCAGTTATGATCACCCGCAGATCGGCCAAATCCGTGGTTGTGGTTGATGCCGCGCAGTATGAAAAAATGCAAAAAATTCAGGCAGAATCGGACTTTGATTGGTTGTTTACAGAACATGGCCAGACGCTTGAAGCTCTTAAAAACCGATGATTTATTTTCTATCCAGTCAAGACATCATCGGCATTCATCAGCGTATGATCGTCGCTTACGGCGGTCTTGCCGGTTATGCCGATCCTGGTCGGATAGAAAGTATGGCAACACGGATTCTGAACCGCCACATCTACGAAGGTGAGGATGATATCTATATTCTGGCAGCTGCATATCTGCTGGCCATTGCGCGCGGGCATTGTTTCAATGATGCAAATAAGAGAACCGCATTTGCTTCAACTGCTTTATTCCTGCGCCGTAATGGCATTCTTCTTCGCTTTTCCCCAATCCATGAACAGCTGACTGTCTCAGCAGCACAGGGGAGCCTGGATGTGTGGCACATTGCTGAAGCACTGAAACAGTCGACATAATAAAGCTGTTTCCCTTCAATAAGGTTAATTTAACATAATATACATTATGCGCACCAAGGCGCATGTAGATGAAATCTGGCGGCAATCGTTGACACTGGTCGTCAACTGGCTGCTATCGATGATGTATGGGGATCCATACTAAATTTCGGCTGTCACAGAACCCCGAACCGTTTCGCGGCGATGTGCAGGATATTGCCGGTCAGTTCTGCCCGTTAATCATCTCGTCAAGGCCGGACAGCAACGCCGGAAAGTAGCTCTTTATCTATGCCAAAACCATCTTTGTGTTATCGAAGACCACACCATGTAATTTTATTCCGCTGACCAATCCCTGACAGATAGCAGAAAGTTTCTTCCTAATTGAATGATGTCTGATATTGAGTTTTTCTCAGGAAGACCATTTTCCGCATAGGTTCTTATCCAGTCATATGCAGGTGCTTCTGGGGTGTTTTGTCTTTCAAACGGTGAAATAGGTAATGTATTTGAACAGAGTAAAAATCACTTCATCGACCGTTTAATCATTCCGGACTGTGTCGGTGACGCAGCCCCACGCAGCGTGATCGGCCATTTCTATACAGGATCTGGATTATTAATGGCTAAAATTAAGGTTTTATAACTTAATTTTTGATGAATCATCATTAGTTGGCATGAAGTAACGCCAAAAAAAATATACCATTTCAAGTAGTTAAAAACCAATTGATGTCATTTTCTCTACCCTTTACGCCATCGGGAACTTCATGCAATGATCAATGTTCAATTCAATAATTCCACCCCTGCCCTTGCCATTACCTGTCAGATGACCTCGCGCAGTTTATCTTTAAATAAAGAATTACCAGATTATTATGAATATTTATTTTTTATTGATTCTGACGAGATGATTTAAGAAATGAAAAGCATATTGAACCACATCTCATTGCCTGCAAAGCTCCTTCTTCTTGGCGTTTTCGGTTTATTGCTCTTTGCAGTCCCTACCTGGATGTATATTCAGGAGGGAAATGCGGGTGTGAATACAAAAATACTCGAATTAAAAGGGGTGCCTGTAGAAAAAGACGTCATTGAGCTGTTGGATCTTATGCAGCGCCATCGGACTGAAACGGCTTTTGCCATTGCTTCTAAGGCCCCGGCAAGCGCGCCCCGTATAGCATTGAGGGATCGGGTTAATTTGAAAACAGAGGCAATTGGGGCCTATTTGCGTACGACGACCATTGACGCAATTATTATTCAGAGATTTATTCTGTTTACTGCCTTATGGAATCAATTGCAGAGCGATGTCGATGAGAAAAACCTTACTCTTTTGAGCAACATAAAGCGCCACAATGATCTAATTCGCGCGTTCCATGAGATCAATACACATATACTTGATTATCATAGCTTATCTCTCGATTCCGATCTTCGCAGTTATCAGCTTATAATGACCATGCTAACTCGCCTGCCGGCATTGACAGAAACTATTGCTCAGATGCAAGTTGCCGGTGTTTCCATGCTGCTTGAGAAAGACGTTATCAGTGCCGGAGACTCCTTGCACATGGAGGTGTTGATCAACAATGGCAAACTTGCGCTCGAAAATTTCAATGCGGAACTACTGAAAACCTGGCAGTATGACAACGATTTACGTTTGAAATATAACCCTGAGTCTGACTTCGCTTTGAAAAAAATTAATCAGGCGTTGGCCATGACTGAAGACGGTTTTCTAAAACACGGAAAGCGGCCTCTGCCTGAAGATTATGCGGCAGCATTTACTCAGGCTATTGATGACTATTCAATATTTGCAGATGAAGGCTGTGATGAATTGATGATCCTGCTTTCAGAGCAAATTAAACAGTACCGGTTAAATCAATTGCAGCTTTTAGCATGGCTTATTGTCATTGCCATTATTGTCATCATTATGGCTATCTGTGTCAGCCATTCGATTACCGACCCGGTCAGTGAAGCGGCTAAAGTTGCCAGCGAAGTGGCCTCAGGGGATTTAACCTCTGACCTTGTACCAACCGGCACCAATGAAATGGCAGATCTGATCCATTCACTGATGAAAATGCGTCAACGTCTTTCATCGATGGTAGCAGACATTAAATATAATGCGGCTACCATTGCCACCTCATCTGAAGAAATAGCGAAAGGCAATAACGACCTTTCTTCTCGTACAGAGGAACAGGCCGCCTCTGTTGCGGAAACAGCGGCAAGTATGAAGCAGCTTTCATCCAGCATTCTTCAAAACGCCGAAAATACACGACACGCCGCCGTTATGGCAAGCTCGGCTACCGAATCGGCGCTAATGGGCGGTGAGGCAATGGAATCCGTGCTTAATTTGATGCAGAGGATCAGCACCAGTGCTGGCCAGATTGAGGAAATCACCAGCGTTATTGATAATATCGCCTACCAGACTAATATTCTGGCATTGAATGCATCCGTAGAAGCGGCAAGAGCTGGAGAACATGGCAGAGGGTTTGCCGTCGTCGCCGAAGAGGTAAGAGCGCTGGCCCAAAGGTCTGCAAAGGCTGCCAAAGATATTAAGCTGCTGACAGGACATTCGGTTGAAATCGCCCGCCAGGGGATTTTGCAAGCCCATGACTCAGGGGATAAGGTAAAGCAAAGCGTTGAGGCGATTGCGCAAACGGCGCGACTGGTTAACGAGATATCCGCCTCTTCTGAGCAGCAAACTTCCGGTGTTACCCAGGTGAATATTTCTGTAAGCCAAATGGATCGCTCCATCCAGCAGAATGCTGTGATGGTTGAAAAATCGGCTTCATCAGCTGATGATCTCGCTGCACGGGCCATCCAGTTACGCGATATGGTTGCTGTTTTTCGCACCACGGCAGCAGCAGATTGAATAGCGTAAGCGTAAATCCGGCCAGTACGGGTTTTTCCGCTTCTGGCTGACGGATGTACCCGTCACTGATAAAATGCAGTCTGTGATCTGAGTTTGTAGCCTTACTATAAAAAGGAGATATCGCTATGCAACACATTGTCGAAGGTTTCCTGAACTTCCAGAAAGACATTTTCCCGGAACAGAAAGAGTTGTTCCGCAGCCTTGCCTCTGGTCAGAATCCCAAAGCGTTGTTCATCTCGTGTTCAGATAGCCGCCTGGTGCCAGAGTTGGTCACCCAGCAGGATCCCGGACAGCTCTTTGTTATTCGTAATGCCGGCAACATCGTACCCTCCTTCGGACCGGAACCGGGCGGCGTATCTGCTACCATTGAATACGCAGTCGTTGCGCTGGGCGTAAGCGACATTGTTATTTGTGGGCATTCCAATTGTGGCGCCATGAAAGCGATTGCTACCTGCCAGTGTCTTAAACCCATGCCGGCCGTGGAACACTGGCTGCGCTATGCCGATGCGGCTAAGGCGGTAATCGAACAAAAAACCTACGCCAGCGAAGAGGATAAAGTAAATGCAATGGTTCAGGAGAATGTGATTGCGCAGCTGAACAACATCAAAACCCACCCGTCTGTTGCTGTTGGCTTACGTAACAATGCGTTACGCCTGCATGGTTGGTTCTACGATATTGAAAGCAGTGTTATTCGGGCGCTGGATAAAAACAGCAAGCAGTTTGTCCTGCTATCTGATAACCCTCAGGTTCATTTCGAGTAACGTTCAGCGGCATGGATGCCCGCGTCCGTTCTCTCTCTTCCCTGTCTGGCACCCGTTTATTTCAGGCTTGCGGCTGCGTCAGATCTAGCCATAGTGCAGCTGATGCTTTTTTTTACGCGCCAGATAGTCCTTATCCGCCCGGATCTGGTCCCAGCAGAGTTTGAAAATAGCGGCAGCTGCGGCTTTTTCTTCATTAAGCTCGTAAGGGAGGATCTGCTTATCCGCATCATATTTTCGCCCACCTTTGTGATTTGCATAGCGGCGCGCCCGCGTATAACCCATTTGGATGAATTTACGTGCCATATCCATGCCGACAAAATCATCATCTGCGCGGTAGGCTTCAAAAAGCTGCATAATCTTTTTGGCGGAAATATCGGCAATTGCCGGGGTTTTAAAGCGCCAGTGGGGCAGTATCTCACTTTTGTAAGGCTCTACCATCAATACCCCCTGCTCTCCCCGGCCTACCTGATATTTTTCAGGGTGTTGGCGAAAGTTGATGTTGTTAAAGTCCTGCTGATAATCAAATTCCTTCATTGGCGCTATATCCCGTTGAGTTGGCGATTAGGAATAATCCTGGCACATACGGCGCAGATGCGCAGCTAAAGGCCACCAGTCAGGTCAGGCTGAACGCATCAGGCGGATGCCCCCGCCAGGAAGCGGCTTGAGCAGTGCTGAAGTATTGAAGATTATCTGCTGTTGACAAAAAACCATATCAATACCAAGGTTAAATAACCACTTCCAAAATAGTGGATTATTGATTTTCAATAAAAATCAGTTGATTATGGAATAGCAACTGGTTTCCGGTGAGTTTTTTAACTAAAAAAATCGCTCGTGTAATTAAAGTAATCGAAAGAAAATAAAAAAATAAATCGGATTTAACTTAAGTTTCGAAAATAAATATTAACTTATGGTTAAATTGCGCTAAAATATTCTCTCAATTCTTTAACTAATATTGATATTCGATATGTCTAACTTCAGAAAAACGCTCCCTGTTCTCTCCTTGTCCGCTCTGCTGGTATGTAGCAGCAGCTGGGCTGAAAACCCAGCCCCACAGAAAACGGATGTGCTGCTGATTGGCGGCGGCATTATGAGTGCTTCACTGGGCACTTTCCTTCAGGAACTTCAGCCAGGCTGGAAGCAGCTGATGGTGGAAAAGCTGGATGGCGTGGCGCTGGAGTCCTCTAACGGTTGGAATAACGCCGGTACGGGCCATTCGGCAAACATGGAACTGAACTACACGCCACAGCGTGCAGACGGTTCCATTGACGTCAGTAAAGCACTGGAAATCAACGAACAGTTTATGATTTCCCGCCAGTTTTGGGCGACTCAGGTGAAGCGCGGCATCCTCCACGACCCGCATTCGTTTATTAACTCAACCCCACATATGAGCTTCGTCTGGGGTGACAATAACGTCAACTACCTCAGCAAGCGCTATGAAGCGTTGCAGCAAACTACCCTGTTCCAGGGAATGAAATTCTCCACCGATCAAAATCAGATCAAGCAATGGTCACCGCTGATCATTGAAGGACGCGATCCACAGCAGAAAGTTGCAGCGACCTGGACTCCGGTTGGTACCGACGTCAACTACGGGGAGATCACTCGTCAGCTGATCGCCAGCCTGAAGAAAGATAAAAACTTCACGCTGGAAACGTCATCTGAAGCCACCGCGTTTAAACGCAATGCCGATAACTCATGGCATGTCACCATTACCGATGTAAAAAGCGGTGATGAGCACAGCGTTGATGCAAAATACGTGTTTATTGGTGCCGGCGGTGGTGCGTTGAAGTTGTTGCAGAAAACCGGCATCCCGGAAGCGGATAACTATGCGGGCTTCCCGGTGGGCGGTTCGTTCCTGGTGAGCGAGGATCCTGAAGTCACTAAAGCGCATACGGAAAAAGTGTACGGTCAGGCTTCCGTTGGCGCACCGCCAATGTCGGTACCGCATCTGGATGCTCGCTTTATTGATGGTAAACGTGTGGTTCTGTTCGGACCCTTCGCCACCTTCTCCACCAAGTTCCTGAAAAATGGCTCGTTGTTCGATCTTCTGAGCACCACCACCACCAGCAACGTTATGCCGATGACCCATGTCGGCCTCGATAACTTTGACCTGGTGAAATACCTGGTGGGCCAGGTGATGTTGAGCGACGATGACCGTTTTGCTGCTCTGAAAGAGTACTATCCGAACGCGCGCAAAGAAGACTGGAAGCTGATCCAGGCTGGCCAGCGCGTACAAATCATCAAAAAGGATGCTGACAAAGGTGGCGTACTGAAGTTAGGTACCGAAATCGTTACCGATCGGCAGAAAACCATCGCTGCTCTGCTGGGCGCATCGCCGGGCGCATCAACAGCGGCAACTATCTCGCTCAACGTGATAAAGAAACTGTTCCCTGAAGAGTTCAACTCACCCGAGTGGCAGAGCAAAATCCGCGCTATCGTTCCAAGCTATGGCCAGCAGCTGAACGGCAACGTGTCATTAACCCAGCAGGTTTGGGATGACACCGCAGCTACCCTGCAACTGACTAAACCACCGGTAATTGATAGCAAAACCGGTAAAGCCACCGACGCCGCGCCACAGCAAGAAAAGCATGCTGAAAGCGCGCAACATGATATGGCGCTGTAATTTTCGCTTCATTTAACGGCTAAGGCCCGGTGACTATCACCGGGCTTTTTTGTTTTGCAGAACACGTTACCGGCGATACATCGGCCCGGGCAGCAGCGATAAGGCGATATTAGCTGGCAGTGGAGCTGGTGACGGCAAAAGCAGGTTTGTTCTTCGTCACTGAATAAGCAACGTGAACGGCCTGATCCGTTTTTGTTGTGACGTCAACGGACTGAATACTGACGCGGCCAAGGCCAAACAGCGTTTGCACATAGCCCCCGACCTTGTGTTTTCCGGCAGGGACAAACAGCGCTTTACTGTCTCCACGCCCCAGCATTCCCGCCTCTTTATCATCGACAGTCAGGATCACCGTCGAGCCATCATCGGTGCGGGTGATAACGTGCGAGACATTAATCTGCGTTGGCCCTGCGGCAAATTCAGAGACGGCAGGGGTAGCGTCGGCAGCACTGACCTCCACGGCGGCAGGAGCTTCAGCCCCTTTATGGCTACAGCCTGCAAGCACCAGTGTGGCCGCAAAAGTGGCTAAAATCGAACGATGAAACATAATCAAGCTATTCCTCAGCATGGTTTAAGCCCGATATGATAGCGTTGCCTCCTGATAAAAACAGCAGTTCCTGCTTAGGTTTGTTCCTATTTATCGCTGCGTTACCGCCATAGTGCCAGCCTGTGGAATTGCTGCCCGTTACCTGCCTCACAATCAACGGGACGCCAGCCGTGCTGCCACCAACAAGCCCGGGCGCTGGAAGCGGGCGAAGCGACGTGCCTCCTTTTTATTCAGGCTTAACGTTGTCGCTTACCGTTCACCGCTGCTCAATGCTTCATCACCTTCTAAGCCCAAAATACCCCACAAATTTATAGCTTGTTTGCGCATTTGGTTTAAGTCAAACGGCACTAGACTATGCTGCTATTACCCGCCTGTTAAATCCAATCCTGAATATAAGGCCTTTTGCGTGGCAAAAATCTTCTTACGCAGTGGAAGTCTGGACGCGCTTCTTGCTCTCGGTGAAAGCGGTCAACCGGTTTATCTCTCCGCTTTGCAACTGCGCGAAACCCTGCGCCTGAGAAAACAGTCGCCAGTAGCCGACTGCCTGGCTATCCCTCAACTGAACGATGCCGGCAATCGTCTTGACTGGTATTCTCCCTTAGCGGGTAAAGTAACTACCTGGGCTTCTGCCAGTAACAGTGCACGAAGCGCGGCGCTGAATCAGCTGCTGGCATGCCAGAGTATATTCGCCGAAATCAGCGAACGCGCTCTGCGCTCGGAAAAACCAGGCCAGAAACTGTTCGGCGCCCTGCTAAACAAGGCGCTGCAATTCCCCGACCAGAACTTTGTCTATCTGGTTGATGGCAAGCCGGTCATCACCTTCTGGGGGTTTATCAGTCTGGATAAAAAGTCCCGTCAGAACGCTTTTGACTGTTTAACCCTTGATGATGTTGAACCCCAGCTTGCCCTGTCGCGCCTGGCTCCTGTTACTGCTGCCAGCGTTGCCCTGTCGCGCCTGGCTCCTGTTACTGCTGCCAGCGTTGCCGTGGCGCAGCCCGCACCCTTGCCAGCGCAGCAGCCGGACCCGGTCATCCCGTCCCTCACCGCGCAAGACGCGCAAGATATCGCCAGCGAACCAGAAGCGACAGATGAACCGGCGTCAGATGCTGTTCCCGTGGTGCCGTTAGTCGCGGTAAAACCACCCGTCCGGGCCTGGCTGCGTTATGGCTGGTTGCTGCCAGCCGCCGCATTACTGGTTACTTTTGGCGTACAGTTGAAAGGCTGCAGCGACAGCCCCATCGCGACAGCGCCTCCGACCACGGCCACTTCCCCTGCTGTGGAGCCAGCATCACCACCAGTCCGCTCTGCACCGGCTGTGTTGAGCGCGCTACCGCTGACAGCCGCGACCGTCGCGCCCGCGCCACAGCCTGCTCCAGCCCCGGAACCTGCTGCTGCCGCTGTCCCGGTAGCGGATGTACGCCCGGCAGAGAAAGATGACCTGGTGATGCCGCAAAACGCGGTAAAAATCGGCTCCGTCAAGTTTCTCAATGGAAACTGGCGCGTTCGGGTACAGGTGAAAAACCCGCTAACCGGCACACCGCCCATGCTGAAATACCAACTACAGAATGGTAAAGGCAGCGCCCGTATTACCCAGGGCGATGGCGTAAGCTGCCGGGTTGAGGTGTTCGCCGGACTGATGAAGTCAGGCAATCTGGTGATTAACAGCCGCAGCAAAGCGCGTTGCAGCGACGGCTCGCGCTATCAGATGCCGGAGCTGGTTTGTAAACAGGGTTTGACCGGCGCAGCGGAGTGCAGCGGCCGTTATAATGACGACACGGTGCTGCCAATGACCATGAAGCGTGAGAGTAAATGAGGATGCTGGCGACAATGACAGAATTTACACCCAATATGACGCTGATACAGAACAGCGGCATTCAGTTCCTCGACTTTGCTTTGAAGCCGGATCTCGCTGCCGACTGGCCGGGTAAATTTGTGCGCCAGACGGCGAACGGTCCCCTGCTGCGGCTTAACTATCATCAGCAGAGCGGAAAGTATTTGCTGCCTCAGGTTGCGGGTGCGCCTGCTGAAGTGGTGAAGCCCGAATTCAGCTTCCCGCTGGAGCAATCACTGGCTTTGCTTAACGCCCAGTGGCTGCCGCTGCCTTTTTTCCGCTTTAACCCCCCGCGAACTTTTATCGGCGGCCCTGATAACTGGGCGCGAGTGCAGGTCGTCGCCTTAGCTAAGGCGGATGCCAGCGGCAATACGCATCGCATCGTGCTGGCGTTTGATACCAAAGTCTGGGCCGATGGCGAAGATGAATCGCTGGCGTTAAATGAAAATGACGTTAAGAACGGGGTCAGTTTTGCCCTGGCTCACCACAGCGATGAGCTGGGAGAATTTCTCGATCAAACCTGGGTGGATGGCTGGCTGCGTGAAGCCTTCAGCGAAAGTGCATCCCAGCTGGAGCAGCGCCCACAGGTAAATATCAAAACCGCACTGCGCGAATTCGAGTATCAGGCCCACTATCTGAATATCCTGCATTTTCTTGCTCACCAGCTGTCGCTGCCTGAACTGAAGATCATCGCCGCCACCTTGCAGGAGCCGGCAATTGCCGTGGATTTGATCCTCGACGTGGGCAATTCACACACGTGCGGCATTATGGTTGAAGACCACACGGACGATCACCAGGGCCTCAGGCACACCTACGAATTGCAGATGCGTAATCTCAGTCAGCCCCATCAGCTGTACAACGAACTGTTCGAAAGCCGCGTCGAGTTTGCTCAGGCCAGCTTTGGTAAACAGAATTTCTCGCTGGAAAGCGGCCGCGATGATGCCTTTGTTTGGCCTTCAATTACCCGGGTCGGGCGTGAAGCGGGTCAACTGGCGCTGCAGCGCCTCGGTACCGAAGGCGCGACCGGGCTTTCCAGTCCGCGCCGCTATTTGTGGGATGAAGAGAGCTACACGCCTGGCTGGCGTTTCAGTCGTACGCCGGGCAACCTGATGCAGGAGCGACCGGCCATCGCCCAGCCGCTGACCAACCTGATTAATGATGAGGGGCAGCCGCTGTATAGCATTGCGCTGGAGGACCGTCTGCCGGTGTTCGCACCCCATTACAGCCGCAGCTCGCTGATGAGCCTGATGCTGTCTGAGCTGCTGGCACAGGCGTTGTTGCAAATCAACAGCCCGATGCAACGTCAGAAAATGCTACACGGCAGCGCGCCGCGTCAGCTGCGCAATATTATCCTTACCCTGCCGTCGGCAATGCCGAAACCGGAACGCGAAATTTTCCGCCGCCGTATGCAGGAAGCGATTGCGCTGGTATGGAAAGCGATGGGCTGGCATCCGCAGGACGACGATTTTACCCTCGCCGTGGATCGGGCGAAAAGCAGCGTCCCGGTACCTCAGGTGCAGATGGAGTGGGATGAAGCGACCTGTGGCCAGATGGTTTATCTGTATAACGAAACACAGGTTAATTTCGGCGGTCGTGCCGGGGCGTTCTTCGCCAGCATGGCGCGCCCCGACCGCGCCAGAGCGGCCGATGAACCGGCAGGTAAAACGTTGCGCATTGCCTCGATTGATATCGGCGGGGGCACCACCGACCTGGCCATCACTCAGTATCGCCTTGATGACGGCGTTGGCAATAACGTTAAAATTTCGCCGCGCCTGCTGTTCCGCGAAGGCTTTAAGCTGGCGGGGGACGATATCCTGCTGGACGTCATCCAGCTCTACGTGCTGCCAGCGTTACAGATTGCATTTAAAAAGGCCGGTATTGTTAACCCGGAAGCGGTGATGACGCGCCTGTTCGGCCATCAGGGTCATATGGACGGCCACTCCACGCTGCGTCAGCAGGTGACGTTGCAGCTGTTTATTCCCCTTGGTCAGGCGATCCTTGCCGCCTATGAAGACTTCGATCCGCTCGATCTCAATGCAGAAATTGACGCACGCTTTGCCGAACTGCTGGCCCAGCCGCCGACTGACAAACTGCTCGACTACGTCAATCGTGAAATCCAGTGCGAGCTGCCGGCTGATGCGCCAGCCTTTGATATTCTGGACGTGCCGCTGATAGTCCGACTGAGCAAGCTGCATGGCGAGTTCCTGTCGCCACGCATGAACATCACCCACAGTTTGCGCTCAATGTCTGAAGTGGTTGCGGTATATGACTGCGATGTGCTGCTGCTAACCGGTCGCCCTTCACGCTTCCCCGGCGTACAGGCGCTGTTCCGCCATCTGCAACCGCTGCCGGTCAGCCGTATTCTCTCTCTGGACGGCTACCATACCAATGACTGGTATCCGTTTAACAAGCAGGGAAAAATTGAAAACCCGAAATCAACGGCGGCGGTCGGGGCGATGCTGTGCCTGCTTTCTCTCGATCTGCGGCTGGGCAACTTTTGGTTCAAAGCCGGCGACTTCCAGCCCTACTCGACTATCCGATATCTGGGAATGCTGGACGGCACAGGCGCGCTGACGACAGATAACGTTTGGTATAGCGATATCGATCTCGACAAGCAAAATTTCAATCTGGACGTGCGCAGTCGCTTCCAGGTGCGCGGCGCGTTAACGCTTGGCTTTCGCCAGCTGGACAACGACCGCTGGCCCGCCTCGCCTCTGTATACCTTGACCATCGTTGATTCACAGCTGGCGCGCAGCGTGGCCGGAGATAACGTGTTACGCATCAAACTGGCGGTCAGTCGCCCGTTTGGCGAGTTCGGCCCGGAGCGTTTCGCCATTGCCGAAGCCAGCCTGGACGACGGCAGTCTGGTGCCGCTTGAGCATCTGTGCCTCAGGCTGAATACGCTGGCCGGCAGTGGATCCGGCATCGCGCATTACTGGATTGACAGCGGGAGCGTCTACAAGAAATGAAATCGCTAAATAACATTCTGTCAGCACAGGCCAAAAACCAGGGTGATGCCCTGACGCAAGGCATCGGCCAGGCGCTGGAATGGCTGGAGGTGAACCGCCAGCTGGCTCCGCGGCTTAACCGGGAAGCTGACCGTCTGACAAGCAAACTACTGCGCCAGCATAACCGGGCCGTCGTGCTGGCGCGCCAGGCAGAACAGCCATGCGCCATCGGGCTGTTTGGCCTGGCTCAGGCCGGTAAGTCGTATCTGGTGAACGCACTGGCCGCCAGCAGCAAAGGACGCATCGAATGCGCGCTCGGCAACAGCGTATTGGATTACGCCAGCCAGCTGAATCCGCAGCAGCAGACGGCTAACCTGGTGCTGCGTTTCAGTGGCCGGCAGCACAGCAGCGACAGCCGCTGGCCGGTTCAGCTGGACCTGCTCACCGAATGTGAAATAGTGGCCATCCTGGCGCTGCAATATCATCAGACTTGCGGTTCTCATCCCGGTGAAACGGCGGCCTTCGACGAGCAGCAGCTGGAAGATAAAGTGCAGAATGTGGCGATGTATCGCCAGCCGGAGGGGATCGACGGCATTGACCGTCACCAGATGGTCGCGCTGTGGGACGCTATCCGTTTGATCCTGCCGGCCAACTCCGCGCTGGAGAGTCATTTCTGGCCGCAGGCGACCGAACTGGCCCCGCAGCTCGGCGTGGACGAACGTGCGCGACTGTTTTCGCTGCTGTGGGGCGAAGACCGCCAGCTTACCGCGCTTTACCGTCAGCTGGCGCACGTATTACATCATCTTTCTTGCGTGGAGCAGGTGCTGGCCCCGCTTAGCGTGCTGGATGAGCCTTGCTACAGCCTGCTCTACAGTTCCGGGGTCAGCCAGTTTAATGCTGCCACCGACCTGACAATACAGGTGCTGCCACGCCATAACGGGCGCGGGCTGGCTCCGGTCAGCGTGGCGCTGGCAGAATTAACCCTGTTAAGCCGGGAAATCGTGCTGCCGCTGTACAGCGCACCGCGTGAAGAACTGTTCAGCGAGGTCGACCTGCTGGATTATCCCGGATTCACCACTCCTTCGGTACTGCCGGATGATGAGCAGTTTGCGCTGGCGCTGCGCTTTTTGCAGGCACGCCGTCCGTTTCTGTTACAGCGCGCGGCGCAACAACAGGACGTCACCCATCTGCTGGTATGCAGTGCAGCGGCTCACCGTAACGAGACCCGCCGGGTGGGGCTACTGCTCGACTTCTGGGTGAAACAGACTCAGGGAGAAACCAGTGCTTTACGCAGTGGACGCAAGCCGGGCCTGATCTGGGCAATGACACCGTTCGATCAGCGTATCACCCACGGTCATCATTGCGATGCGGCGGTACAACGCTTCGTGGGCAATCCGGGCGATGCCTGGGGCGCGATGCTGGCGATGGATGAGAAAGGCTTGCAGCGCATGACCGGTTATCTGGTTAACGAAGTGCAGCGCGGCGGCAAGCTGCAACGCATTGCCAGCCAGCGTACTGAGATCCAGCGCGAGCTGACGGAAAACCTGCTGGGCTGCTGGCATCAGGAGGCGGATGGTGAACATCCGGCACAGCGCACGCGTATTGCTGAAACGCTGCTAAAAGCATTACAGACGCGTACCGGCGTGCACGGTGAACTGCTGGAGCGTCTGGTGCCGGTGCGTGATACTCTGCGCCATCTGTTCCTGCAGCGTCAGCATCAGCTCAACCGCAGCGCCGCCGATGAATACCGCATCAGCGAGGACGACCCATTCGGAATCGGTATGACCATCGACCTGTTAAGCGACCAGCCGCTGACAGCGGTGCAAAGCAGCTATCACCATGCGCCGCTGGTCGATCATGAGGTGGAATTTGCGCAAAACGTCTATTGTCATTGGGTTAATCAGCTGCGCCTGTTGCCGGATAACGGCCCGCTGTTGGCGTTGCTGGGCATCAGTAAACCCACGCTGGAGAGGCTAACCGAAGAGCTGATCACCGCCAGCGTACGTCAGCAGCTGGAAGATGCGCTGATCCGCGTGTTGGCCGACAGCGATACGCACGGACTGCCCGCCGAACAGATCGCCGATCGTCAGGTATCACGCGCGCTTAGCGTACTGGGGGATTTTGTTGCGTGGCTGGGTTTTCAGCAGCTGCCAGAAACACAGCGGCCGGAAAGCCGCATCAATCCAGGGCAGAAAATTTTTGCCAAACCTGAAGCGCAAACCGTCAGTCTGGGGCCGGACCAGCGTTTAAACCGGCTGGCGCTGAAGCCGAACAATCATGCCGCGTTTTATATTTACGACTGGCTGGTTGCCCTGAACGAGATGATTGTGCAAAACGCCGGTTATGCTGCCTCAGGCGAAATCAGCCCGGAGCAGCGGCAAAAACTGGCGCAGATATTAACGCGGCTGGCCCGTAAGGATGAATAGATAACTATCGAGGTCGCCGGCCAGCCCCCGGCGTTACCGGGCTTCCTGCTGCTTTCTGTACCGTGTGATTGATATTTAATCCCGTCACCGGGTTAAGTCTGGCTCGCTGTGCCGCGATGGCCAGAGATGACGGGGCCGGCACCGGGCGGAAGCGAACGCGCAAACAATGCATCTAAATAAGCAGCGATTGGCGTGATGTCAGAAAGCGAAGAAGATACCGCAATGTACGAGTCCGGGCGCACCAGCATAATGAGCTGCCTGTACGGACTCATCTCTTCATCAATGTGCATCACTTTTACAAACGACGGCATATTCAACGTCACCTTGCTGTCGCCAAAGACCAGAAGCGTGAAGAAACGATAGTCAAGAAGCGTATAAATCCGCGTGCTTGTCTGCCCGCCATCGCAGGTTACTATGAAGTCTGACAGGCGTTTACCGTGCAGTTCATGTTCACCGTAGTGAATGCCCATCCCTGTCACGTATCCGGCCCGGCTTTCGACTATTTTCAGATAGTCAGCCGCGTGCGTTCCCTCATTTGAGTATTTTGTCGCGCGTACCAGCTCGGCAGACGTCTTCACCACGCCGGATGCCACCGGTTTACGCTCTTGCTGGTAAAGTCGGAGCAGTGGCCATGACGCGCCATGCCTCAACACCATGTTTATTTTCCACATGAGGTTAAAAGCATCCGCCAGTCCGGTATTAAGGCCCAGGCCACCATTAACCGAATGAACATGACAGGCATCGCCCGCCAGGTAAATTTTGTCGCTGATGGCAAAGTGTTCGGCCACTGACTCCTTCACCGAAAATTGAGAAAACCAAACGATCTTCCTGAAACACAACCTGTATGGCTGCATGGCGAGGTTAATCCTCGCAATAACCTGCTCAATGGTGAAAATTTTTGTATCCATACGCACATAAAAACGGTCCAGATCCCTTTCGCGCGGAACCCACGCCACTTCAGCAGTCGCGTTCTGGAAAACAATAATCTCCGGTGTCTTGGGGAAGTCGGTATAAATGATGCCATCCAGCACGGCCCAGCTGATTTGTGGACGGGTCACCTCGAAGGGAACGTTGAAATGATGACGTACCCACGAGTGTGCGCCATCAGCACCGATGGCCAGTCTGGAATGGAGCGTCTTGCCGGTTGATAATATTGTTGTACATCCCTCATCACTGACCTTGATATCTATCACGGAGGTGTTGCGGCAGACTGCAGCACCAGCACCCTGTAGCTTATCATCCAGTAAGTGTTCCAAATGCGTCTGCCCGAGCATCAGAAAATGCTTGTGAAAACAGCCTTCCAGCTCATCCCACCACTGAGTCTGACGCAACACGAATCCCCCGTTGGTCCATACGGAACTCGTTCTGCACGGTTTTCCCTCAGGATAGAGAGAGTCAAACAGATTGACGATCTCCAGCAGTTGCAGAGTGCGCGCATTCAAGGCATCTGCCCGCCCCACCGTCAGTGGCCCTGGCGTAGTATCTACGATCGCCATTTGCAGGCCGCATAACCGGCCGAGCCAGGCGCAAAGTAACCCTACAGGACCGGCCCCGATGACCACAACGTCTGTTTTCGGCGTACTCATTCTGACCTCACAAGATGATGGTTAGCGATTTGTGGACGGCCATGGATGTGCACCCGGCGCAGGTGACGGCCAGAATGGTGGGTGTATTGCTCGCGACCGTGCAGCAGCGATAAGTTGTCACTGAGAACGAAATCACCCGTCTGCCACTGATGCGCGTAATATACCCGCGGATCCCGCAGCGTTTTCATCAGGCTGACAAGCAGCATCTCTTCTTCGTCTTTATTGATCCCCCCGAACGAATAACTTGAAGGATTGAGGAAGGTTGCATCATTTTCGTCCGGTGGTTCGCAGAAGCGTATAACGGGAAATTCACGCAGTGGATGGATGCCGATAATGGGCGCTTCTACCGTGTTGCTGTAAAGTTCGACTGAGCGCTGATAGCGCCCGTGAGCGCGCGCCCACAGCTCCCGGACGGCTGGTGTTGCAATACGCAGCGCCGCGTTAGTACTCGAAAATGTCGTCCGTCCGCCCTGCATGTCGCCGGCGGCATGGACACACTGGAAAAGCTGGAATTCCGGCACGGTGTCAAGGTACATCCCATCCCAATGCAGCGGCACATAGCTGTTAGCAAAAATGTGGTCGTCAGGATTAGCGTGCTCAACCAGTTCGAGCACGGCACCATAAGGCCACATCATTATCTCACCAAAGGTCGCACAATAGCGGGTCAGGCTGTCACTGCTGGCGAAATGATCAAAACCACGCAGTACCACCAGCTGATGGCTGTACACCAACGCTCGCAGCCATGTTACGGACAGCTCACCGATATGACGGCCCGCACGGCACGGTTTTATCAATATCCCAAAGGAGCAGGGTTCTCCGGTTTCCCCGGTCAGCGGCGCCACGTCCAGGGTGTCTGGCAGGTCGGCGGGGTTCATGGCATCTTCCTTTTTGCTAAATCACAATGATCGCGCAGCGCCGGGCAACCGATTTGATAATGACTCTGCTGATTATCCCGCATCACAATATGCGCCCTCAGACTTTCGGCCTCACTGCGTATCATCAGCACAAACTTGCCCTCTTCCTCAACGGCCACCCCGTGCCACGGGGTCAACCAACTGTCCTTTGTTGGTATCATATGAATGCCGATTTTCTGGCTGTGAGCCGGCTGCGGGTGGATCGACAGGCGAATGGCTTGTGGAAAATGATGTGCAAGCAGCGCGCCCCATGCCTGACTACGTTTAATAACCCGGATAGCACGTTGTCTGGAGTCTTGCTGCAATTTGCTTTTGGAGCCGGAATAACCCGGCATCAAACCGTCTTCGTAAAGAAAGCGGGTGATGGCACAATAAAGTCGCCGTCCTCCCTCCTCCGTCATCAGCTGCCGCTTGATCGCTTCGACAGGATGTGCAAATTCATCAATCAGCCTCTGGCGAATTTCATCGAAGCTGCCGGCACAGTCTGCAAACGGTTGGAAATCCTCAAGGTTGAACAAATCAAGACGGTTTGCCCGCTGATCGGCAATAAGTTGTCGTATACCCGCCTGATAAGCGCTAATTTTCTCATCGCTGGTGCGAATAAGATCGCCAAAAACCCGACCATCGGAGCAAATAGTTAATTTTGCCCCTGGGGGATATATCCGCTCTATCCGTTGGCAAAAATCATTGAGAAACGCCAGCGATATCCTTTCTGCCATATCGGGTAAATACCCCAGCACTTTATTCTTATTGGGTGATTTAGCCGGAAACGCAGGCAATATAAATTCAATCGGCCGGTTAGCCTTGACAAAGGCTTTTATTTTAGAATGATGGGTTTTTTTAAAGCATTCGCATAAATCGCGATGATCCGGGCAAGATTTATACGCCGAATAACCTCGTCGGTTTCGATCTATTTCCCTGAGGATCAACAGGGGACTGTCTGAATGAATGTGAACTGACATGTGATAACCTCACTGATTACTTGAAAAATAAAACGCTGCCCATGGCAGGTAATATCGAAAAAGCAGGTAGTTGCCACTTCCCATTTTATATATATGCCAAAAATAGCGAGATTATTCGCCGATTGTTAGCTTATACATTTTGAATTGATTTTTTTATATCCCGGTTAACACGGGACGTGGGTAATTAAATAACCCGTCAGCTGGAATAAAGTCAGGGGAATAGGAAGTTAAACGGTCAGTTTGTTTTGTTTTTTTGCTGCCGGCACCCTCCGGCTAACATCATTAACGGATATGAACGCTGAATGCCCCGCCCGTTTCCTGCTCTGCTTCCTTCATCACCGCCACAATGCGCTCCAGCCCGGCCTGCTGTGGATGGCCTTGCAGATGGCGTAGTGTGATGCATAGCGGCAACGGCACGCCGCCGGTAAGTACATCCCAGAGTGCATCCTGATTGGCACCAAACACGTCGAGGTTAAATTTGAGCGCAAACTGACGGTAAAAGTCAGCGCTGTCCTCCATACGCTGTAAATCGAAGTCGACCCGCTGCATCTTAGTTCACCCGCTCGAAATGACGATAGTGGTCGTTGGTTACAAAGATAAGCCCGTCGCTGGAGTACAACATCCGATCCGTGCCACGGTGGCCGCACTGGTAGTTGACATCGGCCTCAAACCAGCGCCGCCCGGCCTTGTCCGGTAGCCCGCCCTCACGATTGCTGAAGCGGTCACCGCCAATCGCTTTACCGGGCAGCACGCTGCACAGGTTGCCCTTTGCCGGATCCCATCCCTGGCGCCGTGCTTCTGCCTTACGCATGTAGTAGCCCGGCAGCCGATCATGCTGTTGGAGGTAATCCGCCACGCGTCGCTGCTGCGTCAGTACGCTGATATTACGGCTATCCGAACGGGCAGCGCCGATCTGCGCCTCGGGCCTGCTGGCGGGCGCGGGCGCTTGCCAGGGCTTTAGTGACAGGGCATAGCTGGCGATAATGGCCAGCATGGCCACGATGATCCGTTTTTTATTCATCAGCGCGGTTCAACCAATCCTTAAGCCTGGTGGATGAAAAAGCACATTATCTGGTCGGGTAAGCGCTGCTGTTACTTTGTCAGCGCCGGGAACAGCAGCAGCCCGATGGATGTGCCGGATGAGTTAGCCGATATTAAATCAAACTGGCGGCACGTAGTTCCGCCTTAAGATAGGCATAATAAACCGGCGCGGCAATCACCCCGGCAAGGCCAAACGCCGATTCAAATACCAGCATCGCCAGCAGGATTTCCCAGGTTTTTGCGCTGATACGGCTGCCAAAAATGCGCGCATTGATAAAGTATTCCAGCTTATGGATCAGCACCAGATAAACCAGCGCAATCAGCGCGGCTTCAAGTGAAATAGATAGCCCGATCAGCACAATAACCGTATTGGAAATCAGATTACCGATAATCGGCAGCAGTCCGGCGATGAAGGTCAGCACCACGACGGTTTTGGCAAACGGGAAATGCAGGCCGAATAGCGGCAGTACGCCAAATAAAAATGCCCCGGTCAGTACGGTATTCACCAGTGAGACCTTGATTTGGGCAAAAACAACATTGTGGAATGCCGCCGCCAGAATGCTCAGGCGATCGAGCATGGCTTCTTTTAGCGGCGCATCGGGACGTTTGCCCACGCTGATGCGCAGTGAGATGATCGCACCAAGCAGCATACCGATAAGCATGGTGGCAAAGGTATGCGCGGCGTTACGGCCAAAGGTCTGCACAACCACCAGATGTTCACGCAGCCAGCCAATTATCCGGGTCTGTAATTCATCGATGTCAGACGGCAGATAACGGGTAATCACCGGCGAGAGCGTGTGCTGGGCATCCTCCAACAGTTTGCTGGCGGTAGCGTGGAAAGCGGCAGGATTTTGTAAGTCGTTTAGCATAAAGCCAATCAGTTTGGTGATGCCAGTGACCAGCGCCAGAATCAACATCACGCTAAGAAACATAATGCTGATCCAGCGGGCGACAGGACCTTTCACCAGCCTTTCTACCAGCGGCGTGAGCGCCAGGATGGTTTCATAAACGATAAAGCCGGCCAAAAAACAGGGCAACAAACGTAACGGGAAGATCGCATACAGTGCGGCACATACCAGCAGGTAACTGGCGGCCTGGCAAAGCGTTACACGATCGTAGTTCCTTATTTCCATACACGAATCCTGTCCGAAGCGAGAGATGAAGCGAATCACCCCAGTATACCCTGTTTTTATTGAATTAATGATGTTGACCCGCGCAATGGGAAAAGCACAGCGTTGCGCTGCCGTCTTCTGCGCGCCTGAAGGATGCAGCGGGCAGCCGTCCTTGTGGATTCTGCGGGCTGCGACACGGCGCCGGCAAGACAATTTCGGCTGATACGCGGCCGTCTCATGCCTATAAACTGCGGAAAATCATCAAGATAGCTTTAACAGCCCGTATCGCTTAGTCCCTGGCTTCAAAAATGCACTTTAATTAGGTATAATGTCCGATCTGTATTGACCTGATTCATTGATTTTCAATGCTTTTATCTTAACGTTTGATCTTAAATGAACAGAAAAAAGCAAGGAACTCATCATGCTTGATTTTCGTTTTCCTACCGCTATGCAAATGGTTCTCTGTATTGCCAGAGCGCATAGTGAAGGTTTGCGCTGCACCAGTAAAATACTGGCCGATGGGCTGAAGGCCAACCCGAGTTTTGTCCGTAAAATGATGGTACCGCTTACGCGTGATGGCATTATCATTTCCACGCTCGGCCGTAGCGGCTCCATCCGCCTTGGGCGACCCGCGCAGTTGATCACCTTGTGCGATATCTACCTGTCGGTCATTGAAGACAAACCCCTGATGGCCGGGCGCCCCGAAGTCGAACCTTGTTGTATCGTCAGTGCTAATGCCTGCTGGTACTTTAAACAGCTGGCAAAAGAAGCTGAACAGGCCTCGCTCGACGTACTGGCTAAACGCACCGTCGCCGATGCGTTGCACGACATTCTTCAGCACGGCTCCGCCGATCCTGACCCCCAGCGCTGCACATCGTGAATGGCTTCTCCCTGTTTTCCGGGGAGACATCTACCTTTCCTCCCTTCCACGTCCTGATTTAACTTATTTGATCCATTGGTGCTGAAAACCTGCTTAGTGTATCAATAAAACTTGCATTAAAGCTGCGCCTGGCTTAGCGTATTTAAATGCATTCGTTGAAGTTGCTTTTTAGAGCCAGCCGATAAGCACAGCCTGGGCAACTGACCTTACGCGGTCTTCGTCACACCAAATCAGGGAGTACACCGATGAGTCATGATGATTTTATAAGCGATCTTGTGCAGTGGATAGACAACCATATCGAAGGAAAGATGGATTTAGATACCGTTGCCGATCGAGCCGGCTATTCTAAATGGCACCTGCAACGCATGTTCAAACAGCACACCGGTTATGCACTGGGCGAATACATTCGTCAACGCCGCCTGAAAAAATCTGCAGAGCGCCTTGCACGCGGCGGTGAGCCTATCCTTGATGTGGCAATCAGTTTTGGCTTCGACTCGCAGCAGTCCTTCAACCGCAGTTTTAAACGCCAGTTCGGACAGTCACCCGGGGCCTGGCGGCGTCAGGTACGTAGCGCCGTGCATGCCTGAAATCTGGGTGCAAACCGGTAACCGGCTTGAGATGTTCAGGCCGCGTTCGCTCAGAAGATTGAGCGCCCGATACGTTCAGCCAGCAGCTCCAGGGCTGCGGTGCCTGCCAGCGAATTACCCGATCCGTCCAGTTCCGGCGACCACACCGCAATGCTCATTTCACCCGGCACCACGGCAATAATGCCTCCGCCCACTCCCGATTTACCCGGCATACCCACGCGCCAGGCAAATTCACCCGCACCATCATACATGCCGCTGGTGACCATTAACGCATTGATCTGCCGGGTTTGTTTCGGGGTTAACACCGCATCTTCCTGTCCCAGTCCCCGACCATGATTGGCAAGATAGAGAAAGCAGCGCGCCAGTTCAACGCAGTTCATAGTCATAGAGCAGTAGTGGAAATAGGTTTGCAGCACCGTTGGCACATCGTTAGCAAAATTACCAAATGATTTCATCAGCCAGGCGATAGCCGCATTGCGTGCGGAATGTTCAAATTCAGAACGCGCCACATGGCGGTCATAGTTAATCTCCGGCTGCTGCGAAAGCCTGCGCACCACCTCCAGCATACGCTGCCGGGGAGCGGTCAGCCGCGTTTCCAGCATATCGCAAACCACCAGCGCACCCGCGTTAATAAAAGGATTACGCGGTTTACCCTGTTCCAGCTCAAGCTGTAGCAGCGAGTTGAATGGCTGCCCGGAGGGTTCTTTGCCCACCCGCTGCCAGATTTCGCTTTCCTGATAGCGCGTCAGCGCCAGCGTCAGAGAAAGTACTTTAGAGATCGACTGAATTGAGAAACGTTCTTGCGCATCTCCCGCCAGAAAAACAGATCCATCCAGGGTACAGACAGCGATTCCCAGTCGCTCTGCCGGAACATCAGCGAGCGCGGGAATATAGCTGGCCACCCTTCCCTGACCAATCAAGGGCCGTACCTGCTGAATAATCTCTTCCAGCAAGCTGTTATCCAGAACGCTTATCATTTTTCTTCCTCTGTTGCATGCGTTTATCTCTGATTTACGGCGCAATTCTGCGGCCTGATAGCCACAAGGTCAAACACGGTGAGTAGTACACAAAAGCCGGTTTGTCACGGTAACAGGCTGCCTGAATAACGCGGTTGGTATTTATATTCTGATTTACAAAATTGTTTATTTTTTTATTTCATCTCGCCAATAAATAAAAGAGAATATCCCGGATCGATGCTCATACCCTGCTCTTTGGGTAACATTCCCTTAACACAGCGCTCATTTTTCATGCAAACAATTCCCGTTTCTCGTAAGACCGCATGGCTACGCGTGCTGATGCTCGCTATTGCCGCCTTTATTTTCAACACCACTGAGTTTGTGCCAGTGGGGCTGTTGTCGGACATTGGCAGCAGTTTCTCCATGCAGACGGCACAGGTCGGGTTGATGCTGACTATTTACGCCTGGGTGGTGGCGCTGATGTCGCTACCGATGATGCTGTTGACGCGTAACGTAGAGCGTCGTTTGCTGCTGGCGATCATATTTGTGCTGTTTGTCGCCAGTCATGCGCTATCGTCCGTGGCGTGGGATTTCACTACCCTGCTGGTTTCGCGAATTGGCATTGCGTTATCGCACGCCATTTTCTGGTCGATCACCGCGTCTCTTGCCATCCGCGTTGCGCCTCAGGGTAAAAAGACTCAGGCATTGAGTATGATGGCTACCGGCACGGCGCTGGCGATGGTGCTCGGCTTGCCAATCGGGCGGATGATTGGCCAACTGCTCGGCTGGCGAATGACTTTCGCCGTGATTGGCGCGGTCGCGCTGGTCACCCTGTTGCTGTTGCTGAAACTGCTGCCGAAGCTGCCAAGCGAACATACCGGTTCGTTGAAAAGCGTGCCGATGCTGTTTCGCCGACCGGCGCTGGTGGCGCTGTATCTGCTGATTGCCGTTACCGTCACCGCGCATTACACCGCCTATAGCTATATTGAACCGTTTATTCAGAGCGTTGCGGGACTGAGTGGGGGCTTCACCACTTTCCTGCTGTTAATTTTCGGCGCGGCGGGAATTGTCGGCAGCGTGCTGTTCAGCATTTATGGCAATAAATTCCCGGCCACGTTTTTGATCGGAGCCATCGCCTTGATTACCCTGTCGATGATGTCTCTCTATGTCGCCGCAACCCATACGATTGCAGTTTCCACACTCTGCATTGTCTGGGGCATGGCGGTGATGGTAATGGGGCTGGCGGTACAGGTGCGCGTGCTGGCACTGGCCCCGGATGCCACCGACGTGGCAATGTCGTTGCTGTCTGGTATTTATAACATCGGTATTGGCGCCGGAGCGCTGCTCGGTGGTCAGGTGAGTCTGCACCTGAATATGGCCAGCGTTGGTTATGTTGGCGGCGCGATTGGCGTGCTGTCTCTGCTGTGGTGCGCCTGGAGTATGAAGCGCCACCCGCAGCTGCGCCTGAACGGATAGTATTCTTAGCGTTAAGTAAAAACCCGGGCCTGATGGGATCCTGGCCCGGGTCAGCTTTTTGCTTTTTCGCTGTGCGTTCCCCTATTCCCCGTTACCAATTTGCCAGATAAATGTCGGTTCCTTGCCGTTGACCTCCCAGTCTCCAACATTACGGATTTTGTAAATCACCGGATTGTGTGACGCAAGGGTACGCGCGTTACGCCAGTGTCTGTCCAGCGCTTTGCTGACGCGCGTATCTGAAGCGCCCAGCGCGTTGAACAGTTCGTTGGCGGCGCGCGGGATCAGCTCGCTGGCAATTATCTGAGCCTGGGCTGATTCGAGTTCTGCGTGGATATTGGCCTGCTGAATCAATCGGTCGTCTGCGCTGCCATGCAGCTCGTAAGCCTGTTGCAGTGCATGGGCAGCCCGCTGCACCGTCGCCTCCACCGCATACACCCAGCTGGAAATCTGCCCCACCACCTGTAACACCTGTACATCGTTTCTTACCCGTCTGGCGTTACCGTGGCTGTATATCCGCTGGCGGCCAGCGACGCCCGCTGCGGCATCACGTCTTATGGCGCGGCCCGTGCCCGCCAGCGTTGACACTAAAACCTGTTGATAGAAGGCGGTTTGATAACGAAAGCGCTGGCTGAAGTCATAAACGTGCCCTTGCTCAACAAGGGCCTGTCGGAAGCGCGTGGTACCGCTGCCGCTCAGACGCTGGCCGAAACCATCCCAGTCATCTTCTCGCTCCACGCCGTCCTGCTGCGTACTGACCAGCGCAATCACATCACGCCCGTTGTCGCTCCGCCGGGCATACACGTCGATCCAGTCGACATACAGCGTACCGGTGCTGTAGAATTTCTCGCCAGACAACGTCCAGCCGTTGGCAGCCGGGTTCACTTTAGTGAGCACTTCCCCCAGCTTAAGCTGACCTGTCTCGCTCCAGCCGCTGCCAACCAGCTGGCCATCGACAAAGCGGCGGAACCAGCGCTGTCGCTCCTCGCTGTCAGGCTGGTTAAGCCTGTCTTCGACAAAAGCGAAATGGGCGCGCAGCGCCTGTGGCAGGTTAGGATCCGCTTCAGCCAGTTCGGTTAGCAACTGGAACAGCTGCGGCAGCGTGGCACCAAAGCCGCCGTCACGCTGCGGTATGCGCAGCGCGCCAAATCCGCCTTCTTTCAGCCAGCGTAAAGGTTCCAGCGGCAGCGTGCGCGTTAATTCTCGTTCAATGGTACCGGCGGCGATACGCGCAAAAATCGGGCGAAAGCGCGCGTTCAATGGGGCAATATCGGGGGTCGGTTCAGACATCAGATGCTTCCTCTTCAGTGTTGTAATCAATATCCTGTCTGGTCGGTTCGACGCGGATCGCCAGCAGGAAGATAATCGGGATAATGGCGGCCAGAGAGACAATCCAGAACATGTTGCTGCCAAAGGCGGCCTGCAAAACCGGCAGGATAAACAACGCCAGCGCGCTGCCGACGCCGGACAGCGAACGCCCAAAGCCCACGCCGGTAGCGCAGATATGGGTGGGACAGGGCAGCGCCGGGTAAACCATCATTTGGGCGCCGGGGCCGAAACCCTCCGCAAACAGCCACAGTCCCGGCAGCAGAATCGCCAGTATCACGCCGCCTGGCGCCAGCGGATGATCGATTAACGCCAGCGAAAGTCAGCCGTTGTACGACGATATCCCGCAGCAGGATGTGGCGCAGCCAGGCGTGCGCCCTGATTAAAGAGCTTCTCGCGCAGCGTGCCGGGCTGATACGCCTGTTTATAAACGCCGCGTTTTTGCAGTTCCGGGATCAGGTGTTCCACCACGTCGCTGAAAGTTTCGTGGGTCAGTGCATAAGCAAGGTTAAATCCATCGACGTCGGTCTCTTCTACCCAGCTTTGTAGCTCGTCTGCCACGGTTTGCGCGCTGCCGACCAGCAGCGGGCCAAAGCCGCCAATTCCCACCCAGTCGGCCAGCGCCTGTACCGTCCATTGCCGGTCAGGATCGGCGGTAGAGAAGGTTTCCACCGCCGACTGGATGGCGTTGGTATGCAGGTGCTTCAGCACCTGGTCCGGTTGATACTGGCCAAAGTCAATCCCGGTCCAGCCTGAAATCAGCGCCAGCGCCCCTTCATAGCTCACGTAGCTTTTATAATCCAGCCATTTGGCCTGCGCCTCCTGGTCCATCGCGCCAACGATGGCCGTTTGCAGATTGAAAATCAGGATGCTGCGCGGATCGCGACCGGTTTCTGCGGCGCGACGGCGAATATCAGCCACGGTTTTTTTCAGCAACACTTTTGATGGCGCGGCAACGAATACGCATTCGGCATGTTCGGCAGCGAACCGTTTACCCCGGCTGGAAGCGCCAGCCTGATACAGCACCGGGGTACGCTGCGGCGAGGGTTCACACAGGTGAATGCCGGGAACCTGGAAGAAGGTCCCCTGATGGTTTATTGGATGAATTTTGCTCGGGTCGCTGAACAGTCGGCGCTGGCGATCGCGCAAAACGGCCCCCTCTTCCCAGCTGCCTTCCAGCAATTTGTACACCACCTGTAGATATTCATCGGCATAGTCGTAGCGTGCATCATGATCGGTTTGCGCCTGCTGGCCGATATTACGCGCCCCGCTTTCCAGGTATGAGGTGACGATGTTCCAGCCAATGCGCCCTTTGGTCAGATGGTCGAGCGTGGAGATGCGCCGGGCAAACGGGTAAGGATGTTCAAACGACAATGAAGCGGTCAGACCAAAGCCAAGATGCTCGGTAACCAGCGCCATCGGGGTGATCAGCGCCAGCGGGTCGTTGACCGGCACCTGGGTGCCGTTGCGAATAGCGGCATGGTTATTACCATTCAGCACGTCGTAAACGCCCAGCACATCGGCAATAAACAACCCGTCAAATTTGCCGCGCTCCAGCAGACGGGCCAGATCGGTCCAGTAGCTCAGGTCTTTATACTGCCATGAACGATCGCGCGGATGCGCCCACAGCCCCGGAGACTGGTGACCAACACAGTTCATATCAAAGGCGTTCAGACGAATTTCTCGTTGTGCAGACATCGCATTCTCCAGTGGATAACGGCCGGATGCAGCCCGCCCGTTGCAGGTAACAAGGAACAGAGGGTGGGTTAAACGCTCAGAAAATTAAGCGGTGCATCGACAGCGCGGCACAAGCTGCGCGGTTTCAAGCTCCAGCAGTTGTCGGGCAACGCTTTCCGCGTGTTCCGCCACCTGCGGCAGCCCCATCAGCTCACCAAAGCGGCCGCGTGCCGCCGGGCCGGCCACATAAAGGTGCGGATTGGCGTCACCGTGACGGTTGACCGTTTGCGAACGGGCGTTGACCAGAATACCCAGCCCCAGCGGATCGGCCTGCGCCACGCCTGACGTCTGTAGCTGGTGTAACAGGGCATCACTCTGCAACAGCTCGCCATGTGCCGGGCCGGTGGTGACAACCAGCCGGTCAACGCGCAACGCCTGTTCCGCGCCGTTACGCGACTGCAGCACTAAATCAATCTGCGCACCCGCTGCCTGAGCTTTGAACAAGCGCGCTGCCTGCAGCCGGAACTGCCCGCTGCGGGTCAATCGCTCCAGCACGGCGTTAACTTGCGGCGCGCTGCGGTAGCGATGCACATCCCACCACGGGCGCAGATGGCGCAGAAAGCGTCCCTGTTCGTGCAACGACAGCTGCTGCCAGATGTGCTGAGCGTTCAGGCGAATATCGTCCAGCACCAGCTGCCACGGCAGCTGGTGTGCCGCTGCGTGCGCCACTTCACGACGGGTACGCCTTAGCCAGCCGAGCGCGGTCGCCTGCTGCGGCTGCTGATAGTCAAGGGCCAGGGCGGCAAACTGGCCACTCAGATTGGGGCGCGGCAGCAGGCCACGACGGGAAAAGGCGGTTATCCGTGCACGATGACCGTTACGGTGTAACGTAGCCACCACATCGCACATGGTCAGGCCGCTGCCCATTATCGCCACCCGCTCGTCACGGCCGATACTTGCCAGTGCAGCCGGGCGCCACGGATCGGCGATTAACCCGGCATGGCCTTGCAGGGTTTGCACCAGCGCACGCGGCAGAGTTGGCGGCGGGTGGCTGATTGCCAGCACCACTTCATCAGCGGGCAACCTGCTGCCCCGGGCGGTGAGGATTGTTCCCTGCTCCAGCGTTATCGCCCGGTCGCAGACGTGGCGCAGTTTCACTGCAGAATGTTGCTGTAACCAGGAAAACTGTTCGGCGACATAGCGGCCGAACTGCTCGCGCTGCGGATAAACCTTGCCATCCGGCCAGCGTGCTGCCGCATCATCACGAAACGCGGCAGAGGCGCGATACCAGCGATCGAAATCGCCCCGCTGTGCGGCCGACAGCTGCATACGGTCAGCGGGCACGTTAACGCGGTGCGCCGGATCTTGCGTGGCGTAGGCTACCCCGCGCGCCAGCTGCGGCCGCGGTTCCACAATGGTCACCGAAAGCCCCGCTTTGCCGAGTCTCGCCAAATGAATAGCCAGCGCGGTGCCGGTGAAGCCGCCGCCAACAATCACCACATGACGTTCAGCCATACTTCACCTCTCGCCGTTGCTGCTCCAGCTCCCTCACCAGCGGGATCACCTCGCGCCCGAAGTACCCGACTTCCTCCTGGCAATGCAGGAAGCCCAGCAGCATCAGATCTACCCCGGCATCCTTCAGCGCCATGATGCGTTCGGCGATCTGCTGCGGTGTGCCGATCAGGTTGGTTTTGAAACCGTCGTTGTATTGCACCAGATCCTCATAAGTCGATTCAGCCCAGTTGCCCTCGCCTTCCGGCGAAGCGTTACCGGCGTTCTGTACCTCGTGCTGAAAGCCTTTCACCGCATCCGGGTTGGCATGCCGGATAATGTCCTGTAGTACCTGTTGAGCGTCTTTTTCGCTGTCGCGGGCGATCGCAAAGCCGTTGACGCCAATTCTCACCCGATGCAGGTTAGCTGCCGCTTTGTGCCGGATATCGTCCACCTGCTGACGAATGGCCTCCGGCGTGTTGCCGTTAGTGAGATACCAGTCTGAAACCCGTGCCGCCATGTCGCGTGCCGCACGCGAGCTGCCCCCCTGGAATATCTCTGGCTGCGGGTCGAGCGGTTTGGGCTTCAGCGCGTAGTTACGGTAGCGATAGAAATCCCCGGCAAAATTGAAATGCTCCTGCTGCCAGATGCCCTTCAGGCAGCGGATAAACTCCTCAGAGCGCAGATAGCGCTCTTCGTGATCGAGCCACGGCTCGCCAATCGCCTTAAATTCACCGCGGAACCAGCCGCTGACGATATTGACCGCGATACGGGCATTGGACAGATGGCTGATGGTGGCGATCTGTTTCGCCGCCAGCGTGGGATTCCACGGGCCGGGCAGCAGCGCGGCAATCACCTTGAGCTTTTCAGTTGCGCCCAGCAAAGCCTGAGAGAAACTGACTGATTCATGCTGATTATCGGCACCATATCCTGCGGTAAAGCGGATTTGCGTCAGCGCATAGTCAAACCCGGCTTTTTCCGCGATCTGCGCCAGCCTGCGGTTGTATTCAGCATCCCAGCCGGTGCGCTGGGGGATCTGGCTGATCACCAGCCCGCCGGAAACGTTGGGTACCCAGTAGGCAAATTGCATCGGTTGTTGGCTCATATCGGGTTCCTTAGCGGGTGCTGCTGGTTTTTTCAGGACGGCGGTCGCCGCCGATGGTCTCACCGAACGGGCCGGTATTTACCGTGCGCTGACGCTTATCGCCATGTAACGCCAGCGGCAGCAGCGGCATCACCAGATCGGCAAAGCGGTGAGCTTCTTCAAGATGTGGATAGCCGGAAAAAATAAAGTTATCAATGCCCAGCGCCTGATACTCGCGGATACGCCCGGCTACCTGTTGCGGGTTGCCAACCAGCGCAGTACCGGCCCCGCCGCGCACCAGGCCCACCCCCGCCCACAGATTGGGTGCGATGCGCAGATTGTCACGCGATCCGCCGTGGAGTGCGCTCATCCGCGCCTGCCCCGTAGAGTCCATACGGGAAAAAATCTTCTGCGCGGCGGCTATGGTTTCATCGTCAAGGTGGGCGATCAGCCGGTCGGCGGCGGCCCAGGCTTCTTCTTCGGTTTCACGCACGATCACATGCAGGCGAATGCCGTAGTTAAGCCGGCGGCCCTGCTGTTGCGCACGCTGGCGCACCAGGGCGATTTTCTCCGCTACCCGATCCGGCGGTTCTCCCCAGGTCAGCCAGGTATCGATCTGATTTGCCGCAACGTCGGTTGCTTCCGGTGATGACCCGCCAAAATAGAGCGGCGGGCCATTTTCCTGCACCGGAGGGAACAGGATTTCAGCGCCCTCAACGCGGATATGCCTGCCGTGGAAATCCACTTTTTCACCTTTCAGCAGGCGCGAATAGACCTCAAGAAATTCCTGCGTCACCTGGTAGCGCTCGGCGTGGTTGAGGAAGATACCGTCCCCTTTATTCTCTACCGGATCACCGCCGGTGACCACGTTGATCAGCAGCCGGCCTTCTGACAGCCGGTCAAGGGTGGCTGCCATCCGCGCTGCCAGGCTTGGCGGTTGCAGGCCGGGCCGCACCGCCACCAGATAACGCAGCCGTTTGGTAAGCGGCGCCAGAGCTGATGCTACCAGCCAGGCGTCTTCGCAGCTTTTGCCGGTCGGGATCAGCACGCCGTAATAGCCAAGGTTGTCGGCGGCCAGCGCCACCTGCTGTAAATAAGGCAGGTCGACGGCGCGCCCGCCTTGTGTCGTGCCCAGATAGCGCCCGTCGCCGTGGGTCGGGAGAAACCAGAAAACCTTGATATTGCCCTGGGGTAACTCACTCATTATCCGCTTCCTATATAACGATATCTGAATTTATCAGAACAAAATTAATTGTTTGGTTATAAAGAATTAAGCAGAAATTGTGCCAGGTACGAATTAAAAATATTATGTTTATTATCATTGGGTTAACTTTAATATGCCGGGCACCGCAGTGTGGCAAATGCAACAACAAGCCAGCAGTGATTGCCGCATTTGCAGCACTGATGTCGTTTACCCCCTCGCCGCCTCGCTGGCGACAAGATACTCTGCTGTTCTGTGCAACCACCGGAGTGAATGATGCAGCATCAAGGTCCGCAACTGGTCGATCCCGCCTCCGTCGCGTTTCAGAGCGTGCTGGACCGCCTTGCTCCTACCGAAGCCACCGTGCTGATCGTCGGAGAAACCGGAACCGGTAAAGAGGTGGTGGCCCGCTACCTGCACCATCACAGCCCGCGCCAGTCCGGGCCTTTCGTGGCCGTCAACTGCGGTGCGCTAAGCGAAAGCCTGGCCGAGTCTGAACTGTTTGGTCATGAAAAAGGCGCTTTTACCGGCGCGGCTGAGCGGCATCAGGGCTGGTTTGAAGCAGCAGAAGGGGGCACCCTGCTGCTGGATGAGATTGGCGAACTCAGTCTGCCGCTGCAGGTGAAACTGCTGCGCGTGCTACAGGAGCGGGAAGTCACCCGCGTTGGCTCGCATCGTCCGGTGAAGGTGAACGTGCGGGTGGTTGCCGCTACCCATGTCGATCTGGTGCAGGCTATCCGTGAACGCCGCTTTCGTCAGGACCTGTTTTATCGCCTGAACGTGGCGGCCGTTAATCTGCCCCCGCTGCGGCAGCGGCGTGAAGACATCCCGCTGCTGGCCGACCATTTCCTGACGATGTATGCCCGTTGCCTGGGTCGGCCGCAGCTGCGCCTGAGCGCGGAAAGCCTCACAACGCTGACAGAGTACCCGTGGCCGGGAAACGTGCGCGAACTGGAAAACACCCTGCATAACGCCGTGCTGCTGAGCAAAGAGACGCTGATAAGCCCGCAGCAGCTCCGGCTCAATCCGCCTGAACCACAGCCGCTACCGGCCAGTGACCCTGCGCTGGACGCGTTTATCCAGCAACAGCTTCTGGGCGACGGCGACAGGCTGTATCAGCGGGTGCTCTCCGCGCTGGTGCGCAACGCCTTTGAAATCAGCGGCGGTAATCAGCTACAGGCGGCCGCTCTGCTCGGCATCAGCCGCCATACGCTGCGTACGCATCTTGGTCATCTGGGACTGATTAAAAGACGTTCCGGCTGCGCCAAACGGTTGCACAGCATCAACGCCCCGCCGCGAACTGCGGAGCGCGAATTGCGTATCGGTTACCAGAAATTTGGCAATCTCGCCATACTCAAGGCGCGGCAAAGCCTTGAGGTGGCGTTTATCAGTCAGGGGGTTAGCGTGCTGTGGAGCGAATTTTCCACCGGGCCACAGCTGCTTCATGCGCTGGGTAACGGTGAAATAGATTTTGGCACCACCGGCGAAGTCCCGCCGCTGTTCGCCCAGGCTGGTAACAGTCCGCTACGCTACGTGGCCTGGGAACCTGCTGCCCCGCAGAGCGTGGCGCTGATGGTTACCAATGACAGCCCGATCCGCACGATTGCCGATCTCCACGGCAAGCGTATCGCCGTGAATAAAGGTTCCAATGTGCACTATCTGTTAGTACAGATGCTGGACGAGGTCGGCATGACGCCGGACGACGTCCGCATACTGTACGCTGCACCAAAGTACCCGCTGACGCCGAGCGATCGCCATGCGGTTGATGCGTGGATGATGTGGGATCCGCTACTTAGCGCCGCCGAATATCATGGCCAGCTGCGGACCATTGCCGACGGATGCGGACGGGTGGACAACCACCAGTTTTATCTGGCACATCGCGAATTTGCCGCACATTCCGGCGATCTGCTGTCGACCGTGCTTAGCGAGCTGCAGCAGGCCGGACAATATATTGACAGCCATCGCAACGAGGCAGCACGTCAGCTTTCAGCCGAACTTGGGCTGCCCCCTCAGGCCCTGTCAAATGCGCTACTGCGGCGCTGTCATCATACCCGGCGCATGGATTTGACGATTATTCGCCAGCAGCAGGCGATTGCTGACCGTTTCTTTGCGCTAGGACTGCTGCCACGCGCCGTCAACGTGCGTGAAGCCGTGTGGTGTGATTAGCCAGATGGCCAATAACATCAGGGCATCGATATCCGGGGCGGCAGCAACACAGCAGCAACGTTTATGCGCACGATACGGCAGGATCAATTCGCGGGCATTTCCGGCGGAAGACGAAGGACTGGCGGCCCTTTGACGGGCCGCAAGGTTACGGCTGTTTGAGATCTACCTGATAGAAGATATGTTTACCAAAGGGGTCGACCTCGTAGCCGGTGACTTCTTTCCGTACCGGTTCAAAGATGGTTGAGTGAGCAATCATCACTGCCGGTGCCTGATCGTGCATGACTTGCTGCGCTTCGCGGTAATAAATGGTGCGCTGCTGACGATCCTGCTCGCTGCGCGCCTTGCGGATCAGCTGTTCAAACGGGGGATAGCACCATTTAGACGCATTGCCGCCGCCGTTCGCCGCCGTGCAGCCAAATAGCGGACTGAAGAAGTTATCCGGGTCACCGGTGGCGGTAGTCCAGCCCATTAGCGCCGCATCGTGTTCACCTTTATGAATACGGGACAGATACTCACCCCACTCATAGCTGACGATATTGGCCTTTATGCCAATTTTCGCCCAGTCAGCCTGGATCATTTCAGCCATGCGGCGTGCGTTCGGATTGTACGGACGTTGCACCGGCATTGCCCACAGATCGATAGTGGTTCCCGGCGCGATGCCTGCCTCCCTGAGCAGCGCTTTCGCCTGCTGCGGCGCATAGTCATAATCCTTTAATTCATTATTCGCGCTCCAGACTCCGGGCGGGAGCAGGTTTTTCGCGATGGTCCCGGTTCCCAGGAACACTGCATCAATGATCGCCTGCTTGTTGATTGCCATGCTTAACGCCTGGCGGACCTTAACGTTGTCCAGCGGCGCTTTTTTGGTATTAAACGCCAGATAACCGGTATTCAGGCCGGCTTTTTCCATCACCTTCACATTGGGGTTAGCCCGCAGCCGTGACAGATCGGTCGGATTGGGGAACGGTATGACCTGGCATTCATTTTTCTCAAGCCTGGCGGAGCGTACTGAAGCATCCGGCGTGATGCTGTAAACCAGCCGATCCAGCTTTGCTTTGCCCCGCCAGTATTGCGGGAAAGCGCGGAACATGATCCGCGAGTCTTTCTGATATTGCATCATTTCAAAAGGACCGGTGCCAATCGGCTCATGGTCCACCATTTCAGGCGTGCCGGCTTTGAGCATCGCATCGGCGTATTCCGCCGACTGGACAGAGGCGAAATACCAACTGAGATCGGCTAGAAATGGCGCTTCCGCACGTGCCAGGGTAAAACGCACGGTGAGATCATCCACCTTTTCAATTTTTTGCAGCAGGCTACCAAATTCAAGGCTGTTGAAATTGGCGTAAGTACCGTTTGAGACATTGTGGTAAGGATTGGCGGGATCCTTCTGACGCATAAAAGAGAAGATGACGTCGTCAGCGTTGAAATCACGCGTAGGCTGGAAATGTTTGTTGCTGTGAAACTTCACGCCGCTGCGCAGATGGAATGTATAGATCTTACCGTCCGGGCTGATGTCCCAGCGCTCCGCCAGGCTGGGCACCAGCTGGGTTGTGCCGGGCACAAATTCAACCAGACGGTTGTATAACGGCACCGCGCTGGCATCTATGCTGATGCCGGAAGTAAATAACTGCGGGTTAAAGTTTTCTGGCGAACCTTCCGAGCAATACACCAGCGTTTTCGCCAGCGCACCGCTGGCTATACTCAACGTCAGTGCCGCCAGCACCATCTGCAGCAGGGTTTTCTTCATTTCCATCCTCTCTTTTATTGACATATGAAGTCTTTACGTAAAACATCAAAAGCTGTTAGCTCCCCGCCCGTTGAGACACCCTTCAGGTGGCTTTCGGCAGCCTGCCCGGCAGCATAAACCAGCATGAGATGGTCAGCGCACGGTTAGCCTGTAAAGGAAAGTGGCTAATAAATAGCACATTTTGCAACATTACAAGACTCCTTTAGTCTGAGAAAATAAGGAACTGTTATGAATGAATCCCTGGCCCGCCAGCTAACCCAACGTTTCTACCGCTATCTGGCGGTGAGCAGCCAGAGCAATGCCGCTTCAAAGGTGTTGCCCAGCACCCCTGAACAACATCAAATGGCACAACTGCTGGCGGATGAGTTGCAAAACCTGGGTATGAAGGACGTGGTGATTGATGAGTTCGCTACCGTCACCGCAGTGAAAAAAGGCAATCGTCCCGGCGCGCCGCGTATCGGATTCATTAGCCATATTGATACCGTGGATGTCGGCCTTTCGCCGCATATTCATCCGCAAACCCTGCATTTTAAAGGCGAGGATCTGTGCCTGAATGCCGCAGAGGATATCTGGCTGCGCCGCGCGGAGCACCCGGAAATAGACGCCTATCACGGCCAGGATATTATCTTTAGCGACGGAACCAGCGTGCTGGGAGCGGATAACAAAGCGGCAGTGGCGGTGGTAATGACGCTGATGGAAAACCTGTCTGATAAAGATGAACACGGCGACATTGTGCTGGCGTTTGTACCGGATGAAGAGATCGGCCTGCGCGGCGCTAAGGCGCTGGATCTTAGCAGGCGGTTCAATGTTGATTTTGCCTATACCATTGATTGCTGCGAGCTGGGCGAAGTGGTTTATGAAAACTTCAACGCAGCGGCTGCCGATATTACGCTGACCGGGGTAACTGCTCACCCGATGTCGGGCAAAGGCGTACTGGTAAATCCCCTGCTGATGGCCTGTGATTTTATAAGTCATTTTGATCGCCAGCAAACGCCGGAGCATACTGCCGGGCGTGAAGGATATATCTGGTTTTACGATCTGCACGCTAATACCAGCGTAGCTCATCTCAAAGCCGGCATCCGTGACTTCGACCTGAGCGCATTTGCCCGGCGCAAACAGCAAATTATCGAGGTGGCCGAGAAAATCAGGCTGGCACATCCCACGGCTAAGGTTGAGGTGAATATCAGCGATACCTATAGCAATATCAGTAACGCCATCGGTGACGATCGGCGGGCAATCGATCTTATCTTCAATGCAATGGCGCAGCTGGACATTCAACCCAAAGTCATTGCGATGCGCGGTGGCACCGATGGCGCAGCTCTGTCAGCCAAAGGGTTATTAACGCCGAACTTCTTTACCGGGGCGCATAATTTCCATTCAAAATTTGAGTTCCTGCCTGTCCCCTCCTTTGTAAAATCCTATCAGCTGGCAGAGAAGATCTGTTTGTTGGCGGCACAGGATCGCTAACCCTGTCAGTAATAGCTATTAAGCCTGCTTGCCAGCAGGCTATGACAGATATTAGTTTGAAAGTTACCCTGGTGGATATGTCATTGGGTGGGTTAAACAGGTTTATCCGACATTGCTGCGAAAGTTAGCGCGAATCGACTGCATAAGAAAGTTACATCACAACCGGGCAGATAGATTAAAGATTACGGATTTTATGATTTTTAAGATATTTCGTAAAGGTCTCTGGCTAAAATAGCCAGACCATCTGCATTATTCAACAATAAATGAGCCAGATAAGCCGGATCTTTTTCAATGATATAAACAAGATCATCTCTTTGCATAATATCATTCTTTACCTCTTTATAAACTGATATACCGCCAAAATATTCATTATTAATGCGCTTGAAGTCATCCCTGTTTACTACCCTGTTGTTTCTGATGGCTTTCTTCATATGGTCGATACAATCAAGGATTGGAGCGATAATGCCCTCATCCCTGGGGAAATAGACAATATCAGTTGCCATAAGGCCAATGTGAGAGCCTTCATGAATTAGCATAGTGACAACATCTGTAGATGTTTCTTCGCTCAGCGTGTTGCCATGAGCATCAGGGGAAATATAATATAGCTTATCGGTATTAATGAAAATTCGTTTGCTGCTGTCGGTTAGCGTGGTGGCAAAGGTTCCCTGCTGTCTTTCATCAGCGGTTAGAATTTGCTGGTAACTGTATTCTTCGCCAGGTTTATGCCCTGAAGCCCTTCTGGCCGCCTGATGATGGAGTGCGCACAAATATATATTACTCATATTCAGATTGCTACTTATCTTATTGAATCGACTGGACAGCCGGGCGGAGAAGTTGATGAGAAAATTAGCATCATCAGTTTTAAATAATTTTCCAAAATAGACCCTGTAATTTTCAGATAAACTATTCAGCCCGATCAATACCACCGGCAATAACTCTTCTCTGATATATTCAATATGTTGCATGATTTCAGCAGAGACAGCGCGCAGATAGTAAGGTCGTAGAGGTGAAACTTCTTTTACGCCCAGGATCTCTATCCGATTGTCAGGATTATTAACCACTCTTTCAGGATAGAATTTTTTTCGTATAATTGTATTCATTGTATCGTCGGGAATGTCCGGAGTAAATGTCGTCTTAGTTTTAGTGAAGTAATACTTGCCAGATAAATTAACCTGCCTGACGGCGTTGGCAAGAGAGTTTAAGCCCGAAATGCGTCTGTATCTTCGTTTTTGGTTAAAATCCTCGGCCATGAGCTCATCTATGTTGAGTTTTTCCGAGATGTATTCAACAGTGGTTTTTACCTCGTATTTACCGTCTTTTATTTCACTGGTAATAATCGCAATGTCTCTATGCTTGCGAAAAATATTACCTTTTGCATACAATTTTATAGCGGGCCTCCCTGTGGGGTTTAACTTGTCATCTTTAGTTACCCATTTGGCACTGAAGTAACATCCCTCATGAAGAAAATAAAGCCTTCCATTTCCATCCGAATATTTCAAATTAGGAAAATCGTCAAGTGGGCTACTGGCGATGGACTTGTCTAACAGGGTCTTATTACTGGTATTCCCCTTTATAATCTCATTGTTTAATAACTTATTTAAACTTTCTGTCATCATTACAGGTAAGCAAGATTTTGATGAGCCAGCCGGTGAGCGCTTATGCTTGCAGCCACTGAGTTTTTTGTATTTTTTGGCGGGAACATAATTTTCCTTCCTTACCCTGTAATAGGTGCCATCATCAAAATACAGCGCGATATTTTTACCGCCATCATCATACCCCCTTTTAATTTCAAGAACACCGCCTTTATAATAAGCCACCTCAAAATTACTGTTCCCTGTTGAAAATATTACACTTCCTTTCGCGTCTAAATAAACTCCCGGACCAATTATCACCTTGGGTGAACTGACCGTTAATTTCCCCTGTGCCAAAATATAACCCTGCGCCTCCCTCTCTATATAGACGCTGTTTCTGGTGTCAAACAGTGCGTCACCAGCAAGTTCTCTTTCGTGGCCTTTAATGATATCGTCGGAGCTTTGCAAGATGAAATGTTCATTTTCCCTAACGAAAAAATTCCCCGGGATATCATTTATCATATAGATCGAATCGGTAACTTGACTGACATCACTGTATTTGTTCTTATATTTTATTTGTGGCCTGTTGAATCTGTCGTAGCTAAACCCATCATCCTGGATGTTAGTGAACTTGTTCTCCCTGAGATGACTTACCCCTTTGCCCTTACTCGCTAAAAGCAGATCAAGATTTTCGTCTATCAGTGTTGACTCGGCTTCGAAAAACCAGCTATTGCCCTTTTTTAACAAAACTCTCATTTCAGCCGTCTGCGGCGGTGAAGTTACAGTGACAGTTTGCCAACCTTCCGGTTTAAATTGTTCGACGGGGATAATAAATCCATCCATCAGTATTGACCTGGAAGAAACTTTGTCTTTGGTGAAAATGAACACATTATTAACCACATCGTAATTATTGATAGTGAATTCACCGTTCCCCGGCAATTTTTCTAATTGCACCCCATAATCAACCTTTAATGATTTCTGATAAAAATCTTGATGATTTATGTTTTTCGAAAACTCCCACTGTGCTGTATTGGTATCAAAGATAATTATTTTTGCCGCATCTTCTTTTTGAATATATGTAATGCCGGATGCGTCTTCTTTATAAAGGTACTCCTGGTCTTGTACTTTTACTGTCAACTCCCCGTCTTTTAGATTAAACCTTTTTTTATTTTTTCAGCGTCTGCAGACGTTGGTTTTTGAGTTTGAATTTTTTCTTTATCGTATAACATCATTAATTCATCTGGAGCCAGAGTGGGTATTGTCTGACGAGACATAAGTAATATCTGTTTGTTAATGTCGGTTATTTTCTGCCAATCTACCTGCTTTCCATCCAGCTGGTTAGCGAACACCTCAAGTGCCGGAGCAATCATCAGCTGAAGTACGCTAAGAGGAGACGAGCTGGGAAGCATAGTCAAAACCTGAGTTAATACCGTGTCAACTTGTCCAGCGATATCGGCCAGATATTGACTGTTTTCATCGGGGGGGCACCCCAGATGCAGGGTATTCTGGTGATGTATAACCTGTGACTCTTCTGCCAGGGCTTTCAGTGGGGAGCCAAGCGTTACACCAACCAGCCTGATAACATCGACCCACGATAAGACTTTGCGCTTATCAATACATGAGAAGTCATACAGCTTTTCAATTTTAACATGGGTGTTTTCTGAGGGTTTTGCGGTAGGCGGAGAACTGTCGCCTGCGCCGTTGTTATTAACATTCGGGGCAATAAAAAATCTCCTTTTATCAAATGGCTTAATTACGGGCCGCGAAGCCCCGCCCGAAGAATGGCTGGCGGCTGTCATACTGAAGGGAATGGTTGAGTTATTCGTTTGCTGTTCGGTCGCCGAACTGGAAAGGGCACCACTTACTTTATGATATTTTCGCTTCGGCTTAATTTTCACTCTATCCGGACTGTTTTGTGCTGGCGGTGATTCAGCAATGTGACGCCTGCCCAGCCCTGATCCCTCTCTGATACTTTTGAGGTGTAAATGCCCTTGCAGGAAATCTGTCAGCCGCGGGCCCGGTGTAGCAGTCGCTTTTTGTGAAGTACCCCAGGCTGGCGTGAAATCTTCTTTTCGGCCATCTCTGTTGACCTGTCTCAAATAAAAACCCGCGCCGGTCAATGCAGCAGCAGCACCCAGAGCGAGTCCGGCTATTCCCTTTAGTGTGAATGGAGGCGGTTTTGGCCAATCGGGTACGTTGAGAGATACACGGACTTCTTCTGCTTCAAGCTGAAGTTTTTTTCCTTGTAACATGACCTCCAGGGCTTCGCTTTCTGCGTGTGCGGCATCACCGCTCAAGGGGTGCCAGTTTACTAACGTTTCCAGTACGCCAACGGAAACTTCTTTAACAAAGCATCGGTAAGATCGGGGTGAAAATGTCTCAACTTCGCTCCTGGCTGACTCAACCATATCGGTCAGGGAGCAGTTTTTATCGTCTTTGGCAAATTGTGCCAGATTGGCAGAGAGATCAGCACCCGGTGGAAATGTCTCCAGAGCAGAGACCTCTTCATTTATGTTTACCATAATGACCTCAGTTGATGGGGGAATATCATTTTGAAAAGGGAGTGGGATGATAGTGAAGATGTAGCGTATTGAATAAAAAAATAAAAATAGTAGATTTGGCTGGGAGTTGGTGACCAGTGAGGTGGATACTGGCCTTCAGGTATCTGGCCCGGCAGGATGAAAACGGGCGCTGACCCGTCGCCCGTCGATAGTTACGCCCTGCTACTGGGTGAGCGCTCGGTTAATTTAATTCTCTCAGAACGCGACCCAATCGTCGCCAGATGGCTTAGCAACCATAGCTTTGGGTACGTTGACCGCTATTTGCCTCGCCAGCGGCCGTGCCTTGGTTACTTCGGTTGCAGATAAGCGGAACCTGGCGACGGAAAGAGTCAGTTCTTCGGTCTGCCGTTCTAACGCGCTGGCGGCTGAAGATACCTGCTCAACCAGTGCGGCGTTCTGTTGGGTTACGCTGTCCATTTCTGAAACTGCACTGGCTACCTGATCGATACCCTTACTTTGTTCCTCAGATGCGCACGAGATCTGCTTCATTATCTCGGTGACTTCATTAACTGACTGCATAATATCCTGCATGTTGCTGCCCGCCTGGCCCACCAGTTTCGAGCCATTTTCCACGCGGGCAACTGAATCGGCGATCAGGGTTTCGATCTCCCTGGCCGCTCCTGCGCTGCGCTGCGCCAGATTACGCACTTCGCTGGCGACCACGGCAAACCCACGCCCCTGCTCCCCGGCTCGCGCTGCCTCCACCGCAGCATTAAGCGCCAGGATATTAGTCTGGAACGCAATGCTGTTAATCACCGAGGTGATATCAGCTATTTTCTTCGAACTGTCAGCGATGCCCTCCATCGTACTCACCACTTCTGTCACCAGTTTGCCGCCTTTACCTGCCGTTAGCGACGCGTTGTCAGCTAATGTGCTGGCCTGACGTGCATGGTCAGCGTTGAGTTTTACCGTGGCGGTGAGTTGTTCCATGCTGGCAGCTGTCTGCTCCAGTGCTGAAGCCTGCTGCTCGGTACGCGATGACAGATCGTTGTTGCCGGTTGAGATTTCAGCCGCACCAAGGTGAATATTGTCGGTTCCACTACGAATTGAACTCACGGCTTCGCGCAGATTGTCCTGCATAGCCTGTACCAGCGGCACCAGTTGACCCACGCAGTTTCGGTTCATATATTGCAGCGGGTGAGTAAGATCACCCTCGGCAATCAAGCGGAAATGTTCGCGCAAAGTATTCAGCGGCCGCACCATCATCGCCATCAAATAGCGGTCGGTAAATATCAAAATGCCTATACCAAACAACAATGCGATTATCAGCACAATTTTGGTGTGGCCGATCAGATCGTCACCGTTGCTGCGGGTTTGATCGAGTTTCATCGCAGCGGCGCTGTTGAACTTTTCCACGCTGGCACCGAAATCACGGCTCAATGCAGGGGTAACGCTACTGGCATGTAAGCGATATTCATCAAGGTTCTGTTGCCGGGCCAGCCGCATCTGCGGCGTGACTCCATCTTCCAGCAACCTCTGCCAGCGTTCAATGACTGCTGAAGTGTATTGTGCATCCAGTTGCCCGGGTGACTGCGCTTTAAACTTTGCCAACAGGGCTGTCATGTTATCCAGCGCCTGCTGGGCCGCGGCCATATCCTGCTGTTTTTTTGAATCCGTAGCCCTTGAGAGGCGGGTAATAGCGCGGAAATATTGGTCGTTGCCTTGACTCAGGGTATTCATCTGGCTGATGAGATCACGGCCCACCGCATCGCCTTTACTCAACTGCCCCAGTGAATAGACGCTGAAAATGCTGACCGTCACCCACATCAGGCAGAACAGCCCCAGAATCCACAACAGGATGGCGCGGATGGTATAGTTTTTTAAGAAATTCATGGTGACTCCGTAGCCCGATGATACCGAATAAGAAATTTTGTTATATAAGTGCTCTATCAACAGGGGTTATCGGCAGCATGGGCGGGAAAATTGAGTTATTTCTTATGTTAATAATGATATTTTTACGCCGACTCAGGCAGTGCAAAGCTCATAACACTTCACCATAACTTTACAATCACAGCGTCATCACGGCTCTTAGTGGCTCAGTTGGACCAGGGCTTTCATCAAAATGCGAAAAACCCGCATTCTGTGGCGCATAAAGCGTTTTTCAATCGCGATATCAGCCAGACCGTTACAACCAAAACGCAGAGTTTGGTCGGTAGAAGAGTGACAGGCGGGCCAGTCAATTTCACCGCTGATCGCGTGGGTACCGGGCGTTGCTTCGCGCGCAAAGTTAAGCCAGTATTCGCTGACGCGTTCGGCAAACTCTTCATCGCCGAGGGTAAACGGTCGCCCGGTCTCTTCCGCCGTGAACTGGCCGAGCGTATTTAGCACGTAGGGAATTTCATTACCGTGCCAGGTGCCATGACGGTAAATATCACGTGAATTTTCAGAAACATAATCAAAATAGTAACGCCAGCACGGCACGGCGATGCGCTGCTGCGCGCGTGAGACGATATACCCCATGATGGTAAAGGACATATCGCGCGCCACCCGCCGCCCCAGTTCGGCATCGTTGCTAACGCCGCGATATAACCATTTGATCATCTGCAGCATCAGCGGATGCTTTTTGCGCATTTCCGCAATCGACCGTGCCGCATCAACGCCAAAGAATTCTAATACGCTGGCTTCGTCACTGTTACTGCCAATGATGAGCGGCAGAGGATGTTGCCTGCCGGCCGTAAACACATCGAGCATTGGAACCGGAAGTACGCGATCGCCAGAGATCGCCACCGGCCCGCAACTCAGGGAGTGATCCAGCGGCAAGAATGCTTCGGCAGGAAGGTCACGTAACTGAGCTGCCGTAGCAGCCGGCAGATTGAAATGGCCAGCCAACTTTTGCCCTTTCTGCAACGCGGCGGCGCGGGGTACATCAGGTAATGTGTAAGCACTCTGCACAATCCCTTTGTGAAATAATCCCTGTGCCAGCGGTGATGTAAAGAGTGAGAGTACGCTGCGTGCACCTGCCGATTCCCCCATCAGAGTGACGTTATGCGCATTACCGCCAAATGCGTGAATGTTACGCTGTACCCAATGCAGGGCGGCGATTTGATCGAGCAAAGCAAAGTTATTGATTTCCTCGCCTTGAGGATATTCTTTGTCCAGCGCCGGATGGGCAAAGAAACCAAAATGCCCAAGACGGTAATTCAGGGTGACGACGATGGCACCACGCTGCGCTAAAGGCGCGCCGCTATAAGGGGTTAACCCCCCTGAACCGATGGTGTAAGCCCCACCGTGGATCCACACCATAACGGGTAGCGGCCGTGAAGGGGTAATATCTGGCGTCCAGACATTGAGATACAGGCAATCTTCGCTTAGTTCACCCGGGTCACCACCGCCCATTGCCATACAGTCGTCACGGTTCTGCCAGCAGGCTGGTCCCCATTTGCCGGCGTCTCTTTCTCCGGACCAGGGCTTGACCGGATGTGGGGCTTTCCAGCGCAGTTCCCCGACAGGAGGAGCCGCATAGGGGATCCCTTTAAAAACGAAAACACCTTCTGCCTCGTTGCCGCGCAGAATGCCTTCGGCTGTCACAATACGTAATCGTTGATCGTTTCTCATTTGCTTATCTACGCCGAAGTAAGTGAATGGTCAGTCTGTCGGCTAAATCATTGGCCAGGCAAGGTCGTCGTCGTATGCAGCCTGAACGCGTTTGCAGAACAATCAGGCCCGGTCGCGCTGCAAATCAAAGCGATACTTGGCGACCAGCATCAGCGTGGTCAATACAGCCGGAATAGCGAGGAAGGAAAAGACATCGGTGATATTCCAGCCCAACGACAGCATCTGCGCCCCGGCAAAAGCACTGAGGATGGCCCCAACCCGGCCCACGCCGTGCATCCAGCTGGAGCCGGTAGCGCGGGCATGCGTAGGATAGAAACTGGCAGAAAGCGCATTCATCCCGGTATTCGCTCCATTCAGGCAAAAGCCACTGCAAAAGGCGATGGAACTCAGCATCAGCGTATCCGCAGGCGCGTAGCCAATGCAGACGGTCGCTATTGCCCCGCTAAAATAGATGCCGGCCAGCGCAAGGTTAGCGTTGAAGCGGTCCATCATCCAGCCGGCGAAAAGAGAGCCTAGCGTACCGCCCGCCTGATAAACAGCAGTGACCAGCGCTGCCTGGCTGACGGTCATGCCGATGTCCTTGACCAGTGACGGCAACCAGGAGCCAATCAGATATACCAGGAACAGCCCCATGAAGTAACTTCCCCACAGCATCACGCTGCCAAAAAGATAGCGACGGGAAAGCACCACTTTGATTGCGCCTTCACCTGCTGCCAGCTCATTGCGGGTAAACACCGTTGAATCAGAAATAATGCCCGGATGCATCTTTTCAACAATTTGGCGGATTTGCCCGGTGGGCGCATTACGGGCAATCATAAACCGAACTGACTCCGGCAAACAGCGTAGCAACAAGGGTACCAACAGCAATGGCAAAACCCCGCCCATTATCAACACCGCATTCCAGCCGTAATGGGGTATCAGCCATGATGCGGCAAATCCGCCGCTGGCTGCTCCGAAGGTGAAACCACAAAACACAACGGTGACCAAAAATGCACGTTTACGCTCCGGCGCATATTCGGCAACCAGCGTGCCGACATTTGGCATTGCAGCGCCCAGCCCCAGCCCGGTCATGAAGCGCAGGAACATCATTTGATCAAGATTCTGAGAAAATGCGGTTCCCAACGTGCACAAAGCGAAGCCGCACACGCTGTAGATAATTATCAGGCGGCGGCCAAAACGGTCAGCCAGTGGGCCGGCAAGCATTGCACCCAATGCAAGGCCAATAAGTGCGGCGCTGATCACCGCTCCCAGCTGATGATTAGTCACCCCCCACGCGCTCTTCAGGGCGGGCGCGATGAACCCCATCATCGCGATATCCATGCCGTCCATAGCGACGACGGCGAAACTCATGGCGATGATGCGTTTTTGATAACTGCTCAACGTTTGCTGATTGATTAACGCTCGGATGTCAATGGCTGCGGTACTCTCCACTTCAGGCTCCCTAACTGGCCAGTGTCAGCGGATTCAGGTTGACCGATCGTCGGCACTGACGAAAAAAAAGTGACCAACATCATAACGGATTGTTATAAATTTCTCTTGAGAATTAACGGTACTTTGTTCATAAAAAGGAAATATTTCAGCTGGGCTGTTGTGCGCTCAGATGATCCTGATGGCCTGCAATTAGTGCAACTTCAGTTGCGGGACGGTTATTGATCAGCAACATCTGCAGCCCGCGTCAGGGGTGGGTGTTTACAAAGGAACAGATTTTGGTAAATGGAGTTATCACTAACCTAAGCGATCCCGGTGACAGCAGTAAAAAGATATGCATCAAATGCCGTAACCTGCTACTTCTGCCCGGGAAGGCAGAGGCTCAGTGAAAGCCCCTTAAAGTTTATCCGATTGATATCGGGGGAGATGCTGAAACTCGGCAGTCAGGATCTGAAACAGAGATCGGAGATGCCCTTCATCATCACCCTGAATGAGAATTTAAAGCGTGATGATTTTTCTTGTAAATTTTGACTTGCGCAGCAGGACGCACAAGATATACGAAAGGGCGAAGGAGAATAAAGAGTAGATCACTATGTATATATAGTTATTTGTCCCGCCAATCATTTCCCTAATCGAATTGTGAATAAAATCGCTGTGCACTTCTACAACGAAAATATTGTGCACCAGATAAATGCCAAGTACGTTTTTACTGATATCGTCAACCACGGCAGGTATTCTGCTGATATTTATATTCACCATAAACAAGAACAGGCAAACGGATGAAGTCAGCAGCAGTATATTGTAGAACTTGCCATAAAAAAAGACCATGCCGGTACGGAATGAGATTAGCGACAAGGCTGTAAATGATCCAACAGAAATGAGCAAAAGCATGATGTGAGTTAAGGAAAAAGACCTGATTTTTGGCTTAACCAAAGCCAAATAACCCCCTATCAGGAAGCTGATTAAACCTTCGGACTGAAACGGCAGCAGGATATTAAAGGGGATTGACTTAAATGAAAATTCATAATCTGTTAATGCGTTGAATAAGGTAAGATTGGCAACGACCACCATGATAATAAGTACCTGCAAAATTCCTTTTGCGTTATCTTCACTGAAAGCGCAGCGTAGTAAAGGCGTCAAGATATAGAGAGCGGTAATTGAGAAGATAAACCAAAGGTGAGTGGCATCGGACAAATTGCCGCTGACATTAACGTATTGCAGGAAAATGACATTTTCAACAGCAGTGAACTGACTGATCAGGTAAGTATCATACAGATAGTAAAAGATTATCCAAAACAGTAAAATCGTCATTAACCTCCTGACCTTGTTAAGGATGTAACCTGTCTGATCCTCATGCTTATTGCTGAGCAAAAAGTAGCCGCTGCAGATAAAAAACACCACCACGCCCCACTGCCCTGATTGCCTGAAAAAGTACAAGAACACATCTTGTTCATTACCGGATAAAAAAAACAGCGTGACGTGAGAGATGATCACAAAAAATATAGCGAGGATCTTTAACAAATCTATAGCCAATATGCGCATTTCCTTGCCTTTTTAATAGATTGAGTTATATAGCTAAATTACCCTCTGTTGCCTTGGGGTATTTTATTATTTGCCGTCTCTTCCCGTCCGGGAACATCCGCTTTATGCACTATGAGATAACCGTCAAATTTATTGACAACTGAAACTGTCAGGCATGTATGCTTTAGCCAGTCAATAGTACGACAAAGATTATCACCAATCAGCAATGTGGCCAGATTATAGCCTTAAGCATTATTAAATCCCATCAATTTTTGTTATGTATATAATCAATCTTGTTTATCCTCATTGTTAATGCTCACGGCCGCCAGGGCTATGATCTTGCGCAAGGCCCTCTCTGTTGCTGTTGCCAGCTTTTAAACAGTTCCCGACGTACCGGGAATTAACGTCAGTCAGGGATGTTTTTTGATACAAACCATCTCAAATTAATAAGGTAAATTTACTACAATAAGGAAAATGGGCCGCGTGAAGAAAGGAAAGTTATTTAATTCTGAAAAATACGTCAACAGGCTAAAGCGGCTTTCACGGCCCCCTGTTTCTGCCAGTAAAAATCCCTGTGGCTATTGCTGCGCTGCTCCGTACCCGGCCCCGGAGTCTTGCGGCCCCGGTCATGTCATGCGTTGTTACTCTCTGCCTCTTATGCCACGAGGCCTGATAAATGATCAACCGACGTAATTTTATTATTAGCTCAGTATGCCTGAGTACCGGAGCAGCTTTTGCCTGTTCCCGCAATGTACCAGTAAAATCGGGTGCCGTGAGTTATCGCCTGCAAACGCACTATGCCCCGATAACCGGGTTTATCAATGATCCTGACGGATTTGTGTTTTACCACGGTGAATATCACCTTCTCCAACGATCAGGGTTAAAAGCTTGAAGCCGGCCGGGACAGTGGGCCTTTTGGCGGGGTTTTATCGATCGATATTCGATGTCAGGCTTTCGGCATCGTTACTTCACCGATCGCTTTTCATGCGCGTTCCCCCCTGGGACCGGGAATACGGATATGCATTTGGTGGGGGGTCGCGCGTTGCTGGAGCTGATCGCCAACGAAGGCGCGGCCTCAGGTACAGCGCTGTACTTCACGGCGATGCCCTTCGACCACATTACGTTGCTGGTCGACGACGGCGAGTCAGTCCTGCACGAATTAAATATCAGGACGTTACGTACCGTGTCCGGATCAGCTAAAGTGACAACGTAGCTTTCCTGAGCGTGGCGCCAGCACTGCGGTCAGGTTGCGTCAACAAACCGCTGAAGCGATCAACGGCTGCGCTTTGCATGCCTTTCCCGATTGTCGAGGCGCGCCGATTCGCTTTTGCGCAGACCGACATAGCAGGCCCCACTGCCCCCGTCCCGTTCCCGGGCGCTGCAAAATGCCTGGACCTCAGCAAACTGCGGCAGCCAGCGCATCAGATAGCTGCGTATGATATTTGCATGGGATTGCTCATTACGCCCTTTACCATGAATAATCAGCACATTGCGCAAATTATCGTTGGCGGCCTGCAGCAAAAACAGATACAACGACTGACGACACTGTTCCACCGGCAGCCGAATCAGGTTAAGCGTGGCGCCAGCCGGATATTTGCCCTGACACAGTTTATCCACCACCCCTTGTTGTATGCCTTCTGCTTTATACTCCAGCGGGCTGGACAGGGGAATAACATCCAGCAGCCCACAGGTGAAAGGATTGTCCCATTGACAATCTTGCACGCGCGGCATCCTGGCTACAGGTTCCTTAAGCCATAGCGTATCGGCACAGTTCTTCAATGGCTTGACGTCTTCCATTGCGGCTTTAAACAAATTCTGCTCATTCATCTCTTCCACCCGGTCAACAAACGTAAGCCGTGTGCTCAATGGTTTTGTTACAGGCGCGATTTTAGCAAATAACGCGCCCCCGGCATTGGCGCCTGTCAGCATAAACCGTTCCCACAGGCGTCAATATGAAAATTAACTCTTAATATACTAGACTTAGCGATTAAAAATGTTAATACCGCCTTATTTGCATTTGCACGGGCGTTACTTGATTGCCCATCGGCGATAGCAACCCTGATTTTTATACGCCTTTTATCCCCAGGGATATTCCCTTTTGTAACTAAAATATGTAAATTAATGCGAGTCATTTATCATCGAGCGTAGATTATGATCCCGCAAAAGCGAATTCTCACCAAACGTGTACAGTCGGGTGGTTGCGCCATTCACTGCCAGGATTGTAGCATCAGTCAACTCTGCATCCCCTTCACTCTCAACGAACACGAGCTGGATCAGCTCGATAATATTATCGAGCGTAAAAAACCGATACAAAAGGGTCAAACGCTGTTTAAAGCTGGTGACGAACTGAAGTCGTTATACGCTATTCGTTCCGGCACGATCAAAAGTTATACCATCACTGAACAGGGTGATGAGCAGATTACGGGCTTCCACCTCGCTGGCGATCTGGTCGGTTTTGATGCCATTATCGGCAACCAACATCCCGGCTTTGCTCAGGCTCTGGAAACCGCTATGGTCTGTGAAATCCCCTATGAAACGCTTGACGATCTCTCAGGCAAAATGCCCAGCCTGCGTCAGCAAATGATGCGCCTGATGAGCGGCGAGATTAAGGACGATCAGGAAATGATCCTGCTGCTGTCAAAAAAGAATGCGGAGGAACGGATGGCTGCATTTATCTACGGTCTCTCTCTGCGGTTTGGCCAACGGGGTTTCTCGCAGCGTGAATTTCGTCTTACTATGACGCGTAGCGATATCGGCAATTATCTCGGGCTGACGGTTGAAACCATCAGCCGCCTGCTTGGCCGGTTTCAGAAAAGCGGCATGCTGGCGGTGAAAGGTAAATATATCAGCATCGAAAATCAGGCATCCCTGGCGGAACTTGCGGGCCATGGTCACGCAATCACCTGAACCGGGCCGGATCGATATTTTTAGTTGATTGATTCGTTTACCACTTTTTTCCTTCGCCCTTTGCCGTGATTAGTCTATCTTTATGCTGAAACGCTCTGTTCAGGAGAAACGTTATGGCCCTGTATCAAAATATACTGGTGGTAATCGATCCCCAGCAGGATGACCAGCCTGCGCTGCGCCGCGCTGTCTATCTTAATCAGCTCCTTGGCGGTAAAATCACCTGTTTCCTGCCCATTTACGACTTCTCCTACGAAATGACCACCCTGCTGTCGCCTGATGAGCGCGTGACCATGCGTAAAGGCGTGGTGATCCAGCGCACAGAATGGATCCGCGGGCAGGCACAGGCCTATATGACGGCCGGCGTGCAGATTGATATTAAGGTGGTCTGGCATAACCGTCCATTTGAGGCGATTATCCATGAGGTGATTAACAGTCATCATGACCTGGTGATAAAAATGACTCACCAGCACGACCGCTTGCAGGCCGTGGTATTTACGCCTACCGACTGGCATTTGTTGCGCAAGTGCCCCTGCCCGGTTTGGATGGTCAAAGACCAGGTATGGCCAGAAGGAGGAAAAGCACTGGTGGCTGTGAATCTTGCCAGTGAAGAACCCCATCATGATCCGCTGAACACCAAGCTGGTTAAAGAAACGCTGGCGCTGGCGGAGCGCGTCAACCACACTGAAGTCCACCTCGTCGGCGCTTACCCGGTTACGCCAATTAATATTGCCATTGAGCTACCGGACTTTGACCCGGACGTTTACAACGAGGCAATTCGTGGTCAGCATTTGCTGGCGATGAAAGCATTGCGTCAGCCATTCTCGATTGACGAGAAATTCACCCACGTTGAGAAAGGTCTGCCGGAAGAGGTCATCCCCGAGCTGGCAGAACGCCTTGACGCTGGTGTTGTAGTGCTGGGAACCATAGGTCGTACCGGTCTGTCTGCTGCGTTTCTTGGCAACACCGCAGAGCAGGTAATAGACCACTTGCGCTGCGACTTGCTGGCCATCAAGCCAGAGGGTTTTGTCTCTCCTGTGGCACCGGGAGACGATGAAAACGACTGACTTATCCGCTTCACTGAACGGCGGTGTGTTTTAAGCAGCCCCGCCGCTTACACCAGTCTGATAATGGGAAATACGCAAAATAATATGATTTAAGGACTTATTCATTAACACCTGAAATAAAAAAAGCTAGAATTGCGCCTCTTTTTTGTTCTGTTATGGATTACAGAGTGTTTTCGTTTTCCCGACTGTCGCAGCGCCGCATACCCGCATTAATCGCCATTTTGGCGATTCTGATGCTATTTATTGCGCCCGATGTGTCGACTATTCTTGAACAGCGGCGCAGTGCAGAACATCATAAGACGTCTTTGGAAAACCTCAGGAGTAGCTTAAGCGAAATGGCGCAACACGGCATGATGGATGGGATGCCGACGGCAGCTGACAACGACCTCTGTCATTCGCAAACTCCCACTGAAAACGGGCAGCATTCTGACCGTGGCGGCGGCAAGCTGCCGGAGCACTTTGCCTGCGGCTATTGCCAGTTACTGGTTAATTTGCCTTTGCTGTTAGCGATATTTCTTGTTGTTATTCGCCTGCTACTGTTGTCGGCACGAACCGTAGCCCCGCTGCATCTTCTACCCTGTCACCTTACTTTTTTCCCCGGGCTTTCACAGCCCCGTGCGCCACCTGTCAGTTAATTCCCTTATCAGAAAAATGAATCTTCGCATTTATTTCCTTCTGGAAATGACGCGATTCCGCTATGCGCAATACGCGAATAATTTGCGGAAAAAATAATTGAATTGTCGATTTGTCGCGAACGAAAATCTGTCCGCACGGCAGTAAATATTTGTCTCGCACATGGAAAACTGCGTACGGCAAGATCAACAAAAATAAATAAGGAATTAACCATGAAACAATGCCATTTTCGCTTATCCATTTTAAGCGTTGCGCTGATCACTGCCTGCCAGGTATCGGCTATGGAACTCGCTTCTGACCATCAGGAGCCGGTGATGGTCGTTAGCGCTCCTCCGACCTCGCCACTGACGGTGGTGGCATCGCCAAAATCGTCACTGCAGTCCGCCAGCGATGCCTCCGATCATTTGAAAACCCTGCCGGGATTTTCTCAGATCCGCAACGGCGGCACTAACGGCGACCCGGTATTGCGCGGCATGTTTGGCTCGCGATTGCGTATTCTCACCGACGGCGGGGAGATACTGGGTGCCTGTCCCGGTCGTATGGATGCCCCCAGCTCCTATATTTCACCAGAAAGTTTTGACCTGATGAATATTGTTAAAGGCCCGCAAACCGTTCTGTGGGGGCCGGGAAATTCAGCCGGCACTATCCGCTTCGACCGCGCCCCTTCTCATTTTGAGCAGGCAACCCTCAAAGGCGATGCCAGTCTGTTAACTGCATCCAATAGCCGTCGGGATGAGAATGCCAACTTCAGCATGGGCAATGAAGATGGCTATCTGCGGCTGATGGGTAATAAATCGCGCGCTGGCGATTATAAGGATGGTGACGGTTCCCGAGTTCCTTCACGCTGGGATAAATGGAACGCAGATATGGCGCTGGGATGGACGCCGGATAAGGATACCCTGCTGGAGTTAACGGCCGGCACCGGTGATGGAGAAGCAAGCTACGCCGGACGAGCGATGGACGGTGCCCAGTTCAAGCGGCAAAGCCTGGGTGCGAGCTTCGAAAAATCAAATATTGGTGAGGTGTTTGACAAGTTTGAGGCTAAAATCCACTACAACTATGCCAATCACGTGATGGATAACCACAGCCTGCGCGATCCGCAGAGCATGATGCAAGGGATGAGCCCGGTTCCGGAGAAGACAGCACAGCGTGATACGCGTTCCGTCAACGGCCGGATGATGGGGACCTGGCTTTGGTCCGACTTTGAACTCCAGAGCGGCATGGACATGCAAACCAGCAGCTACCGCAAATATGATGTCAGCCACTGGGCGCAAGATGCACGTTTCCACAATATTGGCGTGTTCAGCGAGTTAAGCTGGACGATGGACGATAGCAGAAAGCTGATAACCGGTGCACGTCTGGACAGGACGTGGGTTGATAATTCCACCTCTTCCGGTCAGGCAAAAAGAAACGATACAATGCCAGCCGGATTCGTACGGCTGGAGCAGACGCTGGAAACCCTGCCCGTGATGCTGTATGCCGGTGTGGGCTATACAGAGCGTTTCCCGGACTTCTGGGAGTTGTTTTCTAAAACCACTTATACCGATGGCCGTTCAAGTGCATTCGATGCGGTTGCCCCTGAAAAGACCACCCAGCTGGATATCGGGGCAAAATATAGCGGCGATCGGCTGGACGGCTGGATTTCTGCTTATCTGGGCCGCGTGAGCGATTTTGTCCTGTTTAACTACGATGATGCCAATGGCGGCACTAAACAAGTTGGCAACGTTGACGCTGCCATTATGGGGGGCGAAACGGGTTTAAATTATAAACTGACCGAAAATCTGAACGCCGATGCCAGCCTGGCTTACTCGTGGGGCCAGAACCGTTCCGATAAACGCCCGCTGCCACAAATGCCGCCGCTGGAAAGCCGTCTTGGCCTGACGTGGCATGAAGGCAGCTGGAGCACCAGCGGTCTGTTGCGCATGGTGAGCCATCAGCATCGTGTGGCGATGAATGAAGGTAACGTGGTGGGTAAAGATTTCGACCGCAGTAATGGGTTCGCTATTCTTTCTGCCAACGCGGCTTACGCGTTTACCGCTGACGTCAAAGTAAGCACCGGGGTTGATAACATATTTAACCGCACTTATAGCGAGCACCTGAATCTGGCAGGCAACAGCGCCTTTGGCTACTCCGGCGCCACCCCAGTCAACGAGCCTGGCCGCACCTGGTGGGCCAAACTTAACGTTAAATTCTGAGAAAAATGACAGGAGTACGATCTATGGTAATGTTTCCTCCAGGCAAGAAGCGCCGGAATTTTTTTATTGCTCAAATTTGTGTGCTGATTTGCGCCGCAATAGTAATGACAAAAGCCATGATCGGTGGAGCAATAAACGAATACAACATGCCTTTCTCCACCTGGCCTGTTGAACTCTATGTGTCTGAGTTCTTTATGATCCTGATCTACAGCTCGGTGTTTACCCTGCTGCTGTCCATTCCGCTATGGTATTTCTTTATCGGTGAACAGTCGGCGGATAGTCAGTCCTGAACGGTGAATAAAGCGTGCCGGTTACAAACCATCGATCCTCAGTGGTTTAATTGACTGGCTCACTGCGACTCAGTCCGGCGCGCGGCCGGGCTGAGCCCTTCAAGCCGGACTTGTATCGCGGTTAACAGGCCGATCATAGCCGATATCGGTTATGGACAGACTTTCAGCAATCACCCCTGGATCTGCAATCCGGGAGAGTAAATAACATGCATCAATTCCCCAGCGCTCCGCATAATCTATACCGGGGAAAGGTTGCGCGAACTCAATGTTTTCCGATGTCACTAAATTCCAGACATGTCCTGCAAACCATGAACAATTAGTCACGGCACTATAAACCCCCTGTCTTCCTTCGGCGGGGGAATATCCCATTGCATAAGCAATAGCAGTACTAATGACATTAATCCCAGGAATAATATTGTTTTCTAAAGCTGTTATCTTTTTTCTGTCAAGTGAGACAATGTGTTGATATGAAAATCCTCTCTTATTACTGTCATTTGTGTGGCCTTCTGTATCACCGTTATGGACATAACCATAGCCCTGATGATAAGCATAACTGCTATAATCCCCCTCTTTTTCGCTGTTAAAAATAATAATCCATGCATGACCAAAGCTGCCACCACCGAAGATTGAGTTTAATGCTGCAATAACATGCTTAGCTCTTTCAACCTTGTTTTCAGGGTACTGGTCTGCAATTTCATTGGTCTTTTCTGTCACAATCTTAAGATCCGTCCTTTGTGCGTTACGATTAGTCCTGATACAGATTTGCGGATATCCGATTGAAGGATCGCCAGTAGGGTTTTTATGTAAGGAGTCCGGATGCTCCCATTCAATTTTGAGATCGACGTGATTTTTCAACTTTACACCTTAGATAATTAAATGAGTAACTGATGGTTTTACCATGCATATAGTTCCGCATGTCATATCTTGCGCTGCAATAAAATAGTCGTAATAACTATTTTTCACGGAAGATTTAATCAGGATATGGGGTATTACGCCATGAACACATCTGTTCGCAGCGATTAATTTTTAACAGATCTCAAATGAATTCTCTTCTAAGGCATTTCTCCCGGGCCAAAATGATTATTCATTTCAGTCAAGATACTCTACCAGCTATCCCTGCCGTTGGCCGGCGACGAGGGATCTTTGCGCGTTGTGCATTGCCAGCGGGTTTTTCCGCCCCCTGCTCAATCAGATGATTGCTCAAAACAGGCCGCGACCCTTATCCGCTTGTGGGCGATCCCCTTTTCTGGCGCAACTCTGTGTGTCCGGGAACTGGCTGGCAACACAACCCGCTCTCGATCGATAAAATAATTAGCTTTAATAACAGGTAATCCACACAAAATCGCGGAGACAGAGAACATTATTACATGCAATAATCGGGCGCTAATGTGTTACACATCAAGATGTCCGGCAGGTAATGTACTCATTTATGCGTAAGGCGAAGGATTAATCTATGAAGCTGAAGAACACCATTCTGGCATCAGCGCTGCTGTCGATCACAGCATTGTCCGCCCAGGCAGCACAGGAATTGACTCCGGAAAAAGCTGCATCGTTGAAACCGTTTGACAGAATAACCCTCAGCGGGCGGTTCAATGCCATCTACGAAGCCAGTGAGGCGGTTTCAAAGCGTGCAGATGCCGCGGGTGCTGACTCTTATTATATTCAGGGTATCAATGATACCAACGGCAACGGTGGTAACTGGAATGTGACCGCTGACCTTTACCATACCGATGCTCCGGCTGCCCCAAAGAACAAAGATCGTATTATTAATGGCGTACGCGAGCTGACTAAAGCAGAAGCCTTCACGCTTGAACCCTTCGACACCGTTAGCGCCAGTGGTTTTTTCCGTAGCCAGCCTGACGTGAATGACGCAATTACCCGTTCAGCAAAAGATAAAGGAGCTGCCGCTTTCTTTATCATTCGTCAAATCGACACCAACAGCGGCGGTAACCAGATTATTACCGCCTATATCTACAAATCAGATGCGCCTGAACGGCAAGTCCAGTCGCCAAACTTGCTCCCGGCAGATTCTGAAGCTGGCAAGGCAGCGCTGGCAACCGGCGGCGCAGCGGCCAAAAAGGTTGAAATCCCCGGCGTGGCTTCCGCTGAAACGCCGAGTAACAAAGTGGGACGTTTCTTCGAAACGCAAAGCTCTACCGGTAAGCGTTACACTGTAACCTCGCCTGATGGCAAAAGCGTGCAGGAGGTGAATGTGGTGACTGCGGCACAGATGCAGCCATTTGACAGCATCACCTTCACCGGCCATTTCAGTACCCCTACTGAGGTATCTGAAGAGGTTGGGCGCCGGGCGATAGCTAAAGGTGCTAAGTATTATCATGTTACCCGCCAGTGGTCGAACCAGAGCGGCGGCAACCTGACGGTGTCTGCCGATCTGTTCAAGTAATGCCGTGTTGCGGGGTGGCAACTTCTCACCCCGCTTTATGAATAATTGCCACCACTTTTTGCATAGCAAGTCATTGCATCCCGCTTCCTCTCTCCGTAAAATCGCCCGCCACTTCAGGGGTTTCTTTGTTATTTATCCTCATGATGACAAGGTTAAACCTGAACCAATCATATTGACTGGCATTTTATTCTGCATTTGGGGTGTTTCTTGGAAAAAAAGTTAGGCCTGGGTGCGTTGACTGCACTGGTACTCAGTTCGATGCTGGGTGCCGGGGTGTTCAGTTTGCCGCAAAATATGGCGGCTGTCGCCGGCCCGGCCGCACTGCTTATCGGTTGGGCTATTACCGGCGTGGGGATTGTGTTGCTGGCTTTGGCCATGCTGCTGCTCAGCAGACTCAAACCTGAACTGGACGGCGGTATTTTCAGCTACGCCCGGGCAGGTTTTGGGGAATTGGTCGGTTTCTGCTCAGCCTGGGGATACTGGCTTTGTGCGGTGATCGCCAATGTGTCCTATCTGGTGATCGTTTTTTCCGCTCTGAGTTTTTTTACCGACTCGCCGGGCCATGTGATATTTGGCAATGGAAATACCTGGCAGTCGATGCTTGGGGCTTCTCTGTTATTGTGGCTGGTACACGCGCTGGTTCTGCGCGGCGTGCAGACGGCCGCCAGCATTAATCTGATGGCTACCCTGGGTAAACTGTTGCCTCTGGGGCTGTTTGTTGTACTGGCGATCGCCGCTTTTCACTATCAACGATTCCGTTTCGATTTTACCGGCCTGCAATTGAGTAAACCGGTGTGGCAGCAGGTTAAAGACACCATGTTGATCACGCTGTGGGTTTTCATTGGCGTCGAAGGTGCGGTGGTGGTGTCATCGCGAGCACGCGATAAGCGCGATATTGGCCGCGCCACCCTGATGGCCGTCATCGCGGCATTGGCTATCTATCTGCTGGTTACATTGCTGTCGCTGGGCATCGTACCACGCGGCGAGCTGGCAGAAATGCGCAACCCCTCAATGGCTGGCTTAATGACCACGCTGATTGGATCTTGGGGCAATCTGACCATCGTCGCCGGGCTGATAATCTCGGTGTGTGGCGCCTACCTGAGCTGGACGATCATGGCTGCCGAGGTACCGCTGATCGCTGCACAGCATGGCGCTTTCCCGCGCATCCTCAGCCGGCAGAACCATCGTGGCGCTCCGGTAGCCTCATTGTGGTTGACCAACGGCTGCGTGCAAATCTGTTTGATCCTGATTTGTCTGACCGGTTCCGACTACGGTACGTTATTAACCATCGCCTCAGAAATGATCCTGGTGCCTTATCTGCTGGTGGGTGCCTATCTGCTCAAGATCGCGCGCGGATTAAAAAGACCGGCAGTGACACTGGTCGCGCTCGGTGCCAGCGCTTACGGCTTGTGGCTGCTGTACGCTTCGGGGCCGCTGCATCTGCTGCTTTCGCTGGTGCTGTATGCGCCTGGTATATTACTGTTTCTTTATGCCCGCCGGGGCGGAAGAGCAAGCCAGCCACTCAACGTGGCAGAGAAAGCGATGATGGCTATGCTGGTAGTCGCAGCGCTGCCGGCGACGTGGATGCTGCTTCACTGACGATCAATGCGCCATTGGCAGGATGTTCACGCTAAGACGGTCGTCATGCTGTTGAAGATCGAGCGGCCTGGCGTATTCCTGATGGATGGCATCCAGCTGCTGCTCTGAAAGCAGATAAGGCAGCAGAATATCAAATTGTTCCAGCTGCTGCTGGCGGGCCAGGGTGATCAGGCGCGCAATATTGATTTCATCACTCACCTGGGTAGAGATAATTTGCAGCGCCAGCGCTTTCAGGCGCTCTGCGGACGGCTGGGGCATATCGGCAGGCTTTCGGGTTATCATGCCGAAAAACGGGATAACTCCGTAGATCGCATCAACAAAGCGCCATTGCTTCTTGCATGAGGCGGAAAGGAAATCAATATAGTTAAGGCAGATGGGGGAGCTGTAGCCCACTGAAGCCGGTTTCTTTTCCAACGCTCTTCTCTCCTTCGTAATTTGCCTTAACAACCCTGGCAACGATGATGACATAGTCGGTCTGGATTATAACAGATATACTCCAAATAATTCGGTTCAGGTCACGTTGCAAAAGCGGGTTTTACACGCTGACAGCCGCGATGCCGTAACATGATAATTTCGCCTGATACGTAGTCGTGGCGTGACGGAAAGGCTAAGCTAGCCTATTGCTAACCCATATATTTGGTTCTATGAACAAAATTGTATTCGTTGAAGATGACAAAGATGTCGGGGAACTGATCGCCGCCTACCTTGGGCGTCATGATATCGAGGTTATTGTTGAAAGCCGTGGTGACCGCGCTGAAGCCACTATCGCCGCCACTCATCCGGATCTGGTCATGCTGGATATCATGCTACCCGGCAAAGATGGCATGACGCTGTGCCGCGACTTGAGCTGCAGCGACAGCTGGCAAGGCCCCATTGTGTTGTTGACCTCACTTGATAGCGATATGAATCATATTTTGTCGCTGGAGATGGGCGCCAGTGATTATATCCTCAAGACCACTCCGCCTGCGGTTCTGCTGGCACGCCTGCGCCTGCATCTGCGTCAGGCTGGGATTGGCAGTCAGCATGATGAGATTGCCCCTGGCATCCCCGGTCAAAAAGCACTGCGTTTCGGTAGCTTGAGTATCGATCCCATCAATCGTCAGGTCACACTGTCAGACGAAACCATCGCCCTTTCCACTGCCGACTTCGACCTGTTATGGGAGCTGGCAACCCATGCCGGCTCGATACTCAACCGTGACGCATTACTTAAAACTCTGCGCGGCGTCAGCTACGACGGTATGGATCGCAGCATTGATGTGGCAATTTCACGTCTGCGAAAAAAACTCCTCGATAACGCCACCGAGCCTTACCGCATCAAAACCATCAGAAACAAGGGCTACCTGTTTGCCCCTCATGCCTGGGATGCGTCATGAGGAAGCTGTTTGTCCAGTTTTAACAGGTCAAAAACCCATAAGCTCCTGTTTATTTAGGCAATTGCTTTGTAAACAGGAGCTTATAATAATACGCTTGTGGACATCGACAGCCAAACCCGGACATTTCCCTGCCCTTTTTTATGTCCCTTTTATACCAAATGCCCCTTTTTGTGCCCCTGTAAATGAGCTGTTATGAGCGCATAGTGAATGAGGGCCAGCCTGGCAATTCAAATCAAATCATTCCATGTCACGCAGCGGTATCTGCGCACTAACATGTTAACAAATTGTTTTTTAGCCATTTTCCACCCACAGCTATGCGATAATCAGACGCTAACATGCGTCTAAATACTCTTGAATTACACATGGTTAGCTTTGGTTTTGGGGAATCGAAATACTCATTCAGGTTCAGGATCCTCGTATCAGTCTCCAGGAATAACCTTTATAACCCCGCAATAAGGTTGACCGCCAAACCCGTCGGAGTTATTATAACCCCAACAAGACAACACAGAGAGCCGGAGGATGGATAGCAGGAATGCAATAGCAATGATAGAGGCCGATGGATGGTATCTGGTGAGAGTAAAAGGCAGTCATCACCAGTTCAAGCACCCAACGAAAAAAGGGCTGGTAACGGTAAAACATCCCCAAAAGGACATACCGCTACCAACGCTGAAAAGCATTAAAAAACAGGCGGGGCTTTAAGCCCCACCTACCGGAGGTTTACATGTTATACCCTGTTGCTATTGATAAAGGCGATTCATCCTTCGGCGTTCGCGTACCCGATATTCCAGGCTGCTTCTCTGGCGGCGACAATTATCAGGATGCGATTGAGAGCGCGCGTGAGGCTATCGACGCGCATATCGAATTACTGGTGGAAGATGGCGAAGCGGTGCCGGAAGCGACCAGCGTGGAAAACTGGCTGGCCGATCCCGATTATGTTGGTGTGGTGTGGGCGCTGGTAGATGTGGACGTTACCCGGCTGATGGGGAAAGCGGAAAAAATCAATGTTACGCTCCCTTCTTTACTGATCCGCCGTATCGATCAGTTTGTCGCTGCACATCCTGAGTACGGTAGCCGTTCCGGCTTCCTGTCCCGCGTGGCGGCTGATAAAGTGATTGGTCGCGAAAAACGTTAAGCCTCGCAAGAGGCTTTATTGATAAATGCATCAGCGGATTCTTTTGTGGCCCTAAATGAAAAATGAGATTGTAACAATTCAGTGGCTGAGAGGTCTGGCAGCGTTAAGTGTTGTCGTTCAGCACACTGCTTTCAAAAGTCATCAGTACAACTACAACATCTTGACTGGATATAATGTAGGCTCTTTTGGGGTTGATTTATTCTTTATAATATCTGGGTTCATAATGTGCCATGTAACCAGCGAAAAAACAAAACCAACAGAATTCCTTAGGAGAAGACTCACCAGAATACTTCCTTTATATTGGTTGCTTTCTCTTTTCGCTTTGGTGATTTATATCATAAAACCATCCTTGGTTAATAGCAGTGGGGGGAATATTGATATTATAAGTTCAATTTTCATTACCCCGACCAAGGATAAACTCCTTCTTCAAAATGGATGGAGTTTATCGTATGAACTATTTTTTTACTTAATCATTTCAGCCTCATTGTTATTCGGCAGAAAATACCTGTGCTCATTCACAAATTTAGCCATTTTTTTACTGGTGCTTGCAGGCTTATTGCATCAACCTTTAAATGAATATTTGAAATTTGCAACCAACACTTTATTTATTGAGTTTAGTATGGGTTTCTTTGCGTATTATTTATACCAAAAAATTCAGAATACGAACTGGTTTATTAATCTCACATTGCTGGCAGCAGGGGTTACTGCACTTACATATCAGCACATTAATGCTGATATATTTGACCTGAAATACAGATTTTTGCATGCAGGGATCCCGATGTTATTAATTTTTCTGTCTTTCGTTTTATATGAGGATAAAGCAAGAAGGATAAGGTCATCTATACTTGAAAAAATTCGATTTAGCTCATATTCGTTGTATCTTTCACATGCTTTTGTACTCAGCCCATCGGCTAAAATTATCAGTAAGATAACATCTAATGCCTATGTTTTTTCGTGCTCACTGATTTTACTATCAGTGATAGTTGGACTTCTTTGCCATAGATTCGTTGAGATACCACTTAATAAATTGGTATCGAATTCCGTATCAAAAACATGAAAACAATTTAGAATGCTAGCTCTCAATATGACAAATCGATGTGGTACCCTGTAACTATATGGATACCCTTTTTGTCGAGTTAAGCTTATGCGCTTCTGTACCAACCCATTAATTTAATGAAGGCGTTTGTTACTGATACAGCTGCACCTGAACCCGTGTTTGCCGTTGAACCAGAAACAGAGTGCGAGTGCGCACCAAGCCAGACATCGTGGTTGTGACTTCCAATCCACACATTATGCTGGTGATTCCTCGCATATTCAGGCTCTCGTGTGCCATTGTTATGAGGGGTGCTAAGGAATGCGTCTCCCGACCCGCTTGACTGGGAGGCTTTCATCTGATGACTGTGGTTTCCTTGCCAGTCAGTTGGCTTAGTTCCGTAATCAAAATCACTGGTTCTTTTACTACCATGATCAAAATCACTGGTATTCGCCGAAAACGTATGTCCGTGTGCGGGAAGATTGTTCACAGCCAGCGTGACCGAGTCGGAACCGCCCGTTTTCATAACGTCACTACCGTTAGCGCTGGCCAGACGGATCGTGCGGTTCTCACCAATATTTTTCCACGTTGTACCGGGGAATAGCTTATTCGGATCTTTGTTCTGAGCGAACCAGGTGACGATCCCAACCGGAAAATCAAATTAATTTGATCGTTATATGCACTGGAAAGATTGAGTACGGTGAAGAATGTTTTCGACTGTTCCAATATGCAGTTAAAAGGTGTCCCGGCCATTAAGTCATTTGCACTCAGTCCTTTTTTACTGCCTTTATACAAGAGGAATATGCCGAGAACAGTTGGTTGACTGCCCCCAAGAAAATAATTTCAAATTAACATATCCATGATTATCCTGTGTTACCGATCCACCCATACAATTCAATGTGTAGGTAATGCTGTATTATTCTTGCTGCCATCAAGGAGCCCCTCATTTATCAATGTGACGACTTGATAGCCTCTCTCTATATATTTATTTAAATCTCTTATTCCCTGAACGGCTGCCTGAGTGATTTTAACATGACTAAAGACAACTTCATAACCTGCTTTCTCAAACCATTCCGTCAGTGTTTGCCACAGTGTGATACCCGCCACAGGAGAATCAAGAGCTTAAAACCTAATACTGTGTTCTGAATCTCTAAGCCCAGCCAGAGTCATCCAGTCAAGTCCTGATATCCTTGGTTTCCCTTCACTTGTATATAACATACCCGAAGGATGTTTACTGGGGATACAGTTAAAATGCAGCAGGACCGCATACACTAGCCCTAACCTGATAAGGATAAGAGTAATGATAAAGTCGGTCGTTTATTTCAGATTCCATTTTATTTTTTCGAACGGATCTTGCGGTGAACCTATTCGTACTCTTTCGCAATAAATGGACGTTCAGAGATGGTGATCTTAATCTGCTTTGTTTCCTCCCCCTGATCCTCAGGCTTCATTGTCCCTTTTGACTCAAAATAACAGGGGTGCTCACGCTTAACCGGAGACCAGGCTTTGCCTGACGAAAATTCTTCCAGTGTATACATGTTCGTTCCGGTCGCACATCCACAGCGTACCGGTCAACCATCGGCGGCGACTGCCATCCCTGTAAGTTGGTCTGTCGGAGATCGCCGGAAGCAATCACTCCAGGTTGTCCGCATTTTGGGCAGGGGGACGTTCTGTCACACTCACAGCTTTCGTCTTCCGTTCACTGACCAGCCCGGCTTCCGCCATAACATACTGCCCTGTTGATGTTTCATCCCCATCAAGCCCGGAGTTCTTACCGTGCACACCGCTCCATCTGTTGTCTGACATTCGCTTTTCCTCAGTCCGTAAGAATGTGCAGGCTGATATCGTCTGCCGATTCGGCATAATGCCACCCCGTAACCCCGTGTTCGTCGGTAACGCCAGCTTCAGAACGTCCGTCTGGGAACATCAGGGTGTAGCGACAGCCAGCTATTAGCTGACCATCGTCATCGGCGCACTGAAAGCGAATACCGTTCCGGGCGCAGTAATCCTGTGACTGCTGTGCCAGAACAGGCGACTGACTGGTATTGCGGGAGGTCAGAGAGCCAGTACCTGTGCGGGTAGACTGCATGGCTGAACCTTAAACATAGTGATCGGGACAACGGCACAGCACTCTGTCGCCTGTGGCAGCATACGCTTTGCCTGCTTCTGCCCAGTCTTGTGCGGAGGCAAGGATTGTAAAATACCCGTTGCATTTGCTGCATGATGCCTTGTCGCCAGTCCGAACAATTGCTTTACTTTCTTCGAATCAGCACGCTGTGGCAAAAACCATCTCTCCGTAACTCGTTTTGTCGCCAGGGCAAGCCCGCGCACCTGCCATCATTAATCCAATTTTAACAGGGCAAAAACCCATAAACTCCTGCTTATTCAGGAAATAAGTTTGTAACCAGGAACTTATAGTAATACGTTTGTTGACATCGACAGCCAACCCGGACATTTCCCTGCCCTTTTTTATGTCCCTTTTATACCAAATGCCCCTTTTTGTGTCCCTGTAAGTGAGCTGTTATGAGCGCATAGTGAATGAGGGCCAGCCTGGCAATTCAAATCAAATCATTCCATGTCACGCAGCAATATTTATGCAATACCAGGTTAACTGAATGAATTTAAATTATTTTCACCCCGCGTTCATACAATGAACAGATATTAGTACACATCCAAATACGCCAATAATCACACATGGTTAGCTTTAGTTTTAGGGAAGTGGCTGGTAAAGTGATCGGGCGTGGAAAACGTAAGTCTCGCAAGAGGCTTTTCGGTAACTATCATGGATGGTTGAAATTGACGATGATTAGATATTATTACTATTTACTTAAAAAAAGAGTAAGCCCAGATGAGGCTCGCCTGTTCTTCAATACATCAAATTGTTCTCTTAGAAAGAAGAATAAAATATTATCCAAAACTGACATAAAAACAAGCTCACAAACAACCATAGTCGCGCCGTTTTACTTTGAATTTGGAAACATAAATTTCATTGGTGATGTACTAATCAACAATGGGTGCAACTTCCTTGATAATGAGATGATAACAATAAAAACCGGCACCATGATTGGCCCAAATGTAACATTAACTACAGTCAGTCACCATACCGAACCGACTTTACGTCATGCTGCAAATATTATTGCCCCGATAAACATAGGGGAAAACGTCTGGATCGGCGCAGGCGTTATAGTTTTACCCGGCATAAGTATCGGAGATAACAGCGTTATTGCTGCAAATAGTGTGGTGACCGCTGACGTAGCAGCAAATTGTTTATACGCTGGTACGCCTGCAAAATTTAAAAAGTTTCTATGATTATGCGCTTCGATACCAACCCATTAGTTTAATGAATGAGTTAGCCACAGTAAATGCCGTGCCTGAACCTGCACTAGCTGTTGTGCCCGAAACAGAGTGCGAGTGAGCACCGATACCAACCGAATGGTCGTGCGATCCCATATATAAGTTATGGACGTGATCCCCGGCTCTAGACGTAGCACTCCCTTTGATGATAGTTTGCCAGTTACCACCAATATCCAATCCAGAACCGCCACGAGGTATCACCTCATTATACGTGTGTTCGTGATTCCCCTGTTCGTCAGTTTGCTTCCATCCATAATCAAACCCGTTGGTTTGTTTGGAACCATGATCAAAATCACTGGTATTCGCCGAAAACGTATGTCCGTGTGCGGGAAGATTGTTCACAGCCAGCGTGACCGAGTCGGAACCGCCCGTTTTCATAACGTCACTACCGTTAGCGCTGGCCAGACGGATCGTGCGGTTCTCACCAATATTTTTCCACGTTGTACCGGGGAATAGCTTATTCGGATCTTTGTTCTGAGCGAACCAGGTGACGATCCCAACCGGATAAAGCAGATCAACGGCGTTGATATCCGCCTTTAGCTCAATCCAGCCGCTACCTTTTCCGGGTTTCTCGTTATTATTTTTTATTCTGGACTGCCACGTTTTCTCGCTGTAGTAAACCAGTGAGCGTATCGGATAGGGTTTACCATCCTCTGACCAGCTGGCAGTACCGAATTGCTGCATTTCGCCAGTGGCCTCGGTCACATCGTGGAACAGCGCATTCATCTTCTCGCGCTCAATATCCTTCGCCGCCGGATCTGTCGTCTGGTCACGCTCATAGTCGTAACCATAGCCCTGTGTGTAAGACACCGAGCCGTCAGCCTGCGTTTCTACAGGCACATCTGCTCTGTCGCCCTGCGCGGCAAAGGGCGTTTTAAACACTTTAGTCATGATTTAGTTACCGAAGTTATCTGTGAAGTTTTTACGTTTTTCGCCAAGGCCAAATGCCGGGCGGGTGACAATACGATATTTGGCTCCTACCCCCGAAGGACGAGGGAGCAGGTCAAAGTTATCAAGCAGCAGGCGTAACCTTTCATCGGGGTTAAAATTAAACACGTACCAGATGTAAGACATATCGAGGGGATCGAGGACAAATACCTTGCCGTTTTCATCGCTGAAGAAACGCTGAAGAAAAGCATTGATATGGGTAATCGTCGGGCTTTTCGTCAGGGTGAAATAGCGCATTCTCACCAGCAGGCGCTTTTGCGCTGTGGTTAACGTCAGCGAGTAATCAGCATTTCGCCTGAAACTGGAGGTAAAATTGCGCTTATTAGCGCCGAACCCATAACCCATTTTATTTTTGTCGCTGGGAGGAACATCAATACCCAGCGGCACATCCAGAATGCGCCCCCATACCGCCAGGCCAAAATCATTAGCGGTATCGATATTAAACACATCGCGATACCAGTTACGCCAGAATTCCACCGTTGCCCGGTTGAAATACGCGGATTTATAGTGTGCCAGCGCGTTAATATTATCCGCATTTTCATACTGCCACAGGATGGCTTTCAGCATGTCGGAATGAAAATTAAGGGATCGCATCGGCCATCTCTGCGGTTTCATCGTGGCTGAAATTGACCAGCAGCATGGGCCATTATTAAAAAATGAATTCCATCAGTTAATTGATACTGTGCCAGAGAAGCATAGAAACTTATGGCAGGTTGCCGTTTACACCGGCATTCGTCCCGGTGAGCTTTGTGCGTTAGCGTGGGAAGATATTGATCTGGATAAAGGCGAAATCCACATCAGTCGGAATTTAATACAGCAGGGTATTTTTGGCCCTCCAAAAACAAAAGCAGGTTACCGGACAATTAAGCTACTCGATCCGGCATGGCGTGCGCTCAAGGCACAAAAAAAACTGACCGGTGCTTTCCCGAAAACAGACGTGACTATTCATCACCGAGAGTTTGGCAAAACCGAAAAGCAGAAGCTGCACTTCGTGTTTATGCCCCGTCCTGAGCGAGACAGACAGTCGCCCCACTACGCCTTAAATTCGATTAAATCACTCTGGGATAGCGCAATACGTAAATCAGGGATCAGACGCCGCCGGCCGTACCAGACGCGCCACACCTATGCATGCTGGCTGCTGTCAGCTGGCGCTAACCCCGCCTTTATAGCCAGCCAGATGGGGCATGAGAATGCAGAGATGGTTTATACGGTGTATTCTGCATGGATACATGCCCTTGATGGCGATCAGATAGAGTTCCTGAATCAGCGCATCAGTGGATATAATGCCCCCATAGCGCCCCTGCGCGTTAATGTGGCGTAGTTAAGTTACTGTTTTTAAGGCAAAAACAATGAGGAAGCTGTTTGTCCAGTTTTACCTGCTGCTGTTCGTTTGCTTCCTGGTGATGGCGATGCTGGTGGGTTTGGTTTACAAATTTACCGCCGAGCGCGCCGGGCGTGAGTCGATGAACGACTTGATGAAAAGCTCACTGTATCTGATGCGCAGCGAGCTGCGTGAAATTCCGCCGCGCGACTGGAACAAAACCATCGATAATCTCGACCTTAACCTGTCGTTTAAGCTGCATATTGAGCCGATGAGCAAATATCAGCTCGATCCGAATACCTTACGTCGGCTGCGTTCAGGCGAGATCGTTGCGCTGGATGATGAATATACCTTCCTGCAACATATACCGCGCAGCCACTATGTGCTGGCGGTGGGGCCTATCCCCTACCTGTTCTTCCTGCATGAAATGCGCATTCTTGATATTGCGCTGCTGGCATTTATCGGCATCTCCCTCGCCTTTCCGGTATTCATCTGGATGCGTCCGCACTGGCAAGACATGCTGAAACTGGAAAATGCCGCCCAGCGTCTTGGGCAGGGGCATCTTGATGAGCGAATACATTTCGACAGCGCTTCCAGTTTGTTACGCCTTGGCGTGGCGTTTAACCAGATGGCGGATAACATTCATACGCTTGTTGCCAGTAAGAAGCAGCTGATTGACGGTATTGCCCACGAGCTGCGTACCCCGCTGGTGCGTCTGCGCTACCGACTGGAGATGAGCGATAACCTGACAGATGCGGAGCGGGTGGCGTTAAATCGCGATATTGGCCAGCTGGAATCGCTGATTGAGGAGCTGCTTACTTTTGCTCGTCTTGACCGTCCCGAAGTCAGACTGAACCTGCAAACCCTCGATCTCGCCCAGTGGTTGCAGGAGCGTTTACACGACATCCGAACGGTAAACCCGGAGTATGAGATTGAACTGACTACGTCGCAGCGCGAAAACAGGGGCATCGCTGATACCCGGCTGATGGAGCGCGTGCTGGATAATCTGGTCAACAATGCTTTGCGCTATGCCGAAAAACATTTGCGGGTTGGACTGTGGTTTGACGGTAACACGGCCTGTATTCAGGTTGAAGATGATGGGCCGGGCATCCCGCTTGATCAACGCGAACGGGTTTTCGAACCCTTCGTCCGGCTTGACCCCAGTCGTGACCGCGCCACCGGAGGCTGCGGCCTCGGCCTGGCGATTGTTCATTCTATTGCTCAGGCTTTTGGCGGCTATGTCACTATCGACAGTAGCCCACTGGGCGGTGCCAGCATACGTTTTTGCTGGCCTGCTGCGCTCAACTAACTTTTAAGGAACGCTATGTCTTCTGCCTATACTAATCTGACACGTACATTCCAGCGTCTTTCCCGTTTTGGGCATTTGTCTGCCATAGCCGGATGGGACATGCAAACAATGATGCCAGCCGGAGGAAGCCGCGCACGCGGCGCAGCCCTTGCCGAGATGAGCGTGCTGCGCCATGAAATCTTGACCGCCAGACAGGTGGGAGAATGGTTGCAGCAGGCGCAGCAAGAAAATCTGGATGACGTAGCGCAAGCTAACCTTTATGAAATGCAGCGCGCCTGGCAGCAGGCCTCGCTGTTACCTGCTTCGCTGGTCGAAGCTAAGTCCATTGCCGGCTCGCGCTGCGAGCATGCCTGGCGTCAGCAACGACCGGCGAATGACTGGCAGGGTTTCGCCGCTAATCTGAAAGAGGTAGTGAAACTCAGCCGTGAGGAGGCGGAAATCCGTTCTCAGGCCAATGGATGCTCAGGCTACGATGCCCTGCTGGACATTTTCGAACCCGGCATGACCAGTGCGCAACTGGATAAAACCTTTGGCGATCTTAAACAGTGGCTACCTAACCTGCTGCAGCAAATTGTCGATCGGCAGGCCGGCGAGAGCGTAGTCCGTCCTTCCGGCCCGTTCCCGCAGGCGAGCCAACAGCAGCTCGGGCTGGCCATCATGCAGCAGCTGGGTTTTGATTTCAATGCGGGTCGTCTGGACATCAGCGCCCACCCGTTTTGCGGCGGTGTTCCGCAGGATGTTCGCATCACCACCCGCTATAGCGAAGCAGAATTTATCAGTGCCATGATGGGGGTGATCCACGAGACCGGCCATGCGCGTTATGAGCAAAACCTGCCGCAGCAGTGGGCCGATCAGCCCGTTGCATTAGCCCGCTCGACGGCGATCCACGAATCGCAAAGCCTGTTCTTCGAAAAACAACTTGGTCGTAGTGCGGAATTCCTCAGCCTGATCCATCCGCAAGTCATCAGGCACCTCGGTGAGCGTCCAGGGATGGATCCCGATAACTTCATTGCCCTTAATCTGCGTGTTAAGCCGGGACTTATCCGCGTCGATGCTGATGAAGTCAGTTATCCTGCCCATGTAATACTACGCTATGAAATTGAACGGGCGCTGATTGCCGGGGAAATTGAAGTCGACGATATTCCGTCGCTATGGGATGAGAAAATGTTCACCCTGCTGGGTCTGGATACGCACGGTAACTATCGTGACGGTTGCATGCAGGATATTCACTGGACCGACGGTGCCTTCGGATATTTCCCAACTTATACCCTCGGCGCAATGTATGCCGCACAGCTGTTCCAGGCGTTGAAACGCGCTATTCCGCAGGTGGCTGAAAATATTCGTTGCGGCGATTTGCAGCCGGTATTTGACTGGTTACAGCAAAACATCTGGCAGCATGGAAGCCGATTCAGTACCCGCCAGCTGATTGAGAATGCCACAGGAGAGGACCTCAATGTCAGGTATTTCCGTCAGCACCTGGAGCAGCGCTACCTGAAATAATGGCGTTCTGAATTCAGGTCAATGATTTTAACTATCTGCACATAGCCTGTTTAAAGGCTGTGTGCTGCTCAGGCTGGATTTCCGTTGCAATACTGATCCTGTCTGCACGCTGCGGATCTGACACAAAATTCTTTCTCATCACTGGCTAACTCTGTTGAAAAGGGGCACAGCCTCCCTTGTTTAAGGTATTAGATTATTTTCAGTGCGTGGGTGTCCGGTGTGAAGCCGCTGGGGCAGACGCGGTGGATATCACCCCTCCTTGATAGCCGGCATACGGTTCCTTAATCTTGTCAGAAACGTTGATTTCAGCTGGTCTTTTCATGAAATTAATGCGGGAAGTTTTCTCACCGCAAGTAAGAGCAACAAGCTTAGCCATGGGCTGACCATTCCGGGCAATGAGGTATTCCTATCAAGTCGCAGCGACATTGACACCAGCTGGAAAGGTGCGCCTTTGCAGCGTAAATATTCTGCTTTCGCATAAACCCACCTTTTCAGATCGGTGAGTTGGTCTGCCAGGTGAGTCTGGTTAAGGTAAAGTCGTTGTTCAAAAAAAATCATTCCCGGGCCGGTCAGTGCAACACGGTACAGGTAAGCGTAAAACCAGAACCGGCTGATTAAGCGCCCGGCTCACTTGCCGTAATGCTAACGTCTGAACCCGGTTTGGCGTTGATCCCCAATTTCTCCCCCTCTTCCCCGTTTGTACAATCGGTTACACGCCGAAACCAAACACTCACGGAAAGCTTTCTGCCGTTGACATATAGTCTTTTCACCGGCCCCGCAGTGGGCTGACAGATGAACTTAAACACTTGAGGGTTTTGCAATGAAAAAATTATTAGCTCTGGTCGTCGCCGCTACAATGGGTCTGTCTTCAGTTGCATTCGCTGCTGAAACCACTGCCGCACCGGCACCTGCTGCTACAACCACTGCAGCACCGGCTAAAGCACCTGTTAAGCATGTTAAGAAACATAAGAAAGCTGTAGAACAGAAAGCCCAGGCGGCTAAAAAGCATCATAAAGCGACCAAGCCAGTAGCACAGAAAGCTCAGGCGGCTAAAAAGCACCATAAAGCGACCAAGCCAGTAGCACAGAAAGCTCAGGCGGCTAAAAAGCACCATAAAGCGACCAAGCCAGTAGCACAGAAAGCTCAGGCGGCTAAAAAGCACCATAAAGCGACTAAGCCAGTAGCACAGAAAGCTCAGGCGGCTAAAAAGCACCATAAAGCCGTGAAGAAAACCGCCACTAAAGCGTAATTTGTTCAGCCAGGGTGTCCGTCACCTTTTGCAACATCGTCAACACAACACCCGGTTATGCCGGGTGTTTCTTTAAGGAGTTTCGGATGATGGTGCGTCGCTATTTATTCGAAATCATTCTGGTGGTCATGATTGTCTGTGGTATCGTTGCTGCCAGCTTTTACTGGTAACAGATGTTACTAGCGTGCTGATATTCTGGATTAATCTCCCATTTTCAGCGTCGGCCGTCTATAGTTACTGCACTTACGGAATCTTGAACCAACGCGCTTTAAGCCTGAGAAAAATATGCGCCTGACAGCTGTGTTATTAGTGGGTTGCTTTGCCTGTTCATTTTATACTCATGCCGATGAGGATACCCGCAACGAGGCGGACACAACCACGCTGTTTTTTGGTAAAGACAACCGTCAACCGGTTGATAATACCGCTCACCCCCCCTGGGAAGCCATTGGTCAGCTGGAAACGGCAAGCGGCAATCTGTGCAGCGCCACGCTGATCGCCCCCAACCTTGCTCTCACTGCAGGGCACTGTCTGCTTTCACCACCGGGCAGGCTTGATAAAGCCGTGGCACTGCGTTTTATTGCCAATACTAAAGGCGGCTGGCGTTACGAAATCCATGACATTGAAGCGCGCGTGGACCCGGCTTTGGGAAGGAAACTAAAAGCCGACGGTGACGGCTGGATTGTCCCCTCCTCTGCGGCACCTTATGACTTTGGGTTGATAATTCTGCGTAACCCCCCTTCGGGGATCGTTCCGCTGCCGCTGTTTTCAGGCTCACGTCAGGATCTGACCTCGGCACTCAAAGAAAGCGGGCGGCAGATCACTCAGGCAGGGTATCCGGAAGATCATCTTGATACGCTCTATGCGCACAATGACTGTATGGTTACCGGCTGGGCGCAGAAAGCCGTGCTTTCACACCAGTGTGATACGCTGCCGGGCGATAGTGGCTCCCCGCTGCTGCTTAAAGTGAACGGTGAGTGGAAATTGATCGGTGTACAAAGCTCGGCGCCTGCCGCTAAAGACCGCTATCTCGCCGATAACCGCGCCATTGCGGTTACCGCTTTTCGTGACAGCCTGGACGCGCTGGCCCAATAATCACAGGATTTATCGTAATAAACGGGATTTTACGACGCGGGGAATTGATTGACAATGTAGCCGAATTTGACATCAATCAAGGAAGACGTGATGAAAACACTCACCCTCGCCGCACTTGCGCTTCTGCTGGCAGGCTGTGTCGGCGAGCCCCGAAACGGCGGCAATCGCCCTGGCTATCTGCTGAATAGTGAATACCCTTCTACAAGCCAAAATGAGCGCGTGCGCTTTCTGGTCCTGCACTACACCGCTGCCGATGATGCTGTATCGTTGCGCTTACTGACTCAGGGAGTCGTCAGCGCCCATTACCTTGTCCCATCCGCCGTCGATCCCTCAATGAAACGACGTACTGTCTATCAACTGGTACCGGAGGATAAACGTGCATGGCATGCCGGAGTGAGTAACTGGAACGGGCGCAGTAATCTTAACGACAGCTCGATTGGCATCGAAATTGTCCATCCAGGCTTCATCGACAGCAGTGACGGAAGGTATTGGTACCCGTGGGATGCTCAGCAGGTCAGGCTGGTTGCCAGCCTGGCGCAAGACGTTATTCAGCGTTATGCCATCACCCCGGACAACGTGGTGGCACATAGCGATATTGCGCCTGGCCGTAAATTTGACCCGGGTCCGCTCTTCCCGTGGCAACAGCTGGCAGAACAGGGCATCGGCGCCTGGCCGGACAGCACCACCGTTCAGCACTATCTAGCTGGCCGGTCTCACTTTGCTGCCGGTTCCGTCCGCAAAATTCAAACCGACCTGGCCAGCTACGGCTACACCATTCCGCAAACCGGCATAGGGGATGAAAAAACGCGCAAGGCAATTGCTGCGTTTCAAATGCATTTCCGCCCGACCAATTTCAGCGGCGTGGCAGACGCAGAAACCGAAGCGATTGCCGCGGCGTTGGTAGCAAAGTACCGGATGTCCGGTAGAATAATGCCACAAGAAAACGATGTGGCGCTCTGAAGCGCAATGGATGCTGCCAGCTCCGCGGTGCTGGCAACGTCACTATCCCGCGGTTTGTTCCATCGCCTGCAGGATGCGTTTTTCAGAAATCGGGTACGGCGTCCCTAACTGTTGAGCAAACAGGCTCACGCGCAGTTCTTCGATCATCCAGCGAATATTCTGCACGTCATCATCATCCTTTCGCTGCGGCGGCAGTTTATTCATCCAGCTGCTCCAGGCCTGCTGCACTGACTCAATTTTCAACATACGCGCCCGGTCACTGTGAGGATCAACGGCAACTTTCTCCAGCCGACGTTCAATCCCCTGCAGGTATCGCAACGTGTCGCCTAACCGCTTCCAGCCATTGCCCGTAACGAAACCGCGATATACCAGTCCGCTCATTTGTGCTTTAACATCCGATAACGCCAGCGCCATCGACATGTCGACGCGCCCTTTCAAGCGTTTGTTGATATTGAATACGGCAGTAAGGATCTGCTCGACCTTTTTCGCAATCTCCACCACCGTGTCATTCAGCTCTGCCCGGACCTTATCATGCAGTTGATCATAGCCCTGCTGCTGCCAGCTCGGGCCACCGGATTCCGCTATGAGCTTGTCGACGCCACAGGCGATGCAGTCATCAATCAGGTCAAGCACCTTGCCATAAGGGTTGAAGTAAAGCCCCAGTTTAGCTTTATTGGGAAGCTTTTCGTGCAGATACTTAATCGGTGAGGGAATATTCAGCAGTAGCAGACGGCGCTGTCCGCGCCACATGGCCTTCTGCTGTTCATGCTGCGAATCGAACAGGCGGATCGCGACGCTGTCTTTCTCATCGACCAGCGCTGGCCAGGCTTTAACGCGGTAATTTCCACGTTTTTGTTCAAAATAGTCGGGCAAGTCACCAAAGCTCCATCCATGCAGACCACGCTGTTCCAGTCCGGCATCCGCGACTTTCGACAGCGTTTCCTGTACTTTGCTTTTCAACTGTGCTTTGAGCGCCGTCAGATCTTTGCCTTCCGCCAGCTTGCGGTTGCTTTCATCGACAATGCGGAAAGTGATTTTAAGATGATCGGGCACCTGCTGCCACTGCCAGGCCTCAGGTTCCAGCGTTACCCCCGACATGCGGCGAAACTCTCGCTCCAGCGAATCCGTCAGCGGCAGCTCCAGCGCCGTTGTCCGGGCAAGAAAAGCATCGGCGTAGTTGGGAGCCGGGACAAAGTTACGGCGTAACGGTTTAGCTAATGACTTGATTAAGGCAATCACCAGCTCGCGGCGCACGCCGGGAATTTGCCACTCAAACCCTTTATCTTCCACCTGATTAAGCAGCGGTAGCGGGATAAATACCGTAACGCCGTCGGCATCAGCGCCAGGTTCAAACTGATAGCTTAACCGCAGCTTCAGATTACCCTGATGCCAGAAGTTGGGGTAATCCAGCGGGCTGACGGTATCAGCCCCCTGCTTAATCAGCATCTCTTTAGCAAAGTTCAGACGGTCAGGCTCATCCCGGCTAAGGGTTTTCCACCAGCGGTCAAAATGTCGCGCCGATACTACCTCATGGCCGATGCGCTGGTCATAGAACGCAAATAGCGTTTCATCATCCACCAGAATATCGCGGCGGCGGGATTTGTCTTCCAGCTCTTTCACTTCCGTCAGCAGCTTCAGATTGGCTTTAAAGAAGGCATGACGCGTCTGCCAGTCTCCCTCAACCAGTGCATGGCGGATAAACAGCTCACGCGACAGCACCGGGTCGATCGGAGCATAGTTAACTTTACGTGCGGCGACGATGGCCAGACCGTACAGCGTGACTTTTTCACTGGCCATCACTGCACCCTGAGATTTTTCCCAGTGCGGTTCACTGTAGCTGCGCTTTACCAGGTGCTGCGCAACCGGCTCGATCCATTCCGGCTCAATGCGCGCGGCGATGCGCCCCCACAGACGGCTGGTTTCAACCAGTTCGGCCACCATCGTCCATTTCGGCGGCTTTTTAAACAGCCCGGATCCGGGAAAGAGGGCAAAACGGGCATTGCGTGCGCCGGTGAATTCTTGTTTATCGCTGTCTTTTTGACCGATATGCGACAGCAGCCCGGTCAGCAACGCGGTATGGATTTCACGTAACCCCGCCGGTTCCGTGTTGACCGGCAGGCCCAGTTCACGCACCACCTGACGCAGCTGGGTATAGATATCCTGCCATTCGCGTACGCGCAAATAGTTGAGATAATCCGCTTTACACTGACGGCGAAACTGGCTGGATGACAGCGCCTTTTGCTGCTCTTGCAGCCAGTTCCACAAATTGACAAAGGCGATGAAATCAGACTCTTTATCGGCAAAACGCTGGTGTTTCTCATCCGATGCCTGCTTTTTGTCTGCTGGCCGCTCACGCGGATCCTGAATTGACAGCGCGGCGGTAATAATCATCGCTTCACGCACACAGCCGAACTTCTGCGCTTCCAGCACCATTTTTGCCAGCCGCGGGTCGACCGGCAGCTGTGCCAGCGCGCGCCCGGAAGGCGTCAGGCGGTAATGATGATTATCAGCAAGGGTAATCGCCCCCAGTTCTTCCAGCAGGCGCACACCATCCTGAATATTTCGCCGATCCGGCGCTTCTACGAAAGGAAACGCAGAGATATCGCCCAGGCCAAGTGCGGTCATTTGCAGAATGACCGATGCGAGGTTGGTACGCAGAATTTCCGGATCGGTAAAAGCAGGACGACTCAGAAAGTCATCTTCCGCATACAGGCGTATACAAATTCCCTCGGAGACGCGGCCGCAGCGCCCTTTACGCTGATTGGCCGATGCCTGGGAAATGGCTTCAATAGGCAGACGTTGCACCTTAGTGCGGAAACTGTAGCGGCTGATACGCGCCGTGCCGGGATCAATCACATATTTGATCCCCGGCACCGTTAAAGAGGTTTCCGCCACGTTGGTCGCCAGCACGATGCGCCGATCGGCGTGGGACTGGAACACACGGTTCTGCTCGGCATTGGATAAGCGCGCATACAGCGGCAGCACTTCGGTATGCGGCAGATCGCGCTTGATGAGCGCATCGGCGGTATCGCGGATTTCGCGCTCGCCGCTCATAAAGATCAGGATATCACCACGGCTTTCGCGCCCCAGTTCGTCAACCGCATCGAAAATCGCCTGTAGCTGGTCGCGGTCGCTGTCATCTGCCTCTTCCACCACCGGACGATAGCGCACCTCCACCGGATAAGTCCGCCCGGAGACTTCGATGACCGGCGCATTGTGGAAATGCCGTGAGAAGCGCTGCGGGTCGATGGTTGCCGAAGTAATGATCACCTTTAAATCGGGGCGCTTCGGCAGCAGTTCACGCAGATAGCCGAGAATAAAATCGATGTTCAGACTGCGCTCATGCGCTTCATCGATAATAATGGTGTCATATTGCAGCAACAGACGATCCTGCTGGATTTCCGCCAGCAGAATGCCGTCGGTCATCAGCTTCACCTGGGTGGTATCACCTACGTGATCGTTAAATCGCACCTTGTAACCGACACAGCCACCCAGCGAGATTTCCAGTTCAGCGGCGATGCGTTCCGCCACGGTACGTGCTGCCAGCCGGCGCGGCTGGGTATGGCCAATAAGCCCGCGAATACCGCGCCCCAGCTCCAGACAGATCTTCGGCAGCTGGGTGGTTTTACCCGAGCCGGTTTCCCCGGCAACGATCACCACCTGACTGGTGCGGATGGCATTAGCAATCTCTTGCTTTTTCTGGCTGACCGGCAAATTTTCCGGATAGCGTATCGCCGGTGTTGCCGCTCGCCGGGCCGCTACCCGCTGTTCGGCGCTGGTAATATCAGCGCTCAACTCGCCAGTTACCGCCTCTAACGCTGCCGGGATGTTGATTTTTTTGGCACCCTGCAGGCGGCGCAACAGACGCTGGCGGTCACGCAGCATCAGCGAATCCAGCCGTGAGTACAGCGTTGACAGGACAGATTGTGAGGTGTCAGACATGTTAATAGTGCTCGCTTTGTTGCGCCTGCACGGGCAACAGAGATTAATCGGGGGTGAGAATAACGCGTAGTGTAACACAGACAGGAACTTAGCGTTTTAAATGCGCAACGGGAACTTATTCAAACTTTTCGAACATAGTTATCGAAAACTCGCACTTACACTGGCGCCAGATTATCCGTAAAGTGAACGGCTACGAGCGGAGTATTTCCGTATGACAGCACAGGAAAATAACATGAGCAAAGTATTGGTCCTGAAATCAAGCATTCTTGCCGATTATTCTCAGTCCGGCCAGCTGGCTGACTACCTGATCTCCGAGTGGAAAGCTGCCCATCCTGGGGATGAGGTCACCGAACGTGACCTGGCCGCAAACCCCGTACCGGTGCTGGACGGTGAGCTGGTCGGCGCGTTGCGCCCATCGGACGCAGCGTTAACTCCGCGTCAGCAGGAAGCGCTGGACTTGTCCGATCGACTGATTGCCGAATTGCAGGCGCACGACACCCTCGTCATAGCTGCACCGATGTACAACTTCAACATCCCCACGCAGCTGAAGAACTATTTCGACCTGGTTGCCCGTGCAGGCGTAACCTTCCGATATACGGAAAACGGCCCTGAGGGATTGATTAAAGGTAAAAGAGTGGTGGTTCTGTCCAGCCGTGGCGGAATTCATAAAGACACCCCAAGCGATTTGCTGACCCCCTACCTGACGCTGTTCCTCGGCTTCCTTGGCATGCGCGACGTGCAGTTTGTCTTTGCTGAAGGTATCGCCTATGGCCCGGAAGTGGCCGCGAAAGCCACCAGCGAGGCAAAAGAAGTGATTTCGCAGATCGTTTGCGGATAAAAAATCAAAGGGGCTGAATGAGACACCCGGCTCCTGTGGCGATACGCCTGTTAATTCATCCGGTTTGCAGCGCTGTCTGCCTGTTCAATCCGCGGTGGCATCTGCATTACGTGTTGAAAATTCAAATAACGTAAATTCTGCTCCGGAAGCAAATCTTTCAGTCTGCCTTCCTGAAAAATCAAATTTATGGCTGAGCGAAGCCCAGCCATAAATAATAAATGGATCCTCAGTGTGCCTCGAAAATATGAGTAAGACTAAATAGAAATACAGATCATGCGCCGCCCTGCTTCCTTTTACAGCGGCTTGTCTGCCGTGATTTCTATATTTAAGTTCGGGGTGCAACAGACTTTGAAGAAATGCCCGCCGGTTAAAAAAGTTTCCTTATCGAATAACTTTCACCAGGGAGATGTTGTCTGGCATCCATGCTGTCAATTGCTTTACTCGCCGTTCTTCTTCAGCCAGGCCGCTTGTTGAATTCCTTTGATCGTTTCTTCGAATTCCTTAGGAAAAACATTTCTGACGTAAGCTTTATGATCCAGGATCACGTCAACCATAGCCCCGACGTCCTGATGCTGTTCATATTGCGGCATGGGGAAGCTCAAGTTATCATGATCAATGATTGCTGAATCTTTATTATACCAGTTATAGCAAGCTTCGATTTGTGCATCGTTAAATCCTGTCCGATAGGGGGCTGGATTGATGGTCGAAACAGACACGCCAAACTGACCCAGCTCCAGCTGTAATGTTTCAGCTACAGATTCTAATGCATGCTTAGACGCTGTATAGGCGCCGGTAAACTCCGCCGATAAAAAACCTGCCACGGAAGAAATGAATATAATCCTGCCGCTCTTCCTGTCGGTAAATTTTTTAATAAAGTGCCTGGTAAAAGACAATGTACTAAAGACATTAACCTGAAACTGCCTTTCAAAAACCGCATCGGGCATATCAACTATTGACCCACCCTCACCAATTCCGGCGTTATTGACTAAAATATCAATGTCAAATTGAGCGGCGTACTCCCGATCAATAGGGTCAGTGATATCCACCTTTATCACGTTGAGATCCACACCGAGACGGTCCGCTTCTGCACGCAGAGGATAAATCTGACTTGGCAGTTCAACGGCAGAATAAACCTGATGCCCTCTTTTAGCCAGCTCTAACGAGTAGAACTTCCCAAATCCTGTACCTGCTCCAGTTATAAGAATTTTCATCATGTTCGTCCTTTTAAATACATGAGTTTTCATTGCCATGTGTTAATGAATAAGAGGTGTCTTCTGACGCCTCAATGGAAGAATCGTCTTCAACGGAAAGGTTTAAATGGACAAATCCCTTGAATAAATCTGACCAGAATCAAGTCCTCCGTTATCTGTCATCAGATGTTTCTTTTTTATCTGATCATCATGAAATATATAACAGGCAAGAGCTTCATCGCTTATTAAAAGAGGTTTATATGGGTCAGATCTGCTGATCGTGAGATCATAAATTGAATCACCTGCTAAAACCTTAGAGATAAGCTAAACCTTAACAAGATAACCCCAATCAGAAAATCAGCCTGCAAGATGATCAGTATAAGTAAATCCTTCACAAAACAGATACCAGGGCGAAGTGCCGTTTTTTAGTGACGTTAATGCGGCGAACCAATAATTCATAGGGCTAAATTAAACAAGCTGCTTATATAATTTCCAGTATAAACCAGTCTGCTGAATCAGCCAGTTTTTTTATAAAGATTGTAACTTTCTGATAATGCAGTATTTACAGGCTTACGGTTTCGGATATAAATGGTTCAAGGCTGGATTCAATCACTTAAACAGGCTTATCAGATTAGCCTGTAGCTAAAGGATGACATAAGTTTACAAATAAAATGGAGTGGCACTGGTGATCAGGTGAATTTGTGATCTTACTCATATAACAAAGTTCCCGGCCAGCCTTCAGAGATTTGTAGCACAGTAAAACACCGACAATGCGGTGAATAAACTCCTTGTAGAAAGAGCAATGTCAGATCTTATTCAGGGGTCTTTTTTAACCATTGCCCGTTAATACCGCGCACATATTCACCGGGCTTTGCCCGATCAACCAGCTTCTGCCCGGCGATATTTGCCACTTCTTGCGTAGTCAGGCTATTTTGCTGTGCCAGCTGTTGATACTGTTGCGCTCGCCCGGCGTTGATCTGCTTGACCAGCTCCCGCGTTTCAGCGTCCTGCTGGATTGGGGCAATATAACCGTTTAACGTTTCGCCCACCCGACCCTGCTGGCGCGCCTCATTAAGCGTGAGCGCCATTGCTGCCGGTGGCAGCAGCAAACAGCCCAGCAGCAATACCCGGTACAGATGTTTCATAGGTTTTCCTTTAAAACAGGCCGCTACGGTTTTTTAATAATGCTTCCACGTCTTTATCCACCTTAATATGGATCTCATGTTCGATTTTGACATTCATATTAATGGTAATTGGCTCTTTCGGCGCAGCCACTTCGATACGCGGAACACAGCCAGTTAACAACATAATGCAACTGGCCAACGGCAGGCTAATCAGGGCTTTCATGACTCTTTTCCTTATGCACTGGCAGGGAGGCGTTATCCTCCACCCAGGATTGCAGATTACCGCCAAAACGCAAACTGCGCCACAGTTGGAACAGGTTTTCGCGCTGGGTGTAATGCAGTGATACCCGCTGGTTTCGATTGCTGAAACGGCTGGAACCATCAACTTTTGCCGCCATCGTCATCCAGCCAAGGTTATCAATATCGATGGTAGCCCAGCTGCGGGAAATATCCATATAACGTAGCCAGTCTATTGCTGCCCCGGCGGCAAAATTGTTGCTGATGATGGCATCCGCCATATCCTTATCCATGCGCAGCGTTAACACACCGCTATTAGCGACCCAGCCGCCTTTAACCAGCCACTGTGAATTGGTTAACCACAGCGGTAATGCCCCGTTGATGGTGCCGGACATCGCTAACTGCTTTAACTTCATCGCCGTTACCAGTTCGGACACATTGATATGCTTAACACGCACGGTGGCGGGCTGGGATTGCGGCATTTGCAGACTGGCCATTCGAAGCTGGCCGCCTAAAACATCAAGACCCACATTGGAGAGTCTGAGCGGTTTAGCGCTGCTCCAGGGATACCACCCTTGCAAATCGGCGGTGATATTTTGCATGACAAACTGGTTGTTAATCTCGCCAATGCGCAACGCCACCGGGCCATGCGTGCCGAAATACCAACGCTGCGCTTCCAGGCGGAAGGGTAAGGAGAAATCAATACCGTTAAATGCATTATCGGGCATCAATACGCTGCCGTTAGTGACCAGCCAGTGCCCGCCGGCTTTCAGCCCCTGCTCGCCAGCGGCAGAGAAAGCGATCTGCGCTTTAAGTTGGCCGTCCTGAATGGACATTTTCAGGTTCGGGCTGAGCAGCGGCTGGAAAACACGCAGCGACTGTTGCGGCCACCATAGCTGACCGCGCAAGCGCTCGCCATTCCATCGGCCGCGTACCTGTAGCGGGCCAATTTTTCCGGCCTGCAAACTGCCGTTATACAGAAACCAGGCCGGGTCGCGGCCCTTCATTGCCAGGGACAAAATGGAAGGTGGCAGATATCCCCCGTTCTTCAGCCGCACTTTTTTGGCTTTCAGCTTAAGCTGGGCGTTAAACGATGGCCGTGCCGGGTCACGCTGCCAGATGATCGGTTTATCCAGCGTCAGACGCGGCGCATCCATGGTGGTGCCTGCATAGCGCAAATGGTCAAAACCTGTGGATAACGAGTTCAGTTCAATCAGTGTGTCTTGCCAACGTCCCCGACCGTTTACATCCCACGTTGCTGCCAGCGGAGCCAGATAGCCCTTGCCCCAGTAGCGCCAGTGCCATTCGCCTTTATCCGGCCAGAAGCTGCTGGCCCGGCCATCGAGGTGCAGACGAAAACGTCCCATTTCACGTTTATGAGCGCTGAGAATGGCCTGCAGGCGGCCGGTGATCCCGGCGGATGAGACGGACAGGCCAGCCAAAGGCCAGCGTGCTTCATCCACTTCCAGCGTCGACAGCAGTTGCCCTTTCATGCGCAGCAACGCCCCGGGTTGCAGCTTCAGCTGCGGATCGATTAGCGGACCACGAAGTACCCCCGGCAGTCCGGCATAGAACTGCAGCTGCGCCATCTTTGCTTCGCCGGTCAGCCGTAACGGCAGATGACTGTCGGCCTGGTCAAGCTTGCCCGGTCCGATACCGAGCGCAACGTTGCCCTTACCACCGCGCCCCTGGGTAAGCAGATTCAGGCGGCCGGTTATTTCCGTCGCGGCTAATCCCTGCTGCCAGTTCTTTGCACTTAACGCAATCTGGCCAGAAAGGGGCTGACCACCCCAGGGCCAGTTCCACCGCCCCTGCCTTATCTCAATAAGCTGCGGATCAATTTGCCACGGCAGAACCAGTAACGGGATGGAGTGATTTTCGCTGCGGGCGATCAGCGTGCCGCTCTGCTGTTGCCAGTTCAGCTCGACGCGAATGGGGTCGGGGGCACCATCAAGCGTGATTTTGCTGCGCAGCCCGCCGGATTCAGGCAGGCCGCCCGGGTAAGCCGGCAAACTAAGCGTGCCGTTCAGGATAACAGGCTGTGCAATACCCGCCGCTTGCCATTCAACGTTATTCAGCGCCAGCTGCTGTCCGTAGAGTTCGGCCTGTAACGTCAGTTTTTTTGCCCGGTAGTCCAGGCGCTGACGGCGGGCATCAATATGCAGCTTCAAACTGCCGCTTCCATTTTGCCAGGGCGCTACGGCCAACTGACCGACGCTGATATCGGCAGCCGGCAACATTTGCTGCCATTCAGCCAGCGATCGCGGAGCCTGCTGACGATTTGATGGTGGAATTTGTGCTGTACAGATGCTGTCAATCGACACCGTATCGGCAGAAAGCTGCCAGCGTGACTGATGCCGTGATAACGCCGCGTTGTTCACCGTTACCAGCTCGCAGTCACCAATGCGGTAATGTAAACCTGGCAGCCGCAGCGCCCCCTGTTGCCAACGGAGCTGGCCATTAAGCACAAGGGTGGTATTTTCCGGCAGCCAAAGAGCAGCCAGGCGCGGCAGCCATTGTGTCGCAGTTAGCATCAGCCCCGTCAGCAGCAAGATGACTGCGGTCAGCACCACCAGCGCTCTAATCCAGCCCTGTTTCATTGCGGCAAATCCTTTTAAGTCTGTCATTATTCGTTAAATGATGGCACGGAATGCCACACGGGTGAAGTGTTTCGCCGCCGTGCAGCATATTCGCGGTTTTTTACGCCGCTGTTGCACGGCATCACCCTCCTTCGGGCATTAGTTGTTACACTGCTAAACAATGAATGAAGAGCAGGCAAAGGAGTAAACCATGAAAATTGCGGTATACAGCACCAGGCAGTATGAACGGAAATATCTTCAACAGGTCAATGAAAACTATGGCTTTGAATTCGAATTCTTCGACTTTTTGCTTAGCGAAGCCACGGCAAAAAACGCTGCGGGATGTGAAGGTGTCTGTCTCTTCGTCAACGATGATGCCAGCCGCAGCGTGTTAGAGGAACTGGCCGCGCTGGGGGTGAAATTTGTTGCCCTGCGCTGTGCAGGTTTTAATAACGTCGACCTTGCTGCGGCCGCTGAACTGGGAATTAAAGCCGTTCGTGTTCCCGCCTATTCGCCCGAAGCGGTTGCTGAGCATGCGGTTGGGATGATGATGACCCTGAACCGCCGCATTCATCGCGCTTACCAGCGCACCCGCGATGCTAATTTTTCGCTTGAAGGTTTGATTGGTTTTAATATGCACGGCCGTACCGCCGGGGTGATCGGCACGGGTAAAATCGGTATTGCCGCGCTGCGCATTCTGAAAGGCTTCGGCATGCGTCTGCTGGCCTGTGATCCTTATCCCAGCCCACAGGCAGAAGAACTGGGGGCTGAATACGTCGATATTGATACCCTGTTCAGCCAGTCTGACGTTATTACCCTGCATTGTCCGTTGACGGCGGAAAACCACCACCTGCTGAATGTGAGTGCCTTTGCCAAAATGAAGCAAGGCGTGATGGTGATTAACACCAGTCGGGGCGGGCTTATTGATTCTCAGGCGGCAACAGAGGCTCTTAAACAGCAGAAAATCGGTGCTCTGGGAATGGACGTATATGAAAACGAACGTGGACTTTTCTTTGAAGATAATTCTAACGATGTGATCCAGGATGATGTGTTCCGTCGGCTTTCAGCCTGCCATAACGTGCTGTTTACCGGCCACCAGGCGTTTCTGACCGCCGAAGCCATAACCAGTATTGCGCACACCACGCTGGAGAATCTGCGGCTGCTGGAGAAAGGCGAGCCGTGCGAAAACCTGCTAAGCGCGTGATTCAGGTAGCCAGCGGCGCGGCCCCCCGGGAGCTGACACCCGTCAGTAACCGCGGTGAGCAACGGCAGCCAGCGTGCCTGCGGTGCAAAAGGTAAAGGGTTTCAGCGTGCGCAGCTACCGTTGAGTAATGCCCCTTCCGAACACCGGCGACCATTCTTTAACTGACACATCCCTACCGAGCTACCATCCAGCTGGCGGGACAGCGCCAGCGTCCCTCCGGCATTCAGGCAGTTGTTCACCGCCAGGTCCGCCATCTCAACTCGGGCAGAAACGTGGGCGGCCGTCGCTTGCTGCGGCGGCTCATTATCGCTATTGCTACTGCAGGCAGATAGTAACAAACAGGTTGCCACCAACAACGATGTTGCTGCTTTCATGGGATTGACTCCGGGTCGGTAAGTGCTGGGTTGCGCTGGCCAGCATATGCCAGGTTGAGCAGCAGGTCGATAGGTGGGACGTAATTTTACAAAACCATTTCTTAGCGAATATCAACAGATGTGTTCTGATTTATCACGTACGAAAATGGGAAAAGTGAGTTGTGATGAGCAAGCATTAAAGCCTGAAAAGATCATGGCAATTACGCGCCGCCGCGTTAGTCTTAGAGGCAGACGGCTAATTTGCGGCGGCCGGGTCATTATGCTCCGCGCCATTTTAATATTCTTTAAGGAGAGATGCATGTCTGATAAACCCGTTTAAATTATTGCCACTATGATTGCTCACCCCGGTAAGGGCGACGCGCTGTATAAAGTTCTGAACCAATGCGTGGCTCCCAGCCGTGATGAGCCGGGTAACATGCATTACGATTTATACCGCAGCGTAGAAAATAGCGACCAGTTTCTGTTCCATGAAAGCTGGAAAAACGCCTCCGCCGTGGAGCAACATGAAGCCCAGCCGCACTTCAAGACGTTACTGGCTGAAGCCGGCCCGCTGTTGGCAAAGCCGCCGGTAATCAATAAGATCTGAATAAAAAGCCGTGGCGACTGAACACCGGCAAGGCAGGCGGACTTCTCTTCACGGGACCCGTCTGCCCCGACCCGCTATTTCAGCAGGCGTGCCCGGCAGGACTTACCTTTAATCTTCACCTGCTGTAACTGCTGCATAACCTTGCGCGCCAGCTCACGGCGGATAGCCACATAAGCCAGAGTGGGAGCGATATCAATCTTGCCGACCTGATCGCCGCTGAGTCCACCGTCACCTGTCAATGCACCCAGAATATCTCCCGGCCGGATTTTAGCCTTACGCCCACCGTCCAGGCTTACCGTCACCATTTCTGCCAGCAGTGGCCTTGCAGCCACTGATTTCAGTGCAGACAGGTTGCACCACACCAGTTTTTGCTGCAAATAATCTTCCAGTGCATGCGCACGTATCATTTCATCCGGAGAGACAAAACTCACCGCACAGCCCTCCTGCCCTGCGCGAGCAGTTCTGCCTATACGGTGTACATGCACTTCAGGATCGAAGGACAACTGATAATTGACCACCATCGGCAAAGCTTTAATATCCAACCCGCGTGCCGCCACGTCCGTGGCAACCAGTACCCGACAACTGCCGTTGGCGAAGCGTATCAGCATTTGATCGCGCTCGCGTTGCTCAAGATCGCCATGCAGCGGCTGTGCGCTAATCTGCGCTTTGTCCAGCGCGTAGGCGATGTCATCACATTCACGTTTGGTATTGCAAAACACCACACAGGAAGAAGGCTGACGTTCGCTGAGCAAGCCAATAAGCGCAGTCAGTTTTTCACGCGATGCTGCTTCATAGAAAGTCTGCTCAATCGCTGGCAGGTCAGAAACGTCCCCGGTTTCAATCGTCAACGGGTTGCGCTGAATGCTCTGACTGATTTGCGCGATCGCCTGCGGCCAGGTAGCGGAAAACAGCAGCGTCTGACGCGTCTGCGGGCTGTGGCTGATTATCGCGTCAATATCTTCGCGGAAACCCATCTCCAGCATGCGGTCGGCCTCATCCAGCACCAGGGTGTTGATGGCGTCCAGCTTCAGCGTTTCTCGTTGCAAATGATCGAGAATACGTCCCGGCGTCCCTACCACGATGTGCGGCGCGTGGAGTAGCGAGTCACGTTGCGCACCGACAGGCTGGCCGCCGCACAGGGTTAAGATTTTGATATTGGACGTAAAACGCGCAAGACGGCGTAGTTCTTTCGTGACCTGATCGGCCAATTCACGCGTGGGGCAAAGGACCAGAGCCTGGGTGACATACTGGCTGGCATCGACGCGGTGCATCACACCTAAACCAAATGCGGCAGTTTTTCCGCTGCCCGTTTTTGCCTGGGCGCGAACGTCACGGCCAGCCAGAATGGCGGGCAGCGATTCAGCCTGCACCGGGGTCATGGCAAGGTAGCCAAGTTCATTAAGGTTATCGATCTGGCTGGCTGGCAGTTGGGTCAAGGTAGAAAAAGCAGTCACGGGACAGGTCTCGAAAAAAAGGGGCAGTTTATTAGCGGCGATTGTAGCAGATAAGTAAGCCTGAAGGGGATAAAAGCGCCGGCGAGAGTTCCTGCCAGCGCATTGTGTTTTGCATCCACATCAGATGAAAACGAGGGCGACCAGCAGCCAGAATGCCGCACAATATAGCAAGATTGCAATCCAGGTATTTCTGCGGTTCCATTTCATAGTGAATATTTCTCCCCAATATATCGCTCCGACAGAGAAGTTGGTAAAGCACTTTGCTGCATAAAGGTTCATTGATCAGCATTAACAGGTAAAGCTGGCCTGAATATCGTACTGCGTCATGAGTCAGGATCATCGCGGCTATGATCTGAAATGCCCTTGATGACGGAGATTCAGCGACGCCGGTAAGGGTCTTTTTTGTCGTCCTCACTGCTGTCGGGAGCGCGCGGAATTTCACCCTGTTCTTTTGGCTTATCTCTGGCCGGGTGCGGTTTGTCTTCAGGTTCAGATTGGGACATGACTCTCTCCTTGTTGGCTGTTTATTTAAGTTTAGACGATAGTTGCACAGCGTCGATTTCATGCCTCGCCTACACAAGTGAGAGCCGCGACCGTACTATAGCTCTTCCCGTAGCGGGCCAGATGGAACGCAGCCGTAAAACGTGCTGGCATTCGCCGCTGGAATCCGTACCATACGCGACATACTTTTGCCTGCTGACGCAAACCCGTCGTTTATCGCGGATCAGATGGGGCATGAAAACGGGCACAGGGTTTATGAAGTCTACGGAAAGTGGACTGAAGAGCTGAACGGCGATCGGGTATTAATGCTCAACAAGAAGCTGGCACGTTAAAAACGTTGCCCCATATATGCCCCTTTTGATTTCAGAGACAGTATAAAATGCAAGAAAATCAACTAGATAAAAAGAAAGAACAATACAATCTGAATAAACTTCAAAAGCGCCTACGCCGTAACGTGGGTGAAGCCATTGCTGATTTCAATATGATTGAAGAAGGCGACCGCATTATGGTTTGCCTGTCGGGTGGTAAAGACAGCTACACGATGCTGGAGATCCTTCGCAATTTGCAGCAGAGCGCCCCGGTCTCCTTCTCGCTGGTGGCGGTAAATCTCGACCAGAAGCAGCCGGGTTTTCCGGCGCACATTCTGCCGGAGTATCTGGAAAAGCTGGGTGTGCAATATAAGATAGTTAATGAAGACACTTACAGCATCGTAAAAGAAAAGATCCCGGAAGGAAAAACCACCTGCTCGCTGTGCTCACGTCTGCGTCGTGGCATTCTTTATCGCACTGCCAGCGAGCTGGGCTGTAGCAAAATCGCTCTTGGCCATCATCGCGATGACATCCTGCAAACGCTGTTTTTGAATATGTTCTACGGCGGAAAAATGAAAGGGATGCCGCCAAAACTAATGAGTGATGATGGTCAGCATATTGTTATCCGGCCACTGGCTTACTGCCGCGAAAAAGATATACAGCGTTTCGCTTTTGCCCGGCAGTATCCGATCATTCCTTGTAACCTTTGTGGCTCGCAGCCTAATCTGCAACGCCAGGCGATCGGCGACATGCTGCGCGACTGGGATAAACGTTATCCGGGGCGTATCGAAACCATGTTTACTGCGATGCAGAACGTGGTGCCCTCTCATCTTGCCGATGCAGATTTGTTTGATTTCAAACATATTCGCCGCGGTGCTGATGTTGTTGACGGTGGCGATCTGGCATTTGACCGTGAAACTCTTCCAGTTCAACCTTCAGGCTGGCATCCGGCAGAAGAGGAAGACGCCCCTGCCCGGCTGGATGTTCTGCAAATTCGTTAACGGATCGACAGCAGCTGTTGCATGTGCTGATGACACGGGCCATACAGGGCGCCAATTGCCAGTAGTGGCCGACGGCAGTAACGGTGCAGGCCAGAAAACGGGCTTACGGCAGATAGCCCTTGCCTGGCCTGATGAACCGGGGGATCAGTTAAGTCGGTAGATCCCTGATTGCCAGGGTTGTAGCAGAAGTTCATGCGCGTTGTCAGCAACGCGCTGACTGGCGCTACTCTCTGACAAGGTCTGCCTGATGGAGAGTTGACCTGGCAGCCGGTAATTGACCTTATTTTCCTTAAAGTTAATGACCACTAAATAGCGCTTATCCCCGTGAGTGCGTGTAAAGGCATAAACCGTATCGTTGTAGGGGTCCAGATCTTTATACTCCCCATAAGTAAGCGCCGGAATGGCATGACGTAATCTGATCAGCTTGCGATAGTAGTTGAATACCGAGTCCGAATCCTTCATCTGATCCGAAGCGTTTATCAGCTTATAATTCGGATTGACTTTGAACCACGGTGTTCCGGAAGTGAATCCGGCATGGGCACTTTCATCCCACTGAAACGGCGTTCGGCTGTTATCCCGGCTGGTCAGACGCACGTTGCGCATAAAATCTTCGGGATCGACCCTGCCGCTGCTGACGTAATCCTGCCAAAATCCCTTTACTTCGATGTCGTCAAAATCAGCGATGGTTTTAAAGGGATAATTTGTCATGCCAAGTTCAGAGCCTTGATAAATAAAAGGCGTCGCGCGCTGGGTGATAATTAAGGTTGCCAGCGCTTTAGCCGATGCCTGTCTCCACTGTGGCCGATCGTCGCCAAAATGCGATACGGCGCGAGGATTATCATGATTATCGAGGAAAAATGCATTCCAGCCATATTTCCCCGCCGCGCGATCTACCTTGCCGATCGTTTGGCGGAAATCAACCAGGCTCCACGCTTTTTCACGCCATCTCTCTTCGACATTACGGTCAAGGCGTATCAGATCAAAAGTAAAGGCAATATTCAGCTCGTTACGGCGTCTGTCGAAGTAGTTGATTGACTTTTCTAAAGGAACGCCAAAAATCTCCCCGGCTGTGGCAATATTATAATGCGAGAAAACCTGCCGGTTCATCTCTTTAATATAGCGGTGAATAGATGGCCCTTCGGTATATGTCCGGGCGAAGTTTTGTCGCTGTGACGGAGTGAGATCGGGAAAATTCGGGATTTTGGCATAGGTGGCAACCGTATCAAAACGCAGTCCGGCTACCCCTTTGTCCAGCCAGAAGCGTAACATCGCATAGAGATCTTCACGAACTTTGGGATTATCCCAGTTGAGGTCGGGTTGCTGTTTAGCAAAATAATGCAGGTAGTACTGGCCTGAATGATCCTCTTTCTCCCACGCAGAGCCGCCAAAGAATGAGGGATAGTTATTGGGCGGCTGGCCATTTTTGCCGTCACGCCAGAAGTAATATTCGCGATAAGGATTATCTTTACTGCTTTTACTTTGCACAAACCAGCGATGTTGATCGCTGGTATGGTTGATAACGATATCAATCATCAATCGCATATTACGTTTATTCATTTCTGCAATAAGACGATCAAAATCTTCCATCGTACCGTACTCTTTCATGATTTTACGGTAGTCACGGATATCATAGCCGTTATCGGTATTAGGCGAATCATAGTGCGGATTGATCCAGATAGCATCAACGCCCAAATTGTTCAGATAGTCAAGTTTTTCAATGATGCCTTTAATATCGCCTATGCCATCACCGTTAGTATCCTTAAAAGAACGCGGATATACCTGATAAAAGACGGCCTGTTTCCACCACGCTGGAAAATCATCAGATTTATGCACTACCTGAGTTGTTGCAATATCTGTTTTGCCGGCCAGAACCTGGCCCGAAGAAACGGCTAAAAAAGGAGCAAAAAATAGCGCCATGACCGAACTGAGTTTAATACCTGACATCCCAATCTTCTCCATCGGTTAGGGAAAATGTTTATTCCCCCCTGCTTTCTGGCCTCCGGCACATACTCACAGGCTATACTCTCACTTGATAATGAGAAAAAAAAACCGGCTAAAAGCCGGCGTTAAAAGAATAGAATTTGCTAAAATTCTTTCTATAAAGGAAGTGAAACAATTGGAGTGCAACGTCCATCGCTTGACGTTTCATTCACCTGCGAAAAGAAGTTTATCTGCACAGGCTTTTATCCGTATTGATTTCGATCAGTGTTCGGCTATGTATTGCGCACTGTTAGCCATTATTAATGTGCATCATAACCATTTACGCCTTCTTAACCAAAAGGCAACCCCCAGTACCAGAGAAACCAGCAACAGACAGAACGCCACAAATCCGTAGCGCCATCCTCCACCGGGTATGCCCCCCAGATTGACGCCGAACAGTCCGGTAAGAAAGGTGGTCGGCAGAAAGACTACCGCCATTAATGACATTGTATAGGTGCGACGATTCATTGCTTCCGCCATCACCGTGCCGATTTCGTCAGACAGCACGCCGGTTCGTGCCACGCTGGCGTCGAGATCGTCCAGACTGCGTCCCAGACGATCGGAAATATCCTGCATGCGACGACGGTCATCGTCATTCATCCACGGCAGCCGTTCACTGGCAATGCGCGAGTAAACATCGCGCTGCGGTGCCATATAGCGGCGCATGATAATCAACTGTTTGCGGATCAGCGACAGCTCGCCGCGTGGCGGCACCTGCTGATCGATGACCGCATCCTCCAGCTCAATGATTTTATCGTGCAGCAGTTCAATAAACTCACTCGCATGGTCGGTTAGAACATCACACACGTCGACCAGCCAGCCGCCGCCGTTGACCGGGCCATTGCCTTTTTTCAGATCGTCAAGGACTTCATCGACGGCATAGACCTTGCGACGTCGGGTCGAGACAATCAGTTTTTCATTAATAAACACCCGCATCACCACCAGCTGATCCGGACGCGATTCCGTGTTCAGATTAACGCAGCGCAGAGTGATCATGGTGCCATCACCGAGGCGGCTCACGCGCGGGCGCATGCTGTCACCGCCAAGAGCATCGCGGACCGCATCAGGCAGTAGCGGCGTCAGCCTCAGCCAGTCTGCACTTTGGTGATGGGCGTAATTGAGATGCAGCCAGCAGGGCCTGTCGCAGTCGAAGACTTCACCGTCATTGATTGGGGTCATCCCGCCCTTACCATCTAACTGGCATGAGATAATCGCATCTGATACCTGTAGTGATTTTCCTGCAATAGCGTCCACGTTGGTTTCACCTTTGTCATAAATCGCACGACATTCTAGCCTGTGACGACGTCGTTGCAAATGTTGCTTATGCATCAAAGAGTGATATAGCGGGCTTTTCATTCTGTAAAGTATGCCAGTGCCGGCTGTCGGTTATCTGTTCATAAGCTTTCGAAGTTCAAGGGTGACATTTATTGAATGAGGAGAAAAAAGGCAGATTTAGCAATAACGAAAAACAATGATTGCTGCTGGTAGTTAATAAGCAATTAATCATGCATCTGTTTTTTGAAAACAATCAACAGAGGCAGCAGCAATCCGATCATTTACTTGAATGTGTTTAATATTCGATCTTTATGCTTACCGAAATATAACATTGCGACATATACGTCTCTTTTTTTTATTTAGCCAAATAATAACTATCCAACCTCCCTTTAAGTTGGATAATATAATTTTTATGCCGCGATTCTTGGCATGAAATCATTGCATATTACAGCTCATTAACCAGTAGAGTGTTTAAACATGAAATTATTAACGAATGCCTGCGCGCTTGCCGTTTTGGCAACCTTTTCCGGTGCGGCAATATCTGAAAGCGTTGGAGTGCAAGTTGTTGGAACGATAAAACCGGCGGCCTGCACCCCTGTTATTTCCAATGACGGTAATATTGACTATGGGACTATTTCTACTGCTACATTAAACCCGGGTTCATTAACTCAGCTGGATAATAAGCAGCTCACTTTTTCTGTCAACTGTGATGCCCCAACGCGGTTAGCCTTAAAAGCTGTTAACGGCCGTCCAGGCTCTGCTGCAGACGCAAGAGGTGATGAAGACGGGCCTTATGGCGGCTTCACTCCCGCCGGAATATCTAACCAAAATGGCAATGTCGTTGTCGGACTGGGCAAAAGTGGGGATCACAAAATCGGCGGTTACAATATTATGATGGATCGTATTACCGCCGACGGTGACCCCGTTAATAATATCTACAGGTATTTATCTTCCGGTTCGACCCAGTGGGAAAAGACTTCAACGCTTCCTTTCTATCTCAAAGGAGAAATTCTGACTTCATGGTCAAAGCCCTCCGAAGATGGCCCCCGGACTTTCACCAATATGAGCGGCACCATTAACGTCCAGGCCTATATTAATAAAACCTCGGAACTTGATATCAGCCAGCCCATCGAACTCGATGGCCAGACCACCATTGAGCTGGTCTACCTGTAACAGATTGTTCGACCGGGACTGTGCGCCCGGTCTTTTCAGGTCCACTTACACCGGCTCTATTTATCCTTCAGACACGGACGATTGAAAATATGAGGTTTTCAACTTGCTGCGCAGCTATAGCTCCTGTGCTGTGGTTTTTTGCGCCCAGCCTAAATGCTACGGGTATATTGCCCGAAACATCAGTAGTGATTGTTGAAGAGAAGGAAGGCGAAGGAGCCATTAATCTTAAGAATACCGACGCCTTTCCCGTGCTGCTGCTGACTAACCTGCAAGATATAGAGCCGGACACAGGCAGACTGCTAACCATTACGCCACCGGCAGCACGGGTCGAGCCGGGCAAGACCCAGCGGGTACGTTTTATTCTCACCTCGGCATCATCTCTGAAGACCGAGCACCTGATGCGGGTGGCTTTTGAAGGAGTTCCCCCACAGGAAAAGGGGAAGAACGTGGTGCGCATGACGGTACGGCAGAATTTGCCGGTCATTATCCGTCCCGGCGGCTTGAAGCGTGATGAGGCGCCCTGGAAACACCTTGTCTGGACGCTAAAAGCAGGCAGGCTCAGCGTCAGCAATCCTTCACCGTATGTCGTCAGGCTCGGACAGATCGTCACCACCCTGCCGCAAGGCGCCAGCTGGTCACTCCCCAACGCGTGGATTTTGCCCGGACAGCAGTTAGCACTGTCAGGTGAGAATAAAAAATCAGAGGCTAAAGCTGACAGGGTGCGTGTTTTCCCTGCAACTACCTGGGGCTTTACCGTAGACAGCTATGATGCACCGCTGGCGTCAAGGGAGTGATCATGCAGGCGAATCTCGTTGCATCGCAATGGCCAACGCTGCGCCTGGTTTTCACCCTGCTGGCGGCGTCAGGTTATATTTGTACAGCCGGGGCTGACTCTGTAAACGACAATCTGACCTTCGATGTCGATATACTCAGACAACGCGGAATAGACCCCAAACTCGCCGAAATTTTCCGTCACCGGCCCCGCTTCCTGCCCGGTGAGTCTTCGGCTGTATTAACGGTTAATGGCACAACCCGCGGTCGGGTAAAGGTAAGATTTGATGAAGCGGGCACGCTTTGTGCAGATCGCCCATTTCAGCGCCAGGCTGGTTTGATTCTACCCCCTGATTACGCTGACGACGTTGCCTGCTTTGACCTTCGTCGTGCCTGGCCTCAGGCTGAAGTTCACACCCAACCGGGTGAAGGAAAAATCAGCCTGGTGGTTCCGCCCCAGGCGGTCAATCAGGCAGGCAGTGAGGACAGTCGATGGTTACACGGCGGTAGCGCCGGCTTGCTCAATTATGATGCCAGCTATATGAACTCGTCAGGTGGGGTAAGTTTCGCTCAAATCGCCAGCGAGGTCGGCCTAAACGTCAGTGACTGGATATTACGCAGCCGCCAGACATTGAGCCGCTTTAATGGAGAGAACAATATTCACCACCAGGCCACCTATGCGCAGCGCAGCTTCGCGAGCATAAAAAAAGTGCTGCAGGTCGGCCAGGTCAATCTCGCTAACTCCTTATTTGGCACCGGGCAGGTACAGGGATTTCAGATATTCCCCGAATCCGCCCTTAACGAACAGGGAGGGGCCGGGCTGGTGGAGGGAGTGGCTGACACGCAGTCAGTCGTTGAAGTCCGTCAGTCCGGCGTACTGGTCTATAATACCCTCGTTTCGTCAGGCCCGTTTCGCCTACAGGGATTTTCCCTGCTCAATACCCATTCTGACCTGCTGGTCACCGTGACCGGCAGTAACGGGCAGACGCGACAGTTTACCGTACCTGCCTCCACGCTACCTACACAGGCTCCTGTGGTGTCGCCGGGTTTCTCTTTCGGAGCGGGACGCCTTGAACAGCATAATGGGATCAATCCACTGGTCGGCACGTTTGCCACCGGCTGGCAGCTGACGCCGTATACGGGCCTGTACGCAGGGCTTATCGGGTCTTCGCCCTGGCGCGCCGGAGCACTTAGCCTGGACAGCCAACTGTTTGCCCCGACCCGGCTTAACCTCCAGAGCACCCTGGCTCAGGATGCAAGGCACGCGGCTACCGGGACGTTGGTATCTGCTCTGGTCAGTCACAGCCTGACCGATCGCCTTAGTATCAGCGCCAACGGACGCCGGCAAACGCCGGGCTATCGTGAACTGAGTGATGCGCTGCCAGGTACGCAACACGATCCTGACAGGCAGAACCGCAGACGCTACCAGTGGGGAGGCAGCATCAGCTGGGCAGCAGAGATGCCGGGTAGCCTCTCCCTGTCGTGGGGCCGCACGACCACATTTGCCGGAGTACACAGCGATTACCTGCGCGCTGGCTGGAACCGCCGGTTGGGCCGTGCGTGGCTGGGACTCAGCTTTGAGCATAACACCAGCACCCTTAGTGGTCAGAATGACGATCGCCTGTACGCCTCCCTCAGCATGCCTTTGGGCGACAGGCGCGATATCAGCAGCTTCATGAATACAACCAGGCACAGTGCCCACGGCGGCTTACGCTACAGCGATCGATCGAGCCAGGATGTTAACTGGAGTATTGCCAGTGAGCGCGACTTAGGTAACGACCGTACCTCAGCAAGTGGCAGTGTTAGCGCGGTCACGCGTGTAAGCCAACTTGGTGCCAGTATCAGTCATAACAGCGATAAATATACCAGCTGGTCGACGCAGGCCAGCGGCGCGGCGGTGCTGCATGCAGAAGGATTGACGCTGTCACCTCATCGCGTTTCCGATACCTTTGGCATTGCCCGGGTGGGTGATGAATCAGGCGTACGCATGAATACGCCAGCGGGGCCAGTGTGGACTGACTGGCGTGGCTATGCTGTGTTGCCAGCGCTTAACGGATACCGCAGCTCTGGCATTCAGGTCGATACTCGTAGCCTGGAAAGAAATGTCGACATCGCTAATGCCTGGCAGGAAACCGAGCTGGCTCGCGGTGCTGTTGGACGGGTTAATTTCGACGTTATACGCAGCCGCCGGGTGCTGGTCGATGTGCAAATGGCCGATGGCAGCAGGCTGCCTCGCGGTGCCAGCCTGTTTGATGGTGATGAGCGTCTGGTAACTATTGTCGCTGACGATGGAACGGTTTTTGTACCGGACGCCGTGGCTGACATGAAGCTGGAAGTACAAAATGCGGGCAAAACGCTTTGCACAATCAGTCTTAATCTGCCGCAGAAAGCGCAATCGTCCCGGCTGTATGAAAACACAACGGCAACCTGCCAGTAAGGATATTGCATGAGAATATGTCACAGAGCGTGGATGCCGGTGTTATTGTTCGTCAGCGGCGTCTGCGCTGCCGAGCCTTTACCCGGCAGCGGAAACGGCATGACGGAACCGCCAGAGAATCGCTGCACTATAACGGTTGGCAGCCCGCTTATCGACTACGGCGTCATGTCGCGCTGGCAGTTGCAGGATATTGCGGGTGGAAACGTTAGCCCCGGCATCCGCTCGACAACGGTAAGCGTGCTCTGTCCGCATGACCGGAAGATAAAACTGCTGCTCCAGGGTAATGCCAACGGGACGGGTCATCTGCGCTATGGCGAGCGTGGCCACATCCTGTTTCGCTTATCAGACGTCCGGCTGGACGGCAAGCCAGCCGAACTGCGTTCAGTTTCGCCGGACGGCATCCCCGAAGACGCCAGCAGCGAGCCACTTCCACTGATATCGGGGCAACAGCTGGTCACGCTTGTCCAGGGGCGAGTAACCGAGGGAAAAACGCTGACGGCGCGGCTGGAGATACAACCGGTATTACGCGAAAAAGATGCGCGGCCCGGCAATCTCCAGCGCAGTGCAGCCAGCCTGATGCTGACGCTGGTTGACTGAAACGGCTGTGGCCCACCTCCGGGAAATCGGAGGTCGGGTTGAGCACAGAGGGCCGTGTAACGGTGAAGAAACTTGCGCTCTGTTACTCAAACCGGGCGCGGGCATTTTTCCCGGGCTAAACCTTGTAACTGTTGTTGGCGCTGGTTGGCTCGTTTTTGCGCCACCGCTTTGGCGATACCGTTGCCAATGCCCAAGTCCAGTACTGCCCCCAACACGGTCAGGCCGTCAAATTCGCCAGTTTTATCAATCTGCTGTTGCGCTTTTTGCTGTGAAACGAGCTGCTGCTTAACCTCGTTACAATCAAGTCGTGCTGCCTGTCCTGCATCAATCGGCGGTGAAGCGGGATACTGTTTTAAGGCACAGCCCACTAACAGCACGATGCAGGCAGGCAGCAAATGCCGTGGTTTCAGCCTGCAACGATATTTATCCGCAAGTTTTATCATTTATCATTACCTGTGATTTACGCGATGCTTCTGATCCTTTCAGTCTCTGACAGCGCTGCGCCAACTCTTGCAACGTTTTGGTCAACAGAGCGTTCAGCGCTGTCGACAACTCAACGCTGACGCTTCCAGGCTGATAGTCGCGGCTAGCGACGGTGGCCCAGTCCGTTAACCTTAACCCACTTATCTCTGCGCTGCTTTATTCGCTGGCGATGACGTTGTCGGTCAGTGTCGTCGACCAGGCCACGCCATTCGAAACAGCGACCTCACGAAATGCACCGCGCGTCAGCCACAGCGGATTGCCCGCATCGGTTATTACGCTCGATGCTGTTTTCAGATCCTCTGACGCCAGCTGATACGCGACAAAACCTCCCTGATGCCCGGTTTGTTTATCTGCTTTTTCCGCCTGACGAATGGCCAGCTCGCTGGTATCTGTAGGTCAATAAACTGACCTTATCCGGGCGGTAAGCGTCCGCAAAACCGTGCTTTTGCCGCTTCCCGGCAAACCGCTAAACAGGATTAACATTGTTGATCCTGCCTGGTAAGGACAACAGTTAATTCAGCATGATGCATCGCGCTAAGCCCGCAGCAAGGGCTTACTTCGCGGGTGCTTAGTGCTTCAGGATATACATTGTGCGGCTGTAAGCGACATCTTCCGGGTTGGTTATCGGATAGCCTTTCACATAAGGCTTAATCAGCCTGGCGTTGGTGAACTGATAGACCGGAGCAATCGGCGCCCGGTCGGCTATAATCTGCTCCGCACGATTGTAGTCATCATTACGCAGTTTGGCACTGGTCTCGCGGCTGGCTTTTCGCAGCAGGCCATCATATTCGCTGTTGCTGAAGCGAGCAATATTGCCACTGTGTGTCGAGGTTAAAAGGCTCAGGAAGGTCGAAGGTTCATTATAATCCCCTACCCATGAGGCGCGGATGACATCAAATTGGCCACTGTTACGGCTATCGATATAGGTCTTCCATTCCTGATTCTGAAGTTTGACATTCACCCCCAGGTTTTTCTTCCACATCGAAGCCGCCGCGATCGCCAGCTTCTTATTGTTTTCGGAAGTGTTATACAACAGGGTCAAATTAAGCGGACGATCTGGCCCATAACCGGCTGCGGCCAGCAGCGCTCTGGCCTGGGCGTTTAACACTTCCTGACTATGCTGCTCGATAAAGCTCGGTTGCGGATAGAAACCGGCGGTCACATCCGGAGTAAAATGCCATGCCGGTTTTTCTCCGGTAGCCAATACCTTACTGACAATCACCTGACGGTCAATCGTCCAGGAGAGCGCCTTACGTACGCGCACGTCGGCGGTCGGTCCCTTCTGCGTGTTGAACGCATAGTAATAGGTGCCAAGCTGGTCAGGGGAATAGATCTCGCCAGCAAGTTGCTTCTGCAGCAGTCCATACAGCTCTTTCGGGAACGACTCGGTGATATCAATATCCCCGGCGCGGTAACGTTTGGTGGTGCCGGACTCTTCGCTGATCGGGACAAAGGTCACTTTAGTCAGTACCGTGTGGGCGTTGTCCCAGTAATAGCGGTTCTTTACCAGCTCCAGCTTTTCATTCACCACCCGGCTCTTTAACTCATAGGCCCCGTTACTGACCAGGTTGCCGGGACGCGTCCAACGTTCGCCATTTTGCGCGATGATTTTTTGTGGCACCGGGAACAGGCTGAAATTCGCCGTCAGACTGACAAACCAGGGAACTGGCTTGTCAAGGGTGACTTTGAGGTGGCTGGCATCGATGGCGCTAACGCCCAGCTTATTCACAGGCATTTGTCCTTTCACAATCGCTTCTGCGTTGGCAATCCCGGCCAGTCCCGGGAACCAGGCGAAAGTCGAGCTGGTTTTCGGGTCAACCAGGCGCTGCCAACTGTAGACAAAATCTGCAGCGGTGACAGGGTCACCGTTAGACCAGCGGGCGTCCTTACGCAGCGTAAACACCCAGGTGATGTTGTCATGTGTTTTCCAACTGCTGGCAACACCAGGAATAATATTGCCGCGGGCATCCTGATTGGTCAGTCCTTCGAACAGATCGCGGATAACCGGGATCTCCGGTAATCCCACGGCTTTTGCCGGGTCCAGCGATGCTGGCTCATCCTTGATATGGCGCACGATTTCCTGACGCTGCGCCAGCTGGGTGCCTGCCGGGATATCAGCCGCATGCGCGCCAGAGCTGATAAGTAACGCTAAACCGGCCAACGCATAAGGCGATGATTTGCTCATAAACGATATCCTTACCTGTCTGAGTCTGATGATAGGGAGCTACCCGTCGTAGCTGCCGGCACTTTAAGGCAATTTATCAGCCGGCAAACAGCACTTTTACCTCCGGCTGATCGGGCAGCCGGGGGCGAACCTTTAATCGCCGGGCGCTGTCCGGACATGATGGTGAAGCGACTCTGCTGGCAAGGATGAAGGGGAAAGTAAGATACGTCCACAGTCAAACGCCAGCGCCGGTTCGGCATCTATCGCCAGCCATGTCGGGCCATCAAGATCGACGAAGCGTGCTTTCGGCACCAGCGGCAATGCTGCCCGGATAGCGCGTGAAGTGCACAGCATACATCCCAGCATAATGGCAAAACCCTGATCTTGCGCACAGCGCGCCAGCTCCAGCGCCGCCGTCAGTCCGCCGGTTTTATCCAGTTTGATATTAACCATCTCATAGCGCCCACGCAGCGCCGCCAGGCTGTCCACGCTGTGGCAGCTTTCATCAGCGCAGATCGGCAGCGGGTGCACGAAGTTTTCCAGCGCCACATCATCAGCGGCGGGCAACGGCTGCTCCAGCATGGAGATATTCAAATCAGCCAGCAACTGACATCGTGCCGCCAGTCCTTCACTATGCCAGGACTCGTTGGCATCAACGATTAGCATCGCCTGTGGAACCGCGCTGCGGATCGCCACCAGCCGCTCGGCAATCATGTGGTCATCGAGTTTGATTTTAATTAACTTCGCGCCATTTTCCCACAGCGCCAGCGCACTGCTCGCCATCATTTCCGGCACGTCGACACAGACGGTTTGTGCCGTTTCAATCTGAACGGGTGCCGTTGTGCCGGTCAGCTGCCAAAGGTTTTGCGAACCTGAATGAACCTGCAGATCCCACAGGGCGCTATCGATAGCGTTACGCGCCGCTCCGGCAGGCAAACGCTGTTGCAGCGCGTGGCGAGTTAACCCCTGCTCAATCTCCGGTAGCAGTAGCGCGATTTGAGCCAGCACTGAGGCTTCGGTTTCACCGTAACGCGCATATGGCGTGCATTCTCCGATCCCCTTCGTGCCGTTTTCCTCCAGTTCGACCACCACCACCCCCGCCTCGTGGCGAGCGCTGCGTGCAATGATAAATGCACTGTGCAACGGCCAGCTTTCCGGATAAACCTTCACTGTTCTCATACTCAATTCCTTAACGGGTTCGCTTTAGGCTGCTGTAATGGTACTTTACTGAATCGTGCTTTAAGTGCGACCGACACTGAAAACGATAAATCATCATAAACAATAAAAGGATAGCTTATGTCTCAGACCGTACATCTTCAGGGCAATCCGGTCTCCGTGGATGGCCAGCTGCCAACCCCGGGCCAGACGGCAAAACCGTTTACTCTGGTAGCCAAAGACCTTTCAGATGTCTCACTGTCCCATTACGCGGGCAAACGCAAGGTGTTGAATATTTTCCCCAGCGTTGATACGGGCTTGTGTGCTACTTCCGTACGCAAATTTAACCAGCTGGCCAGTGAAATCGATAATGCCGTGGTATTGTGCATCTCTGCCGACCTGCCGTTTGCCCAATCACGCTTTTGCGGCTCAGACGGTTTGAACAACGTAGTGACCCTCTCCACTCTGCGCGGCCACGTCTTCCTGAAAGACTATGGCGTGGCGATCGTCGAAGGGCCGTTAAGCGGCCTGGCGGCCCGTGCAGTCATCGTTCTGGACGAAAATGATCGGGTCATTCATAGCCAGCTGGTTAATGAAATCTCTACTGAACCGGATTACGATGCGGCCCTGGCCGCCTTGAAATAGCTCTTCTGTGGTGCGCTCCTTGTCTGGAGCGCGCCTTAGCTGGCTGGCCGCGTTACTCCATATCGATTTTTTTCTGGCTGATGCCATACTCACGCAGCTTGTTAGCGATAGCGGTGTGGGAAACACCCAGGCGTTTTGCCAGCTTGCGCGTACTGGGATAAGAAAGGTAAAGTCGGGTCAATACCGAGCACTCAAAACGGCTGGTTATTTCGTCCAGCGTGCCTTCAATCACCTCATCTCCCAATGGTAACGCCATTGCCTGCTCCGGCAGCACAATATCATGTGGACGCAACGCATCACCTTCCAGCTGGGTTAACGCCCGATACAGCGAGTTCTTTAACTGGCGTACATTACCAGGCCAGGTATAGCGGGTAAGAAACGCATTCATCTGCGAAGAGATCTTAGGCCGTGCCACGCCGAGTTCGTCGGCAAAACGGGCAACAAGCATTTCGGTCAGCGGCACAATATCCTGCGGACGGTCGCGCAGCGGCGGCAAATTAAGCGTCAGCACGTTGAGCCGATAGAACAGATCTTCGCGAAATTCGCCGCGTTGCACCAGCTCCATCAGGTTCTTCTGAGTAGCGCAGATGACCCGCACATCGACATGCACTTCATGCTCTTCACCCACACGCCTGAAGGTTCCATCATTAAGAAAGCGTAACAGCTTAGTCTGCATGCGCGGCGACATTTCACCGATCTCGTCCAGCAGTACCGAGCCTCCGTTCGCCTGCTCGAAAAAGCCTTTTTTCCCTTGCAGCGCGTTGGGATAGGCCCCCGCCGCGTGACCAAACAGCTCACTCTCCGCAACATCATCCGGCAGTGAGGCGCAGTTAAGGGCAAGAAACGGCTTTTTACCTCGCGCGCTGCGCATATGACAGGCGGCGGCCAGCATATCTTTACCGGTACCGGTTTCACCGACAATCAGCAGAGGCGCATCCAGCATCGCCAGCTTACGTGCCTGCTCCAGCACCTGGCGCATCTTCGGGCTAACCGCAACAATATGTTGAAAATCGCTATCGTCGTTAACCGCCAGGTTTTGCAGCTGCTGGCCCATACGCGCCGTCGATTTAAGCAGGATCACGCCCCCGACAGGGTCAGGAGTAACCTGCTCTTCGCTCCGGGCATAAACAGGCGTGACTTCCATCAGAAAATCACGCCCCTGTAACACCACATGATGTGCCTCCGGACGTATGCCATCGTCGTCAAGCCAACGCTGAAAATTGAAGCCGGGAATAAGCGCTCCCGCGTTATAGTTGCGCATTTTTTCTTCGTTCAGTGCAAACAGCGTCTGCGCGGCGGGGTTGGCAAGTTCGACTTTGCTTTTTAGATCAATGGAGAAGACCGGCTCCGGCAGGGCAACCAGTAGCGCGCTGAGCGCACGATGCTCACGTTCTGAAGGAAGATAGGCGATGGTACGAACATCGGTAACGCTGGCAATACGGCGGATATCGGCCATGAGCTGGCTGAACTGTTCAAAGCCGACATGAGAAAAATTGAGGTAGATGCGGCCAATGGCGGCAATTTCGATGCCGCGCAGATCGATACCGCGTTCGACCAGCAGGTCCAGCAGTTCGCGAGTCAGACCGATCCGATCCTGGCAGAAAACTTCGAGACGCATGGGTGTTGACCTTTGTGTTCACAGTGCAGAGTCTATCCGCAGATAATACTCTATCCCTCGTCGGGTCAGAAGCAATCTGTCATGAAAAGTTGACAGCGACAGGACTAGGGGTGTTTAACACCGCGTTGCAGGCTGTCTTTCAGCTGGCCCATCAGCTCACGGCGGAAGTCGCCGAGGCGCGGTTTGTCGCCTTCCAGCCACGGTAGCGGGCGGCAAAGCTCCATCGCCTTGATGCCCAACCGGGCGGTTAACAGCCCGGCGCCGATCCCCTGTGCTGCCCGGGCGGAAAGACGGGCGGCAACATCTTGAGACATCCAGTCCATACCGACCTCGCGCACCAGTTCAGATGCCCCGGCAAAAGCCATATTGAGCATGACCAGGCGGAACAGCCTGATACGGCTGAAATAGCCAAGCTCAATGCCATACAGTGCGGCGATGCGATTGACCAGCCGCAGATTTCGCCAGGCAATAAACGCCATATCAATCAGCGCCAGCGGACTGACGGCAATCAGCAGCGTTGACTCCGCGGCGCAACGGCTAATTTCACGCCGCGCCTGGCGGTCCAGCACCGGCTGCACCAGTTGGGCATAAAGCACCACCACCTCGCGGTCGTTATGGGTTTCATGCAGAGAGGCGTGCCAGCGTTGCAGCGCCGGGTGTCCGGCTTCCAGCTCTGCCTGCTGCGCCAACTTTTCGCAAAAGGGACGACCTTTGCCCATACCGTGGCTGGCCAGCAGCCCGCGCGCCACATCACGTTCCTCTGCCCGTTCACGCAGACGATACAGGCGACGCCATTCGCTCAGTAGCGATCCGGCCCCGGCCGCCACGATCAGCATGCCAGCCGCTCCACCGCCAACAGCTATCCAGTCCTGTGTGATCCAGGCCTGGTGCAACCCCTGCACGCCCTGAGCGATAACGCTTACGGCAAACAGACCCAGTCCGGTCCTGACCATTTTACGCCACAGGCTGCGTTTTGGCTGCAGCGCGGCTTCCACCGCCCGCTCGCCCGCGTTTTCAGGCTCTGCATCCTGCTCAGGTTCTGCGGCAACAAAGCGATCCTGCTGCGCAACAAAGGCCTGCTGCTGGCGCATCGACGGCACCCGCTCTTCACTGAGTGGCTGGGCAAAATCGATGCGTGGCTTAATCGGTGCGTTCATCGCAGCTTATCTCCCAATAAAAATTCCAGCGCTGCATCCATACGAATATGCGGCAGCGGGCGATCGACATCCACTTCCTGCGGGCGAAACTGCTCAAAATGAAATCCCTGCTCCTGCCAGAACGCACTGCCGGGCATTCGTGCAGGAACCTCGCCGGGGTAGACCGTCAGCGCATGATTGTCCGCCAGGCGGTGACCCCGCAGTGCCGGGATGCTTTCTCCCTGATGATCGACCCGTCCACTCTGGGTGGCTTGCACCGAGGCAAGGCCCACGCAGTCCATTGTTATTCCCTCAAAGGCGGCGTTCTGCCAGGCGTCCTGCACCAGTTGCTGCAGTAAAGAGACCAGGTTGGCATGCTGATCGGCCGTGACGTGGTCACTTTTGGTGGCGGCAAACAGCAGCTTGTCGATCACCGGCGAGAACAGACGACGAAACAGCGTGCGCTGGCCGTAAGAGAAGCTTTGCATCAGCTGCGTCAACGCCAGACGCATATCGTTAAACGCCTGTGGCCCGCTATTAAGCGGTTGCAGGCAATCGACCAGCACAATTTGTCGGTCAAAACGCAAGAAATGGTTCTTATAGAAACCCTTCACGACATGTTGGCAATAATATTGATAGCGGGCGCGCAGCGTACCGATATTACTGGCCGTATCAGCCTGCATCAGCCGCGTTTCTGCGCCCTCTTCCACCGTTGGCCACGGGAAGAACTGTAGGGCCGGTGCGCCCGCCATCTCACCCGGCAGCACAAAACGCCCTGGCTGGATGAAATGTAAACCTTCCTGCTTACAGCGCTGTAAATATTCGGTCCAGGCGGCGGCGATGTCGGCCAGACGGTTCTCGTCTGCGGGAGCGAACGGATCAAGCCCGGCAAACAGCTGCTGCCAGCGTTGCGCCCAGACGGCGCGGTCGCCATGCAGTAAGCCGGTCATCTGCCGCGACCAGCCGAGGTAATTCTGCGCCAGCATTGGCAGGTCCAGCAGCCATTCTCCGGGATAGTCGACGATTTCGAGGTAGAGCGTTGAGGTGTCTTTGAAGTGGCGCAGCAGCGAGTCACGCGATCGGTAGCGAAGTGCAAGGCGCATTTCGCTGACGCCGCGCGTTGGCGTTGGCCAGTTTGGCGGCGTACCGTACAGCTGTGCCAGTCCTTCGTCGTAGGTAAAACGGGTAAGCCCGAGATCGCGCTGTGCAACGCGCTTAACGCCAAGCAAACGCTGCTCACGTGCTGCTGAAAGCATCGGCAGACGCGCGCCAGCATTCACATTGAGCAGTTGATTAACCAGTGAAGTGATAAATGCGGTTTTGCCGCTGCGGCTTAATCCGGTAACAGCCAAACGCAGATGGCGATCCACGCCGCGATTGACCAGAGACAGCAATTCATTTTGTAGTCTTTTCATCAGTGGCGAAGCAGCCTTATCGGGTTGTATCGTCAGTCAATCAGGGCTTTACCCAACGTGAGCTGGCCCCTTTTAATGCGCGGCGGATCAGCGGTTCCAGTGCCCAGGCCAGGAAAATTTTCAACGGCTTGCGTGCCACCGATTTGACCGCCCAGCCGCTTAAACCCGCCGGGCCGTAGGTGAGAGCATTAATAAGAATAAATTTCCCGGCTTTTTGCAGAACCGGAGCATGTCGTTTTAAATGACGCATGATAATACCTCATTAGGTTAAAGCTGGCTGAAGCGGCTACGCACGCTGAACGTTTCCGAGGTGACATAACGCTCCACCTGTTGCAGCTGCTGCTCGCCGCCGTTAAGTTCACGACTTAACTGGTCAAGTAACTGGTGAGCACTGAGTGGTTTGCCCTGCTCCTGCTCGCCGGGCGGCATGTCGTCCAGCGCCAGCGCCAGAGCGCAATAGGCAATCAGGGTAAAAACAAACAGGCCGAAAAACATCGACAGCACCACAATAATCCGCACCAGCCGCACCGGAATGTCCAGGTAGTGGGCAATCCCGGCACAAACGCCTTTCAGCTTACCCTGTTGCGGCATACGATACAGCTTCTGCCGACTCATGGTTGCCTCCAGCCGGGATGTTCGGCGTCAAGTATAGCTTCCAGCGCCTGAACGCGTTCACGCATTTTTCGTGCATCGAGCGTCAGCTGTTGCAAGCGTTGCAGTTCATTTTGTGACAGTTCAGCATCGCCATGATGTCGGTTGCTGTAGTGTAACCATAACCAGATCGGTGCAACAAACAGCACGAAAATGGTTAAGGGTATGGCAAGAAATAACGCGCTCATTCATTCTCCTTAAGATAATCGGGCCTGGCAGAGGGCATCTGAACGGATGCCCTGCCCGGTGATTATTCACCGATACGCCGGTTCATTTTCTCTTTCAATGCCGCCAGCTGTTGGCTGATTTCATCATCAGCCTGCAGTTCTGCAAACTGCCGATCGAGATTTTTCTGTTTGCCAAAGCTGTGGCTTTCAGCCTCCGCTTCCATATGGTCAATGCGGCGTTCAAAGGATTCGAAACGCGCCATGGCATCATCCAGTTTGCCACTGTCCAGCTGGCGACGCACATCGCGCGATGAGGCGGCAGCCTGGTGACGCAGCGTCAGCGCCTGCTGGCGCGCGCGGGTTTCAGCCAGTTTACTTTCCAGCTCGCTGATTTCACCTTTAAGGCGAGCCAGGCTCTCTTCAACCTGGCTGGCTTCCAGCTGCAAAGCAGCAATCAGGTCGGTCAGCTTTTGTTTTTCAATCAGGGCCGCACGGGCCAGATCTTCTTTTTCCTTGTACAGTGCCAGTTCGGCTTTTTGCTGCCATTCTGCCTGCTGACCTTCAGCCTGCCCGATGCGGCGCAGCAGCTGCTTTTTCTCCGCCAACGCGCGTGCAGAGGTGGAGCGCAGTTCTACCAGCGTATCTTCCATCTCCTGAATCATCAGCCGTACCAGCTTCTGCGGGTCTTCTGCTTTTTCCAGCAGAGAATTGATGTTGGCGTTAACGATGTCGGCAAAACGTGAAAAAATACCCATAATCAAATTCCTCATCAGTCTGGTTTCTGGCCATATGCCCTTGATCTGCATCTGATAATACAAATAGCGTGCCAATTTATATCTTATTGATTTTAAATTAGAAAACGGCTTTACAGCCTGTCCACCAGGGAATATCATGGTGATTATCACTAATAATTGGTGAAATTGATGATAAGTGAAAATCCTGAAAACCTGATCGGCGAAGCAAACAATTTTATTGAAGTACTGGAGCAGGTATCGAGGCTGGCCCCGTTGCATAAGCCGGTACTGGTGATCGGCGAGCGCGGTACCGGTAAAGAATTAATCGCCAGCCGATTGCATTATCTGTCTGAACGCTGGCAGGGTCCGTTCATCTCTTTAAACTGCGCAGCGCTGAACGAAAATTTGCTGGACTCTGAACTGTTTGGCCACGAAGCCGGCGCATTTACCGGCGCACAAAAACGTCATCTGGGCCGTTTTGAACGCGCCGATGGCGGCACGTTGTTTCTCGACGAACTGGCTAACGCCCCGATGCTGGTTCAGGAAAAGCTGTTGCGAGTGATTGAATATGGTCAGCTGGAGCGGGTTGGCGGCAGTCAGCCTTTGCAGGTGAGCGTGAGGCTGGTATGCGCCACCAATGCCGATTTGCCACAGTTAGCAAGCGAGGGTAAATTTCGCGCCGACTTGTTGGACAGGCTGGCCTTTGATGTTGTCCAGCTCCCCCCGCTACGCGAACGCCGCAGCGATATTTTGGTGATGGCGCAACATTTTGCCATTCAGATGTGTCGGGAACTGGGACTGGAGCTGTTCCCCGGTTTTTCTCCGGCGGCAGAGCAGCAGCTGCTGGCCTATAGCTGGCCAGGCAACGTGCGCGAGCTGAAAAATGTGGTGGAACGCTCGGTATATCGCCATGCTGGCAGCGATGAGACGCTTGATACCATTATTATTGATCCTTTCGTTCGCAGCGCGGTCACGGCGGCGTCGCCGTCCAGGTGCGCTAATTTGCCCGCTTTGCCGCTCGATCTGCGCCACTGGCAGTATCAGCAGGAAAAAATGCTGGTTGAGAAAGCGCTGGCTCAGGCACGTTTCAACCAACGCCGCGCCGCTGACCTGCTGGTCGTCACCTATCATCAGCTCAGGGCAATGCTGAAAAAGCATCAAATTCAGTTTGATGAGAATTAGGCTGGAGCTGGGGGCGCTGTTAGCCAGGTTTAAGTGGACTGTAAGGGATAAAAAAAGCCCGCACCAGGCGGGCTAAAATACTGGAAGCGATGTGAGCAATGTCGTGCTCTTCAGCGGTAGAGCCACCGCCGAAGTACCCGTTAATAATAATCATTCTCATTATCGTTTGTAAAGCTCTTTATTGTGAATTCATCTCATTCAGGTAGCGGCGGTGAGCCTGTCTCACCTTATTGCGGCAGTGTTACGCCTGAATCGTCCCCCCTTCATCGCAGCAAATTTTGGGTGCGGGCAGAGAGTGAGTTACACTAAGTTTACTGCCTGAAATATCAGAAGAGTTATGCGCAAATTATTCCCTCTATTGCTTCTCGCTATGAGTGTGCTGAGCACTCCGGTTTGGCCCTCCTCGCCCGGTGACATTCGCCAGAGCGGTTTTGTGTACTGCGTAAACGGCGTCATCAATACGTTTAACCCACAATTGGCCAGCGGCGGATTGGTTGTAGATACGCTGGCCGCGCAGATCTATGACCGCCTGCTTGACGTTGATCCCTATACCTACCGTCTGATGCCTGAACTGGCAAAGAGCTGGGAAGTGCTGGACAACGGTGCGACCTACCGTTTCCATTTGCGTCATGATGTCTCTTTCCAGCATACCCCGTGGTTCACCCCAACGCGGGCGATGAATGCTGACGACGTGGTGTTCAGCTTCGAACGGGTTTTTAACCGTCACCATTCGTGGCACAACGTTAACGGCGGCAATTATCCCTACTTTGACAGTTTACAATTTGTCGATGCGGTGCAAAGCGTGAAAAAGCTTAACAACGATACGGTAGAGATCCGCCTGAATAGCCCGGATGCCTCCTTTCTCTGGCATCTCGCCACGCACTACGCTCCGGTACTGTCAAACGAATACGCCGAACGGTTAACCCGGGCCGACCACCAGGAGCTGATGGACCGCCAGCCGGTGGGTACCGGCCCGTTTATGCTGAATGATTTCCGTGGCGGGCAATATATTCGCTTGCAGCGTCATGATGACTACTGGAAAGGACAGCCGCGTATGTCACAGGTGGTGGTTGATATCAGCGCGGGCGGTACCGGGCGCTTATCGAAACTGTTAACCGGGGAGTGTGATGTGCTGGCATACCCGGCGGCAAGCCAGCTTTCGATTCTGCGTGATGACCCGCGTCTGCGCCTGACGCTGCGCCCGGGAATGAATATTGCTTATCTGGCATTTAATACCCGCAAGGCACCCCTCGATCGGCCCGAGGTTCGTCAGGCGCTGGCGCTGGCCATCAACAACGAACGCTTGATGGCTTCAATCTATTACGGCACCGCCGAAACAGCGGCTTCGATATTACCGCGCGCCTCATGGGCTTATGATACCGGGGCGCATATCACGCCCTATAATCCGGCCAGGGCGCGAGAAGAACTGCAGGCGTTGGGGATCAATGATCTTCATCTGACGCTGTGGGTTCCCTCCGCGTCGCAAGCCTGGAACCCCAGCCCACTGAAAACGGCAGAACTTATCCAGGCAGATCTGGCACAGATCGGGGTTACGGTGACTATCGTGCCGGTCGAAGGCCGTTTTCAGGAAGCAAGACTGATGACAATGAACCACGATCTTACGCTGACCGGTTGGGCCACCGACAGCAATGACCCGGATAGCTTTTTCCGCCCGCTGCTCAGTTGCGCGGCGATAGCCTCACAGACTAACTATGCGCACTGGTGCAATTCGGGCTTTGACGTACTGCTGCATAAAGCGTTGCTGTCTCAGGAGCTGGCAAAACGAATTGACTATTATGACCGCGCACAGATGCTGCTGGCGCAGCAGCTACCGGTGCTGCCACTTGCCTACTCCTTACGTTTGCAGGCTTACCGTTATGATATAAAAGGGCTGGTGCTCAGTCCGTTTGGCAATGCTTCGTTTGCCGGTGTCTACCGCGATGACGGCAAGGAGAAATCACCGTGATTATCTATACGCTGCGCCGCCTGGTGCTGTTTATCATCACGCTATTTATGTTAACGCTCCTCGGCTTTAGCCTGAGTTATTTTACTCCGCATGCGCCGCTACAGGGCGCTTCGTTGCCGGATGCCTGGCTGTTCTGGTTTAGCGGGATATTGCATCTCGATTTCGGCGTCTCCAGTATTAACGGCCAGCCGATCGCCCAACAATTAGGTGAAGTGTTTCCGGCCACGCTGGAGCTGTGCCTGATGGCCTTTACGCTGGCCATGCTTATTGGCATTCCGCTGGGGATCGCCGCAGGCGTGATGCATGATAAGTGGCAGGACAAGGCTATCAGTGCACTGGCATTGGTAGGCTTTTCACTGCCGGTCTTTTGGCTGGCACTCCTGTTGACGCTGTTTTTTTCACTCAATCTTGGCTGGCTGCCGGTTTCCGGGCGTTTCGACCTGCTATATCCGGTTAATCATGTTAGCGGATTTGCGCTGATCGACGCGTGGCTATCCGACTCGCCGTGGCGGCGTGAAATGGTTATCAGCGCGCTACAACACATGGTGCTGCCGGTGATCGTGCTGTCGGTTGCCCCAACCACGGAGATGATCCGCCTGCTGCGCCTGAGTACGCGTGATGTCATGCAACAAAACTACGTCAAAGCGGCAGAAACGCGCGGACTGTCGTTAATCACCATCCTTTACCGTCACGTATTGCATAATGCACTGCCCCCGGTAATACCGCGTTTGGGCTTACAGTTTTCGACAATGCTGACGCTGGCGATGATTACCGAAATGGTGTTTAGCTGGCCCGGGCTGGGGCGCTGGCTGATTAATGCTGTCCGGCAACAGGATTATGCCGCCATTTCTGCCGGAGTGATGGTGGTTGGTGCGCTGGTGATTGCCGTAAACGTGCTATCCGATATTCTGGGAGCCGTGACTAATCCGCTGAAACACAAGGAATGGTATGCCGTCCGATAATATCTACGCAGAAAGAAAGCCGCCCAGTCCCTTGCGTCATACCTGGCGGCTTTTCTACCGTGATACCACGGCGATGATTGGCTTTTATGCCTTTTTGGCTCTGCTGCTGCTGACCCTGTTTGGCGCCGTGCTGGCACCCTATGGGATCGACCAGCAGTTTCTGGGTTACCAGCTGTTGCCGCCATCCTGGTCGCGTTACGGCGATGTCTCTTTTTTCCTTGGCACTGACGATCTGGGGCGCGACCTGCTCAGTCGCCTGTTGAGTGGCGCTGCGCCGACCGTGGGGGCGGCCATGGTGGTGACTCTGGGTTCGGCCTGCTGCGCCCTGGTGCCGGGAGTGATGGCCGGGCTGACGCATGGGCTGCGCTCGGCGGTGCTCAACCATGTTCTCGATACGCTGTTATCGATACCGTCGCTGCTGCTGGCCATCATTGTTGTGGCATTTACAGGGCCTAAGCTGGAGCATGCCATGCTGGCGGTGTTTCTTGCGCTGTTACCTCGTCTGGTTCGCGCTATTTATAGCGCAGTACACGACGAGCTGGAGAAAGAGTATGTGGTGGCGGCTCGTCTTGACGGTGCCAGCAGCTTTGACATTCTGCGTTACGCCATTTTTCCCAACATTGTTGCCCTGTTAGTGACCGAATTTACCCGCGCCCTGTCGCTGGCCATTCTTGACATTGCCGCACTCGGTTTCCTCGATCTCGGCGCACAGCTGCCTTCCCCGGAATGGGGAGCAATGCTCGGAGACTCACTTGAACTGGTTTATGTCGCTCCGTGGACCGTGATGTTACCCGGTGCAGCCATTATGCTGAGCGTACTGATTGTAAACCTGTTGGGTGACGGGATCCGCCGGGCCATCGATGCAGGAGTGAAATAATGCCGCTACTTGATATCCGTAACCTGACAATTGAGTTTATGACCGCCGACGGCCCGGTCAAGGCGGTGGATCGCGTGAGCATTACGTTGACCGAGGGGGAAATTCGCGGTTTGGTTGGTGAGTCTGGTTCGGGTAAAAGTTTAATTGCCAAGGCTATTTGCGGCGTCACGAAAGATAACTGGCGCATTACTGCCGACCGCATGCACTTTAATGATATCGATCTGCTGCATCTCTCGCCACGCGAACGACGCAAGATCGTCGGCCATAACGTTTCGATGATCTTCCAGGAGCCGCAGTCGTGCCTCGACCCGTCCGAGAGTATCGGTACACAGCTGAAACAGGCGATTCCAGGCTGGACGTGGAAAGGCCGCTGGTATCAACGTTTTCGCTGGCGGCACCGTCGGGCAACAGAACTTCTGCATCGGGTAGGGATTAAAGATCATAAAGATATTATGAGCAGCTTCCCCTACGAGTTAACTGACGGTGAATGCCAGAAGGTGATGATTGCTATTGCGCTGGCGAATCAGCCGCGACTACTTATCGCCGATGAGCCGACCAATGCGATGGAGCCAACCACCCAGGCGCAAATTTTCCGCCTGCTGGCGCGCCTGAATCAGAACAATAACACCACCATTTTACTGATCAGCCACGACCTGCAAATGCTCAGTCACTGGGCGGATAAAATCAACGTGATGTACTGCGGACAAACGATGGAAAGCGCAGTCAGTGATGAGCTGATTAACTCGCCCCACCATCCCTATACTCAGGCATTGATCCGTGCGATGCCGGACTTTGGCCGCTCTCTGGCACACAAAAGTCGTCTGAATACCTTACCAGGCGCTATTCCGTCGCTGGAGCATTTGCCGATTGGCTGCCGTCTTGGTCCGCGCTGCCCCTATGCGCAGAAAACCTGTATCGAAACCCCGCGCCTGAGCGGCTCGAAAAATCATCTGTTTGCCTGTCACTTTCCGCTGAATACGGGGAGCCAGTAATGTTTAAGACGCTGCTGGAAGTGCGTAATCTGAGCAAAACTTTTCGCTACCGTACCGGGCTGTTTCGACGTCAGCATGTCGAGGCAGTTAAAGACGTCAGTTTCAGCCTTGGTCAGCGGCAGACCTTGGCGATTATAGGGGAAAACGGTTCCGGGAAATCAACGCTGGCAAAAATGCTCAGCGGTATGATCGCCCCTTCTGGTGGGGAGATATCCATCGATGATCGTCTACTGGAGTTCGGCGATTATGCCTGGCGCAGCCAGCGAATACGGATGATTTTCCAGGATCCCTCAACATCACTCAATCCACGGCAGCGCATCAGCCAGATCCTTGACTTCCCCCTTCGGCTTAATACCGAACTGGAGAGCGCAGAGCGTGAAAAACGGATTATCGCCACATTGCGTCAGGTCGGGATGCTCGCCGATCACGCCTCCTATTATCCCCACATGCTGGCCCCGGGGCAGAAACAGCGTATCGGCCTTGCGCGCGCGCTGATTTTACAACCGCAGGTGATTGTTGCTGATGAAGCGCTGGCCGCTCTCGATATGTCAATACGTTCGCAACTGATCAACCTGATGCTGGAGTTGCAGGAAAAGTACGGCATTGCCTATGTGTATGTCACCCAGCATCTGGGCATGATGAAGCATATCAGCGACCAGGTGCTGGTGATGCACCATGGCGAAGTGGTAGAGCGCGGAGAGACCGCCAGGGTTCTCGCTGCGCCGCAACATGAACTGACAAAACGGCTGGTCTCCGGCCATTTTGACGAGACGCGGAACACCGTTGCCGGACGCGGATAACCAGCTGACAAAGCGTCACTGGCTTGGCCGTTTAGCCTGATCGCTGATGGTAAACACGGTTATTGCACCTGGCTGGCATGCAGGAACTGTGCCTTCGCCCGCCGGGTGTCTTTGATATTTTCCATTAACGAATCCGGCGCTGAACCGCCTTGATTTCGCCCCACGCTGATCCTGTCACGGCACAAAGGCATGCGCACGGTCATCTCCTGAAGCGCTACTGCTTCAATGCGTGGCCAACCTGATGCCATCAGGCTAAACGCCCCAATATTTGCCGAAAGCCGTTGAGTTTCCGTCTTCTTATGCCTTCCAGCTATTTGATAGTACCGATGATTATTTCTTTCGACCTGCGGCTTGCGTCAGGATATTTCTGCCATTCAGGCCGCCTGGCCGATGTCTGCGCTCTGCGCCCGCCAATATGAAAAGGAATGACCATGGAACAGCGCCGCATTACCGGTAATAATTACTGGTATCACGAAACGCAGACCAGCCTGCCCTCACAGCGCGCACCGCTGGTTCCCGAAGCTGCGACGGTTGAAGACCGGTTTCTGCTCGGGCTGGCTCAGATTGTTGACCAAGACGTAAAATCCATATTGCGTCAGACCCATCCCACTCTGCAGGCTTCGCGTCGCCTTTATCAGCTTCTGTTCCCTGCCCAACTCGCCACCACGCTTAGCCATACGCTTACCCTGTATGATCGGCTCAGTAGCGCCCTGACGGTGGCACAGGTCGCTGGCGTGCAGCGCCTGTGCAATCACTATGCGGCCCGGCTTCATCCTCTGCCGGGGCCAGACTCGTCTCGCGAGAGCAATCATCGCCTGACGCAGATCACAGAATTTGTCCGTCAGCTTGCTTCCCAACCGACATTAATCAATGCCGCTGCGCTACAGCGTCTTGATGAGGTTGGCCTGAGCGCGCCCGATATTATCAGTCTGAGTCAGGTTGTTGGTTTTGTCAGTTATCAGGCGCGTGTGATTGCCGGAATTCACGCCCTGTTGGCACTACCGGTAAGCTGGATGCCTGGAATGAGGGTGCCACCTGATGCAGATCACCGCCTTTTCAGCAGCATCAAAGACTGGCAGCCGCTGGTCGCTCCTGTTGAAATGCGCTATGCGGCGCCCGACCAGCTGGAGGCAATCGCTCACAGCCAGCCGTTCAACGATTTGCAGGTCGCTGCGCGGCTGTTCGCGCATGATGCAAAAACCCTGTCAGAATGGAGCCAGCTGTTGGAAAAACTGGCAGACGATAGCCATAACCCTCTGAACGCACTGGCAGCGGCGGTTGCGGCACGCATCAATGGCAGTCACTTCTGCTTTAGCCGTTATCCGGCAGGCGAGCTGCGTGAAGCATTAAAGGTGAGTATTCAGCAGGGACTGAGCATTGCCGATAAACAACAGCAGCAGGTGATTCAATTCGCTGCCCAGCTGACGCGCAGCCCGGAACGCGTGAGCGCAGTACATATACAGCCGATGAAGGACGCGGGCCTGAACCTTGCACAGATATTTGCGGTTATCCATAGCGTGGCGGTAAGCAGCTGGTGCAACCGCCTGATGCAGGGGCTGGGAACCAGTTAGCTAATCGGCTCGCCAGCCAGCCAGCGGCGTACCTCATCAAAGAAATGTTGCGCCAGTGGAGTGGCACGCCCCGGCTCTGCAATCACCACCGCTCCCTGACGTGACATTGGCGCTATCGCGACCCGGCGGCGCTGCAAATCACCGATCATCTGTTCCAGCTGATGACCCACTGGCGAAATAAGACAACCCAGGCCTACCTGCGCAGCTTGCAGCAGCTGAAATACCGATGTGGTTTCCAGCACCACGCGCAGACTGAGGCCGGCCTCGCGGAAATGGCTGTCAATATACCGGCGGAAATAGCGCGTTTGTTCAGCGAGACAAAGCGGCAAGCCGGCAATTTCTGCCAGTTCCAGCGGGGTATCTCCCGCCAACTGCGGAAAATGTTGCGGATGATAAAACAGTTCCACGCCACGATCCGCCAATGTTTCCGCCTGTAAATGCAGCTCGCGTAATGCCGCCAGTTCAAAAAAACCGATGCCGACATCGACCGTATGCGCGTTAAGCGCATCAAGCAGCTGGTCGGCGCTGAGCACCGCTAAACGATAATCCAGCTGCGGATAGCGCTGGCCAATTGCTTTCAGCATTGTTGGCAACGAAATACCGCACTGGGGCACTACCCCAATCCGCAATGTTCCGCTGACACCGTGCTTTAAGGATTCCACTTCCAGCTTCAGCCCCTGATAAACTGAGACGATCTCCCGCGCCCATGACAGAACTCGCTCACCTTCGGGGGTAAAGCCGTCAAAATTGTTACTGCGGTTGATCAACGACAATCCCAGCTCACGTTCCAGATTTTTCAGGCGCATGGACAGCGTTGGCTGGCTGACAAAACTGGCCTCGGCAGCGCGACCAAAATGGCGTTCGCGCTCTAAATTACACAAATAAATCAGCTGCTTAATATCCATGATTATTCTAATTCTGGCAGGCAAGTTTACGCCAGTTGGTGACGCTGTCAGGTGCTACCCTGCAACGTTTTAACTGACAGGCAAGTTTTATCCTGTGAGCGACAAGTCAACTGCACATCGCTCAGTATAACAAATACGCCCGTTTCGAAGACCACGCCGCTAACCTATTCCCTGACGTTGGCTCGCAGATTTATAACCTGATTTATCGTTTTTCTTGTTTATAGTTTACTTATGTCATTATCATCCCCGTGGTAATTACCTTTGGGACGGAGCCATGACAACCGGGTACTGGATAGTGAAAGGCGATAAGACAAGCTGTGGCGGCACGGTTAAAGAGGGCCTGGCGAAAAGAAGCTTAGCCAATAACCCTGTAGCGGTGAACGGCAGTAAAGTCTCCTGTGGCATACATCCCGGCAGCTACAGCGTGGGAGGTGGGCATCCTGGCGAAATCGTCCACGGGCAATACGTGGCCAGCACGCTGTACAGCCGTTCCACCTGCCCGTGCAGGGCTTTCTTTATCCCTTCTCAGACGTGGGCGTCTCACGGGCTTTATCAGGGCGACCCGCTTCCGGTTGTCGTGCCCTCTTCCCCCACTGCGGCACAGCCGGAACAACGCGCGCAGTCCGCGCGGAATAATGCGGCTTTACCAACGACCGATGAGGTAAAAAGACCGCCGGAAAAGCGTGAAATCACGCTGGCTATCGGCGTATTTTTTGATGGCACCGGCAATAATGCGATCAATACCGACAACATGCTGCAAGCCTGCAGCGCCAGGCATTACCACCTCAACGATGCTGAAGCAGGGGCTATCCTCGGTAAATGTGCGCGCGAGGACTTCGGCATATCAGGTGCCGGGGCGACCAGTTATAGCGGTTATTACACCAATATTTACTGGCTGAGTACGTTGTATAAACAGGATATAACGCCGGCACTTGGTTATTTTCAGGCAGCTGTTTATATAGAGGGCATTGGTACGGAAGCTGGCAAGCCTGACAGCATAATCGGACAGGGGCTGGGGATCGCTGATACTGGCGTTGTCGCGAAAACTGATAAAGCCATTGCTCAACTGGCTGACATTCTGACTGAAAGTATTGAGGGTATAAACTGCAACTCATCGGCTTGTGAACTGGTTATCAAATCCCTGCAGTTTGATATTTTTGGTTTCAGCCGCGGTGCAGCCGCATCACGCCATTTTGCCAACCGCATCCATTCTGCCGATCCCGCAATAATTAGCGCCATTAATAAGGGCCTGAAAGGAACGGCGTTTAACGGCGTGCCTGCCGGTAAAACCCGCTTTATTGGCATTTTCGATACCGTGGCAGCGATTGGCAGACCGTTAAATGGCCTGAACCCCCATAATGCCGATACCGGCGATGTCAATATCGTGCTGCGCCCGGGCGTGGCGGATAAGGTGTTTCATATTACCGCGGCGCATGAGTGCCGGTTTAACTTCGCCCTTAACAGCGTGAAACCCGCGTGGCCGGAGCTGGCGCTGCCGGGCGCGCACTCTGATATCGGCGGCGGCTACCTGCCGCTGACGAAGGAGGATCTGTTCCTCACGCGCCCTCAAACCGATACCGTCCTGCTCAACCATCCGGGTCAGCAGACGCGGGGCTATCACCAGGCGACCCGTCAGCTGCGTGTACTGGACGCATCGCCCTGCATCGCGCCGATCTTGCGTACCAGTAAGATCACGGCGGAAACCTGGTACGACGACAGGATGCCGGCAAACCGCTATGGCGAGCCGCAGAAGCGCAGCTTCGCGGCGATGACGCTTCGGGACCGGTTAGTGAAGAACGACTGGTCGAGGGTGGTGCTGCGGGTGATGCTCGATGCGGCACAGGAAGCCGGGGTGCTGTTTGATAACATCGAGGACGACGATAATTTCAGTCTTCCTGTCTCGCTTTCTTTTCTTTGCGAAAAAGCCTTAGCAATGGGCAAGTCTGTACGTTCGGGCCAGTTTCCGGGCTCTTTCAGCCAGAGTGAGCTGGATATCATCGCCGGTCAGTATATTCACTGTTCTGCCAACTGGAACGCCATTGTGGCAGATGCGGACGGGTTCACCCGCGGCGGCGCATCCGCCTCCGAAGTGATTAGTTTTGTTAATCGCCCGGACAAGCAGTGGCGGCGCACGGAGTACAATATGGACGGGAAAAAATGCTGAAACCGAAAGCGCTGTATTCGCTGGCGCTGCTGCTGCTGCTGAACGGCTGCCAGACGGGCGAGCCGCGGACTCCGCAAGAGACCGGCGAGATGCCCTATGGCAAATGGAGATTTGCCTTTTTTACGCCGCATGCCCTACCCGCAGTGGTCACAAGGGCAATGATAATCGACAGCGAAAAGGTGGTTTCTTCTTACCGGACGCTGGATGGTACCCCCGGTGATCCCGACACCATTCAGAAATGGAGGGACAGAACCCGAATTCCCGCGCACTTTAACAAAGCCCGCCACCCGCCCGTACTGATGCTGTTCTGCTGGGATTCCATCATCGATAAAAAGACCTACGAGACGCAGATTATTTTCCCGCCGTCGCTGCGTAAGATCATGCTGACCCCGACCGGTAAGGACAGACAGGGGAATACCGCCTGGTATAAAACGCTGCTGTTTGGCCTGGCTCCTGAAGGAAAAGTCAGGATCTGGCTGCAGAACAGCGCGGCCGGGGACAATGTAGCGCTGGAACCAAAGAAAATCACCACCCTGTCCGGCGACCAGCTGGACGCCTGCAAGGGCATTACCAGGCATTCTCAGGGGTACGGCTATACCCAAACGACCCAGGATTTCATCAAAGGAAAAACCTACCCGTACGGTGAATGGTGAATATAACGACCTGTCGACCGCAACGTTCACTGACTGCGCTTCGACCCGGACAGATGCTGTTTGCACAGGATGCCATCTCACCACTGTGATTAGTTTTGTTAATCGCCCGGACAAGCAGTGGCGGCGCACGGAGTACAATATGGACGGAAAAAAATGCTGAAACCGAAAGCGCTGTATTCGCTGGCGCTGCTGCTGTTGCTGAACGGCTGCCAGACGGGCAAGCCGCGGACTCCGCAAGAGACCGGCGAGATGCCCTATGGCAAGTGGAGATTTGCCTTTTTTACGCCGCATGCCTTACCTGCAGTGGTCACAAGGGCAATGATAATCGACAGTGAAAAGGTGGTTTCTTCTTACCGGACGCTGGATGGTGTTCATGATAATCCAAATAGCATCGACTCCTGGAGCAACCGTGTCAGGCGGCACGCGCACTTCAACAAAGCCCGCCACCCGCCCGTACTGATGCTGTTCTGCTGGGATTCCATCATCGATAAAAAGACCTACGAAACGCAGATTATTTTCCCGCCGTCGCTGCGTAAGATCATGCTGACCCCGACCGGTAAGGACAGACAGGGAAATACCGCCTGGTATAAAACGCTGCTGTTTGGCCTGGCTCCTGAAGGAAAAGTCAGGATCTGGCTGCAGAACAGCGCGGCCGGGGACAATGTAGCGCTGGAACCAAAGAAAATCACCACCCTGTCCGGCGACCAGCTGGACGCCTGCAAGGGCATTACCAGGCATTCTCAGGGGTACGGCTATACCCAAACGACCCAGGATTTCATCAAAGGAAAAACCTACCCGTACGGTGAATGGTGAATATAACGACCTGTCGACCGCAACGTTCACTGACTGCGCTTCGACCCGGACAGATGCTGTTTGCACAGGATGCCATCTCACCACTGTGATTAGTTTTGTTAATCGCCCGGACAAGCAGTGGCGGCGCACGGAGTACAATATGGACGGAAAGAAATGCTGAAACCGAAAGCGCTGTATTCGCTGGCGCTGCTGCTGCTGCTGAACGGCTGCCAGACGGGCAAGCCGCGGACTCCGCAAGAGACCGGCGAGATGCCCTATGGCAAGTGGAGATTTGCCTTTTTTACGCCGCATGCCTTACCCGCAGTGGTCACAAGGGCAATGATAATCGACAGTGAAAAGGTGGTTTCTTCTTACCGGACGCTGGATGGTACCCCCGGTGATCCCGACACCATTCAGAAATGGAGGGACAGAACCCGAATTCCCGCGCACTTTAACAAAGCCCGCCACCCGCCCGTACTGATGCTGTTCTGCTGGGATTCCATCATCGATAAAAAGACCTACGAAACGCAGATTATTTTCCCGCCGTCGCTGCGTAAGATCATGCTGACCCCGACCGGTAAGGACAGACAGGGAAATACCGCCTGGTATAAAACGCTGCTGTTTGGCCTGGCTCCTGAAGGAAAAGTCAGGATCTGGCTGCAGAACAGCGCGGCCGGGGACAATGTAGCGCTGGAACCAAAGAAAATCACCACCCTGTCCGGCGACAAGCTGGACGCCTGCAAGGGCATAAATCAGCATCCAAATGGCTACGTGTATTACGGCGATACGCCAGAATTCATTAAGGGAAAAACCTACCCGTACGGTGAATGGTGAATATAGCGACCTGTCGAATGCAACGTTCACTGACTGCGCTTCGACCCGCATGGGGCCGGGTCTCAGGCGGAATCAGCAGTCACCTCTGTGAGCGGTGAAAGCTGAATGATGGCTTGCCAGCACATACCACCTCCGAAAGTTGCCGGAGACCGTTATTTTCTGGCGGCATCCTGATGTCTCAATTGCGCGATAAACGCTACTTATCGCACCATCTTAGCAATCAATTAGACAATTATTCTTTTACACCGCAGAATCGCAAAAAAGAATGCTAAAACTACTATCAAAAATTCAATTTAAGCCTGCGAGATTATGAAATTCAAACAATCTATTAAGCCATACCAGGCCGCTGCGGGCGGCTGGGGTTCTCTGGAAGCGACTACCCGCTTCGTTTTCGACAGCAAAAAAGTATTAAAGAACATGCGCAACTTGATGCGCATGAATAAAGCAAAAGGATTTGATTGCCCCGGCTGTGCATGGGGTGATGACAATAAAAGCACCTTCAGCTTCTGTGAAAACGGCGCGAAAGCGGTGACCTGGGAAGCAACCCGTCGGCATATCGGCGCCGACTTTTTTGCGCAGTACAGCGTTTCGGCGCTCTTCCAACAGAGTGATTACTTCCTTGAATATCAGGGCCGCCTCACCGAACCGCTGCGTTATAATCGCGCCACCGATCGTTATGAGCCGATTAGCTGGGAAAAGGCATTTGAACTTATTGCTTCACATATTAAAGCGATGGACAATCCTGACCAGATGGAGCTGTATACCTCCGGTCGTGCCAGTAATGAAGCCTCCTGGCTGTATCAGCTGTTCGGCCGCATTAATGGCAGCAATAACTTCCCTGATTGTTCCAATATGTGTCATGAAGCCAGCGGTGCCGGGCTGAAACGCAGTATTGGCGTTGGAAAAGGGACTGTCCGCCTTGATGACTTCGACCATGCAAATGCGATTTTCGTCTTCGGTCAGAACCCCGGAACCAACCATCCGCGCATGCTGCACAGCCTGCGCCACGCCGCCGATAATGGCGCAAAAATAGTCACTTTTAACACCCTGCGCGAACGTGGACTCGAGCGTTTTGCCGATCCGCAAAAGCCGCTGGAAGTGGTAACTGGCAAGGCGGGCACTATCAGCTCAAACTATTATCAACCGAATCTCGGCGGCGATATGGCTGCAGTGCGCGGTATGGTGAAAGTTCTCACTGAAAATCATCGTGCGCTTGTCGAAAACGGTGATAAGGGCCTGTTTGATGAAGGCTTTATCAGTGCAAATACGCAAGGCGTGAAAGCGTACCTTGCCGCAGTTGATGCCACAGGCTGGCCGCAAATAGTCAGGCAGTCCGGCCTCAGTGAACAACAGATCCGTGAAGCAGCGGCGATTTACCAGAGCGCGAAGCGGGTTATCTGTACCTGGGCAATGGGTATTACCCAGCATAAGCATTCCGTTGATACCGTGCGCGAAATTGTTAACCTGCAGCTGCTGTTTGGCCAGTTGGGCAAACGAGGGGCTGGTCTGTGTCCGGTGCGCGGCCACAGTAATGTGCAGGGCAACCGTACTATGGGCATTGATGAGAAGCCATCGAAAGCATTTCTTGACAGCCTGGGACAACACTTTGCTTTTGCCCCCCCGCGTGGCATCGGTCATAACACCGTTCAGGCTCTGGAGGCCATGCTGCGTAATGAGGTCAAAGTACTGATTGCGCTTGGTGGTAATCTTGCCGCTGCGGCGCCTGACAGTCCGCGCACCCAGGAGGCGCTCAGGCGCTGCGGCCTGACGGTTCAAATCAGTACTAAACTGAATCGCAGCCACCTTTGCCCGGGCAGTGGCGATGCCCTTATTCTGCCAACGCTTGGCCGCACTGAACAGGATATTCAGGCCAGCGGACCGCAGTTTATCACCGTGGAAGACTCCTTCAGCATGGTGCACGCCTCTGAGGGCGTGGGTAAACCTATTGCTGATACCCAGCGTTCTGAAACCTGGATTGTGGCGCAAATTGCCCATGCGGTACTGGGCAGCGAAAAAGTTGACTGGCTCGGACTGGCAGATGACTATAATAAAATCCGCGATCACATTGCCGCCACCATCCCGGGCTTTAGCGATTTTAATGCCCGCTGCGATATTAAAGGCGGTTTCTATTTGGGCAATGCCGCCGCCGAACTGCGCTTCAGTACCCCGAATGAAAAGGCACAGTTCAGCTCTGCCGCCCTGCCCGCAACGCTTTTTCCGCAGCTTGACGTCGATGTGCCCTTTACGCTGCAAACCCTGCGCTCACATGACCAGTACAACACCACTATTTATGGGCTGGACGACCGCTATCGCGGCGTGTACGGCCAGCGTGAAGTGCTGTTTATGAACCCGGAGGATTTAGAAGAACTGGGCTACATCGCCGGCGATAATGTCGACATCGAAACCCTGTGGAATGATGGCATCACGCGTAAGGTTAGCGGCTTCAAACTGATCCCCTATGCCATCCCACGAGGCAACCTCGCCGCCTATTATCCGGAAACCAACCCCCTTGTACCGCTTTCAAGTTTTGGTGACGTCAGCGGGACGCCGACGTCAAAATCGATACCGGTTAAAATCACCCTGTCGACGCCAGGTACTGGGTTACGCATTGCCTGATGATGCAGGGCTTTTTACTTGCCGAAGAGCGGTTAATCGCGTAAAACTGTCTGCCGCTCTTAGGCCACGAAAACTGTTGAAATTATGTTCCAGGATAACCCGCTGCTCGCGCAGCTTAAAGAGAAGCTCCACTCCCAGACGCCGCGCGTTGAGGGTGTGGTAAAAGGCACTGAAAAAGGTTTCGGCTTCCTGGAAGTCGATGCACAGAAAAGTTACTTTATTCCCCCGCCGTTCATGAAAAAAGTCATGCACGGTGACCGCGTCAGTGCGGTTATTCAAAGCGATAAGGATCGCGAAGTTGCCGATCCGGAAACGCTGATTGAACCGTTTCTGACGCGCTTTGTCGGTCGTATTCAGAAGAAAGACGACAGGCTGTCGATCATTCCCGACCACCCCCTGCTAAAAGAGGCTATTCAGTGCCGCCCTGAGCGTAATGTGCAGCATGACTTCCAGGCTGGCGACTGGGCAGTGGCTGAAATGCGCCGTCACCCACTGAAGGGTGACCGTACTTTCTATGCCGAACTGACCGAATTTATCACCACAGCGGAAGACCATCTGGCTCCGTGGTGGGTCACTCTTTCGCGCCATAATCTTGAGCGTGAAGCGCCGGATATCGCTACGCCGCAAGAGATGCTGGATGAACAGCTTGAGCGTGAAGATCTTACCGTTCTGCCATTTGTCACTATCGACAGCGCCAGCACCGAAGATATGGACGACGCGCTGTATGTGGAAGACGTGGGTAACGGTGTGTTTAAGCTGATCGTCGCTATCGCAGATCCCACAGCCTATGTAGCGGTGAACAGCAAGCTGGATGCGGTCGCGGCTGAACGCTCTTTCACTAACTACCTGCCCGGCTTCAATATTCCCATGCTGCCTCGCCAGCTGTCAGATGATATCTGTTCGCTGCGCCCACATGAGCGCCGTCCGGTGCTGGCGTGCCGCGTCACTATCGCCGCAGATGGTTCACCCGCAGACGACGTGCAGTTCTTTGCCGCGTGGATCGAATCTCACGCTAAACTGGCGTATGACAATGTTTCTGACTGGTTAGAAACCGGGGAAGCATGCGCATGGCAGCCGGAAAGTGAGGCAATTGCCAACCAGATCCGCCTGCTAAACCGTCTCTGCATGGCGCGCAGCGAGTGGCGTCACGCGCATGCCCTGGTATTCAAAGACCGCCCAGACTTCCGCTTCCAGCTGGGTGATAAAGGCGAAGTGCTGGACATTATTGCCGAACACCGTCGCATTGCTAATCGCATTGTTGAAGAATCGATGATCCTGGCTAACATCTGCGCTGCCAATGTGCTGCGTGACAAGCTGGGCTTTGGTATCTATAACGTCCACCACGGCTTTGATGAAGTCAATGCCGGGCAGGCCGCGGCGGTACTGGCAAATCATGGCATAACCGCTGACCCGCTGGCGATTGCAACCCTGGATGGTTTCCGCAATTTGCGCCGCGAACTGGATGCCCTGCCGACTCAGTTTCTTGACAGCCGTATTCGCCGCTTCCAGTCATTTGCCGAAGTCAGCACCACGCCTGGCCCGCACTTTGGTTTAGGCCTTGAGGCATATGCAACCTGGACCTCCCCGATCCGTAAGTATGGCGATATGGTTAATCACCGCCTGCTGAAAGCTATCATCAAAGGGGAAGAGAGCGCACGTCCTGCCGACGAACTCACGTTGAAGATGGCGGAACGCCGTCGTCAGAACCGTATGGCTGAACGCGATGTGGGTGACTGGCTTTACTCGCGTTTCCTGCAGAAAGCGGTTGGCAGCGATCGGCGTTTTAGTGCAGAAGTGATTGATGTCTCCCGTGGCGGCATGCGTGTACGCCTGCAGGAAAACGGTGCGGTTGCATTTATCCCTGCCCCGTTTATCCATGCCGTACGTGATGAACTGGTGTGCAGTAACGAAAATGGCAGTGTTCAAATTAAAGGCGAAGTGGTTTACCGCGTCACCGATCTGATTGAGGTAACCATCGCTGAAGTGCGCATGGAAACCCGCAGTATTGTCGCCCGCCCACTGGCCTGATACCTCAAGCGGGATGGTTTTAGCTATCCCGCTTATTGGTATGACCAGCTCCCTTTCATGTCTTTGACATCCGCCTGTTCAGGGCGATTAATCCTGACCATACCAGGCATTTTTGCCATGTTTACGCTGATAATGTTGATGCAATAAAGCCTGATCGATGGCCGGCAGATCGGGAGTTAATTGCTGGCTAAAAATTCCCATATAGGCCACTTCTTCCAGAACCACCGCACTGTGTACTGCTTCGTGCGCACTAAGCCCCCAGGCAAATGGCCCGTGGGAATTAACCAGAACTGCCGGGACCTTCAGCGGGTTGATACCTCGCTGTTTTAGCGTTTCAATAATGACCTGGCCGGTATGCCATTCATAATCAGCGATAATCTCCTCATTACGCATCTGACGCGTACAGGGAATGTGACCGAAGAAATCATCGGCGTGCGTGGTGCCCCAGGCCGGCAGATCTTTGCCAGCCTGAGCCCAGATAGTGGCATGCCGCGAATGAGTATGCACAATGCCGCCAATTTCAGGCCATGCAAGGTAGAGCGCACGATGAGTCGCCGTATCTGATGAAGGCCGTTTGCTTCCTTCAATCACCTCACCGCTCACCAGCTCGACTACCACCATATCGTCGCGCTGCATCACCTCATAACTCACACCGGAAGGTTTAATCACCATTAACCCTTGCTGGCGATCTATCGCACTGACATTGCCCCAGGTGAAGGTGACAAGACCGTGGCGTGGCAGCGCCAGATTCGCTTCCAGTACCTGCTGTTTCAATTGTTTCAGCATGATGCGATCTCCTTGATGACATCTGCCTATTGTCGACGCCACAAGCGCATTCGGCTATGGAGAGATTGGCTGGATCCCGGGGAATATACGACTGATAGCCGCCGTGCGCCCAATAACCTTGAACGGTGAAGTTGAGGGCCATACTTTAAGAGCGCGCCTGGCTGGGTATGCAGCATGCTTGCGATGCGGTTTAAATCAGTCAATTCTCCACAGTAAGCCTGATGTTAGCATCCGCGGCTGCTGAACGAAAAAATTGCATACGAGATTATTCTGCTGGGTTTATCTGTTTAGTGACATAAATCACCAAATAACACTCATTGATGGCGATCAAACAAATCACATCTTCTATACTAATAATTATCTCTGCTGTCGGTTAAGGAGGGTTTTATGTCAGTCATTGCTAAACGTATCAGCGTCGCCATGCTGGTTGCTACCTTAGTTGTCTCACTCAGCGCGTGCTCAAACTGGTCCAAACGCGACCGTAACACGGCGATTGGAGCGGGTGCAGGTGCCGTTGCCGGCTCGATCTTATCAAACGGTAGCGGTTGGGGAACGGTTGGCGGCGCAGCCGTTGGTGGCCTTATCGGGCATCAGGTCCACTGACTGTCCTGAGACGGATTAGGGATCCAAATGAAACAGCGCGGAGAAAAACCATCAAGCCTGTGGCATCTGACCGATGCCCCGGGCTTGTTATGTATTTCAGGGGTGAACGCCAACATCACCGACGTCAATGCAGACATTCTCCCAACAAATGATTTCAGCATTTGCCGTAACACAGATCATTGCGGAAAAAACCAGGGTCGCCATCAGTAACAGCATCTTTTTCATAACTGACATCCTTGAAGTTTTAATTTGAATTTATATGCAGTTGCGATGTGATTCTATACAGTTACCCGGTGTGATTAAATAAATATGTTTCAAAACTGTTAGAAGCGCTGTTGAACAATATGAACTATGGCCACCAGATCGCCAGAACACTTTTCCCCTGGCAAGGCATTATCTTTGACGCAGTACACAGCTTGACAGACGTCGATGCGCTGTCAGGTGAAGACCGGAAAGGTATCAGGTTATGCAATCTGTTGTTTATGTGCCAGATCTGGCAGCTAAGGATGGGCAAATATTCGGCATTCGGTGACCATTTTAGCGATCACCTTAAATTAACTTCATCTGTCGAGCAGGAGCGGATTTAACCCCCAGCCAGTTTGACCTTGTAGTTTTTCGCTTCAAGCAGCGTTTTCAGCAGGTCGCGTTTATCGCCCTGGATTTCAATCACTCCGTCTTTCACAGCCCCGCCGCAGCCGCACTTCTTCTTCAGTTCAGCCGCCAGTTTGCTTAGCTCTGCATCACTGAGATCAATGCCAGTTATCAGGCAAACGCCTTTCCCCTTACGGCCACTGGTTTGGCGCTGAATGCGCGCAATTCCGTCACCTTTGGGACGTTGGACGGTAGCTTCAGGTTGATCGATACGCCCGGTTTCGGTGGAATAGACCAGCCGGCTGTTATTTTCAGCCATTACACCCCCTGCAATGAACTAAGGATGGTGCGCAGCGCCGCAGCCGGGTCGGCAGATTGCGTAATCGGACGCCCAATCACCATATAATCTACTCCGGCCTGCTGCGCCTGCTGTGGCGTCATAATACGGCGTTGATCGCCAACGTCACTGCCCTGCGGTCGAATACCCGGCGTTACCAGCCGGAAGTCCGGCCCTAATGCCTGTTTGAAACGACTGGCTTCATGTGCGGAGCACACCACGCCGTCCAGATCGCACTGCTGCGTCAGGCGTGCCAGACGCTCCGCCTGTTCTGCCGGTGAAAGCGCTATGCCGAGACCGGCCAGGTCGCTGGCGTCCATACTGGTCAACACCGTTACGGCTATCAGTAGCGGGGCATCCTTTGCAAAAGGCAGCAGAGCTTCACGGGCAGCGTTCATCATGCGCGCCCCACCGCTGGCATGAACGTTGACCATCCACACGCCCAGATTGGCAGCGGCGGCAACCGCACGAGCGGTAGTATTTGGGATATCGTGAAACTTCAAATCGAGAAATATCTCAAAGCCACGCTGCTGTAAGTCACGCACCAACTGAGGCCCGTACAGGGTAAACATCTCTTTGCCGACTTTAAGGCGGCAACTGCCCGGTTCAATCTGGTCTACAAAGGCCAGAGCGCGATTACGGTCGGCATAATCCAGCGCAACGACTATCGGCGAACCGATAACCTGAGGTGAATACATGAAAAACCCTCTTAAAATGAAGCACCACAAGGCGCGAAGGATAAACGGCAAGCATTCTACCTGCGCCACTGCGAAATTCACAGTGAGTCGATGAGAATAATCCCTGCCGGCCTGTGAAATTACCTGGTTTACCTGCCATTGACCTGAATGACTAAGAAAACACCAGCGCTGCTGGAAAATAAGAAAAGCAGGACTTTAGTATGTTGTAACTAAAGTACAGCGACAAGCTGCAATCTTATGCAGCGTTACTGTCCATCAAGACCGCGAATAGGTTTCACTGAAGACCATGCCCGGCACGATGGGCAATGCCAGTAGAGTGCATGTGCGGTAAAGCCGCATTTGTGACAGCGATAGCGTGGCTTGGTGCGTATCTGCTCTCCGACCATATCACGCAGAACCATCAGGCTGTCTTTTGCACGGCCGTCTTCCGCTTCCTGCAAGTTAAAGTCTATCAGCCGATGGAAAACCCGCATCGTGGGGTGACGCTGAAGTTGACGCGTGATGTAGGTTTGTGCCGCTTCTGCTCCATCCTGTTGGTCGAGAATGCCGGCAAGGTAAAGCTCGGCCGCCGCTCCGGTGTTCTCTTCCACACAACGTTCAAGGTAGCTGAGCCATGCAGGTGCCTGTTCCAGATGCCGGTAACAGCTTTCCAGCATGTCAAGCGTTTCGCTGACCAGCTCCTTATCCTGCTCTATCACCCGCTGTAAGTGCTGCACTGCTTTAGCGTATTCAGCCTGAGCCATGTGAATACGGCCCATCATAATCGAGACCCTTGCACTGTTTCGGTCCGCCGCTTCACCCTTTTTCAGCAGGCTCATCGCTCGTTCCAAATCGTCGCTGCTCATCGCCTGCAACGCCAGCTCACAGTAAAAGTGTGCGATTTCCATTTTGAGCCGACTTTTACCAAGTTTGACCAGCCGCTCCGCCGCGTCTATTGCATTCAGCCAGTCGCTGGTCGCCTGGTGAATAATCAGCAGCTGTTGCAAAGCGCCAACGCGAAAGTCAGTCTCGTCAACCAGCTGGCCAAACATTTGCTCCGCACGGTCATAAAAACCGGCCGCCATATAGTCGCGACCAAGTTGCTGAATCGCCAGCAGGCGTTGATCGTAAGTAAGGGAGTCACTCTCCATCAGCGCCTGATGGATGCGGATGGCGCGATCGACTTCGCCACGAGAACGGAACAGATTGCCAAGCGTCAGGTGGGCTTCCACTGTGCCACTGTCCTCTTTCAGCATATCCAGGAACAGATCGACAGCCTTATCCTGCTGATTGGAAAGCAAAAAGTTCACGCCCGTGACATAGTCGCGCGACAGACGGCTCGCTTCGTGTTGCTTGTCCTGTTGTGCACTTCTGCGCCCCATGTACCAGCCGTAGGCTGCAGCGACGGGTAGTAACAGAAACAGCAGTTCCAACATAAATTATTATTCCTTAGTGACTGCATGCTGTGACGTTGTCACAGTGTCGTCCGTCTGTCCCAGCTGGTGCTGTAAGCGCTTTAATTTACGTTGCGCGTGGGCCAGGGAGACGCGTACACGCAGCCAGAACAATCCACAGATAGCCCAGCCCAGCAAAAAGCCAACGGCAAATATTGATGCCAGTAACGTTGAGATGCTGAATTCTCCCTGCGCCAGCAGATAGTTAAATGTAACGACCTGATCGTTATGAGCGCCGAGGGTGACGGAAATGACGAAAATCACCAAAACCACTAAAAAAATAAGCAAATATTTCACTGTTCATCCCTTAAGCTGGAGTTAACCAGATGAATTATGCCAAAAAAACCGGCCAGATGCTTGCCCCGATGTCTGTCAGTTGCGAGTCAGTTTCTCATTCCCGCTCAGTACAACGCCAGTAACAGCTTAGCAGCACGGCAAACATTTAATATGGGGCCGTAAAACGGCTTTGCAATCAGTTGTCCCTATTCTCGTGCTGTTTGACCTTGCTTTCATCCGGCTGCGGGGACAGCGGGCCACACAGACGTTGCGCCAGGATGGCTGCCAGCGTCACCAATACCCCGCTCAACAGCGTGGAAACGAACAGGTCGCGTGGCCAGTGCATTCCCAGCAGCAGTCGGCTTGCCATAACCGCTGTGGCCCAGCCCATCATTATTATTACGCTGGTGTAGTGACGGCGCGGCCAAAGCAAAGCCACACCCAGTAACGCCCAGGTAGCAGCAAACATGGTGTGACCTGAAGGGAAGGCAAATCCGGTTTCAAAAGCCCAGTGCTGCTTTAACCAAACCGGGATCTGGCTATCGTTCACTACTGCCGCGCGCACCATTTCACTGCGTTCGGCCCGTTTATGGGCATAAAATTGTTGCCGATCGATTGCATGTCTGTCTGCAAGCCATACTGCATACGGCCGCGGTTCCTGTACATGTTCCTTAATCGTACTTTTAACGTATTGCCCGCTTAACAGGGTCAGGCTGACGATCGCCAGCAGAACTAATGCAGGCTTAAGGCACAAGCGCAAACACCAGAGAAACCAGCCACAGAGTATTGCGCTGGTCAATACTCCCCAGGGTCTGGTGACGGTTTCGGTAATCCAGAACATGATTTGATGTCCCCACCCCATTTCCCCTGGCTGCCATCGCCAGCCAGACAGCATCACGGCGAGCGGCATCAGCAGTAATAAGCCCGTAGCCAACGTGGTACGTTTGAAGATTTCGGTCATTTTTGTTCCTTGTCAAGCGTTGGTGAACAGTATCACCATAAAAGAAAATCTTTAAAATTAATCATATAAATGCTTTCGCGTTGATATTTGTGCTGTATTACAACAATCGCTCCAAGGTATTAACTGCCTCTCTGCGTGTTGTGGCAAAATAGTAGCATCGTTTGCGTCAGACAACTGACAGAACACAATGTTGCGCTTGCGCAACGCCTGACGTTTTTGGAGATTGACATGCAACTCAAACGGGTGGCTGAAGCCAACTTACCCACGCCCCGGGGCGATTTCCTGATGGTTGGTTTTGAAGAACTGGCAACCGGGCACGATCATGTCGCACTGGTTTATGGCGATATTTCCGGCGGTGAACCGGTACTGTCTCGCGTTCATTCAGAGTGTCTTACAGGTGATGCTTTGTTCAGCCTGCGCTGCGACTGCGGTTTCCAGCTGGATGCGGCGCTGACCCAGATTGCTGAACAAGGGCGCGGGATCCTGCTCTATCACCGTCAGGAAGGGCGCAATATCGGCCTGCTGAACAAAATCCGGGCGTATGCGCTGCAGGATAAAGGTTACGATACGGTGGAAGCAAATCATCAGTTGGGCTTTGCCGCCGATGAGCGTGATTTCACCATATGTGCTGATATGTTCAAACTGCTGGGAGTGAATGAAGTTCGACTGCTGACCAATAACCCGCGTAAGGTGGAGATCCTTAGTGAAGCCGGGATCAATATAGTCGAGCGTGTACCGCTGATTGTTGGACGCAACCCCAGCAATACGCATTACCTCGATACTAAGGCGGCGAAGCTGGGACACCTGCTGTCGAAATAGCTTGTCAAAACGCTGCAGGATAAGGCTTAATCCTCCTGCAGCGTATGCATATAACTGATTGTTATTGCAGCATATTACGGATCACGTAATGCAGGATGCCATCGTTTTTGTAATACGTCAGTTCATTGCCGGTATCAATCCGGCAGCGCGCGGCCAGCACCTCTTGACTACCGTCCTCTCTGGTCAGGGTTACGCTGACCGTGCCGCCCGGTTTAAGCTGCCGGAGATCGACCACCTCGATCTGTTCATCTCCGGTTAATTTCAGGGTTTTACGCGTTACACCTTGCGGGAATTCCAGCGGCAAAATCCCCATGCCGATCAGATTTGAGCGGTGAATACGCTCAAATGATTCGGCGATGACCACCCGTACTCCCTGCAACCGCGGCCCCTTTGCCGCCCAGTCACGGCTGGAGCCGGATCCATACTCTTTGCCTGCAATGATCGCGAGCGGAATGCCGGCCTGCTGATAGCGCATTGCCGCATCGTAAATCGCCATCTGCTCATTACCGGGTATGTAACGCGTCATCCCCCCTTCCACGCCGGGGACCATTTCATTGCGGATCCTGATATTGGCAAAGGTACCGCGCATCATCACTTCATGATTGCCGCGCCTTGAACCATAGGAGTTAAAGTCGCCTCGTTCAACGCCGTGCTCCAGCAGATAACGCCCCGCCGGACTATCCGCTTTGATGCTACCGGCTGGCGAGATATGGTCAGTGGTGACAGAATCCCCAAGCATCGCCAGAATACGCGCTCCGTGTATGTCCTGCACCGGTTTCGGTTCCTTATCCATGCCATCAAAAAAGGGTGAAAGGCGAATATAGGTCGAGCTGCCATCCCAGTCGTAGGTGGCCGCTTCGCTGACGTGAATCGACTGCCATTCCGGCGTGCCTTCAAACACCTCGGCATACTCTTTGTGGAACATGGTGATGGAGACCATCTGCACCGCCTCGGCGATTTCTGTCGGACTCGGCCAGATATCTCTGAGATACACTGCGTTGCCGTTAATATCCTCGCCGATGGGATCGCTCTCCAGATTGAGCGTCATGTTTCCGGCCAGCGCGTATGCCACCACCAGCGGCGGTGAGGCCAGCCAGTTCGTTTTGACAAACGGATGGATACGACCTTCGAAATTACGATTACCGGAAAGCACGGCACCCACTGTCAGATCGCCCTGCCGGATGGCCTTTTCAATTTCATCAGGCAGCGGGCCAGAGTTACCAATGCAGGTGGTACAGCCATAACCCACCAGATTAAAGCCAAGTTTATCCAGATAAGGAGTCAGTCGGGCGCTGGCAAGATAGTCGGAAACCACCCTGGAGCCCGGTGCCAGCGAGGCCTTTACCCAGGGCTTAGGCTTCAGTCCCAGCATGACGGCTTTTTTTGCCAGCAGTCCGGCAGCCATCATCACGCTGGGGTTTGAGGTATTGGTGCAGGAGGTGATCGCGGCAATGACTACGGCTCCATCTTCCAGTTGATACTGCTGGCCGGAGCGACCGTCGCGGCAGCTAACCGCATGATGCTGTTTTAGTGCGTAATTGATTTCCAGCTGGTTGCTGGCGCGAAAAGCGGCCGGCACATCTCTTAGCGATACGCGATCCTGTGGCCGCTTCGGCCCGGCTACGCTCGATTCGACGCTGTTCATGTCCAGAGCCAGCGAGCTGGTAAACACCGGTTCATCACCGCTACATCGCCATAAGCCTTGCGCTTTGGCATAAGCTTCCACCAGCGCCAGCTGATCGTTACTGCGCCCGGTCAGTTTCATATAGCCCAGGGTGACGTCATCGACGGGGAAGAAACCACAGGTAGCGCCGTATTCAGGCGCCATATTGGCGATGGTGGCACGATCGGCCAGCGGCAAATCATCCAGGCCATCCCCATAGAACTCAACAAATTTACCGACCACGCCGTGCTGACGCAGCATTTGCGTTACCGTAAGCACCAGGTCAGTTGCGGTGATCCCGGGCTGAAGTTTGCCCGTCAGTTTGAAACCAACTACGTCCGGGATAAGCATTGATACCGGCTGCCCCAGCATGGCGGCTTCTGCTTCAATTCCCCCTACGCCCCAGCCCAGCACACCGAGTGCATTGATCATCGTGGTATGTGAATCGGTACCGACCAGCGTATCAGGCCAGGCAACTTCCCTGTCCCCATCGGACTCGTGCCAGACGGCCTGGCCGAGGTATTCCAGATTGACCTGATGGCAGATCCCGGTGCCCGGCGGAACGACGCTAAAACGGTTGAAAGCTTTCTGCCCCCAACGCAAGAACACGTAACGTTCATGGTTCCGTTCCATTTCAAGGTGCACGTTTTCTGCAAAAGCATCATCATTACCGTAGCGATCGACCGTCACCGAATGGTCGATCACCAGATCGACGGGCGTTAACGGGTTCACTTTCGCCACATCACCGCCAAGGCGCTGAACCGCTTCGCGCATGGCAGCCAAATCCACGACTGCCGGAACGCCGGTAAAGTCTTGCATCAGTACCCTGGCCGGACGGTAAGCAATTTCTCGCTGCGCATGAGCATGTTTCAGCCACCCGGCCAGGGCGCGGATATCTTCAGCGGTCACGGAATCTTCGTCCTGCCAGCGCAGCAGGTTTTCCATCAGCACCTTCATTGATTTTGGCAGACGAGAGATATCGCCGAGTTCAGCGGCGGCTTTGGTAAGGCTAAAATAGTGATAGCGCTTTTGATTTACATCCAGGAAGTGCTGGCTGAGTTGGCGCAGGGTTGTCGACATGGCTTCTCCATTGTTGTTATCTGTTTATCATAACCATAGGAAATACAGGGTTAGCTTTAAACATAGCACAAGCGGGTAACCAGATTAGCCAGCAACTCCATTTGAGAAATGCTGAAACAAAAAAATATAAACGGAAAAAAAACGCCTCGCTAATCAAATCAGCGAGGCGTCAAAATCTATTTGTCTGGGCTGTCATCTTGACTTTATTTTTTAACTTGACTGCCAATCCATTGTGCACCGGTGCTGACAAAAGTGAAGTCTTCAGCCGCATGGCCTTTAATTTGCGTTAAGTTAGTTTTTATTTCATCTAAGCTTGCTGCCTCAGGCAGAAGCAAAATCAATCCCTGCTTGATCCCGGCATAAAGCAGGCACAAATTGACGGATACAGTGGCATACTGGCCAGCAAAATGAATATCCATTAACAGTTTATAAACTTTTATTCACCTGGTTTCGAAAGACATTATCACGCACTGACTTATTTTAGGTTTTTATCTTCAAACATCGACTCGATGAAACCGCGCTGTAATTTGGTCAGATCCCACGATAATGGAACCTTCAGCTGAGCGTCGTTATGACTCCGCTCAACAGTTTTACAAAAACCTTGATGAGTCATAGTGACTTCCCGAACCTGGCGTTTAACCAGAGCTGCGTGCATAGTTACCCCCAAATATGCCAGACAGACAAAGCCGCAGCTGCCCAGAATAGTGCACAGCCAGCAAATACGGCCATCCAGGCTTTGCGTTTCAGGTTGCCAGAACGCTTAGCAGTAACGGCTTTCCGCCCGAAATCGGGTTGGACAGAGATTCTTGTAGCCATAATTTAATTTTCACCTCATAAAAGATTGCTTGGATCAATCAGGATTAATCCTAAACATTTAGTGGTGTAAAATCCAGTGATATTTAATTAACAAACGTCAATCAGCTTTTATTTAAGTTAAAGAAAATTCATTGCAACATTTTCACCAACTGATTGAAAGTGATTCTCATCTGTAAAAAAATCAGTGTAGAAAGAGACACTTCACTGCCATGTAAGACGGGCAACAAAAAAGATAATCCATTAGTTGTAAGGACTTACTGCTTAGAAAAGTATATGAACGCCGCTGCCCATTTGCAAAATTGGGCAGCGAAAAGTGTGTACTGTTTCTCATTTAATAAATATTTATTAAGTATGGTGTGAGCAATATTTCCTTTAAGACAAATTATTGGCGGCATATTGGCGATTAGAATAACAGGTAACCCCTATCAAAAAGGCCCTGACCAGGGCCGATAAAAACATTGCTGTTATTAAGGTTATTATATCGCCGGCAGCTTAATGTCCTTAAACATTACTTCGATGTCTTCATTCGATCGCAAAGCCACTGCGGTATCGACAACATCACGCGTCAGGTGAGGAGCGAAACGTTGGATAAAGTCATACATATAGCTGCGCAAAAATGTACTGCGGCGGAAGCCAATTTTGGTGGTGCTGTAGCTAAACACGTCTGTCGCCTCAATGCGCACTAAATCGGGATCCGAAACCGGGTCTACCGCCATACTGGCAATGACTCCTACCCCCAGCCCCAGTCTGACATAAGTCTTAATCACGTCCGCATCGGTGGCAGTAAAGACAATGCGCGGAGTCAAGCCGGCGCGGTTAAAGGCCGTATCAAGTTCGGAACGACCGGTAAAGCCAAAGGTGTAAGTAACCAGCGGGTAGGCCGCCAGTTCTTCAATCGATACTTTGCTTCGGCTAGCCAGAGGATGATCCGGCGTAACCACGATGGCACGGTTCCAGTGGTAGCAGGGCAACATGATCAAATCGTCGTACAAATGGAGTGCTTCGGTAGCTATCGCAAAGTCAGCATTCCCTTTTGAAACGGCTTCAGCGATCTGAGTCGGCGACCCCTGGTGCATATGCAAGGAGACGCGTGGATAGCGTTCAATAAAGCCTTTAATCACATTCGGCAGAGCGTAGCGTGCCTGAGTGTGCGTGGTGGCGACATATAGCGATCCTTTGTCTGGCCAGGTATGCTCACCCGCCACAGATTTAATCGCATCAACCTTTGACAACACCTCCCGCGCGATACGAATAATCTCTTGGCCGGCCGGAGTAACCTGAGTCAGGTGCTTACCGCTGCGGGCAAAAATCTGGATCCCCAATTCATCTTCCAGCATACGCACCTGCTTACTGATGCCGGGTTGTGAAGTATAAAGACCTTCGGCGGTAGAAGAGACATTGAGATTGTGATTCACCACTTCAACGATGTAACGCAGCTGCTGCAATTTCATTTTGTATTCCATCCTGGGCGGGGCACGCGAGGAGAAGCCGGAGGACATTGAGTGAACCGGCCTAATGCGATTAAATAATAAGAAAAGACATATCTATAACAACTATATCAAATATAGCGGATATGTATAGCATCGCCCGGGGAAAGCTGGAGAGAATAAGAAAAAGACGGGCAGCCCATTTCTGGACTGCCCACGACGGAAATGGGCAAAACTATTTCTTTGCAACTTCCCATTTACCATCAACATAGAAAGCGGACCAGCCGGTGGCCTTACCCTCTTTTTCGGTGCTGACATACTGCTGTTTGTTTTTGCGACTGAAGCGCACCACTGCCTTGTTCCCCTCCGCGTCTTCCGCTGGAGCATCGGCCAAATAGCGCAACTTCTCTGGCAGGCGATCGCGGAATCGTTGCAGCTCTTCTACCCGCGGCGCGCGGGTTTCACGCGATTTGGGGAAGGTGTTTGCCGCAAGGAATACACCGGCAGCACCATCACGCAAGACAAAGTATGCATCTGACTTTTCACAAGGCAGTTCTGGCAGCGGTACCGGATCTTCTTTCGGTGGCGCAACATCCCCGTTACGCAGAATTTTACGCGTGTTCTTACAGTCGTCATTCGTGCAGGCCATGTACTTGCCGAAACGCCCCATTTTAAGGTGCATTTCACCACCGCACTTCTCACATTCAACCACCGGCCCGTCATAACCTTTGATGCGGAACTCACCCTGTTCAATCTCGTAGCCATCGCATTCCGGGTTGTTACCACAAACGTGCAGTTTGCGCTGGTTATCGATCAGGTAACTGTCCATCGCCGTTCCACATTTACCGCAGCGACGGCGCGCGCGCAGCGCGTTGGTTTCCGCATCATCACCTTCGAGAATATTAAGCACTTCATTCTCGGGGATCAGGTTGATGGTCTGTTTACAGCGCTCCTTCGGCGGCAGGGCATAGCCGGAACAGCCAAGGAACACGCCGGTGCTGGCGGTACGAATACCCATTTGCCGGCTGCAGGACGGGCACTCAATGGACGTCACTACCATTTGGTTAGGCTGCATGCCGCCCTCTTCCGGATCTTTCTCTGCCTGCTCCAGCTGCTGGCTAAAATCACCGAAGAACTTATCAAGTACCGCTTTCCACTGCGCCTGGTTATTCGCCACCTTGTCCAGATTGTCTTCCATGTGTGCGGTGAAGTCATAATTCATCAGCTCACGGAAGTTCTCTTCAAGGCGGTCGGTAACGATCTCCCCCATTTTTTCAGCGTAGAATCGACGGCTTTCCACTTTCACGTAGCCGCGATCCTGAATGGTTGAGATGATAGAAGCATAGGTTGATGGACGGCCAATACCGCGTTTTTCCAGCTCGCGCACCAGCGAGGCTTCACTGAAACGAGCTGGCGGTTTGGTAAAGTGCTGACTTGGCAGCAGTTGTTGCAGGCTCAACTCGCTGCCTACTTCTACCGCTGGCAGAGTACGATCGTCGTCACCTTTCCGCAGTGCCGGCATGACTCGCGTCCAGCCATCAAACCGCAGCGTACGTCCCTTCGCCTTGAGTTTGAAATCCGCTGCTTCCACGGTCAGGGTGGTGGAATCAAATTGGGCAGGCATCATCTGGCAGGCGACGAACTGACGCCAAATCAGCTGATACAGCTTCTGCGCATCGGTTTCCATATCTTTCAGCTGCTCAGACTGCACTTTCACATCAGACGGTCGAATGGCTTCGTGAGCTTCCTGTGAATTCTCTTTACTGCTGTAGAGGTTGGCGGTTTTCGGCAGATATTTCGCCCCGAATTCCTCTTCAATATAACCGCGCGCCATGCTTAGCGCATCCTGACTCAGGTTGGTGGAGTCGGTACGCATGTAGGTAATATGCCCGGCCTCATACAAACGCTGTGCCATCATCATGGTTTTTTTCACGCCGAAACCGAGGCGGGTGCTGGCGGCCTGTTGCAATGTAGATGTGATAAACGGAGCGCCAGGCTTGCTGCCGGTCGGCTTATCTTCACGATCGACGACCACATAGCGCGCTTTTTCCAGCAGGCTGACCGCGGCATAAGTCTGGTCACGATTAATTGGCCGGAAAGGTTTATCGTGCTGGTGGGTTACCTGCATGGGCAAATCGACACCTTTTGGCGTCGTCAAATCGGCATTCAACTCCCAGTACTCTTCGGGCACGAAAGCCTTTATTTCGCGTTCGCGCTCGACGACCAGACGCACCGCTACCGACTGGACACGCCCGGCGGACAGCCCGCGGGCGACTTTTTTCCACAGCAGCGGTGAGACCATATAGCCCACCACGCGATCCATAAAACGCCGCGCCTGCTGGGCATTAACGCGGTCGATATTCAGCTCACCCGGCTTGTCAAACGCATGACGAATAGCATTTTTGGTTATTTCATTAAACACCACGCGGCTGTAGCGCGATTCATCACCGCCGATCACTTCCCGCAGGTGCCAGGCAATGGCTTCCCCTTCGCGGTCGAGATCGGTAGCGAGATAGATATGGTCAGCTTTTTCCGCCAGCGCTTTGAGTTCAGACACCACTTTTTCTTTGCCGGGCAGGATTTGGTAATTTGCTGCCCAGCCATGAAATGGGTCAACGCCCATACGGTTGACCAGCGCCGTCTTCTCGTCTTTTTTGACCTTTTTGGTGGGTTTACTGGTTGTAGAGTCAGTGCTCTTTTTAACTGTTGTTCCACTGGTTGGCAAATCACGAATGTGACCGACGCTGGATTTCACCACGTAGTCATTTCCGAGATATTTATTGATCGTTTTGGCTTTTGCCGGGGACTCAACTATTACGAGAGCTTTTCCCATGGTTACCTTTACCTGATTAAAACATCCGAGTGTAATTCATGCCGTCATTGTAGAGACGCGCAGCGCAGTTGCAATATAAGGCTGTTGGGGAAAACGAATGCAACCCGCCTGACCTTTGATCAAAGCCGGTGCGAAAAGTCCCAATACAACATGTTGATTAACGGCATGTTTTACAACCTGTTAAGCGAATATCTAACAAAGCGTAAAGTCTGTTTTACGCTCGGAACCCGAAACGCCCACACTCTACCTGATAAAATCTGTTACGCAACTTAATTAGCATTAAGGCTCCGTTTACGCCAGAAAAGGGACAAAAAAGAGAAGCGTTTTGCCAGCAGTGGCAAACTTTTCAAATTTATTCCGTTGAAGATTGCCAGCCCACAACTCTGAAATGCTAACGAGTTTGAGGTGTCGACACACTCTGCGGGTTGCGCCTGAAGTCGCCGGCAAACTCTATCCTCCGCCTGCTGCACTGTTCACGCCCGGCTGTGGCGCCCGCTGGTGCGGGCGCAAGAGTTCATTATAACAGCGGTTTATCGCCGCGTTGCCAGATGCGTAGCAGCAGGCGTTCAAGGCTACTGGTTGCGCTCTGGGTAAAACGGTCAATCATCCCTTTACGTCTGGCGTAGCGCACCCCGATTACCTGATGTTTTTCGATATGGTCGATAATCAGATCGTCGCTGGTACCGATGGCATCCACCAGCCCTTTTTCCAGCGCCTGTTGACCATACCAGTGTTCGCCGGTGGCAATGCTGTCAATGTCAAGCGTAGGGCGCATCTGATGAACAAATTGCTTAAACAGCTGATGGGTTTCATTCAGCTCCTCGCGAAACTTCTCACGCCCCTGCTCGGTATTTTCACCAAACAGCGTCAGAGTGCGCTTGTATTCCCCGGCCGTGTGCAGCTCAACGTCGATTTCATTGCGTTTCAGCAGACGGTTAAAATTGGGGATTTGCGCAACGACGCCAATCGAGCCAATAATAGAAAACGGCGCGGCAACGATGCGATCTGCCACGCAGGCCATCATGTAACCCCCGCTGGCGGCAACTTTATCTACGGCCACCGTTAGCGGGATGTTTTTATCACGCAGCCGCTGCAGTTGAGATGCGGCCAAACCATAACCATGTACCACACCGCCGGGGCTTTCAAGGCGCAGCAGAACTTCATCACCCTTTTCTGCCACCGCCATCACCGCAGAAACCTCTTCGCGCAGCGATGAGACTTCTCCGGCATCCATACTGCCTTTGAAATCAATAACGTACAGCGTGGGTTTTCCTCCGTTCACGGCATGGCCAGACTTTGCCTGCTGCCTGGCGGATTTTGCCTCCTGCTTATCCTTTTTTTTCCGCTCCTTGTTCCACAACTTTTGCTGTGGGGGTTCCATTTTTGCCAGACGCATCCTGTCCTGCATCTCGCTGTAATTCTCATCCAGCCGGGTAAGTTTAAGCTGCCCGGTGTGGGCGCGCTTGCGCATGGCCAGATTGGTAACGATTATCGCGATTGCCGCAATCGCCACCACCACGGTGACGGTTTTCGCCAGGAAAAGTCCGTAATAAGAGAGTAGTTCCACACAATCCGCCTTAAATTACATTACGTTAGAGATGAGATTAGTGTAGCTGAGTCATGGCCCTGAGTCGCCTGCAACCCGTTAACAAAAGATGAATAACTGTCTAAAAGGATTGAACACAATAGTCATTTCAGGCATAACTCGCATTATTCAAGCGGAGCAAGGGGTGGTTGAAACTGAAGCTTCTCTTGCCTTGTCTACCGATCGCAAAGGAATTTTACGTGCTGTATCAACCAAAAAGCGACCTGCTTAATAACCGAATCATTCTGGTAACCGGAGCCAGTGATGGTATCGGGCGCGAAGCGGCTTTAACCTATGCGCGCTACGGTGCACAGGTCGTGCTTTTAGCTCGCAACGCAGAAAAACTGCTTCAGGTCAGCAAAGAAGTGGCTGCATGCAGTCAGTCACAACGCGCTGCGCTCTGGTTTGCACTCGATTTAGAGACGGCGACGCCGGAAAATTGCCAGCAGCTGGCACGTTCCCTCGCCGGGAAAATTCCGCACCTTGATGGGGTATTGCACAATGCCGGATTGCTGGGTGAGGTCTTACCCATGCAACAGCAGGACCCGGCCATCTGGCAACAGGTGATGCGGGTTAATATAGACGGCACGTTCTTTCTGACTCAGGCATTGCTGCCGCTGCTGCTAAAATCGCCAGCTGCTTCTCTGGTCTTCACATCATCCAGCGTAGGTCGCCAGGGGCGCGCCGGCTGGGGCGCTTATTCCGTTTCCAAGTTCGCTACCGAAGGCATGATGCAGGTGCTGGCACAGGAGTACGATCCGCGCCAGCTGCGCGTAAACTGTATCAATCCGGGCGGTACGCGCACCAAAATGCGCGCCAGCGCCTTCCCGGATGAAGATGCCGCTAAGCTGAAAACGCCCGCAGAGATCATGACGCTCTATCTGTGGCTGATGGGCGACGACAGCAAAGGTAAGACCGGTATCAGTTTTGATGCACAGCCTGGCCGTAAGCCGGGCGCGGCAGAATAATCCTTGGGGACAACCCAAAAACACCTGTAGCAGAGCGTTAGCAGGACGGGATGAGTAACAACGGCTTAACCCCGCTGCCAACGGAATTAACCGGCCTGAAAACCCCGGCCGGATGAAAATATAAGGGCGAGGATGGCCCCCAGCCACCCTAACGGGTGGTTAACCCTGCTGACGCTTTGAAGGACGACGACCGCTGCCGGGTTTGCTCACCTTGGTGGTGGTGTGACGTTTTACCGCACGACGAATTTGATTCGCCTTGGTACGACGGCGATCTTTTTCCACCGGCACTTTACTGACGGTTTCAGGTGCCAGCCCCACCAACTCACGCAGATAGTTTGTAGGTGCCAGATCCAGTTCGGTCCAGCCACCGCGTGGCAGTCCTTTCGGCAAATCAATGTCACCGTAGCGGATGCGGATCAGGCGACTAACCTGCACGCCAACGGCTTCCCACAGGCGGCGCACCTCGCGGTTACGTCCTTCGGTCAGGGTCACGTTGTACCACTGGTTAATCCCTTCACCGCCGGTGAACTTTAGCGTTTTGAACGCTGCCGGGCCATCCTCCAGCTGCACGCCACGACTGAGCAGCTTGATCTTGTCATCATCAACCGCACCAAACACGCGAACGGCATATTCACGCTCGACTTCGCGGCTCGGGTGCATCAAACGGTTCGCCAGCTCGCCATCGGTGGTGAACAGCAAAAGACCACAGGTATTGACGTCGAGACGCCCTACTGCTATCCAGCGTGCGCCACGCAGTTTGGGCAGGCGATCGAACACCGTTGGCCGTCCTTCCGGGTCGTTGCGGGTGCAAAGCTCACCTTCCGGCTTGTAATAAGCCAGCACGCGGCACACTTCACTGATGGATTCACTGACCGGCACAACGTGGCCGTCGATGCGGATTTTCAAGGATGCGGCTGGCTCTACGCGGTCGCCCAGCGTGGCCAGCTTGCCGTCGACGCTAACGCGCCCGGCGGAGATCATGGTTTCGATTTCACGACGGGAACCGTGCCCGGCGCGTGCTAAAACTTTTTGTAACTTTTCGCTCATGGAGCTACCTCTGTGTCGCCTTCCCAGGCGTCATGATAAAATAAGTGCTTTTATTTCAATAATTTAATTTGAAATTGCGCTGGTATTATACAGCCTTTAGGCAGTAGTGTAACCCTGTTTGTTGCCGACTGTATCGTGCAATTTATGAGGCAATAAAGAGCAGAATTTGCGTTCCACTCTTTACAGGTCGCCGGTGACCATCATCACACTTTTTCCCGGAGCGCTAAGGGTACGTTGTCATTCACGCTGATAGTCTTTGTACCCGCCACAGATCTCATTTTCGGCGGAAACCCCTGTCTCTGACCAGCCGTTCACTTGTACGTGGCGCTAAAGACATCCCCAGGGGACGGTAACCTGGCCAGGATGCTGCAAGGAGAACGGTCCTGTACAGCAAGCACGGGGCATACCCTGGTCGTAGGGTTAGCGGTATCGCTGCGGTCATAACAATGTACGACCTGTCGGTAGTCACACGAGATGTCGTCTGACGTTGTCTGTTGATCACCGATGAAAATGAATAACCATCATCGATGATACCGATCGCGTGCGGGTTTATCTCTGATTCTGTCTGGCAGCATTTAGCCTTTGTCACGAAAATGGGTAACAACGCTGAACGGTATTTCTCAGAAAGCCAGGCTGGTAGAGCATGTCCATCGGGCATCATTGCCAGATGGTCATGCTGCATCGAACGCTAACTCAACGGAACGGCTGAACATCCCCCACGCCTTCACGCACCACTTCCGGGGTATTTTCGGTGAGATCAATGACGGTGGTCGGCTGCTGGCCAAGAAAACCGCCGTGAATAATCAAGTCCACCAGCTTGCCGATCTCATCCTGAATCGCTTCGGGGTCGGATTCGGTAAAGTCATTGCCCGGCAGCATCAGCGAGGTCGACATCATTGGCTCGTTGAGCGCCTCCAGCAGGGCCAACGCTATCGGATTAGAGGGGACGCGCAAACCGATGGTTTTGCGTTTTTCGCTCATCAGACGGCGCGGCACTTCTTTGGTGGCCTTAAGAATAAAGGTGTAATTGCCCGGCGTGTTGTTTTTGATCAGGCGAAACGCGGTGTTGTCGACGTAAGCATAGGTCGACAGCTCGGACAGATCGCGGCACATCAGGGTAAAGTTGTGATTGCCGTCAAGTTGACGAATACGCCAAATCCGCTCCATTGCGCTCTTATCTTCCAGCTTACAGCCCAGCGCATAACCGGAATCGGTGGGGTAGACGATCACGCTGCCCTTGTTCAACATCTCCACCGCCTGTTTGATCAGACGCGGTTGGGGGTTATCCGGATGGATATAAAAAAACTGGCTCATCATTCACCTCTGGCCTGAATTTCTTGGCTCAAAACAGATGTCAAAATGTCAGGAAACCGCTGCCAGACAGCCTCTACACCGCCCGGCAGCCATAATTTTTTGCCCAGTTCGATCCACGGGCAGGCCTGATGGAAGTCGGAACCCTGAGAAGCCGCCAGCTGATAATCCTGGGCATAGCGTGCCAGCTGCTGACGCTCATTGGGTGCCTGCTGACACTGGGCGACTTCCATCGCCTCTCCGCCCTGCTCGCTGAAATGGGCCAGCAGGCGTTTCAGCCATTTGGCTGACAGGCCGTAACGCCCCGGGTGGGCGACTACCGACCGACCACCGGATTGATGAATGGCATCAATGGCTTGCTTAATTGTACACCACTGCGGCGGGACATAGCCGGTTTTACCACGTGCCAGATAATTTTTGAAAACCTGCTGCATATTGTCGGCTTTGCCGGCCGCAATAAGGAAACGCGCAAAATGCCCGCGCGTGACGGCCCCCCCTTCGGCGAGCGCCAGCGCCCCGTCCAGCGCGCCGGGAATATGTGCTTTTTCCAGCCGCCCGGCGATTAACCGGGCGCGCGCCAGGCGACGTTCAGCCTGCGCGGCAAGCAGCGCGACCATCTGCGGATGAGCGATATCAATCCCCAGCCCGACAATATGGATCTCATGATTCTCCCACAGCGTGGATATCTCCACACCGTCGACCAGCCGCAGCGGAAGCTGATGGCGCATCATCGCCTCACGCGCCGGGGCAATGCCGTCCGTGGTGTCATGGTCGGTAATTGCCAGTACGCCTACGCGCTGCTGCACGGCGCGCAACACCAGCTGTTCTGGCGTCAGTAAACCATCGGAGGCGCGAGTATGGCTGTGAAGATCGTAGACAGGAAAAGCACTGACTGGGGATGCAACGGCGGTCAAAACAACTCCGGTTACGCGAGGACATAGTGCAACATGATAACGCGATTTCTGCTAAGTGAAAAAGAGTATTGACTTTTTTAACGCGAACCAGTTAACTAGTACACAAGTTCACAAGCAAGGTATCTGTCTCATGGCGTATTTATTCAACTCAATCACTGGCTGGTGGCGCATTTCTCCCTGACGGGCGAAGCGGTCATGCACGGTCAGTACGTTGTGCAGATACTCAGGCCCGCATAATGCGGGCTTTTTTTTGAGCAAAATACAGAGAACATCTCATGCCAAATGCCAAACCTGGAGTGAAATTGATCACCGCCAGTGCGCCGTACCGGGAAGATCCCGCTGCGGTTTTCCATCAGCTCTGCGCGGCTCGTTCAGAAACGCTGCTACTGGAATCTGCCGACGTCGACAGTAAATGCAATCTGAAAAGCCTGCTGATTGTTGACAGCGCTCTGCGCATCAGCGCACTGGACAATCGTGTGCAGATCCAGGCACTGTCGGCCAATGGCCGTGCACTGTTGCCATTGCTGGATGCCGCATTGCCCTTATCCGTGGTCAACCATGTGGGTACTGATAGCCGTGAGCTGGTGTTTCCGCACAATGAGGAGATTCAGGACGAAGACGCTAAACTGCGCGCCCTGTCAGTATTTGATGCGCTGCGCCTGATCCCTCAACTGGTAAATTCTCCGCACCAGGAGCGTGAAGCAATGCTGCTTGGTGGGCTGTTCGCCTATGACCTGGTCGCCGGCTTCGAAACGCTGCCGGAGATTGCCAACCAGCAGCGCTGCCCGGACTACTGCTTCTATCTGGCTGAAACGCTGCTGGTTATCGACCACCAGGCACGGAGCGCTCGCCTGCAGGCCAGCCTGTTTACCCCGAACGCGTCTGAGTTCCAGCGTTTGCAGAGCCGCGTAGAACAGCTGTGCGGCATGATGTCTCAACCCGTCAGCGCCTTACCGGTGCAAACGGTGGACAGTATGCAGCTTAGCGTCAGTCAGAGCGATGAAGAATACTGCGCCGTTGTGCGCCAGATGCAGGAAGCGATCCGCGTAGGTGAAATTTTCCAGGTTGTGCCTTCGCGCCGTTTCTCTTTGCCTTGCCCTTCCCCGCTGGCCGCTTACGACACGCTGAAAAACAGTAACCCCAGCCCGTATATGTTCTTTATGCAGGATCGCGACTTCTGCCTGTTCGGCGCCTCGCCGGAAAGTTCGCTGAAGTACGAAGCCGCCAGCAATCAAATCGAAATCTATCCGATTGCCGGAACGCGCCCGCGTGGCCGTCACGCCGATGGCTCGCTCGATCGCGATCTCGACAGCCGTATTGAGCTTGAAATGCGTACCGATCATAAAGAGATGGCCGAACATCTGATGCTGGTCGATCTGGCGCGCAACGATTTAGCACGTGTCTGCCAGCCCGGTACTCGCTATGTTGCCGACCTGACCAAAGTCGATCGCTACACCTTCGTTATGCACCTGGTCTCACGCGTTGTCGGTCAGCTGCGTAATGAAATAGATGTGCTGCACGCGTATCGCGCCTGTATGAACATGGGTACGCTGAGCGGTGCGCCGAAAGTGCGCGCCATGCAGCTGATTGCCAAAGCCGAAGGCACACGGCGCGGCAGCTATGGCGGCGCGGTCGGTTACTTTACCGCCAGCGGCGATCTCGACACCTGTATTGTTATCCGTTCGGCTTACGTTGAAGACGGTATGGCAACAGTACAGGCCGGCGCCGGGGTGGTACTGGACTCCAACCCGCAAGCGGAAGCGGATGAAAGCCGCAATAAAGCCCGCGCGGTTCTGCGCGCCATCGCCTCTGCTCATCACTGCCAGGAGATTTTCTGATGGCCGATATTCTGTTGCTTGATAACTTTGACTCATTCACTTACAACCTCGTCGACCAGCTGCGTACCTTTGGCCACCAGGTGACGATTTACCGCAATAACGTCCCGGCAGAGACGCTGATTGCTTGTCTGCAACAGATGGAAAGTCCGGTGTTGATGCTGTCGCCCGGTCCCGGCGCCCCTGCAGACGCGGGCTGTATGCCAGAACTGCTCCGGCAGCTACGAGGCCGCCTGCCGATCATTGGTATCTGTCTGGGGCACCAGGCGATAGTGGAGGCATACGGCGGCCACGTCGGTCAGGCGGGGGAAATCCTGCATGGCAAGGCCTCCGCCATCAGTCATGACGATCACGGCATGTTTGCCGGGCTGAGCAACCCGCTGCCGGTGGCGCGCTACCACTCACTGGTTGGCAGCGCGATCCCCGCCGGACTGACCGTTAATGCCACTTTTAACGATATGGTGATGGCGGTGCGCGATGACGCTAATCGCGTCTGCGGCTTCCAGTTCCATCCGGAATCCATTCTGACCAGCCAGGGCGCGCGTCTGCTGGAGCAAACCCTCGCCTGGGCGCTGGCGTCATCAAGGAGCCATTGATGAATACCATTTTGGAAAAATTATACCAGTCCGCGGGGCTGACTCAGGCGGAGAGCCACCAGCTGTTCGCCGCCATCATCAGCGGGCAGCTGGCTCCCGTGCAGCTGGCCGCCGCGCTGATCGCCATAAAGGTGCGCGGTGAAACACCGCAAGAGATTGCCGGAGCGGCGACTGCCCTGCTGGAAGATGCGAAACCCTTCCCGCGCCCGGATTACCCTTTTGCCGATATTGTTGGCACCGGCGGTGATGGCAGTAACAGCATAAATATCTCCACCGCCAGCGCCTTTGTTGCGGCAGCATGCGGATTGAAAGTGGCCAAGCACGGCAACCGCAGCGTTTCCAGCCAGTCCGGATCTTCAGATCTGCTGGCAGCGTTTGGCATCAGCCTGGATTTACCGGCTGAACAGGCTCGTCAGGCGCTGGATGAGTTGAACGTCTGTTTTCTGTTTGCCCCGCAGTATCACAGCGGTTTCCGCCATGCGATGCCGGTGCGTAAGGAGCTGAAAACCCGCACTATCTTCAACGTCCTCGGTCCGTTGATTAACCCGGCGCGCCCGCCGCTGGCGGTGATCGGTGTCTACAGCCCGGAGCTGGTGCTGCCAATTGCCGAGACGCTGAAAATGCTGGGTTACCAGCGTGCGGCGGTCGTGCACGGCGGCGGAATGGATGAAGTGGCGCTGCACAGCGCAACCCAGGTGGCTGAACTGCGCGACGGCGATATCACCTGCTACCAGCTGACGCCGGATGACTTCGGGCTGTCTGATCACCCGCAAGAGTCGCTGGCCGGGGGTTCGCCGGAAGAAAATCGTGACATTCTGACGCGTTTACTCCAGGGTAAAGGCCAGCTGGCTCATGAAGAAGCCGTGGCGGCTAATGTGGCTCTGCTATTGAAAATTTTTGGCCATGAAGATTTACGGCACAACGCCCGACAAGCGCTTGAAACCATCCGCAGCGGCAAAGCCTGGCAGCATGTGGTCGCACTGGCAGAAAGAGGATAATCATGCAGCAAACCGTACTTGATCGCATCGTGCGCGATAAAACCGACTGGCTGGCGGCTCGCCAGCAGCAGCAGCCTCTGGCCTCGTTTCAGCATGAGATTGTCCCGGCTACGCGCAACTTCTACGAGGGGCTGAAGGGCGCCCGTACCGCGTTCATTCTGGAGTGCAAAAAAGCCTCGCCGTCCAAAGGATTGATCCGTGAAGACTTTGACCCGGCGGTGATTGCCGGCGTCTACCGGCATTACGCCTCCGCCATCTCGGTGCTGACCGATGAGAAGTACTTTCAGGGAAGCTTTGACTTTCTCCCCATCGTCAGTGCAGCAGTCAGTCAACCGGTACTGTGTAAAGACTTTATCATCGACCCGTATCAGATCCATCTGGCGCGCTATTATCAGGCCGACGCCATTCTGCTGATGCTGTCGGTACTGAATGACGAGCAGTACCGCCAGCTGGCCGCCGTGGCACACAGCCTGAATATGGGCGTGCTGACGGAAGCGATCAGCGATGAAGAGCTTGAGCGCGCCACCGCGCTGGGCGCAAAAGTGGTCGGCATCAATAACCGTGATTTACGCGATCTGTCAATCGACCTCGACCGTACCCGCCGTCTGGCGCCGAAAGTGGCACAGGGCGTGACGGTCATCAGTGAATCAGGCATCAACAGCTATGCCCAGGTGCGCGAACTGAGTCACTTCGCCGACGGCTTCCTGATAGGTTCGGCGCTGATGTCGGAAGACAACCTTGCCGCTGCGGTCAGGCGGGTGATTATCGGTGAGAACAAAGTCTGCGGACTGACCCGCCCGCAAGATGCGCGCAGCGCGCTGGAGTGCGGGGCTATCTATGGCGGGCTGATCTTTGCCGCCGGATCGCCGCGCCAGATTGACGCCGCACGGGCGCAAGAGGTCATGGCCGCCGCCGCACTCAGGTACGTTGGCGTGTTCCGTAATGACGGCCTGAGTGACGTTGTCACTATCGCGCGGCGGCTCAACCTGCACGCGGTACAGCTGCACGGTGATGAAGATCGCGAGTTCATTAGCCAGCTACGAGCCGCATTGCCTGAAAACGTGCAGATCTGGAAAGCCTTCAGCATCAGCACCAGCCTGCCCGCTCGCGACTGGCCGCACGTCGATCGCTACGTATTTGACCAGGGAAATGGCGGCAGCGGTAAAGCGTTTGACTGGTCGCTGTTACAAGGTGAAAAGTGGGATAACGTCCTGCTGGCCGGCGGCCTGAGTGCGGACAACTGCCTTCTGGCCGCACAGCAGGGCTGTGCCGGTCTCGACTTTAATTCCGGCGTGGAGAGCGCTCCCGGAATCAAAGATGCAGCAAAAATGGCTTCCGTGTTCCATACGTTGAAAGCCTACTGATCAAGAGAGATAACATGACACGTTTAAATCCTTATTTTGGTGAGTTTGGCGGCATGTATGTGCCGCAGATCCTGATGCCTGCCCTGCTGCAGCTGGAAGATGCTTTTATCAGCGCGCAAAGCGATCCGGCATTTCAGGCTGAATTTACCGACCTGCTGAAAAATTATGCTGGCCGTCCAACCGCGCTGACACTGTGTAAAAACCTGACCAAAGGCAGCAAAACGCGCCTTTATCTGAAGCGTGAAGATCTGCTGCACGGCGGCGCGCACAAAACCAATCAGGTGCTGGGCCAGGCACTGTTGGCCAAGCGCATGGGCAAAAACGAAATTATTGCTGAGACGGGTGCCGGTCAGCATGGCGTTGCCTCGGCGCTGGCCTGCGCGCTGCTTGGCCTGAAATGCCGTATCTATATGGGTGCGAAAGATATAGAGCGCCAGTCGCCTAACGTATTTCGTATGCGCCTGATGGGTGCGGAAGTGATCCCGGTGCACAGCGGTGCTGCCACGTTGAAAGATGCCTGTAACGAGGCGCTGCGCGACTGGTCCGGCAGCTACGAAACCACTCACTATATGCTGGGTACGGCGGCTGGCCCTCATCCGTTCCCGACCATCGTACGCGAATTCCAGCGCATGATTGGTGAAGAGACTAAAAAGCAGATCCTGCAACAGGAAGGCCGCCTGCCGGATGCGGTCATCGCCTGTGTCGGCGGGGGTTCTAACGCCATCGGCATGTTTGCTGACTTTATCGATGAATCCGGCGTGGAGCTGATTGGCGTGGAACCGGGCGGTCATGGTATTGAAAGCGGCGAACATGGCGCTCCACTCAAGCACGGGCGAGTCGGTATTTATTTTGGCATGAAATCACCGATGATGCAGACATCTGACGGGCAGATTGAAGAATCTTACTCGATTTCAGCCGGTCTCGACTTCCCTTCCGTCGGCCCGCAGCATGCTCACCTCAACAGTATCGGCCGGGCGAACTACGTATCAATTACCGATGACGAAGCGCTGGATGCCTTTAAAGCGCTGTGCCGCAGCGAGGGGATTATCCCGGCGCTGGAATCCTCACATGCGCTGGCCCATGCGCTGAAAATGGCGCGCGAAAATCCTGAAAAAGAGCAGCTGTTAGTGGTCAATCTTTCCGGCCGTGGTGACAAAGACATCTTCACCGTGCACGACATCCTTACCGCTAAGGGAGAAATCTGATGGATCGTTACGACCTCTGTTTTAAACGTCTGGCCGCAAAGCAGGAAGGGGCGTTTGTCCCCTTCGTCACCCTCGGCGACCCGACGCCCGAACTGTCGTTACAGATTATCGATGCGCTGGTGGCGGGCGGTGCCGATGCCCTTGAGCTGGGTATTCCCTTTTCTGACCCGCTGGCAGATGGCCCCACCATCCAGAGTGCGAATCTGCGCGCCTTTGCTGCCGGGGTAACGCCAGAGCAGTGTTTTGAACTGCTGGCGGTTATTCGGCAAAAATACCCACAGCTGCCCATTGGCCTGCTAATGTACGCCAACCTGGTCTTCTCCAACGGCATTGATAACTTCTATGCCCGTTGCCAGCAGGTTGGCGTTGATTCGGTGCTGGTAGCCGACGTGCCGGTTGAGGAGTCTGCGCCGTTCCGCCAGGCGGCCATGCGCCATAACGTTGCACCGATTTTTATCTGCCCGCCAAACGCCGGTGACGATTTACTGCGCGAAATCGCCTCTCACGGCCGGGGTTATACTTACCTGCTGTCGCGCGCCGGGGTGACCGGTTCAGAAACCCGTGCCAGTCTTCCGCTCAGACATCTGGTGGATAAACTGCGCGAGTATCATGCTGCCCCCGCGCTGCAGGGCTTTGGTATTTCAGAAGCCTCACAGGTGCAGCAGGCGATTGCGGCCGGGGCGGCCGGGGCTATCTCAGGTTCTGCCGTGGTCAAAATCATTGAAAAACATCTGGCCGATCCTGCGCTGATGCTGTCTGAACTGACCGCCTTTGCCGCCCGTCTGAAAGACGCTACCCGAAGCTGAAGCTGACGATGCCTTATCTGAGCGATAAGGCATTATTTTCTTTCCGTTTGTTGCGCCTGAAATTTGCAATTATCACCTTTGTCGACAAAAATTATTGCGTACCGCCATTTGTCGGTAAAACGCAATGTGAATGATAACAGGGAGTACGCTATGAAATGGTTTAAAGTCTTGTCAGGTGTCGTGATTGCCGCCGTGGTCGCCTTATCAGTCAGTGCCTGTGCACCGACGGCGACTAAAGAAGGAACGGGGGGTTATATTGACGATACGGTGGTGACCACCAAAGTCAAAACGGCTTTACTGGGTGATAAATCACTCAAGTCGACTGAAATCAATGTCGAGACGTTCAAAGGCCGTGTGCAGCTCAGTGGCTTTGTGATCTCACCTCAGGCGGCAAACCGCGCGGTGCAGGTTACCCGTGGCGTTGCCGGGGTGAAATCTGTGGTCAACAATATGCAGATTAAGTAGTCAGCAACAACGCTTAAAAAGGCGCGATTATCGCGCCTTTTTTTCCAATCAAAAACGGTAACCGGCGCCGATGAAGAATACCCACGGGTCGATACGGGTATCAATGCTCTGTCGGGTTTCTCCGGCGTTAAAACTGACCTTAGTGTCAATATCCATGTACCACACAGAGGCGTTCAGCATCCATTCAGGGGTCAGCTGGTAATCCAGTCCCACCTGTCCCGCCATGCCCCAGCTGTTTTTCACGCTCAGATCGCTTAGACCGGCATCACGCCCCGTCTGGTTAAAATCAGCGTGGTAGAACAGGGTGTAGTTAACTCCGATACCCGCATACGGCTGCCATTTACTGCCATCATCCATAAAGTACCACTGCGCCATCAGCGTTGGCGGCAGCTGGCGCACCGTGGCCAACGTCCCGGTCGGCCCCAGACCGACTTTGTGACGGAACGGCGTGGCTGCCAGCAACTCCACGCCAAAATGGTCAGTAGCCATCCAGGTAAAGGTCACACCAGGCTGGGTGTTGTTATCCACCCTGAATTCGCCCAGCCCCAGCACATCGTCAGATCCGCTGGTTGGCCGCACGGTAGCCGAACCTGCACGCATAAAAAAATCACCGGCCTGATGGGCCGATGCGACCACGGGCATCACCGCGCTAACCGCCAACGCTAATGCTTTCAACTTCATTACCACTCCTTTGCTTAGATTCATTCATTTTGCCTGGGCAAGACCTTCTGCAGAGCCTTATGCCAAATTTCGCGACATATATTTACGCTGTTTTCACCAGCCGGTCATGTGAAAAAACCCCTAAAAAGAGCTTATAATACATAGCGTTGATTTAGATCAATTTCTATCAGATGCGGAACAAACGGCCCGTTTCGCATCTGCAAAACAGCGAGCAATATGCGTTAACCGGCGCATTGTCCTGTCAGTAATTGCCGTTAAAACCTTCTTTAAGCGAAAGTTATGTCAATCTGAGTGCCAGTACCCCACCTGAACATGTACAATCGCCGGGTGTTTAAACCGGCCTTTTCAAGGAGAGTACATGTCTATCACGGCGGGTTCGCTATACCGTGACACGGGGAATTTTTTCCGCCACCAGCTGGTCACCATCATGTTGATGGCGCTGCTGACTTCATTTATCACTATGCTTATCGGTAAGGCGCTGACGCCGGGAATCGATCAGATGCAGATCCTCGGTGATGGTGCGGCTGGTTCTGCCAGCAGCCTGATGGAGATGGTGCGCAACATGTCGCACGAGCAGCAGCAGGTGCTGTTACGCGCTTCAGCCGCCGGAACCTTTGCCTCGCTGGTGGGGAATGTGCTGCTGCTTGGCGGCATGCTAAGCCTGGTCCCATTGGTTTCGTCCGGACAGCGGGTCAGCGCTCTGCGCGCCATGGGTGCCGCTGCCCCTGACCTGCCTCGCCTGCTGCTGCTGACCTTCCTGATGACGCTGGTCATCCAGCTTGGCTTTATGGTGCTGTTGGTGCCCGGCGTTCTGCTGGCGGTGACTCTGGCTCTGGCGCCGATGATTATGACTACTGAGAAAGTCGGCGTTTTCGCGGCGATGCGTGCCAGCTTCCGCCTGTGCTGGAGCCAGATGAAACTGGTGGCGCCGGCGGTCACTCTGTGGATGGCGGCAAAGCTTGTTGTCCTGCTGCTGGCCTCGGCGTTGCTGGTGCTGCCGCCGGACGTTGCCTCGGTGCTGCTGAATGCACTGAGCAACCTGCTTTCAGCCGCACTGATTATCTATCTGTCCCGGCTGTATATGCTGTTACGTTGATTGTGAATGAGTGCCCCGACCGGGGCATTTCATGGCATATTGATATTTCGAATTAGCCCGTTATCTGGAAGCCGCTATGAAGCAGTTACTCGACTTTCTCCCCCTTGTGGTGTTTTTTGTTTTCTACAAGCTGTACGACATTTTTGTCGCATCCGGCGCGCTGATTGTCGCTTCGGCTGTGGCGCTGGCCATCAGTTGGCTGCTGTATCGCAAGCTGGAAAAGATGGCGCTGATTACCTTTGCCCTGGTGGCTGTTTTTGGCACCCTGACAATTGCCCTGCATAATCCTGATTTCATTAAGTGGAAAGTGACCATCATTTATGGGCTTTTTGCTACCGCCCTGCTGTTCAGCCACTGGTTTATGCAGCAGCCTCTGATCCAGAAAATGTTGGGCAAAGAGATCCAACTGCCTGCATCTGCCTGGCGCCGCCTGAACCTTGCCTGGGCGCTGTTTTTCCTCGCCTGCGGCGTGGCTAACATTTACGTTGCGTTTTGGCTAACCCAGGATACATGGATGAACTTTAAAGTCTTTGGCCTGAGCGGCCTGACGCTGCTGTTTACCCTGTTGAGCGGCATCTATATTTATCGTTTGATGCCACAAGAAGAAAAATAAACGCCCCCCCTCCGACAAGCCTCTTGTCGGGGGATTGAAGACCACACCAGCAAACCATTCAAAGAGCATATAATGAACGAACAACAGAGAACCCCGCAAGGCGAGATGGTGCTGCGCACGCTTGCCATGCCGGCAGATACCAACGCTAACGGAGATATTTTTGGCGGCTGGCTGATGTCACAAATGGACATGGGTGGCGCAATTCTGGCTAAGGAGATTGCCGGAGGGCGTGTCGTTACCGTTCGGGTAGACGGCATGACGTTTATGAAGCCGGTGGCGGTAGGCGATGTAGTTTGCTGCCACGCACGCTGCGTGCGTACCGGCACCAGTTCCGTCACCGTTAATATTGAAGTGTGGATCAAAAAAGTGTCATCGGAACCGATAGGTCAACGCTACTGCACCACCGAAGCGGTATTTATTTATGTCGCGGTCGACAGCCAGGGAAAACCGCGCCCGTTGCCAGAGGGTAAAAGCCACTTTAGCGCAGACCCGCAACGATAGTTCCTTGAGGTTAACCTCCGGGAGCTGCCGATATTTAGCGCCCGGAGGATTGAACGACGTGGAGCGTACCGCGTTAGCTGATGCTGGAACCGCCGTTAAGCTTGAACTGAATGTTCATACTCAGGTCTTTAGCGGGTTTACCCGCTTCATAACGCCACCTGCGCATCGCCTGTTTTACTTCACGTTCGAACAGATTGCGCGGCTCTGCCGACAAGATACGAATGTTGTCCACCTGTCCCGAACTGTCCACGTCAAACTGCACGCGCACTCGCCCCTCGATGCGTAAGGCAAAGGCGCGGGCGGGATAAGACGGCTTACCCACGCTCAACGCACGCGGTCCGCTTGACAGCGCGCTGGAAGGCGTTGGCGACTTTTTCGGTGCGGTAGACGGTTTAGCCTGTTCTGCCGGCCGGGTTTCCAGCGGAGCGGCCGGACGGGGCTTCACCTCTGGCTCAGGCTTCACCACCTCTTTCTTCTTAGGTTTTGGCTTCGGTTTAGGTTCAGGTTGAGGAATGGCTACCGGCTCTGTTTTTACCGGTTCAGGTACCGGTTCTGCTTTCGCTACAGGTTCAGGTGCGACGTCATGCGGTGCAGCCTGTGGTTCTGGCTGCGTTTCAGGTGCCACCATCGAAACGCTAATTGGCTGAGACGCTTTTGGCATTTCCACTGCCTGATGGAATGAGGCATACAGCATTGCCCCAATGACCGCGCCATGCAATGCGATCGAGCCAAGCAGTGGCAGCGGTGAGCGGCGAGGTAAATCAGTTATCAGCGTGGTCATAATCTTTCTGTTCATCATGTGAGGTGACGATTTTAAATGCAAATAGCAATCAGTTTCAACAAACGCGCGGCGATAATCGCTGTTTTACAGCTTAAAGTTCATCAAATTGGCCTTAAGGACGGCTGAATAATCTTTATTTGCACAAATGTTAGCGATCGCTTAACGTAAAGCCGAATTTCATCCCCGACAGGAGTTGTCAACAGTGTTGTATGTCATTTACGCGGAAGATCATGCTGACTCTCTGGCGAAACGCGCCGCCGTGCGCCCGGCGCACGTTGCCCGCTTACAGTTACTGCGTGACGAAGGGCGGCTGATCATTGCCGGCCCGATGCCGGCAGTTGACAGCAACGAACCGGGCGCTGCGGGATTTAGCGGTTCAACCATTATTGCCGAGTTCACCTCGCTGGCAGCGGCACAACAGTGGGCACAGGATGACCCGTACATCGCTGCGGAAGTTTATAAGCTCGTCACGGTCAAACCATTTAAACGGACATTTTAAACCGTCGCCGTCCGGGCGGCTACGCTTGCCGGGCCTGATGACAGGACCAGAGAATGTGGCTGATAAACAGGATCGCGCGGCGTTGTTGCCGGCTTAGCTGATGGCGGAATGAATGCATACGCCCATAGCGACGTGACTGCCCTTCTCACCAGCGCGCCCGGCGGCGCTGAACCTGTCGAATCATGCGCCAGCGTGCCACTTCGTCTCCGCCTGGTCTTATCACAGCCTCTGCCAGGACATCTGTTTAAGGAAAATTTGCGGGCCAATACAGACCGTTACTGCACTCTGTAAGGTCCGCTGTCTTTCAACAGTTTGCCGCTTTAAGGTTTTCAGCGCGATTAACTGCACGTAAACTCACGACTCTGATGTGTGAACGGGACTATTCACTTAATGACCACTTTTTACACTTTGATCAGCTGGCTACTGGTATTCGGTTACTGGTTGCTGATTGCCGGCGTCACCTTGCGCATCCTGATGAAGCGCCGCGCGGTGCCATCTGCTATGGCCTGGCTGCTGATTATCTATATCCTGCCGCTGGTCGGTATTATCGCTTATCTCTCTCTGGGCGAACTTCATCTGGGTAAACGTCGGGCCGAACGGGCGCGTACCATGTGGCCGTCTACCGCCCGCTGGCTTAACGAATTGAAGTCCAGTCACCATATTTTTGCCAAAGAGAATAGCGACGTTGCCCAACCGCTGTTTCAGCTCTGTGAAAAGCGTCAGGGGATTGCGGGAGTAAAAGGTAATCAGTTGCAGCTGCTGACCAGTACCGATGACACGCTACGCACGCTGGTGCGCGATATTCAGCTGGCTCGCCACAACATTGAGATGGTGTTTTACATCTGGCTACCGGGCGGGCAAGCTGACAACGTAGCGGAAGCCCTGATGGCGGCCGCACGCCGCGGTGTGCATTGCCGCCTGCTGCTTGACTCCGCCGGCAGTGTAGATTTTTTCCGTAGCCCTTGGCCGGCGATGATGCGCAATGCCGGAGTAGACGTAGTGGAAGCGCTGCGCGTCAGCCTGCTGCGCGTGTTTCTGCGCCGCATGGACTTACGCCAGCACCGCAAAGTCGTGCTTATTGACAATTATATTGCTTATACCGGCAGCATGAATCTGGTCGATCCACGCTATTTCAAACAACATGCCGGGGTTGGTCAGTGGGTAGACCTGATGGCGCGAATGGAAGGCCCGGTGGCGACAACAATGGGCATTATCTACTCCTGCGACTGGGAGATCGAAACCGGCAAGCGTATTCTGCCGCCCGCGCCCGACGACAATGTGATGCCGTTCGAGCAGGAGAGCGGCCATACCATTCAGGTTATCGCTTCTGGTCCTGGCTTCCCGGAGGATATGATCCACCAGGCGTTGTTAACGGCCGTTTACTCGGCGCGTGAGCAGCTGATCATGACCACCCCCTACTTTGTTCCCAGCGATGACCTGCTGCATGCTATTTGTACCGCTGCCTGGCGCGGCGTTGAGGTCAGCATTATTGTGCCCCGCCACAATGACTCGTTGCTGGTGCGCTGGGCCAGCCGGGCCTTCTTCGATGAACTGCTGGCCGCCGGAGTTAACATCTATCAGTTCGAGGGCGGGCTGCTACACAGTAAAAGTATTCTGGTCGACGGCCAGCTAAGCCTGGTCGGCACCGTCAATCTGGATATGCGCAGTTTGTGGCTCAACTTTGAGATAACGCTGGTGATTGATGACAACGGATTTGGCAGCGACCTGGCCCGCGTTCAGGAGGATTACATCGCCCGCTCCCGCCTTCTTGATGCCAAACGCTGGGCGCGCCGTGCATACTGGCAGCGCATCGTTGAACGACTGTTTTACTTCTTCAGCCCGTTACTGTAAAACGAGCCAAAATGCACCTGCCCGCAGCGGCAATACAGGAACTATTATGGATTTAAACAACCGCCTGAGCGAAGACGAAACGCTGGAACAGGCATACGATATTTTCCTTGAGCTGGCGGTCGATAATCTCGACCCTGCCGATGTGATCCTGTTTAATCTTCAGTTTGAGCAGCGCGGCGGCGCCGAGCTGCACGATCCCGCCGAAGACTGGTCAGATCATGTCGACTTCGACCTGAACCCGGACTTTTTTGCTGAAGTGGTGATAGGCCTGGGCGAAGCAGACGGTGAACCGATTAACGATGTGTTCGCCCGGGTGCTGATTTGCCGCGAGAAAGACCATAAGCTGTGCCACATTTTGTGGAAAGAGTGAAACGGCGGTGATGTCGAACGTGGCTGCGCGGCAGCCACGTGAATGATGATACGCGGTCAGGTTGGCCAGACAGGCATGCGGGCAACCTGACCGCTGGATTATCCGCGCATCACAGAGGATCGACCTTCAGGCAGGAGACCGCATGGCGGAAACTGCCCTCCAGCAGCGGACGCGTAACGGCACATTCCGGCCCGGCTATCGGGCAGCGGGTGCGGAAAACGCAGCCAGAAGGGGGATCTATCGGTGACGGCAGTTCCCCTTCCAGTAGCTCAATGGCTTTATTTTTCTCCAGATCGGGATCGGGGATCGGCACGGCCGACATCAGCGCACGGGTATAAGGGTGCTGCGGGTTCTGGTACACCTCTTCATAGGTGCCCAGTTCCACCGGGTGACCCAGATACATCACCAGCACGCGGTCAGAGATATGCTTGACCACCGCCAGATCGTGCGCAATAAAAATCAGTGACAGCCCCATCTCACGCTGCAAATTCTGCAACAAATTGACCACCTGAGCCTGAATTGATACATCCAGCGCCGAGACTGGCTCATCGCAAATGATCAGTTTAGGTTCCAGGATCAAAGCGCGAGCGATGCCGATACGCTGGCATTGGCCACCGGAGAACTCATGCGGATAGCGGTTAATCAGATTAGGTAGCAGCCCCACTTTCATCATCATCGTTTTCACGCGCGCTTTCACCTGCTCATGCGCCATGTCCGGATGGTAGGTACGCAGCGGTTCTGCGATGATATCTCCGATGGTCATACGTGGATTAAGCGATGCCAGCGGATCCTGGAATATCATCTGGATATCACTGCGCGCGGCGCGCCACTGTTCGGCACTTTGCCCAAGCAAATCGCGCCCCAGCCACGCCACACGCCCGTCAGTGGCTTTCACCAGTCCGATAATCGCCCGCGCCAGCGTGGACTTGCCGCAGCCGGACTCGCCAACGATCCCCAGAGTTTCCCCTTCATATAAACGCAGACTGACGCCGTCTACCGCCTTCAGGGTCTTGGGGGCTTGCCAGAACCACTGCCGCCCCTCTTTGATATCGAAATGCACTTTCAGGTCGGCAATTTCCAGCAGGATCTTTTTCTCCGCCACGCTATTCATACCAGCTCCTCCACGGGTTTAAAGCAGGCACGCAGTCGGCCAGGTGCAAAAGCCTCAAGCGGTGGAGTGGTGGTGCACACATCCATAGCATGTGGGCAGCGCGGCTGGAACGGGCAACCGGCCGGCAGGCGCAGCAGGTTGGGCGGGTTACCAGGGATGGTGACCAGCGACTCCCCGGCTGGCGCATTAAGGCGCGGCACCGCGTTCAGCAGGCCGATGGAGTAAGGATGCGTCGGCTGATAGAAGACATGGCGCGCATCACCGTATTCCATGGTGCGCCCGGCATACATCACCAGCACGCGGTCGCAGATGCCCGCTACCACGCCCAGGTCATGGGTGATCATAATTATGGCGGTATTAAATTCGCGCTTCAGTTCGTTCAGCAGGGTCATGATCTGTGCCTGAACGGTGACGTCAAGCGCGGTGGTCGGCTCATCGGCGATCAACAATTTAGGTTTACACAGCAGCGCCATGGCGATCATCACGCGCTGCCGCATGCCGCCGGAAAATTCGTGCGGGAACATGTTCATGCGTTTGCGCGCCTCCGGCATCTTGACCGCATCCAGCATGCGCACCGACTCTTCAAACGCCTGAGCGCCTTTCAGGCCTTTATGCAGCTGCAACACTTCCATCAACTGCTCACCGACGCGCATGTAAGGATTCAGCGAGGTCATCGGATCCTGGAAAATCATGGCGATCTGCTCGGCGCGCAGTTTATTGAGCTGCTTTTCCGGCAGATTGAGGATTTCAGCACCATTGAATCGCGCCGTACCGCCAATGTGGCCATTGCTGGCCAGCAGCCCCATCAGGGCAAATGCGGTTTGCGACTTGCCGGAACCGGACTCACCAACAATGCCAAGCGTTTCCCCGGCGCGCAGACTGAAGTTGAGGTCGTTGACCGCCGTCACATCACCGTCCGGGGTGCTGAACGTCACGCGCAGATCTTTCACATCCAGCAGCGGTTCGCTTCCCTGGGTTTTCGCCATGTCTGGCTTTAATTCAATTACGCTCATCGGCAAACTCCTTAACGATCTTTCGGGTCGAGGGCATCACGTAAACCATCGCCGATAAAGTTAAAACAGAACAGGGTAATCACCAGGAACCCGGCCGGATAGAGCAGCAGCCACGGCGAGACTTCCATGGAATTGGCCCCGTCGCTGAGCAGTGCGCCCCAGCTGCTTAACGGCTCCTGGGTGCCAAGGCCAAGGAAGCTAAGGAACGACTCAAACAGGATCATGCCCGGCACCAGCAGCGAGGCGTAAACCACCACAACGCCCAATACATTAGGCACAATGTGGCGCAGCACGATGTTGAAGGTAGAGACGCCCCCCACCTCGGCGGCTTCGATAAACTCTTTACGTTTCAGGCTTAATGTCTGACCACGCACGATACGCGCCATATCCAGCCAGGAAACCATGCCAATGGCCACAAATATCAGCAGGATGTTCTGGCCGAACAGGGTGACCAGCAGGATCACAAAGAACATAAACGGGAATGAGTTGAGGATCTCCAGCAGGCGCATCATCATCGAGTCGGTTTTTCCACCGATGTACCCCGCCAGGGTGCCGTAAAGCGTACCGAGCACCACCGCCACCAGCGCGGCGGCCACGCCGACCATCAGCGAGATGCGCCCGCCAATCGCCACGCGCACCAGCAGATCGCGCCCGGAGGAGTCGGTCCCCATATAGTGACCGGAGGTCATGTCCGGCGCGGCCGACATCATCGCCCAGTCGGTATCGTCATAGGCAAACGGCGACAGCATCGGGGCCAGCACCACGAACAGCGTTACCAGCAGCAGCACAACCAGGCTGGCCAGCGCCGCGCGGTTGTGAATAAAGCGACGGCGTGCATCCTGCCACAGGCTACGCCCTTCGATTTCGAGCTTTTCGCTGAATTTATCCAGGGCTTCGCTGTTTTTATTACTTAACTTCATTGCCAGCTCCAGATCAGTAACGAATTTTCGGATCGATAACGGCGTACAGCACGTCAACAATCGCATTGAACAAAATGGTTAGTGCACCGACCAGAATGGTCAGGCTTAACACCAGCGAGTAGTCACGGTTAAGCGCGCCGTTAACAAACAGCTGGCCGATGCCGGGCAGACCATAAATGGTTTCAATCACCATCGAACCGGTAATAATGCCGACAAAAGCAGGCCCGAGGTAGGAAAGCACCGGCAGCAGCGCGGGCTTCAGCGCGTGACGCAGCACGATGCGGTGCATCGGCAAGCCTTTGGCACGGGCGGTACGGATAAAGTTGGAGTGCAGCACTTCAATCATTGAGCCACGGGTGATACGCGCGATGCTGGCAATGTAGGCCAGCGACAGCGCCACCATCGGCAGGATCATGTATTTCAGCGCCCCGCCGTTCCAGCCACCGCCGGGCAACCATTTCAGGGTAATCGAGAACAGCAGCACCAGCAGCGGGGCCACCACAAAGCTTGGGATAACGATGCCGGTCATCGCTACCCCCATCACCGCGTAATCCCATTTGCTGTTTTGCTTCAGCGCAGCAATCACCCCGGCGCTGACGCCAAACACCAGCGCAAACAGAAATGCCGCCGCGCCCAGCCTGGCTGAAACCGGGAATGAAGCGGCTACCAGGTCGTTAACCGAATAGTCTTTGTATTTAAACGACGGGCCGAAATCCCCGTGCGCCAGCTGCTGAAGATAGTTGAGATACTGCTTCCACATCGGGTCATTGAGATGATATTTGGCTTCAATATTAGCCATCACTTCTGGCGCCAGCTGACGCTCGCCGGTAAAGGGGCTGCCGGGTGCCAGCCGCATCATAAAGAAAGAGATGGTGATCAGAATAAAGAGCGTCGGGATCGCTTCGAGAAAACGACGCAGAATAAATTTTAACATTGCCCATACCTGCTGGCGTTAAGCCGCAGCGGCACAGCCGCTGCGGTGACATTGCGTTAAACGGGCAGCGTGCTGCCCGACCTGCTTAGTGTTTGATAATATACAGATTTTTATCGCGTATATTATCCAGCGGGTCTTTCCCGTCATAGCCGCCAACCCAGGGCTTCACCAGACGCAGATTTTTATAGTAATAGACCGGAACGATGCCTGATTCATCATCAAGCACTTTCTCTGCTGCGCTATAGTCGGCGGCGCGTTGGCCTTCATCTTTCGCCTGCAGAGTCGCCTTCACCGCTTTGTCAAAGGCCGCGCTCTTGTAGTGAGAGGTATTGTTGCTGCTGTCTGAAAGCAGCATATTCACGAAACTGCTGGGTTCATTGTAATCTGCACACCAGGCCGCACGCGCAACATCGAAGTTGCCCTGATGGCGGGTGTCAATATAGGTTTTCCACTCCTGGTTTTGCAGCTTCACATTCACCCCGAGATTCTTTTTCCAGATCGAGGCAGCGGCAATCGCCAGCTTCTTGTGCAGATCGGAGGTGTTGTACAGCAGGTCAAAGGTCAGTGGCTTATCGGCGGTGTAGCCCGCTGCCGCCAGCAGTTTTTTTGCTTCTTCGTTACGCTTGTCCTGTGACCAGCTGAACCACTCCGGCGTGGCCAGCTTAATGCCGTCGGTATAAGGAGGCGTAAAGCTGTAAGCCGGATCTTCACCCTGCGCCTTCACTTTGTTCACCAGAATATCGCGGTCAAGACCCAGTTTTAACGCGGTGCGCACCCGCACATCGTTGAATGGCGGCTTCTGGTTGTTTATCTCGTAATAGTAGGTACAGAGATAGGGTTCAGCGTGAATTTCAGCGGGGATCTCTTTTTTCAACTTCTGATACAGCTCAATTGGCAGATAGTTAAACGTCATATCGCTGCTGCCGCTGCGATAGCGGTTGGTATCGGTGACTTCAGACGAGATTGGCAGGAAAGTGACCTTGTTCAGCACGGTATGGGCGTTATCCCAGTACTGCGGGTTGCGCTCCAGCACGATCCGTTCATTGACCACCCATTCTGCCGGTTTAAACGCGCCGTTGCCGACGAAATTCGCCGGCTGGGTCCATTTCTCACCAAACTTCTCTATCGCCGGTTTGTAAACCGGTGACATGGATGGGTGGATCAGCAGCTTGTAAAAATAAGGTACGGCGTCACTGAGCGTCACCTGTAACGTATGGGGGTCAATGGCCTTAACGCCGAGGGCATCCGGCGACTTCTTGCCGGCGATAATGTCATCGACGTTCAGCAGATGGCCATACTGCAGATAGCTGGCATAGGGCGAAGCGGTTTTCGGGTCAGCCAGCCGCTGCCAGCTGTACACAAAGTCCTGTGCGGTCACCGGCTGGCCGTCGGACCATTTCGCCGTATCGCGCAGATGGAAAATCCATACCTTGCCGCCCTCTTTGCTTTCCCAGCTTTCCGCCACGCCGGGGATGACTTTGCCATCAGTATCGGCAACGGCCAGGCCTTCCAGAATGTCGCGGTTGATATTCGATTCCGTTACGCCTTCGATCTTGTGCGGATCGAGCGACTGCGGTTCCGCGCCGTTACCCTTGACCAGCTCCTGTTTATCCGCCAGCTGCACGCCAGCCGGAACGTTAGCGGCCCACGCCAGGTTGCCGGTCAAAGCGGCCATAACGCCTGCGGCGATCAGCGTAGTCTTGGTGATGTATTTCATGATTGACCTACTCCTGTGTTATTTGTACCAACATGTGCCAGGCACCGTGGCTGTCCCCTGTCGGGAAAACTTCACCGGGCAACGGAACGCGCCAGCCCGGTTTGTTTTTTTATATGCGCGAATGAGCGCTATTTGCTTGCTATCACCATTACGCGTCTGGCAAACGCCCCGCGCTTAGTGTTGAGTGATATAGAAATATTTAACGTCCATATGATCTTGTGGATCCTTACCGCTGTAGCCGCCCACCCAGGGTTTAATCAGTCGGGCGCTAACGCGGTAATAGACCGGAACCAGGGCAGAATCTTCATCCAGCCGCTGCTCGGCCTGCTGGTAGATTTGCGCCCGCTGCACATCATCGGCAACGGTAAGCGACCGTTTCATCAGCTCGTCAAAGGCTGCGCTGCGGTAAAATGTGGTATTGGTTGAGGCATTGCCGATCATCATATTAAGGAATGTGGATGGCTCGTTATAGTCAGAGCACCAGGTGGCGCGCGCCACGTCGTAGTTACCCTGGTGACGGCTATCCAACAGGGTTTTCCACTCCTGATTCTGTAAGGTGACCTGCGCCCCGAGGTTTTTATTCCACATTGATGCGGCAGCAATCGCCTGCTGTTTGTTGACATCTGAAGTGTTATACAGCAGAGAAAAGCGCAGCGGATGGGTTGCGTTGTAACCCGCTTCTGCCAACAACGCTTTGGCCTGCTGATTACGCTGCGGCTGGCTGAGCGTGAACCACGCCGGAGGCGTTAACGCGGCGCCATCGGTATAAGGTGGCGTCAGACTGTAAGCCGGGATCTGTCCCTGCCCCATGATTTTTTCTGCAATAATCGAGCGATCCAGCGTCATCTTCACCGCCGTGCGCACCCGCGCATCGTTAAACGGTGGCCGGCGGTTGTTCAACTCGTAATAAAAGGTACAGAGATAGGGGCTGACATGAACCTGCGCGCCCAGCTGCTGTTTAAGCTGCTGAAAGCGATCCGGCGGCAGTGCACTGTTGCTGATATCGATCTCTCCGCTGCGGTAGCGGTTAACATCGCTGGTTTCCGATGAAATGGGCAGAAAAGTGACCTGCTCGATCGCCGTTTTGCGGTTATTCCAGTAATGCGGGTTGCGCTTCAGCACAATCTTTTCATTTATCACCCAGTCACTTAACGTGTAGGCTCCATTTCCCACATAGTGCGCGGGCTGCGTCCACTTCTCGCCCCAGGTTTCAATAGTACGGCGGTTCAACGGTTTAAAGGCGGTATGCGCCACCATGGCAAGGAAATAAGGCACTGGTTCAGCGAGCGTCACTTCAACATGATGCGCATCCAGCGCGCGAACGCCCAGCGCGCTGGCAGGCAGTTCTCGCGCAAGGATCTTGTCGGCATTAAGCAGATGCGCGGCCTGGGCAAAGCTGGCATAGGGCGAAGCGGTTTCAGCACTGACCAGTCGCTGCCAGCTGTAGACGAAATCGGCGGCGGTCACCGGCTCACCGTTGTTCCAGCGCGCGTCGGAGCGCAGCGTGAAAGTCCACACCTTGCCCTGCTGGTTCTGCCAGCTTTGCGCCACGCCGGGGACCAGCTTGCCGTTGTTATCAGTGGTAACCAGCCCTTCCAGCAGGTTCAGGGTTATATCACTTTCCGGCACCCCTTCGCTTTTTTGCGGATCCAGTGAAGATGGCTCCGTGCCGTTATTAATCACCAGCTTCTGACTGTCACTCAGACTGACTCCCGCCGGGATATCGGCAGCAAGCGCCTGCATACTCAACAGCATTCCTGTTCCCATCGCCGCCAGACAGCGTGATTTGGTCTTATTCATCAGGCATTAACCCCTTTGTATAAAAAGCCTGCACTGACACGGCAGTGCATCAGCAAAACCTTGCACATCCGATGCCAACCTTTGCTGATTTATTGAAAATTATCAGAAATGTCTTAGTTTGCCTAATGCCAGATGATAAAAATGTTAACCCTTTTTTTTTAACATGATAAAGGTCAGGGGAACAGGGTTATTTATCATCAAAAATTAACAGGTAACGCATTGAATTAACTCATAAATAGCAATTTTATTTACCTGTGGTACAAATATCACGCACAATATGTACAGAAGATAAGCGCATTAACCCGGACGTGCTCGAATGCGGACAAACTTAGCAACAAACACATTTTCATCCAGCAGTTAACGCCGCGCAGTCGTCAATTAAACCTGCAATGTGTGATGTGATTGAAATAACATTTGCATCTGTGCCTGGCTAAGAAAGGTTTTTTGCAGTAATGACACTAATGATTGTCACAGGCAATTAAGAAACATGAATAATTGCACCCCGACAGATCATTTAAGCAGCCCTTTGCACTGTTAAAGTGCAGAATTGAGATTCAGGCAAAAAAAAAGCGCATTAAATGCGCTTGGTGTCCATTCTGTAAGAATTAAACACTAATCAAGTCACCAGCCCCGGAAACATTGCGCGGATGCCGGTCACCATAAATTCGATACCCAGAGCCATTAGCAACAGGCCCATGATACGTGTCACCACATTGATCCCGGTTTGCCCCAGCGCCCTGACCATCAGGGGTGCTGCGCGGAACAACAGCCAGCAGCAGCCGGCAAACAGGGCAATGGCCAGGCTGAAACCCAGCAGATTTTGCCAACTGTAATAACGCGTGCTCCAGACAATGGTAGAGCTGATAGCCCCCGGCCCTGCCATCAACGGTAGTGCCAGCGGCACCACGCCGATACTTTCGCGATTGGCGGTTTCGGTTTTCTCCTGCTTGTTCTGTTTATCTTCACCCAGTTTGCCGCTGATCATCGACATGGCGATAGTCACCACCAGAATACCGCCGGCAATGCGAAACGAGTCAATCGAAATTCCAAAGATGTGCAGGATGCCGTCCCCAAGAAACAGCGCGGTCCAAAGAATGATAGCCACCGACAGGTTGGCTGTCAGATTGGTTTTATTACGTGCCGCCGGGACTTGATCACGGGTCATACTGATAAAAATCGGGATAATGCCAATCGGGTTAACCAGCGCGAACAGGCCAACAAAAAATTTGATATAGCCAGAGAGATCTAACAAAACAGGGTTCACAGCGCGCTCCTGTGGCGAGGACAGTTTGATGGCGGCTAATGTAATGTAAATCCACGATGGTGACTATCCCTGTCGACCGGAATATCAGCGGCTTACGGCGTCGTTTAGCCGAGGCTGAATGGTATCAGCTAACATAATTGATGATCTGCATCATCTTTAAGCCGCCGCGCAACGGCTATGCTCACAAGCATCAAAGTCACTCATAAACCTGATAAAAGTCATCGTCAATCTGCTGATGCGCTGACTCGTTAAGTCGACCTTTGACAACCGAGACGCCGATCACCGGGTCTTCCGGCCAGGTCAGCAGAGACGAAGGTTTTTCTGACAGGTTTCCTCATAAAGTCTTACTTCAGGAGAGCATGATGACCGTTACGAATGTTGCTGAACTCAACGCGCTGGTTGAACGTGTGAAAAAGGCCCAAAGCACCTACGCCACCTTCACTCAACAACAGGTCGACAAGATTTTCAGGGCTGCGGCGCTGGCGGCGGCAGATGCCCGCATACCCCTGGCTAAAATGGCGGTGGCTGAATCAGGCATGGGCCTCGTCGAGGATAAAGTAATCAAAAACCACTTCGCTTCGGAATACATCTATAACGCTTACAAAGATGAAAAAACCTGCGGCATTGTGGCCAGCGATGACACCTTTGGCACCATCACCATCGCGGAGCCTGTCGGCATTATCTGCGCCATCGTCCCCACCACTAACCCCACCTCAACGGCTATCTTTAAAGCGCTGATTGCCCTGAAAACGCGTAACGCGGTGATCTTCTCGCCTCATCCGCGTGCCAAAGATGCGACCAGTCAGGCGGCAAACATTGTGTTGCAGGCAGCCGTTGCTGCCTGAGCACCAGCCGATATTATTGGCTGGATTGACAGCCCTTCCGTTGAACTGTCCAACCAGCTGATGCACCACCCGGATGTCAATCTGATCCTCGCTACCGGGGGGCCGGGCATGGTTAAGGCGGCATACAGTTCGGGCAAACCGGCCATCGGCGTCGGTGCAGGCAATACCCCGGTGGTGATTGATGAGTATGCAGATATCAAGCGCGCCGTGGCCTCTGTCCTGATGTCGAAAACCTTCGATAACGGTGTCATTTGTGCTTCTGAGCAGTCGGTAATTGTCGTCGATGCTGTCTATGACGCGGTACGCGAGCGTTTCGCCAGCCACGGCGGCTATCTGCTGCAAGGGCCGGAATTGCAGGCAGTGCAGGAGATCATATTGAAGAACGGTGCGCTGAATGCGGCCATTGTCGGCCAGCCAGCGACTAAAATCGCCGACATGGCCGGCATCCGCGTCCCGGATAACACCAAAATTCTTATTGGAGAAGTGAGACGGGTTGATGAGGCGGAACCGTTTGCTCACGAAAAACTGTCACCCACGCTGGCGATGTACCGGGCCAAAGACTTCAGCCAAGCGCTAACGCTGGCAGAAAAACTGGTGGCAATGGGCGGTATCGGGCATACCTCCTGCCTGTATACCGATCAGGATAATCAGCATCAACGCGTGCAAACCTTCGGCATCAGAATGAAAACGGCGCGTATTTTGATCAATACGCCAGCCTCCCAGGGGGGAATTGGAGATCTGTACAACTTTAAGCTCGCGCCATCGCTGACGCTGGGCTGTGGTTCGTGGGGCGGTAACTCAATCTCTGAGAACGTGGGTCCCGCACACCTGATTAACCGTAAGATCGTTGCCAAACGCGCAGAGAATATGCTGTGGCACAAGCTCCCGAAGTCCATCTACTTCCGCCGCGGCGCGTTGCCCATCGCTCTTGAAGAGGTGGCAACCGACGGTGCGAAACGCGCGTTTATTGTTACTGACCGCTTCCTGTTCAATCAGGGCTATGCTGACCGGGCGATCGCCGTTCTTAAGGCCCACGGCCTGGAGACTGAGGTGTTTTCAGATGTGGCAGCCGATCCCACGCTGGGTATCGTACGCAAGGGTGCAGAGCAGATGCACTCATTTAAACCCGATGTGATTATCGCCATCGGCGGCGGTTCAACGATGGATGCGGCAAAAATCATGCGGGTGCTGTACGAACATCCTGAAACCCACTTTGCCGATCTGGCACTGCGCTTTATGGACATCCGCAAACGTATCTGCCGCCTCCCGAAAATGGGCGTAAAAGCGAAGCTGATTGCCGTCACCACCACCCCGGGTAGCGGGTCTGAGGTTTCCCCGTTCGCGGTGGTCACCGACGATGCTACCGGCAAGAAATATCCGCTGGCAGACTACGCGCTGATGCCCGATATGGCGATTGTTGACGCCAACCTGGTGATGGATTTACCCCAATCCCTCTGCGCCTGTGGTGGCCTGAACGCGGTCACTCACGCGCTGGAAGCCTATGTTTCCGTGCAGGCTAACGAATATTCAGATGGCCAGGCTTTGCAGGCGCTGAAACTGTTGCAGGAATATTTGCCGGCCAGCTATCAGCAGGGGGCGCAAAACCCGCTGGCGCGCGAACGGGTGCATAACGCGGCCACCCTTGCCGGGATTGCATCTGCTAATGCCTTTCTTGGCGTGTGCCACTCGATGGCGCACCAGCTCGGTTCAGAGTTTCATCTCGCGCATGGTTTAGCCAATGCCCTGCTCATCGGTAACGTGATTCGCTACAACGCCAACGATAACCCCACCAAGCAAACCGCTTTTAGCCAGTATGACCGTCCACAGGCGCGTCGTCGTTATGCAGAAGTTGCCGATCATCTGCGCCTGAGCGCGCCATCCGATCGCACCGCGCAGAAAATCGACAAACTGCTGGCATGGCTGGATGGCTTGAAAACCGCGCTGGGCATGCCGCAATCCATTCGTGAAGCGGGCGTGCAGGAGGCCGATTTCCTGGCAAAAGTCGACCAGCTGACCGAAAATGCTTTAGACGACCAGTGCACCGGAGCTAATCCCCGTTTCCCTCTGATTAACGAGCTGAAACAGGTGTTGCTGGACAGCTACTACGGCCGTAAATTCACTGAAACTGCGGCTGATCGGGTCGTGGCCGTCACGCCGCCGCTGGCTGCGAAAACCGCTGAAAAAAAAGCAAAGAACTTGAGTCAGGTGTAACCGACTCAGGTTTGCTGGCCTCCCCCCGCTCTGCCGCTCTCCCCGTCCGGCCGGGCGGGGTTTTACGTTTCACTGCCCCCAAACGAGTGGCGAACACCCGCTTATATCGACCTTTCACTCCCCCGGGTTCCCTTATGCGGCAACAACCCTGTTCGCACAACACTCACTGCAGCCTCTCTCCTTGTTTGAGCAGTTTCAATTTTTAAGATATCGCTCACCAAATAAACAAAACTCATACCAGTATAACGATTTTATGGCAGACAAATCCTGGTCTCATCCCTAACGTGTTAAGGGAAGCGAAATACAAAAAATTCATATTGTATTGTTTTAGAAAGCAAAAAAAATATAACTCTTACTCCTGAGATCGGGTTAATGTTTTAACCAAACGGTTAGTTACGGATGCTGGCATGCCAACCCGATACCCCTATTGATAAAAAAATCAGAGCGTTCCCTATGAGCAATCACGATATTATCGATGTGAAAGAATGGATAGATTCACGCCCGATATCAGGTTACCAGTGGCTGGTCCTCATTCTGTGCTTCATTATCATTATGTTTGATGGTTACGACGCGGCGGCCATGGGCTTTATTGCGCCAGCGCTGATTGAAGACTGGGGCATAAGCCATGCGGAGATGGGGCCAGTGCTTGGTGCTGCGATGTCAGGCGTGGCGCTGGGTGCACTGATCGCTGGCCCGTGGTCGGATAAGTTTGGCCGCAAAAAAATCCTGCTTATCTCTATGGCCTGCTTTGCCTGCTTCAGCCTGATGAGCGCTTTTGCCCGCTCCCCGCTGGAGATGGGTTTGCTGCGCTTCCTGACCGGCCTCGGGCTGGGCGCGGTGATGCCTAACTGCGTTACCCTTGTCTCTGAATACATGCCGGAACGGCGCCGCAGTCTGATGATCACCGTGATGTACAGCGGCTTCAATATCGGTTCCGGGCTGGGTGGATTTATCGCCGCCGGGATATTACCCGATTATGGCTGGCAAGCCGTTCTGGGGCTTGGTGGCGCTATCCCACTGCTGATGCTGCCATTGCTGATTTGGGTCCTGCCGGAATCGGCCATGTATCTGGTGGTGCGTAGCGTCAACCGCGACAAAATTGCTGCCGCGCTGCGGCGTATCGGTGGCCAGTTCCATGCGGGTACGGCTTTCGTGCTTAACGCACCGGTGATACCGAAAAAGGCACAGGTTCTCCAGCTGTTCACCCCCGGATATGCCGCGGGAACTTTAGTCCTCTGGCTGACCTATTTTATGGGAATGTTCGTTATCTATCTGCTGAACGGCTGGCTGCCGACCATTATGCGCTCCGGCGGCGTCACGCTGGAGCGGGCAGCTATCGTCGCGGGCCTGTTCCAGCTGGGGGGTACCCTTGGCGGTTTACTGGTTGGCGCGCTGATGGACCGCCTCAGGGCGAAGTATGTTATCGGCCTGTTTTATTTACTGGGCAGTCTTTGTCTGGTTTCTCAGGGGATCTGGAGCTTCGGCCCGGCATTGCTGGCACTGCTGGTGTTTCTTGCCGGCGTCTGCATCAACGGCGCCCAGACGGGATTACAGGCATTTTCACCGATGTTTTATCCCACTGAGATGCGCGCCACCGGCGTGTGCTGGATGCACGGCATCGGCCGCAGCGGGGCAATTATCAGCTCTTCCCTCGGCGGCGTGCTGCTTGGCATTTTCCCCGGCCAGACGGCAATTTTTATTGTTTTGTCGCTCCCGGCATTATTGGCGGCGCTTTCCATCACCCGACATCACCCCGCACAGGTTGCGCGCCAAATCACAGGTATTGACCTTGACTGCCTGCCGCCCCTGATGCGTACCCCAAACGATCGCTGAAAAGAGGTTACCACTTATGGCAAAAATTATCGGCGGGCTGGCTGTTTCTCACACTCCGACCATAGGCTTTGCAGTCGACCATCATAAACAGCAGGAGGAAGGCTGGGCTCCGATCTTCGATGGCTTTGCCCCGATGCAGCGCTGGCTGGAGGAGAAAAAACCCGACGTGCTGCTTTACGTGTTTAACGATCACGTCACCTCTTTCTTCTTCGATCACTACTCGACCTTTTTGCTGGGTATTGACGAGCAATATGCCGTCGCGGACGAAGGCGGTGGCCCGCGCGATCTGCCGTCGGTCAGAGGCCATGCCGCGCTGTCACAGCATATTGGTGCCAGCCTGATGGCCGACGAATTTGATATGTCATTCTTCCAGGATAAGCCACTGGACCACGGTCTGTTCTCGCCGCTGTCAGCGCTGATACCGTATCAGGACGGCTGGCCGATGCAGGTAGTGCCCCTGGCAGTGGGCGTATTACAGTTCCCCATCCCGACCGCCCGGCGCTGTTACAGGCTGGGCCAGGCGCTGAAGCGTGCGGTAGAAAGCTTCCCACAGGATCTGAAGGTGGCGATAGTGGCAACCGGCGGCATGTCGCATCAGGTTCACGGCGAGCGCTGTGGCTATAACAATCCACAATGGGATGCTCAGTTCATCGACCTGCTGGTCAATGACCCGCAGCGCCTGACGGAGTTAACGCTGGCCGAATACGCCACGCTGGGCGGCCTGGAGGGTGCGGAGGTGATAATGTGGTTGATCATGCGCGGTGCGCTGTCGGCCAACGTGCAAAAGCTGCATCAGGATTATTACCTGCCGTCGATGACCGGGATTGCCACCTTGATCCTCGAAAATCAGTCACGGGAAGCCCCGGTGGATGTGCACCAGCGTCAGCGGGATAAAATCAATCTTCAGCTCAACGGCGTGGACAAGCTGCCGGGTACTTACCCGTTCACCCAGGCTCGCAGCCTGAAGGCGATACGTATCAATCGCTTCCTGCACCGGATGATCCAGCCCGAGTGGCGTACACGTTTTCGTACTGCGCCGCAGTCGCTGTATGCTGAAGCCGGGTTGAGCGCGGAGGAACAAGCGCTGATCAATCAGCTCGACTGGCGCGGCATGATCCATTATGGCGTCAGTTTCTTCCTGCTGGAAAAACTCGGGGCGGTGGTCGGCGTTTCCAATCTGCATATCTATTCGGCGATGCGCGGCGAGACGCTTGAACAGTTCCAGCAGACGCGAAATCAACAGGTTCTTTATTCCGTAGCGGGGAAAGCAGACTGATGTTTACTCAACCAATTATTGACTGCCATCATCACGTATTCGATCCGGCTCGATTCCCCTGGTCGGCGGAGAGCGCTTACAACCCGCAAGGGCACGAGCTGGCCACGCCGGACTACTATCGCGCGGTGATGACGGCGTACAACATCCGGCATTCGCTGATCGTCGGCCCGACTTCGGGCTATAACACCGATAACCGCTGCCTGCTGGATACCCTGCGGCGGGGCGAGGGGCGTTTCAAAGGCATCGCCGTGGTGCACAGGGATACCAACGTGCAAACGCTGGCAGATTTGCAATCACAGGGCGTGGTCGGCATTGCGCTAAATGTGGCGATGCTCGGCACCGACCCTTTTTTGCACCTTGATCAGCTGATGTCCGACCTGGCCGACCTGAACCTTTTTGCCCAAATCCAGGTACAGGATGACCAGCTGTTGGCGCTGCTGCCGCTGCTGGCCCGCACCCGCACCCGGATCCTGTTTGACCACTGCGGCCGCCCTGATGTCAGCGCCGGGCTGCGGCAGCCGGCATTCCGGGCGTTGTTGTCGCTGGCGGGCGGCGAGCGCTGCTCGGTGAAGCTCTCTGGCCTGGCGAAGTTTTCGCGCCAGCCTTATCCGTTCAGCGATGGCCACCCTTACCTGCTGGCGCTGCTGGATGCCTTCGGTGCTGAAAACTGTATGTGGGGTTCTGACTGGCCATTCCTGCGCGCCAGCGAGCGGATGGATATGGGCACCCAACTGCTGCTGGTTGATCAGCTGATCCCCGATGACAAAACGCGCCGTCAGGTGCTGTGGGAAACGCCTGAACGACTGTTTAACTTCGCATCTGAAGGAGCGTTATGAAAACCATTTATGTTCTTAACGGGCCGAACCTCAACCTGCTCGGCACCCGTGAACCTGAAACCTACGGTTCAGCGACGCTGGCAGATATCGAAACGCTGTGCCGCGACACGGCGGCGGAGCTGGATGTCGACATTGTGTTTCGCCAAACCAATCATGAAGGCCAGATGGTGGAATGGATCCAGCAGTCGCGTACCCAGGCTCAGGCGCTGGTGATCAATCCGGCGGCATGGACGCACACCTCAGTGGCAATACGTGACGCCGTAACGGCCGTTTCTCTGCCGCTGTGGGAGGTTCACATCACCAACGTGCACAGCCGGGAACCGTTTCGCCATCACTCTTACCTGTCGGATGTGGCGCAAGGGGTGATTTGCGGCTACGGCATTCGCGGCTATCGCTATGCGCTGCTTGAAGCGGCACAGGATTAGCGGCTCATCCCCCGGTGGTTCGGTTGAGCGATCCGCCGGCTAAATTGGCTTAAGTCGCCTTTCTCCCGCCGGGTCAGGGGCATCTCTGCCCTGCCCGCATACCTCGCGCAGACAGCCGATCAGCGCTTGCGCCGCCGGGGAATGCAGGCAGCCAGCACGCACCGTCAGGCCGATAGCCCGTTCGGTGTTAGCTAACGCCACCGGCAGTGCCACCAGCGCACCACAGGCCAGTTCGACCTCTAACTGGTGAGCGGAAACCGCCGCCAGCATATCCGACTGCATCAGCAGGCCGCGTACCAGCGCCAGATCGCCGGTTTCCACCACCGGATTGGCCGCCGGGATACCCATCGCCCGGAAGCTGTCATCTAACAAATGACGGGCTGGCGTTGCCGATCGCGGCAAGACCCAACGCGCCTGGCGCAGATCCTGATGACTGACAGCCTTTCCAGCCAGCGGATGGTCGTGCCGCGCCAGCAGTATCATGCGTTCGGAAAACAGCGTTTCCCGCGTGACATCCAGCGCATCCTCATCGCGGCGCAGCGCGCCGAAAATGAAATCGATATCTCCGGCACGCATCTCCGAGGCCAGCAGGGCAAAAGCGCTTTCGCTGGTCACCACCCGCACGCCGGGATAACGCGCGGTAAGCATCACTATCGCCTGCGGCAATATGCGCGTGCGCCCCAGCGGCAGCGCGCCCACCCGCACCGTGCCTTCCAGCACCCCACATCGCGCGGCAATATCTGCCGGGATATGGCGCAGTTCGTTGAGCGCACGCCGGATACCGGCTTCAATCTCGCGCCCGGCAAGTGACGGCATCATGCCGTGCGGCGTCCGCTCTAAAAGCGCCACCCCGGCGCCGTTTTCCAGTACCTTGAGCGCCGCGCTCACCGCTGGCTGACTTAAACCCAGCCGTGCCGCCACCGACTGCATATGCCGGGTCTGGCACAGGGTAATAAATATTTGCAGGCGGCGCACATTGAACAACCACAGTGGCTCAATATCTCCGCGCGGACTGGCGCGCCCCTGTAATTTTGCCAGCTGCAGGGGGATCTGAAGCAGTTCGTCTACTGCCCGGTGAGCGCGTGGCAGCACGCATTTACCGAAGTCTGTCAGCATCATGCCTCCGGCATGACGTTCAAACAGCGGCACCGCTAAAGTGAGTTCCAAATCACGAATCGATCGGGTAATGGCTGACTGAGTGCGAAATAATTCATCTGCCGCCTTAGAGACGCTTCCCTGAGCAACAACCTGCCTGAATGCCCTGATTTGCATCAGGTTTACCAACTCGCCTGCCTGTTCTGACGCCATCCTTTACCGCCCTTTTCCGCCTGAGACCGGACCCGCAATATAAATAAAACGCATACCCGCTGCAATCAAATGAATTATCCCGCCTGCACGCCGGGTGACAGCATGGAAAAAACGCCGAGGAGAATGCCATGACCGAAAATACTGCCAACAAAACCGCGCTGGTGGTCAGCGCCCACTCTGCCGATTTCGTCTGGCGCGCCGGTGGGGCCATCGCGCTGCACCATGCACAAGGTTACCAGGTCCACGTCGTTTGTCTGTCGTTTGGCGAACGAGGAGAATCAGCGAAGCTGTGGCGCAAGGGCGAGATGAGCGAAGAAAAGGTTAAGGCATCACGCCGCGAAGAAGCCCAGGCTGCCGCAGAGATCCTCGGTGCCAGCATTGAGTTCTTTGACCTTGGCGATTATCCCCTGCGCGCCGACAAAGAGACGCTGTTTCGTCTGGCCGACGTCTATCGCCGGGTACAGCCGCACTTTGTGCTGAGCCATTCGTTGCACGATCCCTACAACTACGATCATCCACTGGCGACTCATCTGGCCCAGGAAGCGCGCATTATCGCCCAGGCAGAGGGTTATCGCCCTGGCGAGAAGATTATTGGTGCGCCCCCGCTGTACTGCTTTGAACCCCATCAGCCGGAACAGTGCAACTGGAAGCCGGACGTGCTGCTGGATATCACCCGCGTCTGGGACAAAAAGTATCAGGCGATCCAATGCATGGCCGGCCAGGAACATCTTTGGCAATACTACACCCGCGTGGCGCAGCAGCGCGGCGTGCAGGCTAAACGTAATGTCGGCATCACCAGCCAGCGCGACATCAGTTACGGCGAAGGCTATCAGAGCATCTTCCCGCGGGTAACGGAGGATCTGGCATGAGCATCATCGGTAAAAAAGGCGTGGTGGTGCGCCATATTGTGCGGGCCGCCGGCAAGGATATTGCATCGCTTGGCGCCGCCGGGGTGGCCACCGTTCATGAAGCACAGGAGCGTAAAGGCTTAATGGATGCGGCGATCCGACCAATCCAGCGCGACAACGCCATTGCCGGTAGTGCGGTCACCGTGCTGGTCGCGCCCGGCGATAACTGGATGTTTCATGTCGCCGTTGAGCAGTGCCAGCCGGGAGATATTCTGGTAGTGGCTCCCACTTCTCCCTGCATCGACGGCTTTTTTGGCGATCTGCTGGCTACCTCACTTCAGGCACGCGGCGTCATCGGTTTAGTGGCGGATCTCGGGGTACGTGATACCCGCACCCTGCGCGCAATGGGTTTCGCCGTCTGGTCGCGGGCGGTGTATGCCCAGGGCACGGTGAAAGAGACGCTGGGTTCGGTCAATGTGCCGCTGGTGTGCGCCGGGCAGCTGGTTTGGCCCGGTGATGTTATCGTCGCCGACGACGATGGCGTGGTGGTGGTGGCGCGGCAACAGGCCGCAGCAGTGGCCACCAGCGCCCGTCAGCGCGGCGAGCGGGAAGAAAGCAAACGCGTCCGCCTGGCCAACGGCGAACTGGGGCTGGATATCTATCAGATGCGCGCGCGTCTGGCAGAGAAAGGGCTGCGCTATGTCGACAACCTTGAAGGTTGGGAGGAATAACATGCGCCAGCGCCGGATCCCTTGCCTGCTGATGCGTGGCGGCACCTCGAAAGCCGCCTGTTTTCTCGCCGCCGACCTGCCGCAAGACCCCGGGCTGCGCGACCGCGTACTGCTGGCGGTGATGGGCTCGCCCGATATCCGCCAGATAGACGGATTAGGCGGCGCAGATCCGCTCACCAGCAAGGTCGCGATTGTCCAGCCTTCTACCCGGGCGGACGCGGATGTTGATTACCTGTTTGCCCAGGTCGATGTCGATGTCGCCCATGTCGACTACGGCCAGAACTGCGGCAATATCCTTGCGGCGATGGGGCCGTTTGCCCTGGAGCGTGGCCTGGTCAGCGCACAGGGTGAACGCAGCGCGATACGCATTTTTATGCAAAACACCGGGCAAATTGCAGTGGCGGAGTTTGCCACCCCCAATGGCCAGATGGATTACGATGGCGAGCTGAAAATTGACGGCGTACCGCGCAGTGCCGCAGAGATTGTGCTTAATTTTCAAAATATTGCCGGGTCAAGCTGCGGGGCACTGTTGCCCACCGGTCAGGCCAGAGATCGCATCGATCATATCGAAGTGACCTGCATCGACAACGGTATGCCGGTGGTGCTGGTGCGAGCCGACTCGCTTGGCCGCAGCGGTTATGAAAGCCGCGAGCAGCTGGACGCCGATGAAGCGTTGAAAAGTCGCCTGGAATCGATTCGTCTGCAGGCCGGGCCGCGTATGAACCTCGGTGATGTCAGCCAGCGCACGGTGCCGAAAATGACCCTGCTTGCTGAACCGCGCAACGGCGGAGCCATCAGTTCGCGCACCTTCATTCCCCACCGCTGTCACGCCTCGATTGGCGTTTTTGGCGCGGTGAGCGTGGCTACCGCCTGCCTGATCCCCGGCAGCGTGGCACACAGGCTGGCGCGCACCGGCAGTGAAAACAGTCAGCGCCTGAGCGTTGAGCACCCCGGCGGAGAGTTCAGCGTACGACTCCAGCGAGATCACGCCGGCCAGCTTGCAGGCTGCGGCCTGCTGCGTACCGCCCGGCTGATTTTTGCCGGTGAGGTGCTGATCCCGGGTTCAGTCTGGCCCATTAGCGCGGAGTAGCAAGATGAGGATAACCGTTATTGGATTTGGCGAGGCGGGCGGTATTTTCGCCGCCGATCTGCAGCAGCAGCCGTCGCTTCAGCTGACAGTTTGGGATGTCAAAAACACCCGGCCCGCCAGTTCGGCTGCCATGCAGCTCAAATCATCAGCCTGCGGAGTGCAGCTGGCGGCATCGCTGGCTGAAGCCTTGCAGGACGCAGAGATTATTTTCTCCACCGTCACGGCCGCAGAAGCGCTGAACGTCGCCCGGCACACCGCCCCGTTTTTGCGGCCGGGTCAAACCTTTCTTGATTTCAATTCGGTGGCCCCTGAGACCAAACGCGCTGCCGCCAGGCTGATTGGCGCACAGGGGGCCGCTTATATCGACGTAGCGGTAATGGCCCCGGTGCCGCCCAAACGGCTGGCCACCCCGTTGCTGCTCGGCGGCAGCCAGGGTGCAACGGTCAACGACCTGCTGCAAAGTCTGGGGCTGAACAGCCGCCTGTACAGTCTGCAAGTGGGTGAAGCCTCCGCCATCAAGATGTGCCGCAGCGTGATGATCAAAGGACTTGAGGCGCTCACCACCGAATGCCTTAGCGCGGCACGCCGTTACGGCGTGGAGCAGGCGGTAGTCGATTCGCTACATGCCAGTTTCCCCTCGCTGGGCTGGGACGACCAGCTGCCCCACTACCTGATTAGCCGGGTAGCCGAGCACGGCCAGCGCCGCGCCGAGGAGATGCAGGAAGTGGTGAAAACTCTGCATGATGTGAATGTGGCCCCGGCAATGAGCGCGGCGACAGCCGCTACCCAGCAGGGACTGGTGGACGCGCTAAAGGCCCACGATGTGACATACGCCCAGCTTACGCCGTTTACCTGGCAAGCGGCTGTGGATAAAATTCATCATGATCAATAATTTATACTGAGAACCAGGGCATTTAAATGACAGATGACGTGCACAATTGCCTAACCGGCGATGGGCAGTTCCTCTTATCCGCAACCAGGCTGACAGCGCACCGCCGCTCGCCACAGAAGAAAAGTGGGAAATCATCCGATGAAGACGTATAAACGGTTTGCCAGCGGCCTGTTACTGGCCATGCTCAGTCAGGTGCACGCTGCGCAGCTCGACAATCGCCAAACCGCGCTGGTGATTAAGCATGTCGCTGCCTCCCTCAAAAACGAAAAAAGTACCGGCTGCGTGGCGGTGCTTGATGCCAGCGGCACATTGCTCGCCTTTCAGCGCTTTGATGGCGCCACGCCGGGATGCGTGGATGCCGCTATCGGTAAAGCCCGCACTTCTGCGCTTTACCGCACACCTTCGTTAAAATTTATGCAGCGTTTGCAAAATGGCGAAACCGCCGTGCTGGCCATCCCTCATGCGCTTGCGCTTGGCGGTGGCTACCCGTTGACTTTGCGACATGAAGTGGTCGGCGCTCTCGGCGTCAGTACGCCCAGCCAGCAACTGGATAATCAGGCTTCACAGGCTGCGGCCGAGGCCCTGAACTCACCGGCCGCTGATTAAGGAGTTTCTATGCGCGCCCTTTCACGCCGCCGGTTACTGACCGGCACGGGGGGCCTGCTGGTGGCTGGCGCCCTGATGAAGGCTTTCTCCGTCCGCTTTATCGCCAGTCCACCGCTGGCCGCTGCCGTTACGCCGTCACACAGCTTTATACAGCTTTCCCGCGCGCTGACCGGCATGGCGCAGCCTGATGCGCTGCTGGCACAGCGGCTTTACAGCTGGCTGTACGCCGACAATCCCCTTCTGGACACCGCGCTGGATGAGCTTAATGCTCTGCTGGCGGCCCACCCCGGTACCCACGGCGCCGCGCTGCTGACGCTGCTCGCGCAGCAGCCAGCGGCGCTACGCGAGCTGTATCAGACGCTGGTTTCAGGCTGGTATCTCGGGGTGGTTGGCCCGCTGCCGCGCCCGCAGTGCATCGCCTTTGAAAATATCGTCAGCTATCGGCTGGTGAAAAACTCGCTGTTACCCCCAAGCTACGCGCCGGGAGAACCGAATTTCTGGACACGGCCGCCAGCAAGGAGTTCGCATGTCTGAATCACTTAGCGCCGATGTGGTGGTGATCGGCGCCGGTATTGCCGGTTCTCTGGCCGCGCTGAAAATGGTGAAAGCGGGGGCGACGGTGCTGATGCTGGAGTCCGGCCCCGAGATCAAACGCGATCTCGCCGTGGAAGCCTTCCGTAACTCACCGTTTAAAGGCGATTTTACCGAGCCTTTCCCCGCGCAGCCCTGGGCTCCTCAGCCGAAATTCATTCCTGACGATAACAACTATCTGATCCAGAAAGGCCCGGATCCCTATCGCGCCCAGTATCTGCGCGGCACGGGGGGAACCACCTGGCACTGGGCCGGTCAGGCGTTCCGCCTGTTGCCGAACGATATGCGTATCAGATCGCTATACGGCGTGGGGCGTGACTGGCCAATCAGCTATGAAGAGCTGGAACCCTGTTATATCGATGCCGAATACCAGATGGGGGTTTCCGGTGACAGCGACCTCGATTCGCCGCGTTCACGCCCCTACCCGCTGCCGGGCATTCCGCTGCCTTACGGCTTTGAGCGCCTGAAGCAGCGCCTTGCGCCGCTGGGCTATGAGGTAGGGATTGGCCCACAGGCACGTAACAGTATTCCTTTCGATGGCCGCCCGGCCTGCTGCGGTAATAACAATTGTATGCCGGTATGCCCGATTGATGCCCAGTATCATGGCGGTATATCGGCGCGTAAGGCGCTGGACGCCGGGGTGAAGATTGTCGCTAATGCGGTGGTATATCGTATTGAGGCGGATGAGAAAGGGGTGATCCAGGCGGTGCATTATTTTGACCGCAACAAAACCAGTCACCGCGTTACCGGCCGTCAATTTGTCCTGACCGCCAACGGTATTGAAAGCCCGAAAATTCTGCTGCTCTCCACCAGCGAACGTTACCCCAACGGCATCGCCAACAGCTCCGGTATGGTCGGTCGTCATCTGATGGACCACCCGGGTTCTTCCGTTGAGTTTTATGCCGATGAGCCCATGTGGTCTGGCCGGGGACCGATGCGCCCGGGCAGTATCAACAATATGCGTGACGGCAATTTCCGCGGGCAACGTTCAGCGCTGCGCATCGATGTGGCCAATACGTCACCGATACGCTATCTGACCGAACGCCTGATACGCCAGGGTTATTACGGTCAGGCGCTGAACGATAAGTTGGCTTTCCAGTCCGAGCGCTTCGTTCAGCTGAAGTGCCTGCTGGAGATGCTGCCCGACCCGGAAAACCGCGTCAGCCTCAGTACCAGCGAGAAAGATGCCTGGGGCATTCCACGCCTTGAGGTCAGATACCGCTTTTCGAAATATGTACATCGCGGCTACGACCAGTCGCTGGTGGACTTTCAACGCATGGTGAAAGAGATGGGCGGCAGCGATGCGGTCTACAGCAAGCGCGGTATCTATGACAACAACCAGCATATTACCGGCACCATGATCATGGGCAGTAATGCCCACGACTCAGTGGTGGACGGGCACTGCCGCACCCACGATCACCCTAATCTGTTTATCGCCGGCACGGGTATTATGCCTTCCGCCTCGACGGTGAACTCAACCCTGACCGGAACGGCGCTGGCGCTGCGCATGGCCGATAGCGTACTGGCGAGCCTGTAAGGAGTTCGGATGAAAGGCTTCATATTACAGGTTTCCCTGGCATGCATCCTTGTGCAGAGCGGCTTTGTGCCGGCAGCGCAGAATAGCGACATCATCAGGCGTGGTGAATATCTGGCCCGTGCCGGGGATTGTACCGCCTGCCACACCGCCACCAACGGCCCGCTGTTTGGCGGCGGATTTGCGGTCAGCACCCCGTTTGGCCAGATCTGGGCGCCAAATATTTCATCTGATAAACAGTTCGGCATCGGTAGCTGGAGCGACGACCAGTTTGTGGCGGCAGTGCGCGACGGGATCAATAGAAACGGCGAGCAACTCTATCCGGCAATGCCTTACGACTCTTTCACCAAAATAAAGCGTGCGGATGTGCTGGCGATAAAAGCCTATATTGTGTCGTTACCGGGCGTACATCAGCCGTCACCGCAGACCAGCCTGCCGTTTCCGTTTAATCAGCGCTGGGGGCTGCGCTTCTGGAAGTGGATCAACTTCGACAGCGGCGAGCTGCGGGAGGATCCGTTGCAAAGCTCCGCATGGAACAACGGGCGCTATCTGGTTGAAGCCCTGGCTCATTGCGGCACCTGCCATACGCCGCGCAATATCACGCTGGGGATGGATAATGATAATGCCCTGGCCGGCGGTGACCTTGGCGGTTGGGCCGCCTTTAATATCACTCCGCACCAGCAGGCGGGCATCGGCAGCTGGAGCCAGCAACAGCTGGTGACCTATCTGAAAACCGGCTTTGTGGTCGAAAAGGCCAGCGCTTCTGGATCGATGGCCGAAGCGATTGAGCACAGTCTGCAATATCTCCACGATAGCGACCTTAACGATATTGCCATCTACCTGAAGAGCGTGCCAGCGCGCGGAAATAGCGCTCAAATTCGTGACCGCAGCGTCTGGGGGCGTCCTTCGAACGTTTTAAGCGCGCTGCGTGGCGCTGATGAAGAAACATGGCGGACACAGCCGGGCGCGCGGGTATTTGCCGGTAATTGTGCCAGTTGCCACGCAGCAGACGGTTCCGGTTCCGGCAAGGGCCTGCATGCTTACCCGTCGCTGTTTCACCACACCACCACCGGAGCGGAGGATGCACGCAATCTGGTATCGGTGGTGCTAAACGGCGTGCATCGCCATATGCAGCAGGGTGAGATCTTTATGCCAGCCTTTGCTGCCGAACTGGATGACCAGCAGGTGGCCGATGTCAGTAATTTCGTTATCCGGCAGTTTGGCAACCCGGCTGCGGCTGGAGTAACGGCGAAGCAGGTGAAAGCGCTGCGTAAGGATGCAAAGCTGGCATCGCCACCCGTTTATATGCAGGGTGACACGCCATAAATTGGCTTTGGATAAAGATCGAACGGCGGGCAGGCAGCGCGTTGCGCTTCAGGTCGCTATCGCTGATTTTATTAACGCCTGACTGAAACAGGGTTGAAAAATCTGTTCCCATAAGGGGAGTCTGATAGCATCAAAGATAAAAAAAGCCCCCAGCCGCGATGGTTGAGGGCGTGATTAATATGCCTGAGATCGCTGGCGGGTTAACCGTTATGCGCGGATTTACAGTGATTAATTTGCCCCCAGTGCAAAATGTTGCTCAAATAAACAGTAAGTGATGCTTATAAACGCATTGGCTTTAGATTGAGGAAAGTTGCGCAAATAAAAATCACTTTGCCATCTTAGTCAGCATGTTGCTTGCCATAAATAGCCTGTAAAGAACCATTTTCCAGCGCTTCTGAGTAATGCTTACGACATACAGAAACATAACGCTCATTACCGCCTATTTGTACCTGTTCACCTTCTTTAAAAGGCTTCCCCCCCGCGTCAATGCGCAACACCATGCTGGCTTTTCTGCCGCAGTGACAGATAGTTTTTAATTCTACCAGCTTATCCGACCAGGCTAATAAATACTGACTACCCGTAAATAACTCACCGCGAAAATCCGTGCGCAACCCATAACAGAGTACAGGTATATCTAACATATCAACAACTTCAGATAATGATTTAACCTGTTCACGCGTCAGAAACTGGCTTTCATCCACCAGTACGCAGTGCACTGGTTCCCGGTGATGCTCGGCGCTTATCTCTGCAAACAGTGACGTACTGTTATTATACAACTTAGCAGGAGATGAAAGACCGATGCGAGAACTGACTTTTGCCACGCCGAAACGATTATCTAACTCGGCGGTATACACCAGGGTTCTCATCCCACGTTCATGGTAATTATAGGAAGATTGTAACAAAGCTGTCGATTTTCCGGCATTCATCGCCGAGTAATAGAAATAAAGCTGCGCCATCAGCCCTTACTCCGAGGTCGTTAATGATGGCTCAGTATATCATAAACCGCGTAAAGCACCGGCCGCACGGGCAAAACCAGGGGGCCAGAGGAAAGTGTATCAGTTATAACGGGAAAAGTTTTTACTAATAATAAGTGCCATCCTCCCCCTGCTGGCAGGGAAACTCTGTCTGAAATGACGTTATTTAACTGACCCTGCTATTTTCGCCCCACCTTTTTACCTGGTGGGTAACCGATTATTAGCTACAACGTGTTTCTGACGAAATTAACTATTGCAGTTCCTAAGCACCGACACTATTATTAGGCAGAATCATCCCTATCAATATAATCTTGAGAATTGGACTATGAGCGAAGCACTTAAAATTCTGAACAATATCCGCACACTTCGTGCCCAGGCAAGAGAATGTACTCTGGAAACTCTTGAAGAGATGCTGGAAAAACTCGAAGTTGTGGTAAATGAACGCCGTGAAGAAGAAAGTCAGGCACAGGCAGAAGTTGAAGAGCGTGCACGTAAACTTCAGCAATACCGCGATATGCTGATTGCAGATGGCATTGACCCTAATGAACTCCTTTCCACACTGGCTGCGGCCAAGACTCCTGGTAAAGCTAAACGCGCTGCTCGTCCGGCCAAGTATTCTTATGTCGACGAGAATGGCGAAAATAAAACCTGGACTGGCCAGGGCCGTACTCCGGCGGTAATCAAACAGGCTATCGAAGAGCAAGGCAAGAAGCTCGAAGACTTTCTGCTGTAATTTAACTCAAAGTCCCGTTCTGGCGGTGGAATAATCGGCCGCTTTTTTGCAGTTGCTTTGTCGTTGCCACCAGGTAAAAAAAAGGAAGCCGCAATCGGGCTTCCTTTTTTTTCAGGCCATCAGTCTGCCTTACTTGTGATAAAACTCTTTATACCAGGACACAAAGCGCGCAACCCCCTCTTTCACTGAAGTTTGCGGTTTGAAACCAATGGCCTTATACAAGGCACTGATATCCGCGCTGGTGTCGACGACGTCACCAGGCTGCATCTGCAACATGTTCTTATCCGCTACCGTGCCCAGTGCGCTCTCCAGCGCCCCAATATAGTCCATCAAGGTGACGGGCTGGCTGTTGCCAATATTGTAAACCCGGTAAGGGGCCGAACTGGTAGCAGGGCTACCTGCTTCTACCGTCCAGTCTTTGTCCGCCTGCGGGATCACCTCCTGCAGGCGGAAAACAGATTCAACAATGTCGTCGATATAGGTGAAATCGCGCCGCATCTGGCCATGGTTATAAACGTCGATTTTTTCGCCGGCAATTATTGCGCGGGTAAATTTAAATAATGCCATATCCGGACGTCCCCACGGACCGTAAACGGTGAAGAAGCGCAGTCCGCTAGTCGGGATGCCATACAGATGAGAATAGGTATGGGACATCAGCTCATTGGCTTTTTTGGTAGCAGCATACAGGGAAACCGGGTGATCGACTGAATCATCGGTAGAAAATGGCATTTTGCGGTTAAGCCCGTATACCGAGCTTGAAGAGGCGTATAACAGGTGTTCCACCTGATTATGGCGGCACCCTTCCAGAATATTAAGATGACCCACCAGATTGGCATCTGCATATGCCAGAGGGTTTTCCAGTGAATAACGCACTCCTGCCTGTGCGGCAAGATGGATTACCCGCTGAAAGCGATGGCAGCGAAATAATTCTGCCATACCTTCCCGGTCGGCAAGATCGCCCTTAATAAAGGTAAAACTGGCGTGATGAGAAATAAGCGCCAGGCGGGCCGTTTTGAGATTCACATCGTAATAGTCATTCAGGTTGTCAAGGCCGACAACCTGGTGACCGGCGTTAAGCAGGCGTTGCGCCACATGGAAGCCAATGAAGCCCGCTGCGCCGGTGACCAGATATTTCATAGTGCCCTCGTTAATTATGCAATGTTGAGAGATGCTCCGCGGCCAATTGCATAATAAACAAAACCGCGCTTGATGATTCTTTCTGGATCATACAGGTTACGACCATCAAAAATCACGGGTTCTTTGAGTGCATTTTTAATCACGTCAAAATCAGGTGCGCGGAAATTCTGCCACTCAGTGCAGATAACCAACCCATCCGCACCCTGTAACGCCGCTTCTTTGGTTCCCATCAGCTTCAGGTCACTGCGGTGGCCGTAGATACGTTGCGCTTCATCCATGGCTTCCGGATCAAAAGCATGCACGCTCGCCCCGGCTTGCCACAGTGCTTCCATCAACACCCGGCTGGACGCTTCACGCATATCATCGGTGTTCGGCTTGAATGACAGCCCCCATAAGGCAAACGTTTTACCGCGCAGGTTTTCACCGAAGTGACGTTTGATAAACGTTGGCAGCTTATGTTTTTGCGCGTCGTTGACGTCTTCTACCGCCTGCAGCAGGCGCGGCTGGTAGCCAATCTGTTCCGCAGTGCGGATCAGAGCCTGAACGTCTTTCGGGAAGCAGGAACCGCCATAACCACAGCCAGGATAGATAAACGAATAGCCGATGCGTGAGTCAGAACCAATCCCCTGACGTACTTTTTCCACGTCAGCACCCAGGCGCTCCGCCAGGTTGGAAATTTCGTTCATAAAGCTGATTTTGGTCGCCAGCATGCAGTTTGCCGCATACTTGGTCAGCTCTGCACTGCGAATGTCCATCAGGATCATCCGGTCATGATTACGGTTGAACGGCTCGTACAGTTCACGCAGCAGTTCCACCACTTCATCATTGTCCGTGCCGATGACAATGCGCTCCGGACGCATACAGTCGCTGACTGCTGCACCTTCTTTCAGGAATTCAGGATTGGACACCACATCAAAGCTTAGCGCAGCACCGCGCCCTTTCAGGGTCTCCTCCATCACCTGGCGTACGCGGTCAGCGGTACCGACCGGAACGGTGGATTTATCCAGCACGACCTTATGCCCTTGCATATGCTGAGCAATAGTCCTCGCAACCGCCGTGACGTACTTCAGGTCCGCTGAGCCATCTTCGTCCGGTGGCGTGCCAACGGCAATAAACTGCATGACCCCGTGATTGACGCCCTCTTCAGCATGTGTAGAGAATTTAAGGCGACCAGCCTCGTAATTCTGCATAACCAGCGGCGTCAAGCCCGGTTCGAAAATGGGGATGATCCCTTTCTTTAGATTTTCGACTTTGTTTTCGTCGACATCGATGCAAAGAACGTCATGTCCGACTTCGGCCAGAACCGCAGCCTGAACCAGACCCACATAGCCGATACCAAATACGGTGACTTTCATTGAATTGTCCCGGTTAGAAATAAGAAATTACTTTTTGTTGCCGACAGCGCTTTCCAGCCAGGCTTTGAAATCGCTGCCCAGTGTTTCGTGACGCACACCATATTCAACGAAAGCCTGCATGTAGCCGAGCTTGTTACCACAGTCATGGCTCACACCTTTCAGGTGATAAGCTTCTACCGTCTCTTTCTCCATCAGCATGGCAATTGAGTCGGTCAGCTGGATTTCATCACCGGCGCCCGGAGGCGTTTTAGCCAGCAGTGGCCAGATATCTGCAGACAGCACGTAACGCCCGACAACTGCCAGATTTGAAGGGGCCTGATCGGCTTTGGGTTTTTCCACCACGCCGACCATTGGCGCGCTGTCGCCCGGGTTCAGCTGCGCGCCCTGGCAATCCACCACACCGTAAGCGGTGACGTCAGCAACGGGTTCAACCATGATCTGGCTGTGGCCAGTTTCATCGAAGCGTCTGATCATTTCTGCCAGGTTGTCTTTCGACAAATCTGATTCGTATTCATCCAGAATCACATCCGGCAGGATAACGGCTACCGGCTCGTTACCAATCACCGGCCATGCGCACATTACTGCGTGGCCCAGGCCTTTAGCCAGCCCCTGACGCACCTGCATGATGGTAACGTGTGGCGGACAAATTGACTGAATTTCTTCCAGCAGCTGGCGTTTTACACGCTTTTCCAGCATAGCTTCCAGCTCGAAGCTGGTATCGAAATGGTTTTCAATTGAGTTCTTGGATGAGTGCGTAACCAGCACGATCTCATTGATCCCAGCAGCAATACACTCGTTAACGACATACTGAATTAACGGCTTATCAACCAGCGGCAACATCTCTTTCGGAATCGCTTTGGTAGCAGGCAACATACGCGTTCCCAAACCAGCAACCGGGATAACCGCTTTTTTTACTTTTGAGTTATAGGCAGACATCAAAATACCTCTCTTTAGGCCGTTCAAGTTATTACTTGATATGTCGATTTTAAAAACGAAACGAGTATACCAGTTCAATCCTCGTGGATTTATCCTGGTTAGAACATTTCACATTAATTTAAGATAATTACCCAATTTTAAAGCGAATTCCTTGCCCTGTCAGCGTAGGCCAGGAGAAAAAAGTCTTGGGATGCCTATAATGTAGACAGCATGAGGCGCAAACGACCACCCGCCCCCCAGACCTGGCACTGCCAGGCCTCGCACCGCTGGCTGATTTGATTAAGATGCGTGCTGCCGAGCGTACCAAGTGGCACCCCGTTGCGGAGTTTGATTTGATGTGTGTGGATATTGAGCGTGGCATTCAAACCGGCGGAAACCAGAATCAGGTTTTTTAACCCCTGGTGATAGTAGCCCACCAACAGCGGGAACTGCCCATCGAGGTTGGCCTGGCGCAGTAGCAAATTGACTTGATTTAACAGGCCGCCCAGCTCTGGCAAACGCTGCCCCCGATCGGAGAGTTGTTCCTGCAACAGGCCGTTAAACAGTGCGCGGAGCAATAATGCAGCTAATACGCCATTGTCACCCGCACGCGTGACGTCCAGACAATAAAAAGCCAGATCTTTATCAGAAAGTGCGGCAACATCCAGCACCAGCCCGGGATGTTCGGCCATGGTAAGCTGGCGATAATTGATGCGACAGTTGGCAATGGTTTGCTGAACCGGAGGCTGAAGTTGTTTGAGTAGTTTGGCTGCTGCCTGAGGATCGCTAACCAGCGCATCCCAGTCCTGAAACAGTTGTTCATCCTCTTCTACCTTAGAAGTAAACATCGAAGGATAGAGACATTCGAATACGGCTTCTCGCAGCCGCGCCAGGTCTTTGACCGGCTTAAGCAGTACATCCTGCACGCCAAGCCGCAATACATGAGCAATATCGGCCATGTTTTCGGTGGCGGAGATCACCAAAATCGGTATCACGCTGCCCGTACTGCGCAGATGCTCGACCAGTTTGATACCGTTCATACGCGGCATGGCCAAATCGCAAATCATCAGGTCGGGTGTCGCGCGGCCTAAGCATTGGATCGCATGCAGACCATCGTCCGCAAGAGTCACTTGCGCGCCCAGTTCACAAAGAAAATTTTCCAGCAGGGAACGGAAAACGACTTCGTCCTCAACGATGAGAATATGTTTTCCTGTTAATGGCTTTTCCATTGCTTCCCCCTGCATAAAAGATACCTCAATAGTGGCCTATAAACGGACTTTACGCCTCTTTACATGGCTATAAATAGCATGTTATACCGACCGGGTTTTGATGTTTCTAACTCTCCAGCGCTTACGGTTCCTGATGGGGCTTCCCGGACGATGGCCTGCCCGTTGCGACGCTACTTTCTTGCCGCTGGCAGAACAGTCTGAAGACTCGCAGCCGTTGCTGTTGAGTAAACATTAAGTGAACTTCCCGCCATCCGCTTTCGCCTGAGGCGGTGTTCGGGGGGGATCGTGGGATGTCAGCCCCTTTCCCTTGCCACGGCTGCACAGTGGCATCAATCAGCTGCCGGGTAGCCAGTGAGTTGACACAATCGCCCACTCAAGGGGTCAGGCTAATGCAAATGGTCGCGCCAACATGTCATCCGTCACGGCCCGAAGTTTGTGCGTTATCAGGTTAAGACGCGCGCACGGCAGCTGCAAAAGTTTCTGACCCCGGCCGTGCCCGGTTACCATGACAAGCGAATATAAAGCATTTTTTGAAACTTCCGGAGTTAACGTGTCTGAAAATTGCCCGTGCGGTAGCGGATTGCAGTATAGCTTATGTTGCGAACCCTATTTGAGGGGGCGCGCCTGGCCCGGCACGCCTGAAGCCCTGATGCGCTCGCGCTACAGCGCTTACGTTAAGCAGGATTTACACTACCTGATTGCCAGCTGGCACCCTTCTTGCCAGGCGCAAAATTTTGCCGCCAGTCTGGAAGAAAGCTTTGCCACCACGCGCTGGCTTGGCCTCAGAGTCATCACCACTGATGTCGATACTGAACAAGGTCAGGGATATGTGACCTTTTTTGCCCGTTTGGCTGAAAATCAGCAGGAAAGTTTTATTCACGAACGTTCACGCTTTCTTCGTGAGGAACAACGCTGGTATTATATCGACGGAACCTTCCCGCCAACGGGACGCAACGATCGGTGTCCTTGCGGCTCCGGAAAAAAACATAAGAAATGCTGTGGTCAGTCTTGACCCTGATTTCCCTTTGTATCGACAGGATCACCATCGCAATGCAAGCGCAAACACTGCAACGAAAAGTTCTACGCACCATCTGCCCCGATGCAAAAGGGCTGATCGCGAAAATCACTAATATTTGCTACAAACACGAGCTGAATATTGTGCAAAATAATGAATTTGTCGATCACCGCACCGGCCGCTTCTTTATGCGCACCGAGCTGGAAGGCATTTTCAATGATGCTACGCTGCTGGCCGATCTTGACGGCGCGTTGCCAGACGGTTCAGAACGTGAACTGCATCCCGCTGGTCGTCGTCGCATTGTTATTCTGGTGACCAAAGAGGCACATTGCCTTGGCGATTTGCTGATGAAAAGCGTTTATGGCGGGCTGGATGTTGAAATCGCTGCCGTCATAGGCAATCACGAAACGCTACGAACGCTGGTAGAGCGCTTTGATATCCCCTTTGCTCTGGTTAGTCATGAAGGACTGACGCGTGATGAGCACGACAACAAACTGGCTACTGAGATTGACCGCTACCAGCCAGACTACGTTGTGCTGGCTAAGTATATGCGGGTCTTAACCCCGGCATTTGTGGAGCGCTATCCGAACCAGATCATCAATATTCACCACTCATTCCTGCCCGCATTTATCGGCGCACGCCCTTACCACCAGGCGTATGAGCGCGGGGTTAAGATCATAGGCGCTACCGCGCACTACGTGAATAACAACCTGGACGAAGGTCCGATCATTATGCAGGACGTTATTCATGTTGATCACACCTATTCGGCCGAAGATATGATGCGGGCCGGTCGTGACGTTGAGAAAAACGCGTTGAGCCGTGCGCTGTATGAGGTTCTGGCGCAGCGCGTGTTTGTTTATGGCAATCGCACTATTATTCTTTGATGCGAAGGGTGCTGTTTTGTTCGACAAAACAGCATCATGCACAAAAAAAAGGCAAACGGATTTTTTTATCTTATTCGCTGCTTTACAGGGGCATTTCATTTGATATGATGCGCCCCGCTTAACCAGCGTAGCAAGTATGGCCAGTGGTGGGGTTCCCGAGCGGCCAAAGGGAGCAGACTGTAAATCTGCCGTCATCGACTTCGAAGGTTCGAATCCTTCCCCCACCACCATTTCAAATACCACGTCAGCCTGACATTCTCTTGCACGTTTATCTTCCCCACGGGAAGGATGAGAAGCTTCGACCCGAAGGTTCGAGTCGAACGCCGTGAGACAACGCCATGCAATGGCGGCCCGTAGGGCAAGGAACGCCGTGACGCGTTATCCTTCCCCCACCACCATTTCAATTATCACGTCAGCCTGACATTCTCTTGCACGTTTATCTTCCCCACGGGAAGGATGAGAAGCTTCGACCCGAAGGTTCGAGTCGAACGCCGTGAGACAACGCCATGCAATGGCGGCCCGTAGGGCAAGGAACGCCGTGACGCGTCATCCTTCCCCCATCCCCCTTTCAATTACCACGTCAGCCTGACATTCTCTTGCACATTCATCTTCCCCACGGGAAGGATGAGAAGCCTCGCCCCGAAGGTTCGAGTCGAACGCCGTGAGACAACGCCATGCAATGGCGGCCCGTAGGGCAAGGAACGCCGTGACGTGTCATCCTTCCCCCACCACCCTTTCAATTACCACGTCAGCCTGACATTCTCTTGCACGTTCATCTTCCCAGGGGAAGGATGAGAAGCCTCGACCCGAAGGTTCGAGTCGAACGCCGTGAGACAACGCCATGCAATGGCGGCCCGTAGGGCAAGGGACGCCGTGACGCGTTATCCTTCCCCCATCCCCCTTTCAAATACCACGTCAGCCTGACATTCTCTTGCACGTTCATCTTCCCAGGGGAAGGATGAGAAGCTTCGACCGGAAGGTTCGAGTCGAACGCAGTGAGACAACGCCATGCAATGGCGGCCCGTAGGGCAAGGAACGCCGTGACGCGTCATCCTTCCCCCACCACCCTTTCAAATACCACGTCAGCCTGACATTCTCTTGCACGTTTATCTTCCCCACGGGAAGGATGAGAAGCTTCGACCCGAAGGGTCAGGGACATTTCTTTATTGGCGCGAATTCTGCTACCATCTTTTCCTCTTTTTTACCCGGCAAAATGGCCCCAGCTATGAAATTTGTTTCTTTTAATATCAATGGGCTGCGCGCCCGCCCCCATCAACTGCAAGCAATCGTTGAACAGCATCAGCCCGATGTAATCGGCCTGCAGGAAACCAAAGTTCACGATGATATGTTTCCGCTTGCAGAAGTCGCCAGCCTTGGCTATCACGTCTTCTACCATGGTCAGAAAGGCCATTACGGCGTAGCGCTGTTATGTAAACAACAGCCAGTCGCCGTGCGGCGTGGTTTTGCAAGCGATGACGAAGACGCGCAGCGCCGCATTATCATGGCCGATATCATGACCCCTTCCGGGCTGCTAACGGTGATTAACGGCTACTTTCCACAGGGAGAGAGCCGCGACCATCCGACCAAGTTCCCGGCTAAAGAGAAATTCTATCGCGATCTGCACAGCTATCTCGAACAGCAGCAAAAGCCTGATAATCAGCTGCTGATCATGGGAGATATGAATATCAGCAGCGGCGATCTGGATATCGGCATCGGTGAAGAAAACCGTAAACGTTGGCTCCGCACGGGAAAATGTTCATTCCTGCCGGAAGAGCGCGAATGGATGGACAAGTTAATGAACTGGGGCCTGGTCGATACATGGCGCGCACAGCATGCGACAATTAACGACCGTTTTTCCTGGTTTGACTATCGTTCAAAGGGCTTTGATGACAATCGTGGGTTACGCATCGATCTGGTACTGGCAAGCAGGCCGCTGGCAGATCGCTGTGTGGCAACCGGTATTGATTACGATATTCGTGCAATGGAAAAACCTTCCGATCATGCCCCCATCTGGGCCGAGTTCAGCGAGTAGTTCAGCGCCAACGGGTAAGATGTCGGACTGCAGGAAGCCAGCTCATCGGCCTGCAGCCCGACCGCGTAAGGGTGATTACTTCACCATCCGCCAGATCAGATTATTGGTTCCAAGCGCGTTTTCATCACTCACGCACTGGAGTAATACGCCTTCTCTTTTTAGCACCGCCCCTTCGGTATAGTTACGGTTTTCATAGACGCAGCAGCGCTGGCATGGCGACTGAGGATCCTGATTACCCCGCGTCCACACCTCGCGCGGCATGTCCACCACCACATCGGTATTTATGCCGCTCTGGTGGCCATTGTTACTGCTATAACCTTCGGCCAGCGCCGGAACGCTCAGTCCGAGCAATAATATTAGCGTCAGGTGCCGTCTCATGTTTCGCTTTCCTTCTTTTGCGCCGTTTTACGGCGGGGCCTTTTCGTTTTGTCAGTTGCCGGAGCGGGCAAGCCGCGAAACGCATACGCTGCGGGCTGTTGTCGTGCCTGTTGAATTAAACTGTGCAGCGTTTCCACCAGCGGAGACATAAAGTCCTGATAACGACACTGCTTCTCGCTGATTTTCGTCAGCGTTGATTCCCAGTGGGCGGTCATATCCGGGCGTGCTGCCATCTCCGGCAGAGAGTGGATTAGCGCGCGTCCGGCGGGGCTGGAGTGAATGTAGCGCCCCTTCTTAAACAGGAAGGAGCGCTTAAACAGCAGCTCGATTATCCCGGCGCGCGTCGCCTCCGTACCTAAACCATCGGTCGCACGCAGCACTTTCTTGAGATCTTTATCCTGAACAAAACGTGCTATACCGGTCATTGCTGACAGTAAGGTCGCATCGGTGAAGGGGCGCGGTGGCTGTGTCTGCTTCTCCAGCACTTCGCCTCGTTCGCAAAGCAGCTCATCCCCTCTGGTGACTACCGGCAGAGGCGTGCCGTCGTTTTCTTCGTCACGCTCCTTGCTGCCCAGCAGCGCGCGCCAGCCGGCTTCCGCCAGAAAACGCGCTTTGGCAAGGAACTTACCGCCGGCGATAGCTAATTCGATTACGCATTTACGATAGATCGCATCGGGGCAAAACTGCATCAGATACTGAGTGGCTATCAGGCAATAAATCTGCCGTTCGTGATCCGAAAGAGCGACCTGACTGCTGCGCGCAGTCGGAATAATCGCATGGTGAGCATCGACCTTTTTGTCGTCCCAGCAGCGGTTCTTCTGGTCACTGTTGAAATCGCCCGGCGGGGTCAGGTTCGGCAGATGGATATTAATCGCATTCAGCACCGCGTGCCGCCCGGCAAAATGCTCATCCGGCAGATGACGGCTGTCAGAACGGGGGTAAGTAATCAGCTTATGCGTTTCGTAAAGGCGCTGGCAGGTATCCAGCACCGTTTGCGCACTGAGTCCGAAGCGTTTACCCGCCTCAATTTGCAGGGCGGAAAGCGAAAACGGTAACGGTGCCGTCTCGTTTTCACGCTTATCGTTATAGCTGGTGACATGAGCGGGCTGTCCGCCGATCCGGGCCACCACATGCTCCGCCAGCGGACGATGCAGCAGACGCCCTTCATCATCCTGGTAAGGCTCACAGGAGTCGCTCGGCTGCCACAGGGCGACAAAACGCTCGTCTGCGGGCGTAACAATGTGGGCACGGACTTCGAAGAAGTCTTTCGCCACAAAGTTTTCAATATCTTCATCGCGACGCACCACCAGCCCCAGCACCGGGGTCTGGACGCGACCTACGGAAAGCACGCCGTCATAGCCGGCATTGCGCCCTAACAGCGTGTAGGCCCGGGTCATATTGATTCCGTACAGCCAGTCAGCACGTGCACGCGCCAGCGCGGAAACACACAAAGGGATAAACTCGCGGTTTTCACGTAGCCGCCCTATGGCCCTTTCCACCGCCTGGGGGTTGAGGTCGTTAATCAGACAACGCTGCACTTGCGCATGTTTTTCAGCGGGTAGCGTCAGGTAATCCAGCACTTCATCGACCAGCAGCTGGCCTTCCCGGTCCGGGTCACCAGCATGAACCACCACGCTGGCCTGCGACAGCAGCCCTTTGATCACATTGAGCTGTTTGGCCACCGACGGACGTGGCTGCAACCGCCATTTTTCCGGCACAATCGGCAAATCGGCCAACGACCAGCGGGCGAAACGGCCGTTATAGCTGTCAGGCTGCGCCTGCTCCAGCAGGTGGCCGACGCACCAGGTCACCACCTGGTCGCTGCCACAGGCAATGTAGCCGTCACCACGACGATGGGGTTTGGGCAAAACATCCGCAATGGCGCGGGCAAGACTGGGTTTTTCGGCGATAAACAAACGCATCCGCGGGGAATTTCCTGCTCAGGATTGGGTGACAAAAATGGCCCTTCCGGCCTGCTTCTTTCGGCTTGCGCCCATCAGTCCGGGCAAAACAGGCTGAAGGGCCGCCACGGCCTGCACGCGCATCCGGCGACAGGCACATCGTTTATTTTCTGCGCTAATCATTTAAAAGTAGCTAATTAATGCGCCGCTGTCCGGCGGGACAACGTGGGTTGAAGATTTGAGCTGCGGCGTTCCGAGGTAGAGGAAACCGACAATCGCATCCTGGGGGCGACAATGAAACGCTTCGCGTACCGGCTCTGCCTCCGTCCAGGCTCCGCTACGCCAAATACCGTTGAACCCCTGCGCGACAGCGGCCAGTTGCATCGCCATAACGGCGCATCCGGCGGAAACCACCTGCTCCCAGCGCGGGACTTTAGGATGGTCTTCGCAATGGGCTACTACGGTAATGATCATCGGTGCCCGGTAGGGCGCACGCCGCGCTTTCTCAATCGCTTTCTCATCCAGCCGTGCATCGTGCGACAATTTTTCCAGCAGCGCGCTGAAACGGTCACGTCCTTCATTTTCGATAATAATAAAACGCCAGGGCTTAAGCGTGCCGTGGTCGGGGGCGCGCTGGCCAGCAGATAAAATATGCTTTAAGGCTGCACCTGCCGGGGCTGGCTCAACCAGACGGGAGGCAGAGCGGCGGTTGATCAGTAATTCCAGAGCATCCATAGCATCCATAGCATCCTCCTGATAATGATTGTCTCAGGCAGAAACTAGCACAGGATGATGTTTTGTTACAGCATTGCACTTTTTCCTGCTGACAATTTCGCCCCTGCTAATTAGGATGTCAGGCATTATTGCCCGGTTTAGCGGATGCGATGTGGTAATCTTCCTCCGCACCGGGCATTTCATTGCCATTATGGAGAGTCTATGCGCGTGTTATGGCGGATTATCGCTACTATCTTTAAGTGGACGTGGCGGGTGCTTAACTTCGTTCGCGAATTTGTGCTTAACCTGTTCCTGATCCTGCTGATTGTTGTCGCCCTGGGGCTTTGGTTCCAGTTACATAATGCCAGCACGCCGGCAGCCACGCAAAAAGGCGCGCTGGTCGTCAACCTGAGCGGCGTGGTGGTAGATAAACCGTCCGTCAGCAATAAGTTCAGCAAGATTGGCCGCCAGTTGTTAGGTGCCAGCAGTGACCGCCTTAAGGAAAATTCCCTGTTTGACGTGGTGGACGCCATTCGTCAGGCAAAAGACGATGCGAATATCACCGGTGTGGTGCTCGACCTGCGTAACTTTGCCGGCGCGGACCAGCCATCGCTGCAATATATTGGTAAAGCGCTGCGTGAGTTCCGTGACGGCGGTAAACCGATCTTCGCCAGCGGAGAGAGCTACAGCCAGGCACAGTACTATCTTGCCAGTTTTGCTAACAAAATTTACCTGTCGCCGCTGGGTAACGTTGACCTGCATGGTTTCGCTACCCACAGCCTGTATTATAAAACCCTGATCGATAAGCTGAAAGTCAGCTCCCATGTGTTCCGCGTAGGCACATACAAGTCAGCGGTAGAACCTTTCCTGCGTGACAGCATGTCACCGGAGGCGCGAGATGCTGATGGTCGCTGGATCGGGAAACTGTGGCAGAATTACCTTAATACGCTGGCCGCTAACCGCCAGATAACAGCCGATCAGGTCTTCCCTGGCGCACAGGGCATGCTGAACGGGCTACAAAAATTTGGCGGTGATACCGCTCAGTACGCAAAAGAGAATAAACTGGTGGATGAACTGGCTTCTGCGTCGCGGGTTGAACACGAATTAGCCAAAACCTTCGGCTGGGATAAAGAAGCGAACAATTACCGCGGCACCAGCATCTATGACTATCAGGTGAAAGACAGCAGCAGCGACGGTAATGTGGCGGTGATTCTGGCCAGCGGTGCGATAGCGGATGGCGAGGAAACGCCGGGCAGCGTTGGCGGTGATACCACCGCGCTGCAAATCCGCGCCGCGCGCCTCGATCCTAAAATCAAAGCCATCGTCTTCCGCGTTAACAGCCCGGGTGGCAGCGTGACGGCATCTGAAACCATTCGCGAAGAACTGGCGGCGGCGAAAGACGCTGGCAAGCCTGTAGTGGTTTCTATGGGCGGTATGGCGGCCTCAGGCGGCTATTGGGTATCAACGCCGGCAGATTATATTATTGCCAGCCCGAATACGCTGACCGGCTCCATTGGTATCTTCAGCGTGATCAACACCGTAGAGAACTCGCTGGAGGCCATTGGCGTCCATACCGACGGCGTGTCGACCTCACCGCTGGCAGATGTAGCCAGCACCCGGGCGCTGCCAGCGGAAGTGCAGCAGATGACGCAGTTAAGCATCGATAAGGGTTATCAGAACTTCATCGATCTGGTCGCTAAATCGCGTCATAAGACCCCCGGGGAGATTGACCAGATAGCACAGGGGCATGTCTGGACCGGCAGTGATGCGAAAGCTAACGGGCTGATCGATGCGCTGGGTGATTTTGATGATGCGGTTACCAAAGCGGCAGAACTGGCAAAACTGCACACGCCACAGCTGAGCTGGTATCATGACGAGCCAGGTTTGCTGGATATGTTGGTCAGCCAGGTCGAAGTTGCGGCACATGCAGCGCTGCCAGCCACCCTGAAAGCGTATTTACCTGCGCCAATGCTTGATGTGATGTCGGCAATGAATAAACAACCGGGCCTGATGGATAAGCTCAACGATCCGCAAAACCGCTATGCTCTCTGTCTGACCTGCGGAGATGTGAAATAACGGGCAGCGCCGTACATGTTTCAATTGTGTGACGTCACCTTAGCCCGGCCATCATTGGTCGGGCTGCTTTCACCCCTTTTTCCCATTATACTGCGCTCTTTGAGTCACTCCCTGAGTTTACCAATGCAAAAGAAATCCATTTACGTCGCCTATACTGGCGGGACCATCGGCATGCAGCGCTCCGAACAGGGTTTTATTCCGGTCTCCGGGCATCTGCAGAAACAGCTGGCCAATATGCCAGAGTTCCACCGGCCAGAAATGCCTGATTTCACCATCCATGAATATCAGCCTTTGATTGACTCATCAGATATGACCCCCCAGGACTGGCAAACCATCGCCGAGGATATAAAGCAAAACTACGATCGCTACGACGGTTTTGTCATCCTGCACGGGACGGACACCATGGCGTTTACCGCCTCGGCACTCTCATTTATGCTGGAAAACCTCGCCAAGCCGGTTATCGTGACCGGGTCACAGATACCGCTTGAACAGCTGCGCTCCGACGGGCAGCAGAATTTGCTGAATTCTCTGTTTGTCGCCGCTAACTACCCGATTAATGAAGTCACGCTGTTCTTCAATAATACCCTGTACCGCGGCAACCGCACCACCAAGGCACATGCCGATGGCTTCAACGCTTTTGCCTCGCCCAATCTGCCCCCCTTGCTGGAAGCGGGTATCCATATTCGACGTCTCAATACCTCTCCGGCCCCTGCTGGCGATGGAGCATTGGTGGTTCACCCTATCACCCCGCAGCCGATCGGGGTCGTTACCCTCTATCCCGGTATTTCGGCCGAAGTGGTGCGTAATTTTCTTCAGCAGCCGGTTAAAGCGCTGATCCTGCGCTCTTATGGCGTCGGTAATGCGCCGCAGAATAAAGCGTTTCTTCAGGAGCTGTGTGACGCCACCCGGCGCGGCATTGTGGTGGTGAATCTGACTCAGTGTATCTCCGGTAAAGTCAATATGGGCGGTTACGCCACCGGAAACGCGTTGGCGCATGCAGGTGTGGTGAGCGGCGCAGATCTGACCGTTGAAGCCACGTTGACCAAGCTGCACTACCTGCTGAGCCAGGATCTGACCAGCGATGAAATCCGCCAGCTGATGAAGCAAAATTTGCGCGGCGAACTGACCCCGGACTGAGGTAACGATGAGAATACGTCAGGCATTGTTGTTAATAGACCTGCAAAATGACTTTTGTTCCGGCGGGGCTTTGGCCGTCAGCGAAGGGGAACAGACCATCGCCGTCGCTAATCGCCTTGCTGCCGAATTTCAGCAACGCGGCGAGGCAGTCATCGCCACCCTCGACTGGCATCCTGCAGATCATGGCAGTTTTGCCTCTAACGCCGGGACAATAGCGGGAACCCTGGGCGATTTGAACGGGTTACCACAAATCTGGTGGCCGGATCATTGCGTGCAGCATAGCCAGGGTGCGCAGCTGCATCCTCTGCTCGATCGCGCAGCAATCAGCCTGCTGGTGCACAAAGGTGAGAATGCAGAAATTGATAGCTACAGTGCATTTTATGATAATGGCCATCGCCAGCAGACGCGGTTACACGGCTGGCTGCATGAGCATGGCATTACGGCCCTGACTGTGATGGGCCTGGCGACCGATTACTGCGTGAAGTTTAGCGTGATGGATGCACTGGATCTGGGCTACCGGGTGACGGTGGTGAGAGCGGGCTGCCGTGGCGTCAATCTCCATCCTGATGACAGTGAAAACGCCCTGATGACGATGGCACAGGCAGGTGCCATCATCATTTAACCGTGAGTGCGGCGGGGCCGGAACGGGCTGCCCCCGCTTTGGTTGCAGTAATTTATTCCTGCAGGAATAAATTACTGCAACCTGATGCGAGTTACCGTCTCATCGCTGATACCGAACTCCTCTTTCAGCTGCTTTTTGCTTTTCATAACTATTTCCCCGCCCTTAGCCACACTCATATGCTGCGGGTTATCGTTATTTCTCGCCTGCCAGAGTAGCACCAGCTGCAGGCTGTGCTCTTTTTGCTCCGGCGTCAGCGCAACGCCATCGGCCCATTTGCCGGTTTCTACGGCGGTGACCAGTCGCTGATACACTTCCGCAGTCATGCCGTCGATCATCTCATCCAGTTCCATCATCACTCCTTAGCCGGGCGTTTTATTGCCATCGCCATCAGTAAAACTTAGCGCCGCTGAATTAACACAAAAGCGTTCGCCGGTTGGCTGCGGGCCATCCGGGAAAACATGGCCAAGATGAGCGTCACAGCTGCCGCAGCGAATTTCAATGCGCTGCATGCCGTGGGTGTCATCCTCAAGATAGCGGATAGCCTCATCGCTCCAGGATTGATAAAAGCTGGGCCAGCCACAGCCTGAATCATATTTAGCCCCGGAGAGGAACAGCGGTGCCTGGCAAATCAGACAATGATAAATGCCTTCGCTTTTATTGTGCAGCAGCTTGCCGGAATAAGGAGGCTCAGTACCACGCTGTTGCGTTACATAGTGCTGCATATCCGTCAAGGCGTTTTCGGGTGAAAAAGAGGTGTCTTCATTAGCCATATTGGACTCTCTGACCAGGTTAATCTGCCATTTACAGCGCTTATTCTAACAAACACTTAACAATGTCAGGTGAATTTTTCGTATTCACCCGGCAACCTTTGCAGAGCTGGTTTAAAATTGTGATGCAGATCACCATTCAGAGCATGCGTCCCTTTAGATCAGAACAAACTGCCCCAAAATCAGTCCTGCCATTGGTGAGAAAAGCGGTTTTATCTTGAATAATTCCTGTTCTGAGGTTGATTTGTCACAACGATTGACACGATTCCGCTTGACGCCTGGTAAGGTTTTTGTAATTTTACAGCCAACCTTTTATTCACTATCAACAAGCTGGTGGAATATATGACTATCAAAGTAGGTATCAACGGTTTTGGCCGTATCGGTCGCATCGTTTTCCGTGCTGCTCAGGAACGTTCTGACGTAGAAATCGTTGCTATCAACGATCTGCTCGACGCAGATTACATGGCTTACATGCTGAAGTATGACTCAACTCATGGTCGCTTTAACGGCACTGTAGAAGTCAAAGACGGCCATTTGGTTGTTAACGGCAAAACCATCCGCGTTACTGCTGAGCGCGATCCGGCGAACCTGAAGTGGGATGCGGTTGGCGTTGATGTGGTTGCTGAAGCAACCGGTATCTTCCTGACCGATGAAACTGCTCGTAAACACATCGAAGCTGGCGCTAAGAAAGTGGTACTGACTGGTCCGTCCAAGGATGATACCCCGATGTTCGTAATGGGGGTTAACCACAAGGCTTACGCGGGTCAGGCTATCGTTTCTAACGCATCCTGCACCACCAACTGCCTGGCACCGCTGGCGAAAGTGATCAACGATAAATTCGGTATCGTTGAAGCATTGATGACCACGGTACACGCCACTACGGCGACTCAGAAAACCGTTGACGGCCCGTCTCACAAAGACTGGCGCGGCGGCCGTGGCGCATCTCAGAACATTATCCCTTCTTCTACCGGTGCGGCTAAAGCGGTTGGAAAAGTGATCCCTGAGTTGAACGGCAAGCTGACCGGTATGGCGTTCCGCGTTCCTACACCTAACGTTTCCGTTGTTGACCTGACTGCACGTCTGGAAAAGCCTGCTTCTTATAAAGAAATTTGTGACACGATTAAAGCGGCTGCCGAAGGTGAATTGAAAGGCATTCTGGGCTACACCGAAGATGAAGTGGTTTCTACCGATTTTAACGGCGAAAAGTTGACCTCTATCTTTGATGCAAAAGCCGGTATCGCCCTGAACGATAACTTTGTGAAACTGGTATCCTGGTACGACAACGAAACAGGTTACTCGAACAAGGTGCTGGACCTGATTGCTCACATCGCTAAATAAGTTATCAGCCGTATAAACTGGAACAGCTTAAGGCAGTTTAAGTTTTAAGGCTGGATGTGAAACGAACCTGAGGGCGACGCATGTCGCCCTTTTTGTCGCTTAACTTCTTGAGGCTGACTTATGAACGAGAAAATATTCTCCCTGCCTGTGCATAACCAGTTGACCCCCTACCTTTCACAGCGACAAATGGGCGAGTTACCGGTCATGGTCATCACCCATCCGAAAGTTCGCGCAGCCGTCGCCCTTCAGGGCGCCCATCTGGTTGCCTGGCAACCCAGTGGTGAAAAACCCGTTATCTGGATTAGCGATAAAACCCCGCTACGTGACGGCAAAGCGATCCGCGGCGGTGTGCCTGTCTGTTGGCCCTGGTTTGGCCCGGCCGGCGAGCCAGCACATGGCTTTGCCCGTAACCTGCCCTGGGAGCTTTCCGCACATGATGAGAACGACCAGTGCGTGATGCTGACGCTGGCACTGAAAAGCAGTGAAAAAACCAGGAAGTTATGGCCACACAACTTTACCCTGTTTGCCCGGTTTCGTCTGGGCGAACGCTGTGAAATTGAACTTGAAGCACATGGCGAATTTGAGTCAACCGCCGCGCTGCACAGTTACTTCGCGGTGGCTGATATCGATGGCGTTTCGGTCAGCGGCCTGGGGCCGAACTACATTGATAAAGTTAAAGATGGCCTGACAGGAACGTCTGACGACGGCGTACAGACCTATCCTCATTGCACTGACCGAATTTACACGCAGCCTGAAAACCGCAGCATTATTAGCGATAAAAGCGGAGAGCGGGTAATTGAAGTTCATCACCACCATCATAGTGACGTTGTCACCTGGAATCCGGGACCGGAGCGGTCATGCAGCATGGCCGATATGGCCAATGAGGGTTATAAAACCATGGTTTGTGTTGAAACGGCGCATATTAGTCAGCCAATGATCAGCCGCGACGACAGGCCAGCCCGCCTGGCAACCACCTTCAGGGTTCACAGCAAAAAGTGAAGTTTCCGTGGCGTGTCCGGCACCAACTCCTGACTGAATAACGCCGCGCAATGCTGATGCAGCAGTGCCGTCAAGCGGTTAAGGCCGCCTGAGACTTCAAACGACGTCCAGCGGCACCCTTACCGTTGGCGGCGGGAATGCCTGATTAATCAGGGCCAACTCATCGCTGTTAAAGGTAATACCCAGCGCCGCAGCATTATCCTTTACGTGCGCGATACTGCTGGCTTTGGGGATCGCAATAACTCCGTCATTGCGGATAACCCACGCCAGCAACAGCTGAGCGATGCTGATGCGTTTTTGTTGTGCTATCTGCTGCAACACCGGGTGGTTCATCAGGGCGCCACGCAGCCTGCCCGCCCGGGCGAGTGGGCAGTAAGCCATAACCGGCATGCCTTGCTGCTGACATGCCGGCAATAAGTCGAACTCAACGCCGCGCGAGGCCAGATGATAAAGGATCTGGTTGCCGGCACAGGTGTTACCGCCCTTTTCTGACCATAGCTCTTGCAGAGAGTCGCTATCGAAGTTCGAGACACCCCATCTGCGGATTTTACCCTGCTGTTGCAAAGCGTCCATTGCCCTTATCGTCTCTTCAAGGGGGATATTACCGCGCCAGTGAAGAAGATAGAGATCAAGATAATCTGTTTTAAGGCGTTTAAGGCTGCGTTCACAGGCTGCTAACGCATCAAATTCGCCGGCATGCCAGGGGTAAAACTTTGATACCAGCCAGGCGCTGTCGCGCCGACCGATCAGTGCGTCACCGACGACCCGTTCCGCACCGCCATCGGCATACATCTCTGCTGTGTCTATCAGGGTAAGGCCCATGTCCAGCCCCGCCTGTAAAGCAGTGACCTCTTGCCGATGCTGCCCGGCCTCTTCCCCCATAAACCACGTACCCTGTCCGATAGCAGGCAGGACTGCGCCATCAGTGAAAACAACCGTTCGACTCATCAGACTCTCCCTGCTTTGTTTTGGTGCGCCGTGATGATGCAAAGGGCCTGATATGCACTCAATCAGGGCGTCGGGATAATCAGAATGTGTAGCTCATCCCGGTAAATAACACCATTTGTGCATTTTCATCCACCATCGGGCTGTCTTTAATTTCACTGCCAGGACGTAAATAGCGACCGGACAACATGGCATTCCAGTTTTCACTTATTTTCCATCCCGCGCTCAGTTCCAGATAAGGACTCCAGCTGCTATCGGGATCGTCAGCCTCAAGGCCACTTCGTTGAGATTCATCCGAGGTGATACCGTAATAATAGCGGTTTTGAGGAGCACTGTTCCACAGCGCTCCGATGCCCGGCGTCAGGCTGAACTGACCGGATTCAAAGCGATAAAGATATGCCAGATCCCAAATCATACCGTTGCTGTTATTCAGCATGTCGCCTGCCAGCGTGGTTCGAACGATGCCCCAGTCTGCGCTATGACGATATGCCAACCCGCCCATCAGCGTCATTCGGCGCTTGTTTAGCAATTTCATATCGGCGTCATCGGCACTATCAGGATCGTAATTTTGCGGTGAACCGATTAAGGTTATTGACAGCTGATCCTGCTGGTCTTTCCACAAATAGTACCCCGCCTGCAAGCTATGAATGTAGAAGCTGTCCCCTTCATAGTTGATTACAGGCAATGGAAAGTAGCGATCCTGGCCACTTTTATACGGGCTTTGAATGTAAAGCAGACCGGCTCCCAACGTTAAGGGATTGGCCTGTGCCACCGGAGCAACAAAGCAGCCGGATAAAAAAGCACAAAGAGTAGTAAATTTGAAATGGTTCACAACTTGTTTAATCCATAGATATAACAATCGAACTGACATTCTAAACAAGATCTGTACCCTGAGTCAGAAAATCACACAACCTGCAACACTCTGAATTAAGTTTTGGCAATGCGGGCCATCGTACAGCTCAGAAGGTTTGAAAATCCTGTCAGGGCGCAGCAGTCAAGGCTGACGCGGAGCATCGATGTAACTTTGTGCTTGAATTTCATTGAAAATTAACGCTAATTCAGGAAATTTTTTGAATGCGATCTACGCTTAATAATGAAGCGCCTGGCTCTGGCAGCAGGCGACCATCATTTTCAAAGCAGGCCTGTAAATCATGACAGATTGGCATAAGGGTTGCTGTACTCAACCATGAATTCTTCAGGAGTGGTTATTTCTTCAGCTCCTGGTACCTGTGCTATACCCGAATAATTCGGGTTGCAGGAGAGCAGCTTACCCGCGAGGCGCGAGCACTTATCAAGTCAAGTGATTCGGCTAAGCAAGCGAAGCAAATCCATCTGCAGCGCGGAGTATTTCCGGTACATAAACAAAAGGACGGGCAACGCCATGAATATATTCGATCACTATCGTCAGCGTTATGAAGCTGCCAAGGACGAAGAGTTCACACTGCAGGAATTCCTGACTATTTGCCGTCAGGATCGCAGTGCATACGCCAATGCGGCGGAACGACTATTAATGGCCATCGGTGAACCCGTGATGGTCGACACCGCTCTTGAGCCTCGCCTATCACGGCTATTCTCCAACCGCGTTGTCGCGCGTTACCCGGCGTTCGAAGAGTTTTATGGTATGGAAGAAGCGATTGAGCAGATCGTCTCCTATCTGAAGCACGCTGCGCAAGGTTTGGAAGAAAAGAAACAGATCCTCTATCTGCTTGGGCCAGTGGGCGGGGGTAAATCCTCTCTGGCTGAACGGCTAAAATCGCTGATGCAGCGCGTACCGATTTATGTGCTCACCGCAGACGGCGAACGCAGCCCGGTCAACGACCACCCGCTGTGCCTGTTCAATCCACAAGAAGATGCCAACATTCTTGACAAAGAATATGGCGTACCGCGCCGCTATCTGGGCACTATCATGTCGCCCTGGGCCGCCAAGCGTATGCACGATTTCGGCGGTGACATCACCCGTTTCAAAGTCGTGAAAGTCTGGCCGTCGATACTGGAGCAGGTGGCTATCGCTAAAACCGAGCCGGGCGATGAAAACAACCAGGATATTTCAGCGCTGGTAGGAAAAGTTGATATCCGCAAGCTTGAAAATCATGCGCAGAACGATCCTGACGCTTATGGTTATTCCGGCGCTCTTTGCCGGGCGAACCAGGGGATTATGGAGTTTGTAGAGATGTTTAAAGCGCCAATCAAGGTGCTTCATCCCTTGCTTACCGCTACTCAGGAAGGGAACTACAACGGCACGGAGGGCATTTCCGCCCTGCCTTTTAACGGCATTATTCTGGCGCACTCGAATGAATCAGAGTGGGTTACCTTCCGTAATAACAAAAACAATGAAGCCTTCCTCGATCGCGTTTACATCGTTAAGGTGCCTTACTGCCTGCGCGTTTCAGAGGAGATGAAAATCTACGAAAAGTTGTTGGTTAACAGCGAATTGGCTCATGCACCCTGTGCACCGGGAACGCTGGAAACGCTGGCGCGCTTCTCCATCCTGTCACGTTTGAAAGAGCCAGAGAACTCCAGCACCTATTCAAAAATGCGCGTCTACGACGGTGAAAGCCTCAAGGATACCGATCCTAAGTCGAAATCCTATCAGGAATATCGTGATTATGCCGGCGTCGATGAGGGGATGAATGGGCTGTCTACGCGCTTTGCCTTCAAAATCCTTTCGCGCGTCTTTAATTTCGACCATGCTGAAGTGGCAGCGAACCCGGTCCATCTGTTCTATGTGCTTGAACAGCAGATAGATCGCGAGCAATTCCCACAGGAACTGGCCGAAAAATATCTTGAATTTCTTAAGGGTTACCTGATCCCGAAATATGCCGAATTTATTGGTAAAGAGATTCAAACCGCCTACCTCGAATCCTATTCAGAATATGGTCAGAACATATTCGACCGTTATGTTTCCTATGCTGACTTCTGGATTCAGGATCAGGAATATCGCGACCCGGATACCGGCCAACTGTTCGACCGCGAAGCGCTGAATGCGGAGCTTGAGAAGATTGAAAAACCGGCCGGCATCAGTAATCCAAAAGACTTCCGTAACGAAATCGTCAATTTTGTGTTGCGCGCCCGCGCTCATAATAGTGGCCGGAATCCTAACTGGACCAGCTACGAGAAGCTGCGCACGGTGATTGAGAAAAAAATGTTTTCCAATACTGAAGAGCTACTGCCCGTCATTTCGTTCAACGCGAAAACGTCCACCGACGAGCAGAAAAAACACGACGATTTTGTCGATCGCATGATGGAGAAAGGCTACACCCGTAAACAGGTTCGCCTGCTGTGCGAATGGTATTTACGCGTAAGAAAATCGTCCTGATCCGGCAGTCGCATCCGTTCGGGCAAGGGCCGTGCGCCCTTTCCCGGTTGGCAACCATGTTTAGGGGGAGCTATGGCCTATTTTATCGATCGGCGTCTTAACGGTAAAAATAAAAGCGCGGTCAATCGCCAGCGTTTTTTGCGCCGCTACAAAGCGCAAATAAAACAGTCGATCTCCGGGGCCATTAATAAGCGTTCGGTCACCGACGTCGACAGCGGCGAATCCGTCTCGATTCCAATAGAGGATATTAACGAACCGAGTTTCCATCAGGGACGCGGTGGAGAGCGCTATCGCGTTCATCCCGGCAATGACCATTTTGTGCAAAACGACCGCGTTGAGCGTCCTCAGGGCGGTGGCGGAGGAAGCGGCAGCGGTCAGGGCAATGCCGGCAAAGACGGTGAGGGGCAAGACGAATTCGTTTTCAATATCTCTAAAGACGAATATCTTGACCTGTTATTCGAGGACCTGGCGCTACCGAATTTGAAGAAGAATCAGCAACGACAGCTTACCGAATATAAGACCCACCGCGCCGGTTACACCGCGAATGGCGTGCCGGCAAATATCAGCGTGGTACGTTCATTGCAGAATTCTCTGGCGCGGCGCACGGCCATGACCGCGGGCAAACGGCGTCTGTTGGCGGAATTGGAGGATGCTCTGCTGCGGGTGGAACAAAGCGAACCCGCTCAGCTGCTGGAGGAACAACGGTTACGTAAGGAAATTGAAGAGCTACGTGCTCGTATTAAGCGCGTGCCTTTTATTGATACTTTTGATTTGCGCTATAAGAATTTTGAAAAGCGTGCTGAACCTTCCAGTCAGGCAGTGATGTTCTGCCTGATGGATGTCTCCGGGTCGATGGATCAGGCCACCAAAGATATGGCTAAGCGTTTCTATATCCTGCTCTATCTGTTTTTAAGCAGAACCTATAAAAACGTCGATGTGGTTTACATTCGCCATCATACTCAGGCGAAAGAAGTGGATGAACAGGAGTTCTTCTATTCTCAGGAAACCGGGGGAACTATCGTTTCCAGTGCGCTTAAATTAATGGATGAAGTAGTCAAGGAACGCTATGACCCGGCACAATGGAATATCTATGCGGCGCAAGCCTCAGATGGTGATAACTGGGCTGATGACTCCCCTTTGTGCCATGAAATATTGGCCAGGCAGATTTTGCCGGTGGTACGATACTACAGTTATATTGAGATCACCCGGCGCGCTCATCAAACTTTGTGGCGTGAATATGAACATCTGCAAAGCACCTTTGATAATTTTGCCATTGAACACATACGGGAGCAGGAGGATATCTATCCGGTGTTCCGTGAACTGTTTAAAAAACAGACAGAAGAAAATTACTGAGTCAATCCCCCTCAGCCGAGATTACATCGGTTGGGGTGCTGCTCCCTGTTGCCGCCTTGTGGCTTTTACCTCAATCTGCAGGAAGTTGCCTCCCGCCTTTGAGAGTCTGCGCTGAAAAAGCTCCTTATCAGCCTGCTCTTTTAATTATTCAACTTGTTAGTGGCACTTTTATCCGTTCGGTCACGGCATAAACTCCACTAATTTCCTGAGCAAAAGAGCTTGACTGTTGAGTTTCCGAAAATTTTTGCAAAAATCAATCCTGATAAGTGGTTTCTGGTAGAGAAATTATCACTCAGTTATATAATTCACTGCTATTTTAATAAGTTATTTATGTTTCGTTTATAACCAGTGGATTAAAGCATGTATGAAATTTCCGGATCCTCTCTCCCCCTCCAACTTCAAACGCTGGGCGCACCCAACAACAGCGAAAAGTCTCGCGTAGTAAACGCAAAGTATTCAGCTACATTAGGAGGAAAATTGCTCAAAGTAGAAAACAACAACGGGAGTAGCTTTGTCATGGCTATGCCCCGTGGCGATTCCCTTTATATTGAAGGGCTGGCAATACGTAAGTGGCCGGACTTGATCCTCCCTGATCCCGCAAATGGCTGAATGAATATTTAACAATATGACCTAATCCTGAACAGGTTACTCTGAATAAATAAGGTGTTGCCATATGATGGCCTTACAGCGGTGCCACCTTATCTTGTTCAATGCACAATGCGGCCGCATCACAGCTGGCAACGCTGGCCTGCTTCGCTTCAACCCCCTTAAGCGACAAAAATACAGATGTCGCATCCCCTGTTATCGCTCAGGCCATCGGTTGTCTGAATGCACCCTGCCCGTTTGCCATAAATAAGGTCATAAGTCACGATTAACCGGGCGCACCGCGTTTATAAAATTGTCCCATATCCGCTCATGCTGGCAATCGATAGCCTGATTGCCTTTTGTTAGCGCTGTGAACAACATTTATTCCTCTGAATTTTACGCTATTATATCGTCACTTTATTTTTGGCGCTTTAAGTCTCGTGATTCGCTTACAGTTTTTGACAATCAGCCTCGTCATACAACACAATATAAAAATAGTTTAAATTCTAAACAGGAGAAATACACATTGGAAGCCAGCGCGATTTACAGTCTCTTCATCATTGGTTCAGTGCTGGTTGCCGCAAGCATTCTGCTAAGCTCTTTTTCCTCCAGGCTGGGGATCCCCATTCTGGTTATTTTCCTTGCGCTTGGCATGCTGGCTGGCGTAGACGGTATCGGTGGCATTGCCTTTGATAACTACCCCGCCGCATACCTGATAAGCAACCTGGCCCTTGCGGTGATCTTGCTCGATGGAGGAATGCGCACCCAGGCCAGTTCTTTTCAGGTCGCTTTAGGTCCGGCACTTTCACTGGCAACGGTTGGCGTTCTTATCACCGCCGGGTTGACCGGATTGGCCGCCGCGTGGCTGTTCGAATTGAATTTGCTTAACGGTTTTCTGGTGGGTGCGATTATTGGCTCCACCGATGCGGCAGCCGTATTTTCACTGTTGGGTGGCAAAGGGCTGAATGAACGCGTCAGCGCCACGCTGGAAATCGAATCTGGCAGCAATGACCCGATGGCCGTTTTTCTCACCATCACGCTGATAGAGATGATCCAGCAGGGGCAAACGGGGCTTAGCTGGATGTTTGTCGTGCATCTGGTACAGCAGTTCGGCCTGGGTATTGTACTCGGTCTGGGCGGCGGCTGGGCGCTGCTGCAGGTGATCAACCGCGTGTCGCTGGCCAGCGGCCTTTACCCACTGCTGGCAGTCAGTGGCGGCATTCTGGTTTTTTCGCTGACCACCGTGCTGGAAGGCAGCGGTATCCTTGCCGTTTATCTGTGTGGTTTTGTGCTAGGAAACCGCCCAATCCGTAACCGCCACGGCATTCTGCAGACTTTTGACGGCATGGCATGGCTAAGCCAGATCGGGATGTTCCTGGTGCTGGGCCTGCTGGTTAACCCCGCTGACCTCTGGCGTATTGCTCTACCGGCTACCCTGCTTTCGCTCTGTCTGATTCTGGTGGCTCGCCCGCTCTCGGTAATTATCGGGCTGTTACCTTTCCGTGGATTCAATATTCGCGAGCGTATGTTCATCAGCTGGGTAGGACTGCGCGGTGCGTTACCCATCATTCTCGCGGTGTTTCCGATGATGGCGGGCTTGCCCCACGCGGCGTTGTTCTTCAATATCGCCTTCTTTGTGGTGCTGGTTTCACTGATGGTTCAGGGCACTTCGCTCGGATGGGCCGCACGTAAAGCACGGGTGGTGGTGCCGCCGCTGGCGTCGCCTATTTCCCGCGTCGGGCTGGATATCCATCCTGAAAACCCCTGGGAACAGTTTGTCTACCAGCTTAGCGCCGATAAATGGTGCATCGGTGCAGCACTGCGCGATCTGCGTATGCCGCGCGAAACGCGTATCGCCGCGCTGTTCCGCGATAACCTGTTGCTTCATCCATCCGGCAGCACCCGTCTGAAAGTCAATGATGTGTTATGCGTTATTGGCCGTGAGCGCGATCTGCCCGCCCTGGGCAAACTGTTCAGCCAGTCGCCGCCGGTGTCGTTAGATCAGCGTTTCTTTGGTGACTTTATCTTGCAGGCTGATGCCCTGCTACAGGATGTCTCACAAATTTACGGCATTGAACTGGATGAAGAAACGGATGCCCAACAAACGCTGGGCCAACTGGTTTCCGGGATCATCGGCGGCGCACCGGTGGTAGGCGATCAGGTAGAGTGGAAAAATATGTTGTGGACGGTCGCAGAGAAAGAAGCTAATGAAATCGTCAAGATAGGCGTAAAGGTACAGGAGGAGTAATTTCCCGGCCTGCATGCAGGGCCGATCGCTTGTCAGTACAGCGTGCTATCAGCCCGATTCGAAAACCGCCTCTGTTTAACACTGGCGGTTTTTTCATTATCTTCTGGCTCATCTTGTTGTCAAATAAGCTTTATTTCGCTGCTATTACTTTGTCACTGACTTTATTTTTTCTGATGCGATTTTTCTAAGTTTAATCTTTGACCACCTTTTAGGATTTTCCCGTATTAACGAAAACCGATAACTGCTGCATACTGATATTCCTATCATGTAGCTGTCTAATGCTGTGCACGACGATGCGGCACAGTTACCGTTGTTATTGTAACGAGCAGGTTACATAAAATTATGTTGATCAACCTGGGGTTTACTATGTCGACTGCTGGATCCGTACATTATCTTTTGCAGGTCATTGATCCCCCTTAAAAGAGAACATGAATTATGGCAAGTACTCTGGTAATTAAAAACAATCGGCGTACGTTAAGCGGCTCGCGAAAAAATGTTATTGCCAAGATCACTCTAAGCTTATCTGATTTATTCTCAATAAATTTAGCTTTGTTTTTATCAACGGCTACCGTAAAAGCTGTTTGGGGTAATCTGGATATGTTTATTCCAGCCCAGCAAATAGAAATTCGTTTCACTGCCCAGACTGTGATGTCTGTATTGTGCACCGCCTGGTTCTGGATGCGGCTGCGTCATTATACCTATCGCAAACCCTTCTGGTTTGAATTAAAAGAGATCATTAAAACGCTGGTCATTTTCTCATTGCTGGATCTGGCTCTTATTGCATTTTCAAAATGGGATTTTTCACGTACGCTGTGGAGCTTTACGTGGATATATGCCCTTATTTTAGTACCGCTGCTTCGTTCCTCTGTTAAAAATACCATTCTGAAAACCGGACATTGGCAGAAGCACACTATTATTATTGGCAGTGGCAGAAATGCCCACGAAGCTTTTGCCGCACTGCAGAGTGAAGAGCTTCTCGGCTATGACGTTAAGGCGTTTGTCGCACCGGGCGGCGACAGCACAACTGAGGCCAGCTTCAAGGGTATTCCGGTCATCGATCAGCAGGATATTATATGGGATACCATCGATCTCGATAATACGCAATTCATCGTGGCGATGGAGAACGATCAGCGCGCACTGCGTGATCACTGGCTGAAGCTACTGTCAGGCAAAAAATGCCGCTCCGTTTCCGTGGTTCCCACTCTGCGCGGCGTGCCGCTTTACGGTACTGACATGTCGTTCGTTTTCAGCCACGAGGTGATGTTATTGCGAGTCAGTAATAATCTGGCGAAGCGCTCTTCGCGATTCCTGAAACGTACCTTTGATGTGGTCGTAGCTTCTCTGCTGCTGCTTTTCCTTAGCCCCGTGTTCGCGGTGTTCAGTTGGCTGGTGAGCCGTGATGGCGGCAGCCCGATCTACGGTCATGAGCGCATTGGCCAGAATGGTGAGAAATTCAAGTGCCTGAAGTTCCGTTCCATGGTGGTGAACTCGACTGACGTGCTGGAAAAGCTGCTGGCCACCAGTGAGGCTGCTCGCCGTGAATGGCAGAGAGATTTCAAACTGAAAAACGATCCTCGCGTTACGCAAATTGGCGCGTTAATGCGCAAAACCAGCCTTGATGAACTGCCCCAGTTATGGAACGTGATCCGTGGGGACATGAGCCTGGTGGGACCACGACCAGTGGTTGAAGCAGAACTGGAGCGTTATGCCGGTGATGTCGATTATTATCTGATGGCGAAACCGGGCATGACCGGTTTATGGCAGGTTAGCGGGCGCAACGATATAGATTACGATACCAGAGTCTATTTTGATTCCTGGTATGTAAAAAACTGGGCGCTGTGGACTGATATTGCCATTCTGTTCAAAACCGCCGGCGTTGTACTGCGCCGGGACGGAGCTTATTAAGCTGACCGACTCATCGCTTGTGACAGTCATGCCACGTGACCGGGCGTGGCTGTCATCTTCTGATCGGCACTTTTCTAAATTCAGGCTTTTCTTTTACATCGCTTAACTCTAACCTGTCCGGCTTGCGTTAATCTGGACACTCACCCTGCCATGCAAAAATTTACTCTGCTTCTGCTCAGTCTGGTTCTGCTTGCCCCGTTGGGTATTGATCTCTACTTGCCCACGCTGCCCGACATCGCCAGCGGTCTTAACACGCCCTTAACCGCCATCCAGACCACCGTTCCACTCTTTTTGCTGGTAATGGGCCTGGGACAAATTGTTGCCGGCCCACTGGTGGATAATTTCGGCCGCAAACCTGTCGCCCTGACCGGCCTGCTGCTTTACATTATCGGCAGCGTTCTGGCTGCAACAGCCAGCGGCTGGCCTCAATTTCTGTGCGCCCGTATCATTCAGGGCTGCGCCGTGTGTTGTACCGCCGTGGTCGCTTTCAGTGGCGTGCGCGATCGTCTTGACGGTGACGATGCGGCACGCGCCTACGGTTTCCTCAACGGCGCTTTGAATATTGTTCCTGCGCTGGCGCCAATGCTGGGTGGCTTTCTGGCCGAAGCATTCGGTTGGCGGGCAAATTTCTGGTTCCTGGCTGCCTTTGCGGTGTTTATAGCCCTTCTCATCGCCCTCTTTCTGCCGGAAACCCGTCCAATTGATACCCGGAAAGTAAAAGGATTGCCCCTGGTGCAATACGGGATAATTCTGCGCCAGCCACGCTTTTTCACCTTTGCCTTTGCTAACGCGGGCGCACTCGGCATGGTGCTCACCTATGTGTCGCTGGCACCGCAAGTGCTGATGACGGAGGGCCAGCTTAGCGCCCTGCAGTTCTCTATGGCTTTTGGCGCAAATGGTTTTTGGATCATGCTGGTCAGCGTGTTGGTGAACAGGCTGATCCGCCGGGCAGGTCGCCCTTTTTGCCTGGCTGCAGGCGCGCTGGCAATGGTTGCCGGGGCCATCATGTTAATGGCAGGAGTCTTGTTGCTGCCTGAAAGCTGGCAGACCAACTGGCTGCTTTATATGTTACCGGTTGCCGTTGCCGTTGCCGGACTGGCATTTATCGTCGGCCCGGCCACCAGCTATGCCCTCGAACCTTTTCAGCAGCAGGCCGGTGTTGCTTCCGCGCTGGCGGGCTGTATTCAAATGGCGGGAGGAGCGTCCATAGGCCTGCTGGCGATGGTCATCCCGGTAGCGGAAAAAACGGCGCTGTGCTTGATGATGCTGGCCGGGGCGCTGCTGGCGATGATTTCCTGGCGGATGAGTAAATCAGTGCGCGGAACGCTGACCGCGCTCTGAGCGCTTTACACGACCTTGACCGGCACCCTTGGCGCGAGCGCACACATCAGCTCATAACCCACGGTGCCGGATGCAGCAGCCACATCATCAATTTTGACGTTGTCACCCCAGAGTTCAACCTGACTGCCTATTCCCGCCCGTGGGCACGGTGTCAGATCAACGGTGATCATATCCATCGAAACCGCCCCAACGATTTGCGTTTTTTCGCCATCAACCCGGATCGGCGTACCGGTGGGGGCATGACGCGGATAGCCATCAGCATAGCCACAGGCCACAACGCCAATGCGCTGACTGCAGTTTGCGCGATAGCGACCGCCATAGCCCACGCTGGAACCGGCGGCGAGCTGCTGAACGGCAATGATTTCGCTGGTGAGGGTCATTACAGGCTGTAAACCGCTACCGGCAATATCCCGCCACTGACCGCTGGGAGAAGCACCATACAGAATAATACCCGGTCGAACCCAGTCGTAATGCGTCTGTGGATGCCATAGCGTGGCGGCTGAATTTGCCAATGAACGAGGGCATTCAAGCCCTTCTGCTGCCTGTTCAATGCGTTTCAGCGGCCCGGCAACGCCCTCCGTCGTTTCTGCATCGGCAAAGTGTGCCATCAGCGTCAGTTCGCCGACATTTTCCAGCGCTCGCAGCTTCTGCCAGACGCTATGCACCCGATCGGGCTGAAAACCAAGGCGGTTCATGCCGCTGTTCATTTTAAGATAGATATCCAACGGTGCAGAGAGCTTTGCCTGAGCCAACGCATTAATCTGCCAGTTACTGTGCACGCTGGTCGTTAAACGATAGCGGTCGAGAAGCGGCAGATCGTCCGGGTGGAAGAATCCTTCCAGTAACAGAATGGGTTTTTTCCAGCCACACTCACGCAGCAATATCGCCTCTTCAAGGTTGAGTAAGGCAAAACCATCGGTTTCGGTCAGACTTTGCCAGACATGTTCAATACCGTGCCCGTAAGCGTTTGCTTTGACGACTGACCACAGGCGCGCACCAGCAGCACTATGCCGCGCTATGGCCAGATTTTGCCGCAACGCGGCGCGGTTTATCGTTGCGACAATCGGACGAGACATATCCTCTCCTTGTAAAACCATGCGATGAGTTAACGAACCTTGACACCGTGCAGCGAACGAACGGGGACAGGGTTGAAGCCAGGCAGATAGCGTATCACCGACAAATCATCAGCAGAAATAGCCGGTGTGCGCCCGGAAATAATGTCTGCCAACAGCTGTCCGGACCCGCAAGCCATGGTCCAGCCAAGAGTACCATGACCGGTATTAAGGTACAGGTTTTTCAACGGAGTACGACCAACAACGGGTGTGCCATCCGGGGTCATCGGTCGCAAGCCACTCCAGAACGTTGCCTGCCCGATATCGCCCCCTTGTGGATAAAGATCGCGAACGACCATTTCCAACGTCCTGCGGCGTGCAGGCAGCAGCTGCGTGTCGAAACCGACAATTTCAGCCATCCCCCCCACGCGAATACGATTGTCGAAACGGGTAATGGCCACTTTATAGCTCTCATCCAGCACCGTTGATAGCGGAGCTGCTTTTTCATCTTTCACGGGGATGGTCAGTGAGTAACCCTTCAGTGGGTAGACAGGGAGGTTAACAATATCAGCCAGCAGTGCAGTAGAGAATGAGCCAAGTGCCACGACGTAAGCATCTGCCGTTAACCGCTCACTGCCGCATTGCACGCCTGCAATGCGGTTGGCGTCCTGTAGCAACGCATCAACAGGAGTATTGAAACGGAAGTTAACGCCAGCGGCCATCGCCATTTCCGCCAGGCGCTGGGTAAACAACTGACAGTCACCCGTTTCATCGTTGGGTAAGCGTAGCCCTCCCGTCAGCTTGTGCTGTGTGGCCGCCAGGGCAGGTTCGACCTGGCTCAGTTGCGCCGCTTCAAGCAGCTGATAGGGAACGCCGGCTTCGCGTAACACTTCGATATCTTTAGCGGCGCTTTCATACTGCTGAGCGGTACGAAACAGTTGCAGCGTTCCTCCCTGACGACCTTCATAGGCAATGCCGGTTTGATGGCGTAGCGTTTTAAGGCAGTCGCGACTGTACTCTGCAATACGCACCATACGACTTTTATTCTGCTGATAATGGCGCATATCGCAGTTACGCAGCATCTGCCACATCCATTCCAACTGGAATCGACTGCCATCAAGACGGATGGCTAAAGGCGCGTGTCGCTGGAACATCCACCTGATGGCTTTTAGCGGCACGCCCGGTGCTGCCCAGGGAGCCGCATATCCCGGCGATATTTGCCCGGCATTGCCGGCACTGGTTTCCAGCGCGGGAGCCGGCTGACGGTCAATCACCGTAACTTCGTGTCCGGCCTGGGCCAGATACCAGGCACTTGCCACGCCAACCACCCCACTACCCAGAATGACAACTCGCATACCGACCTCATCCAGTGCAACATAGAATAATATGCTGAGATAAACGCCTTGCATTAGGTTAATGAACTAAACCAAGAGGGCTATCTCCACCGCATTTTTTTAACTATGTTTTACCTAAATGCGATAAAAACACAACATCGACACATAACTTCAGTGATAAATACTCTGTAAAAGAGCTATGCAGCACGTAATATTTTATCGAAAGCTTAATTGCCTGTTCGTCAGCATTTTCACACTTAATTTGCCCTGGCCTTATTAAACAGGATTTTATCCTGTAAATGCCTGATAAGGGTGTATTTACCCTTTGATGACGTTAATTTTCCGATCTGCACTGTATTTTCTATCGAAAATTTCCATTGTTTTACCGCGAGGGATAAGAGACAGTGAACTATTATTGAGGAAATGGGTTTACTTCAAGGCTTTGTCGGTGTTGAGATGTTGAGCTGACAGGTCGATATGCAAACGGATCTTTTACTGCCCGATCCGCTTTTGTAAATAAAGGAGTGCGCTATGACCACTATTTTTGATCTTCCGGTTAAGGACAATCAACGACTCAATGACGGACCAGACTGGACCTTTGAACTGCTTGACGTTTACCTCAAGGAGATAGATCGCGTCGCCAAATCCTACCGGCTGGAAACCTACCCCCACCAAATTGAGCTCATTACCTCTGAGCAAATGATGGATGCCTATTCCAGCGTGGGTATGCCAATCAATTATGCTCACTGGTCATTCGGCAAGAAGTTTATTGAAACAGAGCAGCGCTATAAACATGGCCAACAGGGTCTGGCATATGAGATCGTGATCAACTCCAATCCCTGCATCGCCTATCTGATGGAAGAGAACACCATGACGATGCAGGCGTTGGTGATAGCTCACGCCTGCTATGGTCATAACTCCTTTTTTAAAAACAATTACCTTTTCCGTACCTGGACTGATGCGGGTTCGATCGTCGACTACCTTATTTTCGCCCGAAATTACATTTCACAGTGTGAGGAACGGTACGGTGTTGAACAGGTTGAACGTCTGCTGGACTCCTGCCACGCCCTGATGAATTACGGCGTTGATCGCTATAAACGCCCACAAAAAATCTCATTGCAGGAAGAGAAAGCACGGCAGCAAAGCCGTGAGGAATATCTGCAAAGTCAGGTGAACATGCTGTGGCGCACCCTGCCACGGCGTCAACAGGAAGAAGCTCATCTCACCAGCGCACGTTATCCGGCTGAACCTCAGGAAAATTTGCTCTACTTTATGGAGAAAAATGCCCCCCTGCTGGAACCCTGGCAACGGGAATGCATGCGCATAGTTCGTAAAGTCAGCCAGTATTTCTATCCGCAGAAACAAACTCAGGTGATGAACGAAGGCTGGGCGACCTTCTGGCATTACACCATCCTTAACCATCTGTATGACGAAGGGAAAGTGACCGAGCGCTTTATGCTGGAGTTTCTGCACAGTCACACCAACGTGGTATTCCAGCCACCGTATAACAGTCAGTGGTACAACGGCATAAACCCTTATGCGCTGGGTTTCGCTATGTTCCAGGATATCAAACGCATCTGCCAGCATCCTACCGCAGAAGATCGCCACTGGTTCCCGGATATCGCGGGTTCAGACTGGCTGGATACTTTGCACTTCGCCATGCGCGAGTTCAAAGATGAGAGTTTCATCAGCCAGTTCCTGTCGCCAAAAGTCATGCGCGACTTGCGCCTGTTTACCGTGATGGATGACGACCGTAATAACTTCCTGGAAATAGCGGCTATTCATGATGAAGCAGGTTATAAGAAAATCCGCCAGCAGCTCTCCGATCAGTACAATCTGAGCAATCTTGAACCCAATATTCAGGTCTATGACGTGGATTTACGTGGTGACCGATCGCTGACATTACGCTATGTGCCGCACAAACGGGCGCCGCTGGATAGCAGCCGACGTGAGGTGTTAAAGCATGTGCACCGGCTGTGGGGCTTCGACATAAAGCTTGAACAGCGTAATGAGGATGGCAGCGTTGAGATCCTTGACCGCTGCCCGTCGCGCCCCGGAACCATTATCTGACCTGGCGTTCGCATGAAGTCACAATCCGGGTGAGAACCCGATTTACCGCTGAGCAGGTGGTTAACTGCTCGCCCGGCAAGTCCTTTGCGTACCGACCGTCAGCGACCCGTTGGCGTGTCGGTTGGCATACTGATTTGCATACCGTGCCAGATCTCACCGCTTTGACGGCCATAACTCCTGACGCAGTCAACGATTAATTCATACTGTTGAGTGTTCAGGATGTCCAGCAACTGCTGGTAAAACGCCTGAGCCAGCCGACGCGCTTCGGGATTCGAGAAGTAGTGACGCCCGACGCGAGTGTAAAGCCCCTTCAACCCATTAAGGATAAGGCCATAAATTGGATTGCCGGAGGCAAACGCCAACCCGCGAAAAATGCTGTAGTCGAGATGAGTATAAGCCTCTGCATGGTCTTCAACCATCCTTGCCGTTTCCAGAACCTCACGCGCTTTGTCCGGATAGGTTCGGATTGCGCGGCGAATAAAGATCGAGGAGATATTAGTACGAACTGACAACAGATTATCGATTAGCTGTGGCACGCTGTCGTGGTCAAGTCGCGCCAGCGTTTCAAGAATGCTTAAGCCGGAGGTTTCCCAAAAATTATTCACTTTTGTCGGCTTACCGTGTTGTATGGTCAGCCAGCCATCACGCGCCAGTCGCTGCAGAACTTCACGCAACGTGGTACGGGTAACGCCTATCAGTTCGGAGAGTTCGCGTTCAGCGGGGAGAATCGACCCCGGAGGGAAACGACTGTTCCAGATGCTTTCAATAATATACTCTTCCGCGAAACCCGCCGGGCTCTGCGCCTTAATGATCATAGCGTTCAATTTCCGTTGCGTTTGTAACTGATAATTAGGCCAATCATAGCAGAGGCCCCTGGCATCACCTAGCCAGCCATGCTGCCAAAAGGAGATTGCAGGCAAAAATCAGATAGATTTCTATTTTTCAGGATGGCTGCCTTGCCATCGACTCGTCCTCATGGTGAGCTTATTTGTGCTGGCAATAATGCGGTTGTAGGTTTGTTTACGTTATTTCATGTTTAAATTTCTTGCTGACAGGATGGCACGCCGCCACTTTTGGTTTAAACTTCCGGATAAACGCCTCTTACACGGACAAAATAATGTTGAGATACCTTAATCGCTGCTCTCAGGGCCGCGGGGCATGGCTTTTGCTGGCCCTGACCGCTTTTGCGCTGGAAATGAGTGCTCTTTACTTTCAGCATGTTATGCAGCTTCCACCTTGCGTAATGTGTATTTATGAGCGCTGCGCCCTGTTTGGCATCATGGGAGCGGGTCTGGTTGGTGCCGTCGCGCCAAAAACCCCGTTACGCTGGGGAGCTATTTTGCTATGGCTTTACAGCGCGTGGCAAGGCCTGCGTCTGGCAAGGGAACACACTATGATCCAACTGCATCCGTCCCCCTTTGTCACCTGTGATTTTGCTGCCCGCTTCCCATCCTGGCTGCCAGTGGATAAATGGTTACCGTCGGTATTTGTTGCCAGCGGTGACTGCGCGGTGAAATCCTGGTCGTTCCTGACGCTTTCAATGCCTCAGTGGTTGCTGGGGGTCTTCGCTGCATACCTGGTGGTCGCCGTGCTGGTACTGATAGCACAGGCATTTACCGCTAAGAGACGCGATTTGTTCTCGCGTTGAAAACAGTCAGGGCCAGTGTGACTGGCCCTTCTTTTTGCCGATCCCGTAGAAAAGCCCCGCCGGCTTAACGCCCCCGTGCTGACAATAATTACTTACCGTACCAGCGTGGACGGTTGATAATGTGCTCTTCCCAATCGACTACTTCGCTTTCATGCACCGCGATGTGGCGCACAGAAATGCGCGCGGCGTGCATGGCTGCACGCGATCCGCTGCGCAATGGATGCCAGGGCGGTAACGGTTTACCTTCGGCGAGGATGCGGTAAGCACAACTGGGTGGCAGCCACTGAAAAGTCGGCAAATTTTCACGGGTGAGTTTAATACAGTCCTCTTCTAATTCGAAACGCTGCTCATAATGACGGCACTGGCAGGTTTTGATATTGAGCTGGTTGCAGGCCACGTTGGTGAAGTAGATCTCATCTGTGTCAGCGTCCTGCAATTTATTCAGGCAGCATTGACCACAACCATCACACAAGGATTCCCATTCCTCATCGCTCATTTGTTCCAGCGTTTTACGCTGCCAGAAAGGGGTCTCAGTCATGTTCGCGTCCGGTAAAAGTAAAAACCCGCACCTTATAAGGGGTTTGGGCGTAAGATGCAAGCCTTACAGCACGCGGGTGGAAACAGCGCGCCCGCCCAGAGAAAGCGACAGTTTGTCACCAGACTGCAACGGGCCAACGCCCTCCGGCGTTCCGGTAAGGATGACGTCACCGGCGCGCAAGGTGAAATAGCGACTCATATAGACAATGAGCGGCTGGATTTTGTGGATCATCCCGGCAGTGCTCCCCTGCTGACGGACCTGGCCATTGACAGTCAGTTTCAGCTCTACGTTCTGGGGATCGTCATCAAACTCGCTTAACGGGATAAAGCCTGACAGCGGACAAGAGTTATCAAATCCTTTGGCCTTTTCCCAGGGCTGCCCGGCTTGCTTACATCCTGCCTGCACCTCACGAAGCGTGAGATCGAGCGCGATACCATAACCTGCAATCGCCTGCGCAACATGCTGTTCACTAGCCTGTTTCAGCGTAGAGCCAATCAGCACCGCTAATTCAATTTCGTGGTGAACGGCACCGAAGCCCTGTGGAACAGACAGTGGCTGGCGAAGATCGCAAATCGCCGTTTCCGGTTTGATAAACAGTACCGGTTCAGACGGGGTGGCACTTCCCATCTCCTTGATGTGTTTAGCATAGTTACTACCAACGCAAACCACTTTGCTTACCGGAAAATCCAACAGTTCGCCCTGCCAGTTGTGGTGCTGATACATACTGTTCCCCTGCCTGATTGATGAATAATGCCGGCATGGTACCGGCGCGAATTTGCAGCATGCCCTGGTGACAGGTCAGACGCAATCCTGTGCCATAAGGATATCCGTTTCAATTAAAGACAGGATGAACCGGATGGAGATTGTGATGAAATGCGCCAGCTTTACCGGCAGATATCAGGTTGATGACCGTCATGCACAAGGGGAAGCGAGATACCGCAGCACATTTATCGCTAAACCCGCCGGCAAATTTTGAATTTAATAATAAAGCGTTGTTTGCTGCCGGCGGAGACAAAGTGACAGATAATTCCCAGCTAATCTTTTACCACTCCACTAAGATGTATCTTAAGCAAGCTTTCAGGAGGCGGCGGTAACTGTAAATAAAAGCCTTCATCTTGCAGAGCTGTTTTCACTTTTTCGATGTCGGCACCTACCAGCTTTTTGCTGCCGTCAAGCGGTAGTAGCATCGCCAGTCTGGGTTTTCCGAACCCCTTAAGCAGGGCTTCGGGTACGCGTGTAAAATCGTCTTTTTTCTCAACATAAAGATAGGTTTGGTCGCGATGAGGACTTCTGTAGATCACACAAAACATGTTTTTACTCGAATTAACCGGATGTTGGCTTGCCTGAATATAACAGTAACTATAACATGCTTGCAGAACTTCTTAATATTACCTGACTTGGTGTTACGCCATAAAGTGGCGTAAATTGGTTCGGGAAGAGAAATAACAGGACACAGCGGGACAGATGTCACAATCGTCAATCGAGTTGAAAGGCAGTAATTTTACGCTGTCGGTTATTCATTTACATCACACCGACCCCGCAATCGTGCGAAAAGCACTTGAGGTAAAGGTCAGTCAGGCGCCCGCTTTCCTGAAAAACGCGCCAGTGGTGGTCAATGTTGCAGCCCTGACCAGCGAAGTAAACTGGCGTCAGATGAAGCAGGCCATTCTGGAGTGCGGTTTGCTTATTGTTGGCATTAGCGGCTGCAAAGATGAACAGTTAAAGCGCATCATTACAGGTTCAGGACTGCCCGTGCTAAATGAAGGCAAAGAGCAGAAAAATAACATCGATATTCCCCCTGTTGCCACATCGCCCGAGCCGGCGAACGGTAAAACCCGGGTTATTTCTTCTCCGGTTCGCTCCGGTCAGCAAATTTATGCTAAAGATTGCGATCTCATTGTCACCAACAGCGTCAGTGCAGGCGCTGAACTGATTGCTGACGGCAATATTCATATCTATGGAATGATGCGCGGACGTGCATTGGCTGGAGCGAATGGCGACAAGAATTGTCAGATTTTTTGCACCAGTTTATCCGCAGAGTTGGTATCCATTTCGGGGAATTACTGGATTATGGACCAGATCCCGGCCGAGTATTTCGGAAAAGCATCGCGTCTTTATCTTGAAGACGGCGCATTGACTATACAGACATTGAACTGAGCCATGCTCAACAGCTTTTTCTTTTTCAAGGAAATTACTATATGGCACGCATAATTGTTGTTACATCGGGTAAGGGAGGCGTAGGTAAAACTACGTCCAGCGCGGCCATCGCTACCGGTCTGGCGCAGAAAGGTAAAAAAACCGTTGTTATCGATTTCGATATCGGTCTGCGTAACCTCGATCTGATCATGGGCTGTGAGCGCCGCGTCGTCTATGACTTTGTAAACGTGATTCAGGGTGATGCCACTCTTAATCAGGCACTGATCAAAGATAAACGCACCGAGAATCTTTTTATTCTTCCTGCATCGCAAACTCGCGATAAAGACGCGCTGACCCGGGAAGGAGTGGAGAAAGTATTAAACGACCTTGGCAAAATGGATTTCGACTTCATCGTCTGCGACTCACCAGCCGGCATCGAAACCGGCGCGCTGATGGCGCTTTATTTCGCCGATGAAGCAATAATCACCACCAATCCGGAAGTCTCCTCGGTGCGTGACTCTGACCGCATCCTGGGCATTCTGTCTTCCAAGTCCCGCCGGGCAGAGAACGGAGAAGATGCGATTAAAGAGCATCTGTTACTGACGCGTTACAATCCGGGCCGGGTCAATCGTGGCGACATGCTTAGCATGGAAGACGTGCTGGAGATACTGCGTATTCCTCTGGCTGGCGTGATCCCTGAAGACCAGTCGGTGTTACGCGCATCGAATCAGGGTGAGCCGGTTATCCTTGATGCCGAATCCGATGCAGGTAAAGCTTATGCTGATACCGTCGACCGCCTGCTTGGAGAAGATCGTCCCTTCCGCTTCATTGAAGAAGAGAAGAAGGGTTTCCTGAAACGACTGTTTGGGGGATAAACCATGGCCTTACTCGATTTCTTTTTATCCCGAAAAAAGAGCACAGCCAATATAGCCAAGGAACGGCTACAGATCATCGTGGCGGAACGCAGAAGGGGCGACTGCGAGCCCCACTACCTGCCCCAGCTGAAAAGGGACATTTTGGAAGTGATTTGTAAATACGTGAAAATCGATCCAGAAATGTTGAGCGTCAAGCTGGATCAAAAAGATGATGACATTTCCATTCTCGAATTGAACGTCACGCTGCCCGAAACAGAAGCGGAAGAAGTGCCTAAATGATCTCTTCCTTCTCATGATTGCCCCCTGCCTGTGCAGGGGGCATTGGGTTTAATCAGTGTGCAGCGAGGATCTCGGCGATACCTGCATCTAACAGAACGCCACGCCAGCCGTCAATCAGTTCAGGTTTCCCCTGCTGAGGTTTGAGTTGCCAGTGGCAGCTTAACAGCTGATTTATCTGACGCCGTGATGCCAACAGCTCCTGACTGACGCCATGCCGCTCTGCCGTTTCGGCCACCAGCCCTTTCAGACTCTTAAATACCTGCTTATAATGCGGGTAATCCATGAGGTTGGCTACCGGTGGCGGTAACTGCTCCTCCTCCAACGCATTTGCCTCGGCAACCATTGCCAACAGCGCCTTACCGTGGAAACGGATCTCCTGACCTGATAACCCTAAATGATCCAGCTCTGCCAGGGATCCGGGCATAAAGCGGGCAGCCTTCCACAGATTCTCTTCACGAACGACAAAGTTAACCGCCATGTCTTTTTCACGCGCTACTTCCAGTCGCCATGCGGCCATCTGCCGCAATGCCGCCAGCTGGCGTGGGCGTAACTGCCAGGCATTGGCAATTTCCCGGTAGGCTTCTTGGGGTTTCAGTACGCTGGTGCGGCGCTGGCAAAGTAAACGGCACTCGTCAAGCGCAGCAGCCATCTGGCCTGCAGCTTCGGTTTCGGCTACCAGCTTTTCGGCAATGGGCAGTAAATAGAACACATCGGCAGCCGCATACCGGCACTGCTTTTCACTCAATGGCCGCGCCAGCCAGTCGGTGCGCGATTCACTTTTATCCAGTACGATGCCGGTAAAGGATTCAACGATAGTGGCAAAACCGCATGATAACGGACGGCCACTGAACGCCGCCAGGATCTGCGTATCGATCATTGGCTGCGGCAGCACGCCAAATTCATGCTGAAAAACCTCCAGATCCTCGCTCCCTGCATGGAGGTATTTTATGACCTGCTGGTCCAACAGCAGATCTCTGAATGGAGTCCAGTCGGTAATGGGCAGTGGATCAATCAGGCAGATAGTTTCACCATCGTACAGCTGTATTAATCCCAGACGAGGGTAGTAAGTGCGGGTACGAACAAATTCTGTGTCCAGCGCCAGCGCCGGAACCTGGCGGGCGCGCTGGCACACTTCGCACAGCGCTGCGTTAGTGGTGATCATGGTGTAATTCAAGTTAGCATTCTCTCATCACCGGCCGGGTAATTGCGGTGGTCATTAGTATGTGTAGCGTAAAAAATGCCGGGTGGCCCGGCATAGTATGTTAAGGCAAACGCCCTCGGGCATCAGCGTGACTGCTGCGCAATGGTGTTTGCTTCCTCGCGCAGTTGGCGTCGCAGGATTTTACCCACGTTGGTCTTTGGAAGCTCATTGCGAAACTCAACAATTTTGGGAACTTTGTAACCAGTCAGATGATTCTTGCAGTGGGCTATCACTTCATCTGCGGTCAGTGACGCGTCTTTCCTCACTACGCAGATTTTCACCGTTTCACCGGCAACATCATCCGGTACGCCGATGGCTGCCGCTTCAGCCACTTTCGGATGCAGCATCACCACCTCTTCAATTTCATTCGGATAGACGTTGAACCCGGAGACCAGAATCATATCTTTTTTACGATCGACAATGCGTAGAAAACCTTCATCATCAACGGTAACAATATCACCACTGCGAAGCCATCCATTTTTCAACACCTCACCGGTATCCTGCGGGCGCTGCCAGTATCCTGACATGACCTGAGGCCCTTTGATACACAGCTCACCGGGCTCACCAGCGGCCGTTTCGTTTCCCGCATCATCAACCAGCATAATATCGGTGGAGGGCACGGGTAAACCGATGCTGCCATTGTGACACTGAATATCATGCGGGTTGACCGATACCAGCGGTGAGCACTCCGTCAGCCCATAGCCTTCCAGCAGATAGTGCCCGGTGAGTTTCTCCCAACGCTCGGCGACCGCTTTTTGTATGGGCATACCGCCGCCTGCCGACAGGCTGAGCGAGGAGAAATCCAGCCGGTTAAAAGCTGCATCATTCAGTAGCGCGTTAAACAGGGTATTGACGCCGGTAATGGCGCTGAACGGATATTTGCCCAGCTCCTTGACCAGCCCCGGAATATCGCGCGGGTTAGTTATCAGCAGGTTGGCCCCGCCAAGCTCTATAAACAGTAAACAGTTCACCGTCAGCGCGAATATATGGTAGAGCGGCAATGCCGTGACTACGGTCTCTTTACCCGCTTTCAGCAGTGAACCGTAGGTCGCTTTAGTCTGCTCCAGATTAGCCTGCATATTGCGATGGGACAGCATCGCCCCTTTGGCCACGCCGGTAGTACCGCCGGTATATTGCAGGAATGCCAAATCGTCATTAACAATGTGCGGTTTAACATATTCCATCTGTGCGCCACTTTGCAGCGCCTGACGAAAAGAGACTGCTCCCGGCAGATGATAAGTCGGCACCATTTTTTTTATATACTTAACGACAAAGTTGACCAGCGTCCCTTTTGCGGCTGACAGCTGATCGCCAAGACTGGTAAGCACAACGTGCTTCACCCTGGTATTGGCCACCACTCTTTCCAACGTATGGGCAAAATTGGTTACGATAACGATGGCACTGGCGCCGCTGTCCCGCAACTGGTGCTCAAGTTCGCGTGGCGTATACAGCGGGTTGACGTTCACTACGACCATTCCGGCGCGCAGTATGCCAAACAGGGCGACAGGATATTGCAGCAAGTTGGGCATCATCAGTGCCACCCGATCGCCTTTCTGCAAACCCAAGCCCTGTTGCAGGTAGGCCGCAAATGAACGGCTACGCGAGTCTAACTGGCTGAAAGAGAGACGTTGGCCCATGTTGATAAACGCCGTTTGCCTGGCATAGCGCAGTACGGCATGTTCAAACAGATCGATAAGCGAGCCGTAGCGATCGGGATTAATCTCTGCCGGTACATCGACGGGGTATCGGTTTAACCAAACCTTATGCAACGAGTTGCCTCGAAAGTTGATATTGGACGTCATCGCAGTCTCGATTTTTCTGCATTTGTTAACATTACTTTAACTCATCGCACCCGCTTGCTGCGTGTTCCCTGGTCAGGTTGCGAAGCGCATCACTAAATTTATAAGTGAATAAATCCAGCTAATACTGCCCGTCCGGGGTACGGACAGGCAGTGAAGTGAGGGTCAGCAGCGCTTATTCAGTGAGGATGGTCTGCACGCGAGCCGGCCCCGGGTTGTAATAGCCCCAGGGAGCAGGCCCCCAGTATCCACCACGATGATGGCCACTATTTGAGCCGTACCAGATCCAGGGATCAATGGGGGCTGGCGCAATAATTTGCTGGCCAAGGTGCCAACGCTGGTAGCCAGTAACGTTAACGACCAGGAAATTGTATTGTGCTTCACCAATTTTGCCTTTTTCAACGCCGCCGATCGGGCCCACCACGGTAACCATCCGATCGCTAAAGTCTGTCGGGTCAATAAAGCCATTTACATCCGCATAAATGCGCCCCGTAGAGGGCGAGCCGAGTATGGGTCTGGCGCCTTCATCGAGCGGCATGGCAGCGATTTCCAGGCGGGTCTTATCCTTGCGGTTATCCACTCTGATAACCTTGCCACCAAAACGGGATTCCTGACCGGTATAAAGCTGCGGCGCGGTCAGCACCCGCGCCAGATCCTGCTGCGGTTTGGCCGACGTGCCTTTAACCGAATCCGGCACCGTAACGCAACCGCTTAACAACAGCGAGACAAATAACAAACCACTGAAGTGCCACAACTTTGTTTTACGCATAAAAATTCCCCTGGTTATGTTACTTGGACTGCGCCTTGGTTGAATAGTTGCAGAGGGTTAGTCACGCCCGGGTAATTTTTTCCATGCGACGTCGTTACGTAAGTAGGTGGGTTCCGCGTGCTCAGGAGCCAACGTCAATCCCTCTGACAGCGCCTGCTGCGCAAGCGGAAGCATGTCTTCGGCGCACGGAAGCTCGACTTCGGTCACCCGCAAATCGAGCCTGTCGAACCCGGCTAACTGCGGCCAGGCTTTCCAACCCGTACCGACGCATGCCCACTGACCGCTAAGCGCGGCCATGCGTTGCAGAACGGCCTCAGGTTTCAGTACCGCTTCACTCTCTTCGCCGTGCCAGATGCCCCGCTCATCGCGCTGGTATTCTGCCCAATAGACCTCCCCCATACGCGCATCAATCGCTGCCAACACCCGGGTTGCACCCTGCCGCCGCCATGCGCTTTGCGCCATCGTTTTCAGGGTAGAAATGCCGATTAACGGTATCCCGGCACCCAACGCCAACCCCTGAGCGATGCCAATACCAATGCGCACGCCGGTAAAGCTGCCGGGGCCACGGCCAAAGGCCAGTGCATCTAGCTCGTTCAACGCTACCCCGCCCTCCTGCAACAGCTGCTGTACCAGCGGAAGGATGCGCTGCGTATGTTCACGGGCGCAAAGCTCGAAACAGGCCAGCTGCTGCTGATTATTCAATAGTGCGACCAAACAGGCCTCTGTCGCCGTATCAATCGCTAATATTCGCGTGGACATAGCCACCTCAAGGGTAAGGAATTTTCGGGCGCGTAGCATATCATATTGATGCCTTATTCATTACTGCTGCGCGGTGGCTTTGAGAAAATCCACGGCTTTTTGCACATCGCGGGTGCGCGGCGTTGGCGGCAGGCTGTTAACGAATACCGCACCGTATGGGCGCATGACCAGACGATTATCGCAAATCACCAATACGCCGCGGTCATTGACGTCACGGATCAGACGACCAACCCCCTGCTTCAGGGTAATCACCGCATCCGGCAGCTGAACCTCTGCAAAGGGGTCGCCACCGCGTACTTTGCAGTCTTCCATGCGCGCTTTTAACAGCGGGTCATCGGGAGAGGTAAACGGCAGCTTATCGATAATCACCAGCGACAGTGCATCACCGCGCACGTCCACTCCTTCCCAGAAGCTGCTGGTCGCCACCAGCAAGGCATTGCCTGCCGCCACAAATTGTTTCAGCAGTTGGCCTTTGCTGGTTTCTCCCTGTAACAGGACTGGCAAGGCCAGCGTAGCGCGGAACTCGGCCGCCAAATCTCGCATCACCTGATGAGATGTACAAAGGAAAAAACAGCGGCCGTTATTCGCCTCAATCAATGGCCGTAACATACGCGCCAGCTGACGAGCGCCGCCGGGCTGATTGGGCGATGGCAGGTGACGCGGCACGCACAGCAGCGCCTGGCGGGCAAAGTCAAACGGGCTTGAGAGGATCAATGCTTCTGCCTGCCCAACGCCAAGCCGCTCAACAAAATGGGCCATCTGTTCATTCACCGCCAGCGTCGCCGAGGTGAAGATCCAGCTGGCGGGGCGCTCATCGATCGCTTCACGGAAACGATCTGACACCGACAGTGGCGTCAGCGCCAACACAAAATGGCGCGCGTTGCATTCATACCAATAGCTGAAGCCTGGCTGGCTGACATCCTTCAACCGCTTTAAACGGCCGCGATAGAGCGCAGCACGTTCAAACGCCGCATCCAGCAGTGCTGAACGCCCCAGGGAGAGTTTAGCCACGTCGAAGCACAGTTCCAGCGCGTCATCGAGCAGTAGCAGCGCGCGCTGAATATTTGCATCGCGCAACAGGTCGCGCAGATTGCCACGAAAACCGGGGTCGCCCAACGACAGTCGGAAGTCCTGAGCGCTGCGGGCCAGTCGGTCAGCGGCCTTTTGCAGCTGCTGTGAATCACGAATTTCGGTGCGGTAAGCAAGGGTGATATCTTTCGCCAGGTCAAGCAGCTGGCGGCTCGATAACTGCTGGCCGAAATACTGGCTGGCAATATCCGGCACCTGATGGGCTTCATCGAAGATCATCACATCAGCGTCCGGGATCAGCTCGGCGAAGCCGCCCTCCTTGACCACCATATCGGCAAGGAAGAGATGGTGATTGACCACCACCACGTCGGCATCCATCGCCTTACGACGTGCTTTCACCACGAAGCAATCTTGATATTGTGGGCAGTCGCTGCCAAGGCAGTTATCATTGGTGCTGGTCACCAGCGGCCAGATAATGCTGTCTTCTGCTACTCCGCCACAGGTGCTGATATCGCCGTCGACGGTTTCATTTGACCAGCCGCGCAGATGCACCAGGTCGCTCATCGCCTGCACCGCCAGATCGCCACCGGCCATCGATTGCTGCTCCAGTCGCTCAAGGCAGAGATAATTAGAACGCCCTTTGAGCAGGGCCATACTGCCCTTGTATTTCAGCGCTTTTGCCACCGTAGGCAAATCGCGACTGTAGAGCTGATCCTGCAACGCTTTGGAGCCGGTAGAGACAATCACTTTTTTCCCGCAGCGTAGAGCCGGAGCAAGGTAAGCATATGTTTTTCCGGTGCCGGTTCCCGCTTCAACCACCAACTCACTTTTATTTTCGATGGCACGAGCCACCGCCGCGGCCATCTCACGCTGAGGTTCACGTGGCCTGAAGCCAGGTATTGCCTGCGCCAGGGCGCCATCTGCTGCAAAATCGTCTGTCACATATCCTCACGGGCGATAGAAACTACTGTAATTATGTCAGTATCAATTTCGCTGTGCAAAACTATCAGCATCATCAATCCTGATAGGATATATGTGGATAATGTCACAAAGTAAAGCATTAAGACCTCTGTTAATTCAGTGGCAATTTCACAAGGCGTTCGCCACACTCATCGCATTGATATTCCATTAGTCTTTTTGCCGTAGGTGCAAATGGTGACATATCCAGCGCCTGTTTTCCGTATTACTCTTTACCGGTTATTCACGTTGAACGATGCGCATATCCATCGGTAAGGCCTTAAACCGCTATGCCGGGAAAGCTGCTGAAAGCCACCTGTACGATCGGTTTTGTAGCTCTGTTTTTACATGATAAGTTCATCAATATTAACCGCTGCGCTACTGTCAGAAATTCAGTATCCGCCTGCGCGCTTCAACCCTTCAGATGACAGGCGATAGCAAATTGTGCCAGTCTTAAGCCGATTTGACTAAACGATGATAAAGGAACTCGCATGACCATTGAACGCATCGATCCAGAACACCGCATGTCCGAAGCGGTGATACACAATGACACGGTTTACTACACCAGCGTGCCTGATAATCTGGATGAAGGCGCTGAGGCGCAGACGGCAAATGCCCTGGCGACAATCGATAAACTACTCACGCGCGTCGGGTCAGATAAAAGCAAGATTCTGGATGCCACCCTGTTTTTGGTTCACAAAGAAGATTTTGCGGCTATGAATCGTGCCTGGGATGCGTGGGTGTCGCCGGGTCACGCGCCGGTACGCTGTACCGTGCAGGCGGATCTGATGGATGAAAAATACCGGGTGGAAATTAAAATTATTGCGGCGATATAGTTTGCCCCCCTGCCGCGCTGTGGCAGGGGCTGGCCAACCGGTTTACTCTTCTTCCGGCTGTTCCTCATCGTGGTTATTGTCGCCCATATAGTCTTCTTCGTCTTCGTCGAACATCACGGCAACATGCCCACCGGTATGGTTCTCACGGATTTCCGCCGCCACCATGCCGATTGCCTCACCGCTGCTCATTCCTTCGGCCATCAGTTGCTGAATGCGTTCTACAGCCTGTTGCTGCTGTTCATATGACAGCGCGGGTAATCCTGTGAACATAATTGACTCCTGGGGGGTTTGCACCACGGATTATTTCACGGGTAACAAAGAGATGCCAGCGGGATAAAAATATGTCAGGCTTGGCTTCTGTAACGTACTGGCTGCTGAAGAATCATGTCACCTGTTTATTATCCTCTGACTTATGCGCCCGATGCCGTTGAGCATCAGTTCGCCGCTCTCTCACATTTGCCATGGGCGATGCTGCTCCATTCGGGGTTTGCCGAACATAATGACAATCGCTTCGATATTCTGGTTGCCGAGCCGCGTGTCACGCTGACCACGCGCGGTGAGCAAACGGAAATAGCAGCAGATGGCCACTGTATGACCAGCAGCGCCGATCCGCTGGCACTCCTGCAGCAGCAGCTGGAAAATTGTGGGATGCAGGCCGTGCCTGACGACGACTTTCCCTTTCAGGGCGGAGCGCTGGGCCTGTTTGGTTACGATCTCGGACGCCGGTTCGAGACATTGCCCGTCATTGCTCAACCACAGCTCACTACGCCGGATATGGCTGTCGGCATCTATGACTGGGCGCTGGTCGCCGACCACCATCGTCAAACGCTGACCCTTGTCGTCCAGGGTGATGCCGCAAACAGACTGAGCTGGCTGCAGGCGCAACGGCCGTTACTCGCGCAACCTTTTCGTCTCACCAGCGGCTGGCTGGCGAATATGTCACGCAAGGAGTATGGAGAAAAATTCCGTCAGGTTCAGCAATGGCTGCTGGCTGGCGACTGTTATCAGGTCAATCTGGCACAACGTTTTGCCGCGACCTATTGCGGCGACGAATGGCTGGCATTTTGCAGGCTGTGCAAGGCTAACCGCGCTCCGTTCAGTGCTTTTTTGCGTTTGCCCGATAGCGTCATCCTTAGTCTGTCGCCCGAACGTTTCATTAAACTTGAGCGGCAACGGATTGAAACCCGGCCGATCAAGGGAACCCTGCCCCGCCTTGCCGATCCAAATGCCGACCGCCTGCAGGGAGAGAAGCTGGCACAGTCGCCGAAAGACCGCAGTGAAAATCTGATGATTGTTGACCTGCTGCGCAATGATATCGGCCGGGTGGCGACACCGGGCAGCGTCGAGGTGCCCGAGCTGTTCATGGTGGAGCCATTCCCGGCGGTGCATCACCTTGTCAGTACCATTACCGCCAGCCTGAAGCCCGGCCTTACCGCCTGTGATTTACTGCGCGCCTGCTTTCCCGGCGGCTCAATCACCGGCGCGCCTAAGGTCAGATCGATGGAGATTATTGAAGCGCTGGAACCACAACGCCGCAATGCCTGGTGCGGCAGTATCGGCTACCTTAGCGTCTGTGGACGCATGGATACCAGCATTACGATCCGCACGCTGATTGCCGAACGCGGCACGCTGTATTGCGCGGCCGGAGGGGGGATCGTCGCCGACAGCGATGAAGCGGCGGAGTATCAGGAAACCTTCGACAAGGTGAACCGCATTTTGCCCTGTCTGGAAGCGGGTGCCGATGGATCCTGAACATACCCTTCTGCAACGCTTCCTGACGCGCTTTCTGTTACAACCTCCTGTTACGCAAACGCACAGCAATTTACCCCGGCGTCAGGCGGCGGTATTGGTGCCGGTGATCGCGCATGCCGCCCCGACCTTGTTGTTGACGCGACGAGCCGCCACGCTGCGTCAACACGCTGGTCAGGTCGCCTTTCCGGGAGGCGTCAGAGACTCCGACGACCGTTCCCCGATCGCCACCGCCCTGCGGGAAGCGCAAGAAGAGGTGGCCATTCCTCCCGAAGCGGTCAGGGTGATCGGCGTTCTGCCGCCGGTGACCAGCAGTACCGGCTTTCAGGTTACCCCGGTAGTCGGCTTGTTGCCTGCCGATATTTGCTGGCAGCCCAACGAAGGCGAAGTTGAATCGGTGTTCGAGATGCCGCTGGCAGAGGCGCTGCGTCTTAGCCGCTATACGCCACTTGATATCCAGCGCGCGGGGCAACTTCATCGGGTATGGCTTTCATGGTACGAGGACTATTTTATCTGGGGCATGACCGCCGGAATTATCCGTCAGCTGAGCCTGCAGGTGGCAAATAGCGAATTAGGCAAATAAAATGTCGCCATTTGCAGAGTTAACCCCATCTTTACATTACTTTTCGTCAGAATTTGGCTTGATATCGATCCTAATCACTGCAATGTGCCGTGATTTCATTTATATTTCTCGCAAAACAGGTGGGGTCTTTCATGAACATCCCCACAACGTCATCAAATCCTTAAGGAGCATCCAGCGTGATTAGCGTTTTCGACATGTTTAAGATCGGCATTGGCCCGTCAAGCTCTCATACGGTTGGCCCAATGAAAGCCGGCAAACAGTTTGTCGACGATCTGGTGGACAATCACCAGCTCTCATCGGTGACGCGTATTGCGGTCGATGTATACGGTTCTTTGTCGCTGACCGGTAAAGGCCATCATACTGATATTGCTATTATTATGGGGCTGTCCGGTGCTTCGCCGCAAAGCGTGGATATTGATGCCATCCCCGGCTTTATACGCGATGTTGAGCAGCGCCAACGCCTGCTGCTGGCCAACGGCGCACACGAAGTCGATTTCCCGCGTGAAGGCGGTATGGTGTTCCGCAGCGACAACCTTGTCCTGCATGAAAATGGCATGAGTATTCACGCCTTTGCCGGCGACCTGAAAATTTACAGCAAGACTTACTATTCGGTCGGCGGGGGCTTTATCGTCGATGAGGAGCACTTCGGTCAAACGGCACTGAATGAGGTGTCGGTTCCCTATCCGTTTCATTCCGCTAAGGAGATGCTGGCTCACTGCCAGGTGACCGGCCTGTCCCTGTCCGGCATGGTGATGAAAAATGAACTTGCCGTCCACAGCCGTGCGGACATTGAACGCTATTTCACCGACGTGTGGCAGACCATGCGTGACTGCATCGACCGCGGATTAAATACTGAAGGGGTTCTGCCCGGCCCGCTGCGCGTGCCGCGCCGTGCGTCAGCGCTGCGCCGCCTGCTGGTCTCATCCGACAAGCTTTCCAGCGACCCAATGATCGTCATCGACTGGGTGAATATGTTTGCGCTGGCGGTCAATGAAGAGAATGCCGCCGGTGGTCGTGTGGTGACGGCCCCGACCAACGGTGCCTGCGGTATTGTTCCGGCGGTGTTGGCCTACTATGACCACTTTATTGAATCGGTCACTCCGGATATTTTCATCCGCTACTTTATGGCATCCGGTGCTATCGGCATTCTGTATAAAATGAATGCTTCTATTTCTGGTGCCGAAGTCGGCTGCCAGGGAGAGGTGGGCGTCGCCTGTTCTATGGCTGCGGCCGGGCTGGCAGAACTGTTGGGAGCCAGCCCTGAACAGGTTTGTGTCGCAGCTGAAATCGGCATGGAGCACAATCTTGGGCTGACCTGTGACCCGGTGGCGGGCCAGGTTCAGGTTCCCTGTATCGAGCGTAACGCGATTGCTTCGGTTAAGGCGATTAACTCCGCGCGTATGGCAATGCGCCGCACCAGCGAAGCGCGAGTCTCGCTGGATAAAGTGATCGAAACCATGTACGAGACCGGTAAAGACATGAACGCCAAGTACCGCGAGACGTCCCGCGGTGGTTTGGCAATAAAAGTGCAGTGCGATTAAAGAGCGATAACATAACCGGGGGATCCCCGGTTTTTGTTAATAGCGATTAATGCTCGTCTTCTTCATGCTGCCGGGTGACGCGCACCAGGTCGATGCGATAATCAGTGGCTTCGATAATCTGGAAGCGCAACGGCGGCATAGCGATCACTTCGCCGGGCTTCGGCAACTGCCCTTTTTGTTCAATCAGCAGACCCGCCAGTGAAGCGTGATCGTCTTCCGGCTTGACCAGATCCTGATTATCCAGCAGATGTTGCAGTGAGTGCAGGTCCGTCCCCCCTTTCACCAGCCAGCCATCTCCATCGGCAACGATGTCCGGGGTTTCATCTTCATCCGGGAACTCGCCGGCAATAGCTTCCAGCACGTCAAGCGGCGTAATCAATCCCTGCACCACGCCGAATTCATTGGTCACCACGACAAAACTGCCCTTGGCACGGCGAAGTACACCCAGCAGATTCAGCGGGTCCAGCGTCTCCGGCACGATGATTGCCGACGTAGCGGCAGCAAAGGTGGCAACGTCAATACCATGATCCAGGGCAACCAGCAGCTCCTTAGCGCGCACCACACCGACAATCTCATCCAGTTCACCACGGCAAACCGGGAACAGGCTGTGCGGGGTGTCCAACAATTGGATACGAATTTCATCCACGGGACGGGTTGCATCAACCCAGGAGATCTCGCCTCGCGGCGTCATGATACTGCGCACCGAACGTGAAGCCAGGGTCAGTACGCCATTGATCATATAGCGCTCTTCGTCTTTAAACGCTTCCTGCGGCATAATGGCTGCGACTTCACTGTTTTCACTCAGGTGGCTGTCGTTCTGGCGGCGTCCGCCCATCAGCCGTTGGATCGCCTCGGCGGTACGCTCACGCATAGGCCGCCTTTCCTGGTGACGCATAAAGTTGCGCCGGGCAATCTGGTTAAACAACTCAATGATGATTGAGAAGCCGATTGCCGCATACAGGTAACCTTTAGGAATGTGGAAGCCGAAGCCTTCCGCGACCAGGCTCAGACCAATCATCAGCAGGAAACTGAGACACAGCACTACTACCGTGGGATGAGCGTTAACAAAATTAGTCAGCGGTTTTGAAGCCAACAACATGATGCCCATGGCGACCACCACTGCCGTCATCATAACGGGCAGGTTGTTCACCATTCCTACCGCAGTGATCACCGCATCGAGCGAAAACACGGCGTCAAGAATGACAATCTGCACAACCACCGACCAGAAACTGGCGTAGCCTTTATTGCCCCCGCCGTGCATATCGCGGTTTTCCAGCCGCTCATGAAGCTCCATAGTGGCTTTGAATAACAGGAAAAGTCCCCCCACCAGCAGGATAAGGTCGCGCCCCGAGAAACTGAAGTCGCCCACGCTAAACAGAGGACGGGTCAGCGTGACCATCCACGAAATCAGTGACAGCAGCCCTAATCGCATCACCATTGCCAGCGACAGTCCGATCAGACGCGCTTTATCACGCAGCTTCGGAGGAAGTTTGTCTGCCAGAATGGCAATAAACACCAGATTATCAATGCCCAGTACGATTTCAAGAACGATCAGCGTCAGCAGACCGGCCCAGATTGAGGGGTCTAAGAAAAATTCCATGAAAGACTCCGGAAAAAGGAACGGGGAAGCGCAGCAGACGTCAGATTGTGCATGCGGCAGAGATGACAAACGATTTTGTGTGAGGTCACGTCAGGAGACGTTGAGACAAATGCCGGGTAGCCCGGTTGCATGGTTAAGCGACTTCGGTGACAGTCCATAGGGAGGGCTGAGGCCCGTTACTCCTGTATGAAAAAAGGATCCCTACTTTATCAGTTGCCAGATGCAGGTCAAAATAATTTCTTACACAGGGCAATTTTGGATCATGGTCAGGCTATTTTGTATGCGGTTTAGCTGTCTCGCTGCCACAAACGTAGGGTGAAGTCCGTTTCACAGGCGAACTGCTCACTGGTCGCCAGAATCCCCCAGACTTCCGGGCGGGCGCGCCAGGCAAAAGGCGTCATCTGCAATAATGCTGCTGACTCTTCGCTGTTTAGGGTCATCGCATAACTCAATTGCTGCTGGTCAATCAGCGTAAAGCCGGGCATCTGCTCCGGGGTGGTATCATGTAGCTGGGCATCCTGATAGATCAGCGCCTTAAACTGCAGCAGATGACGCGGCCCGGGAGAGACGGTTAGCACATAACCTCGCGGCTTGACTACCCGCGCCAGCTCTTCAGCCTTGCAGGGTGCATAGATACGTATTACGGCATCAAACTGGCTGTTACTGAACGGCAAACGATGACTGGAAGCCACGCAGAACTGCACGTTGTTATAGCGCTTCGCCCCCGAACGCACCGCTATTTTTGCCACATCCAGTCCGTGCACCTGTGCCAAACCCCGCGCCTGCAGGCGGCTGGCAACATAATGGGTGTAATAGCCTTCTCCACAGCCGATATCCAGCACGCTGACCGGGTGTTCAGGCAGCAACTGCATCAGCCAGTCGCCGACTCTTTGCCGCAACGGCTGATAATGCCCGGCATCAAGGAAATGACGCCGCGCCTGCATCATATCCGCGCTGTCTCCGGGTTGCTTTGAGCGTTTATGATGTACCGGCAACAGATTGACATAACCCTCTTTGGCCTGGTCAAACTGATGCTGGTTCTCACAGCGCCAGGCTCGATGATCAAACGTCAGCGGCTGCTGGCAAAGGGGACATTGGTAGGACATAACACCACTCCATCAACAAAAGACGCGGCAGTTTACTGCAAAAGCACGCTAAAATCCCGTAGTCCGGCCGGAGGCTAACAATAAAAAAGCCCCGTCATTGCTGACAGGGCTTCGGTATTCAGATATCAGCCTGGATTACACGCAGTGCGGCAATGACAAGCTCAGATCGAAAATCAGATAGCGGTGACGTTCACAGCTGCAGGGCCTTTCTGGCCATCCTGAATTTCGAACTCAACGTTCTGGCCTTCAGCAAGAGTTTTGAAGCCATTACCCTGGATTGCAGAGAAGTGTACGAACACATCTTTGCTGCCGTCAGCAGGAGTGATGAAACCAAAACCTTTAGACTCGTTGAACCACTTAACCTGACATTTAATCTTTGCCATTTTGCAAATTCCTTAGAGAGTTTATTCGCCCGTGGGCTTTACATTCAGAAAAACCAGAGACATTACTGCATGAGGCATTAATTAAGGCTCGGCAAGGAAGCGGTATTCAACGTCAACGTCTTTACTCAGAACTTCTTTACTGAAGATGCCATACATAAACAGAACTGTACCTCGTTTTACCCGAATGTTTATCACATATCCGCTAATTAATGGCAAGTCATTTTTAAAAGGCTGAGGGGGTGTCGCACAGATTTGAATCGATGTTTGCTACTTCACACCGTTTGTAGCACAACACTGTGCATATTTTCACCCTCCTGCAAGGCAGCCTGCTCACACAGTAAGGTGCGCCGCTTGCTGATAATAATCACCCGACACTAATATTCTGTTCAGGCAATATTGCATATTAATGGCAAAGCTAATTCGAAAGATGTGATTGATGTTGCTCAGTGAGCTATATGCACGACCTTCTTTTTTGTTAAAAAAAAACCTGGAAAGTCCAACCTTATTTAACAATCACCCGAAAATCAGAACAGTGCGTGGCAACTTACACCATTTAACGCCATGTCGGGTAGCCGTTAAATATTGATTATGTTATTGGCGTAGTGAATCAATTAGATCGGTTCTGATGTATTACCGGGTTGTTATAATATAGATTGTTTAGGAATAACCTCCGGTGATATTCACAAGTGATTTTTTACCACCGATTTTCCACGCCTGAAAACGGCTGCCGTCTAATCCTGCCGCCTGCATCGCCCGCTCCAGCGCTTGTGGCGGCTCATCCAGTGATTCGTCGGCCAGTTCAAACACGCCCCAGTGAATAGGCATTGTCACTGGTTGCCCAATCGCCTGATGCAAAGATACTGCCTGATCGGGAGTCATGTGATGACTACGCATGAACCATTCTGGTGCATAGGCACCTACCGGTAGAGCGGCTAGGTTAAATGGCCCTAAACGATGCGCTATATCCAGCAGATTATCCGAGTAGCCGCTGTCGCCACTAAACCACAGGTTGAGCAGCCCGGCTTTAATGACCCAGCCACACCATAACGAGCGGTTACGATCCCAGGGCGTTCGCATACTCCAGTGACGGGCGGGCACGGCGTGAAAAGTGAATCCGCCCGTCTGCGTTTGCTGCCACCAGTCAAGTTGCACTACCTGCCGGGCACCGATTCGCCGGAACCATCTCTTCAGTCCAAGCGGAACAACAAAGGTCACATCGGGAAAACGAAGCAGGATTTTTTTGATTGTCCGGCGGTCCAGATGGTCATAATGATTATGCGAGATCAGCACCACATCCAGCGCAGGCAGATCGTCTATAGTCAGCGCGGGCGGCGTTTTTCGGCTCGGCCCATAAAAACTGAGCGGAGAGGCTCGCACAGAGAGCGCAGGATCGATTAGCGTATAGCGTCCGGCATAGCGCAGCAGCAGGCAAGCATGTCCAAGCCACCAGATGCAATCTTCATCACCCTTTAAATCGGCAGGTTGCCACCACTGCTGAATAAAATGTTCATAGCCTTGTGCAGGGGGGCGTGGCATCCCGTTCTGCTTACGCTCGCGCCGCCAGCGCTGCAGGTCACCTTGCTGCTGTAAATCTGGCTCAAGGTTGCGGAATCCTTCCCGGGTATGATGATTAAGCGAGGGGTCATACCATGAATTTTTCCGTGCCATCGCAGTGCCTCTCAGGTCAGTTAACGTTCGGGTATCAGGCGGGTGTAGTCTTCATTCACATCCGAAACGCCGCCTTTAGCATCCTGTTCTGCGCTTGTTAGCGCATCAGTCAGACGATGCAGTAACAGGTTTTGCCGTTTCTGCTCTGCCAGCAGCGATTCAAGCAGTTGGATCTGCTGATTGGCTCTGACGCTAACCCGGTTGACAAAGAACCACGCAACCAGACTGGCAATGACCATGATGGCGATGATTCCAGTTGCCGCCAGGCCTGTCGCGCCACTTGTTAATTCGTTCATTTCTGCCTCGAAGCTATAGTTGTACTGCCTGAAAAAGGCAACACTGCCGGGGGGATTTTACCTGTTCAAGCGGGAATTGACAGTGGAAATAATTTGATATCCTGTTCATTTTTGGTGAATTTTTTATAGTAATTCAGCATACTCTTATCGATTAAACCTCTTACAAACAGCATCCTGCTATGCTGAGCGCGGCGGTGAAGACGCCTCACATAAAATAAGGAGAAATGATGAAATTTTTGCTACGGCTGGTCGCGTTACTGGTCATAATTTGGCTTGCGATGCTATTGACAGGTTATGGCGTGTTAACAGGAAGCAACAAAAACGTGGCTGGCATGGGCCTGCAGTGCAAGTACCTGACCGCCCGCGGTATGGTCATTGCTCAGTATTTGCATAGCGACAGCGGAATTATCGGCGTAACCGACTGCCCGCTGCTAAGAAAAAGCAGTGACGTGGTCGATAACTGATTCAGCTGCTTACAGAACGCCACTCATGGCCGTTTCCTGTTGAATAGGGTCATCACCGGCAGCGCCGTGACAGGGTCAAACCGGTTGGTTGCCGCCATCAGATCGAGAAGTGGTTCGTAACAGAACAAAACCCGCCGCTGGCGGGTTTTGTTTATGCGTGAAACGGCGCTTATCTGCTGTATTGACCGCTACGCAGCGCTTCAATACGTTTATCCAGCGGCGGGTGCGACATAAACAACTCACTTATCGCCCCGGATTTACCATTGATGCATAAAGCCATCATACTGCTGGCTTCCTGTGGCTCGTAACTGGTTTTCAAACGTTGCAGAGCGGCAATCATTTTTTCACTCCCGGCCAGACGAGCAGCACCGGCATCTGCATGGAATTCTCGGTGACGAGAAAACCACATAGTGATGGTACTGGCAACGATACCAAATACCAGTTCAAGTACCATGGAAACCACGAAGTAGACTATCGGGTTACCGTTACTGCTCCCTTCTTCTTCCCGATCGCCCGACATAAATCCGGCAGCTAACTGTGCCAGAATGCGTGAGATGAAAATGACAAAGGTGTTCACAATCCCCTGTATCAGAGTCATGGTGACCATATCGCCATTAGCAATGTGGCTGACTTCATGGGCCAGCACCGCTTCAGCCTCATCACGACTCATGTTCTGCAGCAGTCCGGTTGAAACAGCGACCAGAGAAGCATCTCGCCGTGCGCCGGTAGCAAAAGCATTAATGTCTGGCGCGTGGTAAATGGCCACCTGAGGCATGGCAATACCCGCTTGCCGGGACTGTCGGGCAATGGTATCCAACAGCCAGCTTTCGGTTTCATTACGCGGTTGTTCAATCACTTCACCGCCGACGGAACGTAGCGCCATCCACTTCGACATCAGCAGTGAAACAAACGCACCGCCAAAGCCAAACAGACCCGCCATGATCATCAGGCCCATAACACTGCTTGACTGGATCCCTGTCAGGCTGAGGATCAGCCCGAAAACCACCATAACCCCAAGGTTGGTCAGCAGGAAAAGAGCAATACGCATCATAAGATTTATTCTTCCTCAGTTATTCGCTATTCGCGTTCCACCATCGTAAGGTCAATACGCTGCTTTTCAAGCACACTTAACCTTTAAGTGTTTAAAAAAACATAACTTTACATTTTATGTTACTTTTTACACCTTCTTTCGAGCGTAAAACCAGCAGATAAAAAAAGGCACAGCGGATGCTGTGCCTGTTGGGCTGACTAAGCTATTGAGCGGGGTTGAAAATTATTTCTTATCCAGTCGCGCCAGATCGTTGGCAATCTGTACCGTTTCATCAAGATAAGGGTCCGGCTCCTGATAGTCTTTCGGCAGATCGTCGAGTTTCGCCAGCGGTTTTTTGCCTGCAACCTTCAGACGCGCATTGACGCGTTCCAGTCGCCGAGCATCATCTTCACGATTCTCTTTTTCGCGGTTGGCGAGATTGAGAGAAATAATGTTACGTTTGTCTTTATTGGCATTGAAGCGGGCAATATCGCTGATGATGTACTGGAACTCGGCATTTTTCGCAATGCGGTCCTGATGATCTTTAATCAGCTCTGGCTCTGACGGCTTCAGGTCACCGCTTTTGACATAGGTGGCCGCATCAACACTGTCCCAGGGTAACGCGTTGTCCTCAAACTTTTCGCCAGTTTCAACCACTTCCACACCCGTAGGCATCAGCAGGTCGGGCGTGACGCCTTTGCGCTGCGTACTTCCCCCGTTGATGCGGTAAAACTTTTGAATCGTGTATTGCACAGAACCCAGGGCTGGCCATTCGGGGCGCAGCATCTGATCGTAAATGCGGTTCAGTGAGCGGTATTGCTGTACGGTACCCTTACCGAAGGTCGGCTCACCGACAATCAAGGCACGCCCGTAATCCTGCATGGCTGCGGCGAAGATCTCAGAAGCTGAAGCACTGAAGCGGTCGACCAGAACCACCAGCGGGCCTTTGTAGTAAGTTACGCCGTCGTTGTCGCTGTCCTGACGTACTTTGCCATTATTTTCACGCACCTGGACCACAGGGCCACCGGGAATAAACAGGCCTGACAATGATACGGCCTCGGTGAGCGCGCCACCGCCGTTGGTGCGCAGATCGATAACTACGCTGTCAACGTTTTGCTTTTGCAATTTCTGCAGCAAAACTTTAACGTCATCTGTCAGCCCGACATAGAAGCCCGGAATATCGAGCACGCCGACTTTTTGTTTGCCGACATGGTGCACACTCATCTTAACCGCACGATCTTCAAGACGAATTTTCTCACGGGTCAGGGTGACAATGCGTGTCTTGGTGCCTTTACCAGCGGGTAAAATCTCCAGGCGCAACTTACTGCCCTTCGGCCCTTTAATCTGCGCCACCACATCATCCAGACGCCAGCCAATCACATCCACTATCGGCTTACCCGGCTGGCCTACGCCGACGATGCGATCGCCCACGGTGAAGCTTTTACTTTTCGCCGCCGGACCACCGGCCACCATCGAGTTGATCGTGGTGTAGTCGTCGTCCATTTGCAGTACGGCACCAATACCTTCCAGAGAGAGGCTCATTTCGGTGTTGAACTGCTCGGTACTTCGGGGCGACAGGTAGTTTGTGTGCGGGTCGATTTCATGCGCAAACGCCGTCATCGCCAGCTGGAAAACATCTTCACTGTTACTTTGCGCCAGCCGACGAACGGCAAACTGATAACGCTTAGTGAGGACTTCGCGGATCTCTTTCTGATCTTTGCCGGCCAGCTTCAAACTTAGCTCGTCAAACTTGACTTTCTCATCCCACAGCTGATCTAGCTCTGTGCTGGTTTTGGGCCACGGCGATTTACTGCGGTCGATATCAATTGTGTCATTGCCGGTGAAATCCATCGGCTTTTTCAGCACTGACAAAGCGTACTGATAGCGTTCAAAACGGCGTTTTTGTGCCAGATTATACAAATCGTAGAATACCGACAGCTGGCCATTTCTCATACCTTCGCCCAACGTCGTTTTCTTGTCGTCGAATTGTGCAATGTCCGATGCCAGCAACACGTTGTGGCTGTAGTCGAGCAAGTTGAGATAGCGTTCGAAAATTTTAGCGGAGAATTCTTTATTGAGATCGAACTGACGGTAATGAGAACGGGTAAAACGAGAAGTCACGCGCTCGCTAACGGTAGCGTGCTGTGCCTCCTGCTGCAGCTGCGGTATTTGATCGGCGCGGATAATCGTTTCAGCCGCGAAGACATTACCTGCCAGCAGCAGGCCCGCGAAGATAGTGCTTTTAAAAAGACTGTTCATGCCCTGATTAGCCTCCGTATCAGAACTGCAAGTGTTCTGCGCGTACTATCATTGCCAGGCCGGAAGCAAGCTGAACCCGGACGCCATCTTTGCCGATCTCAAGAATGGTTGCGTCCATCGCATTTTTACCCGCGGTGACTTTGATGCTTTGACCCACTTGCAATGCTGCAGTGTCAGTAACCGGTTTAGGTTGCTCCGGCCGGGACTCTTCGCGCGGGGCGGAAGTGTGGCGTGCTGGCTGGGGGCGAGCGGGTTTATTACGCACGCTGCGCGCCGGCTCCCCCTCGACTGCAGGTTTGCGCACGGGCTTACGCGGACGGCGAGGCGTGGTCTCTTCACCCGCTTCACGCTTTTTCGCCTGTTGCTGTTCGCGTTGCGCCTGCACGCGTGCCTTGGCTTCTTCAAGCTGTTTGCGCGCATGTTCAACGTGCTGTTCGTCCAGTTGGCCACAGGCATTACCATCAAGGTCAACGCGTGTCGCGCCAGCCTTGATGCCATACAAATAACGCCAGCTGGAGGTATAAAGGCGGAGAGCGGAGCGGAGCTGAGTTTTACTCAGGCTCATTTCGCCCTGCACACGCTCGACTAAGTCCTGAAAAATTCCGATTTTCAGTGGTCGTGCTTCGCCTTCGGCGCTAAAGCATTGTGGGAAACGCTCTGCCAGAAAGGCGATGACTTCTTTAGTGCTATTCAACTTAGGTTGATTTTCCATGAAATTTCCTGATTACAACGGGTTTGCCAATCAGCGCAGGCATGAACAGGCGACATTATAATGACCCCTTCAGCAATTGCTACGTGATCAAACACTTTAGGTGCGATTCATATGAATAAATTTTTCCACATCAGTCCCACTAAGTACGTTGCAAAGCCCGTCAGTTAACGCTTTTAACCCCTTTTCATCCTCACTGTCAAAGCGGTTATATTCCACACTGTCGATATCCAGCACGCCAATCACATGGCCATTCACCACCAGCGGCAATACAATTTCTGCATTACTGGCCGCATCGCAGGCAATATGTCCCGGAAACGCATGCACATCATCAACGCGCTGAACACGCTTCTCTGAAAGGGCTGTTCCACATACGCCGCGTCCAATGGGGATACGCACGCAGGCTACTTTGCCCTGAAAGGGTGCCAACACCAGCGTATTCTCTTCCGTTAACAGATAGAAACCTGCCCAGTTCACCCCTTCAAGCCGTTCATATAAAAGCGCACTACAGTTGCCCATCACCGCCAGAAAGCTGGTTTCACCGCTCAGTAACGCTTTCATATCCCGATTGAGTTCAGTATAAAATTCTGCTTTAGTCATTGTTTAACCATAGTTGAAAATGTGGCGCTGCCGTCTTTCGCTCCTGGAATAATCAGCGCTGAAAAGCCTGACTGCCAGGGTGGAATTTGTTGATGTTTACTATAAGCTTGGATTGGACAGCTCGCTAAAGCATGGCAACAGTCAGTCCTGCTCAGTATGGCATTAAACAGCCTAACCCTGCCCCGACATGGGCCTAAGTTCGATTGGTAAAATGAAAATACACGCCATACGTTACGCTCTTCCGCAGGCACGTTATCAGCGATGTCCCGAATGCGATACCCTTTTTTGCTTGCCGGATGTGAAGTCCAACCAGTCAGCGCACTGCCCACGCTGCAATGCCCGTATCCTCAATGGTCGTGACTGGTCAATGACGCGTTTGACCGCGATGGCTGTCACCATGATATTGATGATGCCGTTCGCATTTGGTGAATCGATCATGTCCATCCGCCTGCTGGGAACCAGTATTTATGCCAGCCTGCTGGGCGGGATTCTGCAAATGGCACAACAGGGTGATGTTATCGCCGCAGCGATGGTGGCGTTTTGTACCATAGGCGCACCTGTTGTGCTGGTAGTCGCCATTAGCGGACTTTATTTTGGCAGTAAAATAGGCCTGAATCTGCGCCCGATATTGTTGATGCTCGACCGGCTGAAAGAGTGGATCATGCTGGATATTTATCTGGTCGGCATCGGCATTGCGTCAATCAAAGTACAGGATTATGCCGCTATCACGCCCGGTATCGGGCTGGCGGCTTTCATTGTACTGATGCTACTTAGCGTGCTCACGCTTATCCATCTCAACGTTGAACAGCTATGGCATCGGTTTTATCCGCAGCCAATGCCCAGTGTTCCGTTAGATAAACTACGGGTGTGCCTGAACTGCCGCCATACCGGAACCCCTGACGAGAACGGACGCTGCCCGCGCTGCCATACGACGCTACATTTGCGGCGCCCCTTCAGTCTGCAAAAGTCGTGGGCGGCGCTGATCGCCTCGATTATTTTTCTTATCCCGGCTAATCTGCTGCCAATCTCAGAAATCTGGCTGAATGGAGCACGTAAAGGAGATACGATCCTTTCCGGAATCTTTTCACTGGCCTCCGGTAATATTCCGATAGCAGCGGTGGTATTTATCGCCAGTATTCTGGTCCCCTTCACTAAAGTTATCGTGCTGATCGCCCTGCTGTTCAGCATTCATTTTAACTGTGAGCAGGGGCTGAAAACCCGTATCCGGCTGCTGCGCCTGGTGAAGTGGGTTGGACGCTGGTCAATGCTCGACCTGTTTGTAATTTCATTAACCATGTCGTTGGTCAACCGCGATCAGCTACTGGCCTTTACTATGGGGCCCGCTGCTTTCTATTTCGGTAGCGCGGTCGTACTGACTATTCTTGCCGTTGAGTGGCTGGATAGCCGTTTACTTTGGGATACGCATGCAACAGGAAACGCCAATTACACCGACTAGCGCTCGCCTTAAGAACCGGCGCAGAATATCGCCGTTTTGGCTTCTTCCATTTATCGCCCTGTTGATTGCCGGCTGGCTTCTCTGGACCAACTATCAGCAACGCGGTACCACCGTCACCATTGATTTCGCAACGGCGGACGGCATTGTGCCGGGACGCACACCGGTGCGCTATCAGGGAGTGGAGGTTGGGCTGGTGGAGGATATCAGCATGACTGACGATTTGCGCACCATTAAAATTAAAGCCAGCATTAAGAGCAACATGAAAGAAGCGCTGCGCGAGAACACGCAATTCTGGCTGGTGACACCAAAAGCCTCTTTAGCCGGTGTTTCCGGGCTGGATGCATTAGTCGGTGGCAACTACATCGGCATGATGCCGGGTGAAGGTAAACCTCGTGAAAATTTTGTGGCGCTCGATACGCAGCCCAAATACCGTGTTAATTCGGGCGAAATGCTTATCCATCTGCAGGCTCCGGATCTCGGTGGCTTAAACAGTGGTTCCCTGGTCTATTTTCGTAAAATTCCGGTCGGCCGTGTTTATGACTACAGCATTAATTCCGGTAGCAAAGGCGTGACGGTGGATGTCCTCATTGAGCGTCGTTTCACCAATCTGGTTAAGAAAGAGAGCCGTTTTTGGAATGTTTCCGGCATCAGGGCCGATGTCGGTCTGGGGGGAGCAAAGGTCGAGCTGGAAAACCTGCCGGCGCTGGTCAATGGTGCGATTGCCTTCGACTCGCCCGGTGGTTCACAGCCAGCAAACATCGATGATAACTACCAACTGTATCCTGACCTGGCACAGAGTCAGCGCGGCGTGATGATTTCACTCGACCTGCCGGACGGTAATAATCTTAAAGAGGGCCGCACGCCGCTGATGTATCAGGGGCTGGAAGTCGGCACACTCAATAAAATGACCCTGCTGCCCAATGGAAAGGTTAGCGGTGATCTGATACTTGACCCCTCGGTCACCGGATTGATGCGTGCGGGAACACGTATTGAGATGCGAGGCCCAAAATTCAGCCTGACCGACACCAGCCTGAGCAGCCTTTTAACCGGCAATACCTTGGAGCTGATCCCGGGCGAAGGCGATGCACAGACGCATTTTGTGGTGCTGCCCAGCAATGAATCCCCGCTTCAGCAGCCCAACTCACTGGCGCTGACGCTCACTGCTGCCGAAAGCTACGGCATCGATGCCGGTCAGCCGCTGATACTGCACGGAATGCGCATTGGCCAGGTGATCAACCGCACCCTGTCGGAAAAAGGGGTGGCCTTTAAGGTGGTGGTGGCCGCCGATTATCGTCATCTGGTGCATGGTGACAGTAAGTTCATCATTAACAGCAGGCTGGACGTCAAGCTTGGTATCGATGGCATGGAAGTGCTGGGTGCCAGCGCCCGGGAATGGGTAGACGGTGGTATTCGCCTTGATCCCGGCAGCAAGGGGACATTGAAGAGCCGCTATCCGCTGTATGCCAGTGCCGAAAAGGCCGAAGAAGGCGTTACCGGCGATCGCCCCCCTACGACGCTTACCCTGACGGCCAGCAGCCTGCCCGATATTCAGAGTGGTTCTGTGGTGCTGTTCCGCAAGTTTCAGGTCGGTGAAATCGTCAGCGTCACGCCACGCGCTGATTCTTTTGATGTGAACGTTCATATCAAACCCGAATACCGTCACCTGTTGACACCGGGCAGCGTGTTCTGGGCAGAAGGCGGGGCGCGCGTCCAGCTGAACGGCAGCGGCCTGACGGTTCAGGCTTCTCCGCTGAACCGTGCGCTGAAAGGTGCAATCAGCTTTGATAACCTGGCCGGTGCCGGTGCTGGCTTAAACCCACGGGATAAGCGCGTACTGTATGGGTCACAAACCGCCGCACGCGCTGTGGGTAGCCAGATAACGCTGCGCACCTATGATGCCAGTAAGCTGTCATCGGGTATGCCGATCCGCTACCTCGGCATTGATATTGGCCAGCTTGAATCGTTGGCACTGGGGGAAGGCAACAACCAGGTGATAGCGAAAGCGGTGCTATATCCGGAATATGTGCAGGACTTTGCCCGCAACGGATCGCGTTTTTCAGTGGTATCGCCGCAGATCTCTGCCGCCGGGGTTAGCCATCTGGATACGCTACTGCAGCCCTATATTAACGTCGACCCGGGTAAAGGCCGCGCCCTGCGCAGCTTTGAACTACAGGAATCTACGATTACCGATGCACGTTATCTGAACGGGCTAAACTTGGTGGTTGATGCACCAGAAGGGGGTTCCCTGTCAGTCGGTACGCCAGTGTTGTTCCGCGGGGTGGAGGTCGGTACGGTGACCGGTACTGCGCTGGGTACAATGGCCGACCGTGTGCAGATCTCCCTGCGCATCAGCAAAAAATATCAGCATCTGGTACGTAATAATACCGTGTTCTGGCTGGCATCAGGTTATAACCTGAAGTTTGGTCTGACGGGCGGTGTGGTGAAAACCGGGACCTTCCAGCAGTTTATTCAGGGTGGCATTGCTTTCGCCACGCCACCGACCGTGCCGCTGGCGCCGCAAGCCTCCTCCGGTAAACACTTCCTGTTGGAGAACGAAGAACCTGGCGGCTGGCGTCAATGGGGCACCGCCCTGCCGCAGTAACCGTGCCGGCAGCGGAGCGGCGATATTCCCCTCGCTCTGCTGCGCATTAAGGTGTTCTGCGAAAACGTCATAGCGGGAAGCTCCGCCCCGGCAGAACACTTATGCTAAACTGAATGCACTTTTTTTTAGTGGATCCAGCCTGTGCCTCACATCTCCCGCGTGTTCTTTCCGCCAGCCTTTCTTGAGCAGATGCAGCAGATGCTGCCCGACGCCAATGATTTTGCGCGTTTTATCGCTATCAGTCAGCAGCCATTGCGCCGCAGTCTGCGCGTCAATACGCTAAAAATCAGCGTCGATGATTTTCTTCAGCTGGTAAAGCCTTATCAGTGGGCGTTGACGCCGATCCCGTGGTGCCCGGAGGGGTTCTGGATAAGCCGCGACGACGCAGATAAGCTGCCGCTTGGCAGCACGGCGGAGCACCTGGCCGGACTGTTTTATATACAGGAAGCCAGCTCAATGCTGCCGGTCAGCGCGCTCTTTGCTGGCGGTAATATGCCGCAACGGGTCATGGATATGGCGGCAGCGCCTGGTTCAAAAACTACACAGATAGCCGCATGCATGGGCGATCGTGGAGCCATCCTTGCTAATGAGTATTCGGCCAGCCGGGTAAAAGTGCTGCATGCCAACCTCAGCCGCTGCGGCATTAGCAATACCGCCATGACTCACTTCGACGGACGGGTATTTGGATCCGCGCTCCCGGAGTGCTTTGATGCGGTCCTTCTTGATGCGCCCTGCTCCGGTGAAGGTGTGGTGCGCAAGGACGCAGACGCCTTACGCAACTGGTCCGCCACCAGCACGGCAGAGATCGCCGCAACTCAACGCGATCTGATCAACAGCGCTTTTCACGCTCTGCGCCCCGGCGGCACACTGGTTTATTCAACCTGTACGCTCAACCGAAGCGAAAACCAGCAGGTGGTCCGCTGGCTGCTGGAACAGTATCCCGATGCGGTTGCGATCGAGCCTCTGAACACCTTGTTCAACGGTGCAGAACAGGTTGCTACTGCGGAAGGTTTCCTGCATGTGTTTCCGCATATTTTCGACAGCGAAGGCTTCTTCGTTGCCCGCCTGCGTAAGGTATCGAGCGTGGCAAGGCTGTCACAACCGACCTACAAAGTGGGCAAACCCCCTTTCAGTCCTTTGAGCCGTCAGCAGCAGCAGGAAGTGAGTGACGCAGCAGCTAAGGTTGGTCTGCGGTGGAAGACGGAATTGAAACTATGGCAGCGCGACAAAGAGATATGGCTGTTTCCCGCCGGGATAGAACCCCTGTTGGGCCGGGTACGCTTCTCACGTATTGGCCTGAAGCTGGCGGAAACCTTCACTAAGGGCTATCGCTGGCAGCATCATGCCGCCGTAGCGCTGGCAGATGCCCGCAGCGAAAATGCGTTTGAAGTCAACAGCCACGAGGCGGAGGAGTGGTATCGCGGTCGCGATATCTATCCCGATCGCAGTTTGCCCGGCGATGAGTTGATTATTTGCCACCAAAAGCAACCCATCGGGATTGCCAAGAAGGTAGGCAGCCGGATTAAGAACAACTATCCGCGGGAGCTGGTGCGCGACGGTAAGTTGTTCAGCGTTTAAGATCCAGACGGCCAGCGCGCAACACAGGTTAATATGGCAGCACGCTTTCCCTCCGGCCCTGGCTGCAGGCTGGTTGTTGCAGATCTGGTATATCTGAATATCAACAGCTAATCTAACCACCGTTGACTTGCCGGCCTGAAAGCAGGGAGTCAACGGCCTTGCCCGATGAATTACTTTAACGCACGCGGATTTTTACGCAACGATGCGGCCCAGTCAAAGTCTTTGATTTCACTCTCTTTAGCTGCTGACGGCCTGCGCGGCCTTTTGGCCAACACCTGTTTACTGCTTTCGCGCGTAACGCGTTCTTTCATCACCAGGCGCTTTGCTTCCTTGAGGATTTCTTTCTCTTCTTTTTTACTGGCAATATGGCTTAATTTGTCAGTCAGCATCTTTACCCGCTGCTCCACCAGAATTTTTTCGTCTGCGGTAAACTGGTCGATAGAAATCTCTTTGTCGTTTTTCATGCAACAGGCTCCTGGCCAGTTCTCATTGCAATGGGTATCCATTGCAATGGGCCATGCTCCATCGTAGAGCGTCAGACTAATCTGTACAAGCAGAGTTAGCATTTGCCCGGCATCAAATGAAAATGCAAAATAGCATTCTGTCATTACAGGAAGATATTCGCAGCCGACTGCTGCACCGGTCCCCCCGGTCAAATGGCAGATCTTACAGGAGAAGTACAATGTCCGATGCTGATATCTATTCTTCCTCAACGCTGTTTCACCTGCGCGGAACTCAGGTAGCCTCGATGCAGGATGAGTTCGGCACTGTGACAGTCATTGATAACCGCGATTTCCGCAGCATGAGCTTTGACCTGATTTTTGAACAAAGTAAAATGCTGAAAAGCAATGCGGCACTGCCAGTGCATCATTATATTCGTGCCATGCTGATGGCGCGCACGTTAGTCAAGGCGCAAGATATTCTGCTGCTGGGGTTGGGGGGAGGTAGCCTGCTTCGCTCACTTTACGCCGGCAACCCTCATATCGTGGTGGATGTGGTTGAGCTGCGTCAGGCTGTACTGAGGGTGGCACAGGACTATTTTTGCCTGCCGCAAAGTGACAACGTTCGTTATTTCATCGACGATGCCGCGCGCTTTATCGCCGGGCAAAATAGCCAACGCGGCTATCAGCTAATTTTCTCTGACCTTTATAATGCCAACGCTCTTGCACCTTTACAGGCAACGGAACAATTTTTACGCAACTGCGCCGCCCGGCTGCAACCCGGTGGCTGGCTGGTGCTGAATCATCCCCAGTTACCGCAGCAAGATCCCCTCTTCTCACAGGCCCTGCTGGCGATTTTTTGCAGCCTTTTTTACACTGTCGCACCCAGCGGCAATGTGGTTATCTTTGCCAGCCGTTCCCCCTGCCCCCATCCCCTGCATCATCTGCAACGGCTCATGAGCAGCAGCGGGGAAGACTTTACAACCGATTTTACATCACTGGCACAGAAACTGAGCCGCTGGCCGGGTAGCTCCGTCACCCTTAAACGGTGACGGAGCGTACACAGATGGCACGACGGACCATATTGCCCTTAACCTGCCGCTAGTCTACCTTTAGCGCACAATCGGTATGAGTTAATAACAGAGACGGTGAAATGATCATTCAGGGCATGAGTAAAGGATTTTTTATTTTTATTCTGGCGGTAACCACGCTGGGTTTTCTTCACATACTGGGACCCTATTTTTCTGCCATCTTGTGGGCCGCCATTCTGGCCATTATCTTCCATCCGCTGAAGAGCAAGATCAGGAAGTATTGCGGCGACAGAAACGGTCTGGCATCCATGTTGACTTTGTTAATCATCTGCCTGATCGTCTTCATCCCCCTGGCAGTGGTGGTCTCGTCTCTGGCAGTGGAATTTAATGCGCTGTATAACCGAATCCAGGCCAACCAGACTGAACTGACCACGGTAGCCACCAGCGTGGTGAACCATCTGCCCGAGTGGCTGCGGCATTTCCTCGCAGAGAATAATCTCAATGATGCCAATGCGATTCAACAAAAGCTCTCCGGTGTGGCCATGAAGGGGGGGCAGTTCTTTGCCGGCAGCCTGATGATGATAGGTAAAAGCACTTTCAGCTTTACCATCGGATTTGGCGTTATGCTCTACCTGCTGTTCTTCCTGCTGAAAGATGGCGCTTATCTGGTGGGTATGGCGCTGGATGCCATTCCGCTTTCACGCTTCGTTAAACATCATCTGTTTGTTAAATTCGCCGCGGTTTCCCGTGCAACGGTAAAAGGAACGGTGGTGGTTGCGGTGGTGCAGGGAACACTGGGTGGAATCGCTTTCTGGTGTGCCGGCATACAGGGCAGCATGTTGTGGGGTTCGCTAATGGCGTTCCTGTCGCTGATCCCGGCAGTAGGCTCGGCGATTATCTGGCTACCGGTGGTTATCTGGCTGTTATTCTCCGGCGCGATGGTTAAAGGGCTGGCGCTGACATTCTTCTTTGTGGTGGTCATTGGTCTGGTAGATAATATTCTGCGCCCTCTTCTGGTCGGCAAAGACACCAAAATGCCCGATTATTTGATTCTGATCTCTACTCTGGGCGGTATGGAAATCTACGGCATTAATGGTTTTGTGATCGGGCCGTTAATTGCCGCGTTGTTCATCTCCTGCTGGAATCTGCTTTCAGGCAGAGATCACCGCGGTAATACTGATGAGATAGACAGCGACTTTATGGAAGAAGGCCAGAATCACCCCGGTAATGAACACCAATAACAGGTGAAACGAGGCCAGCAGTGGCCTCTTTTTATTTCAGGTCGTCGGTAAAAAACGGGTTAATTGCTATCTGTTATTTTTGACTTAAATGCTGGCGAGGTCTGTCGTTTAAAATATTCATGATCTTCACAGTTAAATCCAATATGAAAAGGGCTATTGAATAGCCCTTTTCTGCTCAGAGTAAACTTACCGTTAATGAGATAAAAATAGGCGCTAACAACGTTAAGATGAATCCGCTCACGATGGCGTGCTGAATAAACTCTTCGTGACAGTTCTCTTTAATGAAGGGTAATGCCGAATCCAGGGCTGCCGCTCCGGATATACCAATCGCGCTTCTCGGCTGTTTTTTACCTAAAAAGTACAGCACGAAAATGCTTAGCATTTCTCTAAAGAAATCAGTCATAAAAGCCATCGCGCCCATCTTGGGAGAAACCAGAATATTCACCATGGGGCCCGAAAGTGAAAACCAGCCAAATCCGCTTGAAACAACTAATGATTCAGCTAATGAATAACTGCTAAACCTCGAAAAAATCAGGACTGAAATCAGGTTAGCAGCAATGACTAAGCCCGGCAGTATAAAAATCTCCGAACGCACGGTAGAAATACGAAAGTTTACCAGGTCCATACCCACAAGATAAATCAATGCGTACAGGATATAATTGCTGGAGAAATGAATATCCTGCAACGAAAAGTGAGTGAACCTGAATAACATTACGCCAGCAGCAAAGGACAGAATCGCCTTTATGCACCCAATTACTGGCCCGGAGAAGTTAGTTGCTTCGTTATGTGAAGAGGACTTCCCCCTCCTTCTGACTAAAATCATAAATGTAGAAACAGATATAATAGTTGACAGAACTAACGCACTTTTCACTATTTCGGAGCCGATCTCTCTGTTGCTGAAAACCGCGCCAAAATCGATTCCCATGCAAAAAAGAAGCAGTAATACTACCAGTCCAATCTTGCTCAAAAGGATATTTCTGATTCTCACTTGAAGTTTTTTCCCCGAAAAATACCCGGAGGATAACAGTAAGACCACGATAATAACCGACAATAATGATTCTTTCATTGCAATTCTTCTGTATTGAGGACAAATATTGAACTTATTAACACAGCAATATTATCAGATGCTTTGAATAGTGCGAGAAAAATCAATCAGTATCATTGCCCTTTCTACAGGTGAACCTGGACTTTGCATTGATAAGTGATCTACATAGTGGCTGACCATCTCATCACACACCGAGAAGCTATCCATAAATTCATTAAGGGTAAAGCGATGGGTAATCTCATCCTCATTCACCTCATACAGCTTTTTATTGCGCGCACTTACGCTGGCTATATAATTATTACCACCAATCGCGTTAGGACTTCGACTGACTAAGTGGGCGAAAGTAAAGGGTTCTCCATCCTGATGGAAACAATCAGGTGAGCTAAAACCAGGCAGCTCATTATTTTCACAGCGAACTTTTACTAAGTGCACACCGACATAAACAGGAAGGTAGTCGTTCTCAAAACCGAATGTTTGTTTAAAATCATCGATGATCAGATCTTTCAGAAAATCCGAGTTTTTCAATGCGGAGCTTAACGCGTTAAAGTACCGAATCGATCCATGCTCTGGATTGTTGCTTCCCTGATCGTATCCCGAGAACTCTTTACCATTCTCTTTATGTGTTGGTAGCCAATGAAGTTCGTTATCTTTCCACGGAAGAATGATCGCATTTCCATATCTTCTGAAACGAAGCGTGCTGGCCGGAGCATGCTTATCTCTCTCAAGGAGGCTAACCTCATGCATAAGATACCCTTTTTCTTCTGCTGAGACAGCGACACTGGATCTAAAGTGTGAAAATCCATCTTTGTGTAAGTTAAACATGAACAAACCTCATCTTTATGAAAGTTAAAAGAATTCATGTTCTTCCATCGAGGTTTTTGTGTCAATCTGTAAGCATTGTTAATGCGTAGTTAAATTGATATACGGGGTATCATAAATTTATTTTATCTATAAGCAAATTTTATGACCGTCATGATTACCATCGTCAGCAGAAAATATGGATTATTTTAGTTAAGTAGAACGCTTATGTGTTAAATCCCCTCGATCACTTGTCATCTTTTGAGCTTAGCCAGGCTCGAAGGTGCCGTAAATGCGAAGAGAGAGAAGTCGTGTTCGACCGCATGGCAGAAATGCCGGGCTGATGTAGATAACAAGATAATGGAAAGAAGCCTGACCTGAACGTCTGTGGGGTGGCCTGTAGGTGTGGCGTGCAGCATGAGATTTGAGAGGACTCAGCCCGGTACTGGACCGGGACCGAGTATCAGGCCACTGACTTGCCGCACCACCTGAGTGACGGTGCAATGCATGTTACATGGCCTGAGCTAATGGAGAATTAAGCCTTGATTTTTTTGTGGCCTGTCAGGGTGTTAACGCCCCACAAACCGCTCAGAGTACTGACAATGGCGCCAATCAATAAACCGAAGAATGACCAAAGAGCCACTTTGGCACCGGCTTTGGCTGCCGCTTCCGCTTTCTCTTTAGCCTGCTGTTTCAGTTCAGCGTACTGCGTTTTAGCCTGATTGATATTATCTTCCAACTGTGAAAGACGCTGGTCAACCTGCTGCACCGTTTTATCTCGCGTCTGAATGAAGTTATCAACCGCTTTATCCGCTTGCTCCGGCGTCATGGAGGTGTTTTCCGTCAGAGCCTTTTTCACATCATTTTTGTCCACGGAATTACCAATGGTTTCTGCGCGACCTTTCAGTTTTTCGGTGAGTGAATTAATAATGGCATCACTGTTGTCTGGATGACTCGCCAGGTTTTTGGCCGCACTGGCTAAATCGTCACCCGCCGCTTCAAGCTGTGACTGCAGATATTCGGGCTGGAGTTCTTTAATACCGCTTTTCTTCAGGGCTTCCATAACCTGTTGATCGGCATCCTGCGACTGTAACTTTGTATCAAGCCCGATGCGGCTGTAGATCTTCTCACCAATGTTGCCCGCGCCCTGAGCAGCTTGCCCTGCAACATTACCGATCCCACTTGCCATGCTTCCGGTTGCAGAGGCAATGCCACCCACTGCATTACCGGCGGTATTTAATACGCCACCAACGGCAGCAAATCCAAGAATGGTGGCAACCAGTAATGAGGTTGCCCAAATCAGAAAGCCGTGGATGGCACCGTCAGCACCTGCCAGCCGTCCGGTAATAAACCCGCCACAGGCAAGACTAATTATTACCCCAATAACAGACCAGGCCAACACGGCCGTGTCAGCGCCATTAACAATATCATCGGATTTTGGCGACAGCATCGATAAGCCGAGACTCGTCCCGAGGGTGGTAAGCAGAAGTGATACAGCTATTGCGGTAACCACGCCAGCGATAATACTGCCCCAGGAGACGCGTTTAGTCATTGCCAGTTCGTTTCTAAGTTCCATTTCTCACTCCGGTTTATATTACAATCAATAACTGCTTTTAGCGTTTACAGTATAGATGTCAATTTTGTTTCTTCCTGGAATCGGCTGAAATAATTGTGAAATTTTTCTCACAGATAATACGTGACGGTAGAACTTTAAGGATCGTGACGTGGCCGGGGAAAGACCGAACAGGCGATAACTGACAAAAGGATCATCAGGATATTTAGCAGGCCAAAAAAAGACTGAAGACAAATCCTGTCTTCAGTCCAAGGGAATGGCTCTTTAATGAGCCGTGCGCTAAAAGTTGGTGTTCTTGCAGGCGTTGTGACCTGGTACTTTAAAGATAGACCAGCGCCGGAGGAATTCCAGCCGACGATAAACAGCAAGGCATACAAAGATTAGCATTGTGATGGCGGCTACATAATTGAGGCGTGATGCCATATGGCCGCTATCTCTGCAGGTTTTCGGCACGCCCGTTGAGGGTATCAGGGACAGAGTTTCCCGGCACGTGCCACAATGGGTGCCAGACTCTTTTTCTGGCCAGGATTGTTGGGGTCGTCTGCCAGAACTTTGGCTATCGGCTCTCCCTTCATCTGGCCGGCCTTTACTTTGGCTTCAGCTGCGGCATTCAATGGATACTGCACCAGCGTGCCGTCGTTGATAGCAAACAGTATGTTGCCCTTCTCGCAGCTTAACATCATTTCTTCACGCGTAAATGGCCAGTCGTTTTTCCCCATATCAAAACGGCTTACGGTTTCAATACCGGCCACTGCGCTACTGCTGACGCCCAGTGCCAGACATGCAAATGCCAACTTTTTCATTTTGTACTGTACCTCAACGATATAACTTAAAGCTGAAAGGTGATTAATTTAGCCTGCCCGGCTGATGGCCCGGGCGGGTTCCGGGTGGCAAACCAGCTTACGGTCAGCAGCACCGCTGCCGCCAGGATGATCGCCACCTGGCGAGTGGTGATCAACGGCTGCTGCGCGCACGCTCCACTGCGCTGAAAACACGGCACCAGCCCGTAGCGGTTATACAGCGCAATCGCCACCATTACGGCCACCAGCGAGATTTTAACTGCCCGCCCTGGCGGTAGAGTTTAAAGCTGGCAACAGGCCAACCGGGTATGAGCAGGGCATTAAGCGCCCCACTTATCTGCACCAGGCCCCTGCAATATGGCCATAGTGCGAACAGCGTATCGCGGTAGCAATGGCAGGGTGATATCACCCGCTGCGCGCATCTGCATCACCAGCGGTAACAGCCCCCCTGTCCAACAGGTCGCTGCTAACAGATACACCAGCTGATTGACCTGCTGTAGCACTCCCTGCCAGCAATCCGGCATCAGCGCATATCCGGTAAATGCCATTGCGCATAGTAAAGCCGGTGCGCAAATCAGCAATGCCCTGTGGCGCGTTTGTTTGCCTGATAACAATGCCAGACCCGCACAAATGACGGCTGCGGCTGCCAGACGCGACCAAACCGGGTATTTAACACCGCTATCCCTGTATCGGCGTTCAGATTATCCTGCCAGCCATCTCCCGTCTGGCCGTATTAGATTAACAGCTGCAACATTGCCGTCATTAGCGTCAGCCAGCAGGACATCACCGTCAGCAACCGGGTACTCACCGCGGGTCAGCGGTTGCTTTAATTTTACCCGCAGCAGGTTATGTTGCTGTGCATCGCGCGCGGCCGACAAACATTCAGGGGCAGTTTGCCGCCTGGCGTAACGTCGGCAGCACCGAAAGCAGGCTGAATATCTTCTCAGAATACCAGCATGAGCGCTTCGGACAAGGATTGGCCGAGGAGAACCGGGTATTCAGGTGAGCATAAGCACAGGCCTGACGGGTAAACAGAACGACAATCAGCGGGCCGGAAAACCTGAAGAATTTACGCTTCATGCGCAGTGCTCCTGACAGGCGATGCAGCGGCTTGCTGGCTGAGGGCAAAAGAATACCCCGCTTAAAAAGCAGTGTCGAGGCAACGCCAGCAATCAATGGTCAGCAGGCTTGCTAATCCGTGCTTTGTGCATTATTTTCTGCCTCAAACTACGGGGATACAACATGAGCTACAACCTGGCCACATTGCCACAGGAAGAAAAAGATAAGGTCAACGTTGACCTGGCCGCCGCCGGGGTGGCTTTTAAAGAACGTTACAATATGCCGATCGTCGCCGAAATGGTCGAACGTGAACAGCCGGAAGCGCTGCGTGATTGGTTCCGACAACGCCTGATGCACTATCGCCAGGCTTCGCTTGCGCTTTCGCGGCTACCCTACGAACCTAAACAAAAATAGCCATGCCATTTAGCCGCGCGATGGCGGCCCGTGGCCGGGCGCTGGCACGGGAATACAGATCGTTGTTACCCGGCGTGAATATGACCATTGGCAAGCAGGAGCCTTTTCGTTACCCTGCACGCCAGTTTTATCATCGGGAGAAGCTATGTTCAGGGTTATAGACACGGAAACCTGTGGCCTGCAGGGCGGAGTGGTAGAAGTGGCTTCGGTTGACGTGATCAATGGACAGATCGTCAATCCGATGAGCGATCTGATCTCACCTGACCGGCCAATCAGCCGTCAGGCCATCGCTGTGCATAAAATCACCGAAGCGATGGTGAGGGGAAAACCGACCATAGAGCAGGCTATCGGCCGCTACCACGGCAGCCCCTTCTACGTGGCACACAACGCCAGCTTTGACCGCCGCATGCTGCCTGAGATGCACGGGGAGTGGATTTGTACCATGACCTTAGCGCGCCGCTTATGGCCTGGCTTGAAATACACCAATGAGTCGCTACGCCAGTCTCTGCAACTGGAGGTTTCACCACCAGCCGAATTACACGCTCACCGCGCTTTATATGACTGCTACGTAACCGCTGCACTGCTGATACGTATTATGTCGTTCAGCGGCTGGGATGCAGCAGAAATGCTGCGCCGGATGCAGGTGAAAGGGTCCGTTAACTGTTTTCCTTTTGGCAAATATCGCGGACAAAAAGTTGACGATGTGGCGAAAAAAGATCCGGGCTATTTACAGTGGATGCTGAAAAAAATCCCGGATCTGAAACCCGACTTACGCAGCGCCATGCAGCGGGCATTGAGCGAGCCAGATTAAGCTGCCGGGACAGCCAGCAGGCCCGTTGCCAGCGCGATCAAAAAGGCATATTCCATCACTAGTCCTTCATAAGCCTTGAAGCGCCCGGATTTACCGCCGTGGCCGGCGTCCATATCGGTGTGCAGCAGCAGCAGATGGTTGTCGGTTTTCAGCTCGCGCAACTTCGCCACCCATTTTGCCGGTTCCCAGTACTGCACCTGGGAATCATGCAGCCCGGTAGTGACCAACAGGTGCGGGTAAGACTGCGGCACCACGTTGTCATATGGGCTGTACTTCCGGATGTAGTGATAATACTGCTCGTCGGCCGGGTTTCCCCACTCATCATATTCACCGGTGGTGAGGGGAATGGTTTCATCCAGCATGGTGGTGAGCACGTCGACAAATGGCACCTGCGCGACAACACCGTGGAAACGGTCCGGCACCATGTTGATCACCGCGCCCATCAGCAATCCCCCGGCACTGCCCCCCATCGCGTAAAGTTTCTGCGCGTCACCGTACTGTCTCGCCACCAGCGCATCGGTAATATCGATGAAGTCATGGAAGGTATTCATCTTGTTTAACAGGCGTCCGTCGTCATACCAGCGTTGCCCCATCTCCCCTCCGCCCCGTATATGCGTCAGGGCATAGACAAACCCGCGGTCGAGCAGACTAAGGCGGCTGGCGCTGAAGTCGGCATCCATGCTGCTGCCATAGGAGCCGTAACCATAAACCAGCAGCGGGTTAGTTCCGGGCTGATAGCAGTCGCGGCGATAAACCAGCGAAACCGGCACTTCGACGCCGTCGCGCATGGTTATCCAGTGGTGTTCACTGCGGTACAATGAGCCGTCAAAGCCTTTTACTTCTGTCTGCTTCAGGATCTGCCGTTCACCGCTATCCAGGTCGAGTTCATACAAGGTGTCCGGCGTGGTCATCGACGAATAGCCGTAGCGCAGCTTACTGGTTTCAGGACTGGGGTTGTAACCAATCCAGGTAACGTAAGCCGGATCGTCAAAGGCAATCGTACAGCTTCTGCCGCTTAGCCAGTGGATCTGGCGCAGGCTGACCAATCCGCGCTGACGCTCTTCAACCACCAGCCAGTCGCGGAACAGGGAAAAATCTTCCAGCACGATATCGTCACGAGCAGGGATCACCGTCTGCCACTGATGTTCATTGGCCTCAGCGCTGCGATACAAAGCAAAGTTCTTGCCATCGCGATTAGAACGGATGTAGAACTCGCCCTGATAGTGATCGACGCTGTATTCATGATCTTTGCGACGTGCGCTAAACCGCTGCGGCTGCGCATCAGCCTGCTGCGCATCCAGCAGCATGACTTCACTGGTGGTACTGCTGCCAAGTACGATAGCAACAAACTGCTCTGAGGTGGTCTTATCAAGGCCGACATAAAAAGTATCATCCTGCTCTTCATATACCAGCTGGTCCTGCTGCTGCGGTGTACCTGGCGTATGCCGCCATACCTGATAAGGCAGCAAAGTTTGTTTATCCTTCAACACATAATAGAGTGTTTGTGAATCGCCAGACCAGGCCATGCTGGATGAGACGCCCTCCAGCACCTCCGGATACCACTCGCCGCTGTTCAAATTACGCAAACGAATGGCATATACCCTACGCGACAAAAAGTCTTCGGCCACCGCCATTGTCTGATTATCCGGGCTAATGGCCACGCCACCGAGAGTATAAAACTCGCTGTCTGCGGCTCGCTGATTTCCGTCCAGCAGCGTTTCCCAGACTTCCGGCGTGACGGTGTCGGCTGGCTGACGGGTATAAAGGGTATATTCGTTGCCCTCCTCATAGCGGCTTTGATAGCGGTAGCCGCTTTTGACATAGGGCACGGAATGGTCACGGGCAGGTATACGCTCAACGATCTCCGTTAGCAATTGCGCCTGAAGGGCCTGCTGCGGCTTCAGCTGCTGCAGGCAAAAGTCGTTTTCGGCGTTAAGGTGCGCCAGTACCTGCTGATCTTCACGCCGATCGTCACGCAGCCAGGCGTAATTGTCGGTGCGCGTATCACCATGCAAGGTCATAACATGGGGTATTTGCTTTGCTTTTGGTGGTGTCATGGTTCGTTCGCAATGTCAGTTTCGGTAGGTAAGGTTGACACCCGAGTGACAGATTGCCAAGAAAAGATGATGGGGCAGCGTTATCCCAGAGGACATTCAGCAGCTGGAACCAGCGTTATTGCCTGTCCCGCCGTCAGACAGCCAGCCTGTGATTTCATTGCGGATATCGTGCTTAATTGATCCACGCACGTCCTGAGGGATCGCCAATGCCTCGCCTGGCGCTTGCAGATCGCTGCGCACTTTGAACGGTTGAGATGAATCACCGGGATTTCTGGCAGCAACGTAAGGAGATGTCAAAGAGTGCAGAGGCTTAGCATTTCACCTGACGCGCACAAATTGTTTAAAAGTAGGGTTTGCGCCAGCCGTTATTGACTTCTACCATGAAAGCAGCAAGAAAATAAGGAAATGGCAGCGATGCTTTCAGGCAACCCATTATTTATCAACACTATTTTGCTGGGTGGCAGTAGCGAAGAGAAGCTTCGCGCAGCCTCTGCGGCGGGTTTTCAGCAGGTGGAATTATGGCAGCAGGATGTGGCAGCAGCACCGGCGGGCGCTGGGGGCCTGGCCGATCTTTGCTCACGTCTGGCGTTATCACTAACGGATTACCAGGTGCTGATGGACTTCGATGGCGCACCGGATGCGATGCGCCATCACAAGCGCGACGAAGCGCTGGAGATGATATCAACCGCACAACGATTGGGAGCGACTACGCTACTGGTCCCTGCTTCGACCGATCCCGAATGTTGCCAACAACGCACAGAAGAGGATTTACGCTGGCTGGTACAGCAGGCGGCACACCACAATCTGCGCGTGGCGTATGAAGCGATGGCGTGGAGCCAGCACATTAACAACATCGCCGCAGCATGGCAGCTGGTGAAGCGTATTGATGCACCCAATCTGGGCCTGGTGGTCGACGCATTCCATATCTTTGTTCTGCAAAGAACGCTGGCAGATCTTGAGGGCATCCCGGCCGACAAGATATTCCTGGTACAATTGTCGGATCTGAATACCCGGCCGGATGCGCAACGGTTGAAGGAAGTTGCCCGTCATGACCGCCTGCTGCCGGGCGAAGGTCACTTCCCTTTGCGGGCGCTGTTACAGCACCTGCAACACATTGAATACCGGGGGCCAATAGGACTTGAAGTCTTCAACGATCGGCTGCATCAGGCGGATGCAGACATAACCGCAAAAGCTGCAATGGCCGCGTTATGCCAGCTGATATCATCCGCTTAACAGCAAGGCTATATGACCATCAATTGCGCACTCAACCCGCTACCGCCCGCAGCGTGCTTTCATTGTCATCATCGCTTTTATTGGCGGCGTTTTCATCAGGCAGCCTGCCGGTACGCAAAATTTGCTGCAGCACGTCTTTGTTTTCCGCCATAAAAAGCCCCAGCGATTCGTTTTGCTGCTCCTGCATACCCAGCGGGCTGGCCGCCAGCCAGTCAGAGAACACTTCCGCCATATCGAGCATTTTGTCGTAGGCATCCGCCTCTTTTTTGCTGGCAAATGTCATCTTTTCTTCACCTTTTCTGACAACGACATATTTAATTTCAACAGCCATGATCTCGCCTTGTTTAACTGTGTTTTTATACAGTATATCAGCATTGCTTTTTTGCCTCAAGTGCCGAATGACGGATGAACACGCAAACGTTTTCGTTTATACTACGGCGGCTTTTTTTTATCTAATCAGGTGGCGATGATGACAACTCTTGGAACCGCTCTGCGCCCGAATGCGACGCGCGTAATGCTGTTAGGATCGGGTGAACTGGGCAAAGAAGTGGCGCTGGAATGTCAGCGTTTGGGCGTGGAAACGATCGCGGTAGATCGCTACGCGGATGCCCCTGCTATGCAGGTTGCCCACCGCAGTTATGTGATCAATATGCTGGATGGCGCAGCCCTGGCAGCGCTGATTGAAAAAGAGCAGCCGGATTTTGTGGTGCCGGAAATTGAAGCTATCGCCACGGACAGGCTGGTCGAACTGGAAAAACAGGGCCAGAAGGTGGTTCCCAGCGCCCGTGCAGCCCGGTTAACCATGGATCGCGAGGGCATACGCCGCCTCGCCGCTGAAGAGTTGCAGCTTCCCACTTCTGCCTATCGCTTCGCCGATAGCTATGATGCATTCTGTGCCGCAGCTGAAGCTATCGGCTTGCCATGCATCATTAAGCCGGTGATGAGCTCTTCCGGCAAAGGCCAGAGCGTTGTCCGGGACGCCGCACAGCTGGCTACCGCCTGGGATTATGCTCAGCAGGGTGGCCGTGCGGGTGCCGGGCGCGTGATTGTTGAAGGCGTGGTGAAATTCGATTTTGAAATCACCCTGCTGACCATCAGTGCGGTGGACGGTATTCATTTCTGCGCGCCCATCGGTCATCGCCAGGAGGATGGCGACTATCGTGAGTCGTGGCAGCCACAGCAGATGAGCCAGCTGGCCCTGCAGCGCGCCCGGCAGATAGCCGAAAAGGTGGTGGCTGCCCTCGGTGGTTATGGCCTTTTTGGCGTCGAGCTGTTTGTCTGTGGTGATGACGTGGTGTTCAGTGAGGTGTCACCGCGCCCGCACGACACCGGCATGGTCACGTTAATCTCACAGGATGTTTCTGAGTTCGCACTGCACGTCCGCGCTTTCCTCGGTCTGCCGGTGGGTGCAATACGTCAATACGGCCCGGCGGCGTCGGCGGTTATCCTGCCGGAGCTACACAGTGATAACGTGCAGTTTGCCAACCTTTCTGCCGCTGTCGGCGCGGGTCTGCAGGTTCGTCTGTTTGGCAAGCCGGAAATCCAGGGTAAACGCCGTTTAGGCGTGGTGCTGGCAACCGGAAGTGATATTGAGGATGCGCTACAACGCGCCACAACGGCTGTCGCCCGCGTGAACGTCAGCGGCTGATTCTGCCCTGCACTATCTGGGGTGAATCAAATTTTCGCCCCCGATACCGCCTGTTCCCGCTGTTCGACAACAATGGCCGGTATCATCGTGCCAATGGTCAAATCCGTTCGCCGCGTGTTTTGCCGCTATTGATGCAGCCTTCTCCGCATCGCCTGTCCGCCAGGCGATCGTCGCCGGCGCGGGTGTTGTACAAGGAGAATCGAAGCGCCGGCTTATTGTGCATAACCGTTATTCTGATTGAAAAAAAACCCGCCGAAGCGGGCTGCAATATTCAGGTCAAATTACTCAAATTCATTCCATGAGCGGCCATCACGGGTGATCATCGCTACCGAAGCCACCGGGCCCCAGGTACCTGCCTGGTAAGGCTTGGGCGCTTCTTTATCTGCAGCCCAGGCGTCCATGATAGAGTCGACCCACTTCCACGCCTCCTCGACTTCATCACGACGAACAAACAGCGCCTGGATGCCGCGCATCGTTTCCAGCAGCAGGCGCTCGTAGGCATCAGCCAGATGAGACTGATTAAAGGTCTCTGAGAAGCTTAAATCCAGTTTGGTGGTTTGCAGGTTGTGTTTATGATCCAGGCCGGGCACTTTGTTAAGGATCTGGATATCGACACCTTCATCCGGCTGCAGGCGAATGGTCAGTTTGTTTTGCGGCAGTTCCTGCCAGCTGTCTTTGAACAGGTTCAGCGCCGGATTTTTAAAGTAAACAACAACTTCCGAACACTTGGTCGGCAACCGTTTTCCGGTGCGCAGATAGAACGGTACGCCAGCCCAGCGCCAGTCGTCGATATCAACCCGGATAGAAACGAAGGTTTCCGTATTGCTGGACTTGTTTGCGCCCTCTTCTTCCAGATAGCCGGGGACTTTTTTCCCCTGCACAAAACCGGAAGTGTACTGACCGCGCACGGTTTTTTCACGCACATTGGTATGGTCAATGCGGCGCAGTGAGCGCAGTACCTTGACTTTCTCATCACGAATACGGTCAGCAGACAGGTCTGCCGGCGGTGACATTGCGATCATGGTTAACACCTGCAGAAGGTGGTTCTGGATCATGTCGCGCATCTGACCGGCTTTATCGAAGTAGCCCCAACGCCCTTCGATCCCCACCTCTTCCGCCACGGTTATCTGCACATGGTCGATGGTGCGATTGTCCCAGTTTGCGGCAAACAGTGAGTTAGCAAAGCGCAGTGCCAGCAGGTTAAGCACGGTCTCTTTGCCGAGATAATGGTCAATGCGGAAGACCTGGCTCTCTTCGAAGTACTCACCTACCTGATTGTTGATTTCCTGCGAGGTAACGAGCGACGTGCCCAGCGGTTTTTCCATTACCACGCGTGCGGGTTTGGCATTGAGTTTAGCTTCGCCCAGCCCCTGACAAATGGCACCGAAGGTGCTTGGCGGCATGGCAAAATAGTTGATGGTGACGCGTTTTTTCTGGTCGAGCATTTTGCCAAGGCGAGGGAAATGACTGCTGTCAGTCACGTCCAGATTACAAAAATCAAGTCGGCTGCTGAGTTTATCCCACAGCGCCTCGTCAATTTTTTCCTTCATAAAGGTTTCCAGCGCTTCACGCACTACCTTGGTATAAGCTGCTTTATCCCATTCCGCGCGCCCCACGCCAATGATGCGTGACTCTTCATGAATCTGACCGGCTTTTTCTAACTGATACAGTGAGGGCAGCAGTTTTCGGCGTGCAAGGTCGCCTTTGGCACCGAAAATAACCAGATCGCATGCCTGGGCTGTTTGTGTAACCGCCATTTCATTCTCCTCGTTGCAGGATTAGCCAGTCCCGTAGATCCCGATCCAGGACAGGCTCTTAGTGTCATGTTTTAACTGTACAATGTACTGCTTTTGCCCGGTCCACGTAAACCGGTGACGCAGGTCTGGCACAATGTATTCAATCAATGCTTAATTTAGTGGCAAACCGCAGCGGGTTGCCGGCCATATATGTCTGAATTCTCACTATCGCCGTTTGCCGGAAGACCTGTTGAAACAGCAGCCCGGCTCATTCGTTAGTAAAAAGGAGTCCAACGCAGAGGTGCCGCTGCTTTAAAGCCTTAAGGTCACCGTCTATTCTCTACAAAATGACATTGATTTCTCCTTTGATTGAAATCGTCAAAATGTATAGGGCATTAACGCTATGAATAGTAATCTAAAATGAACTCTTTACGGTGCAAATTAACACGAAGCTTGCCCGGACTTACCGAAATCCTGCCCGTATAGCCGGTCATTTCCGTCAATAAAGTCCTGTCCCGGCAGCGGCTAACGCGCGGCGAACCCTCGCCGCCGGACATGTTTTCAGGCTGACGAACATGTTCAAGACCCGTCAGTGTTTAAGCTCAATGTTAACTATTGAGTTTGTTACTTTAGGTGATACCTTATGTGTGCATGTGCTTAAAAAATCTCATGGCTCTTTTTGTCTTATCGCGGGTCAGAATCCCTGGAGGATGTTGAAACCACAGTACAGGCAGTTATGAACCTCTGCACATATTAATTCACAGGGACAGACTCACTATTCACTTCAGGTCGTGTACAATGAATAATCAATCATCTTCACTTCTACATCCTAAGTACCCTTCTCGCCGTCTCAGAAGAACCAAGATTGTGACTACACTTGGCCCCGCTACCGATCGTGACAACAATCTGGAGAAAATCATTGCCGCGGGTGCCAATGTGGTGCGACTGAACTTCTCACACGGCACCGCCCAGGATCACCAGATGCGGGCAAACAACGTGCGCGAAATCGCGGCAAAACTTGGGCGGCACGTCGCCATTCTCGGCGACCTCCAGGGACCGAAAATCCGCGTTTCAACTTTCAAAGAAGGGAAAGTCTTCCTCAACCCAGGCGAGCGCTTTCTGCTGGATGCCAGCCTGGGTAAAAGCGAAGGCAACAAAGAAAGAGTAGGTATTGATTATAAAGGCCTGCCCGCGGATGTGGTACCGGGCGATATCCTGCTGCTTGACGACGGGCGTGTGCAGCTAAAAGTGCTGGAAGTGAAAGGCATGAAGGTGTTCACTGAAGTGACCGTCGGCGGCCCGCTGTCGAATAATAAAGGGATTAACAAGCTCGGCGGCGGTCTGTCGGCCGAAGCGCTGACGGAAAAAGACAAGGCGGATATTCTCGTCGCCGCGCAGATCGGCGTTGACTATCTTGCCGTATCGTTCCCGCGTTGCGGTGAAGACCTGAATTATGCCCGCCGCCTGGCGCGTGAGGCAGGATGTGAAGCCAAAATTGTCTCCAAAGTCGAACGTGCTGAAGCGGTTGCCAGCCAGGAAGCAATGGATGACATTATTCTCGCCTCCGACGTGGTAATGGTTGCGAGGGGTGACTTGGGTGTGGAAATTGGCGACCCTGAGCTGGTTGGCATCCAGAAAGCATTGATCCGCCGCGCTCGCCAGCTGAATCGCGCTGTCATCACCGCAACTCAGATGATGGAATCAATGATAACCAACCCGATGCCCACGCGAGCTGAAGTCATGGACGTTGCCAACGCCGTACTGGATGGGACCGATGCGGTGATGTTGTCTGCAGAGACCGCCGCCGGACAGTACCCGGCAGAAACCGTCTCCGCCATGGCCAGGGTATGTGTGGGGGCAGAGAAGATCCCCAGCATTAACGTTTCCAGGCATCGCCTTGACGTTCAGTTTGACAATATTGAAGAAGCCATCGCCATGTCGGCCATGTACGCCGCGAACCATCTGCAGGGCGTTACCGCGATTATCACCATGACCGAATCCGGCCGTACTGCGCTGATGACCTCACGTATCACCTCCGGCCTGCCGATTTTCGCCATGTCACGCCACGAGCGCACGTTAAACCTCACCACCCTTTATCGCGGCGTCACCCCGGTCTGTTTCGACAGCAACAGCGATGGCGTAGCTGCAGCGCACGATGCGATTAACCTGCTGCGCGATAAAGGCTTTCTGTTGTCCGGCGATCTGGTTATCGTGACCCAGGGCGACGTGATGAGCACCACCGGTACCACCAATACCAGCCGTGTGCTACGCGTTGAATAATGATGCCTGAAGCTATTGGGTCTTCGCCCTGATAGCTTCTCATCCGCTTGCCCCCTTTCCTTTCGTATACGTGGTTGCCGATCGGGTCACTAATGGCTTTGTCTGCAAATGACAATTTTCCATTATTTCCAGGTGAAAATACGGTATGTTAGCGCGGTCGCTAAGCCTCCGTGCTTTTTACTTTTTATGCAACTCCAGGAAGGAGCCAGAATGGCGTCATACACCCCCGTGTCGAGCCTGACCCGCCGACACCTGATTTTCCCGTTATCATTAGTTCTGTTTGAATTTGCCACCTATATCGCTCATGACATGATCCAGCCAGGAATGCTGCTGGTGACCGAAGAATTCCGGGTCAGCCCGGAGTGGGTTTCAGCCTCGCTGACGGCTTATTTGATCGGCGGCATGACGCTGCAATGGCTGCTTGGCCCGCTCTCCGATAAGCTTGGACGACGGCCGGTGTTTTTGTCCGGCGTGGCCTTCTTTATGCTCACCTGCCTGGCCACTCACTGGGTGCAAAGCATCGAACAATTTGTCCTGCTGCGCTTCTTACAGGGTACCAGCCTCTGTTTTATCGGCGCTGTGGGTTATGCCGCCATCCAGGAAGCCTTCAATGAAGCGCTTAGCGTGCGGATTATGGCGCTGATGGCCAACGTGGCGCTGTTGGCCCCTCTTGCCGGCCCGCTGGCCGGTGCCGCTTTTTTGGAAATCGGCGACTGGCGTACCATGTTCTGGCTTTTTGCGCTGGTCACCGCCGTTGCGCTGACGGGACTGTGGCGCACAATGCCGGAGACTGCAGGAGACGCCCGGATCTCGCTGTCGTTGAAATCACTCGGTAAGGGTTACATGGCGCTGGTTAAGGACCGACAGGTGATGAGCGGTTCACTGGCGATTGGTCTGGTCACTGTCCCCTGCCTTGCCTGGGTAGCATTATCCCCGGTGATCCTCATCCACGATGCAGGTCTGAGCCGGATGGACTATGCGCTGCTCCAGATCCCGGTGTTTGTGGCAATGATTGCCGGAAACCTGACGCTGGGCAAGTTGTCCTCGCGGGTGGCGATCGACCGCCCACTGCGTCTTGGCGCATGGCCGATTTTGACAGGACTGGCTGTGTCTGCGCTGGCTACTGCTATCGACAATCAGAGTTATTTGTGGCTGACGGCCGGATTAAGCATTTATGGCTTTGGTACCGGGCTGGTTAATGCGGGAATGTATCGGCTGACGCTGTTCTCCAGTAACGCCGGGAAAGGCAGCGTCGCCGCAATGCTGGGTATGGTCACTATTCTGCTATTTGCAGTAGGCATTGAGCTGACTAAGTACGCTTATTTCAGCGATGGCGCCCGCGCATTTAGCCTGGTCAATCTGGCATGCGGAGTACTGTGGTATTTGTTGGTTAGCGCATTTTTACGCGAATGGAAACGCCGCTCGACGCTGAATAAAGTCGAGATTGTCTGACCGCCAGGTGTGATGTTTCGCTGGAAAAGGGGAGCCTGGCTCCCCTTTTTTTACTTTTTTGGGTAAAGTTCCTGACGTTCGTAAGGTTCGACTTCACCCGGACGACGGGTCTTCAGCAGCTTGAGGATCCAGGTGTACTGCTCCGGATGCGGGCGGACAAACGCTTCAACCTCTTCATTCAACCGCCGCGCCTGAGTTGCATCATCGGTGTCCGGCAGATCAATCATCGGTGGGCGCAGATAAATATCCAGTGAATGGGTTTTGCTGTCGTAAACCGGAAACAGCGGCACCACTTTTGCCCGGCATACTTTACTCATCCGCCCCACGGCCGGCAGCGTCGCTTTATAGGTGGCAAAGAAATCCACAAATTCGCTATGTTCCGCACCATGATCCTGGTCGGGCAGATAATAGCCCCAGTAACCCTGACGAATAGAGCTGATAAAAGGCTTGATGCCGTCATTACGTGCATGCATACGCCCGCCAAAACGACGTCGAACCAGGTTCCAGACGTAATCGGTCACCTCATTACTCTGATTATGGAACAAAGCCGCCATCCGCTGCCCTTCAGATGCCAGCACCATCGCAGGCAAATCAACCGCCCAGCCATGCGGCACCAGGAGAATGACATTCTGCCCGCTGTCACGCAGCGCATCGATAATCTCACGGCCATGCCAGCGAATGCGTGATTTCGCCGCGTGTGGACGCAGTGCCAGCTCGGCCATCATCGCCATAGACTGCGGTGCCGTGGCAAACATCTTATCAATAATCTGCTCCCGCTCCGCTTCGGACTTTTCAGGCAGACAGTAAGATAAATTGATCTGTGCACGGCGGCGGGCGCTGCGAGCCAGTTTCCCGGCTTGACGCCCTAACGCCCCCAGCAGCGGATCGCGCAGGCGTGGCGATACCCACGCCAGGGCTGCAAACGCGCCCACTCCCAACCAACTTCCCCAGTAGCGTGGAAATAAGAAAGATTTCTGAAAGACGGGAATAAATTCAACATTGCTGCTTTTTTTGTTTTCCATGCGCTGGCCCCAAACAATAACCGGCTTATGATAGTGCTGACGTGGGATTTTGCAATGGTAACGGTCAAAGCGCCCATTCACCCGCCAATAAAAAAAGCCGACCGGTTCAACCCGTCGGCTCTGTCATGCTGGATTGAGGCTACCTGATGCGCAGCTGGGGGATGACTTCACGCACCTGTGCCAGATAATCACGGCGCTCTTTACCGCTCAACCCTTCCATACGCGGCAGCCTGGCGGTCAGCGGGTTTACAGCCTGATTATTGATCCAGACTTCAAAGTGAACGTGCGGCCCGGTCGACCGACCGGTGTTACCCGAAAGCGCAATACGATCGCCCCGCTTCACTTTTTGCCCTGGCTTAACCAATAGCGTCTTCAGATGCATGTAGCGTGTCATATATTGACGGCCGTGGCGGATAGCCACATAGTTTCCGGCAGCCCCGCTGCGCTTTGAAAAGATCACCTCACCATCACCTATTGCCAGCACGGGGGTGCCGACAGGAACCGCGAAATCAACGCCTTTATGCGGTGCAATGCGACCGGTCACCGGATTTGTACGGCGCGGGTTGAAGTTGGACGAAACGCGATACTGTTTAACGGTTGGGAAGCGCATAAAACCACGCGATAATCCTGAACCACTTCGGTCGTAGAACTTACCGTCCTCCGCGCGAATAGCGTAGTAATCCTTACCTCCACTGTTGACCCGCACTCCTAACAGTTGGCTTTGCTGGCTTTTACCTTCCAGCATTTCTCGTGATGTCAGCACCGCGAAGCGGTCGCCGTCACGCAGCTTGCGGAAATCCATTTGCCACTGCATCGATTTGATAACCGCACTGACCTCGCCACTGCTTAACCCGGCTGATTTGGCACTGTTAACAAAGCTGCCATTGACCACGCCATTCAGCACATGATTTTGCCATTCGCCGCTCTTTAGCGCTGAAGAGAGTGTAAACGTGTCTCCGGCACGGTCGTAGGTGCGGCTTTCACGCCGGGAAACTTCCCAGGTCATACGCTGTAGCTGGCCATCACCATTCAGCGTCCATGACAGCTGCTGACCAATTTGCAGATTGCGCAGTTCTCTGTCGGTCTTTACCAGCTTGCTGATATCGGACATATCAATGCCATACTGATTTAACACGCTGCTAAGCGTATCGCCGCCAGACACCACATAGTCGTGGGTGCCGCTCTCGTTAGGCGCGTCTCGATCAATTTCATCGTTGGGGACTTCATCTTCCGGAGCCGGACTGTCCCCGTCAATAGGTTCACTGGCTTCAGGGAGCAAGGTACGTAGCTGGTCTTGATTTACCTCAACCCGTTTGACTATCTGACTTTCGCTACCGGGGTGATAAACATACGGCCGCCACACGGCAACGGCCAGAGTGACTACGGAAAGCGCCCCCAGCAGGATGCGATGGGGGCGGGATAAACCATTAAACGCTACGCTGATAGCGTTGAGTTTTTGCTGCACTTCATTACCCTCTAATCTCCTTTCAGGCAGCTCGCATACTGGCTGGACAACTGCGAAAGAAACTGCACGTAGCTGTCTTTGCCTGGAGAGATATCTGTACCCAGCGGATCCAGCGTGCCCGAGCGCACTTTGGTTCCTCTGGCAACAGCCTCAATCACGGCCGGCCTGAACTGTGGTTCAGCGAAGACACATACCGCCTTCTGCTCAACCAGTTGTGTTCGTATTTGATGTAAACGCTGTGCACCGGGTTGGATTTCAGGGTTAACGGTAAAATGACCCGTAGGGGACAGCCCGTAATGCTTTTCAAAGTAGGTGTATGCATCATGAAAAACGAAATACCCTTTATCTTTCACCGGGGCAAGCTGGCTGTTAATTTTAGCATCGGCAGACGACAGTTCTGCCTCGAAATGCTGCAGATTAGCATCTAATTGGTGCTTGTCAGCGGGCATAAGTTCCAACAATTTTGCATGGATTGCAATCGCCGTTTTCCTGGAGATCTCCGGAGACATCCACAGATGCATATTATACTCACCGTGATGATGGTGTTCGTGCTCATGCTGGTGCCCATTTTTCCCGGCGGCGTGCGGGGCATTTTCCTTATCTTCGTCATCATCCGTGCCTTTCAGCAACAGCGATTTCACACCTGGCAACTCGCTCATTTCTATGCTTTTTGCTGCCGGTAGTGTGGCCACCGACTTGCTCATAAAGGCTTCCATTTCAGGCCCTACCCATACGACTAAGTTCGCATCGCGCAGGCGTTTGATGTCGGATGGTCTTAGGGCATAATCATGTTCAGATGCTCCGTCCGGCAGCAGGATTTCCACAGGGGTTACGCCTTCGGCAATCGCCGCAGCAATAAAGCCTACAGGCTTCACCGAGGCAACAATGGCAGCCTGAGCCGGAAGCGCTAACCAGGCGGCAAGACCCACCCCGGTCAACATTGAAATATCACGTAATTTTTTATGTAACATAATGATTCATTCCATCGTGATGAGCTGTTATTTTGTGATATTATAACATTTGAAATTTTCTGCAAACTGTAATTAATATGCCCAATTTGATTGCCCTTGAAAAAATATCAGTGAACTTTGGTCAACGACAGGTGCTCTCTGACGTGTCACTTATGCTACAGCCGGGCCGAATACTGACCCTGCTAGGACCGAATGGTGCAGGAAAATCAACCCTGGTGCGCGTGGTGCTGGGACTTATCGCACCCAGCTCCGGCAAAGTACAGCGCCCTGCTCAACTGCGTATTGGCTACGTTCCACAAAGAATTCACCTGGATATCACGCTGCCGCTGTCCGTCGGGCGCTTTATGCAGCTGCGCCCTGGTGTTAAACGTGACGATATCCTGCCCGCCTTAAAACGGGTGCAGGCAGCGCACCTGCTGGAATTTCCCTTGCAGAAACTTTCGGGCGGCGAAATGCAGCGGGTACTGCTGGCGCGAGCGTTGCTCAACCAACCGCAGCTGCTGGTACTGGACGAACCTACCCAGGGAGTGGACGTTAACGGCCAGGTGGCGCTGTACGACCTGATTGACCAGCTTCGGCGCGAGCTGAACTGCGGCGTTTTAATGGTTTCACACGATCTGCATCTGGTGATGGCAAAAACTGATGAGGTGCTGTGCCTTAATCATCACATTTGCTGCTCCGGTACACCGGAAGCGGTTTCTCAACACCCTGAATTTATCTCGATGTTTGGCCCTCGTGGTGCCGAGCAGTTGGCAATTTACCGCCACCATCATAACCACCGTCACGATCTCCAGGGACGAATTATTTTGCGCAGGGGATTTATCCGTCATGATTGAACTGTTATTGCCCGGCTGGCTGGCCGGGGTTTTACTGGCACTGGCGGCCGGCCCTCTTGGCTCATTTGTTGTCTGGCGCCGCATGTCCTACTTTGGCGATACTTTGGCACATGCTTCGCTACTCGGCGTCGCTTTCGGCCTGTTGCTCAACGTCAGCCCGTTTTATGCGGTCATTGTCGTTACGTTGCTGTTATCACTGATCCTGGTCTGGCTTGAACGCCGCCCCCATCTGGCACTTGATACCCTGCTGGGGATTATGGCGCACAGCGCCCTGTCGTTGGGAATGGTGGTGGTCAGCCTGATGTCAGATGTGCGCGTCGATTTGATGGCCTATCTGTTTGGCGATCTGCTGGCGGTGACGCCGGGCGATCTCCGGACCATTGTGGCCGGCGTCACGCTGGTGGTAGTGCTGCTGGCCTGGCAGTGGCGCGCCCTGCTGTCGCTGACGATCAGCCCGGAACTGGCACAGGTGGATGGGATTAATATTCAGCGAACCAAAATGATTCTGATGCTGCTGACAGCACTGACGATTGGTGTCGCGATGAAGTTTGTGGGCGCCTTGATTATTACCTCCCTGCTGATTATTCCGGCAGCGACCGCCCGCCGCTTCGCCCGTTCCCCGGAACAAATGGCTTTGCTGGCGGTGATTGTCGGTGTGCTGGCGGTGACCAGCGGGCTAAGCTTCTCGGCGTGGTATGATACGCCGGCGGGGCCATCGGTGGTGTTGGGTGCGTCTCTTATGTTTATGCTAAGTATGATAAAAAAACCGCGGGTATAAACCTGCTGCTGCCTGCTGCCTGACCGTATAGCAGCCCGCAGCAGCAAATTAACCCCGGATCCGGCCGCTAACGGTCTGCCTTTCAGCCTTCGCGGGTAATGCCAAAATGCTGATAAGCGTGTTGAGTTGCAAGACGACCGCGCGGCGTGCGCTGGATAAATCCCTGTTGGATCAGATAAGGCTCCAGCACATCTTCGATGGTTTCGCGCTCTTCTCCAATAGCCGCCGCCAGATTATCCAGCCCGACCGGCCCGCCCATAAACTTATCGATAATGGCCAGCAGCAGTTTGCGGTCCATATAATCAAAGCCTTGAGAATCAACGCTTAACATGTCCAGCGCTCGTGAGGCCACTTCTCCACTCATCTCCCCCGCCGCCCGCACCTCGGCAAAGTCACGCACGCGGCGCAGCAGGCGATTAGCAATACGCGGCGTGCCGCGTGCACGGCGGGCTATCTCCAGCGCCCCTTCGTCGCTGAGCGGTAAACCGAGGCAGGCAGCACTGCGGCCGACAATATGCTGCAAGTCTTCGACGCGGTAAAACTCCAGACGCTGGACGATGCCAAAACGGTCACGCAGCGGTGAGGTCAGCGAACCGGCGCGGGTAGTGGCGCCGATCAGGGTAAACGGCGGCAGATCGAGCTTAATCGAGCGTGCTGCCGGGCCTTCACCAATCATGATGTCCAGCTGATAATCTTCCATAGCCGGATACAGCACTTCTTCCACCACCGGCGACAGGCGGTGGATCTCATCAATAAACAGCACATCGTGCGGCTCAAGATTGGTCAGCATGGCGGCAAGATCGCCGGCTTTCTCCAGCACCGGACCAGAAGTGGTGCGCAGGTTGACCCCCATCTCGTTGGCGACAATATTCGCCAGGGTGGTTTTTCCCAAACCGGGAGGGCCGAAAATCAACAGATGATCGAGGGCATCGCCACGCATCTGTGCGGCTTTAATAAAGATCTCCATCTGTTCACGCACCACCTGCTGGCCGACATATTCTTCCAGCATCTTCGGGCGGATGGCGCGATCGATGACTTCCTCTTCGGTGATAACACCGGCGGCGACCAGGCGATCGGCTTCTATCATGCTCTACCTCAAATAGCTGCGCGCAGCGCTTCGCGAATTAACGTTTCGCAATCGGCATCAGGCTTACCTATCTTACCGATCATCCGGCTGGCCTCCTGGGGTTTGTAGCCCAGGGCGGTCAGCGCGGCTACCGCTTCGCTTTCGGCATCGTTGCCTGTCTCTTTCGGCATTTCACTGGTCAACGCGAACGGTGCGTCGCTAGCAAACAGATCGCCGTGCATCCCTTTAAAGCGGTCTTTCATTTCGACCACCAGACGTTCGGCAGTTTTTTTGCCGACGCCCGGCAACTTCACCAGCGCGGCAATCTCCCCGCGCTCAACGGCGGTGACAAACTGCTGCGCCGACATACCAGACAGGATAGCCAGTGCCAGCTTCGGCCCGACACCGTTCACTTTGATCAGTTCCCGGAACAGCGCGCGCTCCGGCTTACTGTTAAAGCCAAACAGCAGCTGGGCATCTTCACGTACCACAAAATGGGTGAAGATCACCGCTTCCTGCCGGATATCGGGAAGCTCATAAAAACAGGTCATTGGCATTTGCACCTCATAACCGACACCGCTGGCTTCAATTAACACCGCTGGCGGCTGTTTTTCCAGGATAATGCCTCTCAGACGACCTATCACAATAGCTTCCTCAGGATAATCATAATCAGGGGTTTATAGCATAAAAAAAGCTGGATAGATATCCAGCTTTTAACGCAGACGACCGCGTGCAAGGTTGAGATTTCCCTCACCCAGGCGGGTGACGTTCTGGCTCATATGGCAATGGGTGATGGCAATTGCCAACGCATCTGCCGCATCAGCCTGTGGGTTAGCGGGCAGTTTAAGCAAGGTACGCACCATATGCTGCACCTGACTTTTCTCGGCGCTGCCGATGCCGACCACGGTCTGTTTAACCTGACGGGCCGCGTACTCAAATACCGGCAGATCATGGTTGACCGCCGCGACAATTGCCGCTCCGCGCGCCTGGCCCAGCTTGAGCGCTGAGTCAGCGTTCTTCGCCATAAAGACCTGCTCGATAGCAAAGTATTCCGGCCGGAACTGGGTGATGATTTCACTCACCCCGGCGTAGATCAGCTTAAGGCGGGACGGCAGATCGGTAACGCTGGTACGAATACACCCGCTGCCCAGATAACTCAACTGCCGCCCCGTTTGGCGTATGACGCCGTAACCGGTCACGCGCGAACCGGGGTCAATTCCCAGGATTATCGCCATACTGCGCTCCCGGCGAGCGTCGGGCTAACCCTCACAGGGTTTCCGCCACCTCGTCAGAAATGTCACCATTATGGTAAACTTCCTGTACGTCATCGCAGTCTTCCAGCATATCGATCAGGCGCAGCAGTTTCGGCGCGGTTTCCACATCCATGTCCGCTTTTGTCGCTGGGATCATGGTGACTTCAGCACTTTCAGCCTGCAAGCCTGCCGCATCCAGCACATCCTTCACTGCGCCCATGTTCTCCCAGGCGGTGAACACGTCGATTGCGCCATCGTCATAAGTGACCACGTCGTCAGCACCGGCTTCCAGCGCCGCGTCCATCACCGTATCTTCGTTCAGGCCCGGTGCGTATGAGATCACCCCTTTCTTGGTGAACAGATAGGCGACAGAACCGTCGGTACCGAGGTTGCCACCGGTTTTAGTGAAGGCATGACGCACTTCGGAAACGGTACGGTTGCGGTTGTCGCTCAGGCATTCGACCATAACCGCCGTGCCGCCCGGGCCGTAGCCTTCATAAATGATGGTTTCCATATTGGAATCATCATCACCGCCCACGCCGCGTGCAATGGCACGGTTCATCGTGTCACGCGTCATATTGTTGGCCAGCGCTTTGTCCATGGCGGCACGCAGACGCGGGTTAGAACCGGCATCTCCACCGCCCAGTTTGGCAGCGGTTACCAGTTCACGGATGATTTTGGTGAAGATTTTACCGCGCTTGGCATCCTGAGCAGCCTTGCGGTGCTTGGTGTTTGCCCATTTACTATGTCCCGCCATCTTTAGTTTTTTCTCCAGATTGACATCGCACAGGCTATCTGACTGGCAATTTTGTCCGCCGGCAGTGCTCGCATTCCTCACCTGTTTCAGTATGTGCGGTTGCTGTGCGCTGGCGGCGAACAAGCTTGCTGCGCCGAACTAAGCCTGAACGGTTGGTTAAGTGCAAAAACAATTCAGCTCAATTAACTGATAAATTCTTCAATTGCCTGGCGATTACTCCAGGACTTGGTGAGCGCGGCGGCGTCCGGTGGATCCAGCCACTGAAAGGTCAAGTGCTCGCTAAGCGTAATATCGCGTTCGCCCGGTAGCGCCAGGGTAAACCAGTGTTCCCGGTTATGAGTCGTGCCCGGCGCATAGCGATGGCGAAAATGGCTGAAGATTTCGAAATCGATATAACGCTGGCAGTCGACGATAGTCAGCTGCCCGGCGTTAACATCAATGCCGGTTTCTTCCTGCACTTCGCGCTGAGCGGTGCGCGCCAGGCTTTCACCCGGCTCGCAGCTGCCGGTCACCGACTGCCAGAAAGCCATATCATCACGCCGCTGCAACATCAGAACCCGTCCGGTGTCACTCGCGTAGATCACCACCAGAACCGAAACCGGGTGCTTACAGGCCATTAATCTTTCTCTGGCTGCTGGTCTTTACTCTTTTCCACCACCTCAATGCCCAGCTCGGTTAACGAAGCCGGGTTAGCAAAGTTCGGCGCTTCCGTCATCAGACAGGCCGCCGCGGTGGTTTTCGGGAATGCGATCACGTCACGAATATTATCGGTTCCGGTCAGCAACATCACCAGCCTGTCGAGGCCGAAAGCGAGGCCCGCGTGCGGCGGTGTGCCAAATTTTAATGCGTCGAGAAGGAAACCAAACTTCTCACGCTGTTCGTGCTCGCTAATACCGAGGATACCAAACACCGTTTGCTGCATCTGCCCGTTATGGATACGTACAGAGCCGCCACCGACCTCATAACCGTTGATCACCATATCGTATGCGTTGGCAATCGCGCTTTCCGGCGCGTTTTTCAACTGCTCTGGCGACATGTCTTTCGGCGCGGTGAACGGGTGGTGCATGGCGGTCAGCCCCTGTTCGCCATCGTCTTCGAACATCGGGAAGTCCACCACCCACAGCGGTGCCCAGGCGGATCCGTTGGTGATTTTCAGATCGCGCCCCAGCTTGAGGCGTAGCGCGCCCAGCGCATCGGCCACCACTTTCGCCCTGTCGGCACCAAAGAAGATCAGGTCACCATCGGCGGCAGCGGTACGCTGCAGGATCGCTTCGACGATGCCGGCATTAAGGAATTTCGCCACCGGGCTGGTTATGCCCTCCAGGCCCCCGGCTCGCTGGTTAACCTTAATGTAAGCCAGGCCTTTCGCGCCGTAGATCTCAATAAACCGGGTGTAATCGTCAATCTGCTTACGGCTAAGAGCGGCCCCGCCCGGGACGCGCAGCGCTGCCACGCGCCCTTTTGCATCGTTAGCCGGGCCGGAGAACACTTTGAACTCAATGTCTTTCAGCAGGTCGGCAACATCCACCAGCTCCATCGGGTTACGCAAGTCCGGCTTATCCGAACCATAACGGCGCATCGCTTCAGCGAAGGTCATAATCGGGAATGAGCCAAGATCCACTGATTTAACGTCCAGCCACAGATTGCGCACCAGACGCTCCATCACTTCGCGCACCTGCGGTGCGGTCATAAATGAGGTTTCTACGTCGATCTGGGTAAATTCCGGCTGACGGTCAGCGCGCAAGTCTTCGTCACGGAAGCATTTGACGATTTGATAGTAGCGATCGAAGCCCGACATCATTAGCAGCTGCTTAAACAGCTGCGGCGACTGCGGCAGCGCATAGAATTTGCCTTTATGCACACGGCTGGGCACCAGATAGTCACGCGCGCCTTCCGGCGTGGCTTTCGTCAGCATCGGCGTTTCAATATCCAGGAAACCTTCGTCGTCCATAAAACGACGCACGAAGCTGGTAATTTTGGCACGGGCTTTCAGGCGGTTCGCCATATCCGGGCGACGCAGATCGAGATAACGATATTTCAGCCGCGCTTCTTCGCTGTTAGTCTGGTTTGAGTCCAGCGGCAACGGTTCCGAACGGTTAATGATGGTCAGTTCGGTGGCGAAAACTTCGATTTCACCGGTGGCCATTTCGCTATTTTTATTTTTCTCATCGCGTGCACGCACGGTGCCAACAATGCGGATGCAGAATTCGTTACGCAACTCGGAAGCCAGCGTGAAAGCCTCCTGACGGTCCGGGTCGAAGAACACCTGCACGATGCCTTCACGGTCACGCATATCAATAAAGATCAGGCTGCCGAGGTCGCGGCGGCGGTTAACCCAGCCACAGAGTGTTACTTGCTGGCCTACATGAGACAGATTGATCTGCCCACAATACTCGGTACGCATAACGATATCCTTTTAACTTCAGCGCTACTGGCGCAGCATTTTTACTCTGTATCCGGCTCGGAGGAGCGCTGCTGCCGCGAAAAATGGCATTCATTATAATGGAAAATGGCGCACAGGATAAGTGCCGTCAGCGTGGGAAAGCGTCAGCTATCACGCCGTTGGAGATAACCGCTTAACAAAACGACAGCTGCGTGACCAGCCTGCTGAACCCGCTCGTCGCTTTAGCCAGAATTATTTCGTCACCTAAACGTGTTTTGACTCTGTTTTTCACCCTTTTTCGCCTTGTGCGGATAGAACAACGGTGAAAACTAACGCGCGGCTGCTGACTGACCAGCAAAAAGTTGCCCGCGTGCGTCAATCCGCTCGATCGCTGCCCGGTAATTCTGTCACGGTGAGCCGCACAGGTGCTGCCCTCAAGCGCTTTCTTGCGCTAATATCCCCTGAAAGATGAAAGTCGCTGGCAAGCGATTCAACCAGGATAAGCGATGATGCCGTTTTACCTCGGCCTGCCGCAGTGGCAGCACCCGCAATGGAAAAAACTGGGGATGACCACCCTGGAAGATTATGCCCGCTACTTCAACTGCGTTGAAGGCAACACCACGCTGTATGCCCTGCCAAAACCGGAGGTTGTACAGCGCTGGCGTGCGATGACCCACGACGAATTTCGTTTCTGCTTCAAATTTCCTGCCACGATAAGCCATCAGGCATCGCTGCGTCAGTGTGGCGATCTCTGTACGGAGTTCTTCGCCCTGCTCGACCCGCTGGCAGACCGCATCGGTCAATACTGGTTGCAACTACCTTCAGCCTTTTCACCGTCAGACTTGCCTGCACTTTGGACGTTTCTGGACGCCCTTCCGCAACAGTTTCGTTATGGCGTGGAGGTAAGGCATGCTGAATTCTTTGCCAAAGGCGAGGCGGAGCGTGCGCTAAATCGCGGGTTGCACCAGCGCAACGTCAACCGGGTTATCCTTGACACGCGCGGCGTTCACAGCGCTAACCCGTCCCATGCAGCCATCGTTGAAGCCCAACGTAAAAAGCCCCGGCTGCCGGTTCACGCGGTGATGACGGCAAACGCGCCGATAATCCGCTTTATCGGCGGTGACGACCCACAGGCCAATTTACGCTGGTTTCAATCATGGCTGCAGCGTTTACCGCTATGGAGCCAGGCAGGCCAGCCATGGCTGTTCATTCATACCCCCGATGTGGGTTTTGCTCCCGAGCTGGTGCGCTACCTTTGGCCCGCGTTGCGGCATGCGCTACCGCAATTGGGTGAAGCGCCTGACTGGCCGCAACAGGAGACATTGTTCTGATTTCTTGCGAACCGCAAACAGGGCGACAGTCCGGTTTTTGTTGACTACCATGTAGACAAAAACATGGTTACAGATGGGGATAAGTCATGGTCAGTGCTCTCTACGTGGTGCTTGGCGCGCTTTTAATGGTGAAATTTTCACTGGATGTGGTACGCCTGCGCCGCCAGTATCACGTATCCATTGGCGACGGCGGCATTTCCGATATTCAACTTGCCATCCGTATTCACGGTAATGCGGTGGAAAATATTCCGCTTGCGCTGCTGCTGCTGGTGATGATGGAGATGAACGGATGCCATATCTGGTTGCTGCATCTGCTTGGGCTGTTTTTCTTCTTTGGTCGTCTTCTGCACGCTTATGGCTTACGCAGCAGAACGTTGCTGTGGCGGCGCAACGGCATGATCCTGACGCTGCTCTCCTTGCTGGGTATGGTTATCGTTAATTTATTGTTCTTGCCCTGGGACCTGATTTTGACGCTGGACTAGCCATGCCGGTGGCAGAAAAGATGCAGCCCGCGCGGCTTTCTGCCAGAATATGCCCTTTCCGTTAGCTTCCCCCGGACTTACCACTATGTCTAACCGCGATACGCTGTTCTCTGCGCCCATAGCCAACCTTGGTGACTGGACGTTTGATGAGCGCGTTGCTGAAGTGTTTCCTGACATGATTCAGCGTTCCGTGCCCGGCTATTCCAATATCATTTCGATGATTGGCATGTTAGCCGGGCGCTTCGTTCAAAGCGACTCCCGGATCTACGATCTCGGTTGCTCGCTGGGCGCCGCCACCCTGTCAGTTCGGCGCAATATTAAGGCAACGGGTTGCAACATCATTGCCGTGGATAACTCACCAGCAATGGTTGAGCGCTGCCGTCGCCATATAGATGCTTTCCGCGCCGCGACGCCGGTTGAGGTGATCGAGGCCGATATTCGCCAGGTGCCGATCGAAAACGCCTCACTGGTGGTGCTGAACTTTACCCTGCAATTTCTGCAGCCGGAAGAGCGCCAGCAGCTGCTGAATACCATTTATCAGGGGCTGAAGCCGGGGGGCGCACTGGTGCTGTCCGAAAAGTTCAGCTTTGCCGATGCCGACGTCGGCGAGCTGTTATTCGATATGCATCATGACTTTAAGCGCGCCAACGGCTACAGCGAGCTGGAAATCAGCCAGAAACGTAGCATGTTAGAAAACGTGATGCTGACCGACAGCGTAGAAACACATAAACAGCGCCTGAAGCTGGCCGGTTTTCAGCATGCTGAACTGTGGTTCCAGTGCTTTAACTTTGGCTCACTGATAGCCTTAAAAGCAGGTGGTGATTGATGGATTTTGCCAACTTTTATCAGCTCATCGCTAAAAGCCCGCTCTCCCACTGGCTGGAAACGCTGCCCGCCCAGCTTGCTGCATGGCAGCGTGAATCGCTGCACGGCCACTTTAAAAACTGGGATCGCTCGGTGGAATATCTGCCAGGCCTGATACCTGAATCACTGGATTTACTGCATGGCGTAACGGCCGACAGCAGCCAGCTTTCTCCGCGCCAGCGTGAAGGGATTGAGAAATTACTGCGTAATCTGATGCCGTGGCGCAAAGGCCCCTTCTCGCTGTACGGCGTCAATATTGATACCGAATGGCGCTCCGACTGGAAGTGGGATCGGGTGCTGCCGCATATCTCATCGCTGGCCGGTCGTACCGTGCTGGATGTCGGCTGCGGCAGTGGCTACCATCTGTGGCGCATGCTCGGCGCTGGGGCGCATCTGGTGGTTGGCATCGATCCAATGCAGCTGTTTCTGTGTCAGTTCGAAGCGGTGCGTAAACTGCTGGGCAATGACCAGCGCGCTCACCTGCTGCCGCTGGGAATTGAACAGCTACCGGATCTGAAGGCATTCGATACCGTGTTTTCCATGGGCGTGCTCTACCACCGCCGTTCACCGCTCGACCACCTCTGCCAGCTGAAAAATCAGCTGGTCAGCGGTGGCGAGCTGGTTCTGGAAACGCTGGTGATAGACGCTGACGACCAGCAGGTGCTGGTGCCGGGTGAACGCTACGCTCAGATGCGTAATATCTATTTTATTCCTTCGGCCGGCGCGCTGAAAAACTGGCTGGAGAAGTGCGGCTTCGTTGATGTGCGCATTGTTGACCACTCTTTCACCAGCACCGACGAACAGCGCCGCACCAGCTGGATGACCAGTGAATCGCTGGCCGAGTTCCTCGACCCCGACGATGCGACAAAAACCGTGGAAGGCTACCCTGCTCCGCTGCGTGCCGTGCTGGTGGCGACGAAACCCTGACAGCAAAACGCTCACAGTATTCATCCTAATCTTGATGCCCGAAGGTGAAAATGTTCGGGCATCAAGGCGATTTATGTAATTAAAAACCGGTCAGTCCTGCCGGTGCGACAGCCTGAAGATTAACCTGCAATGTCTGCTGCGCTGCCCCTGTTATCTGCCAGGACAGGATGTCTGAGGTATTCATTGGGGTTTTTCGCAAACTCTTCAGCCGTTCTCTTCAGCAATTGGGCCGCAATACTGTCTTTACGTATCCCATATTTTCGCACCACATCGTTGCAGGAAACGCCGTCAATAATACTGTACCTTGCAATTTGCACCGTTGCATTTTCAAGCCTGTCCCTGACTTTCTCTGAATGAATTCCACTATCTGACATAGCATCATTCACCGAGAAATTTTTACCGATGTTAGGTATCAGCTTTTCATCAGCGAATATAATTTCAATATTTTCTACATCAGATGGATTTTCAATTTTATGATCTCGCGTAATGTCTTTAACCAGCTCGGATTTTTTTGCCCGCACGGATGCTATATAGCTGGCAGTTTCCGGGTATTTCTTGAAGGATAGGGTTTTCAGAAGACGCAATAATCCTAATTTGCCAATGAAATCGGCAAGGTGTTCTAACCCGGGTACATGTTTCATGTAAGCCGATGCTTCTCGCATCAGGCATTGATGTTTTTTTGCGCACGGACTATCTGATTCAATTAACGGTACAACCACAAGACTATTAATAACTAACTGCGTTAGTGGCAAAAGTTTATTACCCTGGTTTTTTTTGAAATCGCTTAATGAATTTTCTACTGCAAAAATTACCCTGATGATTGATTTATCTTTATTTTCTAAACTTGCGGGAAATAAAGAGCTAAAATCGATACTGCTATTTTGAAAAGGCGTATTCGGCATATTAGCTATTTTTACTGGCATATCAGCTCCGATTTCGATAGCGAATTTATTTACTCTTTCTGCAAAAGAGAAACCCTGTAGCACTTTATTCTGCCTTTTGAACAGAAGAAAATCTCAATAACCTTTCTGGATATCTGTTTGAGAACCAAAACACAAAAAAAGAAAACTTGAATCATCAGTCATACATCACCAACCGAAATAAGCCGCCATGCTATTCAGCATGTCCGCATGGATTATCGTCCTGACTCAATGACGTGACGATGCTGCGGTTCCCCTGCAGCATGCTAACTCAGGTTAACGTTGCCACAGACAAAAAAAACCCCAACAAAGGTGCCGGGGTCTGGTACTTGCAAACATCACGTCAACGTTCGGCGTGCTGCGCGGTAAAATCGGTTGGTTATCCGGGTAAAGGCAACATATTCAGCGTCTGGCAACCTCTTATGCGACCTGCTCTGGTGAAGCCATGAGAACGCTTTTCATCGCGGCGACAACATCTGCGTCTACACAGGTACGGCTAAACTCGTCATTCTCCGCTTCAGAACACATTGAGACACCCGCTTTGCGATAAAGCATGGTTGATGAAATTCGCTGGCTTGCGGAACTATGAAGCTCCGTTACGCCTGCATCGATAAACTTTTGCAAGTTGCTCAAACGCACTCCCGCCCCGGCCATAATGATGGGCCCACAAGTCTGCCGGGTAAGTTCCCTGAGCAAGGGTAACCCACTTTCCGCACTCTGCTGCTGGCCGGAAGTCAGGATGCGCGTTACGCCCAAATCCGCAATTTGCGCCAGGGCAGCCAGCGGGTTGTGGCACAGATCGAATGCACGGTGGAAGGTGATGTCCATCCCCTGACAAAGTTGCATCACCTGGCGCATACGCGGCAGATCGACATGCCCGTCAATATCCAGCAAACCAATCACCAGGCCGGGAAATCCCAGATCGCGGATAAACGCGATATCAGACTTGATCTGGTCAAATTCAGCGTCACTGTAACAAAAATCGCCGCCTCTCGGGCGCACTATTGGGTGAACCGGAATGCCCACGCGTTGGCGCACACTCTGCAAAGCGCCAGCCGAAGGGGTCAGCCCGCCTTCTGTTGGCGCAGTGCACAATTCAATGCGGTCGGCACCCGCTCGTTCTGCCGTTACTGCACAGTCCACTCCGTAGCAGCATATTTCCAGTTGTCGCATCCCATCCTCCGGTTATCACTGCTGTCCTGATTGTTAATGTATACTAAAACGTTGCTGTATTAGTTCTTCTATTAACTGGAACCGTTATCATGCCATTCAATTTTGACCAACGGATAGACCGCCGTCACAGCGATAGCCTTAAATGGAAAAAGTACGGCGACCGGGATATTATTCCACTATGGATTGCCGATACCGATTTTCGTGCTGCAGACTGCATTATTGACGCCTTACAGCAACGTGTTTCACAGGGTATTTTTGGCTACGGTGTCCCTTCTGAAGAACTGGCCGCAGTCGCCGTAGAGCGCCTGGGAAGGCTCTGGGGCTGGCAGATCCAACCTGAGTGGCTGGTCTTTTTACCCGGCGTGGTGACCGGAATTAACATCGCCGTGCGCGCCTTTACCGAAGCGCATCAGGGTACCGTTGCCCCGACGCCCATTTATCCGCCGTTTTTCCTCGCACCTGAATCAGCCGGACGGACGCATCTGAGCGCGGCGCTCCGGCTGGAGCAGCAGCGTTGGATACTGGATCTGGACAGCCTGGAGGACAGGCTTTGCGGCAATGAGAAAATGCTGCTGTTGTGTAACCCCCTCAATCCCGGCGGCACCGTCTGTCGCCGCGACGAACTGGAGGCGCAGTTACGCTTCGCCCAGCGTCATGACCTGCTGGTCTGTTCGGATGAAATCCACTGCGACCTGCTGCTGGAACCGGGTATCCGGCATATCCCCTTCGCCAGCCTGAGCGAGGATGCGGCACAGCGCTCTGTGACCCTGCTGTCACCATCAAAAAGTTTCAATATTGCCGGACTGGGCGCTTCACTGGCGGTGATCCCTAATCCCGAGCTGCGCGCGCATTTTAACCGCATGCGCAAAGGATTAGTACCGGATGTGGATGTCCTGGCTTACGTCGCAGCCACGGCTGCCTGGCGCGATGGTCAGCCGTGGCTGGACGCGCAGCTGGATTATTTGCGCGCCAACCGTGACAGCCTGGTGCAGCACGTTAATCAACTACCGGGCCTGAGCATGGTGTCGCCGGAAGCCAGCTTCCTCGGCTGGATCGATGCCAGCGGACTCGGCGTAGCAAACCCGGCGCTGTTCTTCGAAGAACACGGACTCGGTTTTTCGTCAGGACATGACTTTGGCAACGATCAATTTATTCGCTTCAACTTTGGCTGTCAGCGCCAGCTGCTGGAGCAAGCGCTGCAGCGCATGACGCGGGCAGTGGGTTACTGAACCTCATTTTCGCTGGCAACAATCTCTTTCAGGCTCCAGGGATGAAATTTAATGGTGACCTGACCGTCGGTTACCGCCAGCGTGGGGTTCGGCAGCCTTTCTCCAGCACCTTTTGGCGCACTGGTTTTAATTGATATGCCCTGCTGAGTCAGCCCTTCGTCGGCCATCAGCGCCAGCGCGCGCGTGCCTAAGGTACTCGCCTCGCCGCGTAGCACCACTTCGACATGCTCCCAACCTTCGTGGCGGTAAAGGCGCTGTCCTGGCCAGGGCAGTTCGACAACGGAGATGCTCCACGGCCCGACGTCGAGCGGGGTAGCTAGTTCAAACAGGGCGACAGGTCGCCCGGCAATCTCCTTTTGCGAAAACAGCGTTGCGCAGCGCAGCAGCCCCTGCTTCCAGCGTTCTGCAGTGGCATTCTGGTGGCAGCGCAGCGCAATATGGTCGACTTCTAAGAGCGGCAGTTCCAGTCCTAAACGCTGCGCCAGATGTTGGATCGCATTGGTGAAACGCGGCAAATCCGCGAGGATATCGGCCAATTCAGGCGCATGATTGATGTCTGACATAACAAAATCCTTTCTCTGCTGGAACCGGGCTTAGCGAAAAACAGGTCTTCGCCGATATTGTGCCATACGACACCATGAAAAAAACGGTCGCAGCAGGATTACAGGCTGGTTATGCCCCCTGTTTTGCGCCGACAGGCACCCGTCTTGCCGCATGTCCTGCCCGGCTAACATGGTGAAACCACCACTTCAGGTTCCTGGATAACTTGTCACTAAATGCAGTATACTTTTCCCCTTCTTTTTTGACCGCTGCCAGCGAGGAAAAATTATCTTCTGGTGGCGGCGTGGTGATCACCTCTTGCCCACGGATGTGGGCTGAGAAAAATTAAGGTAACTCGGTGAATATTCAGGCCCTTCTCTCAGAAAAAGTCAGTCAGGCGATGGTCGCGGTAGGCGCTCCGGCAGATAGCGAGCCTCAGGTACGGCAATCGGCTAAAGCGCAGTTTGGTGATTACCAGGCTAACGGCATAATGGCCGTAGCAAAAAAACTGGGTATGCCGCCGCGCCAACTGGCAGAAAAGGTGCTGGAGCAGCTGGACCTTAACGGTATTGCGCATAAAGTTGACATTGCCGGCCCTGGCTTTATTAATATTTTCCTTGCGCCGCAGTGGCTGTCGGCACAGATTGACAGCGTGCTGACGGCCCCTAAACTCGGGGTTTCGCCCGTCGAGCCTGAGACGGTGGTCATTGACTACTCTGCGCCTAACGTCGCCAAAGAGATGCACGTCGGGCACGTCCGTTCCACCATCATCGGTGATGCGGCGGCTCGTACTCTGGCGTTTCTCGGTCATAAGGTGATCCGCGCCAACCACGTCGGAGACTGGGGCACCCAGTTTGGTATGCTGATTGCCTACCTCGAGAAGCAGCAGAACGAGCATCACGAAGCCATCGCGCTCGCCGACCTCGAAGCTTTCTACCGTGAAGCCAAGCGAACCTACGATGAAGATCCTGCATTCGCCGCGCGCGCGCGCGGTTACGTCGTTAAGCTACAGAGCGGCGATCGGTATTGCCGTAAGATGTGGAAGCAGCTGGTTGACATTACCATGACGCAAAACCAGCTGATTTATGACCGTATGAATGTCACATTGACGCGTGACGATGTGATGGGTGAAAGCCTGTATAACGATATGCTGCCGGCGATCGTGTCGGACCTCAAGGCCAAAGGGCTGGCGGTGGAGAGCGAAGGTGCAACGGTGGTTTTCCTTGATGAGTATAAAAACAAGGAAGGGGAACCGATGGGCGTGATCGTTCAGAAAAAGGACGGCGGCTATCTCTACACCACTACCGATATCGCCTGCGCCAAATACCGTTATGAAACGTTGAAAGCCGACCGGGTACTGTATTACATCGATTCGCGCCAGCACCAGCATTTGATGCAGGCGTGGACTATCGTGCGTAAAGCCGGTTATGTGCCGGACAGCATCCCGCTAGAACACCATATGTTCGGCATGATGTTGGGTAAAGACGGTAAGCCGTTTAAAACCCGCGCGGGTGGAACCATCAAACTGTCCGACCTGCTGGATGAAGCGGTAGATCGTGCGGCTAAGCTGGTGGCGGTAAAAAATCCGGATATGCCTGCTGATGAGTTGGCAGCGCTGGCGAATATCGTTGGTATCGGTGCAGTGAAATATGCCGACCTGTCAAAAAGTCGCACCACAGATTATATCTTCGACTGGGACAACATGCTGGCGTTTGAAGGTAATACCGCGCCCTACATGCAGTACGCCTATACGCGCGTGCTGTCGGTATTCCGTAAGGCGGGTATCGATGCAGAAGCGGTGGGCGGCACCACGCGCATCATAGAGGACCGTGAAGCCGCACTTGCCGTGCGCCTGCTGCAGTTTGACGAGACCATAACTCAGGTTGCTCGTGACGGGATGCCGCATGTAATGTGCGCCTATCTGTACGATCTGGCGGGTCTGTTCTCCGGCTTCTACGAGCATTGCCCTATCCTCAACGCAGAAGATGACGCCACCAGACAGAGCCGTCTGCGCCTGGCGCTGTTAACGGCGAAAACCCTGAAACAGGGGTTGGACACCTTAGGGATTGAAACGGTAGAGCGGATGTGAATGCGGTGGGTCGATGTGCAGAAGATCGGCCCTGCTACCGGGCTTCACCGCCCGGCCTCGCTTCAAATTAATGGTAATTGACCATCACTTCGTTACTCACCACGCGCAGTGGTGGAAACACCCGTCCCTTGCCCTCAACCTGAAAGACAAAGCGTAATGTTTCCCCGGCGGCAACGTTGGTTAAACCCCGCGTTATGCCGCTGCCACCTTCCACCGTGACACAGCGATCTGCTGCACAGAGGCGCACCTGTAAGCCGGCGGGAGCCGGGCTGTTCAGCGTATAGCGCCAGGCCACGTCGGTCATCACCCCGGCGACCCCGGCAGGGGGGATCAGCGGCCGGGAGGATGCCGCCACGCCCCGGTTCGCCAGAGCAGGACCGGTGGCGCTGGCCTGCCAGCCACCGTCACTGGCGATGGCCACAACAGGAAAGCTGAACAGTAACCACAGTACCGCCTTCATCACTGGCCGCCGATGGTTGAGGTCATACGGATCTGGCGGTTGTCGGTCAGTTCCATATTCGAGATGACCATCAGCTGCGGCAGCGTGCGCCGCAGAAAACGTGCCAGCAGCGCACGCAGCGGGTGGTTCACCAGCAGTACCGGCGGTGCGCCCAACCCTTCCTGATGCTGGAGCGCGCTTTGTGCCTGTGCCAGTAGTCTGTCGGCCAGCCCCGGCTCCAGCCCCCCGCCGCCCTGCAATGCCTGCAACAACAGACGTTCCAGCGTGGTGTCCAGCCCGATCACCTGCACTTCACCGTTGCCGGGGAACCACTGTTGAGTGATGGCACGGCCGAGGGCAACGCGCACTACCGACGTCAGCTCCTGAGGATCGGTTTGCACCGCCGCGTGCTCCGCCAGCGTTTCGATTATTGTGCGCATATCACGGATTGAAACCCGTTCGGCCAGCAGATTCTGCAATACCTTATGCAGGGTGGTCAGCGTGATCACGGCTGGGATCAGGTCTTCAGTCAGTTTTGGCATGTCCAGACTCACCCGGTCAAGCAGCTGCTGAGCTTCCTGGCGACCAAACAGGTCGCTGGCGTACTGGCCAATCAGATGGTTGAGATGGGTCGCCACTACGGTACTGGCTTCAACTACCGTAAAACCCTGTATCTGCGCCTGCTCTTTTAGCGCACTGTCAATCCAGATGGCGTTAAGGCCAAAGGCCGGATCGGTGGTTTTCTCACCCGGCAGCGTGCCGGCAGCCGTGCCGGGGTTGATCGCCATCCAGCGGCCCGGGAAGGCATCACCGCTGCCAATTTCCACGCCCTTCATCAGAATGCGGTAGCGGGAAGGGGTCAAATCCATATTGTCCCGGATATGCACCACTGGCGGCAGGAAGCCCATTTCCTGAGCAAATTTCTTGCGGATGCTGCGAATGCGTCCAAGCAATTCGCCATCCTGGCTACTGTCGACCATTGGGATCAGCCGATAGCCAACCTCCATTCCCAGTGAATCTTCCAGCTGAACATCGCTCCAGGTGGCTTCCATACTGGAGGTGTTTTCCGGCTGTTTGCTGGCAGTTTGCACTACGGCAGCGGTTTTGGGTGCCATCTGTTTGCCGCGAACCCACCACGCCAGTGCCAGTAACCCGGCGGTAAACAGCAGAAACACGAAGTTCGGCATTCCTGGCACCAGGCCCAGCATGCCCAATACGCCAGCGCTAAGCATCATCACGCGCGGGTTATTGAACATCTGACTGACCATCTGCTCGCCGACGTCCTGGTCGGTGCCAACGCGCGTGACGATAACCCCTGCCGCCGTTGAGATCACCAGCGCCGGGATCTGCGCCACCAGCCCGTCACCAATGGTTAACAGGGTGTAAGTTTCCGCCGCATGTGCTGCGTCCATGCCATGCTGGATTACGCCGACCAGCAGGCCTCCGATCACGTTTATCACCATGATCATAATTCCGGCGATGGCATCACCGCGCACAAACTTACTGGCACCATCCATGGAGCCATAGAAATCCGCTTCCTGTGTCACATCACTACGGCGTTTTTTCGCCTCCTCTTCGCCAATCAAACCGGCGTTAAGATCGGCATCGATAGCCATCTGTTTACCCGGCATCCCGTCGAGCACAAAACGCGCACCCACTTCGGCAATACGCCCGGCGCCCTTGGTGATCACCATAAAGTTGATGATCACCAGAATGATAAACACCACGATACCAATGGCGAAGTTGCCACCGACCAGGAAATGACCAAAGGCTTCGACCACCCGTCCGGCAGCCCCCGCCCCGGTGTGCCCTTCCAGCAGGATGACGCGCGTCGAGGCAACGTTAAGCGCCAGGCGAAGTAAGGTTGAAAACAGCAAAATGGTTGGGAAGGCGGCAAATTCCAGCGTGCGCTGGGTAAACATCGCCACCAGCAGCACCATAATCGATAAGGCGATATTGAAAGTGAACAGCAGGTCAAGAATGAACGGCGGCAGCGGCAGCACCATCATCGACAGGATCAGCAGGATCAATATTGGACCGGCGAGCACTTTCCACTGCGTGTCTTTCAGGTTGCCCGGTAAGCGAAGTAAAGCGGCCAGATTAGCCATCGGATTTTTGTTCTCCAGCAAAGTCCAGCGCTTCCGGCACCGGCAGTTTAACAGGTCGTTTCGGCACAAGCCCCCCTTCCACTTTCCAGCGGCGCAGTTGCCACACCCAGGCCAGTACCTCGGCCACGGCTGCATACAGTGTGCCCGGGATATGCTGGCCAATCTCACTGTGGCGATAGAGCGCACGCGCCAGCGGCGGGGCTTCGAGGATAGGGATGCGGTTTTCTGCCGCCAGCTCACGGATGCGCAAAGCAATATCCCCTGCGCCTTTGGCCAGGACTTTCGGCGCGCTCATTTTTTTCTCGTCATACTGCAATGCCACCGAGTAGTGAGTCGGGTTAGTGACGATGACATCGGCTTTCGGCACATCAGCCATCATGCGCCGGCGGGCGGCGGCGCGCATCTGCTGCCGGATGCGCCCTTTAACATGCGGGTCACCTTCCTGCTGTTTGTGCTCATCGCGTATGTCCTGGTGAGACATGCGCAAATTTTTGAAATAGCTAAAGAGCTGGAAAAACACGTCAAAGCCGACCATCGGTGACAAGCCAAGCACCACCAGGATGCAGCACATGGCGATCATGTTCATTGCGCCAGCCAGGGCAATAAGCGGAGATTCCGCCATCAAATGCAGCATCCCGGCCCAGTGGTGCCAGATATATAAACCGCATACAATGCCCACCAGCGTGGCTTTCAGCACCGCCTTCAACAATTCCGATGCGGATTGTGCCGAGAACAGTTTTGCCAATCCCTTGACTGGATTCATTTTTCCGGGGTCAAACTTGATCGCTTTACCGCTAAGTACCAGTCCGCCGAGCAACATCGGCGCTGCAATCGCGACGACCACCAGGCCAAACATCATTGGCAGTACCGCCATCACCGCCTGCAGCAGCATATTCGCGACCAGGCGCAGCATCTGGCTGCTGTCACTGACCACCGAGTGATTGAATACCAGACCATCGGCCAGCAGCGCGCCCATTTTGCGCCCCATCCACTCTCCGCCTACCCACAGAATGCTCAAACCGGTAATCAGCATCAGGATCGATGTCAGTTCACGCGAGCGCGGGATTTGCCCTTCTTCACGCGCCTTTTCCAGTCGGTGCGCCGTGGGGGACTCTGTTTTTTCCTCATCGCTATCCTGAGACACGGACTCTGACCTTTAGCACGGAATGACAGCGGCTAGGATGCCAAATTCAAACGGGGGTAATGCCGCGAGTAAGCAGCTAAATAGGCGGTTATTTATGGAATGGCAGAAAAGGTGGGACAACCCTGCTGGAAAAAAGGGGCGGATGCAGTCCGCCCCGCGATATCAGAACCCAAGACTGTCCAGCAGGTCATCAACCTGATCCTGGCTTGCCACCACGTTCGGCGCAGCCGCATTAATCTGCGGGCCATTGAGCAAATTGTTGGTCTCTTTTTTGACACGCTGACCTTGATCGGGCACGTTTTCCAGCAGAACCGTCAGCAGCTGACGCTCAATTTCCTGGATCACATCCATCATACGTTTGATCACTTGCCCGGTCAGATCCTGGAAGTCCTGAGCCATCATGATTTCCATCAGCTGGGCATTGGTGAAGGACGTATGTTCCGGCACTGCTGCCAGATAACCGCGCGTGTCCGAAACCAAAGAGCGAGCGTCTGCCAGTTCGATAGGATTTTCAAACCACTGATCCCAACGACCTTTCAGTTGTTTCGCGCCATCTTCCAACACCGTCTGACGCGGCTGGGAAGCTTCTACGCAGTTCAACGCGCGATCTGCCGCCTGAGCAGTCATCTGTACTACATAATCAAGGCGATCACGGGCATCGGGGATCGCTTCTGCCGCTTCGGCAATCGCATGATCCAGGCCAAGTTCACGCAGGCTGTCGCGCAGCATCCGTGTCAGTGCACCAATTTTGGAGATAATGTCCTGTGCCGAAGCAGCATCAACATTTGGTTTCGGAATAGTACTCATCTCGGCTCCTAACCTACATACCCAGTTTTTCGAAGATTTTGCCTAACTTCTCTTCCAGGGTAGCCGCTGTAAAGGGTTTAACCACATAGCCGCTGGCGCCAGCCTGGGCCGCAGCAATGATGTTCTCTTTTTTTGCTTCAGCCGTTACCATCAGAACCGGTAACTTGCCCAGCGCGCCGTCTGAGCGAATGGTTTTCAGCAGTTCCAGACCGTCCATGTTGGGCATGTTCCAGTCAGATACCACGAAGTCAAACTCCCCGACGCGCAGCTTGTTCAGCGCATCAACGCCGTCTTCCGCTTCTTCAACATTGTTGAAGCCCAGCTCTTTCAAAAGGTTGCGGACGATACGACGCATCGTGTTGAAGTCGTCTACCACCAAAAATCGCATATTTTTATCGACCATAACTACTCCCGTTTTTTGTAGCCCTACGAGGACCGGTTCAGACTTTGCCGCACGCTCACACACGCGTAGTGCTGTGAGATAACTTTACCTGTGCGACACGGCCTAGATACGTAACGCCTGTCCGACGCTAATTTTTGCCAGCATGTGCTGACTGATTTGGTGAAGATCGACCACTTCACTGGCTCCACCAAGAGCTATTGCCTCCCGGGGCATACCAAAGACCACACAGCTTGCTTCATTCTGGGCGATAGTCCAGGCACCCGCCTTGTTCATCGCCAGCATCCCGGCAGCGCCATCGCTTCCCATACCGGTCAGGATCACCCCGACGGCATTTCGTCCGGCAAAATGCGCCACGGAGTTAAACAGCACGTCAACAGACGGTTTGTGACGATTCACCGCCGGGCCGTCATTCAATTTGACCTGGTAATTAGCACCGCTACGCGCCAGCTCAAGGTGCATGGCACCCGGTGCGATATAGGCGTGGCCGGGCAGAATGCGTTCCCCGTCCTCGGCTTCTTTCACCGTGATTTGACACAGCTTATTCAGGCGCTCGGCAAAGGAGCGAGTAAAGCCGGCCGGCATATGTTGCGTAATCAGCAGTGCCGGGCTGGTTATCGGCAACGGTTGCAGCACATGGCGAATGGCCTCCGTACCCCCGGTGGACGCACCAATGGCGATCAGCTTTTCACTGCTTAGCAGCGGGCCAGCCTTCAGCATCAGCGGGGCGGGCTGCGCAACACGCGGATGCAGGCGGGCGCGGGAAGCGGCGCGTACCTTGTCGGCGATAGTCTGGCTGTAGGCCAGCATCCCATCGCGGATCCCCAGCGACGGCTTGGTGACGAAGTCCACCGCCCCCAGCTCCAGCGCGCGCAGAGTAATCTCTGAGCCTTGCCCGGTAAGGGATGAGACCATGACGACCGGCATCGGGCGCAGACGCATCAGCTTTTCCAGAAAGTCGAGGCCGTCCATCCGCGGCATTTCAACATCCAGGGTTAACACATCCGGATTGAATTGCTTGATCAATTCCCGTGCCACCAGCGGATCCGGCGCTGAAGCGACCATCTCCATATCGGAATGACTGTTGACAATTTCGGTCATTAACTGACGCATCAGGGCCGAGTCATCAACACACAATACTTTGATTTTACTCATCATCTTTCCTTAGTCAGTCCATAGACCGTCTGGCCGCGAAGATAAAACTCTTTACTGATCTGGCTAAAGTTTTCTGAGTGGCCGGCAAACAGCAGGCCACCCGGTTTTAGTAAGGGTACAAAACGCCGTAAGATCTTTTCCTGAGTCTCTTTATCAAAATAGATCATCACGTTACGGCAAAATATCGCATCAAATGTGCCAGGCAGCGCCCAGTCATTCGCCAGCAGATTGAGCTGAGAAAAGGTCACCCGGTTCGTCAGCTCCGGCCGCACCCGCACCATGCCCTCTTGCGGGCCGGTGCCGCGCAGAAAAAAGCGCTGTAGCTGCTGCTGCGATAACGTGCGCAGCTCTTCCTGGCGGTATACGCCTGCCTGGGCTTTTTCCAATACCTGGGTATCAATATCGCTGGCATGGATCTGGAACTTTCCCGCCCCGCCACCCGGTGTTTCTGCCAGCGTCATGGCAAGGGAGTAAGGCTCTTCTCCGGTTGATGCCGCCGCACACCAGACGCTGTAATTCCCCGTATTACGCGCGGCATGCGCCGCCAGAATCGGAAAATGGTGCGCCTCACGGAAAAAGGCCGTCAAATTAGTGGTCAGGGCGTTAATAAACGCCTGCCATTCGGCGCTACTGGTGTCCTTTTCCAGCAGCGCAAGATAGCTGCCAAAATCATTAATGTTCAGGGTGCGCAACCTGCGCACCAGGCGGTTGTAAACCATTTCGCGCTTATGGTCGGCGAGAACGATGCCAGCGCGCTGGTAAATCAACTGGCTGATACGCTTGAAATGCGTATCGGATAACGGCAGACGCTGAACCATCTGCGTCAGCAGCGATGCGCTTTCCGCTGGAATGACCAACGTTGTCTTTTTCATTTAGCCACCCCGTCAGCGCGGATAGATTCACACATGTTGTTGGGTTTCCCTGCCGAGGTTATGACCCGCAAATCCATCACTCTCCTGACCCGCATCCAGCTGGAACCGGCTGACCGTCGCTGTTAATTGCCCGGCCTGCGCTTCCAGCGCGCCGGTGGCAGCGGCACCCTCTTCAACCAGCGCGGCATTCTGCTGGGTAACCTGATCCATCTGGCTGACTGCCAGCGCCACCTGTTCAATGCCACGCCGCTGTTCGTCACTGGCTGCGGCGATTTCGCCCATTATGTCGCTGACCCGATTAACGCTTTGTACAATCTCGCCCATGGTTTCTCCGGCTGAAGCCACCAGTCCGGCTCCGTGATCGACACGTGAAACTGACTCTTCAATCAGCGTCTTGATCTCTTTCGCCGCCCCGGCGCTGCGCTGCGCCAGATTACGGACTTCACCGGCCACCACGGCAAAACCCCGCCCCTGCTCGCCGGCGCGCGCCGCTTCTACCGCCGCGTTGAGCGCCAGAATATTGGTCTGGAAAGCGATGCCATCAATGACGCTGGTAATATCAGCAATTTTCTTCGAGCTGTCGGCGATCCCGTTCATGGTGGTCACCACGTTGTCGGTCAGCGTACCGCCCTTATGTGCAGTGCCGGAAGCCAAACGTGCCAGCTCCGAAGCCCGGCGGGCATTTTCGGCGTTGGCTGTCACCGTTGCGGTCAACTGTTCCATGCTGGCAGCGGTCTCGGCCAGCGATGCCGCCTGCTGCTCGGTACGCGCAGACAAATCGTTGTTACCGATGGCGATTTCCTGAATGCCGGTCAGCATGCTGCGACTGCCATCACGCACGTCACGCACTGTCGATGCCAGCGCCTGTTGCATATGCTGCAGTCTGTTAAATAACTGACCCAGCTCATTGCTGCTCCCCGCTTCGATTTGGCCATTCAGATCGCCGCGCGAAATACGTTCAAAGTGGCTGCGCATACGTGCCAGCGGCGCAATCAGGCCGTGCTTTGCCCAAAGCATAGCGGTAAGCGTTAGCAGCAGCGATAACACTACCGCGACGGCGAATATCACTTTGGACTGCATGTAGAAACCCTTACCGGCTTCCCCGGCATGATCGCGCAGCAGGTCGATGTGCTTCATCCAACGGCTGTATAGCTGCTGGAACTGGTCCTGTTTGCCCTGCGTCGGTGAGTCGAGAAATTCCTGCAGCTGGTTATTTTGTAAATAGGCCGTCAGCTGCGCCAGCTCACCGTAATACACGCCATAAACCAGTTTAATCTCTCGCTTTAGCGCCTCGCCTTCGGCCGTTACCGTAGTGATCCCCTGGAAAGCACTAAATGCTTTATCGGCCGCAGCCAGGTCAACCTGTGCCTTATCCATCAGGGTTATTACCTGATCACGAGGACGATTAAGCGCGGCACGGGTACTCGCACGGTTCAAATTGAGACGGGCACTCAACAGTGCCGCCCAGCTTTCGCCCAATCTGTCGCGCTGAACGCCGCTGACCTCAACCTGATGCAGATTGTGGGCATCAAGCCGGAAGGAGTAAAACGACAAGCCGCTGGCCAGCATCTGCATCAGGCAGAAAAGACCAAACAGGCAGATAATGGTGCCAGAAATACGTAAACGACCTAACATTGCATTCTCCCCGGAGATATTGCCCGCCAAAGCCAGCAAAAATTTGTTACAAACGGCCCGCGCACGGGTTAAGCCCTGTTTTATTGTGTTGCTACCGGGTTGGCCCGTGCAGCTTGCCTTAAACGTTTCCCAGTTTTTGTTCGGTCCAGCCGCCTTCGGCACGGCTTTTCTGCCGGGGCAACAGGCGACAGACGGGCAGAAAACTGCACGCTATGATTATTAACGGCCGCAGTGAGATTTTCTTTACCGATTTGAAATACCGCCATCGCCAGTTTATGCACGCCGGGCTGTTCTTCCAGCGAAGCCGCCGCCGAAGCGCACTGTTGCACCAGCGCAGCATTCTGCAAGACTTGACCAATCCTGCGCTGAATAACGCAACGGTTTAACCGTGTCGCCATTGCCCGTACGGTTGGCATCCGGCATATGGCAGATGCCGCCGCGACTGAGGCTGTTCCGCGCTGTATCAGGCGTTACATGATGGGTTTGGGGCAGATTGTTGCAGGCGCAACTGTTGTGATATGGCGACGTTGTGTTGTCGCCGTACAGCGAATGGAAGCACAGCCCGGCGGTGATTGACGGTAGTGAACCCGGCAATTCCGGCAGCAGAATAAGCGGGTCACAGCCTGCATACGCGTAAACATCATCGTCCTGATTTACCGGTTCGGTCGGCTTTTATCAGCCGCCGGGCGTGGATCTTTACGCTGTTTAACGCCTGAAGATTGATTTTACTTTTTGTCCACAGGGATCCTGGACTGTGCTGCGGTCAACCCGTGCTGGCGGTCGATCGCAGCCCGGGGGTCAGAACGTTTCCCAGTTGCCGTCACGATCTGCCGGTACCGGCCGTGCCACTGCTGCCATCGGGCCGATCGTCGGGCGTTTCAGCTCGCCAGCGGCAACGGTGAGCTGCTGCGTAATACGGAACACGGCTACCGCCTGTGTCAGCCGGCTGGCCTGCTCCTCCAGTGAGGTCGAAGCCGATGCTGACTCTTCCACCAGCGCAGCATTCTGCTGGATCACACGGTCCATTTCGTTTACCGCTTCTCCCACCTGGTCAATGCCGCGACTCTGTTCATCGCTGGCAGAAGCAATTTCACCCATAATGTCGGTGACGCGGGTGACCGCATTGACGATATCGTTCATGGTTTCCCCGGCGGTTCCCACCAGCGCCGAACCGCTGTCGACGCGCGCTACGGAGTCATCGATCAATCCTTTGATTTCCTTCGCCGCCTGGGCGCTACGCTGCGCCAGGTTTCGCACTTCTCCTGCCACCACGGCAAAACCACGCCCCTGTTCACCGGCTCGCGCCGCTTCTACCGCCGCATTGAGCGCCAGGATATTAGTCTGGAAGGCGATACCGTCGATCACGCTGGTAATATCAGCAATTTTCTTCGAGCTACCGGCAATGTCGCTCATGGTTTTCACCACGCCATCCACCACTTTGCCGCCCTTCTGCGCGGTTTCGGACGCATTCAACGCCAGTTTTGATGCCTGACGCGCATTTTCAGCGTTCTGTTTTACCGTGGCGGTCAGCTGCTCCATACTGGCGGCAGTCTGTTCCAGCGAAGCAGCCTGCTGTTCAGTTCTCGCCGAGAGATCGTTATTACCTGACGAGATTTCACTGGCTCCGGTATAGATGGCATCGGCTCCATCGCGCACCACGCTGACGGTTTTGACCAGCGCCTGCTGCATGTTCTTTACGCTGCCCGCAAGCTGTGCCATTTCGTTGTATCCGTTGACCTCAATGCTCTGCGTCAGATCGCCTTCGGCAATACTGCTAATGTGCGCAATCGTCGCCTGTAGCGGACGGATAAGAATATTGCGTAGGCCAAACCAGCACAGCACGATCAGCGCAAATACCAGCGCCATCATCCCGGCAATCGCCCACAGCATATGATCGTAGGACTGCTGGCTCTGTTTTGCCCCTTCCTTTACCCTCTGATTCATTAAGCCACGCCATTTGGTGTAATAAACCTGCGTCGCCATCTGCTTCTGTTCGATATTTTGCCTGAACATGGCTTCCAGCTGTCTGTTATCCATCTGCTGCGTCATCATTTCCAGCGCGCTGTTGTAATTCAGATAAGCCTCTTCCATTTTTTTCGTCACCCCGGGATCGACACCTGGCATGTCCGGCGTTGATTTATAGGTAGCGTAGTAGGTCCTGGCTGTAGCCAACAGCTGTTTCGCCCGCTCGCTTAACTCCGCCAGCGATGCGCTGCTGCCCGCATTAGCGGCATTACTTTGTATACGCAGCATGCCTCGGTTCAGCACAATGCGCGTCTGGTTGAGCGCAATCCACGCGTCGGTAAACTGGGTGACGTTTTCACTGGACAGATCCGATAACGCAAAGTTTTCTTTGTCCTGGGTAAGCGCTTTGATAAACAGGCCGCCGGACACCAGTTGTAAAATGCCGAAGATCAACAGAACGAGGATCAGGCTGGTGACGACTTTAATACGCGTGAACATAATTTACCTTTGAATTGAATAATGTAATAACACCGGAAACCGGTTAGCAGGCGCCTGCTTTAATTAACAGGGCCGCTAAAATTCGTCGCACAGGGGCCGGCTGACATACCCGCTGCCAGGCAAAAAAAGGGCAGATCGTTGATCTGCCCGGTTGGCCCCTTTGCGCATTACCCTTTATGAACTGCGCAGCCTGTCCATTAATGCCATATCTTCGCTGCCAAGCAGTTTTTCGATATCGACCAGAATCAGCATCCTTTCGCCCAGCGCGCCCAGCCCGGTCAGGTACTCGGTGGACATCGTTACGGCGAACTCCGGCGAAGGGCGGATCTGGTCCTGGGTTAACGAGAGAACGTCGGACACTCCATCCACCACAATCCCCACCACGCGCTGTTCGAGGTTCAACACGATCACCACGGTGTTGTCATTATATTCGACGTCAGGCTGGGCAAATTTAATACGCAGATCGATAATCGGCACGATAACGCCACGCAGATTGGTCACGCCTTTAATAAACGCCGGGGTATTGGCGATACGGGTGACCTGATCGTAGCCGCGGATCTCCTGCACTTTGAGGATATCAATCCCGTACTCTTCTTCACCCAGCGTGAACACCAGAAACTCCTGTCCCACGGTTTCTCCGGCGAGTTTGGTGGCAGTAGCCATCCCAGTCATAATTCTACCCTTAATCAGTTATTGTCAGGCTGCGGCTCCCGCCACACGCTTTTCACGGTTCAGAGACTGCAATGCAGAGACATCGACGATAAGCGCCACGCTGCCATCGCCAAGGATGGTGGCGGCGGAGATGCCAGGTACTTTGCGATAATTACTTTCCAGGTTTTTCACCACCACCTGGTGCTGACCAATCAGCTGATCGACCAGCAGCGCATAACGTTTACCCGCGCTCTGCAGGATAACGACAATCCCCTGAGTCGCTTCGGTTTTGGCATCCTGCACATCAAACACCTTCCACAGCTCGACCAGCGGCAGATATTCGCCGCGTACTTCCAGCACGCGTTCCGCGCCTGCCAGCGCTTTCAGGTCATCCGCCTGCGGTTGCAGTGATTCCATCACCGCATTCAGTGGCAGAATAAAGACTTCGTTCGCCACGCGTACCGACATTCCGTCAAGGATTGCCAACGTCAGCGGCAGCAGGATGCGGATGGTAGCGCCTTTGCCCTGCTTAGAGGATATTTCTACGTGCCCGCCCATCTCCTGGATATTTCGTTTCACGACATCCATCCCCACGCCGCGACCGGATACATCGGTCACCTGTTCGGCGGTGGAGAAACCGGGGGCGAAAATCAGCATGCCGACGTCTTCGTCGCTCATGGCATCACTGACCGGCAAACCGGAGGATAATGCCTTTGCCAGAATACGTTCACGGTTGAGGCCCGCTCCGTCATCGGTCACTTCAATGCAGATGTTACCGCCCTGATGTTCGGCTGAAAGCGTCAGGTTACCTGTCGCATGTTTACCGGCAGCGATGCGTTTATCCGGCGATTCGATGCCGTGATCGAGGCTGTTACGCACCAGGTGCGTTAACGGATCGATAATGCGCTCGATTAAACTCTTATCCAGTTCCGTTGAACTTCCCAGCAGGGTCAGCTCCACCTCTTTCCCCAGCTTACTGGCCAGGTCGCGAACCAGACGCGGGAAGCGGCTGAAGACATACTCCATCGGCATCATGCGGATCGACATAACCGACTCTTGCAAATCGCGGGCATTGCGTTCCAGCTGGCCCATGCTGTTCAGCAGATCTCCATGATGTACCGGGTCAAGTGCACTCGAACGCTGGGCCAGCATTGACTGGGTGATCACCAGTTCACCCACCAGATTGATCAGCTGATCGACCTTTTCAACCGCCACGCGAATACTGCTCGATTCGCCGCCTTTTGCCGCTGACTTTTTCGCCGCTTCACGTTTGGGTGCCGCGCTTTCGCTAACGCTGGTCGGTTGCGGCGCTGCCGTGGCTGGCATTGCTTCCTGTGCGGCTTCCAGGGTTTCCGCGACCGTGACCCTATCCACCTCCGTTTGCGGGAAATGGATCTGCGATTCGTCAATAACAAAGCACAATACCGCGATGATATCGTCTTTGCTGACCGATGATTCCAGCGTGGCTTCCAGTGAGCTTTCACCTTTTTCCACCGCAGAGACCGTACCGAGGTTAGCCAGTTCTTCCAGCATCAGATCGGCTTCGTTGACTTTCAGCCCGGTCAGCTTGATGCGCAGCCCGCTGGCGGCACCAGCCGCAGACTCCAAGCCCGCTGAAACGGCAGCATCCGCTGCCGGCGTTTCCCCATTCACTTCCAGCGCCAGCTGACGCAGAGCCTGGCAAATGTATTCAAAGGCCGCAGCATCCGGTTCTGTGCTGGTTTTATATGCATCTAACTGTTCCTGCATAATATCTTTAGTTTCCAAAAACAGGTTGACGATATCGGTGCTAAGCTGCATTTCGCCACGGCGCGCACCGTCGAGAATATTTTCCAGAATATGCGTGGTTTCCTGTAATACAGTAAAACCGAACGTCCCGGCCCCGCCTTTAATGGAATGGGCCGCGCGGAAGATAGCATTTAGCTGTTCCGAATCGGGTTCTTGTGGGTCAAGAACCAACAGGTGTTGTTCCATGTCAGCCAACAATTCATCGGCTTCATCAAAGAACGTCTGGTAAAAATCGCTGATATCCATGCTCACGGTATTACCTCGGCTGTGAGTCGCGCTCGGTCTGGGCTGACGGAGCCGTTGCAGCAGGTAACGACGTTACTGCCGCGCTGGCACCAGCAGGCTCAGCCTGTGAGAGTTGAGGGTCTTGTTTTTTACTGGTAACGGAAGGAACTTCCGGTGCCGCTATCTCTTTAAAACCATTAGTATCTTTAATTTCTGTCGCATCACTCTCAGCATTTTCCCGTTCTATCTGCGCTTCGGTGTCATGGTTTAAAACCAGCAGACTGATACGTCGGTTAACCGCATCGTTAGCACCGCGGTTCTTTAATTTCATGGTGTCAGACATCCCCACCACCCGCAGCATCTTGCCACTGTTCAGCCCCCCGGCAACCAGTTCACGGCGTGAAGCGTTAGCGCGGTTCGCCGAAAGTTCCCAGTTACTGTAACCACGTTCCCCACCGGCGTACGGGAAGTCATCAGTATGGCCGGCGAGGCTAAGACGGTTAGGGATCTGATTCAGAATCGGTGCAATGGCGCGTAAAATATCGCGCATATACGATTCCACTTCAGCGCTGCCGGTTTTAAACATCGGGCGGTTCTGACTGTCAATGATCTGAATGCGTAGCCCTTCTTGCACCATGTTAATAATCAGGTGCGGACGCAAGGCGCGCAATCGTGGATCCGCTTCAATCAGCTGGTCCAGATTTTCACGCAGTCGGTTAAGACGTATCTCATCCAGCTTACTTTTTTGCTTATCCAAATCGGCCACTTTATGTACTTCACCGATCTTCTCTGTCGGATCCAGTCCCCCGCCAGGGATCGGGCTACTGCTATCGCTGCTGCGCTGTCCCCCGGTTAACGCCACCTTTAGCGGCGTTTTGAAGTAATCGGCAATCTGCACCAATTGTTGAGGGCTGGAGATGGAAATCAGCCACATCACCAAAAAAAAGGCCATCATTGCCGTCATAAAGTCGGCGTAGGCAATTTTCCATGAGCCGTGCGAGCCGACATGCTTATGCGACTTTTTCCGCTTTACCAGCACAATGGGGCGGCCGTTATGCTTCATGCGTCCTGTTCCGATGTCTGTTGTGGCGATTTCGCATTGCGTACATGCTCTTCCAGTTCGATAAATGAAGGGCGTTCGGTGGAATACAGCGTCTTACGGCCAAATTCCACCGCAATCTGCGGGGCATAACCGTTCAGGCTGGATAGCAGCGTGACCTTAATGCATTGCATCATCTTGGTGTTCTCTGCACATTTCTGGCGCAGCACGCCCGACAGCGGAGAGATAAAACCGTAAGCCAACAGAATACCCAGGAAGGTTCCTACCATCGCATTCGCGATCAGCGCACCAAGCTCGGCGGCCGGTCGGTCGGCGGCGGCAAGCGTGTGGATAATGCCCATTACCGCGGCGACGATACCAAATGCCGGGAGAGAATCGCCCATGGTGCCCAGCGCGATAGCCGGAACTTCGCACTCGTGCTCGTAGGTTTCGATCTCTTCATCCATCAATGCTTCGATTTCAAAGGCATTCATATTACCGCTGACCATCAGGCGTAAATAATCGCTAATAAAGTCGACCAGTCTTTTATCGGCAAGGATGCGTGGGTAATTAGCGAAAATTTCACTTTCCTGTGGATTATCGATATCACGCTCCAGTGACAGCATGCCCTGCTGGCGCGATTTAGCCATCAGGCGATACAGCAGCGCCATCAGGTCCATATACACGGCTTTGTTATATTTTGATCCCCGCATCAGTAGCGGCAGTGACTTCAACGTTGCTTTAATGGCTTTGCCGTTATTACCGACAATAAAGGCTCCGACGCCGGCACCGACAATAATCAGCACCTCCGAAGGTTGATAAAGTGCGCCCAGGTGGCCACCTACCATTAAGTAGCCGCCTAACACCGAGCCAAGAACAATTATATAACCCAATATAATCAGCAAGATAAATCCTTACGCTGCAAAACGTGTGGGTGAGAGGAGAGCCAGAAGTCAGGCAGATCTGTGCGCCAGTCACGGGGCAAAAAAAAGCAGCGGTCAAAGACCGCTGCTGGATTCACTCCGTGTGGCAGACGCGATTAAACAGCTTGTTTAACCTGTTCATCCAGCAGTTGTGAGTTGTTATCGACAGTTTCAGGCGAAAGTTTACGTCTTTTTACCGCCCTGGAGGGTGGCTGGCAAAGGCTGCAGGCAAAGCTTCCACGCGGTTGATGTGCGTGACTGATAAAACTTCCTCCACAGCATTTGCAATCGGTTAATTCCAGCATGCCGCTTTCGACAAACCGCACCAGGGTCCAGGCGCGTGTCAGCGCCAGTAGCGGGCCATCATCCTGTTGCGGGCACTGTTCAAGATAGAGTCGGTAGGCTTTGATCACCGCCTCAACGCCGTGACATAGCCCGCTTTTCACCATAAATTGCCAGGCATTACAGAACATGGAAGCATGAATGTTCTGCTCCCAGGTCATAAACCAGTCGGTGGAAAATGGCAACATGCCTTTTGGCGGCGGGCTACCGCGCAGCTCCTTATATAACTTAATTAAGCGGCCACGGCTTAACTGAGTTTCACTCTCTAACATTTGCAGGCGAGCGCCCAGAGTGATCAACTCTATTGCCAGTTGAATATCACGAGCTTCCTGAACAATGCTTTTTTCGCCCATTAGCTGGCTGCCCTTTTTTTCGGCGTCTCTTGTTCTTTCGTCACGTTACGTAACAAACGACTGGATAGCAGGATACCGGTATGGATTTGCTGCAAGTCTTCCACCCGTGACTCCCTGGTTAAGCGACTGATTGACTGGTGGTCGTCGAAGCGGAACTGACAAACCAGTTGGTTAGTCTCGGCAAGCTTAACCATTTCTGGCAATGTCAGCCTCGCCAGGGCGTCAGCCATAGCTTCGTCAATACCCAGGCGAAACATCGCCGATACTTTTTCCTGATTAATTATTCGTTGTGCAAGCAATAAGTAAGACAAATTGATGTCGTAAATTTGTTTGAGTAATTCTGATGTACCCATTTTTCCATCCTGACTAGCACTGCTTTTAACGTGCGCGGTGGATACCGCTACCTGGTTGCTGGTTGGTAGATCTAAAGATGGCAAAATATTTAGTGGCAGGAGCCAAAGATGAGCTAAAGCTGGCTTATTTCTTAGTTCGAGAAACTAAGCCAGAGATAATTATAGACTCGTTTTGCCAGCGGCTATTCCTGAGCCTCTTCTTCCCTGACTTCTTCCTTTATGACTTCTTGTTGCACTCTACCAGGACTATTCCTAAAGCAAGGCAACTCTATCCCCTCTGATTTAGACATACAACGAGAGGCAACCCCAATTTTAGATAAAGTGTGATGCAGATCACACTTTATCGACAAATTTTTCTTAAAAACCTATCAGAAATGCTGTTGATTAGCTCACTAACTAATCATTAATGCTTTTTTGGGAAATTTCAGCCTTGTAAATAAATATGACCGGTCACTTTATATCATCAGGCATTTTTATTAAAATAAAAAACCACATAAAATTAATTTATCAAAATAAAAAACTAACTATATTGATATCTTGCACACAACATACTGCTTTTTAGCTGGTTTGCAGCACTTATGAATTAATCACTCACGGTGGGTAATTGTTCTAAAACCCGTGGCAAAAGTGTGATGCATCTCAGAATTTCAACAGGAAATGATAACGTTTTGTAAGCAGGTAACACCGTTCGTTTAATGAATAACAACAGCTGTAAACGAGTGTTACATAAGTGATGTGAATGTTTTAGGCAAAACCATTCGGTTCCGTGATATTAGCATCGGCAACAACGTGGGAACCTTTAGCGAAATGCCTTTTTTGTGCAAACTTTATGCTTTGCTGCACATTTTATCGCCGCCTGCCGCGGGCAAAGCGTAAGACGATGTCAACCTTCACCGGCTGGTGAAGGGAGAGTCAGGGGAAACAGGGGGGATTACATATAAGGGTGGACCTGATATCAGGCCCTACCCTTCGGTCAGGCAAGTTTTGACAGATGGCTTGCAAGCTTGTGATTATCAGCCAATGCACGTGACGGTGTCACTGAGCGCAGATCTTGCAGATAACTCTCACGCCAGTGAGTAATATCGTTTTGGCGCAGAACCGCCATCATGTCGTTATAGCGTGCGATGCGCTCAGTGCGCGGCATCGTTAAGGCGCGATGCAGAGCCGCAGCCACGTCATCACGGTCGTACGGGTTGACAATCAGAGCGGAGGTCAGCTCATTTGCTGCTCCGGCAAAGCGCGAAAGCACCAGGACCCCCGGATTGTCTGGATCCTGAGCAGCAACATACTCTTTTGCCACCAGGTTCATCCCGTCACGCAATGGCGTCACCAGCCCGATGTCGGTCAGACGGAAGATTTTCATTAACAGCCTGCGATCAAAATGCTGATTGAGATAGTAGAGCGGGGTCCAGCCTAAGGTGCCATATTTACCGTTAATTCGCCCCGCTTCAGTTTCCAGCTGGTGACGGATGTCCTGGTAAGCCTGAACATCGCCACGCGAGGTGGGGGCAATCTGCGAATAGCGGATTTTGCCGTGATGCTGCGGATAATGCTCCAGCAGCGCCTCATAGGCAAGGAAGCGCTCCGGTAACCCTTTGGAGTAATCCAGCCGTTCACAGGCGATAATATTCTGTGCGTCACCAAGATCTCTCTTCATTGCCACCATTTTCGGCGGTAGCGGGCCTTCGGCCATTTCTTTAATACTGTCGGGTTCAATGCCAATCGGATAGACCTCAGTGGCAAAGGCATGGTCAAAAGCCCGATGCTGTTTGCCATCGCTTTGCAGCGGGGTCAGTGACGATACGCATTCGATAAACGCCACGCGGTCACTTTCCGTCTGGAAGCCCAACAAATCGTATTCGCACATCATCTGCAACAGCTCGGCATGGGGCGGTAGCGCAGTGAAGATTTCCGGGGTGGGAAAGGGAATGTGCAGGAAAAAACCAATACGGTTGGTGACGCCCCGCTTGCGCAGTTCAGCAGCAAACGGTAGCAGATGATAATCGTGGATCCACAGGATATCATCCTGTTTAAGCAACGGCTGCAAGCGCTGAGCCAGCAGCGAATTCACGCGGTGGTACCCTTCCCACGCTTCACGTTGGAAGTTGACCAGGTCGAGGCGGTAATGAAACGCTGGCCAAAGTACGGCATTAGAAAACTGCAGGTAGTAAAGATCATAGTCGTTCTGATTCAGGCCAAAAGAGGCATAGGTAATACCGCCCTGCTCCAGAATGTTGACTTCATCGTCATCTTCACCAATTTCATTTATCTCACCGTTCCAGCCATACCATACGCCGCCGGTTGTTTTTAGCGCGTCAACGATGCCTACGGTCAGGCCCCCGGCACTGGCCTTACTGCCATCAGGAATGGCGATACGGTTAGATACGACTACTAAGCGACTCATAACCTTGACTCCTTAGCGACGCTTTTGCGCCGTTATCCAGTTGTTTTCGAGTCTGAGCCAGCCAGCGATAAACCGCGTTAACATCGGCCAGATGTCCCCGCGCTTCACTGGAACCGGCACCGACTTTAACAGAGATGCCCCCGATGGCATTGACCGCCTTAAAACCGGCTTCATCGGTCAAATCATCCCCGAGGAAGACCGGTACGCGACAGGCAAACGGGGGCAGTTGCATAAATTGGTTAATGGCGGCGCCTTTGTTCACATCCTGCGGCTTCAGTTCCACCACACATTTGCCCGGCTGCTGAGCCAGCTCGGGAAAACGCGCCACCATTGCGGCGGCCAGCTGCTCTATCTGCTGCTGATTCTGCGGTGCCTGTCGATAATGCAAAGCAAATGCGACTCCCTTCGTTTCCAGCATGGTGCCCGGCAGCGAGGCGATGGCCTGTTCCAGCTCCCGCTGCAATGTACTGACTGTATGTGGGTCAAGCGCCACACGGGTCATCTTGCCGTCAGCATCACGGCGTTCGGCACCGTGTACGCCGGCCAGCGGCAGAACCAGCGGTGCCGCCAGAGCGTCCAGTTCGACGATCGGGCGGCCGGATATCAAGGCGACAGCCCCGTCACAATGCTGCGCCAGCCATTGCAAATCATCCAGCGCAGAAGCAGGTATTGATACCTCATCCGGGCGCGACTGAATCGCTGCCAGAGTGCCATCCACATCAAAGAAAAAGGCATAGGCTGTTGCGGCCTGTAACGAGGGAACGGGATCTGTTGGTGTCGGCACATCTTCCTCCTGGATAAAGAGTTAAGAAAGATGCTGTAGGCAATGAGGGGGAACCGCGTGTTCTGACCAGTAAAACAGAGAGAAACGCCTGCCGTCAGACGACGATGAGAGGGTCGTGGTTTTTCTCACCATGTCAACCCCTTAAGTGCGGACAACATCGCAGCTTATTATAGGATAATTTCCAGATAACACCAAAAAATGCAAAATAACCCTATGATAAAAAAGATAATGCAGTTCAGGCTAATTCAGCTTTTCTACTTTTGATTCAACGATGCTGACCGGCAATTTCAGCAGGCTGATACTATCTGCACTGACGGACCAGTATAACAGTTTTTTAATAAACGCTACCCTGCCGGCTGGTGAACCGTGTTGGATATCAGCCGGCCGGCCGGGGCTGCTTCACAAGGCCTGCTTCTTTAAAATCAACTCTTTCAAGGCGTTACAGTGGCTCGCCTTGTGCCCCTCTAACCTGTTTCATCACCTGCGGGTAACAGCGGGACAGCTCTGCACAGCGGCCAAATACATGATGCGTAGCGCCAGTAACCGGACTAACAGGTTTTTTTCGCGCTTTTTAAGCAAAAAACAGCCATTTTCCAGACAAGTCTGAGATACTGGTGTTAGTTTCCCACATTTTCACTCAACCTGTCTGGATACCTTATATTGTGTTAAAAATTGGCAACAGCCCGGCCGATCGCCAACCTCAACACCAAGGGGGGCGATAATGCTGCGCATGATGATTAAAAGAAAACGTGAAAGGACGCACGCTGAAGACCGGTATCTGGCGCTGGTACTGGCCACCAGCGCCGGTTTGCTGAATGCCATGGCGCTGGGGGCATTCGGTATTTTTCCATCGCATATGTCCGGCAATGCTGCGCAATTATCCTCTGAGGTCTCCAACGTCGACATCAGGGATCTGAAGTTTTTGCTGGCCATTCTTACCGCTTTTGTTATCGGCTGCGTAACGTCGCGGTTGATAGTGATGTACGGCGTCAAACATCATCTGCGCACGATATTCAGTATCGTTCTGCTGACTGAAGGTGTGATGTTGATGCTGCTGTCGGCGTTTGAAACGTTTTTTTATGCTGCCGGCAATAACCGCGAGGCGATTGTCTGCCTCGGTTTTTTAATGGGGATCCACAATGCCACGTCCACCCAGCTCTCTAACGGCCGCGTGCGCTCCACTCACGTTACCGGCACCCTGACCGATGCGGGGATCGCGCTCGGTTCCGTACTGACCGCCTGGTTCCAGCGCGACCGTTCACAGCCGATGACCGCCGCATGCCAGCAGTTTGTGACTCATCTGGTGACCATTGTTTCTTTTCTGAGCGGAGGTATGGCTGGCCTGCTGTTATTCGAACAGTTTAGCTTCAGCTCAATGATCGCCGTAGGTATGTTCCTGGTGCTGATTGCCATCAGCTCGATCGTAATCACCGTGCGCATTGCGCGATATTAACCCGCCAGCTGCGGCCCGGCGTCAGGCTTTGCTCCGCTGTAAAAAGTTAAATTCCGTGCCTGTTCAAATGCTTCCTGAAATTCTCTGGCGGGTGGCTTGATCGTTCCGGTTAATCGCTGATACTGTATATAAATACAGTTATATTGGAATTGCCGTTATGCCGCTTATCCGTCCGCTCGACATTGATTGCTCCCTGCTACTTCCGTTGTTCTCCGAGCGCGTCCCCTGTGGTTTTCCCAGCCCTGCTCAGGACTACGTGGAAGATCGCATCGACCTGAATAAACTCGCTATTAAGCACCCAAGCGCCACCTATTTTATTAAAGTCAGCGGTGACTCGATGTGCGAAGCAGGGATCGGCGATGGGGATTTGCTGATCGTTGATCGTTCGCTGAACGCAGTTCATGGCGATATCGTGGTGGCCGCCATCGCCGGTGAGTTTACCGTTAAGGAGCTGCGCACCCATCCGTTTCTGCAACTGGTGCCGCATAACCCTCACTACTCGCCCATTTCATTCCGAAATGAAGAGGAGCTGGAAATCTTTGGCGTGGTCACTTTTACCCTGAAAGCGCATAAGTAATCATGTTTGCCCTGGTTGATGTGAACAGCTTTTATACCTCTTGTGAAACCGTTTTTCGCCCCGATCTGCGGGGAGAAGCGGTGGTGGTGGTATCAAATAACGATGGCTGCGTGATTTCACGATCTGCGGAGGCAAAATTACTGGGCATAAAAATGGGGGAACCCTTTTTTAAAATAAAAAACAGTACCTACCCCTCCCGGATCCATGTATTCAGTTCCAATTATGCGCTCTATGCCGACCTCAGTGAACGGGTTATGCAGACGCTGACCGATATCGCTCCCGCCATTGAGATATATTCCATTGATGAAGCCTTCGTTAATCTGACTGGCGTCAGCCACTGCGTATCTCTTGCGGATTTCGGTCATGAGATGCGCAATCAGGTGTTAAGAAATACCGGGCTGACGGTTGGCGTGGGCATTGCGCAAACCAAGACGCTGGCGAAGCTGGCCAATCATGCAGCGAAAAAATGGCCGGCTACCGGCGGCGTTGTCGATTTAACCCATATTGACCGCCAGCGCAAACTGCTGGCGCTGGTGGCGGTAGAAGACGTTTGGGGCGTTGGGCGGCGTATCAGTAAAAAGCTCAATCTGATGGGCATTGAGACCGCACTCGATCTGGCAGAAAGCTCGCTGTGGGTGATCAGGAAACATTTTAACGTCGTGCTGGAAAGGACCGTGCGTGAATTGCGTGGTGAACCCTGTCTGGCGCTGGAAGAGTTTGCCCCGACCAGGCAGCAGATCGTCTGTAGTCGCTCGTTTGGCAACCGCCTGACGCAATATTCAGACGTGCATCAGGCCGTTTGCGCCTATGCCGAGCGAGCCGCAGAAAAGCTGCGTGGTGAGCGGCAGTTCTGCCGTTTTATCAGCGTGTTTGTACGCACCAGCCCACACGCAGACAACGAAGTTTACTACGGCAACCAGGCGTCAACCCGGTTGATGACGCCGTCAAATGATACGCGTGACATTATTCGTGCCGCAACCGAATCGCTGGAACGTATCTGGATAGACGGACACCGCTATATGAAAGCCGGCGTCATGCTGGCAGATTTCTACAGTAACGGGGTTTCGCAGCTTAACCTGTTTGATGAACAGCGCGTATGGGCCAACAGCGCCGCGCTGATGCAAACCATCGACAGCTTAAATCATTCGGGTAAAGGCAAGGTCTGGTTTGCCGGCCAGGGGATAGAGAAGGCCTGGAAGATGAAGCGGGAGATGCTCTCCCCCGCTTACACCACTCGCTATGCCGATCTTCCCGTGGCGAAGTGATGCGGCGATGTCACCGATGCTATATGCCCCTGCCGGACGACACCTGTTCTGAGCCGTCACGCATAGCGATATGCCGGGCAACAGAAAGATAACCGCATGGTGCGTTCAGCCGACTGCTATAGCCGTCAGAGAATATTTTTCTCGGCAAGATCGAGGGCAAAATAGCTGAAAATAATATCGGCACCGGCGCGTTTGATCGCCCCCAGGCTTTCCAGCACCACTTCGCGTTCGCTGATGGCCCCCGCCTGCGCGCCGAATTTAATCATCGCGTACTCACCGCTCACCTGGTAGGCCGCCAGCGGCAGCCGGGTGCGATCACGGACTTCGCGCAGAATATCCAGATAGGCACCCGCCGGTTTAACCATCAGCGCATCCGCCCCTTCCGCTTCGTCAATCAGCGATTCGCGAATCGCTTCGCGGCGGTTCATCGGGTTCATCTGGTAGGTTTTGCGATCGCCTTTCAGCGAGGTGCCAGCCGCTTCACGGAACGGGCCGTAGAAGGAGGAGGCAAACTTAGTGGAATAGGACATGATGGCAGTATCGGTAAAGCCAGCCGCATCCAGCGCGTGGCGGATCGCCGCCACCTGGCCGTCCATCGCCGCCGACGGCGCGATAAAATCAGCGCCTGCAGCGGCGGCCACCACCGCCTGTCTGCCAAGGTTTTTTAACGTGGCATCATTATCCACGCCGTGCTCATGCAGCACGCCGCAGTGGCCGTGGCTGGTGTACTCGCAAAAACAGGTATCGGACATCACTATCATTTCCGGCACCGTCTTTTTGCAAATACGTGACATACGCGCAACCAGCCCGTTCTCATTCCAGGTATCGCTGCCGTCAGCATCGGTATGGTGAGAAATACCAAAGGTCATCACCGACCGCACGCCCGCTTTGGCAATACGCTCAATCTCATACGCCAGGCGCTTTTCCGGAATGCGCATCACGCCCGGCATGGCAGCAATCGGCTTATAGTCGTCAAGCCCTTCTTCGACAAAGATCGGCAGCGCCAGATCGTTCAGGCTGAGGCTGTTTTCCTGGAACAGAGAGCGAAGAGAAGCGGACTGGCGCAAGCGTCGTGGACGCTGGATAGGAGAATAGCTGGACAAAACAACCTCGTTTTTAGCGGGTCATCCACCGGATATCGGCTCCGGTGATGATGAAATAAATAGTGTGCTAACAGTATACCCCAAGGCGCACGATGACAATCTTTCAGCATTAACTGCCCCCGCTGGCGGCACAGAATGTGTCACCTGACGGCCTTGCAACACGTTTCCTCTTGAAAGAGGGCAACAAATGGCGCTTTATTAACCTTACCTGCTTTCTGTTAATTTATGGAAACCATCATGTCTGAAAAAAAATCACTTACGTTTGTCACCCTGTTGGGCAGCCTGCGTCAGGCCTCGCTTAATGCCGTGATAGCCAACAGCCTGCCCGCGCTGGCCCCTGCAGGCATTGAAATCAGCGCTCTGGGGTCCATTGCCGACTTCCCCCATTACAATGCTGACATTGAGGCAAAAGGTTTTCCGGCTGCGGTGCTGGCGATGGGAAATGCGATTGCCGCCGCCGACGGCGTGATTATCGTCACGCCGGAATATAACTATTCACTGCCCGGCGCGCTGAAGAACGCCATCGACTGGCTGTCACGTCTGGCGGAAAATCCTTTCGCTAATAAGCCGGTCGCCATTCAGACTGCCTCACCGGGGGCGATTGGCGGTGCGCGCGCCCAGTATCATCTGCGCCAGAGCATGGTGTTTCTCAATGCCCGGGTGTTGAATAAGCCGGAAATTTTCATCGGACAGGCCAGCAGCCGCATTGATGTGGAGAGCGGCACCATTAACGACGAAAGCACCCGTCACCACCTGACCGCCCAGCTGGAAGCGCTGGCGCTGGCTGCGCGCCGCCCGGCATAGCTACTGATTGTGCGAAAAAATGGCAGACGGCGGCAACCTTTGCCAATATTCCGTCCATACTGAGCAGATAAAAAAAACCGACTCAGGAGTGATGATGGAGTTTTTAGGCTGGACTGCCGCTACAGGTGGCTTACTGTTGTTGATCTCTCTGGCATCAGGGTGGATTAGCCGGGGACCGGTAACGGGATTCGCCCTCTACCTGTTTGCCGGTATTGTTTGCGGGCCGTGGGTGCTGGATCTGTTGCGCATTGATATTGCAGCGCATGCCTCGCTGGCGAAAAACCTGACCGAAATCGCTATGGCCGCGTCGCTGTTCATTACCGGACTGAAATTAAGGCTGCCGCTTAACGATCCGGGCTGGCGCATGGGCCTGCGGCTGGCGTTTCCCGCCATGTTATTGACGGTGGCGGGCGTCACGCTGGCCGCGCATCTGCTGGCCGGGTTTTCCTGGCCCCTGGCACTGGCGTTTGGCGCTATCGTAGCGCCAACCGACCCGGTGCTGGCCAGCCTGATTTCAGTCAATAATGCCAGTGATAGCGATAATCTGCGCGTTTCGCTGTCGAGTGAAGCCGGTTTGAACGACGGCACCGCCCTGCCGCTGTTGATGCTGGCGGTGGCACTGCTGACCGGTAGCGGCGAAATATCCTGGGCCTTTTTCAGCCACTGGGCGCTGGTTGATGTGCTGTGGGCGGTAGTCGGCGGCAGCGCGATTGGTTTTGTCCTCGGCCGCCTGATCGGACAGTATGCCACGCACCTGCGTCATACCCAGCAGGATGTCGCACCTAATGACTTCCTCGCGCTGGCGCTGATCGCCCTTAGCTATGCGGCGGCTCAGGCGCTGGATGCTTCCGGTTTCCTCGCGGCATTTGCGGCCGGTGTCGGACTGCGACGCGCCGAAATTGGCGTGGTGCGGCGTTTTCCCTCCCAGGACTATCAGCAAGGTAACCCGCATCCACCGGCCGAGGAACTGGTCAATCCTAACGCCCGACATGCATTTGCAGGGACCAATCCGGCCAGCTCCGCCGGGCTGGTAGTGAGCGATGCGCTCTCTTTTGGCGACACCATTGAGCGCCTGTTCGCCGCCGCCATTATTATCGTGCTGGGTATCACCCTCGCGCAGCACTGGAACCCGAATGGGCTGCTTTTGGCCGCGCTGCTGTTTGCAGTCATCCGCCCGCTGTCGGTATGGATTGCCACGGCTGGCATGAAAACCCCCGGCCTGCAGCGGGCCACCATCGGCTGGTTAGGCATCCGCGGTATCGGCAGTATTAACTATATTGCCTGGGCTTACACCCACGGGCTGTCGGGCGCTGAGGCAACGCGCATGGCCGATATGGCTTTCACCCTGATCGTCGCCAGCGTGGTGGTGCACGGCATTTCGGTGACGCCGCTACTTAACTGGCGTCAGGCGCGCCGCAGCCGCAAATGACCCCGCGCTTATCCCTGCTGCTTGCCGGGCTGCTTAAACGGCGGTAGTCCGACAAGATAGGTTCTCAACAGATCATGCCTGATCATAATGCGCAGAATGCCAAGGAACACCAGGAATTCTGACAGCACCAGAGAGCTGGCGGCGCCGATAGCGCCAAACTGCCAGGCCAGCAGGCAGCAAACGGGAATATTGATCAGCCCAACGATAAACATCACATGCATACGCTGCTTTGCCAGCCCGTGTGGGATAAGGATTTGCAATCCGGCAGGATAGCAAACGTTGCCAAAGATAAAGCCACAGACGGCCACCCGCAGAACATTGGCAGAATCATGAAACGCTGCGCCCAGCAGGATGCGCACCACGTAGTCCGCAAAGAAGAAGGTGAACACCACGATAAACAGGCTGATCAAAAATGAGAGAGAGATGCTTTTACGCGTGGCGGCAATCGCCATAGCGCGATCCTTGTGAAACAGATGACTGACTCGTGGGAAAAACGCGTTACCTATCTGTTCTGGCACTGAATTAGCCGCCTTTTTCAGACGGTCGGCCCCGTTATACAACCCCACCGTATAAGTACTGGTGAGACCGGCAAGGATCAGCACGTTGACGCTGTTAAACATGTTGGCGCCGAAAATAGCCAGAAACACATGCAGGCTGTCCCTGATGCGTTGCACAATCTCACGTGCTTCAAAGCGATAGCTGCCGATGACCCGCATCTGCACCACCAGGGCAAGGGTAATCATTGCCGAGATAAACGCCACCACCCCAGGGATCAGCGCCGCCAGCCAGGTGTCTTCCGGCGATCGTACCAGCAGGAAAGTGAGTGGAATGGAACAGAACTGCCCGATGGTAGAGATGATCGAGGTCTTACCCAGCTTTTCAAACCCTTGCATCAGCCAGCCGAAAGACAATAGCTGTCCGTAAAGCACCGATGAATTAGCCAACACAATAAAAAACAGCTTGTGCCATGCCGGATTGAGCCAGGTTGCCAGCAGCACAACCGCCAGCGTTAAGGTACCCAGGATCATTTTTGCATTGAAGGTTGACCAGAACAGCTGTGTTACTTTCAATTTGTCGTGGCGATGCTGGGCAATATCCTTGGTGGTGTAAATGTTGAATCCCCAATCGGAGATGGTGCTGCAATACACGACGCAGGCAAGCCCCAGCGCCAGAAGTCCCATATGTTCCACACCAAGGGTGCGGGCCAGATAAGGCAGGGTCACCAGAGGAAAGATAAATGATGTCCCGCGATAAGCCAGCAGCGAGAGAAGATTTATCAATAAACCTTTATCAATTACTTTAGCCATTAGCCCCTGACCTTTAGCAAAAATCTCTTTATGGTTGGCGTTCTCTGCTTGATCCTGAGCAGATTAAAGTATATTTCCGGTTTTCTTAACAGTAACCAGTCAACAATCCGCGCAGGTTTCAGATTTTTCCCGAAATAAAGTATCGCATGCCGGAGATAATCTGGCATAGGTTCACTGCTGACCACAAAAAGGTGGATCATAAGCCTGAATGAATGAATTAAATAGAGATAGCGTAATTCAGCACAATCGGTTAGCCGGACTAATTTCTCCCAGGCAGCGATGAAAGCCTGGTAACGCTGGAAAAAGTAGGATTCATCTTTACTGCTGTTGGTGAGAGATCCGCTGCGCACACGCTGCCTGTAATAAACATGTCGGCTAACAAAAGCGGTGCCGCAGCGCATAAAGGCTCCGAGGCTGAACAGATGATCTTCATGCACGCGTTGCACATATTTCAAATTATATCTATCAATGACTTCTTTTTTGATAACATAATTCCAGGTAGCTGAAGTATAAGTTCCATTGCGCAGCAGGCCTTGAAACACGTCAAGGGCGGGCAACAAACCAAACTGATGATGCTTTACTTTTCTCCAGGTTTGTTGAGGATTGCCATCGGCAAAACACAGTGAATTAAAACAGAACAGCTCCAGTTCCGGCCATTGTTGAATGGTACAACTGAGTTCAGTGAAAAGCCCCTTACACACCACGTCATCAGGATCACAAAAGAAGATAAACTGGCCATTGGCCAGCGTGACGCCGTAATCGCGCGCTGCACCCGCGCCCCCGTTAGGGATAGTGACCACACGTACCCGCTTTTCCCGGGCGTAATGCTCGTCCAGGCGTAGCAGCGTATCGTCGGTTGAGCCATCATTAATAATGATCAGCTCATTCGGTGCGGGTATTTCTGCCAGTAAAGAATCGACACATTCAATAATATAACCCGCAACGTTACAGGCAGGAATAATTACTGACAAAAGTTTTTCTGCCATCACTATTATCTCTTTTTCTGAAGTCGAATTAATTAACACCAGAAAAAATAAAATATCAACGGCGCATTATCATCATGAAATCTTTTAGGAATGCGCCTAATACGCAGCCAATAAGCAAACAGTTAAGAAAAAATAAAATATTACTCCCCTGAGGAAATTAATTATTTAAATGAAAATTAAACAAGAAACAGATTAACCGGCAGTAATTAATTCAAAGTTAATTAACAGAAGTGTGTGAGCAATGGTAAATAAGGTAACTTCAAAGCTTCCCAATCAATTTAAACAAGAGTAAAACGCGGATAACAACCAGGACTAATCTGTAGGGAAAGTGATGTCTCGGGGTAACAAAAGGCGATGAGTTGTAACACGCTTCTGGAAACTGATTTCTGACATTGGCTGAAATTGAGTCTTCATCACGTTGCGTTAGCGCTACTCTCTGCGTATAGCTGCTGCGATGTCCCCGCCGGCGCATGATATTTTATTTACACTTTCCCCCCCTGCTCCCGCGGTCTGCGGCCAGAAACATATTGGAGGAACTGTTGCCAGTTAGCACAAAAAACAGTGACAAATCCTGTTGACAAAGCCACCTTGCGAAAATAAATAGCGATAAAGCGGTGAAAAATCAAACCGTCGATGACAACGTCCGCTCCCGGTTGCCAGCGCTCTATCGGCAATAAAAGTAAGGGATATTTATCTGTCCAGTCCTTATCACGCTATGCGTCAACGGGGCAGGCGCTTGCGCTGCTCACAGGCTTAGGAATGGATGTGGAAGCGGGCACGAGGTTTCGCGCCTGCTACCGGCTGGAGCAGCCCACCGTTTCCCCGCGCCAACGGCTAACGACAAGCCAGCACAATGCGGTAAATACCCAGCCAATCAGCCACGAAATATCATTGCCGGCAAACCATCCCACCAGCACCCCGCGGTAGAATTCGTTAGCGGCAAACGGCAGCTGAACCAGCACGCCCAAGGCGTAGGTACTCATCCCCACCGCGTTCCAGCGGCCGTAGCAGCCGTCAGGATCGCTCAACGCCGCCATGTTCAGCTGCCCGCGGCTGACAAAATAGTAGTCCGTCAGGTTAATCGCACTCCAGGGTACAAAGAAAATCAGCAGGAACAGCAGGAAATGGGTGAAAGACTTGAGAAATGAAGGCTGACTTAAAATGGCAATGCCACAGGATATCAGCACCATCAGCACAATAAACAGCATCCGCATCCCTTCGCCGATCGCCGCACGCTGGCGGAAGCCGCACACGATCGTCGCCAGTGACAGAAAACTGCCATAAGCGTTCAGGGTGGTGAAGGTTATCTTGCCAAAACAGATGGCAAAATAGAGCACCAGCGCCATCATTCCGCCGGACCCCAGCCCAACGATGTAACCCACTTCATTACCGGAGAACGCACTTCCGGCCAGCGCCGCCGCCATCACTCCCAGCGTCATTGATGCCTGCGCGCCCAGCACGCTGCCGCAGAATACCGCCAGAAAGGTGCTGTGCGCCGATACCGTGCGCGGCAAATAGCGCGAATAATCTGACACGTAGGGGCAGAAGGCGATCTGCCACGAGGACGCGAGCGACACCGCCAGCAAAAACATCGGCAGTGAAAAATGGCGATTATCCCATAGCCCACTGAGATCGTTTTCCAGCAGCAGGCGGGCAAACAGATAAACAAACGCCAGCACCCCGACCACGCTGGCGACTCTCCCCAGCGCGTGGATAAGACGGTAACCGGGCATGGCCACCACAATGATAATCAGTGCAAATATCATCATCCCGCTACGATCGCTGACGTTGACCAGGTGGGCCAGCGCCTGACCGGCCAGCACCGTGCCGCTGGCGGAAAAGCCAACGTACATGATGCATGCCAGCACCAGCGGGATCGCGGCGCCGTAAATGCCGAACTGAGACCGGCAGGTGATCATCTGCGGCAAACCAAGGCGCGGCCCCTGGACAGCATGCAGCGCCATCAGCGCCGCCCCGACCAGCTGCCCCACCAGCAGCCCTGCCAGCGACCACACCACGTCGCCCCCCGGCACCACCGCCAGCGCGCCGGTAACAATGGCGGTAATCTGTAAATTCCCGCCGAACCACAGGGTGAACTGGCTGAATACCCGGCCGTGGCGCTCGGCATCAGGGATATAATCAATCGTGCGGCTTTCACACAGTCGCCGTGACTGCGGCTCAACCGATGACGAAGAGGAACGGAGGGACATAACCAACTCCTTGTGTGAAGGAACAGCCACGACCGGAGGCAGACTAGGCTGTTTTGTGCGTAACAGGTCGCGCGCACATGTCCGTACCACCCAAAACCCCCGTGTCATAAACGGCAAAAATCAGCAATTTTAGCGCTACAGGAAAATACGAGGATGGCCGGACTGCCTGTGGCCCGCGAATCGCCGTTTTCAGAAGAAACCAAGCGGCTGTACGCTGTAGCTGACCAGCAGATTTTTGGTCTGCTGATAGTGACCGAGCATCATTTTATGGGTTTCACGCCCGATGCCGGATTTTTTATAGCCACCAAACGCCGCATGTGCCGGATAAAGGTGGTAACAGTTTATCCAGACGCGCCCGGCTTTTATTGCCCGCCCGACGCGGTACGCCCGGTTGATATCGCGCGTCCAGACGCCCGCTCCCAGGCCATAGATCGAGTCGTTAGCCAGCGCAATTGCTTCCGCTTCATCTTTAAAGGTGGTTACCCCCACTACCGGCCCGAATATCTCCTCCTGAAACACGCGCATGCGGTTGTTGCCCTTCAGTAAGGTAGGCTGGATGTAATAACCGGCGGATAAATCCCCCGACAGTTTTTCGACTTCGCCCCCCGTCAGCACCTGCGCGCCCTCATGTCGGGCGATCTCCAGATAGGCAAGGATTTTGTCAAACTGCTGCTGCGAAGCCTGCGCCCCGACCATGGTATCGGTATCCAACGGATCGCCGCGCTTGATGGTTTTTATGCGTTCCAGCACCGCCGCCATAAAAGGCTGATAGATCGACTCCTGTACCAGCGCGCGCGAGGGACAGGTACAGACTTCCCCCTGATTAAGGAAGCCCAGCACAACGCCCTCCGCTGCCTTTTCGATAAAGGATGGCTCGGCCTGCATAACGTCGGCGAAGAAGATGTTCGGTGATTTACCCCCCAGCTCAACGGTAGACGGGATCAGGTTTTTTGCAGCCAGTTCAAGAACATGCCCGCCGGTGGTGGTTGAGCCGGTAAAGGCAACTTTAGCGATACGCGGGCTGGCAGCCAGCGCTTCTCCCGCTTCGCGCCCGAAACCGTGGATGACGTTCAGCACGCCTTTTGGCAACAGGTCGGCGACAAGTTCAGCAAACAGCGTAATCGACAGCGGCGTCTGTTCAGCCGGTTTCAGCACCACGCAGTTCCCGGCCGCCAGCGCCGGTGCCAGTTTCCATGCCGCCATCAGCAACGGGAAGTTCCACGGTATAATTTGCGCCACCACGCCCAGCGGCTCGTGGAAGTGGTAGGCAGCGGTGAACTCATCGATCTCTGCAGCCGCGCCTTCCTGAGCGCGCAAGCAGCCGGCGAAATAACGGAAATGATCTACGGCAAGCGGCAAATCAGCGGCGAGGGTTTCACGCACCGGCTTGCCATTGTCCCAACTTTCATTCACCGCCAGCCGTTGCAGATTTTGTTCCATGCGGTCGGCAATTTTCAGCAGCGCCAGCGAGCGCGCCTGCACCGGGGTTTTGCCCCAGGCGTCGGCAGCAGCGTGGGCGGCATCCAGCGCTTTCTCAACATCATCTTTGTCCGAACGCGGGAACTCACCGATTGCCGAACCATTTACCGGCGAGATGTTGGTAAAATAGGCCCCGTTAACCGGTGCAACAAATTCCCCGTTGATGTAATTGCCATATTTTGGCTTGAGGATAATCAGTGAATCGTTACTGCCTGGACGGGCATAGCGCATGGTTATTCTCCTGTAGCGTATTGAACGCCGGGGATGGATTTCAGGTAACAATGAGTTAACCTTAAATTAACCTATTCAACCTGCACGAGAATGTCAGTGAGCCAGGCAAGAAACTGTGACCTTGTCGAAAGGAAATCAGGATTGGCAGCTGAAAAACGTGACGCCATACGGCGGTGATCGTAAACGCGATTCGCATCGAGAGGTAAAATGAGTCATCTTACGCAACTCAAACTGTGTATCAGCTGCGGGGGTTGTCCACACAGAGCTGGCAATAGCTGAAAAACGCCGGCCCGGCCCTCTGGCAATGCAATTTCGTGCCAGAATTAACCAAACGACTCTGTTTTACTGAGGATTTTGCAGTGGCTTTGCGTCATTTCTTACTGATTTTATTGGTGGTGTCCATCTGGGCATTCAATAACATTGCGATTAAATGGGGGCTGCTCGACCTGCCGCCCCTGCTACTGATCACCCTGCGCTTTGTGGTTGTAGCACTTATTCTGGTGCCCTTTACCCGCGTGACCCGTCAGCAGATCCCTTACCTGGCAGCCCTGGGGGTCACCTTTGGCTTTTTGCACTTCGCCCTGCTGTTTGTTGGCCTGAACTATACCGATGCCGGCACGGCAGCCGTCATTGTGCAACTGGGCACGCCGATTGCCATGCTGCTGGCGATGGTGGTGCTGAAAGAAAAACTGCGGCTGGTACAACTGCTGGGCATTGCGGTCTCACTGAGCGGCGTAGTGGTGCTGTCAGGCAGCCCGACCATTCCAGGTTGGGGAGTGCTGCTGCTGCTGTTACTTAGCGCCTGCGGCTGGGCGACCAGCAACTTGATTGTGAAAATCTCACCGTCGATCCCGCCGCTCACCCTGACCGCCTGGCTCTCTCTGTTTGCTATTCCGCTGGTAGGATGCGCCTCGTGGCTGAACGAATCACACCAGCTTACGCTACTGATGCACGCTTCGTGGCGTGGCTGGTTTGCCATTTTTTTCAGCGCCATCGCCTCGTCCGTAGTCGCCTATTCACTGTGGTACAGCCTGCTGAACCACTATAACGTCAATCTGATCATGCCCTATTCGCTGTTAACCCCGGTGCTGGCGGTGCTGATGGGTGTTTTTGTATTAGGTGACAGCATGAACCTTTTCAAAGTTGCTGGTTCACTGCTGGTCATTGCCGGCACGGCAATTGCGGTGATCAATTTACGCAATCTAAACATGCACGCGCGCCTCCGCCGCCGTTGAAATCACCAGTGATGCTCAGATATCCTCTGCGTCAGCAACGTCGTCTGCCAGCTCGTCGCGCATTGCCTGAATCGCTTCACGGCTAATGGCCGCCAGCGTGCGGTAGAAGTCGGTGGCGGCATGCGCTTCCACCTTACCCAGAAACGCGCCTGCCCAGGGGAGCAGATAGTTGTCAAACAGCGTGATCTGAGCCTGAGACTCGTCGGCTTCTGACTGGTCTTCAAGCCATGAGGAGGCCAGCAGCAGCGCGCCGATATGGTCGGTCGGCGCATCAGTCAGCGGCATCCCGCGCTGATTCAGAAAGGCGCGCACCTCGGCTTCCCGTGGGCCATTTTCCCATTGCGAACCGTATGGCGGTACCTTGCATTCGCTGCCAACAAACAGCGCCTGGTAATCGGCTGCCAGTCGCTGAGGATCGCAGTTTTGTTGCAGGCGGGTTAACAGTTCGTCCTGCTCCAGCGGCCAGTGCTGCTGGAGCTTGCCTTCACGCAGCAGCGTGAACAGTGGGGCCAGCAACGCGTCCTGCGGCGGACGGTTATACAGCGAGCCAAGCAGACGGCAGATGATGGAAAACTCATTCATATAATTCGGTTCCAGAGATGCATGTGACAATGTCACGTATTAAGCTGTTCAGTTATTTCCTTACGCTTTGCCGGCCAATAACAGGGGCCAACCGTTGCGACTTGACATTTAACACGTGATTTCCAGGAAAATCCATCTTACCGTGCGGGCGCAAACAGGCAGCAAAGCAGCCATTGTTGTGGCCAAATCCTCCAAATCATCATTCTGCTTGTAAGTTTAAGCGGTCAGAACCTGTGGTCCTGATGGCATAATGCTGTCTTCATTCAGGCATAGCGCCTGCGCGATATTGTTCATCGCATCACCGGGCAAAGTGACGGCCGCATTGTACGGGCTGACAGCCATCTCTTTAGGCGACCAGAATGCGTGATCCATCGGCGACCGTGGCTGGTTGACGACATCCCGCGCTGCCCGCAGATCGACTTCAACCCGATGCACAGCGAGCGCCAGATTAATCAGGAACGCGCCGGGTTCAGGTGGGTGCCGAAGGGCGGCTTTTTTATTTGCGTTAACGCTTTGAAAAGACTGCACTGTTGATGATTAAAACAGCAAACTGCTGTAAAAGTGACTAAACGCGCATCATTTCCTGCAATGACAGTTGACCACCGCAGACGATTTACTTACATTAGCGCCCGTCAGCAATTTGATTGTGGCGACAAACTGGTGAGGTGTCCGAGTGGCTGAAGGAGCACGCCTGGAAAGTGTGTATACGGCAACGTATCGAGGGTTCGAACCCCTCTCTCACCACCATCTTAAAAGAGAAAGCCCGAACTCACGTTCGGGCTTTTTTTTATACCTGTTCCCGGATGAGAGAGGGAGTGAAGAACCCTCGTCAGGGTTCGACAAAACGGCAGGACCGCCGTTTTGCACAGCCACAGGCTGCCCGAAGGGCCGGGCACAGGGATGTGCCCGGTGATCCCCCTCTCTCACCACCATCTTAAAAGAGAAAGCCCGAACTCACGTTCGGGCTTTTTTTTATGCCTGTTCCCCGGTAGGAATTATCTCTTAATGCATTCCCAGCGCCGCCTTAATGGTATAAAACAGATCCGTCTGGTCAGTCAGCCCCACCACATTCGCCGCATGTGGACCGTACGCAGCAATACGCAGCTGGCTACCGGTATGCCCCTGTGACTCTTCTTCCGAGTTACCGTAACTGATGGTCATCGGGCTGCCGTCTTTGGTGATCAGCGTCTGCGTCAGGCCCGGAGCCTTGCTGTCGTTAGCGATAATCTGGCTGGAGTGGGCATGGTCGGCGGTGACGATAACCAATGTATTACCATCTTTGCGGGCGAATTGGAGCGCCTTTTGCACTGCTTCATCCAAATCGACCGTTTCGCCGATCTGCCCACACGGATTCGCCGCGTGATCCTGCTTATCAATAGAGGCACCTTCAACCTGCAGGAAGAAGCCTTGCGGATGGCTGCTCAGTAACGTAATGGCTTTATCGGTCATCTGCGCGAGAGTTGGCGTGGAGGCAGGACGTTCAGCGTTGACTTCACAGGTGACCGGTTTAGCGGCAAGATTACCGTGATAGCTGGCCTTAGGCCCTTTCCAGCGCACCGGCATATTACCGACGGCAAACAGTCCCAGTACCGGTTTCTCATTGCTGGCGCTACTGAGCGAATTCATCCCGTCGAGGTCGCTGACCAGCTGATAGCCACGCAGCTTCGCCTGCGCTTGCAGTGTTTTACCCTGCCATTCGCCGCCGCGCGCGGTTTCCGCAAAGGTTTTTCCACCGCCGCCGAAATTGACGTCTGCGCGTGTATTCAACAGCTGTTCCGCTATCGACCCCTTACCGCCGTTCTCAAGGGCATTGGTTGAACACAGTTCGCTGGTTTCTACCGGGCCATAACACTTACGTGAAGTGACATGGGCAATCTGCGCCGCCGGCGTTGCGTCCTCCAGCTCCGCAGTAGAAACATTGCCGGTCGCCCTGCCAGCCCCCTTCGCCAGTTCAAGCAGCGTAGGATGAGCCTTACCCGTAACATCAACCCCGATGGCTCCATTGTAGGATTTCACCCCGGTCGCCCAGGCGGTGGCCGATGCTGCAGAATCGGTGACGTAATCGGGCTTATGCGTTTTCTTATCCAGTGCATAGTGGGTGTACTGCCCCGTGAGCGGCAGTGCGTCGATGCCTTTAAAGAAACCGCCCGCCCCTTCGGCATAGTTACGTGCCGCTGTGATCTCAGAATCACCCATGCCATCACCGATCAGCAAAATGACATTTTTCGCCCTGCTATTGCTCAGAGCGGCCTTAATCGCTGCGGTTTGGTCGATGTCCAGACGACGAGCGCCACCCGGCTGGGTGATATCGCCCCGGGCTGCGCGATGCCAGCTAGCAATATCGGCAACGGCAGAGGAACAAATCAGTGAACTTATTATTGACAGTGCCAGGGCTTGGTGTTTCATACAGAGGATCTCCATAAATAAATTTCGCGAAATATTTCAGGAGGCCAGTCTGCGATACAACTGTTTCATTTTCGCGACAGGCCGATGACAAAAAGATGGCAATGAGATACAACCAGCGCCAGATCTCCCGGTTGCTTATGAGCTGCGCAAACGCCAGCCCGGGGGAAAATACTGCTTGACCCACTCGCTGCTACTGCCTATAGTAGCGCCCCGTCATCCCCTGTGGTTGGCGGAAAAATAGGTGAGGTGTCCGAGTGGCTGAAGGAGCACGCCTGGAAAGTGTGTATACGGCAACGTATCGAGGGTTCGAACCCCTCTCTCACCACCATATTAAAAGAGAAAGCCCGAACTCACTTTCGGGCTTTTTTTATGCCTGTTCCCGGATGAGAGAGGGAGTGAAGAACCCTCGTCAGGGTTCGACAAAACGGCAGGACCGCCGTTTTGCACAGCCACAGGCTGCCCGTAGGGCCGGGCACAGGGATGTGCCCGGTGATCCCCCTCTCTCACCACCATATTAAAAGAGAAAGCCCGAACTTACGTTCGGGCTTTTTTTATGCCTGTTCCCGAATGAGAGAGGGAGTGAAGAACCCTCGTCAGGGTTCGACAAAACGGCAGGACCGCCGTTTTGCACAGCCACAGGCTGCCCGTAGGGCCGGGCACAGGGATGTGCCCGGTGATCCCCCTCTCTCACCACCATCTCAAAAGAGAAAGCCCGAACTCACGTTCGGGCTTTTTTTATGCCTGTTCCCGGATGAGAGAGGGAGTGAAGAACCCTCGTCAGGGTTGGGCACAGGGACAACGCCGGGAGCGCTTCGAACGACGCTTGCGTCGGCCCTAAGGGTGAGTCTTATGGATGAGACGAGTCATCAGCGAGTGATCCCGCTATCAACACCCTCTTCACAGGTCGATGGCAATATGCTGGTACAGGCGACCTGGAGCATTTCCTTTCCCCCCGACACCGGCCTCAAAAGGCCATTCTCGCTACATTTCGTTATGTTTAAATTTATTGTCACCAACAAATTATCGACGCTAAGCATGTCAGCTTTGCGATAGGTCCTGTGAGTCAGTGTGGCAAGTCACAATGCACTGCTGTCCGGCAGGCTGCGCCTTAAAGAGAAAGGGTCAGTTTGATCATTCAGACTGGTTAGGGAAAGTGACTGAGCAACCGCTCCTGGACTCTTCCGCCAGGCAAAAGGCGATATGCAGCACAAACTGACTATTGTTTATTGCAAAATATTGATTGTCTTCCCCCCCCACTTCACTACTTATTCGTACAATGCCGGGTGCCCGATGAATGAAATAACCCAACGGCTGAAAAGCCATCGCAGCACCCGCAGCTATTCAGATAAACCCGTCCCTGAAGAGGTGATGGATGACGTTATCGAAGCGGCCTGGCGTGCGCCAACATCGGTAAATTCACAACAGGTCTCGCTGGTCGTGGTTCGCGATGTGAAACCCGCACGCGCATTGCTGAACTGGCGGGTGGCCAGGCATGGATTGCCCAGGCCCCGGTAGGTATGACCGCGGTGCCGGACAGGTTTAAAAGCCAGCAGGGCATTGCCGCCGAGGGTAAAAACAGATTGTCCATCGAAGTAGTGAAAGCCTGATCTGCGGCTCGACCGATGTCGGGATTGCGCTGGGTGCACTGATGACCGCCGCTCGCTCGCACGGTTTGGAGATAGTCCCGATTGGCGGTATCTGCCGCGAACCGCAAGCAATGATTGAATTGTTGCAGCTGCCGGAACTGACCTTACCGGTAGCGGGCCGGGTGCCAGGCTATATTGACCCGCCCGCTATTGACCCACCCGCTGTTGAAAAACCGCGCATGTCGTTGGTCGGTTTTCGTCATTGAGGGCGCTAAAACACCAGCGTACTGTCAGAAGTGATCGAAGCTTACAACCCGCTGCTGAACGACCGCTGGCGGCGAACCGGCCGTAAAGACGGGGAAAACGGGGGCAGCAATATCGCCAGCGATGACCAGCATATTTACTTCCCGCAGGTGCAACCGACAATACTCAAACAGGGTTTTGGCGTGAATAAGTAACAGCAAGAAAGCCCGGTACGACCGGGCTTTCGCTATCAACTGGCCGGGGTTACATCAGCCCCGTGACGACAGTCAATTAACCATAGGCCAGCAAGGCATGCTGGCACAGTTCAGAACGGACGCAGTCACGTTGAGTAAAACGCACCACGCCTACCATATCATCTTCACTGAAGCGTGCCAGCGCATCGCTAAGCCCGGACTGTACGTGGGCGGGCAAATCACACTGGGTAATGTCGCCATTAACAATCACCGTGACGTTCTCGCCAAGGCGGGTTAAGAACATTTTCATCTGGGCAGCGGTGACATTCTGCGCCTCATCGAGGATCACAACAGCGTTTTCAAACGTCCTGCCGCGCATATAGGCAAACGGCGCAATTTCCACCTTGCCGATTTCAGGACGCAGGCAGTACTGCATAAAGGAAGAGCCAAGGCGTTTAACCAGAACGTCGTATACCGGTCGGAAATAAGGGGCAAATTTTTCTGAGATATCCCCCGGCAGGAATCCCAAATCCTCATCTGCCTGCAGCACCGGGCGCGTGACAATAATCCTGTCAACATCCTTGTGTATCAGGGCCTCTGCCGCTTTTGCGGCGCTTATCCACGTTTTACCACAGCCTGCTTCGCCGGTGGCGAAGATCAATTTTTTGCTTTCTATGGCGGTAAGATAGTGCGCCTGTGCTTCATTTCTGGCTTCAATAGGCGAATGGTCACGGCTGTCGCGTGCCATACCAATCGAGTCCAACCCACCCATTTGCACCAGCGAGGTGACCGATTCTTCTTCACGCTGACGGTGACTGCGTGAATCGCTACGAAGCACACGTTTTGCTTCACGACGCGCTTTGATCACTGCTTTCTGTCTTCCCATAGTGGCACCTTACAGTTGGTTTCATTTCCCGCATCAATGTCACTGACGCGATTACGTGAACGCTTTAGAGGTTTTGGCTTCCTTTAAGCCTTGTACGGCCGTTAAAACAGATGCACGGCAAAATAACGCTGCAATGCACCGTAAAGGACTATAAGCACAGAGTTGTGGTTGGATAATAAAAGGAGTGAAGGTTGGAGAGGAGAAGGATTCTCCACATGTTTTCAGGTTGAAACGCCGTTTGGTTAATGGTCCGCTAAAGGACTTCTGCATCCGCTCTCTCCACAGTGATGTACGACATGCGAGATACAACAGCAATTTCATATTCTGCATTATAGCTAAAAAATGCAACACTTTTTTTACGGCCGTTATAACAAAACAGCCAGTTAAGGTCATGTTTGCGGCGAGTTTATGTGTTGCAGCGGCATTATTTGAATCAGCCCGGACAGGATAACAGAGCGATATTATCGAAAGACGATCAGCGGATTAATATCAATCCGCTGATTAAAATCAGGACGAGAACAGTCCTTGAGCCAGATAATGTTTGTCATCTGGTACTCCTGGCAAAGCAAAGAAATAACCGCCACCAACAGGCTTGATATACTCTTCCAGCGCTTCCCCATTCAACCGCTGCTGTACCGTCAAAAAGCCTTTTTCCAGGTCATGCTGGTAGCAGATAAACAGCAGCCCCATCTCCAGCTGACCGGAATGAGACACGCCAAGCGAATAGCTGTAGCCGCGGCGCAGCAGCAGGCTGCTCTGCGTTTGCGCGGTACGCGGATTGGCCAGACGAATATGCGCATCCAACGGTATTACCTCCCCTGCCGGATCGCTGTCATAGTCCGGTAGATCGTGCTCTTGCTGCATCCCTAACGGCGCACCGCTGTGTTTCTCGCGGCCAAATATGGTTTGCTGTTCGCGTAGCGGCGTACGATCCCAGAACTCGACGTGAAACTGGATGATGCGCACGGCCTGATAGCTGCCCCCAATCGTCCATGCCGGCTCGCCCTGCTGTTCACTCACCCACAGAATGTTGTCCATTAATCCGCTATCGGCAGTATCGGGGTTGGCGGTGCCATCCTTAAAGCCCAACAGATTAATTGGCGTTTCTTTGCCCCTGCTGCGTGCCGCATGGTTAGAGATAAACCCTTCACGCCGCCAGCGTACGCTAAGCAGGTCCGGCGAATGCTTGATGATATCGCGCAACGCGTGGATCGCCGTATCGTTAGTGTTTGCGCAAATTTGCAACAGCAGGTCGCCGTGACACAGGCTGCCGTCCAGCGCATCGTTGGGGAAACGCGTCATGCGCTGAAGCTTCAGCGGTTTCAACGCCTGCAAGCCGTAACGCTCGTCAAACAGCGAGCTGCCGACGGAAACGGTTATGGTCAGATTATCCGGCCAGATCTCCTCGCCAAGAATACCGGAGTCCATTGGCGGAAGCTGCGGATTGGTCACCAACGGCGCTTTCCCCCCCGGGTAAGAAACGCAATACGCGCGGTCAACAGCCTGAATAAACGCTCAAGTTCGGACTTATCGCTGGCCAGTACATCAAATGCCACCAGCATCATCGCCGCCTGTTGCGGCGTGACGATCCCGGCCTGATGAGCGCCGAAGAACGGCTGGCGTTCTTCACGCGTACCGGGTGAAAGCGTGCCCGGTGAAGAGGTGTTGTCAGCAGCTGATGCTGCATGAACCGGGCAACCGCCCGTCACCGCCAGAGCACCACTAAGGATGCCCATTCCTTTAAGTAAACGGCGGCGTGACGCTAACGCCACCCCGTCAACTGTTTTTGCCATGGCTGATTAATCCAAACCCAGGGTGCCGCGCAGCATTGAAAGATCCTCGGCCAGCGCGGTAATCGGGCCTTTCAATGCATTGCGATCGGCATCGGTTAACTTATCGTACGATTCATAGCCTTCTTTGGTGCGGTACCTGGTCAAAATGGTATCGACCTTGTTGAAGTTACCGTCCACTTTCGCCAACAGTTGTGGGTCGGCTTTTTCTACCAGCGGGCGCAGCAGGTTGACAATTTTCTGCGCGCCGTCAATGTTGGCCTTGAAATCCCACAGGTCGGTGCGGCTGTAGCGGTCTTCCTCACCTGAAATCTTGCTGGCGGCGATCTCTTCGATCAGGCCGGCAGCGCCTCCCACGACTTTACCCGGCGGGAAAGCCAACTCGTTAATACGGGTTTGCAGATCCAGCACGTTTTTGTACAGCTGGTCGGCAAACTTATCCATACCTTTAGTGGTGTTATCTGCAAACAGCACTTTTTCCAGTCGATGGAAGCCGGTAAAGGCCGGGTCTTCTGCTTTTTTCTCGAAGTCATCCTCACGCGCGTCAATGGCGCCATCCAGATCGGAAAACAGTTCGGCGATAGGCTCAATGCGCTCATAATGCTGACGGGTCGGCGCATACAGCGCCTTCGCCTTGTTGACATCCCCTGCTTTCACCGCGTCGGTAAACGCTTTCGTCGCGGCCACCAGCTGTGCAACTTCCTGGGTAACATACAGCTTGTAATTCGCTATCGGCCCCACCAGCTGCAGCAGGTCCGGCTTGCCGTCATTGGCCTGATGACTGTCGCCAGCTTTAACAATCAGCTTGCCCTTCGGGTTGCTTAACAGACCACAGGTCATGTCATATTCCCCCGGCTCCAGGTTAGCCGTCATCTTCTGCGTAAAGCCTGGCGCGATATTTTCGCGCTCTTCCACCACCATCACCCCTTTGAGGATCTCCCACTCAAGTCCTTTCTGGCTGTTATTTTTGATGATGAACTGGGTTTTACCGGCAGCAACCGTCAGCGTCATTGGCTCGCACTGTCGGTCGTTCACACTGACTTTAACCTGAGGGATATCCGCAGCCAGCGCAGCGGTGGATGAGGTCAGAACCGCCAGCATTGTCACATTCAGTGCCTGACGGCGAAATTGTCTGGTCATAATGTCATTCCTGTCAGAGAGTTAAAACCGGCAGGTCGGCGACCTGCCCGGCAGAATCAGCGTGCTGCGGGGGCGGCAGAGGATGAAGCGCGCCCCGGCATCATGAATAACAGCAGTGCAGGTACCAGATAGATTAACCACATCGCCACTTCACTGACGCTGGGCGCTTCCTGATAGCCCAGCAGGCCCTCTAACAAAGTGCCAAAGATGCTGTGGGTAGAGAGGGTTTGGCTGAAGTCAAACGCCACCTCCTGAAAATGGTTCCACAGTCCGGCTTCATGGAAGGCGCGCACGGCGCCTGCTGCCAGCCCTGCGGCGACGAAGATGATAAACAGGCTGGTCCATTTGAAGAAGCTGGCCAGATTGAGGCGCACCCCGCCCCAATAAATCAGCATACCGAGCACGACTGCTACGCCCAAGCCAAGCATCGCCCCCAGCGGCGGCGCATAGCCTACGTCCTGCTGAAAAGCGGCCAGCAGGAAGAAAACCGATTCAAGACCTTCACGCGCAACGGCGAGGAATACCATCAGGATCAGCGCCCAGCCTCTGTTGCTCCCTTTCTGTAACGCGCTGTCAACCGCATCTTCCAGCTGCGCCTTCACGTTACGTGATACTTTGCGCATCCAGAACACCATCCAGGTGAGTACCACTACGGCGATGACGGCGACCAAACCTTCGAACAGCTCCTGCTGTTTCTGGGGAAATTCACCGGTGGTCTCATTGATAAACCAGCCCAGCCCCAGACACAGGGCGACAGCGGCGAACACGCCAGCCCACATGGCAGCAAACCACTGACGACGCCCGGTCCGTTTCAGGTAGCTGGCGATCAGGCTGACAATCAGCGCCGCTTCAAGCCCTTCACGTAACATGATAAGAAACGGGACAAACATGCCTCATACCTCGAAAGAGTAGATTACCGTCAAAGCGGGTAAATAAAAGTAAAATGCGAACGATAGGGATTATCATTATCGTGCAGGGAAATACAAGTCAGAAGTGGATCTTTTTTATGCGGATTTATGGCAGCCGGGCGCTGACATAAGCGTCTCTTAACTGAGATGCGGGATAATGATGCGCCGGGCCAAATGGCACCGGCGCAGAAGGACGGCTTAATCGGCCTGATATTCCGCTTCGGCAGCGGCGAAACGCTGCTGTGCGGCGGCTGATGGTGGTGTGTCAGCCAGACTGAATAGCACAATAGCGATGCTGGCAAACAGGAAGCCGGGGATAATCTCGTAGAGATCCAGCCAGGCGTATTGTTTCCAGATAAGCACGGTTGCAGCACCAACAATCATCCCGGCCAGAGCGCCGTTACGCGTCATACGCCGCCAGATCAGTGATAACAATACGACCGGACCAAATGCCGCGCCGAATCCGGCCCAGGCATAGCTGACCAGGCCCAGCACACGGTTTTCCGGGTTGGCTGCCAGCGCAATCGCAATGACCGCCACCAACAGCACCATGACGCGCCCCACCCATACCAGCTCTTGCTGGCTGGCACCTTTACGCATGAAGTTTTTGTAGAGGTCTTCAGTCAGCGCGCTTGAGCACACCAGCAGCTGACAGCTTAGCGTGGACATCACCGCAGCCAGAATGGCCGACAGCAGGATCCCGGCAATCCATGGATTAAACAGAATGCGCGTAAGCTCAATAAAAATGCGTTCACCATTTTTCGTTACCTCTCCCGCATGTTCAGGATGGTTCTCAAAATAGGCGATACCGAAGAAGCCGACCGCCACCGCTCCCATCAGACACAGGATCATCCAAATCATGCCGATACGGCGCGCCGAGCGAATAGAACGGTGTGAATCAGCCGCCATAAAGCGCGCCAGAATATGCGGCTGACCAAAGTAGCCAAGACCCCACCCGAGCAGCGAAATAATCGCCACAAAGTTAAGGTTCTTCAGCATATCCATATTCTGTGTGCTTTTGGCAACAATCACCTGCATTGCATCGCTCAGGCCGCCGACGGCAACGATAACCATTACCGGCGTCAGGATCAGCGCAAAAATCATCAGGCCGGCCTGCACGGTATCAGTCCAGCTCACTGCGAGGAATCCACCGACAAAAGTATAAACGATAGTGGCGGCAGCACCGGCCCACAGCGCGGTTTCATAGCTCATACCGAAGGTGCTTTCGAACAGACGCGCACCGGCTACCACGCCGGAAGCACAGTAGATGGTGAAGAACACCAGGATAACCAGCGCCGAAATCACCCGCAGCAGCCTGCTGCCGTCTTCAAACCGGCTGGAGAAGAAATCCGGTAACGTCAGGGCATTGTCGTGATGTTCGGTCTGCACGCGCAGACGCCCGGCGACAATTTTCCAGTTAAGGTATGCACCCAGCGTCAGGCCGATGGCGATCCAGCTTTCTGAAATTCCCGACAGGAAGATTGCTCCCGGCAAGCCCATCAGCAGCCAGCCGCTCATATCTGACGCTCCGGCTGACAATGCCGTCACCACGCTGCCCAGACTGCGGCCTCCCAGAATATAGTCATCAAAATTTTTCGTTGAGCGGTAGGCAATGAATCCAATCAGCACCATGCCGATAATGTAAACACAAAATGTCACCATCATTGGTGTACTAAGAGTCATTAAGCTTCTCCATTCTATTTATTATCAGTTTCCTCTGACCATAAGCATTTTTCGCAGATTGCCGGAACGAGGCAACGAGCTGAAGGCTAAGTCGGGGGCTTATCCTGCCGTAATCGGCTACAGCGTACAAACGATTTAACACATCATGCGCATTCATTTCACCTGGAATTTACTTATAATTACCCACAGGTTGCACTGCGTCACAGTTATCCTGGTTGCACCCATAATTTTGCTATAAAAGGCCCGCCAGCCACTGTTTTCGCCAGCTGGCAACAGTATTGCAGCAATATTCATGCCGCTTTTTGTCTGACGGGTGTCGTCAGGTTATCATTAATGAGGTGGGGGTCACATTTAACAAGGTTGCACAAAGTTGCAACTTCAGTGATATTGCAGTCTATATCGATAGTTATCTACTGATTCGGGAGCTGTAAGGCATGGGCACGACCACTATGGGTGTGAAACTGGACGACGCCACTCGCGATCGTATTAAACAGGCGGCGGCGCAGATTGACCGCACGCCGCATTGGCTGATCAAGCAGTCTATTTTCAATTACCTGCAACAGATAGAACAGGGCAGCGCGCTGCCGGAACTGCCGGTCAATGGCGAGCAGGCAGAAAGCGATGAACGCCCGCCGGAAGAAGCGCACCAGCCGTTTCTGGATTTTGCCGAGCATATTCTGCCGCAGTCAGTGGCCCGCGCTGCCATCACCTCCGCATGGCGACGCCCGGAAACTGAAGCGGTGCCCATGCTGCTGGAACAGGCACGTTTACCGGCTAACCTGGCTGAGGCAACGCACCGTCTTGCCTGGCAGCTTGCGGATAGGCTGAGGCACCAAAAGGGTGCAGGTGGGCGCGCCGGCATGGTACAAAGCCTGCTGCAGGAGTTTTCGCTGTCATCACAAGAGGGCGTGGCGTTAATGTGCCTTGCGGAAGCCCTGCTGCGCATTCCCGATAAGCCAACGCGCGATGCGCTGATCCGCGATAAAATCAGCAACGGCAACTGGCACTCGCATCTCGGACGCAGCCCGTCACTGTTTGTCAACGCCGCAACCTGGGGCCTGCTGTTCACCGGTCGTCTGGTCTCGACCCATAACGAAGCCAATTTGTCGCGTTCGCTGAATCGTATTATCGGCAAGAGCGGCGAGCCGTTGATCCGTAAAGGGGTCGATATGGCAATGCGTCTGATGGGCGAGCAGTTCGTCACCGGCGAAACCATTGTCGAAGCGCTGGCAAATGCAGGTAAGCTGGAGGAGAAAGGCTTCCGCTACTCCTACGATATGCTGGGTGAAGCTGCACTAACCGCCCAGGATGCCAAAGCTTATCTGATCTCCTATCAGCAGGCGATCAACGCGATTGGTAAAGCCTCTAACGGACGCGGGATCTATGAAGGCCCGGGCATTTCGATCAAACTTTCGGCCCTGCACCCACGCTACAACCGCGCTCAATACGACCGGGTGATGGAAGAGCTGTATCCATTGCTGAAGTCGCTAACGCTGCTGGCCCGCTCTTACGATATTGGCATTAACATCGATGCCGAAGAGGCCGACCGCCTGGAACTGTCGCTCGACCTGTTGGAAAAACTGTGTTTCGAGCCGGAACTGGAGGGCTGGAACGGCATTGGCTTCGTGATCCAGTCCTATCAGAAACGTTGTCCGATGGTAATCGATTATCTGATCGATCTGGCGCAGCGCAGCCGCCGCCGTCTGATGATCCGCCTGGTTAAAGGGGCCTACTGGGACAGTGAAATTAAGCGTGCCCAGATCGACGGGCTGGAAGGTTATCCGGTGTATACGCGCAAGGTGTACACCGATATCTCCTACATCGCCTGCGCCCGCAAACTGCTGGCCGCACCGAACCTTGTCTATCCGCAGTTTGCCACCCACAACGCCCATACGCTGGCGGCCATCTACCAGCTGGCTGGCAACAACTATTACCCGGGCCAGTACGAATTCCAGTGCCTGCACGGCATGGGTGAACCCCTGTATGAGCAGGTCGTAGGAAAAGTGGCTGACGGAAAACTCAACCGTCCTTGCCGCATCTATGCGCCAGTGGGTACGCACGAAACGCTGCTGGCATACCTGGTGCGTCGCCTGCTGGAAAACGGCGCCAATACCTCATTTGTTAACCGCATTGCCGATGCCACCCTGCCGCTTGACGAGCTGGTAGCAGACCCGGTTGCCGCAGTGGAAAAACTGGCCAACAGCGAGGGCGCGGTCGGTTTGCCGCATCCTAAAATCCCGCTGCCGCGCGATCTGTACGGAAAACAGCGGCAGAACTCCGCCGGCCTTGATTTGGCAAACGAACACCGTCTGGCTTCGCTGTCCAGCGCGCTGTTAAGCGGTGCCAGTCAAAGCTGGCAAGCGCAACCGCTGATTGTTGGTCCGCTGGAGGCGGGAGAACTGCTGCCGGTGCTTAACCCGGCGGAGCCGCTGGACGTGGTCGGCCACGTGCGTCATGCCACGGCCGCAGAAGTTTCTGCAGCGCTGGATGCGGCCGTCAGCGAAGGGGCCATCTGGTTTGCCACGCCGCCGCAGGAGCGCGCCGCCATTCTGGAGCGCGCTGCCATAATGATGGAAGGCCAGATGCAGTATCTGATCGGCATTCTGGTGCGTGAAGCCGGTAAAACCTTCAGTAACGCCATTGCCGAAGTCCGCGAGGCGGTCGACTTCCTGAACTATTATGCAGGACAGGTGCGCGACGACTTTGATAACGAAACCCACCGCCCGCTCGGTCCGGTGGTATGCATCAGTCCGTGGAATTTCCCGCTGGCGATCTTCAGTGGGCAGATTGCCGCCGCACTGGCGGCCGGCAACAGCGTGCTGGCCAAACCGGCTGAGCAAACGCCACTGATTGCGGCACAGGCGGTTGCCATTCTGCATGACGCCGGCGTACCGCCGGGCGCGCTGCAACTGCTGCCGGGCGCTGGCGAAACCGTTGGCGCCCAACTGGTTCAGGATGATCGCGTACGCGGAGTGATGTTTACCGGCTCCACCGCCGTTGCCACCCTGCTGCAACGTCACCTGGCCAGCCGTCTCGACCCGCAGGGCCGTCCGACGCCGCTGGTGGCCGAAACCGGCGGGATGAACGCGATGATCGTTGACTCTTCAGCCCTGACTGAACAGGTTGTCAGCGATATTGTGGCCTCTGCTTTTGACAGTGCGGGGCAGCGCTGTTCCGCTCTGCGCCTGCTGTGTATCCAGGAAGATGTCGCTGAACATACCTTAAAGATGCTACGCGGCGCGATGGCCGAATGCCGTATGGGGAACCCTGAGCGTTTCTCCACCGACATTGGCCCGGTGATCGATGCCGAAGCGAAAGCCAGCATCGAACAGCATATCCGGGCCATGCAAAGCAAGGGTTTCAGCGTGTTCCAGACGGCCCGGCAGCAGGCACAGGATTGCCGTGAATGGCAAAGCGGCACCTTCGTGCTGCCAACCCTGATTGAGCTGAATCACGTTTCCGACCTGACTAAAGAGGTATTTGGCCCGGTGCTGCATGTGGTGCGCTTTGCGCGCAGTAACCTGCCGCAGCTGGTACAGCAGATTAACGCATCCGCTTACGGCTTAACCCTGGGCGTGCATACGCGTATTGATGAAACTATCGCCCAGGTGACGCAGCAGGCCCACGTTGGCAACCTGTATGTCAACCGCAATATCGTCGGCGCGGTTGTCGGCGTGCAGCCGTTCGGAGGTGAAGGGCTGTCCGGCACCGGGCCTAAAGCCGGTGGGCCGCTGTATCTGTACCGTTTGCTGTCGCACCGGCCGGACGGCGCGCTACGCGTGACGCTGGACCGCCAGGATAAAGAGCGGCCGGTGGATGCGCTGCTGCGCCCTGCTCTGCTGTTGCCGCATCAGGCATTGAGCGAGTGGGCAGCCGACCGTCCTGAACTGGCTGCCTGCTGCGCACGCTACGCGGAACTGGGTCAGGGCGGCACCGTGCGCCTGCTGCCGGGGCCAACCGGAGAGCGTAACACCTTCGCCCTGCTGCCGCGCAATCAGGTGCTGTGCCTGGCAGACAACGAACAGGATGCGCTGGTGCAGCTGGCAGCCGTCACCGCCGTCGGCAGTCGGGCGTTATGGAGCGACGATGAGCTGCATCGTAACCTGTGGCGGCAGTTGCCTGAACAGGTTCGCCAGCGCATCGATCTGGCTGCAACACCGCTGGAACGGGGTGAATTTGACGCGGTTATCTGGCACGGTGATGCCGACCAGCTACGCGCCCTGTGTGAAGCGGTGGCCGCCCGCGATGGCGCCATTGTGTCGGTACAGGGATTTGCGCGCGGAGAAACCAATCTGCTGCTGGAGCGCCTGCTGCTGGAGCGTTCGCTCAGTGTGAACACCGCAGCGGCGGGTGGCAATGCCAGCCTGATGACCATCGGCTGACAGGCAGGCTTGCGGGCAGCCGTGATGGTCGCCCGCAATGCGGTCAATACGCCGGGGCCACCGGTTGAATAAAAATGGTGCCGTGCGGCGCGAACAGCCTGTCTGCTGCTAAAGCAGGGAGCTTACCGGCAATATAATCCGGCAATCCCGGTGGCTGAAACGCCGGATGTCACCGGCTTACGTTGAATATAGTACAGGATTTTTATATACCCCGGCGGTTAAGCCGTTTTGATTATTGTGGTATCACCTGTGAGATAACCAATTCGCCCTGATGCCCGACTCACCAGCCCTTATCTCATTATCATCAATATAAAAAATGGACAAACTTATCGGCCACTGTTTCACCTTCAGTTATGAGTTGCCACTTTCTTCACAGCCTCAGGTTTGCCTAACAGCGCCGGGTAGATAAACAGCGCTTTGCCCGGGCCCCTGTTAAGCAGTTTCCACGCCAGTAGTGATAAGCCGGTAGTAATACTCACCGCGAAAGGAGGAAGCAGTAACGCCCAACTGAGCGAGAAAGCCGGGTTGTCAAACAGGCTGTATTTCACCGCCAGCGTCAGCATTGTCAAGCCCAGCAGTTCAATAAAGATTCGGTGCAAGACGTAAATCTGCAGCGTGTTACGACCAATCCAGTTCAGCCAGCCCATGTTAAAACGGTTACTCAGCGCCCTGCACAGCACGATGCTGAAGATGATCGCCATTATGCAGTAAAACGGGTTTTTTATCATACCAGCCGCGTGGTGTGCCACGCCGAGCAGCAGCATAACCGCCAGCAATGCCAGATGACGGCGCGACAGCTGGCTTATTTCAACCAGCTTATGGCTGAAATAGGCCCCCAGCAAAAAGTAGACATAATTTTGCATCACGCTGTTCGGACCCCAGCCAGGCACCAGATTAAACTGAGTGGCATAGTTCACTACAATTGCCGCCACCAGCAAAGCCCCCCTGTAACGGTAAAACAGCTTTGCCGCCAGGAAATAGAATGCCAGAGCATAAAGATACCAAAGGCTGGTCATCGACAATGCCAGCAGTTTGACGAATTCAAGCGGGGAGGAGGCATAGGCGGCATTCTGCGCAGATGAAAGCTTCTGACCCATCAAATTGGCGGAGATGTGATAAATACACAACCACTGGATCACACCCCACAGAATATACAGGTAAAGGATATTGACGAACTTTTTAGTAAAGACCTCACTCCAACTCTTTTTACTGATGGCACTTGCAGCTAACAGCCCTGAAACGAAAAAGAATGCAGGCATACGCAGCGGCGAGAGATATTTATTAAAGACGACCCATATGTCAGCTGGCACTATACCAGCTGCCAAATGCGACAACGAAGGAATGAAAGTAGTAATAACGGTGTGATGCAATACTACCAGTAATATGCACGCCCCCTTCAGGGTATTAATCCACAGGACTTCCTGCTTGCCAGCAACTGTCATAATAAAAGCAACCTGATAAAATGTATTTTCCGCAGTATTTCTGGATGCAGAAAAAATCACTATAGGGATCGTCTTAAATAATTTTCTCTTTCTTGATAGTGATTATATTATTCCCAAATCATTCACTTCCCGTCGATTTTAACCCGTTATTTCTCCTTCTTATTTAAGAAAATCCTTATCTGCGTGGTTTATCCCTGCCCTTCTCTGCGGCTGATAACAGCGAAAGAAAAAGCGGCGGCGTTAACCGATCAGCGATGAGCTGCCAGCAGCGCCCGTATGCACGAACAGCAGCGGTCGCTGATAACGAAATCGATGTTGCGTTATGCCGTCAAACAGTCCGGCCACCGCCTTGCCGGTGTAAACCTGATCAGGAAATATCCCCTCCAGTCGTGCCAGCAGTTTCACTGCCTGCTTGCCCTCTTCGTTCGGATGGCCGTACCCGTAGCGAAATGCTCATCCCACAAGGTCAGCGGCGCGCAGCTCGCCAGCGCCAGCGGATCGCCCCCATCTTCGTCAGCTGGTCGGACGCATTGCAGGATACGGTCACGTCTGCGACGTTCGCATTCAGGCAGCAGCTTTTCCAGCCCGACCGCCAGCCCGGCATGCGTACCTCGACTGCCGGAGGCCACCACCACGATGGCAAAATCGACCACGCCTTCACGCTGCTGGGCAATTTACCGGGCGCATTCGACGTAGACCAATGCCCCCAGCGGGCAGGAACCCAAGCTTTGCCGCCAGCGCTGCGGTGTGGCGCACATGGTCAGCTGAAGCGCCAGCGGCAGGCAGCACATCGGCACCAGCGCGCCGGGCATCTGCCGCCATAAATTCGAGCTTGCGCAGCGTATTACCGCCGAAAGCCGGGGCGTGACATCGTCACGCTTGATGAAAATATCGCGTTCAGGATAGTCTGATAAGCGGGGAAGATGCTTTAAGGGCGTGGGCGCACCCGTGAGTTCGATACGGGGAAAGTGAATCATATTGTGTAAAGACAAGCTGGCCAATATAGCTGGCGCTTAAGTTATCTCGACAGTGTTACAGGACATTCCCCGCCGATCGTCTGCCAGCAGCAGATAACTAATTACTCTGCCAGCCGAGGAACTGATCGTACTTACGCAGCGCGATGCGATAATTGTTGTTACCGGCGTCTGGCAGATCGTTTTCCAGACATTCATGCCAGCTCGGCCTGCAAAGCCGTTCCGACGGAAAATTGCGTGCGGACAGCATACCGTCAAGACGACGCAAGCGAACAACATATTCGCGAATGGTGCTGTGGCTCATTTCCGTCTGCTCAAACAGATACTGTTTAAACGCCATAATGTCGAAGTAGGTTGCATTGGTGTTGCAATAAATGTCGCTACAGAAACGACACAGCGCTGTCAGCTCAAGTTGCAGATTCGACCAGACACGCTCATCCACAGGCTGATCCATCCTGGCGATGGCTTCTTTATTAATAATTTGACCACGAAATACCAGCGCCATCCGATCCAGGACTTTAGCGCAATGGCAGCAATGGATCTGGCTGTGTTTGTAGTCTTTCAAATAACGGCTTAACGGCCTGGTTCTAATTTTCGTTACCATTTAAGGTTCCCGGTAAAGTTGAAAGGGCGCAACTGACTTGATCAGCGCGCTCCCGATAACCTGGCGCGCAGGCGTTTTATCGCCTGACTGTGCAGCTGGCTGACACGGGATTCCCCCACCTCCAGCACGGCGCCAATCTCTTTCAAATTCAGCTCTTCCTGGTAATAAAGCGTCAGCACCATTTTTTCGCGCTCGGGCAGCCCATCAATAGCTTCGATTACGCGGTCGCGCAGATCCCCTTCCAGCAGCTGATGCAGCGGATTTTCCTGCTCGTGGCCTTCCGTCACCAGTTCCGCACTGTCGCCATGTTCCTCACGGTATTCATCGAAGGAAAATAGCTGACTGTTATTGGTATCCAGCAGGATTTGTCGGTACTCCTCCAGGGGAACATCTAACTGTGCCGCCACTTCCTGTTCGGTAGCCGTTCGGCCCAACGCCTGTTCCACCTGGTGCATAGCCCCTGCCACTTCGCGTGCGTTGCGACGCACGCTTCGCGGCGCCCAGTCGCGGCTACGCAGCTCGTCGAGCATGGCACCGCGAATACGCTGTACGGCGTAGGTGGTGAACGCCGTTCCCTGCATGGCGTCGTAGCGTTCTACGGCATTCAGCAGTCCGATCCCCCCGGCCTGAAGCAAGTCGTCAAGTTCAACGCTGGCCGGCAGACGAACCTGAAGACGCAGCGCCTCATGACGCACCAGCGGTATGTATCGCTGCCACAGCGAATGTTTGTCCATCACGCCATTGGCGGTATACAGATCGTTCACGCTGACCTACCCAGGATTAATTAAGTTATCGGCATGATTATCGGTTTCTGTAGCTAATTTGATTGAGGGAATAGCGGTTAAAAAAGCGGGTTATTTCATTTTTGTGGGTCGACAGCTCCCCGCCTTCAGCGTTACTGGCACGGGAAGCTGTCAGGTTAAACGTGACTCCGAAGCCGCCGGCGCGTGGTTTCCGGCACCAGCGCCCACAGGGCACAAACCTGGCCCTCCAGGTGCTGATAATAGGGCAACAGGGCGCTATCTTGCGGAGAAATGCAGCGAGAATGTACCGTACCCTGAAGCGGATCGATGCGCATCCGTTTGCTGGCAAACAGCCGTTGCAGATCGCTGCGCAAGAACAAACCGTTATCCGTGCTGTTATCCAGCAGATAACCCTGTTCGTTCTCCTGCATGTTGATATGGCAAGCTTCAACCCACGGCCACGCGTGCTCGTCGGTCAGTTGTGTACCGGTGACCACACAGGCACCGTAGCGCTCGCGCAGCGCGCTGGTGAACTCCTGGTGGCTGGCGCGATGCCACAGACGTGCTTTAACCCGTCGCCCCACCTGGGTGCCGGCAATAACGCCGCCAGGCTGCGGCAACAGTGGCGAAGTCAGCACCACGATAAACTGCAGCTGGCGCGCATATTCAAAGCAGGGCTGCGACTGGCGGTCATACAACTGCCAGTATTCATCCTCTTCTTCAGTGCGTAGCAGCATCAGGCTGTAACCGCGTTGCTGCAGCAAGCTTTGTGCCATGATCGACGCCGGATCCAGCATCGCTAATACCCGGCTTTCCCCCATGACCTTCCAGGTGTTCCACGGCGAATGCGATGGCGGGCGACGAAAATAGAGAAAGCTCTGCTGGCTCTGCAAATAGTGCTCTAAGCGCTGTAAGTAGTTTTTACGCTCGTTATCGTGGCTAATAAACAGTAAATCTTCTAACGCAATATGGCTGTCCTGACTGGCAAACACCGCGCGGATCGTCCAGTTCTTGCTGGAGGTGGACGGACTGAGCAGGCCACGAGCGGTTAACGATTTATCATCAGGGTACTTTTTGCTGTAGCGGTCGTTGATTTCCTCAAACGGCAGCAGTTCCCCGGGGAGCAGGTCATAATTGAAGCGCATAAAACACTCCAGAGAAAAAAAACCCCGCAAGCGCGGGGTTTAAAGGGTTCAGTAAAGGGTTAACGCGACGGTTAGCCCTGCAGCAGAGACAGAACCTGCTGTGGAACCTGGTTCGCTTTAGCCAGTACGGAGTTACCTGCCTGCTGAATGATCTGTGCCTTAGACATGTTAGACACTTCAGTGGCGTAGTCAGCATCCTGGATGCGAGACTGAGCGGAAGACAGGTTAGTGGTGGTGTTGTTCAGGTTGGTGACCGCAGAATCCAGACGGTTCTGTACCGCACCGAGGCCTGAACGCAGTTTGTCAACGCTGGAAATAGCTTTGTCCAGCAGAGCCAGCGGATCGGCAGTGGTAGCCGCTGCGGTGGTGCCATCAGCTTCTTTAGTTGCCACGGTGAATTTATCAAGACCCAGGGTAGTCGAGTCGATTTTTTTCAGGCTAACTTCGATGGTTTCGTTATCGTTAGCACCCACCTGGATTTTCATGGTGTTGTCCTGAGACAGAACCTTCACGCCGTTGAACTGAGTCTGACCAGATACGCGGTCAATTTCGTCCAGACGTGATTTGATTTCGTCCTGGATTGAAGACAGATCGGAATCAGAGTTAGTGCCGTTTTTAGCCTGAACGGTCAATTCACGAACGCGCTGTAAGTTGTTGTTGATGCCTGTCAGAGCGCCTTCAGTGGTCTGTGCCAGAGAAATACCATCGTTAGCATTACGCGCAGCCTGAGTCAAACCTTTGATGTTAGAGGTGAAGCGGTTAGAAATCGCCTGACCCGCCGCATCTTCTTTAGAGCTGGTGATACGTGAACCAGAAGACAGACGCTCCATAGAAGAAGACAGCGCTGACTGGTTTTTGTTGATGTTGTTCTGAGTGATCAGTGAAAGGCTGTTGGTATTGATAACTTGTGCCATGATAGATATTCCTGTTTAATCAGTTCGGTTGTATGGGTTAGGGTTATTCGCCCCCGGCTTCATCGCCGTCAAAGTTGTTATCGTCTGCCTCTCAATAACCTTTAGAACTATTTTAAACTCGCGCTGATTTTTTCTTTCCCCGCAACTGCCCGAAATACCCCTCTTTATTACCGCTATTCTTTTTATTGCCGTCTGGTAAATAATCGTAAACTTTGCCAGATAACAGCCGATAACTTCCGTACCCATACTCCGTGCTAACGATAAAAAGGAAACATCATGGCTAGTATTTCTACTTTAGGCATCGGCTCCGGCCTCGATTTGAATAGCATTCTGGACAAAATGCAATCGGCAGAGAAAGAGGCCTTGAAGCCAATCACCAATCAGCAAACGGCATCAAACGCCAGGCTGAGCGCCTACAGCACCATGAAAAGCGCGCTGGAAACCTTCCAGACGGCTAACGCCAAACTGAATAATGCCGATCTGTATAGCGCCACCACCACCACCAGCAGCTCCAGCGCCTTTAGCGCCACCACCACTGCCACCGCCACAGCAGGCAAATACAACATTAGCGTGTCGGCTCTCGCCAAAGCGCAAACCCTGACCACCGCTGTACAGAACAGTAATAGCAAAGCTCTGGCAAGCAGCGACAGCACCATTGCCATTAAACTGGCGGGTAGCGACAACGTGGTCAACGTGGCCGTCAGCGCGGCAGACTCTTCGCTGAACGGCGTCCGTGATGCGATCAATAAAGCCAATGCGGGCGTTACCGCCAGCGTCATCAAAAGCGGCGATGGCAGTTATCGCCTGTCACTGACCTCGGCTAAAACCGGAACCGATAACGCCATGACGCTGTCGGTTAGCGGCGACAGTGCGCTGCAGGGCATGCTTAATTACGATGGCGTGGCCAGTAGCAATCTCACGCAGAGCGTGGCGGCGCAAAACGCCAAACTCACGGTAAACAACGTTGAGATCGAAAACAGCAGCAACACCATCAGTGATGCGCTGGAAGGAATAACGTTTAACCTTAACGATGTCACCAGCGGCAACCAGACGCTGGCAGTGAACAAAGACACCAATAGCACCTCAACGGTGATTTCCGACTGGGCAAACGCATATAACACCCTGCTGGATACCTTTGCCACGCTGACCAAATACACCGCAGTGAAAAAGAATGCTGATACTCAGGACAGCAGCAACGGCCCGCTGCTTGGCGACAGCACCCTGCGTACGATTCAGTCGCAGTTGAAAACGATGTTAACCAACGCCTCCAGTACGTCGACCTTTAAGACGCTGTCGCAAATCGGGATTACCAGCGATCCGAGCACCGGCAAACTGAAAACCGATAAAACCGCCCTCGATGCAGCGCTGACCAAGGATCCGGAAGGGATTAAAGCGATGATTTTCGGCGATGGAAAAACCACCGGGATCGCCACTAAAATGGCGAAAAGCCTGACCGGCTGGTTATCTGCCACCGGTGAAGTTCAGACGGCGAAAGACGGTGTCAGCAAGACGCTGACCAGCCTTAACGCGCAGTATACAAAGGTGAGCGACCGTATTGATGACACCATTGCGCGCTTGAAAAAGCAGTTTACCGCACTGGATGTGACCATTAGCAAACTGAACTCTACCAGCAGCTATTTGACATCACAGTTTTCAACCTCAAGCAGTTCCAGTAAGTAATAAGGTAAGGAGCCAATATGTATAGTGCCAGCGGTACTAAAGCCTATGCAAAAATCGGCGTAGAAAGTGCAGTAATGAGTGCCAGCAACGACCAGCTGATTACCCTACTGTTCGACGGGGCGCTTAGCGCCTTGGTGCGCGCTCGTCTGTTTTTGCTGGACGGTAACATGGTGAAAAAAGGAGAGTCGCTTTCCAAAGCGATTAACATTATCGATAACGGTTTAAAGCTGGGTGTGGATGGAACCAGTGACGACGAGTTAACGCGCAATCTGGCAGAACTGTACCGGTATATGGTTTATCGCCTGCTTCGCGCTAACCTGGATAACGATGCTGAAGGAATTGAAGAAGTTGAAGCGCTGTTGCGCAATATTGCCGATGCCTGGAAAGAGGTTTCTGGCACCACCGCTCTGGTTTAGGATGTTTTACTTATGCCCAATGCCCAATATCTGTTCGCGCTCTATCAGGATATTTTGAACCACAGCCAGTCTATGCTACGTCTGGCTGCGAACAGTCAGTGGGAAGAACTGACCGACAGGGAAGTGAATCATTATCTCGGCGCCGTGGAAAAGCTGACACAGGTGATGCAGCAGCAACAGATCACCCCCTACACTCAGGATCTGCTGCGCCCGGTACTGCGTCATATCCTTGATAACGAGGCGGAGGTCAAGCAACTGCTCCAGCATCGTCAGGATGAAATCTCATCGCAAATCCAGCAAGCCGGCCGCCAGAAGTCCGTGAATAGTGCCTACAGCCAAAGCGCCGGAGTGGTGTTATTTCCTACCCGTGCAAACTGATAACGCTAACTTCTCGCCGGGTTAGCCCAACTTAACGCCTGATTTGCTGCGGCGCGAAAAAAATAAATTCGCGCCAATCCGCGCTTTTCCACCGCTCTCGCGCATACTTCATTTTCACCTCGGTTGAAAATGGAACATGTCTATGCGCAATCCCACGCTGTTGCAGTTTTTTCACTGGTATTACCCCACAGGCGGCAAACTTTGGCCGGAGGCGGCCGAACGTGCGCCATGGCTGGCGGAGATGGGTATCAGTGCCGTCTGGCTGCCACCGGCATATAAAGGCGAATCCGGCGGTTATTCGGTGGGCTACGACAGCTACGATCTGTTTGACCTGGGAGAATTCGATCAGAAAGGTTCACGCGCCACTAAATATGGTGATAAACAACAGCTTTTGCACGCTGTTGAAACGCTGAAAGCCCACGGCGTGGGCGTGCTCCTTGATGTGGTACTGAATCATAAAATGGGCGCCGATGAGAAAGAACAGATCCAGGTTAACCGCGTTAACCCGGATAATCGCGAGGAAATCAATCCTGAGGTGCTGGACGCAGAGGCATGGACGCGCTTTACCTTCCCGGTGCGTAATGGTCAGTACTCACAGTTCGTCTGGGACTACAGGTGCTTTAACGGCGTCGATCATATTGAAAACCCTGATGAGAACGGCGTGTTTAAGATCGTCAATGATTATACCGGCGAAGGCTGGAACCAGCAGGTGGATGACGAGCTGGGCAATTTCGACTATCTGATGGGTGCCAATATCGATTTCCGCAATCACGCGGTGACCGAAGAGCTAAAGCACTGGGCGCGTTGGGTAATGGGTGAAGTTCACTGCAGTGGTTTTCGTCTCGATGCGGTGAAGCACATCCCGGCCTGGTTCTATAAAGAGTGGATTGAGTATGTGCAGGAGGTGGCCGAAGAACCCCTGTTTATCGTCGCGGAATACTGGTCACACGAGGTCGATAAGTTGCAGCTGTATATTCATCAGGTCGAGGGTAAAACCATGCTGTTTGACGCGCCGCTGCAGATGAATTTCCATCATGCCTCAATACAGGGAGCCGATTACGATCTCAGTCAGATATTCACCAATACGCTGGTAGCGGCCGACCCGTGGCATGCGGTTACCCTGGTTGCCAACCACGATACCCAGCCGCTCCAGGCGCTGGAAGCACCGGTAGAACCCTGGTTTAAGCCGCTGGCCTACGCGCTGATCCTGCTGCGTGAAAATGGTGTTCCGGTGCTGTTTTATCCTGACCTCTTTGGTGCCAGCTACGAAGATGAAGGCAACGACGGCGAACAGTATAAAATTGATATCCCGATCATTGCCGAACTTGAGGCGCTGGTGCGCGCCAGGCAGTTGTACGCCCACGGGGCGCAAATCGAGTGGTTCGATAACCCTGACTGCATCGCCTTTTCCCGCAGCGGTACGGATGAACTTCCCGGCTGCGTGGTGATTATGTCGAATAGCGGTGCAGGAGAGAAAGCCCTGCAACTGGGGGAAAACTTCGCCGGAAAACAGTGGTATGACTATCTTGGTCAGGTGACCGATCGGATAAGCAGCGACGAACAGGGTACGGCGGTGTTTCGCTGCCAGCCCGGTAGCGTTAGCGTATGGGTCATTGATTAGCAGCCAGTCGCCGTCTGACAGATCACGACTGGCCGTATCGTTTAACGCGTTTTAACCTTGTCAGCCGCCTGACCGGCGGTTGCCGATGCCTGCCCTACCGGCTTATTCACAGCATCAAACTGCTGCTGACACTCCGCCGTAGGCTGCGCAACTTTCTGTAAAATTAACCTGTCGTAATGCAAGACGTGACCTTTCAGCTCGATCGGCATTACGCGCTGCTGGTTATTCACGTTAACCCATTGGTCATCAGCCCGGGTCAGCTTACCGGGCTTTGCCAGCACACGCTGCCATTGGCGGCAGTCAAGCGTTTCGCCCTGTGCGGTGATCAGCAGGCTGGCTTTTGCCTGGTCACTGACCAGGCCGCTCTGTGGTCCGAAAGTTTGCCAGTTACCCACCAGCTCGGCCGGGGCTGGCGTTTTCACCGCCCCGGAATAGTTTGGCAGCTCCGCGCAACCATTCAGAACCATGACTGCCACCGTAGCGATAATCCACTTTTTCATTCTTTCATCCTGATTTTCTAGATAACGCGATAAGTTATAATTTTTGGCTGCCCTGCCGCAAGTCTGATGCGCATTGACACAGCCCATTTCGCTCTTTCTGCGATATCCTGTTAATCAGCGGTAACAAGGGTTATGCCTCAGGAAAATTCGCCTCGCCGTGCGGCGACCATGATGAATCGGCCCGCCAGACGAACGCTTGCCCGGCTTTCACCGATTAAACGCCCCGTGTACACTATGGGCCGCATCTATCCAGGCACTTATGCAGGCAGAACCGCTATGAAAACCATAGAAGAATATTACACCATCGCTAAAGAACTGTTTCTTGAAGCGCATCCGACGCTGAAATCCGGCATTGAAAACCTCACCACCGAACAGGCCGCCACGCTCGGTATGAGCCTGGAACAGTTGCAGTCGATGCAGAAAGACCGCGCTTATGCGGCCTGGGTGCGCGAAAAGAAACTCGACGGCGTGCTGTTTGCTATCCAGCTGGCGGAGCCGGACAAAGAGGTGATGGTTGCGGCGATCGAGCATTATCTGCACTCCCACGCTGAAGCGCTGGGGATGAGCTGGGAAGAGTTTTGTATTAAAAACGAACTGTGAACCTGCAGGGCGAGCAGATTATGCATCGCCCACTGGCAAGCGGTTTTCGCGTCAGGTCCGTTGCTTAGCTCACCAGATGCGCTGCTGGATCCTTTAACAACAATTCCTCTGCGCGATACGCCTCGCGCCGGACGCTAAAACCGTCATACCAGCGGCACTCAACCATGCCGCTTGAGAAACCCGTTACAATCATTGCTGGCCCCCCCTCCTTATGCTGCACTTCGTCGCTTACCGTAAAGTTCATCAGGCACCTCTCAACCAACCGGGAATTGAAGCCTTAGTTATAGCATCTGAGCATTAATTGTTCCGTTAATGCCGGGTTAAACATCTGTTAAATAATTATAAGCGGTTAATAACGCTGGAAATAAAAAAAGCGGGGCGTTTTAGCACCCGCTTTTTATGTGAAACCCGTCGCATTTACGCGCTAGATTTTACAGCCTTCGCAGTCGGCTTCGTCACTCAGATCGACGGGCACTTCTGCGGCTTTTTGCCCGGCGCGCGCGAGCGCCTGCTCAAGTTCTGCATCAATATCAAATTCGAAAATATCAGCTTGCATTGTTTACCTCCAGGAGATGGCTTCAGCGCCACCTTTATACGGATGGCTGACGCATTTTGCCAATCAGATTGACCACCCACAGCACAATCGAACCTACGATAAGGCCCAGTATCAGGTTAGCCAGATTGTTAAACACTGCTGCCATCAGGCCATGCATCTCCGCGCTGAATGCAGCAATCAGGTGATGCAGTTGCGGAAGTCCGTGGATGATTATCCCGCCACCGACCAGAAACATGGCCAGCGTACCAACCACTGTCAGGGTTCTCATCAGCCAGGGGGCCGCCGCCAGCAGTAACCGGCCCACCGCCTGCGCGGGCGGGGCGTTTTTTTGCTTCAGCCACAGGCCAAGATCGTCAATCTTCACGATAGCGGCCACAATGCCATACACGCCGACAGTCACCAGAATGGCCACGCCTGACAGGATAATGACCTGATTAAGCAGCGGTGCCCCGGAAACAATGCCGAGAGTGATCGCTACAATCTCTGCCGAAAGGATAAAGTCAGTACGTACTGCCCCTCTCACTTTCTTCTTCTCAAAAGCGGCGGGGTCCTGCTGTGCGACCTTCAACAGCCGCTGTTCCCGCGCCTTTGGCGTCTCCTCACTTTTGTTCTTATGCAGGCTGTGCAGCACCTTTTCCACTCCTTCATAGCAAAGGTATGCGCCCCCCACCATCAGCAGCGGAGTGATGGCCCACGGGGCGAAGGCGCTGATCAGCAGCGCCAGCGGTACCAGGATCAGCTTATTAAGGAACGAACCCTTCGCGACGGCCCAAACTACCGGCAGTTCACGATTGGCTTTCACCCCACTGACCTGTTGCGCGTTCAGCGACAGGTCATCCCCCAGCACACCGGCGGTTTTCTTCGCCGCAACTTTGCCCATAACGGCAACATCGTCCAGCAGCGTGGCAATATCATCCAGCAAGGTTAATAAGCTACTTCCGGCCAAAATCTCATTCCTTATTTATGTTCATCATATTGACAACAGGGGCACAGCTCTATTTCACTCACTGCCATATCAGCGATGCCGTCGCAGTCCCATTCAACGCGTACCAACTGGCCTTGCGCTTGTGTATGGTGCAGGTACTTACTCACCGGGCTTTCTGTCATTCCACCAATCTGTTCGGTAGCGATCAGATGTTCACCGACATAAATGCGCGCCGTTGCCTGGGTGCTCACCATGCGTTCGCCGCTGAGTTGATACAAACGTCTTACCGTCAGTTTGACACTGCCCATGGCCCACCTTTGACTGGCTGTATTGACAAGAGCTCGATCTAAACAATTATGCGCAATGAGTGCAAATTTTGAAAAAAAATTGCCTGTCACAGATCAGTGAGTGGCAAGACCTCACCACGTATACTTGCTGTTAACCTGATTTAAGCGGGGGATCCCGCCCTGACAGCTGCCGCTGATGGCAGCGCAGTTTGCTCTATACTTTTTTTTGGGGGTCGCCCCCCGTCTGGTTATCCGCCCCGGCGTTGATAGCTGGCCACCGCTGATATCAGCCCGGCAATCGCCACCCATTCTGCCCGGGTTAATGCGGCGGTTGCGCTGCCGTTGGGTATTGCCTTTGCCGGTGAGAGCCTGACGAAGCGAAAATGGCTGGCGCCGGGAATTACCGTACCGGCGTTGATTCTGTAAACGCCGGAAAATATTTTCTGCCGGCGATGGCGGTAATCAAAACCTGCGGGCCTTCATCCTTTACAGCTGGTGAATACCCCATTCGTCGATCTCGCCGTTTCCCGCTGCGGCGCAGATCCACTCTTCCAGACGCGTGCTGATCTCCTGCTCCTGTAGCCTGGTTTTTCCACGCAGTGCGCACTCCCACACCAACAGGACGCGCCAGCCGCTGGCGGTCAGCTCTGCAATATGGCGCTGGTCACGGGCGACATTGCTGTCAATTTTTCCCTGCCAGAACGCCGTACGCGTAGCAGGCAATTTGAACAGATGACAATGGTGGCCGTGCCAGAAACAGCCGTGGACAAATATAATCGCCCGCCAGGCTGGCAGGATAAAATCGGGTCGCCCGGCCAGCGCCTTATCCTGTACCCGATAGTGCAGGCCCAGCTCGCTCAACAGCGCGGCAAGGCGCTGTTCAATTGCCGTATCGCGGGTACGAATGGCGCGCATGTTTTTACTGCGCACCGCTGAGGTATGAACGTCGGCCATCTTAATATTCCCTCAATGATGACAATAAGTGTAGCTAAAACTGGCGCAGCGGTAGTGCCAGCGCTTCACATTTCTCCGGCTATCACCGACGCTGGCGCACCGCCTGTTCAATCCATGGCAGCAGCAGTTTTGCTACGGCTGCGAAGGCCGGAACCACCACCGAGTTGCCAAACTGCCGATAAGCCTGGGTATCCGAAACCGGAATACGGAACGACTGTGCGCCGGGCTGCTCGAAGCCCATTAACCTTGCGCACTCACGCGGCGTCAGCCGGCGCGGCCTGCGCTGTTGGTTATCCGGGTTTTCAAAATCCCGCTCGCCTGTCGCCTTATCCCAGCCGCGATCGATCAGGATCTCCGATCCGTCTTTGTAATAGCGTGCTGACAGGGTGCGTACCACGCCGTTTTCCAGCGCCGGGTCCACCAGCCCATAACCAAAACCGTTGCCGCGCGCCTGGTGTTTTTTGGCATAGTGATAAAGGTACTTCCATAAGGTCGGCGTCAGAATGTATTTCGCCTCAACGTCGGTATCGAGCAGCGCATGTAGCGGGGTACGCTGTTGTGGGTACCATGCGGGCAGCGCGCTCAGGCTGAATGCGGGCAGCTTGAGATCGCGTCGGAAACCGACCAGAATAATACGCTCCCGGTGCTGCGGCAAAAAGTGCTTACCGTCGACGATTTTCGGGTCCTGTGGCCCGCTGACGTTGGCATCTGCCACTGCGTAACCCAGCTCATCCAGCGTTGCCATAATCACGCGAAATGTGTTGCCCTTGTCGTGGCTCTTCAGGTTTTTAACGTTTTCCAACACGAAAATGGCCGGCTTTTTCGCCCTGATAATGCGCGCCACATCAAAAAAAGTGTCCCCTGGGCTTCGCATTCAAATCCGTGCGCCCGTCCGAGCGCATTTTTCTTTGATACGCCCGCCAGCGAGAATGGCTGGCAAGGAAAACCGGCCAGCAGCACATCATGATCCGGCACCTGCTGCTGTATATGCTGGTAAGCCTGCCTGTCAGAAATTTCGGGTTTGCCGCTCAAGGTCACGTCGCGGATATCCTGATTGAAGCGGTGCTGCCGTTCATCGCAGTACCAGTTGGCTTTGTAGGTGCGCACCGCATGCTTATTCCACTCGCTGGTAAATACGCACTGGCCGCCAATGGCTTCAAAACCGCTGCGTATACCTCCAATCCCGGCAAACAGGTCAATAAAGCGAAACGCATAGTCAGGATGATGCGCGGGAGGTGCAGGCAGCATGTTGTGCAACATACTGACTTCCGTCTCATTTAGCGTGGGGCTTCTGCTGCCTTTAATCCAGCGATTGACGGATTCTCGCGTCCACTCCCGAAGGCTGGCCTTGCGTAAGGTCGCTGCCACGGTCTTCTGATCGTAAATCTCCAGCACGCGCAGTAACAGCTGGCGATCCTGGTCTTCTTTCTGCCGTGCCTGTGCTTGTGCCTGGCGGGCTAACTCCGCGGCCACGCGGTCAAAATCGCTCATAATCACTCGGTAACAGGGATAAATGAGTGACAGTCTATCACTTCATTCGCCCTGAACCAGGATAATTCATCCCTGGCGTGATGAAGGGTAATGACAGCGCCACAGGGTGCTACTACAATAGTGCCGTTTTCTTAATAGCATTGGAATTGTTCCCATGAGCGCACCACAACGCGACCTGCTGACGCTGCCAGACGGCGCAAAAAAACTCCTGCTACACTCCTGCTGCGCCCCCTGTTCCGGCGAAGTGATGGAGGCCTTGCAGGCATCCGGGATTGACTACACCATTTTCTTCTACAACCCGAATATCCACCCGCAGAAAGAGTACCTGCTGCGTAAAGAAGAAAATATTCGCTTTGCTGAACAGCATGGTATTCCGTTTGTTGATGCGGACTACGATACAGATAACTGGTTTGAACGTGCCAAAGGCATGGAATGGGAACCTGAGCGCGGCGTGCGTTGTACCATGTGTTTCGATATGCGCTTTGAACGCACCGCGCTTTATGCGTGGGAAAACGGTTTCCCGGTTATCTCCAGCTCGCTGGGAATTTCACGCTGGAAAAACATGCAGCAAATTAACGATTGCGGCTATCGCGCCGCCGCGCCCTATCCTGGCATCAGCTATTGGGATTATAACTGGCGCAAAAAAGGCGGCTCGGCGCGCATGATTGAAATCAGCAAGCGCGAACGTTTTTATCAGCAGGAATACTGCGGCTGTGTCTACTCGCTGCGCGACACCAACCTTCATCGTAAAAGCCAGGGGCGTCCGTTAATCAAACTGGGCGTGCTCTACTACGGAGATGACCAGGCAGAATAGCCATGATTTGGCGTCCTTGTGGCCGGGACGCCGGGAAAGATGACGGTGAATTTGTCAAGCACAGTCAGGCGGTTAAAGGCTGAATTCGGCCAGCACGCTCTCATCCAGGGCATAAAAATCGCCTTTCAGTTCTGCGCACAGTTTTGCCATATAGGTTACCAGGAAGTCGGCATTATATTGCGCAAGGCGCTTACCCTCGGGCGTTTGCATAGTTTGCGGTAGCTTCAATAATTTTTTTTGAAAATGATCCAATGCCCATTGGGCATCATCCAGCGGCCGTTCGCGCCCAAGCGGATCGCTGCTATCAAATAACGCCCGCCCCAATGCGCCAGAGACATAAAATACGCGCGCAAGACCAATCGCCCCCAGCGACTCAATCCGGTCAGCGTCCTGAACTATTTTAGCCTCAATTGTCTCTGCCACCACCCCGGCACTAAAACTGTGCGCATGGACGGCATGCGTCACCGCATCTATTTTATTGCCCGGAAAGTCCGGGAATTGCTGCGGTAAAATGCGCCGCGTCTCTTCAGCAGCCTGTGCCGAAGCGAGATGACGCTGTGGATGGTTTTTCGGCAGGTTAACAATATCATGGAAGTAGCATCCGGCCATCACCACCAGCGCATCCGCATCAATCCCCTGCATTATCCGCTGCGCGGTTTGCCAAACCCGCTTAAGGTGTGCCACGTCATGGGCTTTGTCATCCTGCTGCCAGCTTTCGTTTAGCCAGTGTTCAAAACGTGATTGCCACTGAGTCAGCGTCATGGGCTTCTCCTTATTGTTTAAACTATCTGGGATGTCATTAGTCATTGCCCGTTAGCGGCCGCCGGTGAAATCGACGGCATAATTTTAGCCACATCAAACTTATAAGTTTATTTGTTGCTCATTACATCACTTTTTTCATATCGGAAGGTGACTTCTGTCGTTTTCAGCCATCTTCGCTCACTAGAATGTTAAAATGCCCTGATGAAACAGACTGGCCGCTGGTAAAACTCCCTGAGACAGCTAATTGGTATATGCCCGTCGGCTTCCCTCTCTTTTCTGCTGTTAAGCCGCGCTTTACTACAATGGACGCCTGTTATTTCAACACCAACCTATTGTATTAGTATAAAATATTAAGCTGACAACAAAACGTAATTTCCATTGTGCCGGGCACCCAGGCCAAATGTTAACCCAGGAAAGTGCAAATACCCGTCAATGAAAACAGTGCCTTTTTAATAATCTTCACTGAAGATGAGTCAAAAATTTACCCATGCTTTTTTTTTAAGCTAATGTTAGGAATTATCCTTAAAGGACGGTGGTTTTATGCACCGCACTGGAACAGAAATGTGGAATTTATTAGAGGTCTGACAATGAAAGAACGCCCGATATTATTCAGCCATCAACGGGTGCGCGCCCTGCTCTCTGGCCAGCTACGACAAACGCGGCGTATCATGAAATCACAACCTCTTGAACCCGGTCAGGATAATCACGAAGGCTGCTACGGCATCGACGTGCTGAGTAACCATCTGCAGGGTAACCGCGTACTGAGCCTGGATAACCTGAGTCACCACTGCCCTTACGGACAGCCCGGTGACCGCCTTTGGGTGCGTGAAACCTGGCGTGGCCCGATTGTACCGGCGGAGGAAATCGTGAACTTCCAGCAGTCACCTTCGCAGTTCAAAAAGCCAGATTATTGCCAGTATCAGGCCGATACCAACATTTATAGTACGGACGATCGGGAAGAGCTGGGGGGATGGCAAGCGGGCATTCATATGCCGCGTTGGGCCAGCCGCATCGATCTGCTTATCACCGACATCAGGGTAGAAAAAATCCAGGATATCAGCGATGACGATGTGATGGCAGAAGGCGTTCCGCTTGACACTCATTTTCTCAACAATTTTTTCACCCTGCACAGCGAAGCCAGATCCGCAAAAGACGCCTACCGCAAGGAGTGGGCCAGGCTATACGGCTGCAACAGCTGGGAAGCAAATCCCTGGGTTTGGGTGCTTGAATTTAAGCCAGTCTGACTGGCGGTTATCATGGCCTTTAGCAGAAAAGAGCGAAAAAAGATGATCAAGTGGCCGTGGAAAAGCGTAAATAAAGCACCAGATGGCGGCCAGCCCTGGAAACAGGCGCTGGATATACCGCTACTATCGACCCTGAGCACGGCCGAAAGCCAGGATCTGTGCCAGCTTGCCGAACGCTTTCTGCGTCAGAAACGCCTGGTTCCCTTGCAGGGATTAGAGCTGGATCCGCTCAGTTGCTGCCGTCTGGCTTTACTGTTCTGTTTGCCGATCATGAGACTCGGCTTTGACTGGCTGGACGGTTTTCACGACGTATTGATCTACCCCTCTCCCTTTGTGGTCGACGACGAATGGCAGGACGAGTTTGGGCTGGTGCACCGCGAACGTACGGTACATGCCGGCCAGAGCTGGCAGCAGGGGCCGATTGTTATCAACTGGCTGGACGTGGAGGATTCCTTTGACCGCTCCGGTTACAATCTGGTGATCCACGAGGTGGCGCATAAACTGGATGCACGCGGCAGCGGTTATGCCAACGGCATTCCGGCTATTGCTCTGCGCGACGTACCGGGCTGGGAAGGCGATCTGCATGCTGCAGCTAAACTGATTCAGCCAGAGTTCAACCAGCAAGGAGAAGATGTCAGCAGTATTGACCCCTATGCGGCCAGCGAACCGGCTGAATGCTTCGCCGTTCTTTCAGAGTATTTTTTTAGCGCCCCTGAACTGTTGGTTCACCGTTTTCCGGCGCTATATCAGCGTTTTTGCCAGTTTTACCATCAGGATCCCTGGCAGCGTTTGCAACAGCACAATAATGGCTCAACCGTGCACTGATCCACCGGGTTGATTTTAACGCAGCCGGTTAATAGCTAATCTTTTTTTGCTGTGGACAGCCAGAAAACATATCGCCAAAATTTGCCGTGCTCACCAATTCCTCTGTCGTTCAGTCGGTAGAACGGCGGACTGTTAATCCGTGTGTCGCTGGTTCGGGTCCGCTCAGAGAACCAGTTTAAGGGAAGCAGATGTCTGCTGACATCCGCGTAAACCCTACCGCCTGACATACTGGCGCATGCAGTCTGGCTTCAGTGCTCAACAGCATAGCCATACGCTGGACGTCTTTACTGCTGTTCTTATAAAAACGCCAGTTTGCGCGTCAACAAGCGCAGATAGAGTTGTCTTAATTTCCTTCGGCATATAGTCAGCCGTACACGGAGAGCGATACATCTCCGCCATAATTTCAGGGATCGGTTCGTTGATATTACCAGCTGAAGCACAGGTGCTTCGCTCCGCTACGCCCTCCCCGATCATTAATGTAATCCCTTCATTTTGTGAGGTAGCTGACTCCGTTTTCAGGCTAAGCAAGGAAGATGACGATAATGAAAAAACAACCTCATTCACAGAAAATATCATTTTTGATCCTTGCATTGATATCAGGCCTTCCCCGGTGGACAAAGGTGTTATTGACAGCGCTATAAAATGGTCGCAAACAATCATTTTGCTGCACGGGACTTGTTGCGGTTGACCACAGATTTATTCACCGAAGATCTTCCATCACACAGCAGGATTGATTGGCCCGCAGATACTGCGCCATGCAATGAGAACATTCAGTCCGTAACATCCCACGATATCAGCCATTGTGATGCGGAATAAAAATGCGATCCAGCCATTTGAAAAGGTAAAACCTATCAAACCGGTCGATTAATCCAGATATCAACTATCATTGGCGACAGTTAAGCTGGCTTTGTCAATATGAGTGATGGAGTCCGAAAATGAGTACGCAGAATACGAATGACAATGCGCCTGCTGGAAAATGTCCTTTCCATGGCCAAAATGAAGAAAAAAGCGTTCTGGCCCGCGGTGCTGGTGGCGGAACCAGTCACCGTGACTGGTGGCCTGACCAACTGCGTGTTGATTTATTAAATCAGCACTCCCAGCGCTCCAACCCGCTCAATGTGAATTTCAATTATCGTGATGAGTTCCGCAAACTGGATTATTCCCAGCTTAAAGCCGACCTCAAATCACTGCTTGACGACTCACAGGAGTGGTGGCCCGCCGACTGGGGTAGCTATATCGGGCTGTTTATCCGCATGGCCTGGCACAGCGCCGGTACTTATCGAACCGTTGATGGTCGTGGCGGCTCCGGACGCGGTCAACAGCGCTTTGCACCGCTTAATGCCTGGCCGGATAACGTCAGTCTGGATAAAGCGCGACGCCTGCTATGGCCGGTGAAGCAGAAATATGGCCAGAAGATTTCCTGGGCCGATCTCTATATTCTCGCCGGGAACGTGGCGCTGGAAAATTCCGGTTTCCGTACCTTTGGCTTTGCTGCCGGGCGCGAAGACGTCTGGGAGCCTGACCTTGATATCAACTGGGGGGACGAGAAAGAGTGGCTGACGCACCGCCATCCCGAAAGCCTTGCCCATGCACCTCTGGGCGCGACGGAGATGGGGCTGATCTACGTTAACCCGGAAGGGCCTGAAGCCAGCGGTAATCCGGCATCTGCGGCACCGGCCATCCGCGCCACTTTTGGCAATATGGGCATGGATGATGAAGAGATCGTCGCCCTGATCGCCGGAGGCCATACGCTGGGTAAAACCCACGGTGCCGGAGAGGCCAGACACGTTGGCGTTGACCCGGAAGCGGCTCCGCTTGAATCCCAGGGACTGGGCTGGACAAGCAGCTACGGCAGCGGTTCAGGTGCAGATGCCATCACTTCCGGTCTGGAAGTGATCTGGACACAGACGCCAACCCAGTGGAGCAACTACTTTTTCGAAAATCTGTTCAAATATGAGTGGGTACAAACTCACAGCCCGGGCGGCGCGATTCAGTTCGAAGCTCAGGATGCGGAGGCTTCGATCCCCGACCCGTTCGATGCCAATAAAAAGCGTAAGCCTGCCATGCTGGTGACCGACCTGACGCTGCGCTTCGACCCCGACTTCGAGAAAATCTCCCGGCGTTTTCTGCAGGATCCGCAGTCGTTCAACGAAGCCTTCGCCCGCGCCTGGTTCAAGCTGACCCATCGTGATATGGGGCCGAAAGCACGCTATCTGGGACCTGAAGTGCCGAAAGAAGACCTGATCTGGCAGGACCCGCTTCCGGCCCCTGTTCATCAGCCTTCGCCAGCTGATATTAGCGAGGTGAAGGCTGCAATTGCCTCAAGTGGGCTTTCAGTCAGTGAACTGGTGTCGGTTGCCTGGGCTTCCGCCTCGACCTTCCGCGGCGGCGACAAACGCGGTGGCGCTAACGGTGCACGCCTTGCCCTGGCCCCACAAAAAGACTGGCCGGTTAATGCCATTGCCGTTCGTGCCCTGCCACAGTTGCAGGCGATTCAACAGGCATCCGGCAAAATGTCGTTAGCGGATACGCTGGTGCTGGCGGGCGTAGTTGGTATTGAGCAGGCAGCAACGGCGGCCGGCGTTAGCATTGCAGTGCCGTTTACGCCAGGCCGTGTTGATGCGCGGCAGCAACAAACGGATATCGATTCTTTCAACCTGCTACAGCCGCTGGCGGATGGTTTCCGCAACTACCGCCGCATCACAGACGGTGCATCCACCGAAACGCTACTTATTGATAAGGCGCAGCAGCTCACGTTAAGCACGCCAGAACTTACCGTGCTGGTCGGCGGGCTGCGCGTGCTTGGCGCTAATTTTGATGCCAGCGAACACGGTGTGCTCACCGAAAATGTCGGGGTACTGAGCAACGACTTTTTCGTCAATCTGCTTGATATGCGTACCGCGTGGCGTGCCGCCGATGACGGTGCCGGGCTGTTTGTCGGTTACGACCGTAAAACGGGCGCAGTCAGATACAGTGCCACTCGGGCCGACCTGGTATTTGGATCAAATGCCATCCTGCGAGCGGTGGCAGAAGTTTACGCCTCTGCCGATGCCGGGCAGAAATTTGTTACTGACTTTGTTGCAGCATGGAACAAAGTGATGGATCTCGACCGCTTCGACCTCGGCTAAGCTAAACCCGGTAAGGATAACTTACCGGGTTTTTATTTGGCTAAAGGCTGACGGGTCGGCGAATCCATAAAGCTCTCACCGTTCGCAAGTTTATTGCTCAATCTTCAGGTTCAGGCCGGTTTTATGGCTGATATCACCCGTGCGTTTGCTCTTTTCAGTGCGGTTTGCCCCCCTCTTCAACAAAACGCCAATCAGCCTTTTGCATGAAAAATTATTCACAACGGGATATAGCCTGTGCTATATGTTATAGCAATTGCTATTTAGCGCGTTTTTTTTAAGCATCACCGGAGAGACTCATGTCATATCTGCATCGATTAAATGGATGGTTATGTGCACTGGCCATCGCTGCGCTGCCGCTGGCACCCGCGCTGGCGCAAGATAAATTTAAGGTGATCACCACCTTTACCATCATTGCCGATATGGCACGGAACGTTGCCGGAGATGCCGCCGAGGTAGCATCGATTACCAAACCAGGTGCCGAGATCCATGAATATCAGCCAACCCCTGGTGATATCAAACGCGCACAGGGTGCGCAGCTGATCCTGGCCAACGGCCTTAGCCTGGAATTATGGTTTAATCGCTTTTACCAGCACCTGTCCGGCGTGCCTGAAGTGGTGGTTTCCGGCGGGATTATTCCAATGGGCATCAGCGAAGGCCCTTATAGCGGTAAACCTAATCCTCATGCGTGGATGTCGCCCGACAATGCGCTGATCTACGTGGATAATATTCGCGATGCGCTGGTGAAATATGATCCTGTTCATGCCGAAACCTATCGTAAAAATGCTGCTGTCTATAAAGATAAAATCAGCGCGGCCATCGCCCCGGTACAACAGGCGCTGGCACAGCTGCCCGCAGACAAGCGCTGGCTGGTTACTAGTGAAGGCGCATTCTCCTATCTGACGCGTGATTTTGGTTTGCAGGAACTGTATTTGTGGCCTGTTAATGCCGATCAGCAGGGAACGCCGCAGCAGGTGCGCAAAGTCATTGACAAAGTGAAGCAATATCAAATTCCGGCCGTATTCAGCGAAAGTACCGTATCCGATAAAGCCGCCCGTCAGGTTGCACGTGAGACCGGCAGCCACTACGGCGGCGTGCTGTACGTTGATTCGCTAAGCGCCGCAGATGGCCCGGTTCCGACCTATCTCGACCTGCTGCGCGTTACCAGCGAAACGATAGTTAACGGTATTCATCAGGGGTTGGCTAAATGAACAATAGCGCCACACGCCAGAACGGCATTGAGGTTGATAATCTGACGGTAACCTATCGCAACGGGCACACGGCCTTGCGTGCCGCCTCATTACAGATCCCCACCGCCAGCATTGCCGCTCTGCTGGGGATCAACGGTTCCGGAAAATCGACGCTGTTTAAGGCCATTATGGGCTTTGTACCCCCTTCGTCAGGGACGATTACCCTGCTGGATCAACCGTGGCACAAGGCGCTAAAACACAATCTTGTGTCGTATGTACCGCAGTCCGAGGATGTCGACTGGTCGTTTCCGGTACTGGTCGAGGACGTGGTGATGATGGGCCGTTACGGCCATATGGGCATGCTGCGCATTGCCCGCGCCGAAGATAAACGTCTGGTCGCAGCGGCCCTGGAGCGAGTTGGCATGACCGATTTCCGCCGTCGTCAGATTGGTGAACTGTCCGGCGGGCAGAAAAAACGTGTCTTTCTCGCCCGCGCTATCGCACAGCGTGGTCAGGTGATCCTGCTGGATGAGCCCTTTACCGGCGTCGACGTCAATACCGAGCGTCAGATCGTCAACCTGCTACAAGAACTGCGCAACGAGGGGCGCACCATGCTGGTCTCTACCCACAACCTGGCTTCCGTCAGCGACTATTGTGACCACACGGTTATTGTCAACGGCACAGTGCTGGCCTGTGGGCCCACTGCCACCACCTTTACCCGTAGCAACCTGGAGAATGCCTTTAGCGGTGCGTTGCGCGATCTGGTGTTCAACGACGCCAGCGCTCTGCCGGCGCTCTCCCTCGTTAAGGGCAACCACTGATGGCGTGGCTTACTGAACCTTTCCACTATCAATATATGCTCAATGCGATGTGGGTTTCAGCGCTGGTGGGCGGCGTTTGCGCCTTTCTGTCCTGCTACCTGATGCTAAAGGGCTGGTCATTGATTGGTGACGCGCTGTCGCACTCGATCGTTCCGGGGGTGGCTGGCGCCTATATGTTGGGGCTGCCTTTCGCCCTCGGGGCTTTTCTCTCCGGTGGCCTGGCAGCGGGCAGTATGCTGTTTCTGAACCAGCGTACACGTTTGAAGGAAGATGCGATTATCGGGCTGATTTTCTCTTCCTTCTTTGGCATCGGGCTATTTATGGTTTCCCTTAATCCCACTGCGGTAAATATTCAGACTATTGTCCTCGGCAATATTCTGGCCATTGCCCCAGAGGATATTCTGCAGCTCGCCATTATTGGCTTCACTTCGCTGCTGATATTATTGATTAAGTGGAAAGATTTGATGGTCACTTTCTTTGATGAGAATCATGCCCGCTCGGTGGGCCTTAACCCGACGCGTCTCAAGCTGCTGTTTTTCACCCTGCTGGCGACCTGCACCATCGCCGCCCTGCAAACCGTCGGCGCTTTTTTGGTGATCTGTCTGGTGGTGACCCCCGGTGCTACCGCCTATCTTCTTACCGACCGATTCCCATTGCTGCTGCTGATTGCGGTCGCTATCGGCAGCGTCACCAGCTTCTTCGGCGCGTGGACAAGCTACTACCTTGATGGCGCGACTGGCGGCATCATTGTCGTGGCACAGACGCTGGTATTTCTCAGTGCTTTTGTGCTGGCACCAAAACACGGCCTGCTGGCACGGCGCAGACGCGTGGCGCAGTCTTCCCGGGAGGCGGTATGAGCCTGACTGAATTCCTGCTTAGCCCATTCCAGTTTGACTTTATGAATACCGCACTGGCCATCTCAGTGATTGTCGCTATCCCCTGCGCCCTGCTCTCCAGCTTTATGGTGATCAAAGGCTGGTCTCTGATGGGCGATGCCATGAGCCATGCGGTATTTCCCGGCGTGGTGGTGGCCTGGATGCTCGGCATCCCTCTGGCTGTCGGCGCGTTTTGTGCCGGGCTGTTCTGTGCACTGGCGACCGGGTTCGTGAAGGATAACAGCCGCATTAAACAGGATACGGTGATGGGCATTATCTTCTCGGGGATGTTTGCCGCTGGTCTGATCCTCTATATCTCGGTGAAATCCGAGGTGCATCTCGATCACATTCTGTTCGGCGATATGTTGGGTATTTCCACCAGCGATATGCTGCAAAGCGCAGCCATTGCTTGCGTAATTGCTGTTGTCATTGGCATGAAATGGCGCGATCTCGTGCTGCATGCTTTTGATGCGCAGCAGGCGAAAGCTTGCGGCCTGAATACCACGCTGCTGCACTACGGCCTGCTGAGCATGATCGCACTGACCATCGTCGCCACGCTGAAAGCGGTGGGGATCGTGTTGTCAATTGCCCTGCTGATCGCTCCCGGGGCCATTGCTATTCTGCTCATGCGCACTTTTTCATCGGTGATGATCTGTGCGTTACTGTTGGCGATCGCGGTCTGCTTTAGCGGCACGTACCTGTCCTTCTTCCTCGACAGTGCTCCCGGCCCCACCATTGTGGTGCTGTTCGCTTTGCTGTTTGTCGTGGCGTTTATTTATTCACAGCGCCGCGAGCGCAAGATACTTTTGACCTGATTAGCAGGGGTGGCGCTGACCCAGGGCGCCGTCCCCGATTGTTTGGGCTGATCAAAACAACAAGCAGGAAGATGACCGACAGTTTGCAGCCAGTAATGGGGAGAAATCTGAAATAAAATGAGTATAAAATCATCAGGTTGCTGCAAACATCAGCAATCAATTGACCCGGGTAACTTTTGCCGTTGACACCTCCGCCTGAGATAATTATTATTCCCCCCGCTCAAACGATTCCTCTGTAGTTCAGTCGGTAGAACGGCGGACTGTTAATCCGTATGTCACTGGTTCGAGTCCAGTCAGAGGAGCCATTTTAAAGGAAGCAGACGTTCATTGACGTCTGCTTCCTGCATTTTTATCATATGGTTACCCCCTTCTTCACGTTCACCCTTGTTCATTGAAAACCACCCGAAGCCAAACCCATTTGCTGAAAAAAATGTTGGTAAAGGTATCTCGATTGCGTTTTTAGCAACATACGGGGGATGCCGTGATGCCACTTACTGATACTAAGTAAAAAATGCCAAGCTTCTCGATAGTGAATACAAACTTACAGATGGCTTAGGTATGTTCCTTCGTGTTCATCCCAATGGTCCGAAATACTGGCAGATGGCCTACCGCTTTGAGAGCTAGCAAAAAATCTATTTTATCGGCGTCTACCCTGCAGTTTCTCTTGCTGATGCCAGACGGCGCCGTGATGAAGCTAAAAGGCTACTTGCTCAGGGAATTGACCCTGATGCCGAAAAAACAGGCAGAAGTTGAAGAGCTGAAAGCAAAAGAGACAATACGCTGTCTTACTGGGTTGTTGCCTGGGCATGGTTTACTACCAAAAGAAGTAGTCAGAAGATTAGGGCAATGCCGCATGGATACCTCTTAAAACCTGCATCTTCCCTTTCATTGGTAACGTCGACGTCAATGAGCTTAGTATGAGTAAATCTACCCTTTGTAAAAGCTGGAAGTAAGTTATCAATAAAAGCAGCCTTTTCCAGCAAGGGAAACCTGAAGAAGTAGATGAGATTGCCGGCCAGCTAAGCCTCGGGATTGTTTAACCCAGCTATGATTCCCGCCGGGTGCGTTAGAGCTGGCAGACATACAATCAACATTTATTCACCTTGCACGAACCTGATTAACCGTTTAATGAATTATTTTTCTGAGAATTTTTGAAAATAAATTTAACACTAAAATACAATGTTCTTAATAATTCACCACCCACAACATTAAAATATCCTCCCTAAACAGCGAGCCGTTTTATACTGCTCAGGCCACCATCAGAATTTAAAAAAGCCTCATTAAAAGCCCATTCCTGTCAGCACCCCTGAAGACGTGAGGCAAGAGCAATATATTATTCTAACTGCCGCGCATACAATATAAATTAATAGCCACTTCTGCTGGCGAAATAGTGAAGGAGTCGTATTTATATTATTTTAAGTCGCCATGCTCTTGAGTCACGTTTTTTATAGTTCAATGGCAACTATTCCTTTATATCATTATCTCAACTCATAAAGGGAAAAAAACAATGCTCCAGCCAGTGCAGCAGAATCGTTCAGCAGTTGGAAATGACCAGAACCGCCGGGCCGTTGAAAAAAAGTCGGTTCCCTCCTCAAAAGAACATATTGGCGGTCAGCCCGCCGATCTTGTTAACTTCGAAGGTTGCGCTTTTTGTACTCAACTCAAAATAGTAGCCAACAGTCCGGCTTCATTGCAGCCGGCGCAGATCAACAGTATTGCCTCGGCTGCGGCTTACAATGTGATGCAGATGCTCACTGATGTTTCTGCCGCACCTCAATCTGACCAGCAGAAGTGGTGCCCTTATCTGTACAGCATTGTTCAATCAATTGAATACCGTAGACATTGCCCGATGAGATTATCGGCTCAGGTTACCCGTAAACCGAACTCGTTTGCCATAGAAAATAAAAACGCTGTTACGCATAACAAGTCCGTGCGCGCTATTGCGGCTCATCTGGTAATTGTCGCCTCAAACCACCTGACATGGCGATATGCAGATGATTTGGGTAAAGAAGTTCTCAATGTAGAAATCAGGGAAGGAAAAAAATACATCACTGTGCAAGATGACTGGTATGAACTGCAGCTGGCAAAAAAGGGTCAGTATGAAATTTTTATTCCAACAGATACCGCCATAAAAAATTATGTTCCTGTTTACATGGAGCCTTTATCCAGAACCTGGCATATGTCTGTGCTTAATGGACACCCCGTATTCAAAGATAAACATCAACGATTATTGACCCGGATAAATCAGGAAGCCGATCCAAACACCTTTTTTGTGGCTAAGATAAATAACAATCCGCGTGTCTACGGGCCTGGCAAAATTTATCATGCCGTAAAGTCCAGACAAGCTTCGGCCCACAGCGGCCAAAACTTCGTCGAGATGAATGGAAAACTGGTTCCGGTGCGTCATCCACATGGTGATGAAGGTTTGTCCCAGTACGAAGCCTTTGATCCAAAACGGCCCCACAAAAAAGGGCGCGCGCTGGCGTGGGACGGCGATCGCTGGATATTTGAACAGGCCAACTCAGTACAAGCATCTCGCGGGCTCAGAAAAAAAACAAAATCTGCCACGTTTGTAAAAGAGATTGACATCAATACACTCACAGCACCGGATCGTATGGGGCTGCGCAGGAGCGCGGATGGCAAAGCATACCTTAAGGTGAATAAAAACTTTATACAGCTGCGTCATATGAACGATAACAGATATGCCATACGCTTAACCCCGCACTCTCATAATATGATCTCGCGCTTCAGGGGTGATAAATTCTTCCCCGAAAGCATCGCAGCGAGGTTGAAGAACCTCCTGACGGTCGGGCTAAATGGTAGAAAAAGGCCACACCCTGTTGATGTATTGAAAAGACAAGACGGCTTCGATATTAAAAGTGCCAAAGAATTACTCTCGGAGTATGAATTTCCAGAGAATGGTCTCTTCGATGCGTACACTTTCGTCCTGGACATTGAGCAAAACGGAAGGATACCTCTCTGGGCTAAAAAATTTAAAAAAAGAGCCCGATTGGATATGACTCCACCTGACGACAGCATTCTTGTTAAACTCCATAAACCCGGGGAGCCTGATAAAGAAAAACACTTTTATCTGGGTGAGGAATTAGGGGAAGGAAAGTTTGCTACTGTTTATGCTGACGCAACGAATAAGTATTTTGTTGTTAAACGGTATGATGCTCAGGAAATAAAAAACATGCCGGCCATTGTTAACTCAGAAGTCGAAAACTTTACACGTTACTATGGCAAAGATACTGCCAACATTTTTATCGATAGTGAGGGAATTTACCATGTCCGTATGTACCGGGTTTCAGGTGAAACTCTTGACTCCTTACCCCCCAACTCGTTACCTGAGAATGCAGTTGAAAAATATGTCGACATGCTGGAGGAGCTTAATGCCCACGGCATTTTTCATGATGACCTCCATACCGATAACTTGATATGGGATAAGAACACAGAAAGATTTTATCCTATAGATATCAAAAATAATAAGGAAGTCTTTTTCAATTCCTCACCAAAAGATAAAGACATATTAAATTCCCACACCTCTGAAAATTGGGAATATACATTAAGATTAATCAGAGAAAAACAAATTAAGGCAGCAGTATAGCGTTTTAACCTAAAGAGTACGCCGTTTGTCCGCGGCCTTGACCTGAATTGCTCAGTGAGCATGATACTGTCTGTACAATAATCATAACCTTATTAGCAGCAATCCAAAAGCCACAGACTGCAGAGAAGATATGCAGCAGGTTCAGGTCATCGCTCAGGGCTGGTTTTAATCAAAAGGGGTTGCGTATAAAAAAATTCAGCTCCGGCGGGTGTCCGGTAACGAACTGAGATGACAAAGGCCGAATCCTTTTGACCTGACCTGGGTCATGCCAGCGAAGGGACGAGGCAGCTGTCTTATCGTGCCTGGTCTACCACACCCGCGAACCGCATCTCCTTTTAATTCAGGGCGATTCTTTGTCTGAGACCCTTCAACCTGTTGATTTTACGAACGACCTGTACGGGCGCTTACGCCAGCAGGCCGAATTTGCTGTCACCTTGCAGCCGCAGCTGCGTTTCTTCGCGGATCGGCGGCTGCCGCTAATCCGCGTGGGTGCCCTGGTTGACTCACAAGTCAAAAACGATGCATTGCCCTGTCGAAGATGATGTCGCCCCCTCTGCGATCAACGGGTATCCGTTGCACATCGTGTGAGTGAAAATGCGTCGAAGGTAAAAAACTCTTATCGTCCTACAAAAGGACGGGCTACCTGTTAGCCCCATGCGAACGCAATCTGGCGGCCATTTGCTCGTATACATCGCAAGCTTGATAACGAATTGAACCTTCCGGATGAGAAATCTTAGCCAAATTACCTCAGATCCCTGTTCGACACTAAGCTGATTAAAAATGACACGGATTGAACAGCATGTTGTCAAACGCAACTAATCTGCCACTGCCAGTGGTAAACTTCTCCCGATAAAGGTAATGATAACCATTAGCATAAAGTTTGTTTCGTCATTACGGGAGGGAATATGCAGCCATCAACACCTGAAGTTTTAACCACCGACTGTTGTATTGTTGGGGGGGGTCCGGCGGGATTAATGCTCGGCTATCTGCTGGCCCGTGCCGGCGTGCAGGTCATTGTGATTGAAAAACACAGTGATTTCCTGCGCGACTTCCGTGGCGATACTATCCACCCCTCCACGCTTGAGATTATGCACCATCTTGGCTTACTGGAAGAACTGCTCCGCCTGCCACATCAGCAACTTTCTCGCCTGCAGGCGGAAATAGCAGGTGAGGAGATCACGCTCGCAGACTTCTCGCTGCTGCCGGTAAAATGCCGGTTTATGGCATTTATGCCGCAGTGGGACTTTCTTAACTTTCTGAGCGCCCGGGCATCTGCCATGCCTAATTTTACTCTGCGCCAGTCAACCGCCTTAAGCGACTTAATCTATGACGGTGATACGGTCTGTGGCGTGCGTGCGATGAGTGCTGGCAGTCCCTGTGAAATCCGGGCCAGGCTGGTAGCAGGCTGCGATGGACGCCATTCGATGGTGCGGCAACTGGCCGGGCTGACCGGACAATCCTTTGGTTCACCTCGTGATGTCCTGTGGTTTCAGCTGAACAAATGTGCCGATGACCCGGCGTGGAACACGGGGCACAAGGGGCCAAAACAGAACTTTATTATGCTCGATCGCGGTAGCTTTTGGCAGTGCGGCTACACCATTGATAAAGGCCAGTACGCCGCGATAAAAGAGGCGGGGATCGATTGTTTCAAACAGCAGGTCGCCGCAGTAGCCCCCTTCCCGCTGGCGCGCCTGCAACCACTGACAGAATGGCAGCAGTTCAGACTGCTGGATATCCGTATCGACCGACTCGATAACTGGATGAAACCAGGCGTACTCTGCATCGGTGACGCAGCCCACGCCATGTCGCCAATTGGCGGAGTTGGCGTGAACCTGGCTATCCAGGATGCCGTTGCCAGCGCCAATTATTTGGCTGCCGCACTGCGCAAAGGAGATGTCAGCCTGCGTTTGCTGAAAAAAGTGCAACAGCGCCGACAATTTCCCACACGTGCAACACAGTTTATCCAGATAAAAATGAGCGGTAAGAAACGTAACGATGACCAGCCCAGCCCACTTCCGCGCATCATCAAGCGCTTCCCCTTCCTGCCGTGGATTTTTGGCTGGATTATTGGTCTGGGCTTTCGGCGCGAAAAGCCTCGCCGAATTATTACTGGCCGATAAACATATCCAGCGAACGTGCAAAATTTCGCCAGTCCCCTTAATCTCTGACACCCTCATGGCACGTTTGCCGTTGATCATTTCAGAGATATCGCTTTGTGTGGCGATATGGTGCAGATCAACCTGACGGTTACCCGGCTGCTTCATCAATACTGAAAGTACCGCACCGGGTGGCACGTCGGGCGCCCGCAGATGCTGCATCTCATATTCGTAGACGCGTTCAGCTACACGCTCCGCGCAGTGGGATACAAAATGTATAACCCCCGAAGCACAGGCGTGAAGTGCAGCAATCAGTGCCATAAGCCCATTAAATCGCTGTCGTTTTCCACACCGGCGTTACCATTATTAATCAGCCATAGTGCAGCGCAGAAGCATTCTCTGCAGCACATTAAGGGATGTATTAGCCTTTAGTCCGTGTGCAGGCGTTAATATAATTCATCCGGGAAGAATGATAATATTTATCATCTACTGACTGATCGGGACATCATCATCATGACTGCCATTCCAACGTTTAAAATTCTGCCCGCCATACTACTTTGCGCAATGCCGACCCTGGGTTTCACCACCAGCTATCCGCTGACCGTCACCGATATGGATGGCCAGAAAGTCGTGTTCAGGCAGGAACCTCAACGGGTGATCCTGCAGGACGGCCGTGAAGTTCTTAGTCTTGCATTACTGGATCGCGACAACCCTTTCCGCCGCGTGGTCGCCTGGAATAATCTGCTAAAGAAGCAGGATAGCGGCAGCTGGAATATGCTGCACGCGCGCTGGCCACAAGCCGACCAAATCCTGGATATGGGTTTCTCCGACCAGGGGGAAGTCAATCTTGAAACGGTTATTGCCAAACACCCTGATGTGATGATTGCCCAGCTGCGGGCTAAACAAGCCCTGAAGCAGAGCGGCGTGCTGGCCCAGCTCAGTACCCTGAATATTCCGGTGCTGTTTGTGGATACGGAGCTGCACCCGGTACAAAACACCGCAGCCAGCATTACGCTGCTCGGTCAGGTACTGAATCAGGAAGAAAATGCCAAAGCTTATACCGACTGGTATCAGCACAAGCTGAATGCGCTGCAAAGCGCAGTTAAAGACGTCTCGCCAAAACCGACGGTGTTTGTTGAACCCATTGCGGGCATTAGCGGCGGCGGGGAAAGCTGCTGCTTTACTCACGGGCATAACGGTTGGGGTGGACTGATCGAAGCTACCGGGGCAAGAAACCTCGGTTCAGAATTACTGCCCGGCACCAGTGGCACTGTAGCGGTAGAAAAAGTCATCGCCCTCAATCCGGATTACTACCTCATGAGTGGCTCGAAGCGCGGCGGCAAAGGCAGTAACGTGATCCCACTGGGCTATAACACCGATGTCGCTGCGATCAAGGCAGCCTTCGGGCAGCTGCGCAACCGCACCGGTGTGAAAGACATCCCGGCGGTGAAAGCGGGTAAAGTGACGGCGGTTTATCACCATTTTTACAACCATCCGTACAACATCATCGGCATGGAGATGCTGGCAAAGGATTTTTACCCACAGCAGTTCAGGCAACTGAACCCGACTGCTGATTACCACACCCTTATCCGCACCTTTACCAAACTGCCGGACGAGCCGATTAATATCGAATATCATCCAGAGTAGCACTGCGCTTATTACAAGCCTGTTGAGCGCGCTGGTCTCCAGCGCGTTTCCACATTTGCTATGCCCCTAACCTGATGCGCCGGTGGCTGATGCGGTCGATAAGCGCCTCATCGTGACTGACTATCAGCAGCGCACAATTCCGCTCTGCGGCCACTTCAACCAGCAGTTCAATGGTCTGCTGCTGGGTCAGTAGATCAAGCCGGGAAGTTGGCTCGTCGGCGAACAGAAATATCGGGTCAGGCAGCAGTACGCGCAGCAGCGCAAAGCGTTGCAGTTCGCCACCGGAAATTTCCTTTGGGTAACGTTCAAGTAGCAGTGGGGAGATTTGTAACCGCTTCATCAGTTGCCCGATGCGTTGACCGTCGAGTCGGTGACGGCGAACCACATCGTCAAGTGCCTGGCGCAAGGTGGCATGAGGGGCAAAGGCAGACGAGGGATCCTGAAAAATTTTCTGATACCTGACCGCCGCCTGTTGACGGTCGCGCACCACATCACCACTATCGGCAGCCAACAGCCCCAGTAAAATATCGCCAAAGCTGCTCTTACCGCAGCCACTTGGCCCGCTGACGCCAATCACCTCCCCGGCATGCACACGCAGCGACTGATGGCTGAACAGCTGGCAGCCGCCGCGGCTTTTACTGAGATTATGCGCCTCCAGCACCACCTGCCCATGGTGCACTGCGGTTTTACGCACGGGCCACCGCGCCGGGTCAGCGGCCAGCAGCGCCTGAGTATAGCGATGTTGTGGCCGCGTCAGTACCTGCTGTGCGCTGCCGCGTTCGACAATTTCACCATGCCGCATTATCGCCACCTCGCCCCCAAGCTTCCGCGCCAGTTCAATATCATGGGTGATAGTAAACAGCCCGCCACCGGCCTGAACTGCGCGCAATAACAAGGTAATCGTCTCATCGCGGCGAGCCACGTCCAGCCCTTTTGTCGGCTCGTCAGCAACAATGATTTGAGCACCCCCGGCACGGACCGCAGCAAACGCCACTCGCTGGGCCATACCTCCGGACAGCGCCTGTGGCAGCATATTCGCCGCCTGTGCCACCCCCAGCGCCTGCAAATCATCGATGGCACATTCGCGCGCGCGCGATTTCGTCATACGGCGCAAAAAGCGATAGCCCTCTGCCACCTGTTCGCCTGCTCGCATGATGGGATCAAGCGCCAGCCCCGGCTCCTGCGGCAAGATGCCCAGCGTACGGCCCCACAGGGCGCGTGCCGGGCGACTGGCCAGATCGTGGCGCTGGTCATTAAAAATCAGCGTTCCACTGGCCTGCAATCCGCCGGGCAACGTACCTGTCACCGCCTGAGCCAGCAGGCTTTTACCGCTGCCGCTCTCACCCAGCAGGGTAAACGGCCGGCCAGCATGCAGCGTAAATGAGAGCGGCTGCACATTCAGTTCGCCTCCGCTGACGGCTGCATGTTCAATGTCCATCAGGATCATGATTTCTCTCTCCGCGCCAGTAGCAACAGGCTTAACACCAGTAAAAATACCACCACCACCGGCTGCAGCAGCGCATATGGCGCTTCATGGTAATAAGGAAGCAGCTCGGTCATCATCAGCCCCAGTTCAGGCGTGGGCGGGCGTACGCCCACGTTGACAAAGCCAAGTGCGGCAATCGCCATGACCGCGCTGGCAGCACCGAATGCGGCTAAGGTCAGCACCATCGGAGCCATCTCCGGCCACAAATGGCGGCGGAAGATGAGCCACGGGTTGAAGCCCAACAGGCGAGAAGCCTGCACCGCCGGGGACGTCAACAGCGGGCGGGCGATGGCGCGGCTAAGGCGGAAGTACTCTACCCACAGCAGCAGCGAAATACCGATATACAGCATCAGCGCGGAGTCTGGAACCAGTGCGGTTAACAGTAACACCAGTAACAAACCCGGTAACGCCATTAAGGCATCAGCCAGCAGCGAAACGCCGCGGTCGACCACGCCACCACACCATGCGGCCAGTACGCCAAGAAAAATACCCGGAATAAGCGCACTTAACACGGCGATCAGCGCCAGTCCAAGTGATAAACGGGTCGCCGCCGTGAGGCGGGCAAACAGCGATCGCCCAAGATGATCATATCCCAGCGGGGCGTCCAGGCCTGGCCACTGTAACGCCAGCATCAGCTGCTGGCGTAGCGGGTCTTGTGGCCACAGCAATGGCAGAATAAAGGCGAAGATCCCTGACAGCAGTAGCAAAGTCGCTCCGGCGCGTTGTGCCATTGAGGTGCGACACATCAGATTCCTCATCACGCGTTGTGCCTCCGTGGATCGAGCCAGTAACACAGCCCATCACTTAGCGTGTTGAGCAGCACAAACAGTAGCCCCATGATCAGCGCCGTTCCCTGAATGACAGGAACATCCCGTGCGAAGATGGCATGCACCAACGCGTGGCCAATACCCGGCCAGGCAAACAGCGTTTCCACCACAATCACTCCTTCGATCAGATAGATAAACTGTACGCTGAGGTAGGCGATCAGCGGCACGCTGGCATTACGCAGCCCGTGACGCCAGAACAGCGTCCGTTCGTTTAATCCTTTACTGCGGCCAAATTGATAGCTGGCCGATTCGCTTACCTGACGCATTGCATCGCGCGCCACCCGGCCAGACACCGCTGCCAGCCCGAGAGCCAGCGTCAGTGCCGGCAACAGCAGATGCGCAGCATCGCCGTAGCCTGCAACGGGAAGCCAGCCGAGACCAAGGGCAAATACCAGCAGCAGGATCAGCCCCAGCACAAAATGTGGCAGCGCACGCAGCACGGTGGACGCCGCCAACAGGATGCGGTCAAGTTTTCCGCCGGGGAACAGCCCGGCGATAAGACCCGGCGGCGGCCCGAGCAACAGCGACAGCAGCAGCGCCGCCGCCGCCAGCAGCAGGGACTGGCCCAGCTGGGGGCCGATCTCTTGCATCACCGGCGCGCCCGACACCAGCGAGTTGCCGGGATTAAAGCGCAGCAGTTCGATAAACCAGTCGGCGAGCGCCTGCCAGGCCGGACGATCCAGCCCCAGCTCCTGCTGCACCGCACTGGCCGCAGCCGCATCAACGTGGTCATAACCATAGCGACCGGCGGCGATGCGATAAGCACTGTCTCCGGGCAGCGCACGCATCATGACAAAAGTCAGTCCGCCGACCAGCAGCGCAACCAGCCCGGCCTGCAGCAAACGGTAGCCCAGCATGCGCATCATTCTGCCCACCTCATTTTTTCTAACCCGAAGCTACGTTCGAAAGGATCGAGTACGGCACCGCTCAGGCGGCCAGAGACGGCGGCGCTTTGCTGATACCACGTCACCGGAATAGTGGGCAGCTCGCTTTGCAAAATGCGCGTCAGCTGTTCACGCTGCTGCTGACTGTCTGCCGCATTGCTGTCCGTTTCCAGCCTGGCTAAACTCTGATTAAAGGTCGCATTTGACCAGTTCATTGCCCCCCAGTCCCCGCCCTGTGGCGCATAATCCTGTAACAGCGTGCCAAGCGGCTCCGGCGTCAGCGCAAAATTGCGCGCCACCAGCGCCAGCTCCAGCGTGCCGTCATGATGCCTGGCGGCTATTTCACCGGAATTTGTCGTGTTTATTGTCACCTGTACGCCAATATCTCGCAGCTGCTGCTGAATGGCGGCAGCAATCAGCGGCAGTTCCGGGCGATCGGGATAGGTGGTCAGCGTAAGAGAAAACAGCCGGCCATGACGTTGTAGTGTACCCCCCGCGCCCGGTTTCCAGCCGAGCTCAGCCAGCAGTGCCCGCGCCTGTGGCAAATTGTGACTCAACGGTACCAGGCTGGCGTTATGCCACTGCACCACGGAAGGTGGGAACAGCTGGTCAGCCGCCGCCGGGTAACGCAGAATGGCGCGGGCAATCCCTTCGCGATCCAGCGCCATGCTCAACGCCTGGCGCACGCGCACATCGGCCAGCAGCGGATGTCCGGCATTCACTTTCAACAGCACGCTGCGCGGAACAGACATCGCCAGCAGCCGTACACTGGCATTTTTATTTAGCCGACTGCGGCTGGCCGCATCGAGATTCAGCACCAGATCGGCGTTGCCGCTCTCGGCCAGTAGCGCCCGCGTTTCCGCCCGCCCCACCGCCATATAGCTGGCCTGTTCGATAGACGGCGCAGCGCCCCAATAATCGTGGAAGCGCGCCACGGTCAACTTCTGCGGCGGCTGAAGCGAGGTGAGACGGTATGGCCCGGTGCCAATCACCTGCACCACTTTATGCGCATCATTGTAGGAGGCGGCAGCGAGGATCTGCGCCCGATTTTCCGCCAGCATGCTTAGCAATGGGGTAAAAGGCTGGCTAAGCGCAATCAATACCTGCTGGCCCTCGGCACGGATATCAGTTATCGGCGCTTTATCCAACAGGCCCGGCTTGCTCCTTGCAACGTTGAGCGCGTTAACCACGCTCTTAGCCGTCAAGGCGCTGCCGTCATGGAATTTAACGCCGGAACGCAGCACGAAGCGCCACAAAAGACCCTTATTGGTTACCGACCAACTGCTGGCCAACCCCGGCAGCGGCTGACCGTGACTGTCGGCATTGACCAGGGTTTCAACAATGGACATTTTGAGGAAGATATCCCCTGACAATGTGGGGTCACTGCCTTTAATTTCAAACGGGGCGACCAGCGCGGCAACCCGCTCAGGGTCTGCGCTGGCTGGAGCATTAACCACGGCGAGCAACATCGCCAGCAGAGGCGAGAAAGCGAATTTGTGCATCAGGTTATCAATCCTTTCTCCAGTGAAATGGAACCATGCAGGCCAGGCCTGCGCGGCAGATGATAACTGTTACTTTATAACATTACAATTAATAACCGCCGCTGACATAAGCTTACGGACAGGACGGAAAAATGCCCGGTCAGGTGACGTCAATTAGCGTTCGAATGGATTGTTGCTGAAAAAAGCCTTCAGCCTTTAGCACGACGTATAATCTGCCATACTTTGTGTCAGCTCTCCGGCCATCGGCTGGAGCCATTTTCGATGCGAGGCTACGATGAATACTGAACTCAGCCCATCTCCGGCCTATTTCCAGCTGCATGATACCCTGCTGCAACAGCGCTCTACGGTGCAGTCAGCCGAACTTATTCAGCAACTTAACCGGGCATTATTAGCCGGTGAGGTAGTGAGCGCTGCGTTTTACGACCTGACCTTATTAAAACTCCTGCAGCAGCGTAAGGCTGTGCCGCTGCTTACGCCCAAAGCAGAAAAAGAAATCTCGGCGTTTATTGACCAGCTTGCTCCTCTGCTGGCTGAAGAGTTGAATGATGCAGCTCAGTTTATTCAGCTGCAGCACAAAGTCGCGGCATTCAGCCGGCATTTCCCCTGGCAACATGCCAGCCTGTCACTGGTTCAATACAGGCTATTTCTGCGTACCTATCAACGCTGGCAAAAGACGTTGGCAGCGCTGTTCAGTGCTGAAGATCACCAGGCGATATTCGCCCAACTCAACAAGGTGCTGAACAGATCCAGCTGCCGGGTCGCCCTGCTGGGAGATGCGCATCATCTCTACCAGGTTTTAGCCGAGCTGCTGGTAAGCTGCCATCACAAGCAGGAAGAGTTCCGTGGCAATCACCACCTGCTAACAGGCTATATCGCCGCAGCTGATATTGCCGCCCGTGGTATCGTTGCGTTTGCCGTGACCGCTGAAGCGCTGTTGCGTGGCCATTCTCTGCCGGGAACGGCACAGCTGATGAAGCGAATGAAACAGCACCATATCAGCGTTATTGAACGCACTCATCCGTGGTTTAACATCATGTAACGCAGCCATATTTGCCAACCGCCCTGGCACGGATTTCAGTGAAAGAACGACGGATGTTAAACGGTTATGCCAACCTCTGCCAAATGCAAAAACGATCCTGATGTTGACAGAAACGCATCCTTGCCAGTGTATTAAAAACCTTGGCCGATTCAGGTCTGACGGGGGCACGAATGGAGCAAACAGCGGCACAGGTGCCAGCAACCAAACGTACGCTGGTTTACCCTTTTAAACACAAAGAAAGGCTTTAGGTTGCCGTACTGCATTCGGTTTATCAGGAACTGCGCCAGCATGAGCCCGGGCTTGACCTGTCTGCAATCGCGCCATCGCAAGCCACAGCTCGTCTGGCGAAGCCCGCTATCGACTATCACTCTAACCAGCCCAATTTCAGGCGGCTGACCAGTGTTGAACACTGAATACATGGCCGCTATAAAAGCCGTTCAGACGCGTTGAAAACGCTTGATTAAAGCGCCCTGCAAGTTCTGCACGAGATCCTGATACGCGGCGATCCGCACGGAGAAATTAACTCAATGATAGCCACCGTTAGCGTGCATCGCCTGAAAAGCAGTACTGGTACTCACTGCCTGGCTCACCACTGCATTTTCCATACCCTGTTCGGCCACAATGAAAGCGAACAGCAGAGTGTTGCGCGAAACCGCCAGCTGGTGGTCGATGCCACTTTACGCTGCCTGCATCCTGTCGAATACTGGGCTTAAAAGAGCTAAAGATACGGATTTTAGTCCGTTTATGCGGCAAAAATAGGGTTTCTCTTCTACGCTTAACGCTTGCACGGATCTCCCCGCTTTACCTTTTATTCAACACGGTTATTGCCCTCGTTACGCGCTGCAGATGACCGCTCAAAGTGCGACTTCAGGCAACGGAAACGGGGGTTTTGCCATGAGCTGTTGCTCAGATGCACAGCATGGGGCCAGAAATACATCCCGTGTGTTAATGCCGGATGAAGGAGCAAGCCATGAAAGCATGGATAACTTTACTGACACAGCCAGATTATCTGGTGGGCGTACGAGCGCTGCACGCCTCACTTAGGGCGTCACACAGCCGCTACCCGCTGGTGGTGATGATTACCGCTAATATTGATGCCATCGCTTGTCAGCAGCTGGAACGGGAAGGCTGTATTTTGCGTAACGTTGCGCCAATTCGCCCCAGCCCGCATCTGTCACAAAGCTATGCCCACGCGCGTTTTTCAGAAGTATGGACTAAGCTGGCGGCATGGACCTTAACTGAATTTGAGCGGGTCGCCTTTCTGGATGCCGACATGCTGGTGACGCAAAATATGGATGAGCTGTTCAGCTATCCGCTAATGAGCGGCACCATTGCCGCCTGCCACGCCTGCCGCTGTAATCCCGAAAAAATTGCCAGCTATCCGGCCAGCTGGGTACCGCAAAACTGTTTTTACAGCTGGTGCACAGGCGTCGATCACCTTGAACAAACCGATAGGGTCGATAACTACCTGAACAGCGGCTTACTGCTGCTGAAGCCGGATCGCGCGGTATTTGATCAAATGCTAAGTGCGCTGGCGGCGATGGATGACCTGAAAGCATACCGCTTCCCCGAACAAGATTTTCTTAATCATTTTTATCGTGCACGCTGGCGGCCGCTGCCGTGGATATATAATGCACTTAAAACCTTGCCGCATCAGCACCCTGCTGTCTGGCAGCCGGAGCGGGTCAAAAATATCCACTTTATTCTGGATAAGCCCTGGCAAAAGCGACGGGATAAGACAGACCGTGACTTTGCGTTAAACAGCCGGTGGTGGGATATTGCGCAACAGCTACCAGGGGCCGATTAACCCCGGGCCGCCATTGGCCGTCTTTTAATCGCCCGTTCTCAGACTGTGCTGTAAGTTTTACCTTAAGCATAAATTTTGCAGAAATGCTTACGCAACGAACACGGATCCTCCCCTCATTTTGAGGGCTAACAATGCCAATCACGGTTTGAAATGTCTTATTGCACGGTTCACCCCGGAGATAAATATCGGCAAAGGGTCGATGCAAGCGGATGATAAGCCCATGCTCAGAGACGTGCTGCCTGAAGAGTTCATTTAATTTATTAAATACCAACTGTATAAAGCCTGGAGTAATTGGCTTAATCTGATGGTCCTTCTGATTCTGTTTAATATCTATCAATATATATTTCCACTGTATTAAATGCTCTGCAATACATGGAAATATTATCGTTCCACGACCCGCGGTTAAAAATAAAAAATGTATTCCTGATGTTATATCAAACCCGATGATAATCACTTCATACTGCGCCATCGGTTAATAAAGCCCCCTGTTAAACCCGTACTCAATAACTATATTTTCGATTTAGGAATTTTCCAGTTACACAGAGGATCTCAAATGACTATTCTAACCAATTGTTTATTAAGGTTTTTATACCTCGGAATATCTATAATGATGAATCATATTACAAAAATAACGGCATTGATCGTACTGTCCGGCGGAATCTGTCAAGCGAAGGATTTGCGAAACGTATCTGAGCCGGTATATCCCGCCGTCTGTAGCGTTCTGCAGGCTGGTCCGGGAATAAGCACCGATGCGATACAAAATGCGCTGAATGACTGCGCGCCGGGCAAGGCGGTAAAACTGCAAAAATCAGCCAGCAGCGCGGTTTTCCTGAGCGGCCCGTTGAGCCTGCCATCGGGCACAAATCTCTGGATTGACAGCGGGGCCAGTCTGAAAGCGGTCAACAACGCCACAGCTTTTGACAAGACTAAAAACTCATGTGGCGTACTGGATCAAAGCGGCAAAGGATGCAACGCCCTTATAACGGTTTCCGACGCCACAAATAGTGGCATTTATGGCAAGGGAGTGATTGACGGGCAAGGCGGCGTGCCCCTGGAGGATAAAAAAACCAGCTGGTGGCAACTTGCCGCAATGGCAAAAAACAGCGGCCTGAAGCAAAATGCTCCGCGCCTTATTCAAATCACTAACAGCACCGACTTCACCATATATGATATTACCCTGCTTAACGCGCCTCATTTCCATGTGGTCTTTGATACTGGTAATGGGCTAACGGTTTGGAATACCACCATTAATTCGCCGCGTGATGCTATAAACACCGATGGCATCGATCCGATATCGTCTAAAAATGTGACGATCGCCCACAGCAATATTTCCACGGGCGATGATAATGTTGCTATCAAAGCTTATTCGCATAAAGGCCCGGCGCAGAATATCTCTGTTATCCATAATACGTTTGAATTTGGGCACGGAATGTCGATTGGCAGTGAAACAAACGGTATTTATGATGTGCTGGTGGACGACCTGACCCTGAACGGCACGGAAAATGGCCTGCGCATTAAAAGCGACCGGTCAGATGCCGGTGAAGTTGATGGCGTAACCTATAAAAACGTCACCATGACCAATGTCAGAAATCCTGTCGTCATTGATACGGTATATGAAAACAAGTCTGGCTCACAAACGGCAGACTGGAAAAACATCAGCTACCAGGATATAACCTCCACAGGCAGCGGTGTGGTTACTCTGAATGGACAGAATGCCAGACAGAAAATTATCGTCAAAATGACCCACGTAGAGCTTGATCCTGCGACAAAATATAACGTTAACAACGTTCAAATCGATAAGTAAATCGACCTTGCTGGCCTGAGTCATCGAACGGACTGACTCAGGCCAGCCATAGCCAAAAAGAGTGAACAACAGCGATAATGGTATCGGGCGCGCTTTCACAACCTGCTGCTAACGTGCGATATTGCCGCTGATTAAGCGCCACACAGAGTTGCCACCCACATTAAGAAGACGGCATAACTTCAGCTCATCCATGGTGCGGATGGCGTTGTCAAACTTAACAAAACTTCTATCACCGTGGCCAGGCCACCAGCTCATCCGCCTCACGCGGGTCGTCGATGTGCGGCCAGCGGCGAACGCGGGCGAAAGTGGCCCGTTTGGCTTACAGCGCCGCCCATTGCGGGCGGCATTAGGGTCAGATTAACAGACGATCTTTATCAGGCCAGCGACTGGCTCTGCAGCCCGAGGGTTTGCATCCCACCCGCCTCCGGCTGCCACGGCTTGTCTTTATACATGGTGATTGGTGCCTCGACCTGCACCATGTCCAGCCATGAGGTCAGCCCCGCCTGAACAGGGCGGTCAATGTGCACAAACTGCGCGCCTGGATCGCCCAACTGCTCGCGGACCAGCAGTTGGGCCTGTTGCGCATGGGCGGCAACCACCGGGCCGATGCTATAGCCGTGACCGAAGCAGCGTAAGCCTGCAAACCCGACTACGCGGCCGTCTTCCTCCGGTAGCAGCACGCGCACCGCACTGGCAAGCAGCTGGCCTGTCAGCGGCGCTTGCGCCTGCCCCAGCGCCTGGCGGTCGAGTGCAATCAGTAGCGCCATATCGCCAGCCGTCGCACTGCTGCGCACGGAATAGCGCTCACCGCTGCCAGTGTGCGGCTTTGGTGCTGCACAACATGGCCACTGGTGCCAAAAACCAGCTTTCACACAACGGCTGCCGTGACATGTAAACCTACGCGCCGCTCGCCAGAACGCCCGAGCGTGGCACGCAGCAGCAGGCTGCGATACGCGCCCCCGGCAACGCGCATCGACGAAGCAAACCGAGGATGGTGTAATTGCGCCCCCAGCGCCAGCACAGCCTGCTACCGACGGGCGTACCGTTTTCCAGCGCCACCAGTCCTTCGCCCGACAGCAACATCTGCTGCCAGTCGGTGTGGCGGTGCGGCCACTGCAGCTGCTGCGTCAGGGCAAACGCGTCATCCAGATGGCATTCGTTCATGGCAACCCGTTTAATTGTCATCCCGGGTCCTTACATCATGCCGGGCGCGTCAAGGCCGGAACCGGCGATAAGACGTTCATAACGGAACGGCGTCGGGTCGACAACCGGACTGTCGTCGGTGGCAAGATCGGCCGCCAGCCGCCCCGCTCCCGGCCCGATGCCGAAACCGTGGCCGCTGTAGCCAGCCGAAACAATCAGCCCGGGCAATTTGCCTACGCCGGAGATCACCGGTACGGCATCGGGAGTGCTGTCGATCATGCCGCCCCAGGCCTGCTCCAGACGCAGCGCCGCCATCTGTGGGAATTCATTGCGCATCGCTCTTAGCCCCTCTTCCACCAGCGCCAGATCCGGGCGCGGATCGAGAATACGTACCTGCTCAAACGGCGATACGCCGTCCATCTGCCAGCGCGCCAGTGATTCAGGCCCGCGCAAAAACGGGCCGATGCCTGGGGCAATTGTCAGATCCTTACGCCGCGATCTGTAGGTTGGATAGAACTGGCGCGCGTAGCGCAAGCTCTGCACGCCCGGTTCAAGGCGGCCACGGCCGGAAACGGCAACCGTGTAGCTGCCGTCGATTTGTGGACGACAGGCAAAGCCGGGGGTATACAGCGGTAGCGCAATGTGCTGTTCAAGCGGTGCGGTGCGGAACGCCGTGCCGATGACGTTAGCCAGTGGCAGATCGATGCCGTGACGGCGGCAGAACATCGAGGTCCATGCCCCGCCCGCGCAGATCACCCGACGGGTTTTAATCAGGCCGCGTTCGGTCAGCACGCCGCTGACTTTACCGCCTGAAATATCCAGACCGCGCACCGCGCACTGTTGAAACAGCTTCGCGCCCAGACGCCGGGCGGCGAGCGCCAGCCCGGGGACCGCCAGCGCTGGCTCCGCGTGACCATCGGTGGGCGAAAAGACACCGCCCAGCCAGCCGCTGGTACTGCCCGGCGTCATTGCTTTAGCACGCACGGCATTGAGCAGTTCGCTATGCATGCCGTAGCCTTGCGCCATGGTATTCCAGGCTTCCCAGGCATTCATGTCCTGCTGGTTTTGCGTGGCGTAAACCAGACCGCTGCGGCGGAAGCCCAGCTCTTCACCGGTTTCCGCGCCGAGTTCTCCCCAGCGTTGCAGGGCATAAATAATCAGCGGCAGTTCACGCTCATCGCGGTTTTGCTGACGGCACCAGCCCCAGTTGCGGCTCGACTGCTCGCCGCCCACCAGCCCTTTTTCTATCAGCACCACGCTGACGCCCTTTTTTGCCAGCTCGTAAGCTGCGGCCGTTCCGGCAATGCCGCCGCCGATCACCACCACATCGCTCTCTGGCGGGAAATACGGGCTGTCCTGTACATATCGAATCGGTGCGGGCATATTGCTCCTTCCCTTTACAGTTGCTAATCGGTCGTAATGAAACCGGGCGGTTAAACCCGCCTTTGTCTGTAAGCGTTCGACCACAATGCAGTATCCCCCGTTACATGTACATTGCGGATCACCACTTTCAGCTCGCCCATCAGTACCATGCGTTCATCAGCCGCTGAAGCAGAACCCCGGACATCTGGTGCGGATAGCACTTGCCAATGCTGTGCATGTCCGCAAGCATCAGCGGCGAAAAAGCACAACGGCTTCGGCTTCGTCCACCGCCCGCAACATGATGCCGTGGATCGCTACCGGCTCAACCACCTGCTGCGTCAGCGTGATCGCCGCATTAAGCGACCCGGCGGCGCATTACGCGAAATAAGCCACTTTATTACCACGAAACCGCCACAGCTGCACGGGCGCCAATGCAGTGACATCCCTGGCGGCAGCAGGCACGCTGAAGCGAATATCGCGCTACAGACTGTCGATAAACAGATCCGCGCCAATGAGGGTGAAACTATCGCCCGCGCCGGGATTAGCGCTGGCGTAACCCGTCGAACAGCCCCCAGTTTATCAGGCACCCGCCTGCTCCGGTCGGCGTAATTTGGCTGAACGCCACACCCCGTATGCGTTGAAAGTAATGTTGTGGATGACCACGTCCCGGGCGTGGCGGTCATTGCTGGCGCTTACAGCAGCGCCAGCAGTGATCGTATTGATTGACTGCGCTTTTTTTTAGTCATGCTGAAATTATGCCTGCACAAGGAAAATAAAATGCCTGAAAGCCAGACAAACTAATGTTGCGCGGTTATTTCGCCGCTTTATTTTCAGTCAGGCTGGATGAATAACCCGATCGTTATGATAGAAATATCCGTATGCCCACCGGGAACGGCGTGCAGGTTTGCACCAGCTCAGGAGTTTAACGACCGGGAAGAGGTAAGGTTTAAGCCGGCAGGGTGCAGAGAAATAAAGGTTAGTGAAACAGGCTGAACAGAGAAAAGAAAATCAGCATTATTCCGCCAGCAATATTGACGTATTTTTTTAGCATCAATGAATTGGCTTTTCTCGCTGAGAAAACCAGCGCATAACTAATGCCAACAAGCCAGACGGTCATCACCATAATGTGTACGGAGGCGAGCAGCAGATAATGTGCCATTCCGCCGTCGCTGCCGGCAAATTGTGTCACCACCGTCAGATAAAACATAATGGCTTTAGGGTTCAGTACATTAGCCAACCACGCGCCCTGCAGCGTGACGGCTACCGCGCTGGCAGACTCTGTGTTATGGGCTTTGCAGCCACTGAGGATCAGCTGACTACCCAGCCAGAGAAGCCAGGCGATGCTGACAATTTTCAGTAAGCCATACGCTGCCGGAGAAGAGACCAGCACCGCTGTCATACCGAAACCAATCAGCAGCGCGTGCGTGTATATGCCTAAAGCCGTTCCGGCCAGCGTGTTGAGCAGCCCGCGCGGCCCGCGCGCCAGCGCACTGTTCATCATCAGCGTAAAACTCGCGCCGGGGGAGAGCGCGACGGGTAACAGTGCAGGAATAAAACCAACTAAATTGAGATCCATATGGCTAAAATTTAAATGAGGAGCACTGAAATCACCAGCGCCCACCACAAAAATCAGTCCACTTCCCGTTGCGGTTTGGTCAAATGTTACCGGCATGTCCTGCATTCAGCCTGCCGCCCAGCCCGTTGACTTTGTCAGCTCAGGCTGTTGTAAGGAACGCTTTATTCTGCGGGTCCTCTTCTGTTTCGCAACCTGAGCCTTCACGCCGTAAAGCTTGATATCGCCGAAGGAGTGAACCCTGACGGCGTGCACCAGCGTGCTCAGATCTGAAAATCGATTGCTGGCTCTTCTTCATTGACTGACAGCGCCTGCCGCTTAATTTCCTCCAGAGAGAGGTTAGCGTTGCATAGCTCAAGGAACTGCCAGACATAGTTGCGCTGCAGCTGACCTCGCTTCAGCCCCAGCCAGACGGTGTTGGTTTCAAAAAGGTGGCTGGCATCAAGGCGGTGCAGCGACGAATGTGGCTCCAGCTGACAAGCCTGATCCGCCAGAATGCCTACCCCTAACCCCAGTTCAACATAAGTCTTCACCACGTCAGAGTCCTGAGCGCTGAGCACGATATCTGCCTGCAGGCTGGCGTCCTGAAAGGCGCGGTCAACTCTGGAGCGTCCGGTTACCCCCTGGCGGTAGGTAATCAGCGGGTAGCGGCTGAGTGCGGCCAGCGAAACCGGCTGCTGCTGCTGCAGCTCATGACCTTGCGGCACCAGCAGCGCGTGATGCCAGCTAAACCACGGGAATGCGGCCAGTGCCGGATTATTCACCAGCTGCTCGCTGGCAATGCCGACATCTGCCTCGCCCGTCATCAGCATCGAGACAATTTCCTGCGGTGACCCCTGATTCAGTTCAAGCCGTACATTAGGATAGAGCACGCGAAAAGCCTTAATCACCTTCGGTAAGCTGTAGCGCGCCTGCGTGTGGGTGGTGGCGATGGTCAATACGCCGCTGGATTCGTTAGTGAACACATCGGCCAAACGTCTGACCTTACCCGCCTCATCGAGAATACGCTCGGCGATGGTCAACAGCGCCTTGCCCGGTTCAGTCATGCCCAACAAACGTTTACCACGACGGATAAAGATCTCTATGCCCAGTTCATCTTCCAGATCGCGAATATGGCGGCTGACGCCAGACTGGGAGGTAAACAGCGTATTAGCCACTTCGGTGAGGTTAAATTCGCAGCGGGCGGCTTCCCGGATGATTTTAAGTTGCTGGAAATTCACGCGATTCACTCCGTCTGTTGTCTGCTGGTTTACAACATGTTAGGGATGCGAATCGATAGCAACAAATAATAAAAAAAGGTTTTATATGTTTTTTAGTGATAAGGCGCACGCTGGTACGCCTGGCCTGAAAGAGGAATTAGCTGACCAGCTGCAGCTCGCGATCTTCTGCCTTCGGCTTGTTCAGCAAGTCTAACAGGATACTTTTCACCGCCTGGGCGGAGGGTGACAGCGGCAGTTTAGCGGAATAATTCAGTGACAGCGGCAGATTAAGCGTTGGGTTTGTGATGCGCGCCATCCAGGCATGCGTTGAGCTGGCCAGCTTATGCGCGGCAGATTCGAGCATAACCGAAACGCCCATCCCGCTGGAGATAGCGGCAGTCAGGGTGGCAGTGGATTCAATTTCTCCGATGATGCGAGCTTTCAAACGATACAGTGCGAAGGCTTCATCAACGCGCTTACGCACCGCGCTGTGGTCTTGCGGCAGAAACATCGCCATCTCTGCCACGTCAGCCAGGTCAATGCTTTGCCCCGGGCAAGGGCCGGTGCCCACCAGACAGAGTTCTTCTTTCATCAATGGAATACTGGTAATGCCAGCCGTTGGCGCCCGATCGTACAGCATCGCCATGTCAAGCTGCCCATTCATCACTTTTTCGTTTAGTGACGCCCCGCTGCTCTCATGCAGATACACCACAACATCCGGGAACTGTTCACTAACGGTTTGCAGCAGGGGCAAGGTCAGTGATGCCGCCGCCGATCCCGGCGCAAAACCCACGGATACCTGCCCGGCCATCGCCTGTCCGGCATTGATCACCGCCGTTTGAGCTTGTTCACACTGACGCAAAATGATCCGTGCGTGTGTATAAAGGATTTTGCCCGCTTCGGTTGGCGTCACACCGCGCTTGGTGCGGATCAGCAGCTGCTGATCAAGTTCGTTTTCCAGGGTCGCTACCTGCTGGCTGAGAGCAGGTTGGGCAATATGCAGGACTTCAGCGGCCTGAGTCAGGCTGCCGGTATCGACAATATTAATGAAATACTTCAGTCGTTTTAAATTCATGGTGCCCCCCGTCGCGTATCCACACATGCCAGTGGTGCCGGCGTTTATAATAAGTTTTCATTCTGACTCAGGGGTAATGCAATTGACGTGCCAGAAAAGTATGGCGTGCATGGATATGAAAAATATGCGGCCTGACAGAAGGAGAAATAAGAGAATCTGATAGCCTGCTACATCCAGCCGGGTATGAACGCACGCACTGCGTTTTAGCGATTGCTCGTTAATGGTGCACAAGGTGCGATTGGGCTGTGCGGTACAGGCTCATCACAGGCTAATGTAATCTGACCTGGTGCGTTTTGCGGATGCGGTACATATCGATGGAGACCGCAGCGGTGATAATCATACTGTTAATAAGGTCTTCCCTGTGCGCATCTGCGCCTGTCAAGGTGAAACCTCTCGCGTTCGGCCCGGGTATTCATGCACCAGTCAGGTGAAAGCTGATGCATATCTGGCTGCCAGCTTAACCCCCGCAGTAACAGCATGCTGCTTTTATCAGCAAACGCACCGCGCAGCAGAAATAGTCCTTTGACATTCAGCCGCCGCACCGTTAACATGCGCCCCGTTCAGACAATTCCTCTGTAGTTCAGTCGGTAGAACGGCGGACTGTTAATCCGTATGTCACTGGTTCGAGTCCAGTCAGAGGAGCCAAATTTAGAAAAGCAGATGCTGCAAGGCATCTGCTTTTTGCTTTGGTTGATTGGTTCGTTCAAGCATTACGCCTACCCACTTCTGCTAAGTAACATCAAGAGGTACTTTCACTGGATGCAGCTGATAGCTCCCTGATACTGAGCGTTAGCCCTGAGTTTTGAGGCAAACAGGAACCTCATGAAATGGCAAATCTTTTAACGAAACATAATGCAGCCTGAAAACATCAAACAGATATAAATGATTATTCAAGAGACGACCTCCGCAAATAAGCAAACTACAAGTTATCTGGTAGTTCAGCATTATTTAAATAATCCAGAAATTCTGCAGACTCCAACACAGAACGATAATAGATTGCTCCCCACGAATTAAAGGATTTTTGCTCCTCCTGGCGGAGGCAAATACGTGCTATTTTTCCGGCACTTAAAGGCTCTTCATCGTCTCGTTCTTCGGAAACCATGCGCAGCAAATGCAGATGCTTCTGTTCGCAGAAAGTTCTGAAACGTGATACCCAGTCCAAACCTGCTAAATGGTTTTTAGCTAAAATCCTGCATTCAGCACTGATATTCTCTCTGATGATTATTTTGAAATCAGAAGGAGCATTAAAAGGAGGAGTTATCTCAACCTTGAACAAACATTGATCAATTATATCGAAATAAGGATGAAAGAAAGCCTTACCCCCACTCTCCGACTGATATGTTGTGGATTTTTCCTCCTGACAACGGCTACACATTGGGGTCAAATTTGCCAGACAAATGGCTAATTCAGGGAAAACATCTTTAGGCAGATAATGATCCAGCGTTCCGGGTGAACCGTCTTCACCACAGGTCGGGCAATATAGAAGCTTATGTTTTCTCCGCATAGCGTCTAATATTTCATATGGTTTTTTATTTCTTTTCGCTGCATAAAGATTTTGCAAGGTCAATTTCCTTGCTGCTGCTTCAGTAATGTCACTTGTGAAATTAATCAATTCGAGTGGCTTAACGATATTCGGATCGCCGCCGCAATTAATATACAATGCATATTGCGCAATAATGTGTTGATATATAAGATTATAAAATTTTTTATATGGCCGGTATGCGCTTCTCTGCAAAAAAACGTTTTTCCATACTTCAATTGAATCCTCTGAAGGTAGATTTATTTTAGAGACCATTTTTCTTTCCTAACCTCATGATTTTCATAATCATCTCTTCGTTTACCTGCCCCTGCAGCATTTCAATCAGCTGTTCAGGCTCGTGTATTTTAACCATTTCTTTTAGCCAAATATCAAATGGTTTAGATTCTGATTTATCTCCAAAGACGTAAGTAGAAATCCTCTGCATATTTCCACCAAATGTTTCAAAGGGTGGCTTAACAATATCCAATCCATACCCTTCATCCCGGAATATATGAACGCAATTGGATGGGACTTCTCGAACAATGGCTAAGGAATGAGTCGCAAGTATCGCTTTAGATTTGAATGGCTTAAGTGTCTTTTTAAGTAAAGATATAAATTCAATTTCAAGATTTGGATGCAAGAATAACTCGGGTTCGTCTATCACCACTAAACTATTTTCGCGAATGGCTCCAACTACATTGATCACAATGAATGTGAAGAGACTTTGACCCGAGCTAAGATCAATCAGTTTATTATTCTTTACAAAAAATACTCCAGCCTGGAATATGCAGTATTCGTCTAAAACACTGGATTTTATATTTACCGCCAGCTTCGGGTGTAATATCAAATAAAATTCATCTTTGATTTCAATTATATCTTCAGCAGGGAGCTGACTATGTTCACCTCCCCGAACTTTCACTGCTATGTGGTCATATTTCAGTTCAGTTTTTAATGATGTATCTACCGATGAGAATTTACTTACCCACCAGGAATTTTTACTATTATTTTTATCCTGGTAAATACAATCTATAATAGATTTAGCAGCGTCTTCTTTTGGTAAATTTCGACTTATACCGACCGTTTTGTTTTTCCTTTCCTTCCTGAAACCAAAGTACTTATAGGCATCCGTGTCAATTAAATTATCCTTCTTACTTAAAGCCAGAATAAAGTCTTCGAAAGGGCTATAAGAAATTAATATCAGCCTTCTTATATTAGGTCTTACATCAAAGGGGGTATGTTTGATCTTCTCTAATATTTTTAGATCCCCGCTGCCTATTTGCAACCAGTATTCTACAAGAGACTTTAAACTAAATGACTTTCCTATTCCGTTTGGACCAATCAACACGTTTATATCATAGGGTAATAATTCCGATTCAAAATTTAATGAGATAGTTCTCACCTCTCTATTTTCAGTTAGCAGATTTAATTTAAAATTATTGATTTCTTGTTCATTACCATCCAATATCCGCCAACCATCCTGATAAGATTTATTCGCACCACTCTCTCTAAGTAAAGAGTTGTTAAAACCTTCTGTTTGTGACAATTCGATTGCTTTATGATCGTTTAAAATATTGATCACATAGCCTGCATCTCTGATATCGCTAAGGAAGGATTTAGTTATGTTATCTTTCGATCTGGAGTGCGTAATTTTGTAAAAATCGATATCTGAAACGACTGAGATATAATTTTCTCCGGGAATAGGAAAAATGCCATCCCAACCTTCCTTGCACAACTTATCGAGGTGACTGGCTGTATATGAAATGTTTTCAATCAAGATTTTAAGCTGGAAATTTAAGCTGATTTCTCCATTTATGTATAATGCAGCATTCAGCGTTGTTTTATAACTATAATCGTCCCAGTTATTACCACTGAGTGAAAGATAATCTTTTTCTTTATTAATCAAAGGAGCAGAAGATACCCATGATCTTCCAGGCGTGTAGACAGCTTTCATTAGACCAACGATCCTTGCTGCGAAATTAAAAAAAAATACTCACCCGTCCTTAAGGAGTGTGAGACCCAGTGCGCACACATCAAAAAATATGATGTTTACTATATAGTTAAAAGTCAATATATTTTTGATGAATAGCCAGGCGCACTAACTCTGCCTGTTTGATATTATTCACCTTCAAGATCGAATCAAGTTACGCACAATCAACACCAAAACCCAGGGGTTGCCTTATAGCGACGACATTTTTCACCCTGTCCGCTTCAATTACATATCAGGTTGCGGTACTATTTTTTTTGCAATTGATTTATTTATATCAGCTGTTTAAATGAATGACTCTTTGACGTTGGCTTAATGTTAGCCTGCCAACCTGTACAGTTACCGCTTTTATGGCACAAAGGCCGGTGAGCGTTTTAAACGTTTCAGAATAGGTAGACATAATTTCACTTATCTATATAGCTGATAAAAATAGAATATTTTCATTAATGCTTGTCTAAAACGGCTCAGTAAAGACCGATCGTTGAAAAAATTATCAGCACGTTGTTTATACTGCGAATTTATTGAATTTTTCAATCACCCTATCGATAGTTGGTTTGATTAGGCGACAGAATATTTGATGTCATGGTGTTTCTAAGACCACATGACATTTTAGCATCTGCTGACAGCCATATATTCCACTTCATGTTGTCTTAAAAAATACTTGACGCACAGAAATAAATTACTATATTCATGACTATAGGATGCTTCCTACTAATGCAGAAACCTACATTCTGATGGCCTTTGCACCACATTTTCCAGGCTCGCCAGCCCTGAGTCACTTCTGTATCAAAATATTTTGCGTTCAACATGATAAATCCAAAAGGAAAATGCATGAAATTATGGAATAAAACCCTCCTTGCCTCTGCTATTTGTCTGCTTATCTCAGGCTGCGATGATGCATCAAAGGTAGATGCAAACCTCGATAAAGCAAAGGACAATGCCGCACAAATCAAAGATGCTGCTGCAGATAAAGCCAGCGCACTAGAAAAAGATGTGGACAAGCATATTGACGCTATTAAGCAGGAAGCATCAACCCAGGCGCAGCAGCTAACCGATAAGGCTAAAGCGATCAAAGCTGAAGCAGACAGTAAGGCAGCCTCTCTGTCAGACGAGGCCCGGAACAAAGCCGAAGCCATCAAGGCTGATGCAAAACAGCAAAGCGACCGGATCGTAGAGCAGGCAGGTCAGATTAAGGATAATGCCATCGCCGGTGCTAATACTCTGGCCTCAGACGCAGCCGGGCAGGCAAAGGAAATCAAAGACAGTATTCAGCCCAAACAGGTTGACAGCCCCCAACAACAATAATTGCCAATAATGGCTGATAAGGAGCCGGGAATGGGAATGTTATCCTGGGTTATCCCCGGCTTTTCTGGCGTAATAGCCGGCGGCTGGGATAGCATCCCGTTCAGATTGGCTAAGGCTGGTGGGTTCAATTTTAGCAATATGGTGGTTGCCATCATTGTCTCAACCGTCATTTTAAGGGGGCTGTATGCCCCCTTTTTCTTGCAAGGATAAAAATATGATTTACTATGCGATTGTTCTGACCAAATTTATAATCGGCTTTGTTGTAGTTATTTCGCATCTTAATTTTTCCGGTAAGACTCAACTCTCTCAAATGACTCCGGTTGATTTCATTGGCAACTTTGTTCTTGGTGGCATAATAGGCGGTGTTATTTATAGTGATGCTATCCCTATGCATCAGTATATTTTGGTTCTTCTGATCGGAGTAAGCCTGATATCCCTGCTAAACTGGGTAAGTAAGCATATCTGGTTTTTCCGCTCCTTTACCATTGGCGAGCCAATACCCATTATCAAAAATGGTAAGTTTCTGATGGACAACATTTTAAAAAGAAAAAACAAAATTGATATATTGAATGTTGCATCACAACTTCACTCACAGGGAGTTCACTCTTTCCAGGAGATCCGCTATGCGCAAATTGAACCAAGCGGCTCGCTTTCAGTCGTCTGTGAAGGAGGAAAAATGCCTTCCATCATATTAATGAAAGATGGAACCCCCAGATTTTCGGAATTAAACGGCATCGAGAAAGATGAAGACTGGCTTAACAGCAAGCTTGAGAGAATAGCCGTTAAACGTGATGACGTTTTTATTGCTGAATTTTGGGATGGCAAGCTGACATTCATACTGAAAAATGGTGATGTTAAGCGTGACGTAGAGTGAATAACCCGCCCGGCTTAGGTTAAATGCGGCAGAGCTGTACAGCCCGCGACGGCAAGAATGCGCGGGCTGATTGTTTTCTGTCTGGTAGTTTAGATAAATGTCGGCTCAAAGCGTAAATGTGAAATGAAAGCCGTCCGGCAGTTCGGCAGTTCGGCAGTTCGACAGCATGACGCAGTTTGCCACCCGCCCCCCCGACTTCGCGTGCCCGTGTTAAAAGCTTCAGATCACGCCATGCGTTATTTATTGCGTTCACCTCCCGTCCGACTATGTATGCGCCAGCGCTCCAGCCCCGTTTTTTTTCTGACTCAATGTGAGCAGTGCGGCTGATAATGTGCAATCGCGTATTGTCACTATAACGCTTTCACTTTCAGGTTTGTGAGGTTTGATACTGATCAAGTTTAAACACCGCTGGACGTTTCCGTCAGTATCACCGACGCTAACCTTTATCACCATCTTGAGTTAGTCTGTGCAACAGCCCCGTAAACCATGTAAGGAGTTTTCATGACTCAACCCGAAGTGCGATCCCTGACGGTCAACGAGGCGCTCGATGCCCTTGAAAGCCAGTACCACTCGGCGGTAGATGCCCTGCGAACTGCCATCACCGCTTTTATCGCCGACGGCAGCCTGCCGGACCCGGCCCAGCGCGCCGCCGGGCTGTTTGTTTATCCGCAGCTTCGCGTTAAATGGAACGGTAGCGCACCGTCGCAGCGCCTCACCCGTGCGTTTGGCCGCTTTACCCGTGCAGGCTGCTACAGCACCACCATTACCCGCCCGTCGCTGTTGCGTCACTATCTGAGTGAACAGCTCAATATGCTGAGCGGCGAATATCCGATTGAGATCGCGGTGCTACCGTCACAACAGGAGATCCCCTTCCCGTACGTGATTGATGGCTCCGATCTCATGCTGGATCGCAGCATGAGCGCCGGTATCGCCAGGCACTTCCCAACCACCGAACTGTCGCAAATTGGCGATGAAAACGCTGACGGGCTGCTACCAGCGGGAGAAACCTTCCCGCTGTCGCACTTCGATGCGCTGCGCACGGATTTCTCGCTGGCGCGTCTGCGCCATTACACCGGTACCCCGGTTGAGGATTTTCAGCCCTATGTGCTGTTCACCAACTACACGCGCTATGTCGATGAGTTTGTCTTGTGGGCCTGTGCGCAAATTGCTGACCCCGCTTCGCCATACCAGACGCTCTCTTGCGCGGGCGGCATCAGCATTACCCGCGACACGTTACATCCCGAAAAGGCGGTGTCCGATCTGGCGTGGAAAAAGCATCAGATGCCCGCATGGCACCTGACCGCCCGCAATGGTCAGGGCATCACGTTAGTCAATATTGGCGTAGGTCCATCGAATGCCAAAACTATCTGTGACCATCTGGCGGTACTACGTCCGCATGCCTGGCTGATGATTGGTCACTGCGGTGGCCTGCGCGAAAGTCAAACCATCGGCGACTATGTGCTGGCACATGCTTACCTGCGCGATGATCATGTACTGGATGCGGTTCTGCCGCCGGATATCCCGATCCCGAGTATTGCGGAGGTTCAGCGCGCGCTGTACGACGCCACCAAAGAGGTGAGCGGCATGCCGGGTGAAGAGGTGAAGCAGCGGCTGCGTACTGGTACGGTGGTGACCACTGATGACCGAAACTGGGAGCTACGCTACAGTGCTTCAGCACTGCGTTTTAATCTCAGTCGTGCGGTAGCGGTGGATATGGAAAGCGCTACTATTGCCGCCCAGGGTTACCGCTTCCGCGTCCCTTATGGCACGCTGCTTTGTGTCTCAGACAAGCCGTTACACGGCGAGATCAAGCTGCCGGGCCAGGCAAATCGTTTCTATGAAGGGGCCATTTCCGAACACCTGCAAATTGGCATTCGCGCCATCGATCTGTTGCGCGCGGAAGGAGATCGCCTGCACTCGCGCAAACTGCGCACCTTTGATGAGCCGCCATTCCGTTAATATCCTCTGTGACACCTGTCACTGTTACAGGTGTCACAAACTGCATCATTTTCGCGCTCTCACTGTTACGGATATCCTTATTTACCCCTGACAATCCACTTCCCGATTGTGGCACGCTTTTCGCATTAACCTGCCAGAGCGCCCGCGCCGGTCACTGCCACGGTGACAATGGGCAGGCAATTAACCAATCTCAAGGGAAAAGAAGATGAAAGCAGCTCGTTGGCATAAAGCCCATGACATTCGGATTGAAGATATTGAAGAACCCCTGGTCAGCGCTGGCAAGGTAAAAATTAAAGTCGCCTGGACGGGCATCTGCGGCAGCGATCTGCATGAATATCTCGCTGGCCCGATCTTTGCACCTGTCGGTAAGCCGCACAAACTCAGTCATGACGTTGCCCCGATTGTGATGGGCCACGAGTTCTCCGGCAAGGTTGTCGCGGTGGGCAACGGTGTGACTAAAGTGAAAGTGGGTGACCGCGTGGTGGTTGAGCCTGTCCTCTCCTGCCGTACCTGTGAAGCCTGTCGCGAAGGGAAATATAATCTGTGCGCGGATCTCGGTTTTCATGGACTGTCCGGCGGCGGCGGTGGGTTTTCCTCCTTTACCGTGGTCGAAGAACATATGGTGCATCCCATGCCAGAGGGACTTTCGTATGAGCAAGGGGCGCTGGTCGAACCGGCAGCCGTGGCGTTGCACGCGGTACGGATGAGCAAGCTGAAGGCCGGAGATAAAGCGGCGGTTTTTGGCGCGGGACCGATTGGCCTGCTCATGATTGAAGCCTTGCGTGCAGCAGGTGCATCAGAGATTTACGTGGTCGAGCTGTCGCCGCAGCGGGCAGAAAAAGCGCGCGAGCTGGGAGCCAATGTGGTTATCGATCCCAGCCAGCAGGACGCGGTGGCTACCATTCGTGAACGGAGCAAAGGCGGGGTAGATGTTGCTTTCGAGGTGACCGGCGTACCGGTGGTGCTGAAGCAATGTATCGACAGTTCGCGTTACGAAGGCGAAACAATCATCGTTTCCATCTGGGAAGGCGAGGCTTCGTTCCACCCCAATACAGTGGTGCTGGCAGAGCGTAACGTAAAAGGTATCATTGCCTATCGGCATATTTTCCCGGCGGTGATGGAGCTAATGACCCAGGGATATTTCCAGGCAGAAAAGCTGGTGACAAAGCGCATCGATCTCGCGGACCTGGTGACTGAGGGATTTGAAACGCTGGTGAAAGAAAAAAACCAGGTGAAAATACTGGTTCGTCCACCACAATAATCACCTCGTTATTGTCGCCTGGGTAGGCTAAGCGCCTGCGCCACCGACCCAGGCGCTGGCAGCTTTATTGTGGTTGTGGAGAAGTAATGCCAAAGCGCTGCATACGGCGATACAGCGTCATGCGGCTGATCCCCATCTGACGTGCGGCAGCGCTGTGGTTCCAGCGGGCGGCACGCAGATGCTGGATAATCCGCAACGCATCTTGCGACAGCTCGGGTTGTTCGCAGAGGCTGTGCGGCAAAAGCGCCGGTTCCCCGACATTGTCAGGCAGATCGACAACCTCGATACGCCCGCGTTCACACATGGCTGTGGCGTAGGCCAGCACGTTACTCAGTTCGCGCAGATTGCCGGGCCAGGCGTGCTGATGCAGGCGCTGCCGAGCTGCCGGAGAAAGCTGCACCTGCGCATCAAGCATATTGCCTATCAGCCAGTCAAGATCGCTACGCCGACGCAGCGGCGGCAACGATATTTGCGCCCCCTGTAAACGATAGAACAGGTCGGCACGGAAACGCCCCTGCTCGACCAGACGTTCAAGCGCGTGATGAGAAGCAGAAATGACCCGAATATTGACCGCAACAGGACGTGATGCTCCTACCGGCAGCACTTCCTGTTCAGCCAGTACCCGCAACAGGCGTGTCTGCATCGTCAGCGGCATATCACCGATTTCATCAAGAAACAGCGTGCCACCGTCAGCCTCCTGAATCAGGCCACGCCGCCCCTTGCTGCCCGCACCGGAGAAACTGCCCGGCAGATGGCCAAACAGCTCGCTTTCAATCAGTTCCGCCGGGATTGCAGCGCAGTTGACGGCAATGAACGGCCGGTTGCCGCGCTCGCCCGACTGATGAAACGCTTTAGCAAAGTACTCTTTCCCGCTGCCGGTTTCACCGTGCACCAGCAAATGTAAACGTGTATTTAACAAACGTGCTGCGCGCTGCAGTTGCTGCTGCAAATCCGCATCGCCGCCGCACAATGCTGCCAGCGGGGCGGGCAAGCTTCGCGCTGCCGCGGACGTCTGCTGTCCGCCCCGACCGTCCGGCTGCCGTGCACTGGCATGGAGGACCGATCCGCTACTGCACAAAACCAGCGTCCTCTGGCTGGCGTTGGCAGCGGACAGCCACTGGGGCAAATTATCGATGGAGGTGCTGAACAGCTGGTCGATCGGTGTGCCCAGCAGGGTGCTGCGCCCGTGGTAAATAGAAGGACAGTCGGCGAGTTCCTGCTCCAGCATGCGGCGGGCGCGCGGGTTGAAGCCGGTTACCCGCCCGGCAGTGTCAAAAGCAATCTGGAAATCCGCGCAAACCTCGTCGAAAGGATAGGATGGGCTAAGCTTCAGCACCCAGTCAGCACGATGGCAATGCATCAGCCAGGCATTTTCAATCTGTTGCGCGGCCAGTTGGGCAAGCTGTAACGCCAGCTGCTGGCTGGACTTTGGCTGTGGGGAGGACAGGGCGGAGATATCCAGTACCGCAATAAGCTGGCCCCTGGAGTCAAACAGCGGCACGGCGCTACAGGTCAGTGCAATATGCATTGCGTCGAAGTGATCCCCGCGATGCACGGTTAGCGCCCTGCCCGTCGACAGCGCAGTACCAACCGCACAGGTCCCCATAAAGGCTTCGGACCACTGAGCTCCAGGGAACAGTCCGGCACGGCGCAGTCCGTTATCCCCCGTATCATCACCGAGAAAATCTACCACTACCCCTTGCGCGTCGGTCAGCAGCACCACATAGCCAGCCGGAACAATTTGCTGATAAAGCGCTTTTAAAACATGACGGGCGATGCAGCGAAACTCTTCAATACGTTGACGATGTTCACGAAGTTGCGCCCACGGCAAAATATGCGCTTCCTGCATCCGACTCGGTTCAAGCCTGTGTAACTCGACACAGCGCAACCAGGAGTCGCGGATTGCCTGATCATACTGACGCAATGCCACAGACGGCGGTCTGCCGTCAATACTGGCTACCACGGTGGCAATATGTTCGCGTTGGCTCTGGTTCACGGGGCTTTCTCCTGTGGGCAACGGGGAGGACATGATTTATTTCGGCGCAAACAGGACACGCTGATTATAAATCACTTGCCTGATTTTGCTAAAAACCGGGTCACAGCATCTGCGTTTTTACTTCAGAGGGACGATCGTCAGAACACCTGCGAACAATGCCGTTTCGGGTTCCCTTAGCTGGGCAACCTGCCGTTGGCCTGTTAAAGCCCGCGAGACAACGCCGATAATTCACTACCAACCAAAGCAGCCAGATCGGGGTGAGAAATCATGTTAACGGGGCACGATCCTGTCGGCTTCCCTCATCAGGCGCTACGCTGTCGTGCTGGGCGTAACCGGTTGCGCCTGAAGCGGGCGTGTGGCACAGCTGCGGATGGTCAGAGCAAAAATGATGGCAATAACAACCAGCACAGCACACAGCAGCGGAAAAGAAATCAGTTTTTTCATTATGTTAGCTTAATTATGGCTCAGTACTATTATCATACAATTGTTGATGGCAAAACTGAACCGTTTGCAGGCACCCAAACGCCCGTCACCGGGGGCGGTGGGCAGCTAAGCCCCATTCCGCACAGCAGGTGCTGATTTATTCAGCAGTTAATCCCGATGAACGAAAACAGGCTTTGACATCCTCAGGAACGCTGTATATGATGCGCCCCGTTACGACAATTCCTCTGTAGTTCAGTCGGTAGAACGGCGGACTGTTAATCCGTATGTCACTGGTTCGAGTCCAGTCAGAGGAGCCAGATTAAAAAAGCCCGCTCGGGGAAACCTGAGCGGGCTTTTTACTTTCAACGTTTGGCTACATCCCGGTTTGCTAAATATAGAAAGCCACCGTGTTTCTGAAGCCTCCCGTGTATAACTGCTGACCCTGCTTCTGAGCGTTCAGTAGCATGTTATCAACGCCGGTGACGGTTGCGTATTATCTCTTTTAAGACGGGTTATGTGACATTCACTCAGCCCTCTTCTTAAGTGGGTAGGTCACCAGAGGCTTGATTTCCTTAAGTACAAACATACTTTGCATCTCTTTGATCCCCGGTAACCTGCGCACCACAGCCATGGCAAATTCGGCGTAGGAGTCCAGATCGGACGCCACTACCTGCAACAGAAAGTCGGCATCGCCACCCACGCTGTAACAGGCAACCACATCTTCCAGGGCTGTCACCTCCTGCTCGAACTTTTTAGCATCAGCTTCGCTGTGGCTGTCAATCGCTACCCGGATAAAGACCATCACGCCCAGGCCTATTTTTTTTCGGTTGAGCACGGCACGGTAGCCCTGGATGACCCCCTCTTCTTCCAGCTTACGCACCTTACGCCAGCAGGGCGATGCCGACATTCCTATCTTCTCTGCTAACTCCTGGTTAGTTACGCGAGCATCGGCTTGCAGGTGTTTGAGAATTTTCATTTCTGTCGGACCAAGTGCCATACCGGTAAATTCCTTTCTTTTTCGCGGCAAAAACAGGAAATTATTTCCAGATAACATTTTGTTATCACCCAATATAGGTAACAATTTCCCTTAAAGCCACTGCATAATACATTTAATCACTTAATGATTCTTCGCAAGCAGCATGAGGAGAAAGCGACCCCCGTGTTAATGCATATTGTACTGTTTACATTGAAAAAAGAACTTGACTGGACCTCTGAAGAGGTAATCGATGCCGAGAGAGCGACCCATGCACACCCAAATTTTATTGATGAAATCAAGGGTTGGGCCTGTGGCAGGAATACCACGCAACGTGAGATCGCAGCTGATTTTATGGTGATGGGCCTTTTTGAAAGCCGTGACGATCTTAACGCCTATCTGATTCATCCTGACCACCAGGCCGGCGTAAAAAAATGGCAAGCCATCGCAGACTGGAAAGTCGTTGATATTGAGCTTAACAGCCATTCTACGCTAAACAGGGGTTTGCTTGCGCGACTAAATGAACTCACTGCCGTTTGCTAAAAAGACGCTTATAAAGGACTGAAGATGAAGTTTGAAGCCAGCCAGCATCGCTGCACGATTGTAATTGACAGAGATCTCCCAGCCGGCCTTGCGATAAATGCAGCCAGCGTCATCGGCATTAGTTTTGGTCGCACGGTTGGAAATCTTGTCGGCCCTGATATGCAAAGTCAGGATGCAGTGAATTATCCGGGAGTGATTTACAGCCCCCTTCCCGTCCTGCTCGCAACGGGAGATTATATTCATCAGCTGCTAAATAATGCTGAAAGCGATGACGAAATTTACGTTATGCCCTTTAGCGCATTAGCCCAGTCGTGCAAGAATTATGATGAGTACGGAGAGCGAATTTCTTCGGTAAACAGTAATAACATTGAATTAGTGGCAATAGGGTTGATCGGCCCAAAAAAGAAAATCACCAAAATGACAGGGAACCTGCCACTTTATAAATAGTGTTAAAGCAAACCATCCCGGTAAGTCAGCAGCAGATATGCTGCTGACTGTATCTGAGTATTCAAATCTTAACGTTCAACACTTCTCTATAGAGGCTGGCAAGATGTACGCGATTTTTAAAGATGGTATAATTGAGAAGGCAAAGGAAACTTATAATCAACACCTGAAATTTGAAGCAGGAGAAATTAGCTTAAAACAACTTCATACCCTGCAAGAAAATGCACTCAGAGAGAATATTAAATACGTAGTAAATAACTCTCCCTTTTATCGTGAACGTTTACAGGGTTTAACGGCAGCTGACATTGATACCCTGACGACCGCAAAAATAAGCTCTCTGCCTTTCACCACCAAGGATGATCTGAGAAGCCACGGTGCATCATTAGCCTCTGCTCCCCTGCATCAAAGCTGGATTTACTGTGAAACAACCGGCACAACGGGAAATCCCACACCCTGTCCGCGTAATGAGGTCGATTCAATTCACAATAATACGCCGCTGATAATTCATTACCGGGATATATTTGCACAGCACGGTGAAAATCATATCGTGGGGGTAATGGGGCCAAGCGAGCTGCACTCAACCGGCGACACGTTCGAAGATGTCTTTCGCAGCATGGGCCACAGCGTGGTCAAGATGTGGCCGCGTTCGCCTGTCGTTGGCATGAAACGTGTCTTGGCATTGATCAACGAATTACGCATTACCGCCCTGGTCTGCACCCCCGCCGTGGCTATTTCCGTGGCGCGCTTTATCAAAGATTCCGGTCAGGATCCGGCCACTACCAGCGTAAGGTTAATTCTCACCGTAGGTGAGCTGACCACTCCGGCGCTGTTAAGGAACATTGGTGATGTATGGGGCGCGCATGTTTACAGCTGTATGTACGCCTCACAGGAGTCATCCATTCTTGCGGTCTGCGCCAGCGACAGTCATCTTTACACCATCCCGTTAAACAATTACTACGAAATTATCGATCCTGTCAGTGGTAAGGGTTACGACATCACTAAAGGTCAGGTGACCGGTGAGCTTGTTATTACCCATCTTTATCAGGGTCAGAAACCTCTTATTCGCTACCGCACTGGCGATATGGTTCGCTCAACTTATATGCCTGACGGCAGTCAAAAAATTGTTCCCATTGGGCGCGTGCGTGATGTACTTACCCTCAACGGTACAGCTTACTGTGCATGGGATTTAGAGGCAGCGCTTCTTGAGCATCTGAACGGCTGTCTGGACTATGCCATTCAGATTGACAGAAAAGACCATGCCGATGTCCTCAACATTACGGTCGAGATGTTCAACAAAGATGCCGACGTCGCCCCGGTCCTTAGTAAGGTTAAGGCCCATCTGAAGCAAAAGATTGCCGGCGTTGAAATCAGTCTCGTCATTGGCGAAACCAGCGGTGTGACTGGCACTTCGGCTATGGTGAGCTGGAAAGCAGCCCGTATTCATGATTTGCGGCCCGCTGCCGACAACAGCGATCGAGAAGCGGCTCTGGCGTTGATCAACCGGGGATTTAAATAATGAAGCAGGACGTCCCCAACAAAACCAGTCAGTCAGCACCGGCCCACCATTGCTGGAGCTACCTCAATGGCGAGTTCGTTGAGGCCAGTGCCGCCCTACTGCCTGTCACAACACAGGCGTTTAATTATGGAACCGCAGTATTCGAGGGGATCCGTGGTTATACCAGCGTTATTGATGGGCAAGTCAACGTCTTTCGGCTGGATGACCATCTCACCCGACTTTGCCAGTCAGCCTCGCTGCTGTTAATTGATGACCTGCCTGAACACCAGGCATTGAAAGAGTTAGTGCTGACGCTCCTGAAGCGTAACGAAGCCAGTAATGACTGTTACATCAGGCCGATTGCGTATAAACGCCATCTTCTGCCGGGTAGTGGTTTCGGCGTGAAGCTTTCAGGCGTCAGCAGCGGACTGTCAGTCAACAGTCTGGATATGCAAGCCTATGTTAAGCAGGACGGTATTGCCTGTACCCTCTCTGCCTGGCGTCGTGTTGCCGACAGCTCGATACCTGTCAGAGCCAAAATCACCGGCAGTTACGTTAACTCAGCACTGGCAATGGAAGCAGCACACCGCGGGGGATATGACGATGCCATTATGCTTAACCAGCACGGCTACGTTGCTGAAGCGACCACATCTAATGTCTTTATAGTCAAGAGCGGAAAGCTGATCACCCCGCCGGTGACTGCACATATTTTGCAAGGCATCACGCGCGACACGGTTATAACGCTTGCCTCAGATTTCCTTGGTCTGGAAGTGATTGAGCGCGACATATTACCCTCGGAGTTATTAACGGCTGATGAATGTTTCCTGACGGGTACTGGCGTCGAAATATCCCCTGTAGCCCGGATTGATCATCACCGGCTTCACAGCATGGACTCGCAGAGTATATCCCTTTCGCTGAAAGAACTTTATGAGAAAGCGGTTCGCGGGGAATTGAACGCCTTTAACCACTGGCTGACGCGTATTTGTTAAGTTAAATAGTCTATTTAGGTGAGAAATGAGCTACCATTTCATGAATATAGGGCTGGACCGTGCGGTGGATTTTCCAGTCCACACATTAGGTCCGGCCGGAACAAGCAGTGAATATGCTTCGCAGTTTTTCAATGACTGGATGAATGAAAACTACGAGAAATGCCCGCGCGAAATTCATCTCAATGACTCCTACGAGTGCGCAAGAGAGAATATTAAAGATGAAAAGGGTTTATTGATCGTCGCTAATGCGTACCCGAATATCAATGAATTTTACATGGATACCAAGTTAAAGCTGCTGGCAACGTTTTTTTATGACACTCCGCTTTATGGTTTAGTCGCTAATAAAACCCTACCTGACCGGCCATTATATATTGCTTCGCACCCGGCGCCCATCCCGTTAATAGAAGAGTTATTACCTGCGGGGATATCTGTCGAACGGATAGTAAAAATGTCATCTACCAGTGCGGCTGCACACGCTGTGGCCATCGGTGAAGTGGATATCGCTTTAACAACGGAAGTGGCCGCCCGAATACACAACCTTGACTTTGTTTCACCTACGCGCCCCATCCATATGCTCTGGTCGGTGTTTGCTTCTCATATTCGATAATTCATCAAGGAACAAAAATGTCCATCCTTAAAATGCACACTCTTGACAGCGCACCGGCGGCCAGCCGCCCGTTGTTGCAAAGCTCCATTGATGGTTTTGGCTGGATCCCCTGGCAAAGCGCGTACATGGCGGAGTCACCCGCCCTGCTCGCGTCTTATCAGTATGCCCATGACGCCTTTTCCCAATGTTCTCTGAACGAAGAGCAGCGCGCGATTGTCTGGATTACTACCGGTACCCTTAATCAATGTGATTATACGGTTCAGGCCCATAACTGGATCGCGCAACATAAAGGCGTCGCGGAGGAAACGCTGAAAACACTGGCTCACGCGCCTGAAACCCTTCCCGACAAGCTGGCCGTGTTATATCGCTTTACATGCCAGGTGGTTCTGGCTCAAGGCCAAATCCCCCAACAGGCGGTGAGGGAAATGCTGGCTGCTGGCTACAGCCAGCAGAATGTACTGGACGTGATTCTGGGCGTATCTCAGAAAACCATGTCAACGCTGCTGAACAGCATTGCAGGCACGCAGATTGAGCCACAGTTTCAATCTGTTACAACACGCTAAAAGAGAGAGATAACTCAGCATGCAATTCATCGGTCGTAAGCTGGTTGAACAGGCATTGTCCCCGGCCAAAAGCTTACAGTTAAGCCGTGATGCGTTTGCCCTGCTCGGTCAGGGCAAAGTCAGACAGACACTGCGCAGCGTTATCGCCAGTGATGACGGTAGTTTGATGGGCACAATGCCCGCCTGCATTACCGGTGGGCGGTACGCCGGTTTTGGACTTAAAACGGTAAAAGTTGATTTTAGTCACTCTACCCGCCGCACATCCCATGAAGGATGTATTTTGCTTTACGATGCCTCGGATGAAGGCGATATGGTTCTGGTTGATGCCGCCTCGGTGACGGAATTACGCACAGCGGCTGCTTCCGCACTGGCCACGGACGTTCTGGCAGCCAGCAGTGCAAGCCGTCTCGCTATTTTAGGGACAGGCGTTCAGGCAAGAAAGCATTTCCTGATGATGCTGGCGGTTCGGCCGATCGCGCATCTCACCCTCTGGGGACGAAGCGAAGCGAGCGCATCGGCGTTTGCCTGCTGGTGCCGCCAGCAGTCTGGGTTGCCTGTCACCATTGCATCGACGCCGGCTCAGGCCGTTTCAGATGCGGATATTATCTGTACCCTGACCGCTTCGAAGGAGGCATTCCTTCATGCCGCTGACCTTCCTGCTCGTTGCCATATTAATGCCATTGGCGCTTCTGCTCCCGGCTTTCAGGAAATTTCGCCCGAAGTTTACTCCGCCGTAGAACTCTATGTTGATTCCAGAGAGGCAGTATGGAGTGCGTCCACCTGCATGCTGCAGGCGAGAGAACAGGGATTTTTACCTCAGCACAATGTGGGCATTGAGCCAGCAGAATGGCTAAAAACTGATCGTCATTCGCCCCCCAGATCTGAACGAACGTTGTTTAAATCCGTGGGCCTTGCCGTTCAGGATTTGGTATTTGCCCGTGAAATCGTCAATCAGACTAACGCATCCCTTAAACGAGATTGCAAATATTCTGCATCACACATTTCTTTTCCACAGGAATAACTATGTTAGGAAGCGCACAAATAATTTCTTACATCGCCGCGCTGGGATTAGCTGCGGCCATCCCCGGGCCGGGTATGACTGCGCTGGTGGCGCGCAGCGTCAGTGGTGGCGCTGTGGCCGGCTTTACCATGCTGGGCGGACTCATTCTTGGGGACTTAATTTATCTGTCTACGGCAGAATTTGGCCTGGCGGTGATCGCGCATAATTACACATCGCTGTTAACGCTGATCAACTGGGCAGCGGCGCTCTATCTGTGCCTGCTCGCATGGCAGTTTTGGCGCCATCAGCCTGAGGCTGTGAATATCGATCAAAAATCGACAAAGCGAGAGTTGGCGTCCGCCTGGTTTTCAGGACTGTCAATAACGCTGGGAAATCCCAAGACCATTGCATTCTATCTGGCTATCCTGCCGCTGGTCGTCTCTCTTGATAACGTATCCTTTACAACCTGGGGGATGATGCTGGTGCCGCTAACCGTATTTGTGCTGCTGGCCGTGGGCGCAGTTTTTATCCTCGCTGCACTTAAGGTCCGTCGGTTCCTGACCAGCGCTAAAGCGCAACAGCGTCTGTTCAAAACAACAGGGGTTATCATGATGCTCGCGGCATTTGGCATGGTAGTGAAGACGCTCTGAGGCTCACTGTTGCCATTGGCCGTTAAACGGGGGGATGAACAGGGACCGATCGTTAATGATGAGTTGACCCATGCGATGGAAAGTGTAAAAAGGGGTTGCAATCACTTGCCAGCTGCCAGCACTGGCGCAATCCAATAAGCACATCTGACCAGGACAACGTAATGAAAACAAAAAGGTATCTCTCCTTCTTACTGAGCTGTGCGCTGCTTGGCTCCACCCTTACGCCACAGGCTGCCGTTGCAGAAGAAAAGTTCGCCTGGGGCGAGCGCTGGCTACATCTGCCAGCAACGCCGGCACCTGATGCCAGCCTGAAAACGGGTTATGCGCAAGTGAATGGTATTGCACTGTTCTATGGCACCGTTGGCCAGGGCAGTCCGGTTATTTTTCTTCATGGCGGTCTGGCTAATTCCGACTATTGGGGCAATCAGATCCCGGTAATTGCACGCACGCATCAGGTCATCGTGGTTGACAGCCGCGGACACGGGCGCAGTTCACGCGACAGCCGTCCGTTTGGCTATGACCTGATGACCGACGATGTCGTGGCGTTGATGGACCAGTTGAAGATCGCTAAGGCAGATATTGTCGGCTGGAGTGATGGTGCGATCATCGGCATTGATGCCGCAATGCGATACCCCGACCGCGTTGGCAAAGTGTTTGCTTACGCGCCCAACACCACTACCGCCGGGGTGCGTACAGATACTGCCAACAATCCGCTGTTTGCCCGCTATATTACCCGCGCCAGCGGCGAGTACCGTCGGCTATCTAAAACGCCACAGCAATATGAAAACTTTGTCGGGCAAATCGGCGAAATGTGGCAATCACAGCCTGACTGGAGTGACGATCGGTTGAAGAAGATCCACACTCCGATTTTGATTGCGGATGGCGATCATGATGAAAGTATTATCCGTTCACATCTGGAACATATTGCCGCGACGATCCCACAAGCCGGGCTGCTGATTATGCCTGACAGCAGTCACTTTGCTTTTTTACAGGCCCCAAAAGAGTTCAATGATGCGCTGGTTAACTTCCTCGCCAGATAATACTTAACCGCCTGTTCACCCGGTCAAGACAATGTCCTCAGGCGGGATCGACTCAATGCCAGTCCGGCGCTTAAAGAGAGTGGTGGCGCGAGGGGAATAACCAGAGATGATCTCCCTTATAACAGTGTTGAACCATCCAGCTTTAGGTTGATGCTGGCAACAGACGGCTGCAGGCATGACGGTCCGACGCGTTCAGCCGCTGACGGCAGCACATGCGGTTAATTGTTGCCAGCCTTACTGGCCTACTGTAATGGTCAGTCGCCTTGATCATTGAGGTTAACTATGTCCGCACTTTTTACCCCGTTTAAACTGAAAGATGTCACCTTGCGTAACCGCATTGCCGTAGCACCGATGTGCCAGTACAGTGCTGAAGATGGCCTGACTAATGAATGGCATCAGGTTCACTATCCGTCAATGGCTCGCGGCGGGGCCGGACTGGTTATTGTTGAAGCTACGGCGGTTTCGCCGGAAGGTCGCATCACTCCAAACTGTACCGGGCTGTGGAACGATCGTCAGGCACAAGGTATGGCGCAGATCGCCGCCTCAATAAAAGCTGCCGGTGCAGTACCGGGCATTCAGATCGCTCACGCCGGGCGCAAAGCCAGCGCCAACCGTCCATGGGAAGGTGACGACCATATCGCCGCCGGTGACAGCCGCGGTTGGCAAACCCTCGCCCCATCCGCCATTGCTTTCGGTCATCATCTGCCTAAGGTGCCGAAAGCGATGACGACAGAAGATATTACCCGGGTAAAAAGTGATTTTGTCGCCGCAGCAGGTCGCGCACGTGATGCAGGCTTCGAATGGCTCGAACTGCATTTTGCCCACGGCTATCTCGGCCAGAGCTTTTTCTCACCGCATACTAACCAGCGCACAGACCAGTATGGCGGCAGTTTCGCCGGCCGCAGTCGCTTCCTGCTGGAGACCCTTGCGGCGGTGCGCGAAGTGTGGCCGGAAAACCTGCCGCTGACCGCACGTCTTGGCGTAATTGAATATGACGGACGAGATGAAGAGACGCTGACCGAGTCGATTGAACTGACCCAACTGCTGCACAATAACGGTCTCGACATGCTCAATATCAGTATCGGCTTCACCGTGGCAGAAACCGAAATCCCGTGGGGTGCTGGCTTCCTTGCTCCGGTAGCGCAGCGCGTGCGCCACGCAACCGGTTTGCCGGTCGCCGCTTCCTGGGGCCTGGAAGCACCTGATGTAGCTGAACGCGCTATCGCTGAACAGCAAATGGATTTGGTGATGATGGGCCGTGCGCTGCTCACCGACCCGCACTATCCGTACTATCTGGCTAAACAGCTGAAGGCAGAACGCCCTTCCTGGGTGCTGCCAGCACCCTACGCACACTGGCTGGAACGTTACCGTTTAGGTGAATAGTTGCTGATCTAAAGGAATATTCGCACCGCAATCGTTAAGCGGTAGCCGTGCGGATAACCCGGACGACAGTTTCCCTTGCAGGTCAGTGCCGGTGAAATCAATATGGCAGAAACTGCCGGCGAATTAGTTTTTTCTGCTGACGGTCAGCTGTCGTAACCCATCGTTACCAACGCCGGCGCGGTGGCTTTGTATCAGCATATTTAACCAGGCATCGTTTCACAAAGCGATCATGCTTGTTTCCGGTGAAATAGTTCTGAGGTCTATCCTTAACTCAGGGGATGGAGCATCGCGCTGCGTTTAATATGGATCGTTTTGTGCGTTACCCCCTTTCGCCTGCGGCCTGTACTTCCACAGCCAGCGCCCGCTGTCCATGCGCCGATAGAAGGATCTACCACGGATTATCCAGTCCAGAACCATCCCCAGCCAGATACCCACTACGCCCAATCCGAGCACGATCCCCAACAGATAACCGGCAATAATTCGCCCGCACCACATGCTTAACAGTGAAATCCACATGGTGTAGCGCGCATCACGCGCTCCTTTCAACCCGGCAGGCAGCACCCAGGACGCTGCCCAGAAAGGCATAAAGGCGGCATTAAGCCACACCAACACTTTCACTATGTGAACAACCGATTCATCCTGAGAGTAAAACCGCGCCAGTAGCCCGGCAAACGGCACGGTCATCAGCGACAAAGCGCTAAGGACCAGGGTCGATAGCCAGAAGATATAGCGCAGCACCCGTTCCGGCTGGCCCAGCTGCCCCCGGCCAAGACGCGTTCCGACAATGATGGTTGCAGCCGAACCCAGCGCATTACCCGGCAGGTTAATCAGCGAAACGATTGAGATAGCGATAAAATTACCCGCGATCACATCGGTTCCCATACCAGCAACAAATACTTGCGTCAGTAATTTGCCACCGTTAAATAATACCGACTCAATGCTCGCCGGAACCCCAATGCCCAGCACTTCACGCAGAATGCCGCTATTAAGACGGGTAAAATAACTCTTGAGTGAGATTTTTAACGCCGGAACAAAACCGATCGCCAGCACGTAAATCACCGCTGCCGCCCCGATGTAACGCGAGATGGTTAACCCCAGACCGGCACCAACAAATCCCATGCCATGCCACGAGAAACAGCCGTAGATCAGCACGCTGCTGATGGCAATGTTAAGGATATTCATCCCGCCGTTAATCAACATGGGTATGTTGGTATTTCCCGCGCCGCGCAATGCGCCACAGCCTATCAGGGCAATTGCCGCAGCCGGGTAGCTCCAGGCCGTAACCTGAAGATAAGAAAGCGCCAGCACTTTCACCTGCGGGTCGGCTTTTCCCGCAATCAAATCAACGATCTGCGGACCAATAAACTCAATCGCCAACGCCAGCAAAACGGCAAACCCTGTCATGATAATCAGCGACTGCCGCGCCGCCGCTACCGCCCTGTCGCGATTGAGCCTGCCAAGACTAAAAGCCACCACCACGGTTGTGCCAAGATCAATGGCGGCAAAAAAGGAGATCACCACGATATTAAAGCTGTCCGCCAGCCCCACGCCGGCCATCGCTTCTTTACCGAGCCAGCTGACGAGGAAAGTGCTCAATACTCCCATCAACAGTACGCACAGGTTTTCAAAGAAGATAGGCACCGTCAGCGGCGTAATTTCACGCCAGAATATCACCCGCCAGGCACGCCGTTTCGGATACCACGCGCTACCTTTGATTGCCTGCAGCAATGAGACGCTGAATTTTTGCAAGATGATTCCAGTTATCACCAGGGAAGGACACTTTCAGCCTGGTAAAGCCGCTAAAATTATGCAAAGTCTTTTTATGTTTCAAATTGCAGCGCACAGGAGGTAAGTAAAGCAGGACTGACGGATATATCGGGTTTGATTCATTTCGCCAGCGTTTTACGGATTTCCTTACGGGCAGACAGCAAAAAGCCGGACTGTCTCCAGCCCGGCTTTAGCAGATCAAAGGTTACGTCCCCCCGGGTCAATTACCCTTTGACTTCACCGAGGGTTTTCAGCTTCTTAGACAGGTCGCGACGTTCTTTCGACAGGTCAGCAACCTTGATAATGTATTCATCAACGCGATCTTCATAATCGCTGCGCATGCTGGTGATAATTTCCTGAACGGCCTCGATGCTCATACCTGGCTTGATGTACTCACTCAGGTTGTCGAGCAGCAGCACGCGCTTCTGATTATCACGGATTTTCTTTTCGTTATCGTGAATTTCACGCTGCAGTTTGTTCTTACGACGGAACAGACGAACGAATTCCAGCACGTCCTGGAATGATTGCTTTGCGTTTTCCATGAAGACACCTTTCATTTGGGCCTGCGCTTACAGGCATCATTATTGTTGCTACCAGCTTAGCGGTCAACCGCCACCGATGGCAATTTTCACTTGCGGAACCGGATGCCTGCTATCTTACCCTGAAGCGGAACGTATCGCAGTAAGTTGTTGCTGAATCGCTCTATTTTCGCAGTGCCAGACTGATAAGTTCTGATAAGCGTTCCAGCTGGCGAGCCATTTCCATACTCAGCCAGACATAGCCATGTATCGGTGTTTCCACCAGTTCATCACTCGCTGATTCGGCAATCGGCTGCCTCAGCTCACGGCCAATTTCCGCCAATTCTGCTCTGAGAGCAGCGATTTTCTCACTATTCCCTTCCACTATCGCCAGCGATAAGGTGCGCAAGGTGGTTTCCGTCATCTGCTGCGCCCGGCGTAACGCCGGCGCGTTAAGCATGATCAGATGGCTTTGCCGCGATGCCCACCATGCGTTGAATTGCAGCTCAAGTGTGCAAATCAGATTCCGGTTCTGCGTCTGAATACCCTCAAAAACCGATCGCGGCGTGCGGGTTTCTTTACTGGAAGGTTCGATCAGCGTACGCATTTTAATCACCTTACCCAGCAAATGCTGTAACGGGCGCGCCAGACGAGGTTTATCGACCAGGTTGGGTGAAAATCCGGCGTGGTAAATGCGCGCTGTATCCCGCAGCAGATCGGAAAGCTGGATGCGCCAGTGGGTATAAGCTTTTTGCGGCCAGATGCTGGTAAACAACAGGGCGAGCAGTGATCCAAGAATAACATCACCGCCGCGCCAGAGGGCGGTAGCCATATCTCCGGGTACACCGCCGCAAACAACCCCCAGCGTAATGCCAATCAGCAGCGCGATGTAAGGATGTTTACCGAGAGCAAGATAACCACTGATAAACATGACGATGGCGCACCACAGCAGCATAAACGGTAAGGAGAAAAGCTCCAGTTTGATGGCAATCAGCCCGGCTATCGTACCGAAAAGCGTTCCACCAATGCGCTGTACAGCTCGTGGGAACACATTTCCCCATGAGGAGATCGGCCCCATCACCACCACCAGCGTGATCAGCGGCCAGCTGCCTTCCGGGATCTCAAGTGCCCGCACCAGCAGAAAAGACAGGATAAACGCCAGTGCGATACGCACGCCGTGCACAATGCGGTAGTGACGGTACAGGCTGAATTGAAAGGCCGACAGCGGCTTATCCGGTGGCAAAAGTGGCTCCGCAAGCAGGGGGAATAACGCGGCATAATACCCTAAGATGGCATAAGTAACAGGAATTGAAATTGATTTCCACTTGATTTTGATACTTATTGGCAGCGGTGAGCTCAACAAATGCCGGCTTATCATGCCGATATAATGCGTTAATCAGCTATTTACGGATAGCGGGTCAAATGCTTCATTTTTTACCCGTTGACCAGCAGCACGCCGGGGGAGCAGCACCGTGGCCGGGCATAACAGAGTTAATCAACTAAGCTGGTGCATGCAGCCCGCATACGGTCTTAAAAGGGTGTTTATCAGGGCTTCGTTGACGAGGCAGAGATTCTCTTCCCTGCAGGATCTGCTATTTAAGTCGTCAGTGAATATGGTTTACCATACGGGATCGAAAGATGCATAACCAGGTAGCCCTGATCCTGTGCTGAACGCTGATAAGGACGCGTGGATGTCATTAACATGCCAGCGAACGCGCAAACGCCGTACAATGCGCCGATATCAACAGCAGCCATATCGCCCCTGTATGAAATTTTGACCACACAAATCAAAGTATAACTTCAACCACAGGCAACCTTTACAGTGAAAGATAAGCCAATACAGCCCACTTTCCTTTTCCACGATTACGAAACCTTTGGCAAAAGCCCGTCGCTGGACCGTCCTGCGCAGTTCGCCGCTATTCGTACCGATATGGATTTCAATCTTATTGGCGAGCCGGAAGTGTTTTACTGCCGGCCGGCGGATGACTATTTACCGCAGCCGGAGGCCGTGATGATCACCGGTATCACGCCGCAGATTGCCCGCCAGCGCGGCCTGAGCGAAGCTGAATTCACCGCCCGTATTCATCTGCTGTTTAGCGCAGCGAATACCTGTGTGGTGGGCTATAACAACGTACGTTTCGATGACGAAGTGAGCCGAAACCTTTTTTACCGCAACTTTTACGACCCTTACGCCTGGAGCTGGCAGCATGGCAACAGTCGATGGGACCTGCTGGACGTCATGCGCGCCTGTTACGCCTTGCGCCCGGACGGTATTACGTGGCCTGAGAATGACGACGGCTTCCCCAGCTTCCGCCTGGAACATCTGACGAAAGCTAACGGAGTCGCGCATGAAAATGCGCATGATGCGATGTCGGATGTCTATGCCACCATCGCGATGGCAAAACTGGTGAAGGAGAAACAGCCGCGCCTGTATGATTTCCTGTTCAGCCATCGTAACAAGCAGAAAATCACTACACTGATCGACATACCGCAGATGAAGCCGCTGGTGCATATTTCTGGTATGTTCGGCGCAGCCAGAGGCAATGCCAGCTGGATTGCTCCGCTGGCGTGGCATCCTGATAACCGTAACGCGCTGATAACCTGTGACCTGGACGCAGATATGGCCCCGCTGCTGGAGCTGGACGCTGATGCGTTACGCGCGCGGTTGTATACTCGCCGCGACGAACTAAACGGTGCCTCGCCTGTACCGCTAAAGCTGGTGCATATCAATAAATGCCCGGTGGTTGCTCCGGCCAATACGTTGCGCCCGGAGGATGCAGAACGCATCGGCATCGATCGTCAGCGCTGTCGCGATAATCTCGCCCTGTTGCGGCAACATCCGGAAGTGCGTGAAAAAGTGGTTACGCTTTTTGCCGAAGCACCACCTTTTACCCCATCTGATGATGTTGATAGCCAGATTTACAACGGCTTTTTCAGTGATGCGGACCGTAACGCGATGAACATCGTGCGCCAGACCGCAGCGGAAAATTTGCCGGCGCTGGATCTCACCTTTAACGATGCGCGTATTGAAAAGCTGCTGTTTCGCTTTCGCGCACGTAACTTCCCCGGCACGCTGGACGATAAGGAGCAACAACGCTGGTTGCAACACCGCCGTCAGATGTTCAGCCCCGAACGTGTGCAGGGCTATGTGCAGGAGCTGGAAATGCTGTTCAATCAGTACGAGGGAGATCAAGCCAGACAGGAGCAGCTCAAGGCCCTGTTTGCGTATATGCAGGAACTGGTGTCTTAAACCGGGGGATATCGCGGTGAAGGCATGGCTAACGAAGCCTGATAACGCTTAAAGACGAGGCGCCCCCTGATGGGGGGTCGCCCCGTTTTTTGTTACATCATGTCTTCACTGCACTGCGGCACCGGATGACGGAAGCTGCGGGTAACAAAAGTCAGATACAGCAGGCCAATGGCGGCCCATACCAGCCCAAGCATCATGGAACTCGCTTCCAGATTCACCCACAGTGCGCCCACGGTAAGAGCGCCCAACAGCGGCAACACCAGGAAGGTGAAGTTATCCTTCAGCGTCTTATTACGGCGCTCGCGGATCCAGAACTGCGAAATCACCGAAAGGTTAACAAAGGTAAATGCCACCAGCGCGCCAAAGTTGATCAGCGCCGTGGCAGTCACCAGGTCGAAGGTGATGGATGACAAAGCGATCGCGCCAACCAACAGCACGTTAAGCGCCGGGGTACGCCACTTCGGATGGACATAGCCGAAGAAACGCACCGGGAACACGCCATCGCGTCCCATAACATACATCAGTCGTGATACGCCGGCGTGGGCAGCCATACCGGAAGCCAGCACCGTCACGCAAGAGAAAATGAGAATGCCGAACTGGAATGCCTTGCCTGCCACGTACAGCATGATTTCTGGCTGTGACGCGTCCGGGTCCTTGAAACGCGAGATATCCGGGAAATAGAGTTGCAGGAAATAAGAGACCACGATGAAAATCAGGCCGCCGATTAATGCGGTCATAAAGATCGCTTTCGGGATCACCCGCTCGGCATCTTTGGTCTCTTCGGACAGCGAACTGATACCGTCAAATCCAAGGAATGAGAAGCAAAGTATGGTCGCCCCGGTGATCATCGGCACGACGTGAGCGTTTTCCGACCAGAACGGCTTACTGCTGACTAAGGTGCCGGCTCCTACGCCGTGCGCAACGCCCCAAACCACCATCCCCATGATAGTGACCATCACCACCACTTGCAGCACCACAATAACGCTGTTGAAGTTGGCAACGGTTTTAATGCCTTTGAGGTTAGAGAGGGTCATAAAACCCACCAGCAGCAGGACAAAGATCCACGACGGAACGCCGGGCACCAGCGCTTCCCAGTATATTTTTGCCAGCAGAATATTGATCATTGGCATAAACAGATAATCAAGCAGCGAAGACCAGCCGACCATAAAGCCAACGTGCGGGCTGATGGCTTTCTGTGCATAGGTATAAGCCGAACCTGCTGAAGGGAAGCGGCGAACCAGCTGGCCGTAGCTCAGCGCGGTAAACAGAATAGCAATTAGCGCAAATGCGTATGCGGTAGCAACGTGACCATCAGTCAGGCCGGAGACGATGCCAAAGGTATCAAACAGCGTCATTGGCTGCATATAAGCCAGCCCCATCATCACGACAGGCAATAACGTCAGGGTTTTTTTCAATTTTGCACGCGGCTGTGCGGCTGGAGTGACGGTATTATGCGCCATGATTCAGCCTCCCCATAGCGTCAACCTTTCTGGGTTGAACCACAGGGAAACTTCGCTTAATGCGATAGCTTTTCGAAAGAGGATTAAGGAATATACAGGCAGGAGTGGGAGTATTAACCGTTGCGGCGCCGTAGTCGTCGCGCTGGCGGATTCCAGCTCCAGCCGGAGTGAGATGGTGTAGCCCCATGTTTGTATCCTCAATGAACACATTACTGTGTATTTAAAAGCGTTTATCTATCCGGTTCTGGACCGGCCTCTTAAAAGACGAAGTTAATACCGCTTGCAAACGTAAAAACAACCGCCGCCGTTCAGGGGATCGGCGTCGGTCAGGTTTATTTATACCCTGAATCATCCGGGTTGTGGGAAGCAGCAATTGCGTGCAGCCAACGCACCACCTGAAGTATGACGGGCATATTGCAGGGGGCATATTCTGCACCATAGTAAGGCTGAATGACAAGTTATACCGGCCTGCAAAAAGTAAATTCTTTGGCTAGTCAAAGTACCTCATCCTGAACGGCCATGCCGTTAGTGAAAGGCTGCCCGTTTACGACATCGGCATTCGCGCCGGATCGGGATGGCGATAGGCAAACCCCAGCTCACGGCAAATTTTGCTACCGTCGATTAACTTGCCCTGATTTTGACTGTCATCGGCGAGGAAAGTCGGCGGCGTCAACCCCAGCTGGTTTGCTACCTGCGGATAGAACTGGTTGCGCGCCGGATGCAGTGGAGCGCTCAGGTTGTAGATATGCCCGCCCTCTGGCGCCTGCAACAGCAGGGTAATGGCGGCGATCACATCGTCAAGATGCACCAAATTCACCCCCTGCGATCCGTTTGCCAGGTTGGTCTTACCGGCAAGGAAGCGTCCCGGATGGCGTTCAGGTCCTACCAGGCCGGACAGACGCAGAATATCTACCGATGTGCCGGGCAGATGATGCAGCCAGCACTCCAGCTCCTTTAACGTGCGTCCGGCAGCGCTGACCGGAGCCAGTGGCGTGCTCTCACAGGTTGTGCCGGGACGCTCGCCGTAAACCGAAGTCGAACTGGTGAAGATCATGCGCGGTATATTAAACGCCAGCGCGCTGTCCACCAGCTGCTGCACGGCATGCAGATAGCCTTCCCCCTCTACGGCCGTGCGGCTGGCCGGAAGCGTTATTACCAGCGCATCTACGTTAAGCAGCGCCTCAAGATCGTCAGCCTCACAGTTCAGTTCCGGCGTCAGCTCCAGCCGATATGCGTCGACGCCACACATCCTGGCTGCCTCAACTCCGTCCCGGGTGGTTTTGCTGCCGGTCACCAGCCAACCTGCCGCCGTTAGCGACATCGCCAGCGGCATTCCTAACCATCCCAGCCCAACAATGGCGACTCGTTTCATCCTTTCGCTCCCGTTAACACAGACTTTAATCGCTCAAGGCTACGCCAGGCTTCAGCCAGAGACAACTCACGATTGATAAGAGATCCATGCAAGATGAAAAAAAAGGGTTGCGCCTCACGTTTATTCTGGTTAGGTTATTTCTCACGATATGAATATCCATTCATCCAAGAGAATTTTATGGCACGCGTTCAGTTCAACCACCATCACCACCATCACCCTGACTAGTCTTTCAGGCGATGTGTGCTGGAAGACATTCAGGATCTTCCAGCGGTGCAGAACGCAAAATCAGCCCCCGGAAGATCGCCTTCCGGGGGCTTTTTTTTTGGCCCTGATACCAGAATCACGCTGGCTTATAACAATAAACGCAGACTGGAAAAGAGGATTAACCACCGATGTTAGATAACACCCGTTTACGCATAGCTATGCAGAAATCAGGCCGTTTAAGCGATGAATCACGCGAATTGCTCGCACGCTGCGGTATCAAGATCAACCTCCAGCAGCAGCGCTTGATTGCCTTTGCTGAGAATATGCCGATTGATATTTTGCGCGTGCGTGATGACGACATCCCGGGACTGGTGATGGACGGCGTGGTGGATCTGGGGATTATCGGTGAAAACGTGCTGGAAGAAGAACTGCTGACGCGCCGCGCCCAGGGCGAAGATCCGCGCTACCAGACGCTGCGTCGCCTTGACTTTGGTGGCTGCCGCCTGTCGCTGGCAATGTCGGTTGATGATGAATACAGCGGACCACAGTGTTTACAGAACTCACGCATTGCCACCTCTTATCCGCACCTGCTGAAAAAGTATCTTGATGAACAGCGCGTCAGTTTCAAGTCCTGCCTGCTAAACGGTTCCGTTGAGGTTGCGCCGCGTGCTGGCCTGGCCGATGCCATCTGTGATCTGGTATCAACCGGTGCCACCCTGGAGGCAAACGGGCTGCGCGAAGTGGAGGTGATTTACCGCTCTAAAGCCTGCCTGATCCAGCGTGATGGCGAGATGCCGGCGAATAAACAGCTGCTGATCGACAAGCTGATGACGCGTATTCAGGGGGTGATTCAGGCGCGCGAATCCAAGTACATCATGTTGCACGCGCCCGGCGAACGCCTCGAAGAGATCATCAACCTGCTGCCGGGTGCCGAACGTCCAACCGTGCTGCCGCTGGCCGGAGACAAGAGCCGCGTCGCCATGCACATGGTCAGCAGCGAGACGCTGTTCTGGGAAACCATGGAAAAACTGAAGGCGCTGGGAGCCAGCTCCATTCTGGTGCTGCCAATTGAGAAGATGATGGAGTAAACCGACAGTGACCGCGATGACCCCGATAATCTGGGCGCAGTGCAGCCCGCAGCAGCAGCAGGCGCTGCTGACGCGCCCGGCAGTAGAAGCTACTGCCAGCATCAGCGCCACCGTGCGTGGCATTCTCGACAAGGTAGAAAACGAAGGCGACCAGGCACTGCGCGATTACAGCGCCGCATTTGATAACATGCGGGTGGATGCACTGCGCGTCAGCGAGCAGCAAATTGCCGGTGCGGCGGCGCGCCTGGGTGACGAGATCAAACAGGCGATGGCCGTGGCGGTGGCCAACATTGACAAGTTTCATCTTGCGCAACAGTTGCCCGTCGTCGATATCGAAACCCAGCCGGGCGTACGCTGCCAGCAGATCACCCGCCCGGTGGCGTCAGTGGGGTTGTATATCCCCGGTGGATCTGCCCCGCTGTTCTCCACGGTGTTAATGTTGGCGACGCCGGCGCGCATCGCCGGATGTCAGCGGGTAGTGCTGTGCTCACCACCGCCGGTTGCCGATGAAATTCTGTATGCCGCGCAGCTGTGTGGCGTAAAAGAAGTGTTCCAGGTGGGCGGCGCCCAGGCCATTGCCGCCCTCGCCTTAGGCACCGAATCAGTGCCTAAGGTGGACAAAATTTTCGGGCCGGGCAATGCCTGGGTGACCGAAGCGAAGCGCCAGGTCAGTCAACGTCCCGACGGCGCGGCGATAGATATGCCAGCGGGCCCCTCAGAAGTGCTGGTGATTGCCGACGAAGGGGCCACGGCGGATTTTGTCGCCTCCGATCTGCTGTCCCAGGCGGAACATGGCCCGGACTCACAGGTGATCCTGCTCACGCCATCAGTGAAAATGGCCAGCGCCGTGGCTGAAGCCATCCAGCGTCAGCTGGCTGAACTGCCGCGAGCGGCCACCGCTGCACGGGCGCTTGCCAGCAGCCGTCTGATTGTCGCCCGCGATCTGCAACAGTGCGTGGCAATCAGCAACCGCTACGGGCCTGAACACCTGATTATTCAGACGCGCCAGGCGCGCGACCTGGTTGACAGCATTACCAGCGCTGGCTCGGTGTTTCTTGGCGACTGGTCACCGGAATCTGCCGGTGATTACGCCTCGGGCACTAATCACGTCCTGCCCACCTATGGCTATACTTCCACCTGCTCCAGCCTTGGGCTTGCCGACTTCCAGAAAAGGATGACGGTGCAGGAACTGACGCCACAAGGCTTTATGGGGCTGGCGGCGACGATTGAAACGCTGGCGGCGGCCGAACAGCTCACCGCCCACAAAAATGCCGTGACGCTGCGCGTTGCCGCCCTGAAGGAGAAGCCATGAGCCACAGCATTGAAAGCCTGGCGCGGGCTAACGTGCGCGCGCTGACGCCCTATCAGTCGGCACGCCGCCTCGGCGGTAACGGTGACGTGTGGCTCAACGCCAATGAATATCCGCTGGCGGTGCCGTTTGAGTTAAGCCAGCAGACGCTGAATCGCTATCCGGAATGTCAGCCAAAGCGAGTGATCGAGCGCTATGCCGCCTATGCCGGGCTGGCCGAAGATCAGGTGCTGGTCAGTCGCGGGGCCGATGAGGGCATTGAGCTGCTGATGCGCGCCTTCTGCGAGCCGGGTCAAGACGCCGTGCTGTTCTGTCCCCCCACCTACGGCATGTACAGCGTCAGCGCGGAAACCATCGGCATCGAGTACCGCACGGTAGCGGCCGGTGAAAACTGGCAGCTCAACCTGCCAGCCATTGCCGACCGGCTGGACGGCGTCAAGCTGGTCTATGTCTGTAGCCCGAATAACCCGACCGGCAACCTGATCGATCCTGACGACATGCGCCAGCTGCTGGAAATGACGCGCGGCAGAGCGCTGGTGGTGGCCGATGAAGCCTATATTGAGTTTTGCCCACAGGCTTCGCTGGTCAGTTGGTTAAAAGATTATCCGCATCTGGTGGTGCTGCGCACGCTGTCGAAAGCCTTTGCGCTCGCCGGTCTGCGCTGCGGCTTTACTCTTGCCAACGCCGAAGTCATCGCCTTGCTGATGAAAGTCATCGCCCCGTATCCTCTGTCTACGCCGGTGGCGGATATCGCCGGACAGGCGCTGAGCGATGAAGGTATTGCCCTGATGCGCCAGCACGTCCGCGAGCTGATTGCCACCCGGGAACGGCTGATTGCCGACCTGCGCGGCTGCGCCTGTGTTGAGCAGGTGTACAACAGTGAAACAAACTATCTGCTGGCGCGCTTCACCGACTCCGGCCGGGTATTTAAAACCTTGTGGGAACAAGGCATTATTCTGCGTGACCAGAACAAGCAACCTGGTCTGGCAGGCTGTCTGCGCATCTCCATCGGCACGCGTGAGGAGTGCGAGCGCGCCATTGCTGCCTTAACATCACTACCCGGATCACGCCTATCTCAGGAGCAAGCATGAGTCAGAAAATCCTTTTTATCGATCGCGATGGCACCCTTATTACTGAGCCACCGCAAGATTTTCAGGTTGATCGGTTGGATAAGCTGGCCTTCGAGCCGGGAGCGATCCCCGCCCTGCTGTCATTGCAAAAGGCGGGCTTTCAGCTGGTGATGATCACTAACCAGGATGGTCTGGGTACCAGCAGCTTCCCACAGGCAGACTTTGATGGTCCGCATCAGCTGATGATGCAGATTTTCAATTCACAGGGCGTCACCTTCAGCGACGTGCTGATCTGCCCGCACACCCCGGAAGATGACTGTGCGTGCCGTAAACCCAAGACCAAAATGGTGACGGCATGGCTGGCAGAGGGCGCGCTGGACCGCGCTAACAGCTATGTGATTGGCGACCGCGCCTCGGATGTCCAGCTGGCAAACAATATGGGCATTACCGGCCTGCTGTACGCCAGAGAAGGGCTGAACTGGAGCGCAATCGAACAACAGCTGACCCGGCGTGACCGCTATGCGCTGGTGGAACGCAACACCAAAGAGACGCAGATCAAAGTTGAAGTGTGGCTGGACCGTGAAGGCGAAAGCAAAATCAATACCGGCGTCGGCTTCTTCGACCATATGCTTGACCAGATATCCACACATGGCGCTTTCCGCATGAATATCGACGTGAAAGGCGATCTCTATATTGACGATCATCATACCGTTGAAGACACCGGTCTGGCGCTGGGCGAAGCGCTGCTGAAAGCGCTGGGTGATAAACGGGGTATTGGCCGTTTCGGCTTTGTCCTGCCGATGGATGAGTGTCTGGCGCGCTGCGCGCTGGATATCTCCGGTCGTCCGCACCTGGAGTATAAAGCGGAATTCAGCTATCAGCGCGTGGGCGACCTGAGTACCGAAATGGTTGAACATTTCTTCCGTTCACTCTCTTACACCATGGCCAGCACTCTGCATCTGCGAACCAAAGGCAAAAACGACCATCACCGGGTGGAAAGCCTGTTTAAAGCCTTTGGCCGCACGCTGCGCCAGGCGATCCGCGTAGAAGGTAATACCTTACCCAGCTCGAAAGGAGTGCTGTAATGGATGTCGTTATCCTTGATACCGGCTGTGCCAATCTGTCGTCGGTTAAATGGGCGGTACAGCGGCTGGGCTATCAGCCGGTGGTCAGCAAAGAAGCAGAAATCGTGCTTAATGCCGATAAGCTGTTTTTACCCGGCGTCGGCACCGCCCGGGCGGCGATGGACCAGCTTGGCGAGCGCGATCTGATCGACCTGATCAAAACCTGTACCCAGCCGGTGTTAGGCATCTGCCTCGGCATGCAGCTGCTGGGCAGCGACAGTGATGAAGGCGGCGGCGTGCCAACGCTGAATATTATTGACCAACCGGTTAAACGCATGACCGATCACGGGCTGCCGCTGCCGCATATGGGCTGGAACCAGATAACTTCACAGGCTGGTAACCACCTGTTTCGCGGCATTGAGGACGGCGCATACTTTTACTTTGTGCACAGTTTTGCCATGCCGGTCAATGCGTTCACTATTGCCCAGAGCGATTACGGTGAGCCGTTTACCGCCGCCGTGCAAAAAGACAATTTCTTCGGCGTACAGTTCCACCCGGAGCGTTCCGGTGCCGCCGGGGCGCAGCTGCTGAAAAACTTCCTGGAGATGTAAACGGATGATTATTCCGGCATTAGATTTGATCGATGGCCAGGTAGTGCGTCTGCATCAGGGCGATTACGGCCAGCAGCGCGACTACGGCAGCGATGCGCTGCCGCGCTTACAGGATTATCAGCAACAGGGCGCGGAAGTGCTGCACCTGGTCGACCTGACCGGAGCCAAAGATCCGGCAGCACGTCAGATCCCGCTGCTGTCCCGACTGCTGGCTGGCGTGAACGTTCCGGTACAGGTTGGCGGCGGCATTCGTCATCAGAACGATGTGGACGCCCTGCTACAGGCCGGTGCGACGCGCGTGGTGGTTGGCTCCAGCGCAGTGAAACAGCCTGAGAGCGTACAGCAGTGGTTTAAACAATATGGCGCAGACGCCATCGTGCTGGCGCTGGATGTGCGCATCGACGCCGCTAATCGTAAGGAAGTGGCGATCGGCGGCTGGCAGGAGGCAGCAGGGATCACGCTGGAACAGGCGATTGAACAGTTCCTGCCCTTTGGCCTGAAGCATGTGCTGTGCACCGATATCTCACGCGATGGCACGCTGGCAGGTTCCAACGTCGATCTGTATCGCGAAGTGTCGGCACGCTATCCGCAGATTGCCTTTCAGTCCTCTGGCGGCGTCGGCTCGCTGGAAGACATCAACGCCCTGCGCGGCAGCGGCGCACAGGGCGTGATCGTCGGTCGCGCCCTGCTGGAAAATAAATTTACCGTATCGGAGGCCATTTCATGCTGGCAAAACGGATAATCCCCTGCCTTGACGTGCGTGAGGGGCAGGTAGTGAAAGGCGTACAGTTTCGCAACCACGAAATTATTGGTGATATCGTGCCGCTGGCGCAGCGTTACGCAGCGGAAGGGGCTGATGAGCTGGTGTTTTATGATATCACCGCGTCCTCGGACGGCCGTGTGGTGGACAAAAGCTGGATTTCGCGCGTAGCGGAAGTCATTGATATCCCCTTCTGTGTGGCGGGTGGTATTAAATCCGTAGAAGACGCTGCGCTACTGCTCTCCTTTGGCGCGGACAAAATCTCAATTAATTCCCCGGCGCTGGCCGATCCGGAGCTGATTACCCGCCTGGCGGATCGCTTTGGCGTGCAGTGCATTGTGGTCGGCATTGATACCTGGTATGACAGCGAGAGCGGTCAGTACCATGTTAATCAGTATACCGGCGATGAAAAGCGCACCCGCGTGACCCACTGGGAAACCCTGGACTGGGTAAAGGAAGTTCAGCAGCGCGGTGCCGGTGAGATTGTGCTGAATATGATGAATCAGGACGGCGTGCGCAAGGGTTACGACCTGATACAGCTGCAAAAAGTCCGCGCCGCCTGTAAAGTGCCGCTGATCGCTTCCGGCGGAGCCGGCACCATGGAACATTTCCATGAGGCTTTCCGTGACGCAGACGTTGACGGTGCACTGGCCGCTTCGGTATTTCATAAGCAGATAGTCAATATTGGCGAACTGAAAAAGTTTCTGATTGAAAAAGGTGTGGAGATCCGCGTGTGTTAACAGAACAACAGCTGTCCCGGCTGGACTGGGAAAAAACTGACGGCATGATGCCAGCCATTGTGCAACACGCCGTTTCCGGCGAAGTATTGATGCACGGATATATGAATCAGCAGGCGCTGACCACAACGCTGACCAGCGGTAAGGTCACCTTTTGGTCACGCACCAGGCAGCGTCTGTGGACCAAGGGAGAAACCTCAGAAAATTTCCTGCATGTGGTGAGCATCACCCCGGACTGCGACAACGATACGCTGCTGATACTGGCCATGCCGGCTGGCGCAACCTGCCATCTTGGCACGTCCAGCTGCTTCTCACCGGCGGCAGCGGACTGGACCTTCCTCTGGCAGCTGGAGCAGTTGCTGGCGGAACGCAAACATGCCGACCCGGAAAGCTCCTACACCGCGCGGCTGTACGCCAGCGGCACCAAGCGCATCGCACAGAAAGTCGGCGAAGAAGGCGTGGAAACCGCGCTGGCGGCCACGGTTAACGATCGCCAGGAGCTGACCAGTGAAGCCGCCGATCTGGTCTATCACTTGCTGGTGCTGTTACAGGATCAGAACCTGAACCTGTCGGCGGTCATTACTCATCTGCGCCAGCGCCACCCATAGCTAACGTCACCGCCACTGGCCGGTTATCCGGCCTTATGGCATTCAGGAACAGCCATGAGCACGTTTGAAAAACTGACCGCCCTGCTTAATCGCCATCAGGCCCGTTACCGGATTGTGGAACATGAAGCCACGGGAAAATGCGCCGAGGTGGCGGCATTACGTGGCACCGAGCTGGGCCAGGGAGCGAAAGCGCTGGTGTGCCACGTAAAGGGAAATGGGGTGAAACAGCATGTGCTGGCGGTGCTACCGGCAGATAAACAGGCCAATCTTGCCGGACTGGCCAGCGCGCTGGGCGGCACCCGCGCTTCGCTGGCCAGTCCGGCCGAAGTCGAAAACTTAACCGGCTGCGTGTTTGGCGCTATCCCCCCGTTCAGTTTCCACCCCCAACTGCTACTGGTGGCCGATCCCAGCCTGTTTAGCCGCTATCAGGAACTGGCGTTTAATGCCGGACTGCTGGAAAAATCGATGGTGCTCAATGCCGAAGATTACCGGCGTATCTGCGCGGCGCAGTGGGTCGGGTTCAGCCGCTAGCGCCTGGTTAGCCACCGCCGCATCACTAAAAGCCAAAAAATGTCTGCGTGGACTGGCATGCAGGAACGCTAAGCGCTGGCCAAATCGCAGCCGCACGGCGTGAAATCAATAGCTACCACTTTGGTCTGCCATCGCCACGTCACATCGAGGTTCGGACCGCGCGGTACAGGGACGAGTTTACCGGCACAGCGGTGGCAAATCCAATTGCGCCGGGCCAACGCCGGCACAACAGCCACCCTGAGCGTGTTAATCACGCTTAATGCCAGCATTTTAACCGCCAGTTTCCAACCATCGTTAAGGCGTTAGCAGATCCACTGACTCCGCTGCTGACACAAGCAGGAGCGGAGAGTGACTGGTGCCCTGACGCAAAAAAAGGCTTCCCAAAGGAAGCCTTTAATTCATCTGCTGACTAAATTAGTCCAGCCATTCGGTGTGGAACACGCCATCTTTGTCGGTACGCTTGTAAGTATGGGCACCGAAGTAGTCGCGCTGCGCCTGGATCAGGTTCGCCGGCAGCACCGCTGAACGGTAGCTGTCATAGTAGGCGATAGCCGCAGAGAAGGTTGGCGTTGGGATGCCGTTCTGCACCGCGTAAGCCACCACGTCACGCAGCGCCTGCTGGTACTCATCAGCAATGTTTTTGAAGTAAGGCGCTAACAGCAGGTTCGCGATATCGGCATTATCTTCGTAAGCATCGGTGATTTTCTGCAGGAACTGGGCGCGGATGATGCAACCGGCACGGAAGATCTTGGCGATTTCACCGTAGTTGAGATCCCAGTTATTCTCAGTAGAAGCGGCTTTCAGTTGTGAGAAGCCCTGCGCGTAAGAAACAATTTTGCCGAGGTACAGCGCACGACGCACTTTCTCAACAAATTCGGCTTTATCAGCGCTAACGGCCTGCACTTTCGGGCCAGACAGCACTTTAGAGGCCGCAACGCGCTGGGTTTTCAACGAAGAAAGATAGCGGGCAAACACCGATTCGGTGATCAGTGACAGCGGCTCGCCGAGATCCAGCGAGCTTTGACTGGTCCACTTACCGGTACCTTTGTTTGCCGCTTCGTCAAGGATCACATCGACCAGGTAGTGACCTTCTTCATCTTTCTTGGTGAAGATATCTTTGGTGATGTCAATCAGGTAGCTGCTCAGTTCACCTTCATTCCACTTGCTAAAGGTTTCAGCCAGTTCTTCATTGCTAAGATTCAGCGCGCCTTTCAGCAGGGAGTAGGCTTCAGCTATCAGCTGCATATCGCCGTACTCAATGCCGTTGTGCACCATTTTCACATAATGACCGGCACCGTCTGGCCCCATGTAGGCCACACAGGCTTCGCCTTCGGCAACGGCTGCAATTTCGGTAAGGATTGGCGCAACCAGTTCATAAGCTTCTTTCTGACCACCAGGCATAATTGATGGGCCTTTCAGTGCGCCCTCCTCGCCACCGGAAACGCCGGTACCAATGAAGTTGAAGCCCTGTTCAGACAGCTCGCGGTTACGACGAATGGTATCTTTGTAGAAGGTGTTACCCCCGTCGATCAGAATATCGCCTTTGTCGAGATGAGGGGTGAGGGAAGCGATGGTTTTATCGGTTGCTTCACCGGCCTGCACCATCAGCAGGATACGGCGCGGTTTTTCCAGGGAGCTGACAAACTCCTCGATGGTGTAATGTGGAACCAGCTTCTTGCCCGGATTCTCTGCGACGACTTCATCGGTTTTTTCACGTGAGCGGTTGAAGATAGAGACTGAGTAGCCGCGGCTCTCGATGTTAAGAGCCAGATTACGGCCCATTACCGCCATACCTACAACGCCGATCTGTTGCTTGGACATTACAAACTCCTGTCAGGAAGTGTGAACGGGGTGAAGTACACCTCGCAAATGGATGCCCTGATATTAACTTAAATAGAACACATGCATAAAGCGATAGATGGGATAGGTAGAAAAAAGCATCAGGATAAAAGGGTCGTCAGGCTGCAGATGGAAATTTGTTTAAAAAAAAACCTAATGCGAGACGCTCTCCGGGAACAAATCATGAACCTCTCAAGAAAAAATGGGTGCATTTAACACAAAAAAGTATATGTTGACTTAAGAGAAATTATAAAAAACCTGTATACTTATTAGAAAATCGAACAAAGAAAATGCTAAACAAGGTAACAATATGTTGATAAGTAGAATAAAATCTTTCATCTACCCTTACCTGTATAAGAGGCAAGACCTGAGTTTGCGCAATCAGGATATTATCATCAAACAAAATGATGAATTGATTCATCGTTTGAAAAAACTTCAGTCAGAAGCTGGTAGCCAAAAAGATGAGTTAGATAAAAGTACAGAATGGCTGCAAGGTGAAAACCCCAAATATCTCATCCAGCAAATGGCTGAACAATGCCTGCTGTTAAAAAATCAAGCTGCTATTGCCAAGCAAACCTTACACTGCCTTTCACGTAAGGTAAGATGTCGAAGCGACAAGATATCTTGCATTTTCCTCGTGCATAATATTACCGCCTGGGACAGTCTCAGCCCGGTATATAAGGCAATGCGAGATGACAGTAGCTTTCACCCAACCGTTGCAAGCATAAACAAGAAATTCCCAGGTGAAGTCTGTTTTGGTGGTGAAGACGTAGTGCATGAAAAACTAATTGAACAGAACATAGAACACATTCGCCTTAACTCAGATGATTCTTACGAAGATCTTGATATACTCAAAACAATAAACCCGGATGTTATTTTCAGGCAATCGCAATGGGATGCGGATATCCCTCCGGCATTTGCATCGCAAGAAATAAATTTCGCGCATCTTGCTTACGTCCCCTACGAAATCATGAATTTCCTCGGCAATGTCGATCCGAACATTGAAAACAGTGTATTCCATAAGCATTGCTCTATGCTTTTTGTGGCGAATGAGTATGCATATGATTCACTTAAGGAGAGCTCCGGGATAAGTGAAGAACGGATTTTCGTCACGGGTCATCCTAAAGTTGAGAAGTTACTTTCATCAGAAGGAACTTGGCCCATTTCATGGCCAGACGGGAGAAGGAACTATCGTGTTCTGTGGGGAGCTCATCATAGTATTGAGAAAAACTGGTCTAACTTCGGTACATTCCTGGAGATTTATCAACAAATGCTTGAATGGGCGAAGGAGAATCCTCAAATAGATATTGTCTTTAGTCCTCATCCGGCCTTGCTTACTACATTAGAAAGCGAGAAATATGATCATATCAGACATAAAATCGATCTGTTTTTCAAGGAATGGAATGATCTACCTAATACTATGCTATTCGAGAACAATACTTACGGAGCAATATTTAAAGCATCAGATGCGTTAATAATTGATGGTATAAGCTGGCTGCTGGAATATCAAATATTGGAAAAGCCGGTGGTGTTTTTAGAACGTAATGACCACCTTCCATTCTTAACGAGCGGCGAGATAATTGCAAAAAGTGTTTGCCGGGTATCTGACTTCAATGGCGTAAAAGAAGCTATAAATAATTTTATGACAACTTCGCAAGATTGCTACAAACAACAGCGCAAAACTACCTTAAATGAACTACTAAACATAAAAAAAGCTTCAGAAAACATATTAAAAGAAATAAAGGATTCTTTACGTTGAACAGGATAAATATAGTTCTGTATCGATTGATGAAATTATTATCAATCGAGCTATATTAATTCGTTATAGGCGGCAAGCGTGCTGGCGATAACAATTTCAGAAGAAAATTTCTCTGAAATGATCTCTGTACCACGCCTGCCCATTTTTATTCTGGTCGAAGGGTATTGGAGCAGATAACCGATGCGTTCAGCGAGTGAATCAATATCATGTTTACTGACCAGGAAGCCATTTTCACCATCGATAACAAGACTTCCACAACCTCCGCTATCGTAGCAGACACACGCACGGCCAATTGCGCATGATTCGAGTAAAATTCTGGGGATCCCCTCGTTGTAGACAGAAGGTAAAACAACCAGATTCGCTCCGCTAATCAGCCGGGCAACGTCATCAGACTTGCCAAGCCATTCAATCCACCCATTTTCTACCCACTTTTCTATTACTGAATCCTTGATGGCATCTTTATCATCAGTAACAGTAATCCCCGCCACAAGTATCCTGAAGTGAACATCTTGATCTTTGAGTTTCAGCTTTGCTTGAATGAGATCATAGAGACCTTTAGACCAAATTAGCCTGCTGGCAAACAATATTATTGGAATTTCATTGACGGGTTCAGGTTGATAACGAAATAGATCGGTATTAACCCCCGCGCCTTCAATGACTTCAGTTTGGTGAATGGGGCCGTGGGTTAACTTCAATAGCCTCTCTCTGTCAGAATTATGTTCGAAGATAAACAGAGCTTTTGGATTTTTGAAGATAACTTTATATATTTTTGTGATGAAATATTTCAATATTTTTAGAAGCGTAGTTTCGCCATCAAAAAGTCTCCCCAGGCCGACAAAGCTAAGAACAACAGGTTTTTTTTTATAAAATGAGTATAACCCACCAATAATTATTGGTTTGATGGTAATGCAATGTAATATATCCGGCGAGATGCTCTTCAGAATGGAAAAAAACTTATATACACTTCTTGTGAACCTTATCACACTAAGTGACTGGGAATGAACATTAAGCTTGTAGCATTTTAGTCCCAGGCCTTTAAGTTTTTCATAGATGATCTCATCATCAAAATTACAGATAATGTGAACCTCATAACCATTGTCTCTGGCTGACAAAGCCCTTTCTAACCAATGTAAATCAAAGTACCAGTCAGTATTAACGAAATAGCAGATCTTATGCATGCAAGAACACCAATCAATGGCGCCGTCCCGATTTCAGAGATCGCCCATCAACTATAGCTTTAAAGAAGTACTTAATATACTGCAAAGGGGATGGTTGTCTAACTGAGATAGTAAAATATTTTATCAGACGCATGCAAATGAAACACAATGAAAAGGGTCGCTCAGAACCAAAATATTTATTTTCAAGCAGTAAATTCCTGACAAGATAATAAACTTTCCAGCCTGGGTTTATGGACTTTACATTAGTATTTATATCATGCATAAAAGATATCTCAGGTAAGTAGTTTAGCCGAGAGCCACGAAGATGAAGATGATATGAATAGTAGACATCATCGAAGTATATAAATAAGTCGTCGTGGATATAATCAGTAGTATTGCAAAGGAGGTCTTTTTTAATTATCAAACCAACAAAAGAGAATGATATAATTTGCTCACGACGCTCCCCACTAACACAATATAAGTGTGGCTCTCTCAGATAAGCAATATTTTCTTTGAAGCTAACTGGATACTTAATCCATGGTGCATTCATTTTGCAAATATTGTTAGATAAATCAATCACCTTTGCAGCATGCGCATCGTATCTATTTACTTCGGAGAGACGGTCAAAACATTCGACAATATCATCTTGTGGATAAGCATCATCATCATAGATGAAAACCCAATCTGCACTGATAGTATCTTTTATGAATTGAGCACCTTTTTTAAACCCACCGGCCCCACCAGAGTTATCCGATAGATGAAGTCGATGTAGTCTTGGATCTACTATAGCGTCAAGCCACAGCTTGGTTCCGTCGGTAGAAGCATTGTTAACAATAACAATATCGTCAAACGATTGGCGGGCCGTTGAGGCCCAGCACAGCATTAGCTTATCCAGACGATTATAAGTGACAATTAATGCAACCGTCCTCATCTTACACATACCGTAAACGCAGGCATTATCTTATTTTTATGATTAATTGAATCAAGATAAGTTTCGGCAGTATTCAATGCCTCGGCAATCGTCACATCCATATCGAGATAACGATAAGTACCCAGACGGCCTACAAAAGTAATATTTTTTTCTTTCTCGGCGAGATCAAGATACTTATGCAAGATATTCATCTCTCCCATTTGGCGAATTGGATAATATGGGATGTCTGACTCCTCACAAGATCGACTGAATTCTTTATAGCAAATAGATTTTTCGTGAGTCTCCCAGGGAGAGAAATATTTATGCTCGGTGATGCGGGTATAAGGTACATCCTGCTCGCTATAATTCATTACCGCGCATCCTTGATAATCACCATCATAACTAAAACGTTCAAAATCCAGTGTGCGATAGCCTAATCGGCCAAATTGATTATTATAAAAAGCATCCAGGGGGCCACTGTAGAAAATATGGTCGTACGAGCTGCGCTCTTCATTATTATAATCAACATTCAGTTCAATAGTGATATTCGGGTGCTGAGCCATATTCTCAATCATCTCAGTGTAGCCTTTTTCTGGCATTCCCTGATACTTATGATTAAAGTAGTTATCGTCGTAATTGAAACGCACTGGTAACCGTTTGAGTATCGAAGCTGGCAGCTCAGAAGGTTCCATTCCCCACTGTTTGATTGTGTAGCCTTTGAAGAATGCTTCATATAGCTCTTTACCCACGAACCTCAGTGCCTGCTGCTCGAAGGTAACAGGAGACTCGATTGAACTATCACCCTTGCTTTCGATCAGTTTTCTCGCCTCATCAGGGCTACATGTTTTATTAAAAAATTGATTAATAGTATGCAGATTAATAGGAAGTGAGAAAACTTTCCCATTGTAAGTGGCCTTGACCCTGTTTATATAAGGCATCATATTTGTAAATTGATTTATGAAATCCCATACTTCTTTATTATCAGTATGAAAGATATGTGGGCCATAGGTATGAACCATAACATTCGTTTCCTGGTCCCTAGCATCATAACAGTTACCCGCGATGTGATTACGGCGATCGATAACACGAATTTTATGCCCATTTTCGGCCAGCTTACGGGCGATGACGACACCAGAAAAACCCGCACCTACTATTAAAATTTTTTTGCTCATTTTTATTTGTCCTAACCTAAAATGCTGCGTCTGATTTTGTAATAGAGACGGGCTATGTCGCTTCGACGCTTGGTCCCTCGTGGAGCAATTCTATCGAGATATGGGAGTAATTTTCTTTTATCTTTGTCTGTAATAAACCCATCTCAATGTTTTTAGTGTGAATTGTTGAGGCTGGGGCAGATAAATGAATAAGTTTTGAATAAACTTCCAGCTCCCAGGGAGTACCTTGGATATTTTTGATGAAGTTATCATAATAATCTACTTTATCTGTATGCCAAGGCTTATTCTCGCCTGCAAAGTGGATCATTTTGGGATTTTTTCTAGCCTTAAGGTAACGACTGTAAGTAGAAAACTTCAGATTCGGGTAAAATGTATCAGTATGGCCATTGCCATGATATACGTTCCATTCCAGTGGTAAAAAATGCACCCGTCCGTGGAATACCTTATTCATTATATCTTGGTCAAGAAACCAGAAGCTTTGTCCCTTGAGCTCACTCATCAACCGGGAGAAAATATTCTCTTTATTCATTGCTTCGATATTGAAGACCATAATCCCACCCTGGAAATATTCTTCAGGCTTGCTCAAGGCGAGCTTTGATTTAAGATATTCTCCAGCGGTTTGTATACCGTCATCAGACTCTGCAATATTGCCGAACTTAACAAATCCTTCCATTACAATATCCTGGACAGCGGCGACAAGATTATCACCCATGGATATGTCTATCAGTTCCGCCAGGTCACTTTCAACAACGGTGTCGGTATCAATAAAGACTACCTTTTCAAAATGTCTAAAAAGGCGGGGAATAAAAAGTCTGGAATATGTAGCGATAGTAAAAGGTGGTCTGATATAAGCATCTTTTATTTCATCGAAAGCATGTACGCTGAAAAAACGAACACTGAAATTAGTGATATCCTTGATCAGTGAAAGTATTCGATGCTTGTTTTTAACAGTTAATCCGTTATCTAAAATAACCAAATCGTAGTTTTTATCACTACTTGCATTATTTATTATTGATTTAATTAACCCGCCTAACGCCATCGCATAATTATCATCCGAGCAAATCACTACAGGTACTGAGTTGGAGATATACTGCGGTAAAAGATAGCTATTAAATGTTTCTTTTCTGATAAAAGTACGCTGTATTTCTTTGATTTTTATTTTTGAGTCAGCGATTTTTTTGATAATAAAAATATTGAATAGTCTTTCAGATATATGTCCGAATACTCTTTTTTCCTGCTGTGAATAGTTTTTAAAATAAAGGGTTTCCTCAAGATCGCTCAAAATTGAGAATAACCAATCTGAATACTCTATAAATAGATCTCGCTTCATAACGTACATATTAGTGTAATATCCGTTATGTGCATCATTAAATAGAGTTACAGCTTTTTTGTACTCAGGATACTTATCGGTTAAAATGTCAAGTGCGTTTTGATAGTCTTCGATGTGTAAGTGATCAGAAACTTTATAATGCTCAAAATTGTTTATGTTTCCTGCTGCTTTCACCGACCATTTTTTAGGCAAAAGCAAGTCTGCGTCACCGATGCATTTTTTTATTGAATCTTCATCTAAACCAAACTCATTTTCGTAGTCAGCATCAATTTCAGAGCGACTGACCATGCCCCACACATCTTCATCTTTATACTGATCGTCAGAAAAATTGAAATGTCTCCGGTAGTGCATGAAACCAACATAGTCAGAGATGTCAGTATTTTTCCAAACCCAATAGTGAGCGGTTAATTCACAGTAAAAGGGATTTTTAAGCGAAATGCTATCCCCACTGTCGTCTCCCGCGCAGCATATCTCATCGAGAGAATTAGCTTTACCTACGTGAATAGGTTTGATTACTGGAGAGCTTAAAAAGGCACTCGGTTTGTGATGTGATGTGTAGATGGAAATATTCATTCAATGTAGACTCTTGATATAATTTTAAGCCATTGCAGTTTTATAGGCACTGATAACTTCACTGGATCTACCAGTCATTTTTAAGCGATGATTTTCGATCCAGATAACTCGATCACATACTTTTTCGATATCGGATAAATTATGGCTAACAAAGAGAATGGTGACGCCCTTTCTTTTGAATTCATTTATAGTTTTGATGCATTTCCTTTGGAAGGCGATGTCGCCGACTGCCAGCACTTCATCAATAATTAATATGTCCGGATCGACCTGCGAAATAACAGAAAAACCGAGCTTTGCCAGCATACCGCTAGAGTAGACTCGTATGGGTTCGTCAATGAATTCGCCTAATTCAGAAAACTCGATAATATCGTTTATTCGGGCTTTAAGCTCTTTGCGGCGTAATCCCAAAAGAGTGGCGTTCAGCCTTATATTTTCTCTGCCAGTTAACTCAGGATGAAATCCACCACCTAGCTCCAGCATCGATGCCACGCGTCCGACGACATTAACTTTCCCTACTGTTGGTTTCAATACACCAGCGACCAAACCGAGGGATGTACTCTTTCCAGCACCGTTTCGGCCAATTAATGCTACGGACTCCCCTTTTTCGATCCTGAAGTTTATATGCTCAATTGCAAGATAACTGCGACCACTTAATAAACTCAAGGCTCTACGTGGATTGAAAATAAGCTCTTTAATGCCTGATCCGATGTGATGGTATAACGGGTATGATTTAGTTACATTAATGAATTCAATTACAACACTCATTATAAAATCTCTGCAAATCTATGTTTGAGCTTATTGAAAACCAAGCTGCCAATAAGTAGGGAAATCGCAGCGTAGACATAAACCTCACTCACCAAAGCATAGTTAAGTGTATTATGCATAAATAATTCACGCCAACTGAGTATCATTGAGGCAAGAGGATTATAATCGATCAACCATTTATATTTTTGAGGAATCATTTCTGCAGAATATAAAATTGGTGTGCAATAGAACAGTAACATGATCCCCAGACTCACAAACCTCTCTAAATCACGGAAGAACAGATTGAGCGTTGAAAACATAAGGGCAACACCCAGCATTAATATAATTTGAGCCAAGCCGATTATTGGAATACCCCAGAGCCAATTAAGTGCTGGACGCATGTCATAGATAAATAGAAATACAAGTATAACTGGGATTGTACAGAGAAAGTGCAAGCATTCCATCAGCACATTACTTAGCGGGATCACAGAACGTGGAAAAACTGTTTTTTTAATTATTTGAGCATTGGATAAGAAAGAAAATAGTGCATTACTCGCCGAGCTGGCAAACCACTGCCACGGAAATAATCCAGTGATAATAAAAACGGTATAGTTGGGTATCTGAACTCTCATTATAAGCTTGAAGATGAAAAAATATATCATGGCAAACAATAGAGGATTTGCTATAGACCAAAGATACCCAAAGAAGCTGCTTTTGTATCTGACTTTGAGTTCTTTTTGAGTTATGACTGTTACCAGATCATAAAGGTAACCTATATTAAACTTCATAAATTTCTCATCATTAGATTACTTCACGAGGAAGGTTGTACAGATTTAAAATTCAAACTAGCATTGAATTGATCAGCTCGTAACAGAATCAGTACTTAGCTGCTGATGTACATAGAGATGCATGCTTTTCATCCCTTCATAAACTGGTATGAAGCTTCGTTTGCCAATTTTAGCTTGTACTTTAGAAATATCAAGGATGCTATAACTAATATCGCCGGCCTTTTTATCATGCATGACTAACTTCAATTTATTGCCACTAATGACTTCAGCGTAGTGCAATATTTCTTTCAAACTCGTCCCTTTCCCTGAACCAATATTATATATATCATTCCAGGAGTTATTACTCTCGACTAAAGCGTGCGTTATTTCACAAACATCATCTATATGTATATAATCTTTGCAGATATCTACATCGCCATATATGTGCATATTTTCTTTCTTTAAAGCATTTTTTAGGGCTACGCCGATTATCCTGTTTAACTTTTGATATTGCCCATATACATTGGAAGGACGTAATATCAAATAATTGAATTTAGTGTTTATTCGATTTTCATATGCCAGATAACGTTCTGAAACTTCCTTTATCCATCCGTAAAAACTAACCGGAGATAATTCGTGCTGCTCATTGATTGGGGCATCAGATACGCCATAAATCGATCCGCCGGATGAAAAATACACCATTTTATGTACACTGTACTTTCTCATCAAAGAGATGGTATCAATTAAGCAAGATAGGTTTACTGACACTAAACTCTGGCAGCTACCAAAAGAATCCGTAGCTGAGATACTTGTCAACGAGTGAAATACAAGATCTATTTCGTGATTATTGAATACCTGCTCTAATTCAACCAAGTTCCTGATATCACCCACAATTATCTCAAGATTGGGATGTTCAATTACCGGCATCGAACGTCCAAAAGTGATAACTTTGTAGTTTTTATTGCAGTAAAAAGCAATCAGATTGGTTCCTATAAATCCTGAACCTCCTAATATCAAAACCGTCGGCATGGTAACTCCCTCAATTCACTTACTCTGTAAGTGAATATTTATTGAATACAGCATCCTGCTGTATTCAGCTCTTAATTAAATAAAATCTGCTCAAAAGGCCAATATTGAAGTTCTGATATTTAGCCACTAATGACGCTATAAAGATATTTGCCGTAATCTGTTTTCTCAAGTGATTTTGCCAAATCAGCTAATTGAGATTTGGTTATCCAACCTTTTCTGAAAGCGATTTCTTCAAGGCAAGCTACTTTTAAACCTTGTCTTTTTTCAATGGTATGTATAAATTGTGATGCCTCGATCAAGCTATCATGAGTTCCGGTATCTAACCACGCAAACCCGCGCCCTAATAACTCAACCTCAAGCAAGCCATCCTTAAGGTACATTTCATTTAGTGCGGTAATCTCTAATTCACCACGGTGAGATGGTGTTACTTTTTTCGCCATCTCAACTACATTTTTATCATAAAAGTACAGCCCTGTGACTGCCCAATTTGATTTTGGATCCTCAGGTTTTTCTTCAATTGAAAGAGCTTTGAATTTTTGATCAAACTCTACAACACCAAAACGACCAGGATCTTTGACCTGATAGCCAAATACTGTTGCACCTGTTTTCTTTGTCGCTATATTCTCAAGAACAGGAGCAAATCCCTGACCAAAGAAAATATTATCACCTAAAACCAAAGCACATTCGTCGCCGTCAATAAACTTCTCGCCAATGATAAATGCCTGGGCTAATCCATCCGGGTTGGGTTGTATGGCAAATTGGAGGTTGATACCTAAATCACCACCGTCACCAAGCAATCTTTGAAACGAACTCAGATCCTGCGGTGTAGTAATGATAAGGATATCTTTAATACCTGCCAACATCAGCACTGAAAGAGGGTAGTAGATCATTGGCTTATCATAAACCGGCAAGAGCTGCTTCGATAAGCCTCGTGTGATAGGATGAAGGCGTGTGCCAGATCCCCCTGCTAAAATAATACCTTTCATATCAAAAAAATTCTTTTACCTCTAAGCCTAATCTTTCACCGGCGTACGATCCATCCAGAACCCGTTGCCACCACTCTGTATTTTTCAGATACCATTGCACGGTCTTCTCAAGTCCCGTTTCGAAGGTCTCTTCGGGTAACCAACCCAGTTCTTTTTCAATTTTTGTGGCATCGATCGCATAACGTAAATCATGTCCCGGACGATCCTGGACAAAAGTGATAAGTGTAGCAAAGTCGGCAATACCACAGGGCTTATCGACTACAAGACGATTCAGGATGCTGCAGATAGTATTCACAACTTCGATGTTCTGTCGTTCGTTATGACCACCAATATTATAAGTTTCACCAACGACACCTGTAGTGGCTACACGATATAATGCTCTGGCGTGATCTTCCACATAAAGCCAGTCTCGAACCTGTCTACCGTTACCGTAAATGGGCAGTGGTTTTCCTGCCAGCGCATTTAATATCGTCAGAGGAATTAATTTTTCCGGGAAATGGTATGGCCCATAATTGTTGGAACAGTTTGTTACCAGTACCGGTAGACCATAGGTACGCTGCCAGGCTCTGACCAGATGGTCGCTGGAAGCTTTCGAAGCAGAGTAAGGACTGCTGGGCGCATAAGCGGTTTGCTCGGTAAACAAATCTTCAGTGCCGTGTAAATCACCAAATACTTCATCTGTAGATATATGATGAAATCTGAATGCTTCTTTTCTTTCGACAGGCAGCCCAAGCCAATACATTCTCGCAGCTTCAAGTAAAACATATGTTCCGATAATGTTTGTCTCAATGAAGGCCGCCGGACCATCGATTGATCGGTCGACATGACTTTCCGCAGCCAGGTGCATAACAACGTCGGGTTCGAAGTCATTAAATGCACGTTTCAGGGACTCTGAGTCGCAAATGTCTGTTTTGGAGAAATGATAACGTGGGTTATCACTGATTTCCTGCAAAGACTCTAAATTGCCTGCATAAGTAAGTTTATCAATATTTAATACAGTATCATCAGTATTGTTAATGATATGGCGTATGACTGCTGAACCTATGAAGCCAGCACCACCCGTTACCAAAATTTTCATAGTATTTCTCAATACACTGCGGTTTTCTTTAATTGAGGTTAAGATGGGAAGCGGAGAAGGTAAGGTCATTCTCATAAAAAAAGCACGCTACCGCCTCTGAGTTGCAGCTCTCAGCGTGCTGATGCATCTGACTATTGTCTGTTGTAAACAGCCACTTACTGGTAAGCCAAGTATGAATTATATCATTCGCATTTTATGAAAACTAATGAAAATGGTACATTCCCGGCACTGTTTTGGCCGATTTAGCAGTGTAAAGGCTACTGCTTCAGGCTGGATAAGATACTTAATCTAAGACTAAAAAGATATGACTTTCTGATGGTTAACAATACATTCAACAGTTTTTTTTAACAAAAAAACCCAGCATTCGCTGGGTTTTACTTAAGTTGATGCTATCGATCAACTATAGCCTTGGGGATTCTGGCTCTGCCAGTTCCATGTATCACGCATCATCTCGTCAATACCGCGCGAGACGCGCCAGTTCAACTCTTTATCAGCCAGCGTGGCATCGGCCCAGAAAGCAGCCAGGTCGCCATCACGACGTGGAGAAATCTGATATGCGACCGTGCGGCCAGACGCTTTTTCAAACGCCTTAACCATTTCCAGCACCGAGTAGCCTTTCCCCGCGCCAAGATTATAGGCTTTATAACCTTCAATCGCCGAAAGATGATCCAGTGCCTTGAGGTGTCCCTCTGCCAGATCCATCACATGGATGTAGTCCCGCACGCCGGTGCCATCCTCAGTCGGATAGTCATCACCGAATATGCCGAGTTTTTCCAGCCGACCGATGGCGACCTGAGCAATATACGGTAGCAGGTTGTTTGGGATACCGTTAGGATCTTCGCCAATCTGACCGGATTCATGAGCACCGACCGGATTAAAATAGCGTAATGCAATAGTTTTGAATTCAGGGTTAGCTTTGGCGTAGTCACGTAAAATCTGTTCAACCATCAGCTTAGACGTGCCGTAGGGGCTGGTGGTACCGCCAATTGGCGTGGTTTCAACATAAGGTACTGGCGCATCGGCTCCATATACGGTGGCAGACGAGCTGAAAATAAATTGATTCACCCCTGCACTGCGCATCTCTTCCAGCAGTACCAGCGTACCGGTGACATTATTTTGGTAATACTCCAGCGGTTTGCGCGTCGACTCCCCTACAGCCTTAAGTCCGGCAAAGTGGATCACTGCGCTGATACGGTGAGCGCTGAAAACACTCCGCAAACAGCTACGATCGAGGAGGTCCCCTTCGAAGAAAGTCGCCGTTTTACCGGTTAGCTTTTCAACACGATTAATTGACTCGCGCGATGCATTACTCAGATTATCCAGTATCACCACGTCATCGCCACGTTGCAGCAATGAGAGTACGGTATGGGATCCAATATAGCCTGCTCCCCCCGTGACTAAAATAGACATTCAGACTCCTTCAGTCAGGCCGCGCAAGTGGCACGGCTGTGCTCAGATTTGGGATTATTTGGCCAAAATTTTCTGGATCTCATCGCGGAACGCACGCCCCTGACTGTGATTACGCAAGCCCCAGGTAACAAAAGCTTTCATATAACCAAGTTTGCGCCCGCAGTCAAAGCTATCGCCACTGAGCAGTTGCGCATCAACAGGCGTTTTCTTATTCAAACTGACGATGGCATCAGTTAGCTGGTAGCGACCCCATGCACCCGGCTCCAGCGCTTCCAGCTCGGGCCAGATATCGGCAGACAACACATAACGCCCTACTGCGGCGAGATCGGAATTCAGCGCTTCCGGGTTTTCTGGTTTTTCTACGAATTCCAGAATGGAGCTCACTTTACCTGGGAAGTCCAACGGCTCCTCGGTGGTAATCACTGAATACTCTGAAAGATCGGCGTCCGGCATGTGGTGAGCCAGCACCTGGCTACGCCCGGTTTCTTCAAAACGCGCTACCATCGCCGCCAGGTTGTAACGCAACGGATCGGCGCTGGCATTATCCAGCAGCACGTCAGGCAGCACCACCACAAACGCTTCATCATGCAGCATTGGACGGGCGCATAACAGAGCATTAGCCAGCCCCAGCGGCTGTGGCTGGCGCACGTTCATGATCGTCACACCTGGTGGGCAGATAGATTTTACCTCGCTGAGCAAGGAGCGTTTAACGCGGGCTTCAAGCAAGGCTTCCAGTTCGTAGGAGGTATCAAAATGGTTTTCAACCGCATTCTTGGATGCATGGGTGACCAGAACAATTTCCTTAATACCCGCTGCCACGCACTCATCGATAATGTATTGGATCATAGGCTTATCGACGACGGGCAGCATCTCTTTAGGAATAGCTTTTGTTGCAGGAAGCATATGCATTCCGAGACCTGCAACCGGGATAACTGCTTTAAGCTTGGTCATAATTTTTCCATATGAATGATGTTGAAACACAAATTCATTATGCATTAAAGAGATGATTCGCAAGTATAATCTTAATCCGAAAAAAATACAGCGGGCTTCGACCATAAAAAAGGTCACCGTGAGGGTGACCTTGATATTAACGCCGGGTCAGAGCCAGCGGCTGAACCATTCAGGCATGATAAACAAATTATAATGACTGACCAGCGCAATAATTCCGACAAACACCGCTGAAACTGAAATCCACTGGCGTGCATACGGCAAGAAGCGGATTCCTATCACCGGTTTAATAAAGAACGGGTGGGCAAAGACGGATATCAGTACCTGAGAAATCGATAACGTTAACGCTACATACTCTACTTGTGGCCAGATCCATACCGATGCCAGGACCAGTACCACAATGATGCTCGCCACAACGTTCCAGTAAAATTCGACATTGGTACGGCCATTCGCCTGAGAAATAGCTCCGGTCAATCCTCCCATCGGCCTTAGCATGCCAAACAGTAACATCAATGGGATCAGTTGCCCCACGGCTTCGTGCGCCGGCCCATATAGCACGCGTACAATTACCGGGGAAAGAATGCCGATGGCCAGATACATGATCGCGCTGAACAGCATGATAACGAAAGTGCCTTTGAGAAACAGCTGCTGCAGGCGCACAGGATCGTGTTGTTTCTCGGCAAAGCGCGGTAAAGCCAGACGGTTAATCACCGGTGTCACCAGCTTAAGGGGCTGAAGTATCAATTCTTTAGCCAGAGAATATACCCCGAGCAGCTCTGCACCCATCACTTTACCGACGATCAGCGAATCTGCCTGAGTACGCAGCTGATTAATGGTTTGTGAACCCAGCTGATAAATCCCGTATTTGAGCGAGCTGTAAAACGTGCCCTGGTCAAATTCGAATGTGGGCCGCCAGGATTTATCCCCGAACCAGATCATGCACCCAATGCGCAAAGCCGCATTGGCAAAAAGACCGAGGATAACCGCAGAGACGCCGAGCGGAGAGTAATAAAGCAATATCACCGTGAACGCAAAGGCAAGAAACTTGGTTACCATCTCTATTTTTGCCAGCAATATCATTCGCTTGGCTTTGATAAAATGTGCCTGATATTGCGATAGCGACCCCAGCACCAGAAAGTTCAGGCTGGTAAGCATAATCAGCCCGCCAAGCTGCGGAAGATGATAAAACCAGGAGATTGGCCAGGCAATAGCCACCAGCAGCAAGCCTGTCAGCATGCTAAGCAGGACGTTTACCCAGTAAATCGTGCTCTGCTCTTTACGGGTGATATTCTGTCGATGAACAATATAACTGCTCATTCCCATATCCTGCAGCACCATCGCCACCGCAAGAATAGCGTTGATAATGGCCAGAATACCCAGCTCGTGTGCTTCGAGTTTGCGTGCCAGCACGCCAAGCTGCACAACCTGTAATGCAGCGGCAAAGCAGGTGGCACCAAACAGCCAGATGGCCTGATTCTTTAAGCTGCTCACGCTAACCGCTCCAGAATTTCTGCCAACTGGCGATAGGCAATATGCTGATTAAATTCAGTTTCAACCTTAGCGCGTGCCGCCAGCACTACCGGAACTACATCCGCCTCACCCTGTGAGAGCCTCAACAAGATAGCCGCCAGAGCCTGCGCATCGCCCTCAGGTGCCAGCCAGCCCGATACATTGTGTTCAATAAGCTCCGGTATACCGCTGTGTTCGCTGGAAACCACAGGCAATCCCACCGCCATAGCTTCCATCAGCGCAACCGGAATGCCTTCCATATCGCCGTCGGCGGCAGTCAGTGAAGGCAGCAGAAAAATATCTGCTTCATCCAGATAGCGTTTAATCTCTTCTTGCGGCTTAAAACCAACCAGCTTGACACAGTCTTCCAGATCGCCGTCAGCAATGGCGGTCTTCAGTTGAGCTTCAAGATCGCCGTAGCCAATGATAGTGTACTCGAAGCACCCGCCCTGCTGTTTCAAAATCCTGCAGGCTTCAATTGCCACGCCTAAACCTTTCTTTTCGGTCAGGCGCGCTACGGAGAGAATACGTAGCGGCTGATGTAGCGCATCGCGTAGCTTAAGGTTAAATTTTTCTGGCTCAATGCCCATGCGCGTAACGTTAATCTTCTCCGCCGGACAGCCCATAGCAATCAGTTTGTGCTGCCACAGACGGCTGATGGGTAGCAGCAACTCGTTTTGAGCAAATAGCCTGGGGTAATCCTTCTTATGCTCTTCCAGAATATGGCGACGAGAAATATCCGCACCGTGAAACACGGTAACCTGTTTGCCCTGCAGCACCTTCAGTTCACGCAGCTTATTGGCCAACGCGCCGGCATAGCCAAAATGGACAAGGAAAATATCTGCCGCAAAGGGCTTTTTGTTAGCGGCAACAATTGCCGGCAGCAGCAGCTTGCTGGATTGGGCGCCATATCGCCCGATATGGAATGATTTCAGCGTGCCGGGTTTAAGGATTTTTGGCAATATGATTGCCAGACGCTGTGCCAGCTTGGCTGTTTTGCCATCCTTATCATCAGGCAACAGATAATGCGTTTTGGCAGCGAGATTATAACGATCGAACGCGGCATGACGGTTAACCAAATCGCCTGGAAAAACGGCTATAATTTCAACGTCATAACCTATATCAATAAAATGCGTGACCTGATTCAGCACAAACGTTTCGGAGGAAACTGGAAATTGCATGGTGAAAAATGTGAGTTTCATTAGATCACCCTATGCTTTTGAGCACGTCTGCAGTAATTTTGTTGCCAAGGATCCTTTCCTGCTCGACCGCCCGTGCAACCTGCTGCTCTATCTCCTCGTAGTTATCCAGCACGCCGTTCACCTTGGCAATGATGCTGCCATCCATCAGGCTTTGTACGTCACTTGCCATTTCGGGCAGACCAAGCTGTTTCATCACCCCCAAAGATTTGTGTTCGTAGTTGATCGCCACCGCCGGGGTGCCAAAGTTCATGGAAATGATTGCCGAGTGTAAACGCGTGCCAATGGTCAGGTGACATCCAGCCAACAGGATCCCTAACTCAAGATCGTTGAATTCATCCATGACGACGCGGTACTTGTCTTTCTGTTGCACATAGTCACCCAGGGTAATTGCCACCATGCGGTCATCTCTGTGATAGCTATCAATACCGGTGCAGGTAGACAGGGCAACAACCTGATACCCCCTCTCAATCATGGCATTAATCACCTTACCGAACGCCATTTCATATTCCTGCTGCGTGACGCCCAGGCGTTTGTCGAACGGAGCCAGTTCACGGACGGTAATGGCAATGGTTTTTGATGCGGCTATCTGGTTCTGCCAATGGATCAGGTTGTGACCAGGTGCATCCAGCGTGCGTGTACGTACCAGAAAGGCGGTGTCAGCCCCCGGGATCACTTTTTGCGTGGTGATCCCCGCCTTTTCCATCATTTCCAAACTGACGCTTTCGCGCAGTACCAGGCTGTTTACACGGGAGAAAACAAAATTAGCGATCTGATTAAACCTTTCCTTTTGGAAAGGTCCAACGCTGTGACCGATCATATAGACGGGTTTCTTTGCCAGCAGGGCACAAAGCGAGTGCTCAAACTGCAATGGCCCGTACAGGTCGACGAAAAATGAACCGCCTACCTGAATGACTGCGTCATACTGTTTTAATTTATCGGTAAACTGCTGCAAATATTCCGGTACGGCCAGGTTTTTAAAAAAACCGCTGCCCCTGATATGCGCCATCATAATTTTCGGCATCAGACGACGCTTAACTTTAGCGACCAGACTGTTCGACTTTTTAGTTTCAAGGAACAGCTCATCCGGCAAAATATTCTGTTGCAGTAAATAGCTGGAGCTGGTGGGAAAGCGACTGATAATATCAATATCAAGATCGGTTCTTTCGAGGTGAAGCGAATCAATAATTCCGCGCAAAATAGCACCATCACCACGGTTCCCGCATGTGTGATTGCCAACTAACAAAATCTTCATAACACCCCACGGTTTTTTGTAATCTTAGAAATTATTTTTTGCGATAATAAACCAATAGCTGCATGGAGTTATCCGAAAAAACGGATGAGCCAGCGCGTAACGCATTGCTGATATACCCGACAACATCAGGGAATGATCCCGCCAGTCATCAGCTATTCTGTTTAAGTGCGAAATAGGGTACAGCCACCTGCTGGCCATTGATTACCAGCGAAATGTAACCTTCGGCCCGGGAGGTTTCGACCTTTGCGGCGTCAATATGTCGCGATTCGACCAGTAAATCGCCCTGCTCGTTCGCACCGATGCCTGCCAATCCGTTATGTAAAGAGAAACGGCGGACGGCGGAATGCACTTTCTCCCCTTTTGGCGGTTCGGAATGCACCATCCGGCTGTCAAAACGTGCACAATGTCCCGTTACGAAGCGATCCTTGGCGGTGGTTTTAATCATCACGCCTGCAGAGCCTAACCACTGCGCGAGTTTAACAAATACACGCGTGTCGCTATCGTTCGAAGTGGTATACACCACGTCGTTGATCGGGCTGCTGCCCTCAACGCTCCAGCTGGCTTCAAAGCCATGTATTTTGCGTTGCAGATTAATGATCGCCTTACCGCCGGTATGGCGATCGTCAGTCACGCTCATTAATGCCTTAGTTCCGGAGCCATTACTGAACTGTGACTGACCAAAGACTTCGATTTCCCAGCTGTCTCCGACATCGGGGGTATGAATATTGCCCAGCTCATACCACTTTTCTTGAGAACTGTGGTTTTCTATACGGAAACGGGAAGTCAGGTAGTTGTATTTCATGCTGCCATCAACGGCGATGCCATACGACTCCACGCGCGTTGAGCCACGTTCAAAAGAACTTAACCACTCATCATTGGCCAGTGAATTATCAATCCAGCTGCCGGACTGCAAATTGGTCTGACGCATGTTTAGCCGCGAGCAGTGCGCTATCAGTGGATTCTTACAGCCTTCAAGACTCAAGGCATCAACAATCCACTGGCCGTTGGAGAGATCTCCTGGAAATTCGGAATGCTCAATCCAGCCATTATGGATAATAGACTGCGTGCAGCGCGGTAAATTAAGCACTTTACCCTGACGACAGTGCTGCACGTTGAAATTGGATAACTCAATGGCAGTATTATGATCCCAGTTGCCTTTTTTAGTGAATGACCATGAGCCGCGGATAACATCTCCGGTACATTTACTGGCATACCATTGATCGATCTTGCAATCGAGCGTATCGATCAGGCTAAGCGATACACCACCGACGCCGGTAAAGCGCAGACAGGATCCGCGAAAATATTGCCCGGCCGGGCAAATATTATGGAAAAATCCCTGACCGTTCGGCGAATGTTCGATCTGACCTTCAAAACTGATATTACTTAGCTCAACCCAGCGGGCATTAACCTTGAACAGAAATTCTGATTTCCCGTCTGACACCAGCGTGGTCGCAGGAAAATAGCCAAAATTCACCGGTGCACCTGCCAGGCGCAGAAAACGAATATACTTAGCAGAAATATCGAATGATGAAATGAAGAAGCGCCCGGCTGGAAATTGGATCGATAGCTTTTGGTTATTATTCTGAGCCCAGTGATACATGGCCATCACGGCTGGCAGGCAGTCCTTTTTGCCATCAGCCACGGCGCCAAAATCGAACAGAGTAATACGATTCATATCATCGCTTACGCGCCGCCAGTGGAAATCCTGACCTGAAGAAGCAATATAGCCGCCGTCATCTTCTGACGGCGTCATTTCGCCGACAAAAGCTCCGCCACCGACTTCCGTGCCATCATGCCAGCCTTTAAGACGTACTTTAGCCCCGGAGAACAGGGGACGGGTCTGACGCAGCGACGCAAAAGAGGAAATCTCGCCAATCAGCTGGTAACCCCCTGGTTGAGAGAGTCGGCGGCTGAACTCTGAAACGCCGTTGTTTTTCACGTCAGGAACGTAGAAAATCTGTTCGTCATTATCATTATGCAGCGCCATTGAGTATTCGCTTGCTGACCACAAAGCCCCCTTAGCCGCAACGAAGGTTTTCAACGTCTCGCTGTTCAGATCAATAGGTTGGCTGAGTAAAGCGGTGCCGCCATTGGCATTTTTTACAAACACATCAATCAGATTCTGCGGCAGTGTTGGATCGGTACCCGCTTTGCCAATATAGAGTTTGCCCTTAAAATCACGCCAGAATTGTTCTGGCATAGTAAAGACGTCATCCGGGGAAAATATCGGCACGTCATTCTTAGGAATGGCATCTGGCGGCACTTTTTTTAACGTCAGGCCATGCAGATCTTCACTTCGCGCCCGTGCAGAAACAGAACTTAGCGCCGCTGTTGCCACGATAGTTGAAAATGCGGTTCGGATTAATTCTCTGCGTTTCATAAAAGGTCCCGTGATTAAGTCAAAGTTTTCATTGCTCATTCACCCAGAAGGATTATCAGTTCATATGTAGAATAATGATTCTTGTATTATCCTTTACGATCTTTCTCGTAAAGAAACTGCATAACTTTTACCGGCATCAACCGTGTCATGGTGCGGATCAAAAATAAAGCGTACCCCGGATAAAGCCCGTTTGCTTAAGTGCTAATTTCAGGCGATACAGCTGAACTTCACTTTTGATGTAATTCCATCCACGCCTTTTGTTTACCATATCGCTACCTGCCCTGACCTTCATCAACACATCAGGGAGATTAGCCACCGGGTGACCCAGCGACATTATGCGCAGCCAAAGGTTATAATCTTCCATATACAGATGATGCTGATAGCTGCCTGCGGAAATGACCTTATCCTTGCGGAAGACGACACACATATGGTTGAAAGGGTTTTTCATTCTGGCAAATTGATGGATATCGTTATTGCTGAGTGGCAAACGCTTCAGCCGCTCTTTGCCATGCTCATCGAATTCGATAACTGCGGCACCTGATAAAACCACTTCAGGATGTGATTCCATATATGAAATTTGTTTCTCAAAGCGCTCAGGCAAACAGATATCATCTGTGTCCATACGTGCCACAACATTATGCGTACAGCGTTCGAGACCGGCATTTAGTGCTTTACCGAGACCCAGGTTTTTTTCCAGTGGCACAATAACCAACGGCAATAAATTTGCCCACCTGGTGGCAACGGCTTTCAGCGATTCACTGACCGGACCATCATAAACTAAGACAATTTCATCAGCATTCAGCGTTTGTTGATGCAAGCTCTCAAGGCACTGTTCCAGATTCTCTGGCTTCTCTTTATTATAGAGTGAAATAAGGACTGAAAACATATCACCTTCTTTTTAGTTCAGGATATCATTCCATTTCTTTAAAATTAGCTCAGGCCCGTAGTCAGCAGAATTTTGCCAGGCGGCTTGAGCGAAATTTTTTCGAAGTTGTTCACTCGCAATAAGCTGATTCAACTGAGCGGTAAATAGCTCGTTACTTTGGTAATCGACGACATAGCCATCATCTTTGATGATTTCTGCAGGCCCTGTTTTACAATCAAAAGCTATTGCAGGTAAGGCATAATTCTTCGCTTCGATTAACACCATTGGTAAACCTTCGTAGCGTGATGTCATAGCGATGACCCCGGACGAACGGTAATATTCGCTAATTTTCTTACTGGGGCTGACGATCTCTGCACTTTCTTCCAGATGATATTTTTTGATTTTTTCAAGTAGTTCTGCTTTCTCTTCACCATCGCCTACAATAAGTAACTTCCATCCCTGTTTGTGAACGTTTTTCCAGATATCAAGCAGTCGGCCAAAGTTTTTTTGGTATGTCAGGCGCCCTACGGCCAGCACTCTGTTCTGCTTCCGGGCGAAAACATCATCAAAGCGATTGAGGCTGTTTTCGTGGTGGAAGGGTGAGATGTTCCCGACGACATATACATTTTTTAGCGAAAAGGCCGAGGTAAGATAATTTTTATCATGCTGGGTCAGTACCACCACCTTTTCCGCCAGGCCATAACAGAATACCTTTAGCTTACGCACAGCGGCGCTAAACGTTTCTATTGAAACGTGATCGCAACAAATCAGTCTGGATTTAACACGGAATAACTTCGACAACAGCAGCGCCTGTACAGAAAGTTTACCCATAGAAATGATCATCACGCCATCAGGACGAGTATTTTTTGCATAACGGATAAACTCAAACAGCTTGAACAGACGCATCGAAGATTTTGGCTGGCGGATAGAGACTTTATTATCGACAGGGTAGTAAGGTTCACCTGAATTCAACGAGTACAGGGTTACGTCATAATTATGATTACTTAATAAACTCGACAAGGTGCTGGCAACCCTGTCCGTCCCACCACTGTTGGAAATTCCATCAATAAGGATTAACAACTTGTACATGTGAAGCATCCTGTTAAAAATTTCAGCCTGTATGCAGGTTAATGACTTGTCAGCTCTGGGCACTGTAAAATTAGCACAGATAAGATCAGTGCCGGGCAAGCAATCAGTGAATTTGCACCCGGCTGTTAATGTTTATTTCTGATCCATCCACGACATTTTATCCAGTCAGCTAAATATCCTGAATAATGGCGCAACGCTGTAACCCATAATAGACTGAGCTGAAAGTATCGTGTTGTAAGCAAGATAATAAGTGGTAATGGAAAACAACATAAAGAAGTTCAGCAACAAATTACGTATGCGTAGCATCAGGAATGCAAATAACAGGGGTTCCGTATGGAGAAATAGATTACCAACCCTGCCACCGAAAATACTGAAATCGGAGAAGGTGATGCGTACCGCAGCGCCTATGCTGTAAGCTATGAGAAGTATATAGACAAAACGGTCTTCCTTCATAATTCCCTTACGGAAATAATAAAGTGTAAACGCGCCAATGAATGCAATATTCTTCAGGTTCGCCAGGCCGAATACCGGGGAAGTTGTGTCAAAATTGGTTCCGCTATAACTTGCAGCACGTTCTCCCAGTACCGGGACGATCCCGAGAGAGTCCAGAAAGAGCTTTTTACCACCAATTATACCTAACGGTATCGATGCAATGACCAGTACCAGCGGCAGGTACTTACGCTCCCGAATAAAAAAGAAAGGGATAATCATCACGATGGTGTAGCCGGTGGAATGAGACTGGGTACTTAATACGATAAAAAGTAAAGCCAGTAGATAATTACGCGCCACCAAACTGCATATGAAGGCAATGGCAAAGGCACTGCATAACCCGAAACGGATTTGATTCATATCCTTGTTGATAAACAGGTGCGCCGAATAGAGACACAGCGAGCACAAGATCAACGGGGAATATTTTTTATAAACCCAGGCATTGGTCGACACGGCGATAAAACTGATAAACAACAGGAAGAAGTAGCTCTCATGGGTGAAACACGAGGCCACCCAGGCCAGCACCATGAAAAAATTCTCATAGCGGTAGATGTTCGCTACCGCCTGATAACCAGTCATGCCAGTTTGACGGGAAAAATCATGGAAAAATCCCACATACTGTGAATCATCCATGCCAGAATCTGGCCCGCGTATACCGGCGAATAAAATTAGCGCAAATACCCCTATCAGGAAAAAGTAGTTAATCAAAATTTTCGTTTTAGCTTCGCTGGCCTGATTAATCATCGCCAGTTCAAAAAAGCAAAAAACGAGAATACTGTAGCTAACTATCCAATATATAGCCATATATTTACCCGTTATTATTCTGCTCGACCGCTACTTTCCTGTTAAACGCGTCCGTAATTTATTCATCAGGCGCTTAAGGAAGTCATTGCGGTTATCTTTATTGGTCAAGAAAAAGTAGCGGGCAAAGCTAAGGCTGGCCTGCAATGATTTACCATCCATCTTATAACGCAGCGGTAATTTATAGGCTTTGTAGGTATAAACGTCGCGTCTGGTGAGATGCGGCTTCATTGCGTCCAGCCAGAACAGAGAATACTTAACCGATTCACCTTTATGCTGCGAACCAAATCGAGTCACCATATGATAATTAGCCAGCGGCTGAGCAATCATGACAAACTTAAAGCCCAGCTTGTCGGCACGGATGCATAAATCGTAATCCTGATGGCGGATGTATCTTTCATCAAAACGGATTTCAGCCGCATCTTCACGCTTCAGCACGATGGTACTGGTCTGGATAAACCCGTAGCAGCCAAAAAGATATTCGGCTATTGATTCATGTTCACCGACCGGCTTTAATGGCATGACTTTGAGGAAGCTGCCATCCTGAATAATATTGACCTGACTATAAATAATAAAGCGCCGATCGCCCTGCCCTTCCAGCCGTTCAATCAGGCTCAAATTCTGTTGTAGCTTGTCTTTATGCCATTCATCGTCGGCGTCGAGAAAACAGACGTAGTCCCCGGTTGCCAGGTCGATACCGCGGTTTCTGGCCCCCGCACCGTTCAGTTTTGTCTCAGAGAGTACTAAATTGATTTTTAGTCCGCTGTAGCGTTCACTGCTCACAACTTCTGCCAGTTTTTGCGCATCGGCAGATTTGTCATCGACAATAATGACGTCAAAATTTTTATAGCTTTGTTCGTTCAGACAATCAAGCGTGGTGATAATTGATTCTGATGCATTATATGCAGGTATGACAACCGAAAAGGAAATGTCCTTCATTACCAGGCACCTTATTAAACATTCACAAACTCATACTAGCCGGCATCAGGGAACCTTTCGACGGGTGTCAAAAGGTTCCGCACGGCAGCTAGCTTTTCTCACCCTGCTGGTAGCTGTAGTCGTAATAGTCATAACCATAACCATAGTTATTGGCTGACTTACGCACTACGGCATTGAGGATAATGCCTTTAATATCGATGCCGTTCTGAATAAAGCGTTTGTAACTGATTTCAACTTCCTTGACGGTATTGGTTTCAAAGCGCGCCACCATCAGTGAAGTGCCCGCCAGCTTGCCAATAATAGAGGCGTCGGTAACGGCCAGAATCGGTGGTGTATCAATCAGCACCAGGTCGTAATTTTGGCTGGCCCAGTGAACCAACTCTTTCATGCGGCTGTTCATCAACAGTTCAGATGGATTGGGCGGTACCTGACCCCGTGCGATAAAATCAAAACCGTAATCTCCACGCTGCACCAAATCAGTATTGAAGGGGAGTTTACCGGACAGAATGTCTGACAAGCCGGTTTTGCTTTCCGCGCCGAGCAACTCGTGCGTATAGCCACGTCGCATGTCACCATCAATAAACAGCACTTTCTCGCCGGTTTTCGCCACCAGCGTCGCCAGGTTGGCGCAGACAAAGGTCTTACCAATCCCCGGACTGGCACCGGTGATCATCAGAATGTTATTTTGCGCGTCCATCATTGCAAAATGTAAACTGGTGCGCAGACTGCGGATCGCTTCAATTGACAGGTCAGTAGGATTGCCTAACGCCAGCAGCCTGTTATGCGGGTCAGTTCTCGCGTCCAGTTTGCGTTTCAGCAGCGTTTCCTGATCTTTCTTACGCTGCCATTCCGAAAGCGGCACGCTGGCGTAGACGTTCAATCCCAGCTCTTCCAGCTGCTCAGGATTATCAATACCGTGATGGAACAGCGCCTTCATCAGGACTAATCCAACCGACACGACCAGCCCCAAGATCAAACTGCCGGCGACGATCAATATACTTTTCGGTGCAACTGGTTTTGCGGCGGTTTCCGCATGATCGATGATTCGTACATCACCTACGGTGCTGGCCTTACTAATATTTAGCTCCTGCTGACGATTCAGCAGCTGCATATATATCTCCTGCCCCGCCTGCACATCACGCGTCAGACGAACAATCTCCTGCTGGGTTTGCGGCATCTGGCTGATCTTGCCATTCAGCTGTTTCTGCTGTTCATCCAGCGTTTGCCGTTTTTCCAACAAGGCGCGATAGGTCGGGTGATCCTTTTTGAACAACTGTGAGACTTCTGCTTCCCGGAAGGTTAACGCGTTCAGCTGTGTCTGAATGCTGACCGAAGAATCAAGGGCAGATTTTGCTTCCAGTGACATGTCGACCGAATCATGCTTACGGCGGAAAACGTTGAGTTTATCTTCAGCCTGATCCAACTTGGCGCGTACATCCGGCAGTTGTTGAGCAAGAAACTGAATGCTTTTTTCGGCTTCTTCGGATTTGCGTGCGATGTTCTGGTACAGATAGTTGTTAATCACCTGGTCCAGTACCCGGCTTATCTGCACCGGATCCTCACCGCTATAGGTCAGCCCTAAAACGCCGGTATCTTTACCCATATCAGCCACAACCAGATTGTTGCTGATCATCTTAATAGCCTGCAAGTTGTTCAGTTTGCTGACGGTAAAACGGGTACCCGCATCAGCCTCGATACTATTAACCAGCATAGTCACATCACCATGCTGCTCGAACTGACCGACTTTCCCTTTAAATAGCTCATTGCCATCTTTACTGACGGTGTAACTATCCGGCCCGTCTACTTCTACGCTAAGCTCACGCTTATCCCACAGAGTGGGCACTTTAAGACGTGAAACAGCTATCTGTTGCGCTTTTTGTCCTATAATGCGCGACAGGCCAGCGCCTATCAGCGGGAAATGGTCCTGCTGTACCAGCACATCAAGGCCCAGATCGGCCACCGTTTTGCCCAGAACCATACGCGAGGTAATAATTTCTATTTCGGCGGCAGAAGCGGGTTGCGCGTTCGGCATCATCTGAGAAATGTCGTTAAGTACCGTGTTGGCATTCTTTTGCTCAACCTGCACCATCGCGTCTGCACTGTAAATTGGCGTAGCAAACAAACTGTAAAGCGTGCCCATTAGCGTAAACAGTACCGACACTGCCACGATCATCCAGCGATGATCAAGAAGCTGTCCCAAAAGGTGCGCCAGTTCGAATCTGATCGCCTCGCCACCGTTCGCTGACGGTTCCTCAATTTTTGATTTCATGGAAAATCCCAACTATCGGCTTAATGCGTTGACCCATTTCTGGGCAGCGTTTTCAAGAACTCCATACACAGCCTCAAAGGCATCCCGGCTTTTCTTGTAGGGGTCCGCTATTTCCTGCTGATTGATCCAGTGTCCAAACAGCATGGTTTTACCACGTACTGAAGGGTTGATACGGCATACAAGGTCGATATGTTTTTTTTCCATCACCAGAATAAGATCGCTGTCCCGACACATATCTGCAGTGAGCTGTTGAGCTACATGATCCTGCAGGGACACACCATGTTCGTTGGCCACTATGCTGGCAGTTTCGTCAGCCGATCCTCCTACCATTGCCTTTAAGCCGGCAGAAGCGATTTTCCTCTCTGGCAATGCGGCCTTAAGCAGCCGCTCACCCGTAGGAGAGCGGCAGATATTACCGATACACACCACTAAGATTGAATTGATCATAAACTCTGCCGCCGTTTACCATTTATGGATAGTCTGAACGTTTCGCGTAGCATCGTAGACACCGCTAATGGTTGGCACCAGCTGTGAAATCACACGGTTCCAACGCGTGAGAGGCGTCGAAGTCACATAAACAATGTCGTAAGGTTCTAAGCGGAATTCGGTTCCCATCACCATTGCGGCGGCATCTTTGGTATTAAGTTGATAGATATTGGCGATTTTACTGCGGTTTGCACCCTTAACGGGACGAATAACGAACACGCCTGTGGCATCGGCAACGCTCTGATCCATCCCCTGTGCACTGCCCAGCGCTTCCGAAAGCGTCATGCCGCTGCGGTCCATTTTCAGCGTCGCCTGCTGCTTAACTTCCCCCATCACGAACACTTTGAGATCGTCGTTGCGCGGCACATAGAGGATATCGCCGGGGTACAACAGGTGATTTTGCGACAGGTCACCATTCTGCATCAGAGCCTGTAGGGAAACAGGCTGTTCGCGTCCGTCATGCGTTAGCACCACATTGCGCCAGTCTGCGGTAGCGGTCAGGCCACCAGCGGCATTAATGGCATCAAGGATAGTCAGGGGGACGTTGGTGATCGCTTGCTGACCTGAAGTTGTCACTTCGCCAGTTACGTAAGTTTTTTGCGATTTGAATGAGGCAACGTTGACATCAACCTGCGGGCTTTCAACATATTTGCTCAACCGACTGGCAATTTCATCACGGGTCTCTTGTACCGTATGACCGGCAACCCGCACTCTGCCAATATAGGGATAGAAGATGGTGCCGTCAGAGTGAACCCAGTTGCCTGTATCGCTGGCGCTGCGGTATTGACCCGCTGGGGTGGTCAGTTCCGGATGATCCCAAACCGTTACCATCAGCACATCACCCACGCCAATACGATATTCGTAGTTCTGCAGTTCCCGTTGCAGCGTAGCGTTCGCCTGGGCCACTACCGGCTTAGGCTTCATGCGTTCTACCAGGCTTGGGGTCAGCGGAAAAATATTGACATATTTATCAATATCAAAATCGCTATCCTGCTGCTCAACAACGTCTTTGCCCATTGTCGAGAGATGGTTACCCGGCACGATGGTACAGCCGGAAAGGAGTGCTGCCGATACCATCAGAGGTATCAATTTAGTTTTGATTATAATCATCTGGTTCATCGCTATCGGTAATTTGAATGACAGTGGCAAGACCGCCGCTGTATGCGCCTGGAAGTCGTCAGTTGATCATATCAGGCTTGATAATTATCACTATCCTTCGCTCCCTCGTTGATTAGTAAGCGCCATCACGTTTCAGTACCACGCCGATCGTTTTGAACAAAATGGCGATATCGTTCCAAAGTGACCAGTTCTTAACGTACCATGAATCGAAGTAAACGCGGGTTTCATAACTCACATCGTTACGCCCGCTGACCTGCCACAATCCGGTCATGCCCGGCTTAGCCATAAAATAGTAATCAACATCGCCCGCATAGCGTTCAAGCTCGGCTTCAATCACCGGTCGCGGCCCGACCAGACTCATTTCACCCCGTACCACGTTCCATAGTTGCGGCAGTTCATCAAGACTGGTTTTACGAATAAAATGGCCGATGCGAGTAATACGGGGGTCGTTTTTCAGCTTGAAGTCTTCATCCCATTCAGCGCGTGCGACCGGATCGGTACGCAGCACCTCTTCCAGCACCTCTTTGGAATTCACCACCATCGAGCGGAACTTAAGACACTTGAATTTGCGACCGTCACGACCCACGCGTTCATGTCCATAAATGGGTGCCCCGCCGTCGCGTGAGACCATGAAAATCAATATGACTAATGCGGGTAGAAGCAAGGTGATAATGCTCAGTGCGCCAACGAGATCGAAGGTACGTTTCAGAAAGCGTGAACTGTGTTTGGCGAGATTATTACTGACCCTCAGGATCATCACCTCATGGCTAAAGATATAAGCCATATCCGTGCCATAAAGCGGTACGCCGCGTAAGGAGGGGATCACCGAAACCGAACGGCAATTGTGGGTAGCCAGATTCTTTAGCCACCTGTCGCGCGACTGACTTTGCTCATATTCAACCGCCACGATAAACTGCGTGTCGCTGTCTACAAGTGACCACAGCTGCTGTTCCTCTTTGAGGACTGGAACCCCAAACAGTTCAAGAGCGGTCTGGCTGCCGTCAACATCGTAAAAGGCAATGACATCAAAGCCCATCATCTCTTCACTTTGCAGAGCCTGCCAGGCTTCTTGTGCATTCTTCCCACTGCCGATAATAATAGACTGCTTCTTCCAAAGCTTTTTTCGATTTAAAAGACGCTTAACACAGGCGCGCCCGAAAGGAACCATCGCCATGGACAATAACCAGGTTAAAATCCAGATCCAGCGCGAAAGCTCCCATTTAGATAACGCACTGACCGAGAGGTCAACAATAGAAAATATCAAGATTGTTCTGAAGACTTCTTTCAGCTCAAACCAGAATGGTTTGCGATAAGTATAGTGCCGTAACCGGACCCAGAACCAGCCGACACAAATCACCGACAGTAAAATGTGTGTCGCTATTTTCAAATCTAATTCATGTTGCGGAATTCCCGTAAGAATTTCACCTGGAAAGCCATTAATCAGCACGATGGCCAGCGCCAGGGCTATATTAAAGAAGATGAGATCTGACAGGGCTAGTGACAATCTGATTAACAACCCTTTAAAGGTGAATTCAATTTCGCGCATAATTAGCTCTTAATTTTATCTCAGGAAGCCTGTGATTTATTGGTTTCGAAGCGGGAGTGAGGGATGTTGCTTGCACCACGTCCGTTATTACACAGGGAACTCATTCAGGGAATCCGACAAAAAGGTCATCTTAACTGGCATCACCCCCAGAGGTTTGGGCGATATTAGCAACTTAAACCTGTATGGCTCTCAGGTATATTCTGGGCTATTTTTCACTCATCAGAACACGCTACCGCCCCTGGCTTATAGCTGCCAATGCGCTGTAAATGTTGCCGTTTCTGCTATAAGCCCGTCATGTCTGACGCCAGGCGTTAACATTTATCAGTGGATTGTGTGCTGCCTCACAATATTTATCATTCCTCCCCACTGCACTGCGCCAAATACAACCTCCACGCAGTCATTAACTAATATGTTGCTATACTAGTTATAAATGGTCTCTTTACAAGAGTCTCACTGCCCGTGCTGCCCCTTTTAGGAATAAGACTACTTTCATGTTGCGCGGTTACCACCTACCCCTCGTTTTAGCTACTCAAAATTAAGATTATTCTCAATATATTTTTCTTCAAAATCCCGCCCCGTTTCCCCTTTAAGCGATACAGTTAAGTGCGATTAATCCCAGTTATAGAATAATTAAGTAGTGGGGTTTTTCTGACAAGTCGCATCAAAATAGCTTTGCAAGGGTAACCATTTTTGCCCGCTAAGCAGTCTGGCACAACCTGTAAAGTCCCCATCACCGGGTTGAAATGTCCACACATACCGCCCATCATGGATTTATCAACCATCTCATTAAGGTGAAATAATGTTCGAATGGATTGCCGATCCGTCAATTTGGGCTGGCCTGGTCACGTTGGTGGTGCTGGAATTGGTATTGGGCATTGATAACCTGGTGTTTATTGCCATTTTGGCGGAAAAACTGCCCCCGGCCCTGCGCGACCGCGCACGCATGACCGGCTTATCACTGGCATTAGGCATGAGACTGCTGCTGCTGGCTGGCGTCACCTGGCTGTCATCACTGACTTCACCATTATTCAGCCTGAGCGGTCATCTTTTCAGCGCTCGCGATATCATTATGTTGCTGGGTGGTTTATTCCTGCTGTTTAAGGCTACGATGGAACTGAACGAGCGGCTGGAGGGCAAAGATCAGGAGGATAGCCTGCAAAAGCGCGGTGCCCGCTTTTGGCCGGTCGTCGCGCAAATCGTGGTGCTTGACGCCGTATTCTCTCTGGACTCCGTCGTCACCGCCGTTGGCATGGTTGACCAGCTGGCCGTAATGATGGCGGCAGTCATTATCGCCATTTCGTTGATGATATTAGCCAGCAAGCCGTTAACCGCTTTCGTTAACCATCATCCGACTCTCATTATTTTGTGTCTGAGCTTTCTGCTGATGATTGGATTCAGTCTGGTCGCAGACGGTTTTGGCTACGCTATTCCAAAAGGCTATCTGTACGCAGCCATTGGCTTCTCTGTAATTATTGAAGCACTTAATCAACTGGCACGGTTCAACCGCCGTCGGTTCCTTTCGGCACAATATCCGTTACGTAAACGCACGGCGGATGCGGTATTAAGGCTATTACGTGGGCAGCCTGACCAGGCCGAACTGGATGCAGAAACCTCTTCGCTGGTGGCAGATCATAGCGGACGTAAGGCCATTTTCAATAAACAGGAACGTATGATGATCGCGCGCGTACTGGCAATGGGCCAGCGTAGCGTGAGCAGCATTATGACCACCCGCCATGATATTCAGCATATCGATCTGGCCGAGTCGGCGGAGAAAATCCTGGCACAGCTTGATGCTAATCAACATACGCGCCTGCTGATAACCGAAAACAGTGACGAGCCGCTGGGAGTCGTGCATGTCATCGATCTGCTGAAGCAGGCGCTTCATGATCGCCCCATCGATCTGCGCGAGCTGGTGCGCCAGCCGCTGATCTTTCCTGAAAGGCTGCCTCTGTTGCCGGCACTGGAGCAATTCCGAAGCGCTCGCACCCACTTTGCTTTTGTGGTCGATGAGTTTGGCTCGCTGGAAGGGGTGGTCACGCTCAGTGACGTGATGGAAACCATTGCAGGTTACCTGCCCAACGAAAGTGAAAAAAACGATCCGCGTCATGATATCCAGCAGCTTAACGATGGCAGCTGGACCGCAAATGGCCATATGCCGCTGGAAGATCTTGTGATGCACCTGCCGCTACAGCTCAATGAGAAGCGCGACTATCATACGCTGGCGGGACTATTGATGGAGCATCTGCAGCATGTTCCCTCGGAAGGCGAAGAGGTAGAGGTCAGTGGCTATCTGTTTCGCACCCTGCGGGTTGCCAGCCACAGGGTACAGAAGGTACAGATTATTCCGTTACCGTTGCAGGGGTCGCTTTGAAACCGAAGATGCGCCCCGCCCCACTGCATCAGTGGTGGCGATAGCCCGCCATCACAGCTCGTTGATCAACTTTTTAACGTCACTGCTATCAGACTTGTCAGGGTTACGCTTCACCCATTTTTGCAGGCGATGCCGCGCTTCGTCACGCGCCTGCTGGCGCAGCAGCTGGTCCACTTTCAGGTTGTAATTGACAGCCGACCACGGCCCGTAAACCCTGAGTGGCACCGACAGTTGCTGCAAACGCTGCACCAGCGCGCTGTCTCCGCTCCAGCCTCCGGTGATCGTCACGCCAAACAACACGTCCAGCTGTTGATTGATGAGATCGATACTTCCGCTGGAGTTGTAGTTGAGCAGCGCCGAACTGGCGTCAAGCCGTGAGAAAGCAATCACCCCATTCTGCAGGGTAGCGCTTCCCTGCAGATGTTGCGGATTTGGCGTATCGTCGTCGCTCTTTCCACGCACTTTATCACTACTATTCTCTACCGCGCGCTGAACCATCTGCATCAGATTTAGCCCGGCAAACTGCGCGTTATCAAGGCTCAGTTCAGCCTGTCCTTGCCACTGATGCTTAAACGCGGCTATGTTCAGTCCATCCCCACTAAAACGTCCCCGGAGGGACAATGAACCGCTGACTACGTCCGGCAGCTCAAATCCTTTCAGCAGCGAACTCATGGCAATCTGCTTCAGCTCCGGGGTCAGGGTGACTTTGGTCTGTGCGCTGCGCGTATCCAAGGTGCCCGGCAGCGAGAAGCTCCCCCCTTCGCCCACCCCTTTGAAGGTGTCCACGGTCAGCAAACCCTGCCGGCTGGCAGCGTGCAGCAACACCTGATTCGCCTGCATCTGGTGCCAGCGAAGCCGATCCACTGCCAGCGTCAGCTGGCCGTCCAGCGCATTGAGAACGGAGTGAACATTGTCCGTCACCGGCACGCTGGCGATGACCGGCGCATGGCCGCTACGCGGTTCAGCCGCTGATGCGTCTTGCTCTATCGCGCCGGACAGGCCCAGCAGCGAATCAAGATCGATACTGTCGGCATGCAGATTTGCCAGCAGTTCGGGGTGCGGCCCCAGCGTTCCCGACAGGGTTCCTCTTAGCTGGCTGTCATTGGCGTTAAGATTGATTTCATCAAGACTGAAGCGTCCGGTCAGGCTATCCCAGCTGGCTTTCATCTGCGCCTTACCCAGAATACCGGCCGGCGGTAAATCGGCCCCCTTTAGCTGATAATCCAGTTGCTGAATTATCGCATTTACCCGCCGCGGGTAATCAGTAATATCCAGCTCGCTGCTCAAATCTACCTGCAGTTCGCGCTGGTCGCGGTGAACGCGGCTACTGATTTCAATATGCACCTGACGCGGTTGGGTCTGGTCAAGCGCCAGATTCAGATCGCGTACATTAATCTGCTCGCCGTTGCTCTGCTGCCACACCAGCAGGCCATCAGCAATTCGCAAATGGGAAATGTCGAATTTCCAGCCACGCGCAACATCATCAGAGGGCGAAAAGGTCCTACTGCCGGCTGGCCCGATCGGTGCATCAGCAGGGGGAAGGCTTTTGCTGTCCGGCGTCAGGCGTATTACCGCGCCTTTCAGCATTACCTGTTTCACCGAAAGTTGGTGGGAGAATAATGGCAAAAGATCCACGTCAAGACGCATATTAGCCGCGCTAACCACCGGCTGCTGCGCCCCGGGAGCGGTCACGGTGACCGGGCCGGACAGGATGCTAAGCTGCGGCCAGACATGCCAACGCAGTTCGCCGTTAAGCGCAAGGTGATAGCCGCTACGCTGCTCGACCTGGCGGACCATATAGGCGCGAAAATCGTTCGGATTCACCAGCACCACCAGCGCGGTCATTCCGGCAACCACCACGACCAGTAGTATCGCAAGTGTGGTAATAAACCTTTTCATGCCTGCTCCTTCACTCTTCATCTTGCCACTGACTGCCAGCACGGTTGCGCGTCACCCGGCGCGACGCCGGGAATTTACCGGGTAGCCACCTTCTGCAATCTTAACCTACAGGTGCACCTTTCGCTCATTTAGTCCTTATCGATGCGGCTGGCAACCGCGCCCTGTTGCCCTTTGTACTTGGCATCCAGTCGGCTGTTGTAGGGGCGGGCAGCAGGGCCTGAAAGCGGCTCAAAGCTTAACGCACCGATCAGCATGCCGGGGCGCAGCGCCAGCGGCAGTTTACCTGAATTATAGAACTCCAGGACGATACGCCCCTGCCAGCCGGGATCGATACGGTGTGCGGTAACGTGAACCATCAGCCCCAGGCGCGCCAGTGACGAGCGCCCGTCCAGCCAGCCGACCAGATTATCCGGTAAGGTCACCGACTCTAAGGTAACCGCCAGCGCCAGTTCGCCCGGATGCAGAAAGAACGCATCCCCTTCCGGCAGGACAATCTCATCACTCATCACGCGATCCAACGCCGCGCTGACCTCATCTTTAGGGCCACTTAAATCGATAAAAGCAGCGGTATGGCCGCGGAAAGTACGGAACTGGTTACCCAGGCGCACATCAACGGTCGCACCATTGATGCGCTCAACAGGCGGGCGCGGATCGATACTCAACTTGCCATTGTCGAGCCAGGCTTCAATATCGCGGTCACATAGTCTCATTCAGGAACTCCGGCATGCGCTTCGGTTATTCGAAGAACTGATTAATTTTCGCTTTCAGGATATCGATGGCAATACGATTTTTGCCGCCGCGCGGCACGATAATATCGGCGTATTGCTTAGAGGGTTCAATGAATTGCAGGAACATCGGCCGCACCGTTTTCTGGTACTGCGCCATCACCGAGTCCATCGACCGTCCACGCTCGTTGACATCACGCTTCATACGGCGCATCAGGCAAATATCGAGCGGGGTATCAACAAAGATGGAGAAATTCATCTCCTGACGCAAGCGGGCATCGGTCAATAGCAGGATCCCTTCCAGAATAATCACCTTCTTCGGTTCAAGGCGAACGCTTTGCTGCGTACGAGTATGCTCGACATAACTGTAAACCGGTAGATCGATAGCCTTGCCTGCTTTCAGCATCTGCAGGTGCTGTAAAAGCAGGCTGTGATCCATCGCGCTGGGATGGTCATAATTGGTTTTGACCCGCTCTTCCATGGTCAGATGACTCTGATCTTTATAATAGGCATCCTCGGGGATCACACCAATGTTTTCATCGCCGACACGCTCACGAACTTCACGATAAAGCGTACTGGCAATAAGACTTTTTCCCGAGGCGGATGCGCCTGCGATACCTACGATGACGCACTGATGCGACTTGTCAGCCATATTTCAAAGACCTGATTTCGAGACAGTATAAAGGGTAAGTATTCCCTGTTGATTTCCAGATACAGCATCGCCTCATCAGGCCAGTTAACGGTCAAATGATAGCAGACAACGCATCTGCAGCTGGAAATATGAAGGGAACAGCGCCGCAATTATAGGGAGTAACCCCTTATGATGCCAGAAAAAAGCACCTCAGGTCTTTTCAGACTTTACTCTTAGGTGGCAATCGCTTTCACCGCTAAACTGGGCAACAGAAAACAGTTATAAGGAATCAGAGTGTTCTGGCAATTTATACACCTTCTCACCTATTTGGGTGACAGCATGTTGCTGCTGCCCACCGCGACGATCATCACACTGTTGCTGTTCTGGAAAAGTGAAGATAAACGCAGCCCCTGGTACTGGCTACTGACATTCTGCACCGCCGGCGCGCTGGTCAGCCTGTCTAAAATCGCCTTCATGGGTTTTGGCATCGGCAGCGCCCGTTTCAACTTTACCGGTTTCAGCGGCCACAGTGCCATGTCGGCAACCCTGTGGCCAGTGATGCTATGGTTGATCAGCGCCCGGCTGAGCATTGGCTGGCGCCGGGTGGCGATAATCACCGGCTATTTCATTCCTTTGTCCATCGGTGTTTCACGTTTGGTCCTTCACTACCACTCAGACAGTGAAGTCATCAGCGGATTGTTACTTGGATTTATTCTGAGCAGCGTTTATCTGATCGGCCAGCGCCATAATCGCCTCCACGCCATCCCCACGACGCCACTGTGCCTTCTGCTGATAGTCCCCCTGCTGCTGATAACCGAGGGGCGCAAAGCCACCACTCAGCAATTCTTGCAACACATTTCTGCGCAGATTGCCGGCATTGAACACGCCTGGACGCGCGAGAAATTACTGGGTTCGGATCAGCAAACGGCAAGCGCCCGCCCACTGAGCGTCCTGTACGGGTCAATTAAATCACCTGAATAACACAGACATTGGGAATTAGCCTGAGTAACGATTATTTCTTATGCTAGCATGGTGCAAGATTTTAAGATTATGCCTAAAAGGCACCATGCCGGAGAGTAATGTCGACAGATAATTCAAGACCGTTGCTGCAACTGCGCTCGCTCTGTCTTAACGCGCTACTGTTTGCCTGTTTGAGCTTCGTGCTCACTTTATACTGCCTTGAACTTATTAAAGTCATCGGGCAGATTTCACCGCTGTGGTTTCCCACCGCGCTGATGACCGTGGTGGTGTTCCGCCACCCGACGCGAGATTTGCCGTATCTGCTGTCAGGTTGTGTGATTGGCTTAACATGCGCTAACGTTTTATTCAGCGGTTTTTCGTTATCCAGCCTGGTCTTTCCGCTGGTCAATCTGCTACAGGCGCTGGCAGGGGGAATGCTCCTGCGTAGGTTGCTGGACCGAAACTCCCCGCTTAACTCGTTGTTGAGCTGGCTAAAAATGGTGGTGGTGGCGGGCATTTTCATCTCTGTGCTCGGGGGAGTGATGGCTTACTGGTTATTGCAGCCAGCCGCAAACAGCACGCTTCATTTTCTTACTACCTGGACCCTCTCAGAAGCCATTGGCATGCTGGCATTGGGGCCGGTCGGCCTGCTGTGGCAAACTGATTATGTCCGTCGTCATCTGCGGCAGACTATCCTGGTTGAAACCCTGCTGACGTTAATGGCCACCCTCACCCTCTGCTGGCTGACGCTGCGCTATGCCCCTTCGCCATTTACCTTTGTGGTGGTGATCCTGTTTTACAGCGCGGTACGCCTGCCGCGCTTTGAAGCATTCGTTGTTTATCTGGCCACTATTTCAATGATGTCGTTGATGCTGGCTTTTCAGATGATTACCCGCGATACCTCCAGCTTACAGCAGCTGATTGCCATGCCGTGGGTACCGTTCCTGTTAGCACTCATCCCCAGTCATATGATGACGCTGGTCATGCATTCGTTTCGCGAAGAGCGGAAACACATTTCAGAAAGCGAGACCCGCTTTCGCCACGCCATGGAGTACTCGGCCATTGGTATGGCGCTGGTGTCCACCGGTGGACAGTGGCTAAAAGTGAATCAGTCGCTGGCTAAATTTTTTGGCTATACCCCGGAAGAACTGTATAACCTCACCGCGCAGCAGCTGACCCATCCGGACGACCTGGCTGCCGGAATAACCCAGGCCCGCTCGCTGCTGGCCGGTGAGATTGAAACCTACAGTCAGGAAAAACGCTATTTACGTGAGGATGGTGAGATCGTCTGGGCGCTGGTGGCCGTATCGCTGGTTCGCGACAGCGAGCAGCAGCCGCTCTATTTTATCGCGCAAATTGAAGACATTAGCGAACTCAAACAGACTGAAAACATCAATAAACGTCTGATGGAACGCATCACGCTGGCCAATGAAGCTGGCGGCATTGGCGTGTGGGAGTGTGATTTGCAAAGCGGTATGATCAGCTGGGATAAGCGCATGTTCCAGATTTATCAGCTACCAAAAGATTCACCGATGACCTTTACAACCTGGGAAGAGCGCCTGCACCCCAACGACAGGGAAATAGCAATTGCCCGATTCGATAATGCAATCAAGCATGCAGTGCCGGTCGATATCGAATTTCGCATCGTCACCGACCATGGTGTGCGCCACATCCGCAGCCAGTGCAATACCGTATGCGACGACAAAGGTCGCGTTGAGCGCATGCTCGGCGTTAACCAGGACATCACCTCCGTGCGGTTGCTGACCGACGCGCTCTACCAGGAAAAAGAGCGCATGCATATCACGCTAGATGCCATCGGCGAAGCGGTGATCAGCACCGATGAAAAGATGCGGGTTGCCTTTATGAACCCGGTGGCGGAAAAGATGAGCGGCTGGCTGCAACATCAGGCTTCAGGTAAGCCGATAAGCGATATTCTGCGCTTGACTCACGGCAGCGATGGCCCGGCAGCGGAGGATTTGCTTAGCTGCGATCTGGCGCAGCTGAAGAAATCAGCCGGCATGGATACCGAGCTGGTGCTGCATAACCGTTCCGGTCATCAGTTTGCGGTTAATTTCAGCCATTCACCGCTGAAAACCCTGAAAGGAGAAAGTATCGGCAGCGTCATGGTCATCCAGGACGTTAGCGAGGCGCGAGAAATGATGAGACGCCTGAGCTACAGCGCTTCGCACGATATGCTGACCCGCCTGCCCAATCGCGCCAGCTTTGAGCATCAGCTGAAGCTGTTAGTGCAGTCCAGCCCTGAACAGCAGCAACATGCGCTGGTATTTATCGACCTCGACCGTTTCAAAGCGGTCAACGATAGCGCCGGACATGCGGCCGGCGACAGACTGCTGCGTGAAATTTCAGCAGTCATGAAGAAGATGCTGCGCGCTGATGACGTCCTTGCGCGCCTGGGAGGCGATGAGTTCGGTGTGCTGATGCCAGCATGCCCGACAGAGCTGGCCGGCAAAATCATCGGCTCGGTGTTAGACGCGGTTAACACCTATCCTTTCCTGTGGGATGGCCGTGAGCACCGCATCGGTGCCAGTGCCGGACTGACGCAAATCAGCGCCGACAACGCCAATATCAATGAATTAATGGCCCAGGCTGACCGCGCCTGTTATCACGCCAAACACAGCGGGCGCGGTCGGCTTTCCGTGTACTGATACCGCCATCAACCTCAAGGCCGCGGCTGGTCAGTCGCCGGGCGCAACGGCAAAGACCGTCCTCTTTTGACCCGTACGGCTCACCTCTTACTGAGCACGGTTGATCGCGTTGGTCAGCGGTTATGAACGTGCGCAAGCCGCTGTTGCTTGCGTGGCCTGCACACTCAGGCTAAAGTCCTCCCTTTTTTTCACACTCAGCGGAGGAAACGATGTTTATCGGTTTCGATTACGGAACGGCAAACTGCTCAATGGCCATTATGGATAACGGCGCACCCAGGCTGCTGCCGTTAGAGCAGGACTCGCCTTATTTACCTTCAATGCTGTGTGCACCAACCCGCGATGCGGTAAGTGAATGGCTGTTCCGTCATCATCAGGTGCCAACTCCACAGGCAGAGAATCAGGCGCTGCTACGCCGCGCTCTGGCTGGCAACCGTGAAGAAGATATTGAGGTCCTGCCCGGCAGCGTCAGATTTGGTCTGGCGGCGATGGCACAGTACATGGAGGACCCGGAAGAAGTCTGGTTTGTTAAATCGCCTAAATCCTTTCTCGGTACCAGCGGTTTAAAGCCACAGCAGGTGGCCTTATTTGAAGACCTGGTCTGCGCCATGATGCTACATATTCGTCAGACGGCGGAAAACACACTTAACGACAGCGTCACCCAGGCGGTGATTGGTCGCCCGGTGAACTTTCAGGGGCTGGGTGGCGATGAGGCCAACCGTCAGGCCGAGGGCATTCTGGCGCGCGCCGCCAGCCGCGCCGGATTTCAGGACGTGGTCTTTCAGTTCGAACCGGTGGCAGCGGGGCTGGACTTTGAAGCGACACTGAAAAAAGAGACCCGCGTGCTGGTGGTTGATATCGGCGGCGGCACCACCGACTGTTCCATGCTGCTGATGGGGCCGCAGTGGCACGACAAGGCCAATCGTGCGGACAGCCTGCTGGGTCACAGCGGCTGTCGCGTTGGCGGTAACGACCTGGACATCATGCTGGCGTTTAAGGAACTGATGCCGCTGCTCGGCCTGGGTGGGGAAACAGTGAAAGGCACCGCGCTGCCCGCCCTGCCGTGGTGGAATGCCGTGGCGGTCAACGATGTTCCGGCACAAAGCGACTTTTACGCCGCCGCATCGCGCAAGCAGTTGCAGGATCTGATCCGTGATGCCGCCGATCCGCACAAAGTGCAGCGACTGCTGAAAGTGTGGCAACAGCGGCTCGGCTACCGGCTGGTACACTCGGCGGAAGAGAGCAAAATTGCCCTGTCGCAGCATCCGCAGGTGCTGACCGCACTGGACTTTATCGATAGCGGGCTGGAAACCGGGATTAGCGCAGCGGGATTAGAAGCGGCTATCAGCCAGCCGCTGGAACGCATTCAGGAGCAGGTGACGCTGGCGCTGACCACCAGCGGCACCCGTCCTGAGGTGATTTACCTGACCGGCGGCAGCGCCAAATCTCCGGTGCTGCGGGCGGCGCTGCAACAGCAGCTGCCAGATATTCTGCTAACCAGCGGTGATGATTTCGGTTCAGTGACCGCCGGCCTGGCACGCTGGGCGCAGGTAATGTTCAGATGATCGCCTCCGGGTGGGCTTTAATGCACCCGCCCATCGCTTTCAATAGTGGCTCGCATCCGACAGCAGACGCAGATCCTCATCCTTCAGCTTCAGCACGGCAGCCTTCGCCAGCTCATCAACCTGAGCCAGCGAGGTGGCGCTGACGATAGGCGCGGTGATCCCCGGGCGTGCAATCTGCCACGCCAGCGCCACCTGAGTGGGTGAAGCGTGATACGTTTCGGCCACCTGTACCAGCGCGTCAACAATTTTCAGCCCGCGTTCATTCAGGTATTTATCGACCACATCCTTGCCACGGGCGCTCTTCGCGGCATCCTTTTTGCTACGGTATTTACCACTCAGGAAGCCGCTGGCGAGTGAATAATAGTTAATCACCCCCAGCCCGTGTGCCGTGGCGACCTGCTCAAGGCCGCTTTCATATTCGGCACGGTCATAGAGATTGTATTCCGGCTGCAGGGTTTCATAACGTGCCAGGCCGTGCTCTGCACTGATTTGCAGCGCTTCTTGCAGGCGTTCGGCCGAGTAATTAGACGCACCGATAACCCGCACTTTACCCTCTTTAACCAGCGCGTCGAATGCCCCCAGCGACTCCTGTAGCGGCGTATCCTGATCGTCGCGGTGTGCCTGATAAAGGTCAATATAGTCAGTTCGCAGGCGCTTCAGGGAGGCTTCCACCGCCTGACGAATATACTTCGCCGCCAGCCCGGTTTTACCGTCACCCAAATCCATACCGACTTTAGTGGCAAGGATAATCCGATCGCGCTTGCCGCTGTGCTGCAGCCAGTTGCCGATAATCGTTTCTGATTCGCCGCCCTGATTGCCGGGCGCCCAGCGCGAATAAACGTCGGCCGTGTCAATAAAATTTAATCCTTTCTCCAGCAGCGCGTCGAGCAGTGAAAACGACGTTTTTTCGTCGACAGTCCAGCCAAATACATTGCCACCAAAGGTCAGTCGCGGAACCTGAATAGCGGACCGGCCCAGCGAGCGCAGATCTGAATAACTCATTATGATTCTCCTGATTGATAAGTGGATAACGCAGCTGATAAGACTGGCAAACAGCGTTGCATGCGCTGCGTTGATTTGTAGCATACCATTTGCCAATACTAAATTTTCTCACCGTAGCAGCTCTTATTTAAGCCGTTATCCTTATTTCCTTCATTTTTCAGCGCCTGAAATTCGCTATCCTTGCCAGCCTGGGGGCAAGCCCTAATCCCGCCCCGCGCCCTGCTTTAATTTCACGGAGAGTAGCACCCAGGATGAAAACACCCCGACGTTTCCCCCTTATCGCCTTGACGGTCGCCGCCGTGCTGACGGCTGCCGCGCTTTACTGGTGGTACAGTCACAGCACGGCATCGACGGTGCAAAACCGCCAGGGGACAGAACAGCAGCGGGCCAGCAACAGCCAGGGTAGCGCAAAGCGCGCGGGCAATGCGCCGCCGGTTCAGGCCGCTGAGGCGCTACGTCAGAACGTGCCGCAGTATTTGTCCGGGCTGGGCACGGTGACTGCGGCCAATACCGTAACGCTGCGCAGCCGGGTCGATGGCGACCTAGTCGCCCTGCATTTTAACGAAGGACAAGAGGTCGCAGCCGGGCAGCTGCTGGCTGAAATCGATCCGCGCCCGTACGAGGTCGCTTTAATGCAGGCCGAGGGACAGCTGGCGAAAGATCGGGCAACGCTGACCAATGCCCGCCGCGACCTGGCGCGTTATGAAAAACTGGCGCAAACCCAGCTGGTTTCTGCCCAGGAGCTTGACACCCAGCGCGCGCGCGTCAGTGAAACGCTTGGCACGATCAAAGCGGACGAAGGCAGCGTGGCCAGCGCCAGGCTCAACCTGACCTACAGCCGCGTGACCGCCCCGATTGCTGGCCGGGTCGGCCTGAAGCAGGTCGACGTTGGCAATTATGTCAGCAGTGGCGATGCCAATGGCATTGTGGTGATTGCTCAGACTCATCCTATCGATCTGGTCTTCAGCCTGCCGGAAAGCGATATCGCCAGCGTCCTTAGCGCACAGAAAAACGGCAAGCTGCCGGTAGAAGCCTGGGATCGCAATAACAAAAACCTGCTGACCCGGGGAACGCTGCTCAGTATGGACAACCAGATCGACAGCACCACTGGCACCGTCAAGCTGAAAGCGCGCTTTGATAATCAGGACGACCGCCTGTTCCCCAACCAGTTTGTTAACGCACGGCTGAAGATCGGCACGCTGGAAGATGCCATCGTTATCCCGGCGGCGGCATTGCAGATGGGCAACGAAAGCCACTTTGTCTGGGTGATTAACGGCGACAGCACGGTCAGCAAAAAAATCGTGGCGTCCGGCCTGCAGGGCAGCGGGCAAGTGGTGATTAGCGCCGGGCTGCAAGCCGGTGAAAAAGTCGTGACCGACGGTATTGACCGCCTGACCGATGGCGCGCAGACAGAAATCGTGCCCGCTCAGGCCAGCACCCCGCTGCCCGCCAGTGGAGCCAGCAGCTGATGCAGGTTATGCCCCCATCGCCCGGCGGCGGCCCGTCACGCCAGTTTATTCTAAGGCCGGTCGCCACCACGCTGCTGATGATAGCCATTTTACTTGCCGGGATTATTGGCTACCGCGCCCTGCCGGTTTCTGCGCTGCCGGAGGTAGATTATCCCACCATCCAGGTGGTCACGCTGTACCCGGGGGCCAGCCCGGACGTGGTAACCTCGGCAATTACCGCCCCGCTGGAGCGCCAGTTCGGGCAGCTGTCCGGTCTGAAACAGATGGACTCGCAAAGCTCGGGCGGCGCCTCGGTGATCAACCTGCAATTCCAGCTGAACCTGGCTTTGGATGTTGCCGGGCAGGAAGTACAGGCGGCGATAAACGCCGCGACCAACCTGCTGCCAGACGACCTGCCCAACCAACCGGTTTACAGCAAGGTCAATCCGGCCGATCCGCCGATGATGACGCTGGCCGTCACCAGCTCCACCATGCCAATGACCCAGGTTGCCGATATGGTGGAAACCCGCGTGGCGCAGAAGATATCCCAGGTTTCCGGCGTGGGCCTGGTGACGCTTTCCGGCGGACAACGCCCGGCGGTGCGGGTGAAACTGAACGCGCCGGCGCTGGCCGCGCTCGGCATCAGCAGCGAAACGGTGCGCAGTGCGATCGGCAATGCCAACGTCAATTCGGCAAAAGGCAGCCTCGATGGCCCGGAACGTTCAATTACCCTGTCAGCCAACGACCAGATCAAAACCGCTGATGGCTTCCGCCAGCTGATTATCAGCTATCAAAACGGATCGCCGGTACGCCTCGGCGATGTCGCAACGGTTGAACAGGGGGCGGAAAACAGCTGGCTGGGTGCCTGGGCCAACCGCCAGCCGGCAATCGTGCTGAACGTGCAGCGCCAGCCGGGGGCCAACATTATTGCCACCGCCGATCATATCCGTCGCCTGCTGCCGTCACTGACCGCCTCGCTGCCAAAATCGGTCGAGGTTAAGCTGCTTAGCGACCGCAGCAGCCTGATCCGCGCCTCGGTGCGTGATGTGCAGTTCGAGCTGCTGCTGGCGCTGGCGCTGGTGGTGATGATTATCTCCCTTTTTCTGCGCAACCTGGCGGCTACCCTGATCCCGGCGGTGGCGGTACCGCTGTCGCTTATTGGCACTTTTGCGGCGATGTATTTCCTCGGTTTTTCGCTCAACAATCTGACGCTGATGGCGCTAACCATCGCCACCGGCTTTGTGGTCGATGACGCCATCGTGGTGGTGGAAAATATCTCACGCCACCTCGAAAAGGGCGATAAACCGCTGGCGGCGGCGCTGAAGGGAGCGGGCGAAATCGGCTTTACCATTATTTCACTGACTTTCTCGCTGATTGCGGTGCTGATCCCGCTGCTGTTTATGGGCGACATCGTCGGCCGCCTGTTCCGCGAATTTGCCGTCACCCTGGCCGTGGCGATCCTGATTTCGGCGTTTGTCTCACTGACGCTGACGCCGATGATGTGCGCCCGAATGTTAAGCGCCGGGTCGCTGCGCCAGCAGAACCGCTTCTCGCGCGCCAGCGAAGCGCTGTTTGACCGCATCATTGCCCGCTATGGCCTCCTGCTGCAACGCGTGCTGCATCATCCCTGGCTAACGCTCGGCGTGGCGCTTGGCACCCTGGCGATCACCGTGCTGCTGTGGATCAGCATCCCGAAGGGGTTTTTCCCCCTGCAGGATAACGGCATCATCCAGGGTACGGTGCAGGCCCCACAATCGGTTTCCTATGCCAATATGGCGCAGCGCCAGCAGGCGGTGGCCTCGGTAATTATGCAAGATCCGGCGGTACAAAGTCTGACCGCCTTCGTCGGCGTGGACGGCAGCAATCCGGCGATCAACAGCGGACGGCTGCACATTAACCTGAAACCGCTGGACCAGCGCGACGACCGTATCAGCGCAGTGATAGCTCGCCTGCAACAGCAGGTTGCAAAGCTGCCCGGCATCCGGCTCTACCTGCAGCCGGTGCAGGATCTGACCATTGATACCCAGGCCAGCCGCACCCAGTACCAGTTCACCTTACAGGCCGGCTCGCTCGACGCGCTTAGCCTGTGGGTCACTAAACTGCTGGCGGCGTTGCAGGGTTTACCTGAACTGCGGGACGTCAGCAGCGACTGGCAGGATCGGGGGCTGGAAGCTTACATTCGCGTTGATCGTGACAGCGCCAGCCGCCTCGGCATTTCGCTGGCCGATGTGGACAACGCGCTGTATAACGCTTTCGGCCAGCGGCTGGTGTCCACCATTTTTACTCAGGCAAACCAGTATCGCGTGGTGCTGGAACACGACACGGCGGCCACGCCGGGGCTGGCGGCGTTGCAGAACGTGCGTCTGAAAAGCAGCGATGGCGGCAGCGTTCCGTTGAGCGCCATTGCCAGCGTTGAACAGCGTCATGGCGCACTGAGCATTAATCACCTCGACCAGTTCCCGTCCACCACTTTCTCGTTCAACGTCAGCGACGACGCTTCGCTGGAACAGGCGGTGGATGCCATTAGCCTGGCGCAGCAGAAACTGGCGATGCCAGCGGATATTACCACCCGGTTTCAGGGCAGCACGCTTGCCTTTAAGACGGCGCTTGCCAACACCGTATGGCTGATCGTCGCCGCTATTGTGGCGATGTATATTGTGCTTGGCGTGCTGTATGAGAGCTTTATCCACCCGGTGACCATCCTTTCTACCCTGCCTACCGCCGGTGCCGGTGCGTTGCTGGCACTGATGATCGCCGGCAACGAGCTGGATGTGATCGCCATCATCGGTATCATTCTGCTTATCGGCATAGTAAAGAAAAATGCCATCATGATGATCGACTTTGCGCTGGCTGCCGAGCGTGATCAGGGAATGATGCCGTATCAGGCCATCTATCAGGCCTGCCTGCTGCGCTTCCGTCCAATCCTGATGACCACGCTGGCCGCGCTGTTTGGCGCGCTGCCGTTGATGCTAAGTCACGGCGTGGGGGCCGAGTTACGGCGTCCGCTCGGCATCGCCATGGTCGGCGGGCTGGTGGTCAGCCAGGTGCTGACGCTGTTCACCACGCCGGTGATTTACCTGCTGTTCGATCGGCTGGCGCGGGCTGCCCGCCGTCGTATGATGCCACGGGTGACAGAGTGAAATTCCTCTCGCTGTTTATTTATCGCCCGGTGGCCACCAGCCTGCTGACGCTGGCGTTGGTACTGTCCGGGCTTCTCGGCTTTCGCATGCTGCCGGTCGCATCGCTGCCGCAGATGGATTTCCCGGTGATTGTGGTCAGCGCCTCGCTGCCCGGCGCTTCGCCGGAAACCATGGCCTCCTCCGTCGCCACGCCGCTGGAGCGGGCGCTCGGGCGTATTGCCGGCGTCAGCGAAATGACCTCCAGCAGCTCGCTCGGCAGTACCGAGGTGGTACTGATGTTTGACTTCGACCGCGATATTAACGGCGCGGCGCGCGACGTGCAGGGGGCGATTAACGCCGCCCAAAGCCTGTTGCCCAGCGGTATGCCGCGCCGGCCGAGCTATCGCAAGGTCAACCCCTCCGATGCGCCAATTATGATCATGACGCTCTCGTCGGATACCTTCTCTCCCGGACAGCTGTATGACTATGCCTCTACGCAGCTGGCGCAGCGCCTGTCGCAAATCGACGGCGTTGGCGATGTTACTATCGGTGGCAGTTCGCTGCCGGCAGTACGCGTCGATCTCAATCCGCAAGCGCTGTTTAATCAGGGCGTCTCGCTGGATGCGGTGCGCACGACCATTGCCAATGCCAACGTGCGTAGGCCACAGGGGGCCATTGACGATCGTCAACAGCGCTGGTGGCTGAAAACCAATGATGAGCTGCATACCGCCGCCGAATACCGGCCGTTAGTGATCCGCTATCATCAAGGTGCTGCGGTTCGCCTGCAGGATGTGGCGACCGTCACTGATTCGGTGGAAAATGTGCGCAACGCCGGGATGTCCAATGCCCGCCCGGCGGTTCTGGTGGTTATCCGTAAGTCACCACAGGCCAATGTTATCGATACCATTGACCGCATCCGCGATGAAGTGCCGCAGCTGCGTAAAACCATTCCTGCCGCCATTCAGCTTGAGATCGCCCAGGATAGCTCTGCGACCATCCGCGCTTCGCTGCATGAGGTGGAACAGTCGCTGGCGGTGTCCGTCGGGCTGGTTGTGCTGGTGGTGTTTGCCTTTCTGCGATCCGGGCGCGCCACGCTGATCCCGGCCGTTGCGGTGCCGGTTTCGCTGATCGGCACCTTTGCCGCCATGTATCTGTGTGGCTTCAGCCTGAATAATCTGTCGCTGATGGCGCTGACCGTGGCCAGCGGATTTGTGGTTGATGATGCCATCGTGGTGCTGGAAAATATCTCGCGCCACGTTGAAGCAGGTCTCAAGCCGTTGCAGGCCGCGCTGCTGGGGGGGCGTGAAGTGGGCTTCACCGTAGTATCCATGAGCGTCTCGCTGATAGCGGTGTTTATTCCATTGCTGATGCAAGGTGGCATAATCGGCCGCTTCTTCAGGGAATTTGCCATCACCTTGTCGGTGTCGATAGCCATTTCACTGGTGATATCGCTAACGCTGACGCCAGTGATGTGCGCCCGGCTGTTACGCAGCTCGGCGCCGCGCCAGCAGCCGCGCCGGCGTGGCTTCGGCCGGATGCTGCTGGTCGTTCAGCAGGGCTACGGCCGTGCGCTGCACCGGGTTCTTGATCACGCGCGCTGGGCGCTGCTGGTATTTGTCGCCAGCCTCGGCCTGACGGTGTACCTGTTCATTTCCATGCCAAAAACATTTATGCCGGAACAGGACACCGGGCGGCTGATGGGCTTTATCCAGGCCGATCAGAGTACTTCATTTCAGGCGATGCGCAGTAAGGTGGAACACTTTATGCGTGTCGTTCATGCCGATCCAGCGGTGGAAAGCGTGGTGGGCTTTACCGGTGGCTGGGAAACCAATAGTGGTGCCATGTTTATTGCGTTAAAACCGTTATCCACGCGCGGTGATAATGCGCAGCAGGTGATTGCCCGTCTGCGCAGCAAGCTGGCGAAAGAAGCGGGTGCCACCCTGTGGCTGAGGGCAGTACAGGATATCCGTATCGGGGCGCGTCAGTCTGATGGGGGTTATCAGTATTCGCTGCTGTCCGACAGCCTCGACGACCTGCGCCAGTGGCAACCTAAAATCCGCCGTGCTTTTGCATCCCTGCCTGAACTGGTGGACGTGAACTCTGACCAGCAGGATAAAGGGGCCGAAATGGCCCTGACCTATGACCGTACCCGCATGGCGCGGCTGGGCATTGACGTTGCCGATGTCAACGGCCTGCTGAACAACGCCTTTGGTCAGCGCCAGATTTCTACCATCTATCAGCCGCTCAATCAGTACCAGGTGGTGATGGGGGTCGATGCGCGTTACGCACAGGATATTAACGCGTTGAACCAAATGTATGTTACTAACCACCAGGGCCAGCCGATCCCGCTGTCATCGTTTGCCAGCTGGCAACCGGCTAATGCCCCGCTGTCGGTTGAACACGAGGGATTGTCGGCCGTCTCGACCCTCTCGTTCAATCTGCCGGAAGGGGTTTCACTGTCACAGGCCGCAGCCGCCATTGACCGCAGCGTTATCGCGCTCGGCATGCCCTCCAGCGTACGCGGCAGTTTTTCCGGGACGGCGGCCGTCTTTGAGCAGACGCAGAGCAGCCAGCTGTGGCTGATCCTCGCGGCGATTGCCACGGTATATATCGTGCTGGGAATGCTCTATGAGAGCTATGTGCATCCGTTAACCATCCTCTCGACCCTGCCCTCGGCGGGGATGGGCGCGCTGCTGGCGCTGAAGCTGTTTAACACGCCGTTCAGCCTGATTGCGCTGATTGGCATTCTGCTGCTGATTGGCATCGTCAAGAAGAACGCTATTATGATGGTCGACTTCGCCCTGCAGGCCCAACGCCAGGACGGGATGCCGGTGCGCGAGGCGATATTCCAGGCCAGCCTGCTGCGTTTCCGCCCGATTATCATGACCACACTGGCGGCAATGCTCGGCGCACTGCCGCTGGTGCTAAGCAGCGGCGACGGCGCGGAACTGCGCCAGCCGCTGGGGATCACCATTGTCGGGGGGCTGGTAGTCAGCCAGCTATTGACGCTGTTCACCACGCCGGTGGTCTATCTGTATATGGACAAACTGCGGCGCAAGCCGCGCTGGCGGCCGGTGCCGGCGCAAAGTTGACAGCATGGCAACCTCCCCCGCCCGGCGTGCAGGACGCTGTGGCTGAGGGCACGGGTCTTTTTTATGCAGCGGCTGGCTCACCGTGGGGGGAGGCGATATGTTCTTAAGCGATGGTGTTGTTCAGCATCGCTGTGCTGTGCGCTGCCCACCACGCCCAATGGCTGATCGTTGCGCGCGGGGTGCAGGACCGCCCTTATCTTCTGGCGCGCAACGCCAGATACCGCCCCTGATGCGCCGCTGGCGCGCCGGAGAAAGCATTAAATGTTGGCAAAAATCCGTATCGGCATTACCGCCAAGCTGTTCGCCGCCATTTTTTCTACCTGTATGCTGGTGCTGATCACCATGCACTGGGGAGTGCGGCTGAGTTTTGAACATGGCTTTATTGACTATATCAAGCGTGGCAACGAGCAGCGGCTGATTTTGCTGGCCGATGCGCTGGGTGATGAGTACCAGCAGCACGGTAGCTGGGACTTTCTGCGCAATAACACCAAGCTGGTTTATAACATCCTGCATTCAATGGAGCAAAATCCGGACGCCAGCACGCAGCTGCCGCCACACGGCTGGCGCACGCCGCTCTGGGTTATTGACCAGCAATCGCACGTCATGATCGGGCCGCGCACGCCGCTGCCGCCGGAAAGCCTGCGGCGGAGTATTATCACCAGCGACGGTGCGGTGGTCGGCTGGGTGATCGGCTCGCCCCCTGAACGGCTAACGCGCAGCGCCGATATCAACTTTGACCAGCAGCAAAAACGCACCAGCTGGATGATTGTCGGCCTGACAATGCTGCTTGCCGCGCTGGTTACCTGGCTGATGTCACGCGGGCTGCTGGCTCCGGTTAAACGGCTGGTGGCAGGCACCCATCATCTTGCCGCCGGGGATTTTACCAGCCGGGTTGAGGATTCCAGCCGTGACGAACTGGGCAGGCTGGCCCAGGACTTTAACCGCCTGGCCAGCACGCTGGAGAAAAACGAGAGCATGCGGCGCGCCTTTATGGCCGATATCTCCCACGAACTGCGCACCCCGTTAGCCATCATGCGCGGCGAGCTGGAAGCCATTCAGGATGGGGTACGAGAATTGACCCCGCAGTCGATTATCTCCCTGCAGGGCGAGGTCGCCACCCTGACCAAGCTGGTGGATGATGTACATCAGCTGTCGTTATCCGATGAAGGCGCGCTGGCCTATCGCAAAAGCCTGACCGACCTCGTACCGCTGCTGGAGCTGGTGTCGGGCAACTTCCGCCACCGCCTTGCGCAGCACCCCCTGACGTTAACGCTGGATCTGCCGCCGCATGCCGCCCAGTTCGGCGACGCTGGCCGGTTAATGCAGCTGTTTACCAACCTGTTCGAAAACAGTCTGCGCTATACCGATCCCGGCGGCAGTCTGCATATCACCTTACTACGATGTGCACACGGCAACGTGCTGCACTTTGACGACAGCGCACCGGGTATCAACGATCGGCAGCGGGCAGATATTTTTGACCGCTTCTACCGGGCGGACGCTTCTCGCAACCGTGCCAGCGGCGGGTCCGGGTTGGGGCTGGCTATCTGTCAGAATATCGTTGAAGCCCATGACGGCACAATCACAGCCGATCACTCTGCTGCCGGAGGCGTGAGAATTACGATACACTTACCGTATCAGGCACATTGACCCGGGCTGACGAAATGAACCAGATCCCCGCCACTCCACTGATTTTAATCGTCGAAGACGAGCCGAAACTCGGTCAGCTTATGATCGACTATTTGCAGGCTGCGAACTACCGCACCCATCATCTGCTGCGCGGGGATGAAGTGGTCGACTGGGTTAAGCAACATGCGCCCGACATGGTGCTGCTGGACCTGATGCTGCCAGCAATGGACGGGCTGTCGGTGTGCCGCGAGCTGCGCCGCTTTTCTGAGTTGCCGGTGGTGATGGTCACCGCAAAAATTGAAGAAATTGACCGCCTGCTCGGGCTGGAGATCGGCGCGGACGACTATATCTGTAAACCCTTCAGCCCGCGTGAAATGGTGGCGCGCGTGAAAACCATCCTCAAGCGCTGCCGGCGCGTTACGGAAGAAACGCTGACTATTTCTCCGCTGCTGATCGATGAAAGACGCTTCCAGGCCAGCTGGGGTGAAAAACCGCTCGATCTCACCCCGGCCGAGTTTCGCCTGCTGAAAACGCTGGCGCAGCAGCCGGGCAAAGTGTTTTCCCGCGAGCAGCTGCTCAATCATTTGTATGATGACTACCGGGTGGTAACCGACCGCACCATTGACAGCCATATTAAAAATCTGCGCCGTAAGCTGGAGTCGCTGGATGCCGAACAGCCGTTTATTCGTGCGGTGTACGGCATCGGCTATCGCTGGGAAGCAGATGGCTGTCGTCTGATCTAGGTCAATTATTGCCGGGCCCCCGCTTTACAATCCCGCGCCCGGGACAGCCGTACGCGCTCATCTGGCTAGTCACCCACCGCTGATGCCGCATTTCGTTGCAGCGTTTGTCCATCCTCACCATTTCTGATCTGATATCAACTGAGAGATTATCTTTAAACCAGCACTGCTTTCTCCGGCCGCTGCCTGCTTTCCGGCTATATTAACAAGCGCGACCCCAATCAGAACGCCTGTACCAACGCCTGCCGCTGGAAATACAACGTGCAGGAAGGCAAGGAAGAGGAGAACGCCCCTATCGAGCAGCGCCCGATAGACCAGCAGCAGGTGAGCCTGTGCCGGCAGTGGCCCGGCGACAAGGTGTTTGTGCTGGAAGAAGCAATGCGGCCCGGTGAATATATGACAGCCTTTGAAGATCGGCACGGCACCTGCATCATAAATCCCAGGATTTACGTGCCGTGGCGCACGTCGAACGCCTCACGCAGATCGGCATCCATCCCTGAAGATTGAAGGTCGAACATCATCGTTCTGCTACTGCGCGCGCACCGCCAGGGTTTATCGCCGTACGATTGACGATGCCGCAGCACGGAAGCCGTTTGACGCTGACCTGCTGACCACGCTGAAAGAACTGGCGCACCGTGGCTATACCGAAGGCTTTTTGCGCCGCCACAGGCATGACAGCAATCGGAATGATGATAGCGGCTATTTCGTTTCTGAGCGCCGGCAGTTTGTCGGCGAACGCCGGCCAGCGCCGTGGCCCGCTGGCACAGGTGGACGTAAAAAATAAGTTCAGCGAGGGTGACAGTCTTGAATTGATGGCGCCGGCTGGGAATATGCATTTTACGCAGCAAGGAATGGAGAGCGGGGAGGCGCGGCAAACGGAGGTGGCTTCTGGTAACGGCCGTCTGATATGGCTGCCGCTGCCTGAAGAAGTTGATTTAAGCTGGGCACTGCTGATGCTTAACCTTTCAGGGGGATACCCGCCAGCCCGGGCAACGGAATTTGCAAAAAAAGTTTCGTCAGGTGATTAATGTTAGAATGCGATCACAGTAATACGCTCAGTTTCCTGCCAGAATTCACAGGCTCCTAACGATAAAATCCAAATAGCATAACCATCTGTTCTGAATCGTGTCTGTAAAGGCATGCAGGATGAACGATACTCGTCACATCTTAGGCCCACACGGCTCCCCCGTGCGGGTCATTTCTTTTTCCGCCGTGCCTGACCGAACCTCCCTTTACCGCCGATGCAAATCGACAGCAGCCTGTAGCCGCATTGCCGGTCAGGGAATAAATGGAACCTTCGTTGACTTTTTTTCCACTTAGCGTTTTTAAGCCAACATAAGGTTTTCTATGCGCAATAAAGAGTTTCACTCTCTTTGTGGAGCCATCACAAAGGTATATCAGCCGGCTACATCCCCGCCCGCACACCAGGATGATGACGTCTATCGCCTGACTTTCGACCACGATTTAAGTATGCATTTGATCGGTACGCAGCCTGGTTATATCAATATCGTTGCAACATTCCCGGCTCCGGAGGTCTGGTTTGCTCCTGAAGGAATGGAATCCCTGCTGGCGGAAAACAGCTTTTCACTGACACATCCGGCGGTCATTTTCGGCATGGACAGCAAAAGGAAAAAACTCGTTATCTCCACTCGCCAGCCTTTAAACGAGCTGAAGGAGGAAGGCGCCGTCAAACTGTTCCAGAAAGTTTTTCATCTGGCGCACGGGATGTACCGTGGGGAAGTCACGCAACCCGGGTAACTGACTGCCAACAATAATCGCCTCCCCTGAGATGAGTAAAATGCCTTCAAGGCATAATCTGATTTTGATACATAAGACTGATTTGATTTTTTCAACACCAACAGGAGAACCCATGCCAAATTTCCGCATATTCGGAGGAAGCTCATCCTCCGCATCTTACAATGCCATTGTTGAACATTATGAAACGGACAGCAAAGTTCACGAAACGCACAGCGCAAGTTCATTAGGACTTTCAGGCTAACAGCATCGTGAAGTTGTGGTGAGTTCAGGAACCATGTCTGCGCTAGCCGATGCCAGCTGGGCTAATCGCGTGGTGAAGAATGTGCTGCCGCATGGTGCAGGCAACCAGCAACACTCGATTCATGCCACTTCAGGAGAGAGTTGGGCGAGGATGCACCTCGGCTACGAAAAATACTCGGGAGGCGGGATAACCAATCACCTTAAGCGGGCGCAAAAGTTCCAGGGGGGCAACTGTTCCGTACATGCGTCAATCGCAGCGGCGGCGCTGAAAAGTAAAGGCGTCGATCGGCCTATATGCCGCATGCGCATTCGCCTGCCGGAAGATAACAGTCACGAATTTGTCATGCTCGGGGATCATCGTGAGCCACATTTCGGGGAACGCAATACGGTAGTGGTCGATGCCTGGCCCGCGCATCCCAGCGCCAGCACCCTTGACCAGACGGTGCTGCATGACGCAAGCAGAGGGACGCATATGGCGCTAACCGACCTGATGGGTCAATACCGCAATGAAACCTGGGATGTGTCTGATACGGCCAGCCGCAGTGATATGGCCTTATTGCGAGATGTTAAAGTACTGAACAGCGATAAGTTGCAGAAAAAACTGCGGGAACAGGGATTACCAGCGCTTCATTCTGCAGATCTGGTGAGTCACGCGTTAAACGATGACTCTTTCGGCTCATTCGACGTCAGGGTTAATACTGACCCCAGCACCACTTATACCCGCGACAGCCAGTATTATGGCAGAAGTTTTGATTATCTTTTCAACGACCATCACTGAAGCTGAAAAACAGGCGGTGAAAAATCCCTTAAGCGGCGGCGGCGGCATTTGCCACGCATTCATGCCCGTGTAACAAACAGGAGTAACCCGGGCTTCCTTTTCCCCTGGGTTACTCAACGACGGCAAGGTATGCTATAGATCGATGCAAACTGCCATTGCCTTCAGGGAACACAATATGGAAACACATTCAGTGACGCTGGCGATCCTAAACGGCAAAAACGCAGGCAATGAAGAGCTGCGCCAGGCCATTTCTACCCTGCGTGAAGAAGGATTCAGTCTGCAAGTGCGCGTCACCTGGGAACATGGCGACGGCGAGCGCTACGTCCGCGAAGCGGTAAAACTTAACGCAGCCACGGTGATTGCCGCCGGCGGCGACGGCACGATCAATGAGGTCGCCACCGCGCTGGCGGGTATCGCACCAGAACATCGTCCGGTGCTGGGGCTGGTACCGCTCGGAACCGCCAACGACCTCGCCAGCAGCGCCGGAATTCCGCTGGAGATGGAAAACGCCCTTCGTCTGGCGATACTTGGCAAAGCAATGCCGATCGATCTCGCGCGGGTTAATCAGGATCGCTACTTTATTAATATGGCGACCGGTGGATTCGGCACGCGCATCACCAGTGAAACGCCGGAAAAACTGAAATCGGCGCTCGGGGGCGTCTCCTATCTTATTCATGGCCTGACGCGTATGGATACGTTGAAAGCGGACAGCTGCACGCTGGAAGGGCCGGACTTCCACTGGCAGGGCGATGCGCTGGTGATCGGCATCGGTAACGGACGCCAGGCCGGAGGTGGCCAGCGCCTGTGCCCGACCGCACTGATCAACGACGGCAAACTGGAGGTGAGCATCGCCCCCTCACAGGATCTGCTGCCCACGCTGATGCACAAACTGACCCGTGGTGGGGACGAAAATCCTAATCTGGTTTCCGCGTCCCTGCCGTGGTTGACCATCCGCGCACCGCACGAGATGACGTTTAATCTCGACGGCGAGCCGCTGAGCGGCACCGAGTTCCATATTGAGGTGCTGCCCGCCGCTTTGGAATGCCGTTTGCCGCCGTCCTGCGAACTGCTGGCGTAATCAGTGACTGACAGTGCGCATTATACCCTGCTTATCGCCCGGCTTCTGTCCCCCCGCCGGGCAAACTCTCCCGGTTAGAGAACCAGCCCACGCTTTTTCAACCTGTTTACAGGTTCTCGCTATCACTGGGAACCTACCACCACTGATAAAAATGATGAACCGGCCCCTGTCCGTGGCCAACCTCCAGCGAGTCCGCGTGCATCAGCGCGCCCTGTAACCACTGTTTGGCTGCCTGTACCGTATTTGCCCAGTTATCATGGCGTGGGCGCAGCGCCGCCAGCGCCGCCGACAGCGAACAGCCGGTGCCGTGCGTATTGCACGTGGCGATGCGCGGCGTACTGAAGCGCTGTTCGCCTTCCGCCGTGAACAGCCAGTCCGGGCTTGCCGAATCGCTAAGATGGCCTCCCTTCATCAGCACTGCCCGGCAACCCAGCGCCAGTAGCGCCCTGCCCTGTTCCCGCATTTGCGTTTCATCCCCCGCCTGGGCGCAGTTAAGTAATGCCGCCGCTTCAGGCAAATTGGGCGTGATCAGCGAGACCAGCGGCAGCAGCCGTTCGCGCAGCGTGGCGACGGCCCCGGCGCAGAGTAACGCATCACCGCTCTTTGCCAGCATCACCGTGTCCAGCACCATCCAGGGCGCGCTGGTTTTTTTCAGCCGCTGCGCCACCACTTCAACGATGTCACTGTCCGCCAGCATGCCGATCTTGATGGTGTCAATACGCACGTCAGACAGCACTGAATCCAGCTGCGCACCGACAAAATCGGCATCGACGCGCCTGACCGACTGTACGCCGCTGGTATTTTGCGCCACCAGCGCGGTGATCACGCTGGTGCCGTAGACGCCCAGCGCGGAGAACGCTTTCAGATCGGCCTGAATGCCCGCGCCGCCGCTTGGGTCAGTTCCGGCAATGGTCATGGCATTGATACGTTTCATGCCAGCGCCTCCGCATCCAGCTGAAACAGCGCATCCAGCAAGGCCGGGATAAAGCTCCCAGGCCCCCGCGCCTGTGCCGCAGCACGTTCCCCGGCCAGGGAAACCAGCCGACAGGCGCTGGCAACATGCATCAGGCGGTCGCCCGTCAGCGCGGTAAAGCCGGCCACCGCCGCCGACAGCGCACAGCCGGTGCCGACCACCCGCGTCATCAGCGCAGAACCGCCGCCAATGCGCAGTAGCCGCTGGCCATCCGTGACGAAATCCACCTCGCCGGTGACGGCAACCACCGCGCCGCTTTCCCGCGCCAGCGCGCCAGCCCAGGGTAGTGCCGCGCCCGAATCATGCTGGCTGTCAACGCCGCGTCCGCTGACGGATTGTCCGGCCAGCGCCATAATTTCAGAGGCGTTACCGCGGATAGCGGCGGGTTTCAGCTGCAGCAGCTGCTGGCAGAAGCGCGTACGGAAATCCAGCACGCCGACCGCCACCGGATCCAGCGTCCAGGGGCGTCCGGCGGCATTAGCGGATGTGACCGCCGCCATCATCGCCTCGCTACGCGCGTGCGTAAGCGTACCGACATTGATCAGTAGCGCATCGGCTATCGCGCTGAACTGCGCGGCTTCTTCAGCATCGATCACCATTGCCGGAGACGCGCCCAGCGCCAGCAGCAGGTTGGCGGTAAAGGTGTGCACCACATCGTTGGTCATACAGTGAATCAGCGGAGGTTGCTGGCGAAACAGGATCAAAGAACGGGCCACGTCGGCGTGGTGAAGGGCTTGAGGTTGGATCATTTCGGCTCCCAACCGGCGATCAAGAAGGCGATGCCGGGTGGGCATCTGACTTCCCTCCGCTGGCATTATCCAGTTCAGGTGCAACGGGTATTTCTCAGCCGGTTCCTGTTAAGGAACGGCACCCCGAGTCATTGGTCACGCTTATTAGTGGGTTAGCATAGGGAAGTGACTGGCTGAAGGCAAGCAGCAAAACGGCATATCCGGCCCGGGCAACCCGGCTACTGCCGTGCTGTAAGCCCGGCTATCACGCTAAAAAAAAGGTTACCTTTGAACGATCAGTCCAGGTTTGAAATGACGGCCGCGGGCTGAAAAGATCAATGACCTGCCGCATGATTGCTACGACATACACATCATCATTCATCCTTACAGCCACGCCGGGTGAGAAATTTGCAATCTTAATCAAGTCGATTTTTGTTCTCTTTGACGTACGGGTGAAAATCCGCATGTTTAAGACGGGTTTGCTGTAGCGCGGCTTTACGCTCAGTCCCCATGGTTCGCAGCGTTTCCCGGTTCATAGCCGTTTCCCGCTTATCGACTTTCCTCGCGTGGTAGTTCATTTCGTGATCTTCGGAAAAATTGACGTAGTCATGATCGTTTATTGGCATAGCAATACCTTTATTTTTAGTGAATTGACAAAGTTAACAGCCAATGACCTACAGATAAGAATTATCTTACCTCATAAGAAATTTATCTCTATTCTTCCGGGAAAAAGATGATCTGGAACAAATAATGTTGATGTGAGTATTCGAAGGCTGTCAGAGCAGAATTATATCTTGAGCAGGTAAAATGATCGGCGATAAGGGCGGATAAGCAGGATTAACAGGACCAGGCCGGGAACGAAAGTGCCTGTTTCGCCAGCAGCTGTCACGCAACGAAGAGCCATAACGCGGTTTGGGCATCATTCCCCATGCCTTTAACCGCGCCTGGGTATCGGCACGGCTGTCACAACCGGGATAGATCCGGTTCCTGTGAAGCGGTGCCGACCTGGAAAAAACTACTTAACTGGCTTGTGCAAGGTAATTTGCTGCAAAGCCTGCCACAAGCGGGTTTTATCACTGTCTTTTAAGTTGGTTTGCTCAAGCCCTTGCATAAACGCGGTTTTGTCGGTAAACCGCTCGCCTTTGCTTAATCGTTGACTGATATGAGTCAGAATATCGGTGCTCAGGACGCTGATTTTTGATCTCACCTGCTCCAGTGGCTGTGGTTGCCACCCTGTTTGCGCTTCGGATAGCCAGTCAGCCCGGTAGCGATATTGAATCGCCTTGGCAGCATCCATTTGCGCTTGTATAAAAGGTTTTACCGACTCGCCATCCAGCCCGAGCTTTACCGCTAAGACCACCGAGCCGGAGAGAACTTTGGCCTCCTGAGAGAGATCTTCAATAGCAAGATGGTTGTTCGCTTTGTATCCTGCCACATCCTTCATGTAGGACAACCGCTGGTTGATCAAAGCGGCCACATCATCTTTTTGGGTTAACGTCGCCATTCCCGTTGCCGAGAAAAGCAGCCCTGCCAAAAGCAACAGCCCCATTGGTGCTTTATTACTCATTTACTTTCACCTCTTCGGTCAATCGCCAGTCGCCATTGCGCACCGGCAATGAATGTTAAATTTTCACAGTCTGTTTTGAAGGATTTGTGGTGTAAGCCACCGTCTCAGTTCCCGTTAAGCGTTGAAATTATATGAAAATGTCGACAGGATAAGAAGGTCGCATTTTGTTCAAGGCGTTTATCCCGCATTGCTGTCCTGCTGCGCTAAGCTGAGATAAACGCTCTCACGACCGCACGCTTTTTTCTTCATCGACTTTAACGGTTTTGAGATAAACTTTGCGGCGTTGCCGTACGGCGTATTGATGTCAGGAGTCTCGTTTTGAAAATCCGCCCTTTTAAAGAAGCCGATCGTCCGTTTCTGCGCACGCTCTTTCTCGCCGCGCGTAACACTAACTGGACCTGGTGCGATGCCAGCGAATGGCAGCTGGAAGACTTCGATCGCGTCACGCTGGGCGAACGGGTACTGGTGGCAGAGGACCAGGGCCACCGCGTTGGTTTCGCCGCCGTGCTGGATAACGATAATTTCCTGCACAGCCTGTTTATCGACCCTGCATACCAGGGCAGCGGCGCTGGCAGCGCGTTGCTTCAGGCGGTGCAAAGCAGCTTTACCTCGACCGGCGCGCTCAAATGCCAGACGGAAAATCTGCGCGCACAAAGTTTTTATAAAAAGCACGGCTGGCGGGTGGCGGCACAGGGGCAAAGCGATCAGGGCGAATATCTGTTGATGCACTATGTGCTTTAATAGCGCTTTCTAAATGACAGAAGGGACAGTTGACGATGAACAGACTGCTTCATGAACAGGCTGGCGTGAGCAAGATCGCCTGGGAGATGCTGCAATACCTGCAGCGTATCGCGCGTGGCGATAGCACATTTACCATCCAGGACACCCTGCTTAATCACCGCTGCAACGTCACGCCGGATAATGACTTTACCCTGCTCAATCAGCTGTTCGACGCCGGAAAGATTGACTACGACTACTCAATGGTGGACGGTTTCCAGCAGCGGCTGGTTCGCCTGGTGTAACGGCCGCGGGGAAAACACCGGCCGCGTAACAGGGAAGATTACAGTGCACGAAAGGCAATATCTTCCGGGATAACGTTGCCCTGCCAGTAAAGCCGGGCGGAAACCTCTATTGCCAGCTGGCGGTAAAGCCCGGTGAATTCGCTGTCCGGGCGGTGAATGACCGTTGGTTCACCGTTATCCAAATCTTCACGCAGGCTGATATGCAGCGGCAGTTGAATGAGCAGGCGGGTATGATACTGCTGCGCCAGTTTTTCCGCGCCGCCGCTGCCGAAGACAGACTCCTGATGACCGCACTGGCTGCAAATATGCACGCTCATATTCTCCACCACGCCCAGAACCGGCACGTTGACCTTCTCAAACATCACTATGCCCTTGCGCGCATCGATCAGCGCAATGTCCTGTGGCGTGGTGACCACCAGCGCCCCGGTCACCGGCACGTTTTGCGCCAGCGTCAGCTGTATATCGCCGGTGCCCGGCGGCATATCAAGCACCAGATAATCCAGTTCCGGCCATAATGTCTCATTCAGTAGCTGCATGAGTGCTTTACTGGCCATCGGGCCGCGCCAGACCATGGCATTATCTTCGGTTACCAGATAGCCAATCGAGTTAGTTGCCAGCCCGTGCACGACAATCGGAGCCATATGTGTACCGTCCGGCGAGGTCGGGCGCTGGTCATTGGTGCCTAACATATCCGGGATTGACGGGCCGTAAATATCCGCATCCAGCAGGCCGACTTTCGCCCCTTCCGCCGCCAGCGCCAGCGCCAGGTTAACCGCCGTGGTGGATTTGCCCACTCCCCCTTTGCCCGAGCTGACGGCAATGATGTTTTTCACCCCGTTAACGCCGGGACGATTTTTTACCCGCTGCAGCGTTGCCACGTTCAGCGTTAAGCGCCAGCTAATTTCCCCGGCCCCGGTCAGACGCAGCAGTTCAGCGCTGACCTCGTCTTTCAGCTGTTCAAACGGGCTTTGCCAGACAAACGGCATACTCAGTTCGATGTGCAAACGGTTGTCGATCAGCGCACAGTGATGCAACGCTTTCAGCCTGATGAGATTATGCTGCAGGCTGGCGTGCTCAAATGTGGCCAGCACATTCATAACGATAGCGCGTAACGCTTCGGGTGTATGTGGCTGCCGGGAGGATAGCATCATCGGGTTTCCTTGATCTCGCGGGTTGTTCAGCGGCTACGGGTGGTTAAGCATATCAGATCTGGCTTGCCTCACGTACCTTAAGGGTAAAATCCCCCACCGCCTGAACACCTTGTTTACGCCGGGTCGGGCAATCGGTTACCATCTAAACCCCTTTTTCTACAGGTATGAGCTAAGTCTTACTATGACTCAAGTCGCGAAAAAATATTGGTAACGTGCGCCCTGCCGTACGCAAATGGTTCCATTCATCTCGGCCACATGCTCGAGCATATCCAGGCCGATATTTGGGTCCGTTACCAGCGAATGCGCGGCCACCAGGTTTATTTCATCTGTGCGGATGATGCACACGGTACGCCCATCATGCTGAAAGCTCAGCAGATCGGCATTGCCCCAGAGCAGATGATTGCAGACATGAGTCAGGAACATCAGACTGATTTTGCCGGCTTTGATATCAGCTATGACAACTACCACTCCACGCACAGTGAAGAGAACCGTGAACTGTCTGAACTTATCTATACCCGGCTGAAAGAGAACGGTTTTATCAAAAACCGCACGATTTCCCAACTTTACGATGCGGAAAAAGGCATGTTCCTGCCGGACCGTTTTGTTAAAGGCACTTGCCCGAACTGTAAATCACCGGATCAGTACGGCGATAACTGTGAAGTCTGTTCTGCCACCTACAGCCCGACCGAGCTGATCGAGCCGAAATCGGTGGTATCCGGCGCAACTCCGGTGCTGCGTGATTCGGAACACTTCTTCTTCGATCTGCCAGAGTTCAGCGCCATGCTACAGGCCTGGACCCGTTCCGGCGCGTTGCAGGAGCAGGTGGCCAACAAGATGCAGGAGTGGTTCGAATCTGGCCTGCAGCAGTGGGATATCTCGCGCGATGCGCCCTATTTCGGCTTCGAAATCCCCAACGCACCAGGAAAATACTTTTATGTCTGGCTGGATGCGCCCATCGGCTACATGGGGTCATTTAAGAACCTGTGCGACAGGCGCGGAGATATCGACTTTGATGCCTTCTGGCAGCAGGATTCTGACGCCGAGCTTTACCACTTCATCGGTAAAGATATCGTCTACTTCCACAGCCTGTTCTGGCCGGCGATGCTGGAAGGCAGCCAGTTCCGCAAGCCGACCAACCTGTTTGTGCATGGCTATGTCACGGTAAACGGCGCGAAAATGTCCAAGTCACGCGGCACTTTTATTAAGGCCAGCACCTGGCTTCAGCATCTCGATGCCGACAGCCTGCGCTACTACTACGCCGCCAAGCTCTCATCGCGTATTGACGACATCGACCTGAACCTTGAAGATTTCGTCCAGCGCGTCAATGCCGATATCGTTAACAAGGTGGTTAACCTTGCCTCGCGCAACGCCGGTTTTATTAACAAGCGCTTTGCCGGCCAGCTGTCTGCTGAACTCGCCGATCCGGCGCTGTATCAGACATTTGTCGACGCATCCGACAGCATCGCCCGGGCCTGGGCCAGCCGTGAGTTCAGTCGTGCGGTACGTGAAATCATGGCATTAGCTGATGCCGCCAACCGCTACGTGGATGAACAGGCGCCGTGGGTGGTGGCAAAACAGGAAGGGCGTGACGCTGACCTGCAGGCTATCTGTTCAATGGGCATCAACCTGTTCCGCGTGCTGATGACCTGGCTGAAGCCGGTGATGCCATCCCTCGCCGAACGCGCTGAAGCCTTCCTCAATCAGCAACTGAGCTGGGAAGGCATTGAGCAACCGCTGCTGAACCACAATATTGCCGCGTTCAAAGCGCTGTACAGCCGTATTGAGATGGATAAGGTAAAGGCGCTGATCGCCGCCTCAAAGGACGATGCCGCCGCGGCGAAACCGGCAGTTACCGGCCCGCTGGCAGACGACCCGTTGCAGGAAACCATCAGCTTTGATGACTTCGCCAAAGTGGATTTGCGCATTGCGCTGATTGAAAATGCCGAACTGGTCGAAGGTTCTGACAAACTGCTGCGCCTGACGCTGGATATCGGCGGCGAAAAACGCAATGTCTTCTCCGGCATTCGCGCTGCCTACTCCGATCCGGCGCTGCTGGTGGGCCGCCTGACGGTGATGGTCGCCAACCTGGCACCACGCAAGATGCGCTTTGGCCTGTCTGAAGGGATGGTGATGGCAGCAGGGCCTGGCGGAAAAGATATCTTCCTGCTCAGTCCGGACAGCGGCGCGCAGCCAGGACAGCAGGTTAAGTAATTATTATCTGATATTGGGGCGGCAGCCACTACGCCGCCCCTGACGGTTTCAGGAGCTTACATGCGTTCCGTGCTGCACGTTATCTGGCGATATCTGCGCGCCATGCTGATCATTTATCTCTGTCTGTATGTCGGTCGCGGTGTGGCCATGCTGTTGCCCCTTGCTATCCCCGGCAGTATTCTCGGCATGCTGTTGCTTCTTATCCTGCTTAGCGCAAACATCCTTCCGCTTAGCTGGGTCAAACCCGGCTGCCATCTGCTCATTCGTTATATGGCGCTGCTGTTCGTCCCCATCAGCGTGGGCATCATGGATCATATGGATATCATCAGCGCGCAGTTCGCTCCGATTGTCATCTCCTGCACGGTCGGCACGCTGGTGGTACTGGTGACCACCGCTCTGGTGGCGCAGCGTATGGAGCGCCGCCATCACCAACGCCAGGGAGATAAGGATGAGTGACATCTGGTGGTCGCTGCCGTTAACCGTGCTGGTGTTTCTGGCGGCACGCAGGCTGGCGGCCAGAGTCAACATCGCCATCTGCAATCCGTTATTGATTGCTATGACGGTGATCATTCTGCTGTTAATGCTGCTACAAATGCCCTATGCCCGCTATTTTCAAGGCAGCGTGTTGCTTAACCAACTTCTGCAACCGGCAGTGGTGGCGCTGGCGCTGCCGCTGTACGAGCAAATGCACCAGATCCGCATGCACTGGAAGTCAATTCTCAGTATCTGTTTTATTGGCAGCCTGACGGCGATAATCTCCGGCGGCGCTATCGCATTATGGCTGGGGGCCACACCGCAAATCGCCGCCACTCTGTGACCCAAATCGGTGACCACACCGATTGCGATGGCAGTTTCCGCTACGCTGGGCGGTATTCCGGCCATCAGCGCCATCTGCGTGCTGATAGCGGGCATACTGGGCGCAGTATTCGGCCATATGCTGCTCAATCTGTTGCAGGTACGCAGCAAATTTGCATGCGGGCTGGCAATGGGCAGCGCTTCACACGCGCTGGGCACCGCACGCGCTGCCGAGGTTGATTATCAGCAAGGGGCATTCAGTTCGCTGGCGTTGGTGTTGTGTGGCATTATCACCTCGCTGCTGGCCCCGTTTATTTTCCCGCTGCTGCTGAAGCTTTGCGGGTAAAACTTGCGATAAGTCTCTCATTTTGGTGATGCATTTCATTTATTGCATTGATAGAGCGATTTAGATCACATATAACTGGCTGCCGGCCCGTTGATATGGGCTGCATTCAGCGCAAGAGGCTTACTATGCACCCACGTTTTCAGCCGGCATTTGCCACGCTTCCCCTCCCCTTACAGCACGCGCTGAAACCCCTGCTATCCGCTGCGGACTTTGCCGGGTTTATCAGCGCAGAACAGGCCGTTGCCCTGAAGAAACAGTGTGAATTCAACGACAGCGAACTGGCCTTTGCCCTGCTGCCGCTGGCGGCGGCCTGCGCCGTTGCACCGCTGTCTGGCTTTAGCGTGGGGGCTATAGCCCGGGGCGAAAGCGGCACGTTGTGGTTTGGTGCCAATATGGAATTCGTCGGCGCCACCATGCAGCAAACGGTCCATGCCGAACAGAGCGCGGTCACGCATGCCTGGCTGCGAGGGGAAAACGCGCTGGCTGGCATCACCGTTAATTACACGCCGTGCGGCCACTGCCGCCAGTTTATGAATGAACTGAACAGCGGATCCGGGCTGATGATCGAACTACCGGGCCGCGCCGCCGCCACGCTTGGCCACTATCTGCCGGACTCCTTCGGACCACGCGATCTGGCCATTACCACCCTGCTGATGGACGATGTCGACCACGGCATCGCCCCCCGGGGCGATGCGCTGCAACAGGCCGCGCTGTCTGCCGCCAACCGCAGTCATGCGCCTTACACCGGGGCATGGAGCGGCGTTGCGCTGCAAACCCGCGCCGGAGCCATCTTTGCCGGTCGCTATGCAGAAAATGCCGCCTTTAACCCCAGCCTGCCGCCGTTGCAAGGCGCGTTGAATTTACTCAACCTGGCCGGAGAGGATCTGCACGATATCAGGCGTGCGGTGCTGGCTGAAGCGCCAGGAGCAAAGCTGAGCCAGCAAAACGCCAGCGCAGCACTGCTGGCGGCGCTGGGGTGCCAGGATTTCGTCACCATTCCATTGGGATAAGTGTAAAAAATGGTCTTTAAGACGGCAAAAAGTACCGCATTTGTTTTCAGCTGTTAACAAACGCTGTACTTTCAGATGAATTATTTTAGGATTGGTGCCACACCATCCCGATCCTGAAAGAGTAAGCATTACATGGAACTCGAATACGAAAGTAAACGATCGCTGTACATCCCCTACGCTGGCCCTATCCTGCTGGAATTTCCGCTGTTGAATAAAGGCAGCGCTTTCTCGATTGAAGAACGTAATGACTTTAATCTCAACGGGCTGCTGCCGGAAACGGTAGAAAGCATCGAGGAGCAGGCAGAACGCGCGTGGCGTCAATTCCAGGACTTCAAAAACAATAACGATAAACACGTCTATCTGCGCAATATCCAGGACACCAACGAAACCCTGTTCTATCGCCTGCTGGACAATCATCTGGAAGAGATGATGCCGATTATCTACACGCCGACCGTTGGCGCTGCCTGTGAACACTTTTCCGAAATCTACCGCCGCGCCCGCGGTCTGTTTATCTCTTACCCGAATCGCGCCAACATCGAAGACATGTTGCAGAATGCCACCAAGCAAAACGTCAAGGTGATCGTCGTTACCGACGGCGAGCGGATCCTCGGCCTCGGCGACCAGGGTATTGGCGGCATGGGCATCCCGATTGGCAAGCTGTCCCTTTACACCGCCTGTGGCGGCATCAGCCCGGCGTATACACTGCCCGTCGTTCTTGATGTCGGTACGAATAATCAGCAGCTGCTGAACGACCCACTGTACATGGGCTGGCGTCACCCGCGCATCACCGGCGAAGAGTACGACAATTTCGTCAATGAATTTATCCACGCGGTGAAGAGCCGCTGGCCAAACGTGCTGTTGCAGTTCGAAGACTTCGCGCAAAAAAATGCCATGCCGTTGCTTGAACGCTACCGCGACGAGGTGTGCTGCTTTAACGATGACATCCAGGGGACTGCGGCCGTGACGCTGGGCACGCTGATTGCCGCCAGCCGTGCCGCAGGCAGCAAACTGTGCGAACAGAAGGTGGTGTTCCTCGGCGCCGGTTCAGCCGGCTGTGGTATTGCCGAGCAGATCATTGCACAGATGAAATCAGAAGGATTGAGCGACGAAGAAGCACGCGCGCGGGTGTTTATGGTTGACCGCTTTGGCCTGTTGACGGACAAACTGCCAAATCTGTTGAACTTCCAGAGCAGGCTGGTGCAGAAAAGTGAAGATCTGGCCGACTGGGACAGCGCCAGCGATGCGCTATCGCTGCTGGACGTAGTGCGTAACGCCAAACCTGACATTATGATCGGCGTTTCCGGTCAGCCGGGTCTGTTCAGCGAAGAGATCGTGCGCGAGATGTACAAACACTGTGCGCGCCCAATCATCATGCCGCTGTCTAACCCGACATCGCGAGTAGAAGCTACCCCACAGGACATCATGACCTGGACCGATGGCAGCGCGCTGGTGGCAACCGGCAGCCCGTTCTCTCCGGTTAGCTGGAAGGATAAAACGTATCCTGTTGCCCAGTGCAACAACTCCTATATCTTCCCCGGCATTGGCCTTGGGGTGATTGCTTCCGGTGCCACTCGCGTTACCGACAGCATGCTGATGGCGGCCAGTCGGGCGCTGGCCGACTGCTCACCATTGGTTAATGACGGCAAAGGCCCGGTACTGCCGGAAGTCAAAGATATCCAGGGCGTGTCGAAAGTGATCGCGATGGCGGTTGGCAAAGCGGCCCAGCTGGCTGGCGTGGCGGTGGTAACCCCTGAAGACGTGCTGTCGAAAGCCATAGCTGCCAACTTCTGGCTGCCGCAGTACCGTAATTATCGTCGTACCTCAATCTGATCGCGTAACCCCCTTATTGCTGGTATCTGAGAAGGCGCTTTAATCAAACCCGCCGTGATACCAGCAATAACAGAGGATTTGCCTGAAAATCCCCCACCTGGCACGGAGTGACTTGCTTCACCTCGCTGCCTCAAGTAGCCTTGACCCCCTCTCACCTGCCAATCCGAGTGCAGTTCATCATGTTGATACGCCTGATTTATGGTCTGATTATCATCATTACGTTGATAGCAGCGACCGCACTCGGCCTCGATCGCTGGGTCAGCTGGAAAACGGCACCCTACGTGTATGACGATCTGCAAGCGCTGCCGCATCGTCAGGTTGGCGTGGTACTGGGAACCGCCAAGTTTTACCGTACCGGGGTGATCAATCAGTATTACCTCTATCGTATGCAGGGCGCATTGAACGCGTATAACAGCGGGAAGGTCAATTACCTGCTGCTGAGCGGAGACAATGCCCGGCAGAGCTACAACGAGCCGATGACCATGCGCCGTGACCTGATCGCCGCCGGCGTGGATCCTTCTGATATCGTGCTGGACTATGCCGGTTTTCGTACGCTCGATTCCATCGTACGTACGCGCAAAGTGTTTGATACCAATGATTTTATTATCATCACCCAGCGTTTCCACTGCGAACGCGCGCTGTTGATTGCGCTGCATATGGGGATTCAGGCCCAGTGCTATGCGGTGCCGTCACCAAAGAATATGATGAGCGTGCGGCTGCGCGAAGTGGCAGCCCGCCTCGGGGCGCTGGCCGATCTGTATGTCATGAAGCGCGAGCCGCGTTTTCTCGGCCCGCTGGTGCCGATCCCAGCCCGCCATGACGTGCCGGAGGATGCACAAAGTTATCCGGCAGTCAGCCCGGAGCAGCTGCTGGAATTACAGCAGAAGAAGTAAATGGCTGACGTGACGGCCAGCCTCTGGCACAGCATCATCGCCTGTCTCATCACTATTTCTTACGTGCGTACTTGAGTGAGTCCAGCGCCACGGCGAAGATAATAATGCTGCCTTTAATAATGTACTGCCAGTAAGGATTGACGCCGATATAGGTCAAACCGTAGTTGATCACCGTAAAGATAATCACCCCGGTTACCACGCCGGCCACCGTTCCAACCCCACCGGCAAACGACACGCCGCCCACCACACAGGCAGCAATCGCGTCCAGCTCGTACATAAAGCCGAGGTTATTGGTAGCCGAACCGATACGCCCCGCTTCCAGCATGCCACCGAACGCGTAGAACACCCCGGACAGGGCATAGACGAGAATCAGGTTAAACGGCACGTTGACGCCAGAGACGCGCGCGGCCTCCGGATTACCGCCGATAGCAAAAATGTTTTTACCGAAGCGCGTTTTAGTCCACAGGACCCACACCAAAAACACGGCAATCAGCGCATAGAAGGTAATATATGAGAGTTTGAAGTCACCAATGCGCAGAAAGCCCTGGGCAAAGGTGGAAAACTTCTCGTCAAAACCGGCGACCGGCGATGCGCCCACATGGTCGTAATAGAGTGAGTTCACCCCGTAAACGATAATCATGGTGCCCAGAGTAGTGATAAACGGCGTTACCTTCAGGTAAGCAATAATCACACCGTTAAGCAGCCCAATCAGCGCGCCGATGGCGCAGACGATCACCACCACCAGTGCAATCGGCAGCGTTTCCAGCTGCGGAAAGACCTTGTTAGCGTTGTCCATCGACTGTAACAGCGTGGCGGCCACCACGGCGGCCAGCCCCACCTGACGCCCGGCGGACAGATCGGTTCCCTGGGTTACAATCAGTCCGGCGACGCCCAGCGCGATGATCACCCGCACCGATGACTGAGTCAGAACATTACTCAGGTTCATTAAACTTAAAAACGTCGGATCCTGGATAATAATGATGGCCAGCAACACCAGCAGCACCACATAAATGCCTCCCTCTTTAAGCCAGGTGAGCGCATTTTTCTTATTTACCGCTTTCATAGTTACAACCCGTCAATAATTAAAGGTGCAATGAAGCCAAACGCAATATTTCGTTTTGCGTCGTTGTTTTGGTCTCAACAATGCCGGCTACCAGGCCATTACTCATTACCAGTATCCGGTCGGTGATCCCTAATAATTCCGGCATTTCAGAAGAGATGATGATGATCCCCTTACCTTTTTTTGCCAGTTCTGCAATCAGCTGATAGATTTCAAACTTTGCCCCCACGTCAATGCCGCGCGTGGGTTCATCCAGCATCAGAACTTCCGGCTGGGTCAACAACCAGCGGCCAATGATCACTTTCTGCTGATTACCACCGGATAAGGAACCGATGGCGGTATAATGCCCCGGCGTTTTTACCCGCATCGCATCAATGACCCATTGGGTATCGCTTTTCATGCGGCGGTTATCCAATAGCCCAATGCGGTTTTTATATTTGGCGATGTTTGAAATCAGCGAATTGAATCCAATATCCAGATAGGCATAAATACCGGTAGAACGCCGTTCTTCGGTCACCAGCGCAAATCCGTGATTAATGGCTTCATTGGCGCTGTGATTATTGATCGCTTTGCCGTGCAGCCGGATGGTACCCGCTGATTTTTCGCGAATGCCAAACAGGGTCTCGACAATATCGGTACGTTTCGCTCCCACCAGCCCGGCAATACCGAGGATTTCCCCCTGACGAAGATCGAAAGAAACATCGCGAATGGACGGCTGGCGCAGCGAGGACAGGTTGCGTACTTCAAGGATGGTCTCGCCCGGCACGTTGGTTTTATCAGGAAAACGCTGATTAAGTGAACGTCCAACCATCATGGCGATGATTTGATCCATATCCAGGCCTGCAAGCGGCCGGGTGGCAATCCACTGGCCGTCGCGAAGAATGGTTATTTCATCGCACAGCTGAAATATCTCTTCCATTTTGTGCGAGATGTAGATAATACCGCAGCCGCGATCCTTCAACTTGCGGATAATGGTGAAAAGATGGTTGACTTCCTTTTCCGTTAACGACGAGGTCGGCTCATCCATGATGACTATTTTAGCGTCATAGGAGAACGCCTTGGCAATTTCGACCATCTGCATTTGCGAGACGGACAGCGTGACCACTTTATCGCGTGGGTCAATATTAATATCCAGCTCGTCGAATATCGCTTTTGTATCAAGATACATTTTATCCTGGTCGACGAATAACCCTTTTTGCGGATAACGCCCAAGCCACATATTGTCCATGACGCTACGCTGCAGCACCAGGTTTAATTCCTGATGCACCATTGAAACGCCATTTTCCAGCGCCTCTTTCGCGCTGTGGTAATTCACTGCCATCCCACGGAAAATAATGCTGCCGCTGTCTTTAGCATAAATACCAAACAGGCATTTTAGCAGCGTAGACTTGCCCGCACCATTCTCCCCCATTAAGGCATGAACAGAATGCGGACGAACCCTCAGATTGACGTTATCGAGCGCTTTAACCCCGGGAAAAGACTTACTGACAGCGGTCATCTCCAGTAAGTATTCGCACTCTGTTGGTACGCTATGACTGCCCATAAATTCACCCGGCTGATTAGGCTGATGCGGCTGGCAGGCCGCATCAGGAAACGCTTATTGTGGCAGCTGAGACAGGTTGTCTTTATCTACCGGTATATAGGCTACGCGTACCACTTTACCATCAAGTTTGTAGCGGGTGCCTTCGGTCGCCGGTTTGCCCGCCGCCAGGTTTTTGGCCAGCTCCAGGGTGGCTTTCGCCTGGTTTTTCGCATCGTTAAGCACCGTACCGGCCATCGCTGAGGATTTCACCAGCGCCAGCGCTTCGGGTAGTGCATCAACGCCGAATACCGGCACAGAAGATCGGTTATGCGCTTTCAACGCCTCTACCGCGCCCATTGCCATTGCATCGTTATTAGCGATAACCACTTCGATTTTGTTGCCGTTAGGGCCGGACAGCCAGGCATCCACTTTGTCTTTCGCCTGAGCGGTATCCCACATGGCGTTATCTAAATGCAGCTGCTGGGTTTTCACGCCATCTTTGTTTAACGTATCAATCACATATTTGGTGCGCGCTTCCGCGTCCGGGTGGCCAGGTTCCCCCTTCAGCAGCACAAACTGCATCTCACCGTCTTTGTTCAGATCCCAGGCTGGATTGGCCTTCCAGTGTTTTTCAATCAGTTCGCCCTGCTTGACGCCAGATTCTTTCGAGTCCGTTCCGACATAATAAGCTTTGTCGTAGCTGGCCAGCGTTTTGGCGCTCGGCTCTTTATTGAAAAACACCACGGGGACATCATTCGCTTTCGCTTTGGCAATGACGACGGCAGCCGCAGCCGGATCGACAAGATTAATCGCCAGCGCCTTGACCCCTTTCGCCAGCAACACGTCGACCTGGTCGTTTTGCGTTGACTGGCTGTTCTGCGAGTCGTTCATCAACAGCTGAACGCCCGGGCTGTTTTTAGCCTCTTTCTCAATATCCTTGCGTACCATTGACATAAAGTTGTCGTCGTATTTATAGATGGTAACGCCAATGCGCGTGTCGGCAGCCTGAGCCGCTGCGCCAAACGTCATACTGGCCAGCAGGACGCTGAACGTGAAAACCTTCTTATTCATGTTATCTCCGGTTTTTGTAAGGTATGACTCAACGCTGTATGTCGGTAAACAGAGCGACAGGAAGCGAGGATTTTAGGTAGAAATGCAAAATGCGTTTCAGTCACGTTACGCCAGGCCAACGGCTTCGGGCGCTTCACCGTTTGTGTCGTAACACTTGCTGTGTGATGAATATGTCTCATTGTTTCAGGGATGGCCGGCGGCGCCGCGACAGGGGGCGGAGGCACTCAGAGATGATGTTTGACCGCCTGAAAACGCTGCCATCTTAGAGAAAGAATTGTTAATTAACTGTGAATTTACTCACAGATTGAAAGCGGTTACAGGCCGCCGTCACCTAAGTTAGTGACCACCGCCACAGTTTGTCGAACTGCGACCGAATGTCGCCTGACCAGCGTTGGCATAAAGCAGTGGCTTTCCTGCGGATCAAGCTGCCCGGCGGCGGCCTTTAATGCCAGTTCAGTCGCCAGTTTGGCCATTGAAGCGATGGGATAGCGCATCGTGCTTAGCTGCGGGTCGGTATAACGTGCGAAGGGAATATCGTCGAATCCGACCAGTGAAAGCTGCTGCGGCACCGCAATTGCGTTATCTTTCAATGCCGCCAGCGCACCGGCCGCCATACTGTCGTTATAGGCAAATACCGCCGTCAGTTGCAGATTGCGCCCCAGCAGTTCGACCATCGCCAGCTCGCCGCCCTGCAAATCAGGTTCGCCCCCGGCACACCAGCTGTCTGGCGGAGTTATGCCTTGCTCGCCTAGCGCCTGGTGCCAGCCTGCGCGCCGCTGCGCGTTATCTTCAATCGCATGGGATGAACCGAGATAAGCAATGCGCTGGTGCCCGTGCTGTTGCAACATATGCATCGCCATCAGCGCCCCGCTGACGTTATCAAGATACACGCAGCGGTGGGCAAAACCCGGCACTACCCGGTTGATCAGTACCATGCCCGGCACCTGCTGCATCAGGGCGGCCAGCTCCCTGTCGCACAATGCTTTTGCGTGTACGATCAGGGCATGGCAGCGCTGACGGATCAGCACTTCAATGGCGTGGCGCTCTTTGTCCGCCTGATGCCAGGCATTATTGATCAAGACCTGCATCTGCATCGAGCGGGCAACGGCGTCAACCGCTTTGATCAGCGCGCCAAAGAACGGGTCGGAGACATCCATCACCACCACGCCGATGGTATCACTGAGCCGGTTAGCCAGCGCCTGGGCGTTGGCATCAGGGCGATAACCCAGCCGTTCAATGGTTTTCATTACCCGGGTGCGGGTATCTGCGGTGACCACCGAGCTGTTGTTAAGCACCCGCGAGACGGTGGCGACAGAGACGCCCGCTTCCCGCGCCACATCGCGTATGGTTAACATGGCGATGCGCCGCTGTTCAATCGATGTTGCATTGTTGCTCCTGACATAAGACATTCTGCTTTCTATTTTGTCAGGCATCCAACGCTGGCTACGTGAGAAACCTCACAGCCATGAAAACGGTTACAGCCCCTTTCGCCACTTTGTGAAGCGCGTCATCTTCCGTCAGAGGATTTACGCTCTGTATTGACGCCCAACGAGATCAAACGCCGCCATAGCCATTCCACCGGCCCCTGACGGAAAAAACGCAGCCAGAGTACAGAAAACAGCAGGTTCACCAGCCAGATTGCCGGTACCAGCGCCAGCAGCTGCAGGCGGGTTAAATGATTGAACAGGGCGAAGTGATTAAACAGCGTGGTGCAGATCAGCGTCTGTAACAAATAATTGCTAAGCGCCATGCGCCCGACGGCGCTGATTGCCGGGGTAAGGCGCAGCCGCTGTAGTTGAGGCCACCAGCCATAACAGAGCGCGGCATAGCCCAGCGCCTGAAAAGGTGCGCTGATCTCACGCGGCAATTGCAGATAAAATCCGGCCCAGCGGAAATCCCACTGGCTGTACCATTGCAGGGCGATGGCAGGTAGGTCAATCAGCAGCCCCGTGAGCACCAGCAGTATCCCGCAACGCCGATAGTGTTGCAGGCTCCGGCTGCCGCGCAGCCAGCCGCTGCGCATCAGGGACGCGCCCGTCATCATTAACCCCGCCAGCTGCCAGCCGTACTGCGCCGCCAGCGCCATCAGCGTCAATCCCAGCATATCCAGGCGATTGAGCGCCGCTTGCCAGCCACCGTGCGTGCGCCAGAAGGTTTCATACTGCACATCAGCCGCGTCCGCAAGCCATGAGCTGTTGCCTTGCGACCCGGACGCCAGCCCGAGGATCATCAGCACCGCACTACCGACCAGATACAGCATTACACCGGTATTGAACAACTGGCTGCTGGCGGCAACGTCGCGGATCATGCGCCAGGCAATCAGCCCAATCATTCCATAGGCCAGCAGGATATCGCCCTCCCACAGCAGTAGCGCGTGCAAAAAACCGATAATCACCAGCCAGGAGAGACGCGACTGTAACCAGCGTTTGCCCCTGGGCAGCAGCAGTTGCAGCCCGGCACCAAACAGGATGGCAAACAGCGTCAGGAATTTGGCCTGGGCCAGCAGATCCAACGTGGCCCACACCAGGAAATCACTGGTGGAAGGCAGCCCGTTCCAGGCGGGATTAAGATAGGCGGCCTTCGGTAAACCAAAGGCGGTGATATTGAGCAGCAGAATGCCGAGGATCGCCACCCCGCGTACAAAATCCAGCGGAAGAATACGGGACATAGCAGGTTCCACACAGGGGCGGTGTCTCTTACTCAGCGCCCTGTTTCACGGTTAAGCGCGGGCGCTTCGCAGAAAGCGCCCGCCCGGGACAGATAATGAATTAACGATGACGCACCGAACGCAGAAATTCCTGGCGGGTATTCTGGCTGGACTTAAACAGTCCGCCCAGCGAAGTGGTGGTGGTGGCGCTGGTGGCATCACGGATCCCGCGTGCTTTGACGCAATAGTGCACCGCGTCGATCGATACCGCCACGTTGCTGGTATCGAGCAGCGTCTGCAACGCCACGAGGATCTGCTGTGTCAGTCGCTCCTGCACCTGCGGGCGCGAGGAGAAGAACTGCACGATGCGATTGATTTTGGACAGGCCAATCACCTTGTCTTTCGGGATATACGCCACGGTGGCCTGGCCATCGATGATCACAAAATGATGCTCACAGGTGCTGGTCAGCGTGATATCACGCACCGTCACCATCTCATCCACTTTCATCTTGTTTTCGATCACGGTGATTTTCGGGAAGTTGGCATAATCCAGGCCGGAAAACACTTCATTGACGTACATTTTAGCAATACGCTGCGGTGTCTCCGCCAGGCTGTCATCTTCCAGATCGAGATTCAGCAGCTGCATGATTTCGGTCATATGGCCGGCAATCAGCTGTTTGCGGGTTTCGTCGTCCATTTCACGCCCCGGTGAACGCAGCGGGGTTTCCAGACCACGGGCGACCAGCGCCTGATGAACGAGTGTGGCTTCCTGACTCAACGTCGCCATGTGTTTTTCTTCTCCGGCAGTGGTGGGGGCTGCTGGCTATCCACCTCGGGCAAGCGCATCCGCTCACCGTCGTCCTGCCACAGTAAGACGGCGTTGACAGCGGCATAAGCGTGTGGATAACCGTGACAGTCCCGGCGAAATTTCGTGAGCGCTATTCTGGAACACATTCGGCGTGTAATCCAGTGAATCCATTTAACAGGCAGTGAAACAGTTTATTCAGCCGCAACCGCACGCCGCTAAATCCGCGCTCCGGCAATCGGCAACGCACCGCCGGCGACATGCAGCGCTGGCCCCAGCCGTGGGGTTGAGAGAGTAGAGATGGCCGACAGCAGCCTCAGGTTGGCGCGCTACGCCAGACGACCTGGCAACATACCAGCAGGCTGGAATACCGGTTGCCACCCGCATGTACCAGGAATAGAATGACGAAAAGTGAATAATACTGACAAAGTTAATTACGATAAGTGAATACATGGATCTGACCCAGCTGAAAATGTTTTGTGCCGTGGCGGACTGCGGTTCGATGGCGCGGGCGGCGCAGCAGCTGCATCGCGTGCCGTCAAACCTCACCACCCGCCTGCGCCAGCTGGAAGAAGAGTTGGGTGGCAACCTGTTTATTCGTGAAAAACAGCGGTTGCGCCTGTCACCGATGGGCCACAACTTTCTCTGTTATGCGCGGCGTATTCTGCTTCTGAGTGAAGAAGCACTCAGTATGACTCACGCCAGCCAACCGGGGGGGCATTTCGCTCTTGGCTCAACGGAAAGCACGGCGGCCACGCGCCTGCCTCTGCTGCTGGCCGAGTTTCACCGGCGTTATCCGGCAGTCAGGCTGGCGCTGGTTACCGGCACATCGGGCGAGCTGATCGAGCGGGTCCGCGCCGGAACTCTGGCCGCCGCGCTGGTGGATGGTCCGGTGAATATTGATGAGCTTAACGGCTGCGTGGCATTTCACGAGGAGTTGGTGCTGATCTCAAGCCTGGATCACCGCCTCATCAGCCGTCCGGCAGATGCGGCAGGCTGCACCCTGTTCGCCTTTCGCCCCGGCTGTTCCTACCGCGTTCGCTGCGAAACCTGGTTTCTTGCCGCCGGAGTCCAGCCTGGCAGCGTGACAGAGATCCCGTCTTATCACGCGATGCTCGCCTGCGTTGCCAGCGGCGGTGGGCTGGCGCTGCTGCCCGCTGCCGTTCTGGCACAACTGCCGGGCCATGAGCGCGTGCGCCAGCATCCGCTGCCGCCCGCCATGCGTGATACCAGGACCCTGCTGATATGGCGACGCGATGCGTTCAGCGCCAATATTGAAGCGCTGAAATACCTGATTATTGAACATTTGGATGCAAACAGCCGCGAATAGAGGCGCTTTTCTTCAACCCTGGTTAGGCTTAACCACACATTCTGCTCCCGACCGGTTAACCCGGCGCGGAGCCACTGACTGGAGCAATATATGCAGATGATTAAAACGCGCGCTGCCGTAGCCTGGGCTGCCGGTGAACCACTGAAAATAGAAGAACTGGACCTGATGCCGCCGCAGAAAGGTGAAGTGCTGGTACGCATTGTGGCCACCGGCGTATGTCATACCGATGCCTATACCCTGTCGGGCAAGGATCCGGAGGGCGTGTTCCCGGCGGTGCTCGGCCATGAAGGCGGCGGCGTGGTGGAAGCGGTCGGTGAAGGCGTGACCAGCGTGGCGGTCGGCGACCATGTTATTCCGCTGTATACCCCGGAATGTCGTCAGTGTAAATTCTGCCTCTCCGGCAAAACCAATCTGTGCCAGGCCATCCGCACCACTCAGGGTAAAGGCCTGATGCCGGACGGCACCACCCGCTTCTTTAAAGACGGCCAGCCGGTTTATCATTATATGGGTACCTCGACGTTTTCTGAATATACCGTGGTGCCGGAAATCTCACTGGCGAAGATCAGTAAAGAAGCGCCGCTGGAAGAAGTGTGCCTGCTGGGCTGTGGCGTGACCACCGGCATGGGCGCGGTCATCAATACCGCCAACGTGAAGGAAGGCGACACCGTAGCCATCTTCGGTTTGGGTGGTATCGGGCTGTCGGCGATTATTGGCGCGAAAATGGCTAAAGCCGGGCGGATTATCGGCATCGACATTAACAGCAGCAAGTACGATCTGGCACGCAAGCTCGGGGCCACCGACCTGATTAACCCGAAAGACTTCGACAAGCCGATTCAGGATGTCATCGTTGAAATGACCGACGGCGGCGTGGATTTCTCCTTCGAGTGCATCGGTAACGTCAACGTGATGCGTTCTGCGCTGGAGTGCTGCCACAAGGGCTGGGGCGAGTCGGTGATTATCGGCGTGGCCGGCGCGGGCGAAGAGATCGCCACCCGTCCGTTCCAGCTTGTCACCGGCCGGGTCTGGCGCGGCTCCGCTTTTGGCGGCGTGAAGGGCCGCACGCAGCTGCCGGGTATCGTTGAGCGTTATATGAACGGAGAGTTCCAGCTTAATGACTTTATTACCCACAATCTGCCGCTGGAGGAGATCAACGACGCGTTTGAGTTGATGCATGAAGGTAAATCGATTCGTACCGTGGTGCATTTCACGAAATCATAAGGAAGACAAGGATGCCATCTTCACTGGAGCTTTTAGAGGAACATCGCCTGTTTGGTGGCTGGCAGCAGCGTTACCGCCACCCATCCACCAGCATGAACTGCACGATGACCTTCAGCATCTTCCTGCCGGAGCCGAAAGGCAGCACGCCGCCACCTGTCGTCTGGTTTCTCGCCGGATTGACCTGCAGCGATGAGAACTTCAGCGTCAAGTCCGGGGCGCAGCGCGTGGCCGCAGAACTGGGGCTGGTGCTGGTGATGCCGGATACCGGTCCACGCGGTGAACATGTCGCCAACGACGACAGTTACGATCTTGGCCAGGGGGCGAGTTTCTACCTCAATGCCAGCGAAGCCCCGTGGTCCAGCCATTTCCGCATGTACGATTATATCAACAGCGAGCTTCCGGCGCTGATCGCCGGTAACTTCAACGTCAGCGATCGTCAGGCGATGATGGGGCATTCGATGGGCGGGCACGGGGCATTGATGATGGCACTGCGCAATCCGGGGAAATTCAGTTCGGTGTCCGCTTTCGCGCCGATCGTTAATCCGGTGGAGGTGGCATGGGGGCAAAAGGCCTTTAACGCCTACCTGGGGGAGGACACCAGCACGTGGCAGCAATATGACAGCTGCTGGCTGATGCGCAACGGCGGTGCGGTGCTGCCGATGCTGGTCGACCAGGGGGACAGCGATCAGTTCCTGGCCGACCAGCTGCGGCCTGAGCGGCTGGGATCGATGGCGCAAGAGCTGGGCTATCCGCTCACCTTGCGCATTCAACCGGGTTATGACCACAGCTACTTCTTTATCGCCAGCTTTATCGAAGATCATCTGCGCTTCCACGCGAAACATCTGCTGGCGTTGTAGCGCGCAGATCGCAGACATGTGTCATTCCTGTTACTCTGTTACCCTGGAATGACACACTTAACGTGACCGACTCGTCAGCTGTTCACGGCGATCGTGGCCACTGACGACATCGATCAACGCCTTTCTTAACAACCTCCGTGCATGTTCTTTGCGCCCTTCAAACGCCATGCACCCCATTCACCTTCACTGCCTGGCGTCGTGCCTTTTACCCACCAGCCATTCAGCCATACTTTTCCGCCCCAGGAGACTTCGGTACAGGCCTTGTCATAGGTCTTATTTTTATCCCAGCCCGGAGCCGATGGCGCGCCGCTTAGCGAGAATGTCTGACTGTCCTGCTTAATCAGCATCCCCTGGTCATTGGTTGCCGTATAGCGCAGAACATATTCACCCGGCGTAACGGATGACAAAGATACCTTGACCGTCGCGCTGTTATCGTTGAGCTGTTTCTTGACCGAGCCTTTTTTAACCCCTTTACTGTTAACCACCTCTGCAACCAGTTTCAGTTTTCCTTCTGCCTTAACCTTGAAACCCAGGGTTGCCGACTCTTTAACGATCGGGCCTGCCTGCAAACCAGACAGCTCAAGATCCTGGGTTGGCTTGTCATCGCCCACGAGTTCTTCTGCCGCTCTCACCATGTCGGGCTGGGTGCCAACAGGCTTACCGGGGCTGTTCAGCGGGGTGCCGGTTTTCGTTAACAGCGCGCGCATTTCCTTAGGCGAAATCGTTTTACCCTGTTGTTTCGCAATGCCCGACAGGCCAGCCACCGCACCGGCGATAATCGGGTTAGCTGAAGAAGTACCGGAGAAACTTTCGGTAAATTGCGCGTTGGGGGCATCCCACAAATCGGCTTTCCGGCCATTAGCATAGGTGGTAACAACATCCTCGCCCCAGGAAGCGCTGCTTACCGCAGAACCATAATCACTGTACCAGGCTCTTTTACCCGTTTGCGCATCCATTGCTCCGGCGATAATCGAGCCGGAATCACGCTTTTTGCGGTCGAACTTGCCTTTGAAACTCGGGTGATCAAGATTCAGATTACCGTTGCCCGCAGCGGCAATGACGTGGATACCACTATCGGTGGCGGTTTTGATGGCATCAAACCAGGACTGACTGCCTTCCATAGGGATATAGCAATTTTCGCTACATTCGGCTATGTCGGTCGTGCCTAACTGGATACCCAGCTGTACCACGTCTCCCGGTTTCAGCCGCTGAACGCCTTTAATAAACTCCTTAATGGGCGAATCGCTGTAGGCGAAGCTGGCCTGATTGGCAATGCCGGTCACGCCAAAACCATTATCTTTTGCGGCCATGATGCCAACTGACATCGTATCGTGTGCGCTTATCTTCTCTGGCTTCGGGCTAAATACAAACAGGGGTTGAGGAAGGTCAAGGTGTTCAGGATCCCAGCGATCGATCTCATTGGACAGCACGGTGATGCCCTCACCTTTACTGCCGGGATAGGTTTCGTGTGCCGCAAACGCATTGATCCCGCCCAGAGCGTAACCTGCTTTTTTATCATCCGGTGACTTCATGTAGTACTGCAGGGCAACAAAGGAGGGAACCGTTGCATCCGCAGCCGGTGATGATGGCTTGCCTGCGGCGGAAAAGCGGCCCATTACACCGGTTTCTGTGGCATATTGATCCAGAGATACAGGTTTGGAGTCCGGATAAACCGTCTCTACATCATGCTCTTTTTCAATAGCATCGATGATGTCATTAATATAATGAATGTTGCGTTTCTGGCTTTCCGGCAACTTTATTTCAAAATACCGATGCAAGCCGTTGTTATTGCTATTAACGCCCAGCCGTGAGGAGCGGGGAGCATCGTCAAAAAGCTTATTCATACTCAGTTGCATACCATAGCTGTTGCTGAGACGAATATTTTTATGGCTGTCGGGCTGTGCATCATTCAGGTTCAGCGACTTCATGCCCTTTTCGCTAAATTTAATCACCACTGCGGTGTAATCAATCCCTTCTCCGGCATAGAAATCAACGTTGGCTGCTGCATTAGCTGAACAGAGCGCCATCAGGGTAAATAGCAGTTTCTTCTTCATTTTTTTCCAGTTTACATCGTTAATAAGTAGCAAACAGTGTATGAAGGAAACGGTAACCCAATGAAATTAAACACTCTTAGTCAGCTTAACTTCACGTCAAGCGACCTGATACGACGTAAACCCGCGGCTAGAATGCCGGCGTGGTTATCAGGCCATCAATCAACACCTGCGGAACCCCCTGCGAACAGCGCTCAATGCGCCCTTTAACCCCGTATACCCGCGCCAGGCTTTGCGGCGTAATCACCTCTTCCGGCTGCCCGTGCGCGATTAACTCCCCGTTTTGCAACATCAGCACATGCTCGGCGTGGCGCAGCGCGATGTTGATGTCGTGCACCACCACCACGGTAACAATATTGCGCAGACGCGTTTCTCGCCGGACTAAATCCATCACATGAAACTGAAAGTTCAAATCGAGCGCGCTTAACGGTTCATCGAGCAACAGCAGTTCCGGGCGACGGATCAGCGACTGTGCCAGCCCGACCAGCTGTTTCTGTCCGCCAGAAAGCTGGTCGAGATAGCTAAGCGCCAGGTGCGCGATGCCCAGCTGTTCCAGCAGCGTCATCACTTCGGCTTCGCTGGCGGCGCTGCTGCGCCCGCCGCTGGCTCTCTGCGCCACGATAATCGACTCCAGCACATGCAGATGCACCCCGGCCGGCAAAGACTGCGGCAGATACACCACGCGTGAAGCACGGCGGGCAAACGGCTGCGCCGTCAGCTCTTCGCCGTTCAGCCACAGCTCCCCTTGTGCCTTATTTAGCCCGGCCAAAGAACGCAACAGCGTCGACTTACCGCAGCCATTCGGCCCCAGCAGGACGGTAATTTTGCCACGCGGCAGCCGCTCCACGTTCAGGTTGTCGATCACCTGGCGTTTCGGATATCCGGCTTTGAAGCCGCTGATTTTCAGCCCCTGCATCAGACACTCCCCCGATGGCGCATGATAATGCTCAGAAAGAACGGTACGCCGACCAGCGAGGTGACGATGCCGACCGGAATAATCACCCCGGAGATCAGATTTTTTGACACCACCGAGGCCAGGGATAATACCAGCGCCCCGGTCAGTGCACTGGCCGGCAGATAGAAGCGGTGATCTTCGCCGAAAATCAGGCGCGAGATATGCGGTGCGACCAGCCCGATAAAACCAATCGGCCCGACAAAGGCGACCGCCAGGGCAGAGATAATACTGATGCGCAGCAGCGTCACCAGCCGCAGACGGCGCACATCAATGCCAAAACTGACCGCGCGATCTTCTCCCAACCGCAGCGCGGTCAGCTTCCAGGCGCTCATCATTGAGAACGGCATCAGCAGCAGCAACGCGCCGCACAGCACCGCCAGTTTTTCCCACGAAGCCCGCGCCAGGCTGCCCATGGTCCAGAATACCAGCCCCTGCAAGGTGTCTTCGTTGGCGATAAACTGCATCATCGAAACCAGCGCGTTAAAGGTAAAGACCAGCGCAATACCAAACAGCACCACGCCGGAAGTTGACACCTGAGTCCAGCGCGTCACCGCATCCAGCATCAACGCGGCCAGCAGGGCAAAGACAAAGGCATTAGCCGAGATAAACCACTGGTCGGGAATGCCCGGGATGCCGATACCGAGTACAATCGCCAGCGCCGCGCCGAAAGCCGCAGCGGAAGAGACGCCAAGGGTAAAAGGACTGGCCAGCGGGTTATTGAGGATGGTCTGCATTTCAGCCCCCGCCAGGCCGAGGCCCAGCCCGACCACCACCGCCATTAGCGCATACGGCAGACGAATATCCCAGACGATCACCCGGGTACCGGCATCCGCCGTTTCTGGCGACAGCAGCGTCTGCCACAGCGCGGGTAAGGACAGCCCGGAAGGGCCGAGGGTAAAGTCAAGCATCAGCGAGGCGACAATGGCCACCATCAGCAAGGCCATAATCAGTAGCCGGTGGCGCAGTAACTGGTGGTAGCGCACCATCACGCCTCGCGGCGGTACAGTGTCTGTCTGCTGCACGATCTGGTCAGTTAAACTCATTATCAATACCTGTTCAGCCTGGTGAATGCCGGTGAAAAGAGGGCAAATGATAATACTTATCAACATGATTTGTCATACTGAATCATACAGCAACAAAAAGGCGCGGGATCCGCGCCTTCACTCAAGACGGCAATCCTGCTACTGATTGAACGTCGGGAACTCCATTTCGCTGTATTTCACCAAACGGCTTTTGCGCGTCAGTCGGAAGCCCAGCCAGATAAGCAGGAACAGCGGAATACCGATATAGGTTGCTGCCACGCCGTACCAGTCAATGCGGTCGGCGAGAAACGCATGATAGTTCTGCCCGAGGGTAATCATCAGGCAGAGTACGAAAGCGAAGATCGGCCCCAGCGGGAAGAAAGCGGAACGATAAGGCAGTTCAGCAAGACAGCGCCCCTGTGCCATATAGCCCTTACGGAAGCGGTAATGGCTGATGGCAATCCCCAGCCAGCAATAAACCCGGTCATTCCCGAGGTGTTCAGTAACCACAGATAGACCGTCTGGTTGCCAAACATCGAGGTCAGGAAGCACAGTCCCGCTACCACCGTGGTGGCGTACAGTGCGTTGCGCGGCACGCCACCTTCAGACAGCCGGGCGAAAATACGCGGGGCTTTGCCCTCGGAAGCCAGGGTGTAAAGCATACGCGTGGAGGCGTACATCCCCGAGTTGCCTGCTGACAGGACCGCCGTCAGGATAACGGCATTCATCACCGCCGCCGCTGACAGCAGCCCGGCATGCTGGAACACCAGCGTGAACGGACTGACGCTGATATCTTTGATATCGGTGCGCAGCAGGCTGGGATCGGTATAGGGAATGATCAGGCTGATCACCAGGATGGCAAACACGTAGAATAGCAAAATGCGCCAGAACACCCGACGCACCGCACGCGGAATATTTTTTGCCGGGTCTTTGGATTCACCGGCAGCAATGCCGATCAGTTCCGTGCCCTGGAATGAGAAGCCGACGATCATCGCCACGCCAATCATGGCGGAGAAACCGCCGGAGAACGGCGCATCGCCGATCTGCCAGTTTTGCCAACCGGCACTTTCCGCGCCGCGCAAAATGCCGACGATCATCATCACGCCAACAACGATAAATACGATAACCGTGCTCACTTTAATCAGTGAGAACCAGTACTCGGCTTCACCAAACCCTTTTACCGAGATGTAGTTAAGCAGGAAAATCAGGCTCAGGAACAGGGCGCTCCAGATCCAGCCCGGGGTATCCGGGAACCACCAGGTCATCACCAGCTGTGAGGCCACCAGATCGACGGCAATGGTCACCGCCCAGTTGTACCAGTAGTTCCAGCCCAGTGCGAAGCCAAAGCCCTCTTCAACATATTTGGCACCGTAGGTGGAAAAGGAGCCGGAGACCGGCATAAATGCCGCCAGCTCACCGAGGCTGGTCATCAGAAAGTAGACCATCAGGCCGATCAGTGCATAAGACAGTAGCGCTCCGCCCGGCCCCGCCTGGGAAATGGTGGCGCCAGAGGCGACAAAAAGACCGGTACCAATCGAACCGCCGATGGCGATCATCGTTAAATGACGAGCTTTAAGTTCACGCTTTAAGCCAGACTGTTGTGTTGTTTTTATGTCATGATCCATGTTTTAACGCTGCGCTGTAGCAAAATGAGGCGCGATTATAGCAACCTGCCATCGGTGGTATAGCGCTAACGCCGTTTTATAAGTTTGCTTCATGATCCGCTGATGATTATTAGAAGAGCCTTCTGCCCGATGCGGGAAATGAGCGCAACAACGGCGTTATGCGAACTTATCTGCTTCTTCCATGCAGTAGCTGAGAAAGCGGCCCAGGGCTTTGGAGATGTGTTTCTGACGATGGTGAATGCGGTACAGCGTGCGTTTCAGTTCGGGCAGTGGAATAGCCACTTCTGTCAGCGTTCCCAGCGCCAGCTGTTCGGCAATCGCCCGGCGCGACAGGCAGCTGATGCCCATCCCGTAGCGCACCGCGTTTTTGATCGCTTCGGAGTTTCCCAGCTCCAGCGCCAGTGTAAACTGCGGCAGATGCGACAGCAGCAGATAATCCACGATTTCGCGCGTGCCGGAGCCTTGTTCACGCAAGATCCACGGCGCGGCAGCCAGGCTTTGTAGCGACACCGGGCGGCTAAGAATGTCACAACCCGGCGCGGCAAACACCACCAGTTCATCCTCCAGCCAGGGTTCGCTTACCAGCTCCGGCATATGGCATGGCCCCTCGATCAAACCGATATCGACGCGGAAATCTGCCACCGCGGCGATCACCTCCTGACTGTTACCGACGTTGAGTTCCAGCGGTAAAGTGGGGTAATCACGACGGTAACGGGCAATCATGCCTGGCAGCATGTAGTTGCCAATGGTGCTGCTGGCCGAGAGACGCAGTGCACCGTTGTCTTCACGAAACAGCTGCTCGATATCCAGCGCCTGCTCCAGCAGCGCCACTACGCGTGGGTAGAGCAACCGACCGTGCTCATTAATCACCAGCCGTTTGCCGACCCGGTCAAACAGCTGCACGCCTAGCTGCCTTTCCAGATCCGCCAGTGCCGCGCTGACCGCTGACTGCGACAGCGCCAGCACCTGAGACGCCTGAGTGGTGGATCCATTTTTCAGCACTTCGCTAAACACTTCCAGCTGGCGCAGAGTAATGTGCATAGCCTTTCCTTTCATCGTCTGTCGCTGCACAACATCATTCATGGTGGATGATGCTGTGTGTGCGGCTTTATCTCTTATAGTGGTTGGTTATAAATATATAATCAATTTCTCTTTTAAGCCAGCGCCGCGCATGATGGGGATATTGCAACCGGAGAAGCATCATGAGCACACTGACGACAGCCCACACAGCACATAATTCTGCCCGCCATCTACCCGGCCTGCTGCTGGCTGTGACCATCGCCGTACTGGCCACATCGCTGGGTAACCTGCCACAGGTGGCTGCCCTGGGGCTGGGGTCGTTAACGCTGGCGATCATTGGCGGCATTATCGTTGGCAATACCGTTTATTCACGCCTGGCGTCGCGCTGTGACAGTGGCACGCAGCTGGCGAAACAGCAGCTGTTACGCGCCGGGATCGTACTGTACGGCTTTCGTCTGACGCTGCAGCAGCTTACCGATGTGGGGTTGCGCGGCGTGATCATCGATGTGCTGATGCTTGGCTCCACCTTTCTGCTCGCCTGCTGGCTTGGTCAGCGCCTGCTGGGGCTGGATCGCGATACCAGCTGGCTGATCGGCGCCGGCAGCAGCATCTGTGGCGCTGCCGCCATTCTTGCCACTGAACCGGTGATCAAAGCCGATACCGCCAAAGTGGCGGTGGCGATGGCAACCGTGGTGATTTTCGGCACGCTGGCGATATTTATCTATCCGTTGATGTGGCCGCTGGTCAGTTACCTGTTACCGCAGGTTAGCCTCGGTGAATATGGTGTGTATATCGGCTCTACCATGCATGAGGTGGCACAGGTGGTCGCCGCCGGGCACACGCTTGGTCCTGAAGCGGAAAATGCGGCGGTGATTGCCAAACTGCTGCGCGTGATGCTGCTGGCCCCCTTCCTGCTGCTGCTGGCGGCCAGGGTGCGCAGCAGCAACGGCCCGGGCGACAGCGGCCCGATTGTCTTCCCGTGGTTTGCCTTGATGTTTATCGGCGTCACGCTGTTTAACTCGCTGCATCAACTGCCATCACACTGGATAACGCACATAAATCAGCTGGATAATCTGCTGCTGGCTACCGCGATGGCCGCGCTGGGACTGACCACCCGTATTGAAGCGCTAAAACGTGCCGGTTTCAAACCGCTGATTCTGGGACTGGTGCTGTTTATCTGGCTGATGGCCGGCGGCGGTGCGATCAATCTGCTGGTACGGCATTTGATGGCATAATTTCGCGCATTTTCCGGTTATCATGGCCAGCCTGCTATTCAGCAGGTCATTAACAGGAGAACGGCATGAAATATATTGGTGCCCACGTGAGCGCAGCGGGCGGCGTGGATCGGGCGGTGGAACGCGCTGCGGAGTTGGAAGCGACGGCTTTTGCCCTTTTCACCAAAAACCAGCGCCAGTGGCGCGCGGCCCCGCTAACTGATGAAGTGATTTGCGCCTTTCGCCGCGCCTGTGAAAAACACCATTATACTCCGGCGCAGATCCTGCCCCACGACAGCTATCTGATTAATCTGGGCCATCCGATGGCTGAAGCCCTGGAAAAATCGCGTGAGGCGTTTCTCGATGAAGTGACTCGCTGCCAGCAGCTGGGCCTGACGCTGCTTAACTTCCATCCCGGCAGTCATCTGCAGCAGATTACGGAAGATCAGTGCCTGAAGCGCATCGCCGAGTCGATCAACCTCGTGCTGGATAAAACCACCGGCGTAACCGCAGTAATTGAAAATACCGCCGGTCAGGGCAGCAACCTTGGGTTTCGCTTCGAGCATCTGGCGGCGATTATTGACGGCGTGGAAGATAAATCACGCGTTGGCGTATGTATTGATACCTGTCATGCTTTCGCCGGCGGTTACGATCTGCGCAGTGAAGAAGCCTGTATCAACACCTTCGCCGAGTTCGATCGCATCGTGGGTTTCCAGTATCTGCGCGGTATGCATCTTAACGATGCCAAAAGTGAATTTAACAGCCGGGTCGACCGACATCACAGTCTGGGCGAAGGCAATATCGGCAAGACGGTATTCAGCTGGCTGATGAAGGATAAGCGCTTTGACGGTATTCCGATGATTCTGGAAACGATCAATCCCGCCATCTGGCAAGATGAGATTGCCTGGTTGAAGTCAGAACAGAAATAATACGTTGCCTTTAACAGGCCATTTTCGGCGGTTTAACGGAGTCGCCCGGTGCGGGCGACTCATAGCATTAACCTGATCTGTCATATTCGCTTAATCATAAGCTCAGGTAAGGCGGCCTGAAGCTTCACCGCGATGCTGATGAAATCCGTATTCATCAATCCCTGATTGACCAGTTGCCCACTCTCGCCGATTTACGCCGGGCTTTATGCAGCGATGATGAAGAAACCGCACCCCTCACAGATAAAACTCCTCTTGCTGTGCAATCATCAATAAAAAAGCAATTACCTGCTATGGAGAATTTAATCTACGTTGTTGCTGAAAAAGAGGCTGAGTTGATCGGCGTTCTCCGCTATTTGTGGTGAATAAAATCTCATCTCTGAACTTAATCAATCGGTGCCGGGGAAAGGTCACTCATGTATAGGTGAAGCCTGAATGTCGGGATCTTGGGTCGGTAACAAGCTATTGAATTTGTCAAGGAGCGGGCGCTTGAGCATCGCTGCGAATGGTTAGTCTCATGGCCAGGTGACAAAAATTTTCCCTTTATAAAGAGCAGGATGTAATTCTGAAAAATGGGAACAGGCCCCTCTGGTTTTGGTGCTTTGACCTGAGAGTCAGATTACCCGGTATTAAAGATGACGGATGCAGATAGCTGGAAAGGTGAAAGTGCGTGGTTGAAATCAGAACAGAAACAATTAAGGACGGAGCGAAATAAACGCTCCGCCCTTGTCAAGGCTGGGCGAAACTGAGCATTGACCCTTTAGCGGTCAATCAGGCCTGAGCCAGCTCGGTTTCCGGGCGTTTCAGCAGCGCGTAAGACAGGCCAGCCACCAGCGTGCCGGCGATAATCGCCAGCAGGTAACCCACCACCGGGGTGATCGCCCCCGGGATCAGCAGCACAAACAGGCCGCCATGTGGGGCCATCAGCCTGGCACCGATGGTCATGGAGATCGCCCCCGTCACTGCACCACCGATAACACAGCATGGAAGGACGCGCATCGGGTCACGGGCGGCAAACGGAATGGCACCTTCAGAGATAAAGCACATCCCCAGTACCAGTGCTGCCTTGCCTCCTTCCTGCTGGCTTTTGCTGAACTTGCTGCGTGCTGCCAGCGTTGCCACCCCCATCGCCAACGGGGGAACCATACCGGCCGCCATGATCGCCGCCATTGGCGCATAGGTTTGCGAGCTAAGCAGGCCCACGCCGAAAGCGTAGGCGACTTTGTTCAACGGCCCACCCATATCCAGACACATCATGCCACCAAGGATAGCCCCCAGCACCACGGCGTTAGCGGTGCCCATATTCGCCAGCCAGCTGGTCAGGCCAGACATAATACCGGCAACCGGTTTACCCACCACATAGATCATCAGCAAACCAGTGACCAGGCTGGACACCAGCGGGATTATTAGTATCGGCTTGAGCGCTTCCATACTGGTCGGCAGCTTCAGTTTCGAACTGAGGAATTTCGCCGCATAACCGGCGATAAAGCCGGCGATAATCCCGCCGAGGAAACCGGCATTGATGGTGGTGGCCAGCATTCCGCCTACCAGGCCCGGTGCCAGCCCCGGACGGTCGGCTATTGAGAAAGCAATAAAGCCTGCCAGCACCGGCACCATCAGTGCCAGGGCGGTATTACCGCCAATCTGCATCAGCGCCGCCGCCAGCGTACCCGGCTCTTTGAACGCAGTGATACCAAACGCGAACGACAGAGCGGTAATCAGCCCCCCGCGACCACCATCGGCAGCATGTAGGAGACGCCGGTCAACAGGTGACGATAGGCCCCGGCCTTCTCTTTCTTCTCTGGCTGTGCACTACTCTGCTCGCTACCCTGTGGCTGGTATAGCTGCGCTTCCGCCACCGCTTTGTCCAGCTCCTGCACGGTTTTCTTCAGCGCAAGGCCAGTTGAGGTGCGGTACATCGGTTTGCCGACGAATTTTGCCAGATCCACTTCAATGTCCGCCGCGACGATCACCAGGTCGGCCGCCGCCACTTCTTCTGCGGTGATGACATTGCCTGCACCGACCGAACCCCGCGTTTCAACCTTGACCCACCAGCCACGCTTTTTCGCTTCGGTATCAATCGCTTCTGCCGCCATAAAGGTATGCGCCACGCCGGTTGGGCAAGCGGTCACCGCCAACACACGTTTTGGCCCGTTGCCTGCTGCCACGGGAGCTGCCGCCGTTGCCGTGGGTGCGCTATAGGGCTGGGCATCAGTTTGCGCTTGTGCCAGCACCTGCCCCGGTTGACGTATCAGCCGCTCAATGTCCGCCAGATAAATGGCTTTGCCGTTAAGCGCGCTGTCTGCCGGAATGTTCTTACCTGCCACGATCGCCCGATCGGCTTCTGCCGGATTATCGGTCAGCGTGATCCCGGCGCTGGCTGCTGCCGCGCCGGTGATTTTTTTGGCCAGATAACCTGTAGCCAGTCCCAGTGAAGCATCAATTATCAGCAGCGTTTTCATTATGTGTCTCCTGCTGTCAGTGGTTAATAGGTTGTAAGTCGACACGCGCCATCATCGCAGCCAGCTGCGTGCGATCGGTCACGCCAACATTGCTCTGGCTGACGGCCAGCGCCGCCACGGCGGTCGCCAGGCGCAGCGTGTGCTCGCTGGATTCACGCATCAGCAGTCCGTAAATCAGCCCGCCGACCATAGAATCGCCCGCCCCTACGGTGCTCACCACTTCACAAGCGGGTGGCTTCGCCATCCATTCGCCGGAGGCATTGACCCACAAGGCCCCTTCGGCACCCAGCGAAATAACCACATGCGCAATACCCTGTTCGCGCAGCGCATGGGCGGCGGCGATCACATCCTGTAAGGTCGGTAATTTGCGTCCGGCCCAAATTTCAAGTTCGCGGCGGTTAGGTTTTACCAGCCAGGGAGCGGCTTTCAGTCCGGCAACCAGCGCTTCGCGGCTGCTGTCGAAAATGATACACGGGCAGTGGCTGCGGAGCTGGGTCATCCACGCGGTGAAGGCATCTGCATCGACCCCAGCCGGCAGGCTGCCGCTGACGCAAACCATGTCGAACTGGCCAAGCCAGGTCAGTGAATCGGTGGTAAAACGCTCCCAGTCCTGAACAGTCACCTCAAAACCGGAAAAATTCAGGTCGGTTACGTCGCCCTCTTTTTCCGTCAGTTTGACGTTGATACGGGTTCGCCCTTCCACCACCTGGAAGCGGTTAGCGATGCCCAGTTCGCTAAACAGCAGCTGGAAGCCGTCCTGATTTTCTTTCCCCAGGAAACCGCCGACCGTGACGTCAATACCCAAGTCTTTCAGCACCTTGGCAACGTTAATCCCCTTCCCTGCCGCGTGCAACCCGGTGGTTTTCACCAGGTTAACTTCACCGCGCTCGATTTCCGCGGTATATCCCACCAGATCATAGGCGGGATTAAGAGTGATGGTGGCTACGCGTCTGCTCATGCTGCCCCCTCGCCCAGGCCTGCGGCGATGGCTTCACCGACTGCATCCAGCGCCCGGCGCGCATCTTCGCCGCTGGCGGTAAAGCGCAGACGGTGACCTTTTTTCACGCCCAGCGCCACGACTTTCATCAGGCTGCGGCCGTTGGCCGGTTTCCCGCTGCCGTCGAGATTAATCACGCTGACATCGCAGTTAAACTGCTTGATGACGCTGACTAACGCGGTGCCCGGACGGGCATGCAGGCCGTGCTCGTTGCGGATGGTAAACTCTTCGCTCACCGCATCAGCCTGTTCAGCCACTTCGCTGGTGAGCAGGGCCAGAATGCCGGCAGCATCTGCACTTAACAGGCGGTCGGCCTGCTGTTTGATCAGCAGCTCGCTTAAGTAGTTCAGCACGTTCATCGGCTGGTCATCGGCAACGGAGACGGTGATCAACAGCGCTGCCGCTTCACCCTGGACATCGAAAGGTTTAGCCGCACGGCTGACCGCGACGGCGCTGGTCAGGTTGCCATCAGCGCAGTCGCTTAGCCAAATGCCCTGGCCGAGATGGAGTGGTTTAGCCGAAATGACGCCGGTAACGAAGGAGGTATCCACGGCAGCAGCCTGTTGTAAACGTCCGGCGTTAAGCGCCTGCAGCGTCATCAGATCGCTGGCGGCCACGTCGGTAGCAATCAGCGAGGTATCAAACTTAAATTCAGCGGCCAGTTTTTCACCCATCAGGATGCTGCGCAAGGTTTCCGCTGAATCGGTGGTTTTAAGCTGTTCCGCGACGCTGTCATCACTCAATACATGGGTCAACTGACGTAACAGCGCCAGGTGCTCATCTGATTTTGCGGCAATGCCGATCGCCACATAGGCCGTCTGGTTATCGCCCCAGGCAACCCCCGGCGGGAACTGGAACACCTGGACACCGGTTTTCAGCACCAGATCGCGGGTATCGGTTGTACCGTGCGGAATAGCAATACCATTGCCCAGGTAGGTAGAGGTTTGCTGCTCACGCGCCAGCATACCGTCAACGTAGCCTGCGCCGACGTTTCCGGCAGCGGTTAATGCCGCAGCAACCTGACGAATAGCATCCTGTTTGTCGCCAGCCCGTGCTCCGGGCTTGATGGCATTGAGTTCTAGCTGGAACATAGTTCTCCCCGTTGCTGAATTTGAATCGTTTCAGCTTATTTGAGAAAAAAAGCGCAACCACGTCAGTAATAACCTGAAGAGACCGCGCTGAAACGTTTCAATGATTTTGTTACGGTTATCAGTTTCGTTGCAAGTTTTAACGTAATCCACTTAGCAGATTTTTGACAGCCAGCACATTTTATTGCGCATTTTCGGAAAAATGCGCTTGTCAGAAATGAAAACTGAAGCCTCGCCAGGAGTGGCTGATCCTTGTTAAAAGCGCGATAAGCCTGGGCGACGAGGATTACAGCGGCGGACAGGTGACGCGCACGCCGGCATCTTCAGGGAGCCGTTTGCGCCTCCAGATCCAGCAGGAACACCATCGCCTGCTCGCGGCTGCGGCCGCACATTTCCTGATGCGGCTGTAGCCGGACACAGACCTTTGGCCGCAGCGCGGAGCCAAAAATCATGCAGCGCAACTGAGCGTCCAGCTGGACGCAAGGTGTGTTCGCCGGCTTGCCATGCGGCATACCGGGTATAGGCGATGAGATTGAAGGGGCGGTACAACAGGCCCCACATGCGGCTCGACACTCCACGGCTGACCTCTCTAAGCAAAGCGCGATAATAGCAGCCCGTCAGGGCGAATACTCATCATATCATCATGCAAAAAGATCCTCTTTACTCTGGATGACACAGGCAGATCTTGCCTGGCGACGCGGGCGCGAGTAACGTGTCGCAATAAATTCCCACTTACCTGTACGCGAGACCTGTTTTATGCCAAGAGCCAACGAAATTAAAAAGGGCATGGCCGTCAACCTTAACGGCAAGCTGCTGTTAGTAAAGGATATTGACGTGCAAAGCCCGAGCGCCCGTGGCGCGTCCACGCTTTACAAAATGCGCTTCACCGACATCCGTAGCGGTTTGAAAGTTGAAGAGCGCTTCAAAGGCGATGAGATTATCGACACCATCTCCCTGAGCCGACGTCAGGTGACCTTCTCGTATATTGATGGTGACGAATATGTGTTTATGGATGATGAGGATTTCACCCCATATAACTTCAAGCAGGATCAGATTGAAGAAGAACTGCTGTTCCTGCCTGAAGGAGGCATTCCGGGCATCCAGGTCCTGACCATGGATGGACAAATCCTGGCGCTGGAACTGCCGCAAACGGTAGACATGGAAATTGTCGAAACCACGCCGGGCATAAAAGGCGCTTCGGCCAGTGCTCGCACTAAACCGGCCACCATGAGCACCGGCCTGATTATTCAGGTGCCTGAGTACCTCAGTAACGGGGACAAAATTCGCATTCATATTCCGGAACGCCGTTATATGAGCCGCGCGGACTAGCCCTGTGGACGCCATCGCCGGTGGCGTCTTGCGTTTAAGGTGATAGTCTTGAACGCTTTTGGAATTTTTTGCAAAGTTCTCGCTTCAATATTGGTTTATTATCTCGCGCATACTCAAATGACGACTTTTCTGAAGATTTTGAACAGATATGACTGTTAAACGTATGTTGCTCATCCTGCTGCTAAATACAGCCGGGCTGCTGCTGTTTTATTCCTGGTATCTGCCAGCCGATCATGGCCTGTGGTTCACCATTGATAAAACGATTTTCTACTGGTTCAACACGCATATGGTCACCAGTCCGGCCCTGCTGTGGCTGGTGGCGATGACCAATTTCCGGGCTTTCGACGGCGTATCGCTACTGGCGATGGGAGGACTGTATTTCTGGTTCTGGCGACGGGAGACGCCCGCCGGGCGTCGCCGCATGTTCGCCATCGGTATAACTATGCTTATCAGTGCGATAGGTTTGAACCAGCTCGGTCATCTGATCCCCGTTTCGCACCCCAGCCCAACCCGTTTCTTCCCGGACGTGAACCATGTCGCAGAGCTGACCGGCATTGCGACCAAAGATTCTGCCGCTGACAGTTTCCCAGGCGACCACGGCTTAATGCTGATGATATTCGCCTGCTTTATGCTGCGCTATTTCACCCGTGGCGCTTTTGCTGTCGCAGTATTCATTGTGCTGCTCTTTGCCCTGCCACGCGTCATGATCGGCGCACACTGGTTTACCGATATTGCCGTCGGATCGCTGTCGATTGCGCTGGTTGGCATGAGCTGGTGGCTGCTTACCCCGGCCAGCGATTATCTGGTGAACTGGCTATATCGTAATTTGCCGGGAAAATATAAACCGCTGAAATAATATATCGCCCGCAGCGGACGCAAGTGTTTCCGTGGCCCGCTGCACCAGCTTAACAAACGCCGTTAGCGGCTTTCGCGCTGCTGGCAGCCACATTTCATCGCCTGCGGCTGATTGCCTCTTCCTTCTTTTATACGGGCCTGTCATGCGCCACCCCATTCCTCATTCGCGCTAGAATTGCCGTCAGACGGGTTCAATAGCGCGAATTGACAACGTTATTGTAGCTAATTTATGACATTGTCATTTCACAGGGAAAAAACCTAAGAAAGTACTTAAAAGCTCTCGCCTTGCGGCTTGCGATCGGGTAACCTCGACTTCGGTTAGATAATGCAGACTAAATTATTGCGGTAATTTACGTTTTGAAGTGCGCTTATTTACACTTCTTAACTTTTTACCAATTGTCTTACCACGATGTACTCATTTAATCTCGTTTCGTCTTCGCCATTTTCTAACGACTTCGTCGTTAAGGACTTCAAGGGATCACACATATAATGGTCACGTCTCAACCTTTCCTGAGATATATCCTGCGGGCACTCCCCGCTGTCGCATTAGCGACACTGTTGTCAGCATGTAGTTCGAACAGCGGACACAACGTACAAACTGATACTCATGCAGTGAAAAGTCAAAATGGTTTTTTACTGCAAGCGTCTCAGGATGAATTCGAACAGATGGTTCAGAACGTGGATATCAAATCCCGCCTGATGGATCAATATGCCAGCTGGAAAGGTGTACGCTACCGGCTTGGCGGTACCAGTAAACGCGGTATTGATTGCTCCGCCTTCGTCCAGACTACGTTCCGTGAACAGTTTTCTCTGGAACTGCCACGTTCAACGTATCAGCAGGAAGACACGGGTAGAAGCATTCAGCGCAGCAAACTGCGTCCCGGCGACTTAGTAATGTTTCGTGCCGGAAGCACCGGCCGTCATGTCGGTATTTATCTCAGTAACGATAATTTTGTCCATGCCTCTACCAGCAGTGGCGTAATGATTTCGAACCTGAACGACTCCTATTGGAAAAGCCGATATCGCGAAGCACGTCGGGTACTGAGCAAAACGCAAAGTTGATTTCAATCCCTTGAACTCTGCGAAATCGAGAAAAAAAAACGCTGCCTGTGGCAGCGTTTTTTTTTATTGCCCGGGCTGTCTTCGATGTTGATGTCCGCGTATTTGTCCGACAACACCAGACGGTTGCGTCTTTTCTGCTTACAATGCTCAGGCGTAACAAGATTTAAAGGTATTGATAAGCTTCAATAAGTTAGAGACAAACTGTCCACTGCGTTATATCCTCGTTCAATGACGATCGCGTAAGTAATTTGCACCCGATACAGGCTAAAACAAGAGAAATGACTCTATGCCATTATCTACCACCGTCAGACGGCATGTTATCCAGCCGCGCAGAGTCACCTTTCTGAGTGTGAGTATCGGCTTTGTTGTTTTCCTGCTTTTTGTCTGTTGCTCAATAGCCCTTACCTGTTACCAACGCTCTGAAGACCACGACCGACTGGTCAACTATAGCAAGAACTACCTCATCCACGTTATGAGGGAGTTGCAGCAAACCCTGCTGCCTTTGCAGGCGGAAACGAATGCCAACTGCGACCGTGTACGCGACAACTTAGCCGAGCGGGCAGCATTTACTTCCAATATCCGCGCTATTTTATTGGTCAATCACAATGTTGTCGTTTGTTCATCGGCTACCGGCGCGATGAACATGGACATCCGTAAAATATCCCCTTATACAAATGCAAATGAAGCAACGGATACACAGCTGATTTCAGGTACGCCAATGTTAAAGGGTAAACCTGCTATGATGCTATGGCTGAAAAACGCCGCTCTTCCCGGCAGCGGTATTCTGACTACCCTGAATATAAATATGGCCCCCTATCTGCTGCTGACATCACGTCAGCATGAGAATTGCGGAGTGGCCATTGTCACCGGTGATACGGCCATCACCACCTGGAACGAACAGGTCGTGAATGCGCGTGCGCTGCCGCCAGATCCGCTCCGGCGTGTTGTCATTCCCGGCTACCCAATAACGCTGTTCCTGTACGGTGAAACGCTGCCCAACCGCGACCTGCACATTATCGTATTGGCCGGGCTGTTACTCGGGATAACTGTCGCCTGCGGCTGCTATTTGTTATTTACATTACGTTCGCGGCCCGGCAGAGAGATATTACAGGGGATCAAGCGTGGTGAGTTCCACGTTGAATACCAGCCCATTATCGCCACCAACAGCGCTCAACCTTTCGGGCTGGAAGCGCTGCTGCGCTGGACCCATCCCACCGAGGGGCCGGTGCCAGCCGATGCATTTATCAGCTATGCCGAAGGGCAGAACCTGATTGTGCCGCTCACGCGCCATTTGTTTACCCTGATTGCTCAGGACGCCCAGTTTTTGCGCCATGTGGTGCCAGCCGGAACCCAATTGGGGCTTAATCTCTCCCCTAATCACTTGATAAGCCCCGGCTTCCGCAACGATGTGTATGAATGGCTGGCGATGATGCCCGTTGATCATTTCGAGTATGTCTTTGAAATGACTGAACGCACGATGGTTTCGGAAAGCAACGCCAATGAAATGTTTGACTGGATCCGTGAACAAAATATCAAAATTGCCATTGATGACTTTGGCACCGGTCACAGCGCTTTGCTTTATCTGGAAAAGTTTCACTTTGACTATCTCAAAATAGATCGCGGTTTTGTGCAAAGTATCGGCATCAAATCGGTGACTTCTCAGGTGCTTGATACGGTGCTTGCGCTGGCGAGCAAACTGAATTTAAAAACGGTTGCGGAAGGTGTTGAAACCCGGGAGCAGGCTCTATGGCTGATTGATCGTGGGGTCACTCATCTGCAAGGTTACCTGTATAGCCATCCTCTTACCGTGGCGCGGCTAACCGAGTATTACATTCAGTGGCCAGATCCTGCTTTGGATTGCGCTGACACGGACATTTCGCGCGTGCCAAGCAGATGAAAAATTGCGGTTAATCTCATTACCCGAGCAACACATTTTATATGACAGATAGAGAATCCATCACTGCCGGAGCCAGTCAAATCATGATCGTGCGTATTGCTGTCCTTGCCCTGCTCAGCCTGTCCGCTGGCTATCTTCACGCTGAAAAAATCAATCAGGGCTACAGCTTCGCCCAGCTTGGTACGGCAAAGTATGCCAACGGCTTTACCCATTTTGATTATGCCAATCCGGCTGCGCCAAAAGGCGGCGCGGTGACGCTCTCCGCAATAGGGACCTTCGATAACTTCAACCGTTCGGCGCTACGTGGTAATCCCGGCATCGGCACTGATACGCTGTATGACCGTCTGTTTGTTTCTTCAGACGATGAAGCGAGTAGCCTCTACCCGCTGATTGCGCTCTTTGCCCGCTACCCGGACGACTACCGCTGGGTAGAAATCGCCCTCAATCCCCAGGCGCGTTTTCAGGATGGTTCCCCAATGACCGCTCAAGATGTGGTCTTCACTTTCAATATGTTTATGACCCAGGGAACCCCTCAATACCGCCTGTTTTATAAGGGCGTGACGGCTAAGGTGACTTCCCGGCTAACGGTGCGTTTTGATTTGCCCAAAGCCGATCGCGACCAGATGCTCTCCCTGCTTTCCACACCGGTTTACCCCAAAAAATTCTGGGCAGATCACAATCTTGCCGACCCGCTGCCAACCCCGCCGCCGTCAAGTGGGCCTTATCGCATCACCGCCTGGAAAATGGGCCAGTCAGTCACCTATTCGCGGGTAAAGGATTACTGGGCAGCCAACCTCCCGGTGAATAAAGGCCGCTATAACTTTGACCGCATCCGCTACGACTACTATCTGGATGATAACGTCGCCTTTGAAGCGTTTAAGGCAGGATCATTCGATTTCCGTCGCGAAGGCTCCGCCAAAAAATGGGCCACCCAGTATTCCGGCAGCAATTTTGCAGACGGTTATATCGTTAAACAACAACAGCCTGATACTGTTGCCACCGATACTCAGTGGCTGGCGTTTAACATCCAGAATCCGCAATTTGCCGACCGGCGAGTACGCGAGGCAATATCGCTGCTGTTTGATTTCGAATGGATGAATAAAGCGCTGTTTTATAACGCTTATAAACGTGTGGACAGCTATTTCCAGAATACGGAATTTGCGGCGCGCGATTATCCCGATGCGAAAGAACTGGCCATTCTGGCACCGTTAAAAGAGCAGTATCCGGCGGAAGTGCTCGACAGAATTTATCAACCGCCGAAGACCGATGGTTCAGGCTACGATCGCGGGAAGCTGTTACAGGCACTGGCCTTGCTGAAGCAGGCGGGGTGGGAGCTGAAAAATCAGCGGCTGGTCAACATGAAAAGCGGTCAACCATTGCGTTTCGAACTGCTGTTACCGGGCGGTGGCAGCTATTCATGGGTGCTTCCGTATCAGCATAATCTGGCACGCATCGGCATAACGATCGATCTGCGCCAGGTGGACAGCTCACAGTATCTGGCACGCTTACGCAAGCGCGACTTCGATATGACGCCAACGCGTTACCTCGCTTTTGCCACTCCTGATACTAACTTAAAGATTTTTGGGCATCGGCCTATATCAATTCCACATGGAATACCCCGGGGGTAAGCAGCCCACTGGTCGATAATCTGATCGACCAGATTGTTCAACATCAGGGCGATAAAGACGCGCTGTTAACGCTCGCCAGGGTGCTGGACCGGGTGCTGTTGTGGAATTATTATATGATCCCGATGTGGTACACCGCTAACGATCGCTTCGCTTACTGGAATAAATTTTCCATGCCAGTTATACGCCCCACCTATGCGCAAGGCTTCGATAACTGGTGGTTTGATGCCAACAAAGCCGCCCGGTTGCCGGCACAACGTCGTTAAGGAGCCTGACCGTGGGTGCTTATTTAGTCCGTCGCTTATTATTAGTCGTTCCCACCCTGTGGGCGATCATTACTATTAACTTTTTTATTGTGCAGGTCGCACCAGGGGGGCCGGTAGACCAGGCGCTGGCCAACATCCAGTTTGGTCAAACCAGCGGCATGCCCGGCGCTACCGCAGAAGGTTCGGCGCTCGGGCGTGGCGCGCTGAAAGCCCAGCCGGGCGACAGCCAGTATCGCGGATCGCGCGGTCTGGATCCGGAAATCGTTGCCGAGATAACCAAACGCTACGGATTTGATAAACCGCTGCATGAGCGTTATTTCACTATGCTGTGGAACTATTTGCGCTTTGACTTTGGCGACAGCCTGTTTCGCAGCAGTTCGGTTACTCAGTTAATCAAAGAGAGCCTGCCGGTTTCGGCATCACTTGGGCTGTGGAGCACGCTAATTATCTATCTGGTTTCAATCCCGTTGGGGATTAAAAAGGCGGTGCGTAACGGCAGCGCCTTTGATATCTGGAGCAGCACGCTGATTATCATCGGCTACGCCATCCCGGCATTCCTGTTTGCCAATATCATGATCGTGGTATTTGCTGGCGGCAGCTATGTCGACTGGTTCCCACTGCGCGGATTGACCTCGCCTCAATTCGACAGCCTGCCGTGGTACGGCAAAATAACCGACTATCTGTGGCACATCTGCCTGCCGGTGCTGGCTACCACCATCGGTGGCTTTGCCACGTTAACCATGTTGACCAAAAACGCATTTATGGATGAGATCCGTAAACAGTACGTGGTAACCGCACGCGCCAAAGGGCTGGAGGAAAAGAAAATCCTCTATCGTCACGTATTCCGTAATGCCATGCTGCTGGTCATTGCCAGTTTCCCGGCGACCTTCGTCAGTATGTTTTTTACTGGTTCGCTACTTATCGAAGTGATGTTCTCCCTGAACGGCCTCGGATTGCTGGGTTACGACGCCACTATCCAGCGAGATTATCCGCTGATGTTCGCCACACTGTATATTTTTACCCTGATTGGACTGCTGCTGAATATTATGAGCGATATTATCTATACGCTGGTCGATCCGCGCATTGATTTTGAGGGCCGCCAATGAGCCGGTTAAACCCGATTAATCAGGCACGCTGGGCGCGCTTTAAACACAACCGTCGCGGTTACTGGTCGCTGTGGATGCTGGCGCTGCTGTTTATTCTTTGTCTTGGCGCGGAGCTGCTGGCCAATGACAAACCCCTGGTGATGCATTACCAGGGGAACACCTGGTTCCCGCTGCTGGTGAACTATCAGGAGAGTGACTTTGGCGGGCCACTGGCGACGCCCGCAGATTATCAGGACCCGTGGTTACAATCACGTCTGGCGCAGAATGGCTGGGCTGTCTGGGCGCCCGTCCGCTTCAGCGATGACACCATTAACTTCGCTACCCGCACTCCCTTCCCTTCGCCGCCTTCTGCGCAAAACTGGTTGGGTACTGACGATAAAGGGGGTGATGTGCTGGCGCGTATTCTTTACGGTACGCGAATTTCACTGCTGTTCGGCCTGATGCTCACCCTTTCTTCCAGCGTGATTGGTGTCTTCGCCGGAGCGGTGCAGGGCTATTTTGGTGGCCGTGTTGACCTGTGGGGACAGCGCTTTATTGAGGTATGGTCCGGCACGCCAACGCTGTTCTTAATCATCCTGCTTTCCAGCGTGATCCAGCCCGGTTTCTGGTGGCTGTTGGCCATCACCCTGCTATTTGGCTGGATGAGCCTGGTTGGCGTGGTACGCGCCGAATTCCTGCGCACGCGCAATTTTGACTATATTCGCGCCGCTCAGGCGATGGGCGTCAGTGACTGGCGCATTATCTCTCGCCATATGCTGCCTAATGCGATGGTGGCTACCCTGACTTATCTGCCGTTTATCCTCTGCGGTTCGATCACTACTCTGACCTCGCTGGACTTCCTCGGCTTTGGTTTACCGCTGGGATCGCCTTCACTGGGTGAGCTGCTGCTACAGGGCAAAAATAATCTGCAGGCCCCCTGGCTGGGTCTGAGCGCTTTCTTCACGCTGGCGATCCTGCTGTCGCTGTTAATCTTCATTGGTGAAGCGGTACGCGACGCCTTTGATCCGGGCAAGGTGTATTGATATGGCGCTTCTTTCGATTAAGGATCTGAGTATCGCTTTCCTTCAGCAGGGCGAGCAACGCCAGGTGGTTGACGGGCTGTCGCTGTCGGTGGATGCCGGAGAAACGCTGGCGCTGGTCGGCGAGTCTGGCAGCGGGAAAAGCGTCACTGCCCTGTCGGTGATGGGCCTGCTGCCAACACCGCCAGTGGTTTACCCACAGGGCGATATTCTGTTTGCCGGTCAGAGCGTGCTGCACGCCGATGAACGTACGCTGCGCGGCCTGCGTGGCAACCGCATAGCGATGATTTTCCAGGAACCGATGGTTTCGCTGAATCCGCTGCATAATATTGAAAAGCAGCTGTATGAGGTGCTGTCGCTACATCGTGGAATGCGGCGTGAAGCCGCGCGCGGTGAAATGCTAAGCTGCCTGGAGCGGGTCGGGATCCGCCAGGCAGCTAAACGCCTGCATGATTATCCGCATCAGCTCTCCGGCGGTGAACGCCAGCGCGTGATGATTGCCATGGCGCTACTGACACAGCCCGAGCTGCTGATTGCCGATGAGCCAACCACCGCGCTGGACGTTACCGTGCAGGCGCAGATCCTTACCCTGCTGAAAGAGCTGAAGCAAGAGCTAAATATGGGGCTGCTGTTCATTACCCATAATCTGAATATCGTGCGCAAAATCGCCGACAACGTTAGCGTAATGCGCCACGGCAAGGCGGTGGAACACCGCGCCACCCGGGAGCTGTTCAACGCGGCCCGGCACCCTTACACCCGGCAACTGCTGAATTCGGAGCCGGAAGGTTATCCCGATCCGGCTGATGAGCAGGCAGCGCCTTTACTACGTGTTGAAAACCTGCAGGTGGCTTTTCCGATCAGACAGGGGCTGATGAAACGCACCGTGGGCTATCATCACGCGCTAAAGTCACTCAGCTTTACGCTGCGTCCGGGGGAAAGCCTGGGGCTGGTCGGCGAATCCGGTTCCGGTAAAAGTACTGCTGCCCTGGCGCTACTACGCCTGATCGGCTCACAAGGTGAGATCTGGTTTAATGGCTCACCACTGCATCTGTGGCGGCGAAAAAAAATGCTGCCGGTGCGCCGCCAGATCCAGGTGGTGTTTCAGGACCCCAACTCTGCGCTTAATCCCCGACTGAACGTATTGCAGATCATCGCCGAGGGCCTGCAGGTACATCATCCGCACCTGAATGCCGCCGAGCGGGAAGCGCGGGTGATTACCGCGCTGGAAGAGGTCGGACTCGATCCGGCGACGCGCCAGCGTTACCCCTCCGAGTTTTCCGGCGGGCAGCGACAGCGTATTGCCATCGCCCGGGCACTTATTCTGCAACCGCAGTTGATTATTCTGGATGAACCCACGTCATCCCTTGATCGTACGGTGCAGAAACAGATCCTTGAGCTACTTAAGAAGCTGCAGCAGCAGCACCGGCTGGCCTACATCTTTATCAGCCATGATTTGCGGATAGTTCGGTCGCTGTGTCATCAGCTGGTAGTTTTACGTCAGGGGGAAGTGGTGGAACAGGGGCGCTGCGAAACGATATTTAATGCGGCCAGTCAGCGCTACACGCGAGAGCTACTGGCTCTGGCATAGTTAGCAGGGCAAGCGCTCAGAAACAAATGGCTCGGCAATACCCACACCAAAATTCTTCAGGCGGCAGGTGGTCGAGCTTTCATCGGCGCGGTAAACAAACAGGCAAGGCTCTCCTTCCCATTCCACCACCGAACACACCAGGCGAATTTCTGCCAGCGCTGCTTCAATTTTCTGCATAATTTCCCAGGCACTGGCACCAGTGTGACTGAGCAAACGCAACCCGATAAGGTCGTCGTCACTGTTAAGGTGATTTAGCGCCAGGGGTTCCAGAACCAAACCTGTATGGCCGGAGCACCAGCGATAACTATGCGGTAACCGATGTACTACCGAATGTTGCAGCGTATTCAACATAGTTCCCCCCCAGAGCAAATAGTGAACAATAATTTCACATTTAGTTCACAAGGTAAATCATCGATTTGCAGGATAGAATTAACTTATTGATTATAATTGATATATTTGCCTTTTCTTTTACCATTTCACCTGGTAAAAACCGTATCAGGCTGTTTTTTTGAGAAGTAATGCTCATTTATTCGACATATCTACCGCCTTGATGCACGGATGACAATCATTACTGCCGCAAATTAATTGTATTTACACAATATTTATTCACAAAAAATCAACATTAAACGGGGGTTTTAGTACGCACGGGTTGACAGGTAAGCGGTAAAGGGAATGTCGCAAAGCTGTTATTGAAGAGGGATCGACCGCCAGGCTCGCCGTTTTTCTCGCTTACGCCAACGTTGTTTGCAGCGGACGCGAAGCGTACAGAAATAGCAATATCGACAGCGTGGAGCAGATAAACATCGCCACGACCATTGGCCATGCGCTGGTAAAATTAAGGGCTGACAGTAATGCTCCGGCCAGCCCCCCTACGCCAAAACGCAGAGTGCCGGCAAGGGACGAAGCCGTACCTGCCATATGCGGAAATTCTTCTAAAATAACCGCCATTGCATTAGAGGAAACCATCGACACACAGCCAATAAACATTGCGACGCCGAATACCAGCGGCAGAAATCCGAGGTTCAGGGCACTGACCACTACCAGCCATATGCCCATGGAAAACTGTATCAGCAGCCCGAGACGGAACATCAGCACCGGCCCGAAACGGCGCACGCAACGGCTATTCAGCAGCGTCATCAGGAACAAAAATACGATATTCAGCGCGAAGTAATAACCGAAATTCTGTGGAGAAATGTGGTTCAGTTCAATATAAACAAACGGCCCGCTATTGATAAACGCAAACAGCCCGGCAAAAGAGAAACCGCTCGCCAACATGTAGCTGAGTACGCGCTGATGACGAAACAGCAACAGGAAATTGCCCAGAGTGGCACGCAAACTAAATTTTTGCCGCTTTTCCTTTGGCAGCGTCTCTTTGATTTGCGTCACCACCAGCAGCGTGGTGATAACAGCCACTGCGGAGATAATCCAGAAAATGGCATGCCAGCTCCATAACAGCAGCACCCAGCCGCCAAGAATCGGCGCTACCAGCGGGGCTACGGTCATCACCAGCAGCACAAAAGACATCATGCGGGAAAACTCTTCTTTTGAGTAGCTGTCACGCATCAGGGCGCTGATCACCACGCTGCCTGCCGCTGCTGAAAGACCGTGCAGAAAACGTATATAAATAAGTTGTTCGATAGTTTGTGCCACGGCACAGGCTGCTGCTGTGATGGCGAAGATCAACGTACCGATGGCGATCACCGGCTTGCGGCCAAAGCTGTCAGCCAGTGGGCCATAGATCAGCTGACCCAGAGAAAAACCGAGGATATACACATTAAGCGTCATCTGCACGCTGCCCGCCGACACCGAGAATTCACGCGCAATCTGTGGCAAGGCCGGCAGATACATATCGATCGATAGCGGCATTAACATCGCCAACAGTCCGAGGATCACGACCAGTCCTGCGGGCGAATTTTTTTCCATAGCCATTTGCACCACCTGCCTGCCCCTGATCCGTTTTTAGCGCGCCAGCCCGACACTGGCAATTTCTTCGGCGCTCAGGGGACGATATTCGCCCGGCTGCAAATCACTATCGAGGCGAATGGCACCGATACGTTCACGATGCAGGGCCACCACGCGATTACCTACGGCGGCAAACATACGTTTAACCTGGTGATAGCGCCCCTCGCTGATAGTCAGGCGCACCAGATTCGGCGCTATCACTGCCAGCATGGCCGGTTTGGTCAGTGTCTTTTCATTATGCAACTGAACGCCGTCAGCAAACTGCTGCGCGGTGTCATCACTGATGGCTGATTCAAGCGTCACAAGATAGGTTTTCTCGCAGTGGTGCCGCGGAGAAGTAATACGATGCGACCACTGACCGTCATCGGTCATCAGCACCAGTCCGGTGGTGTCAATATCCAGGCGCCCGGCGGCATGCAGCCTGAACGCGCCCGGCTCCTCAAGGAAGTACAATATGGTCGGATGATCCGGATCGTCAGTAGAACAGACATAGCCCACCGGCTTGTTGAGCATAAAGTAGCGTGGCCCCAACTGCTGTTCCAGCACCTTGCCATCGTATGCTACCGTGCTGTCCGCACTTAATTGATATGAACCTTCGCGAACAACTTCACCATCCACGGTGACTTTTCTTGCACGTAGCTCACGCGCGGCGATGGCGCGGCTGACTTCCAGCTGCCGGGAGATAAATTTATCAAGTCGCATTAACTCTGCACTGCCTGTTTAGGTTTGGAATGAAAACTGACGCTGTACGTCTGTTGATGTGGCGCATCGCGCTCATCCTGAATGGAGCGCGTATTATAACTGCACAACCCCTGAAGGCCATAGGGGGGGGCACACTTATCGTGCTTTCATGACATAATAAGCTATTGTTGACCATTTTCGAGTATTCATGTCATTTACCTTACGCCCCTATCAGCAGGAAGCGGTGGATGCCGCTATCCGCTATTTTCGCCGATCCATTCAGCCAGCGGTCATTGTTTTGCCCACCGGTGCGGGAAAAAGTCTGGTGATTGCTGAACTGGCGCGCTTGGCGCGTGGTCGCGTATTGGTGCTGGCCCATGTCAAAGAGCTGATAGCGCAGAATCATGCCAAATACCTTGCTTACGGTCTGGAGGCGGACATTTTCGCCGCCGGCCTGCAGCGCAAAGAGAGCCAGGCAAAGGTGGTATTTGGCAGCGTACAGTCGGTAGCGCGTAATCTTGAGCAGTTCAACGCGCAGTTTTCGTTGCTGATTATCGATGAGTGCCATCGCATCAGCGATGCCGATGACAGCCAGTACCAGCAAATCATCAACCAGCTGCGCCAGTATAATCCCGGGCTGCGGCTGCTCGGACTGACCGCCACGCCCTACCGGCTGGGCAAAGGCTGGATTTATCAGTTCCACTATCATGGTATGGTAAGAGGCGCTGAAAGCGCGCTGTTCCGCGACTGCATTTACGAACTGCCGCTGCGCTATATGATTAAACACGGCTTTCTGGTTCCGCCAGAGCGGCTGGATATGCCGGTGGTGCAGTACGATTTCAGTCGTTTGCAGGTGCAGGAAAGCGGGCTGTTCAGCGAGGCCGACCTCAACCGTGAATTGAAACAGCAACAGCGTATTACTCCACATATTATCCAGCAGATTGTTGAATTTGCGCAGCAGCGTGAGGGCGTGATGATCTTCGCCGCCACGGTAGAACATGCACGAGAGATCCTCGGCCTGCTACCGGGGAGTAAAGCGCTGATCTCTGCCGCCACCCCCGCCGCTGAGCGCGATGCACTGATCGCCGCTTTTAAGGCGCGCAAACTGTTATACATGGTCAACGTTGCGGTACTAACGACCGGCTTTGATGCGCCGCATGTTGACCTGATTGCCATTTTACGCCCTACCGAATCGGTCAGCCTGTACCAGCAAATCGTCGGGCGCGGTCTGCGCCTCAGTCCGGGTAAAAGCGATTGTCTGATCCTCGATTATGCCGGAAATCCGCACGATCTGTTTACGCCAGAAGTGGGCGCACCAAAGGGTAAGAGCGACAACCAGCCGGTGCAGGTTTTCTGCCCGGGCTGTGGCTTTGCCAACATCTTCTGGGGCAAAACCACCAGCGATGGCACCCTTATTGAACATTTCGGCCGCCGCTGTCAGGGCATTCTGGAGGATGATGAAGGCCGGCGTGAGCAGTGCGATTACCGTTTTCGCTTTAAAAGCTGCCCGCACTGCAACGCCGGAAATGACATTGCTGCACGCCGCTGCCGCGAGTGTGACGCCATTCTGGTCGACCCGGACGACATGCTGAAAGCGGCGCTGAAGTTAAAGGATGCGCTGGTGCTACGCTGTGCGGCGATGGTACTGGAAAGCGGCAGTGATGAGCATGGCGAATGGCTACAGGCCCGATATTATGACGAAGACGCCAGCGAAGTCAGCGAGCGCTTCCGCTTAAAAACCCCCGCACAGCGCACCGCTTTTGAGCAGCTCTTTTTGCGGCCTCATCAGCGCGCGCCCGGCGTTCCGCTCGGCTGGAAAAACGCGGCGGATATCGTCGCGCTCCAGCCGCTGCTGCGCCATCCGGACTTTATTGTGGCGCGTAAACAGCGTCATTTCTGGTCAGTGCGCGAGAAAGTCTTTGATTACCAGGGCCGTTTCCGTCGGGCAAATGAGCTGCGCTAGCGTTAATACATTGCCCGCTGCGGCAAACATCGTTATAATGCCGCCCGCTTTTGCTATGTGAAAGCTGAACAAGACTACCTGCTGCTGGGTCGCCTGTAGCAGGAATAAAACCTGAAGAGACTTAAAATGTTCACTATTAATGTTGAAACCCGTAAAGAGCAGGGCAAGGGTGCGAGCCGCCGCCTGCGTACAGCTAACAAATTCCCGGCAATTATCTATGGCGGAAACGAAGCAGCTGTTGCTATCGAACTGGACCACGACTCCGTATTGAACCTGCAATCTAAGCCTGGTTTCTACGAAGAAGTGCTGACTCTGGTTGTAGATGGTAAAGAAACCAAAGTGAAAGTGCAGGCTGTACAGCGTCACCCGTTCAAGCCAAAACTGCACCACATCGACTTCGTTCGCGCTTAATCGCCCGACATTAACAGATGTGAAAAACGCCGCTTAATGCGGCGTTTTTTTTGCGTCAGTTTCCCACCCGGGCACAATAATACTGTCCCGGGCAACGGCACGTTCAGCCAGTCACAGCATTGCTGCACATCGTCAATTATTTAGCGCTGGTGCGGCGCTGCAGCTGGTCACGCAGATTGGGCGGGGTACCTTTGATGGTTAACGTATCGGTGTTGGCATCCCAGAATATGCGTTCACCTAGCAGCATTGCGTCAAAGTTCAACGTCACACCGCCACCGCTCCCGGCGAATTTAGTCAGCTGGCGCAGCGTGCTGCGATCTGCCGGGAAGCTTTCTTCCAGTTCGTAGCCCTGCTCTTGAGTGAAAGCCTGGAAGGTTTTCTCGCCCAGCGGAGCCAGTTCGTTTGAAAGATCCTGTAATTCGATCTCTTCACCCGCCTGCAGCTGCTCATTACAATAGCTGTAAACCTGCTGACGGTAATTTTGCCGCTCGTTTTTGTCCAGGCTGGCTTCCGCACAGTAATCGTCCACCGCCTGTAACAAACCACGGTTTTGCGCTTTGGTGTCCAAACCGACGCTGGCACCAAGGAAGTCCATAAAGAAATCGGCAACTTTGCGCCCCACCCGCCCGCGCAGAAAGGTCAAATAGCGCGTCGATTGGGGTTGCGTTTCCCATTCGGTCAGATCGATACGCGCAACGATATCCGCATGATTGATATCAAGATAATGCGTGCTGCTGATATCAAGCTCTTCGTTAACCCGCATGCTGTTCTGGCTGCTCAACACCGCAATCAGCAGATATTCCACCGCCAGGTAGCGATAGTGACCAAACAATACGATCCCGCCTTCGGCAAAGGGATACTTACCTAACTCATCACGCAGGCGCGCACTGGCAGCCCGACTGAAAGCAAGAAAATCACCCTCACCTTTGCGGCAGTTGCGCAGCGCATCGGCCAGTTCGCTCTCTTCATTAAACAGGCCATAGGCTTTACTTTTGGCACTGTAAACACGATGTAATTCTTCCATCATCGCCATGACGGTCGGGTTAGACGGCAGCAATGAGTCGCGCAGAACCAGTTCCAGCGTTTGTTCATCGCGCTTAATCATCTGATGAAGGGCGATCTGATCGATATCCAGACTCATGGTAAACTCTCCTTTATGCACAGGCGCGTATTCAAACACTGTGCGTCTTTACGATCAACTGCAACAACACTGCTTGATTCATTCGTGGTTGATGACGATAAAAATGCAGAAAAAAACGCGCTCTTACGGTAAGATAGCGCCCTTTAGACCCTAGTAAAACTGACTTCATGGCACAATCATCCCGTTACAGCAACGAACGCGTGGAGAAGATCCTCGCAGAACTGGTTCAGGTGCTGGAGAAAAACCAGGCCCCGACCGACCTTTCCCTGATGGTATTGGGAAACATGGTGACCAACTTACTCAACACCAGCGTGGCTCCGGCCCAACGCCAGGCAATGGCTCGCTCTTTTGCCAGTGCTTTGCAGGCCTCGGTGCGCGATGACCGCTCCCACTGATGAGATAACACTGATTCCATTATGGTAACCAACCGACAGCGCTACCGTGAAAAAGTGTCCCAGATGATCGGCTGGGGGCACTGGTTCGCCCTGTTTAATATCATCTTTGCTGTTATTCTGGGTAGTCGTTACCTTTTTATTTCCGACTGGCCAGCGTCGCTGGCCGGACGCCTCTATGCATTCAGCAGCTGGATTGGGCACTTTAGCTTCATCGTTTTTGCTGCCTACCTGCTGATTATATTCCCGCTTACCTTCCTGGTGATGTCGCAGCGCTTGCTGCGCTTCCTGTCGGCAATCATCGCCACTGCCGGGCTGACCCTTATTCTGGTCGACAGTGCGGTATTTGCTCGCTTCCACCTGCATCTCAATCCGGTGGTGTGGGAACTGGTGGTTAACCCCGATCAGAGCGAGATGGCACGCGACTGGCAGCTGATGTTTATCAGCGTACCGGTTATTTTTCTGGTGGAAATGCTGTTTGCTACCTGGAGTTGGCAGAAGCTGCGCAGCCTGAATCGCCGCACCTTCGGTAAACCTCTCGCCGGGTTGTTGATCAGCGCTTTCTTTGCCAGCCATCTGATGTATATCTGGGCGGATGCAAATTTCTACCGGCCGATCACCATGCAACGCTCAAATCTGCCGCTCTCCTACCCCATGACTGCCCGACGTTTTCTGGAGAAACACGGGCTGCTGGACGCAAAAGAGTATCAGCGGCGTCTGGTGCAACAGGGTAGTCCGGAGGCGCTGTCGGTAGCCTATCCACTCAGTGACATCACCTTCAGCAATAATGCCACGCACAATAATCTGCTGGTGATCACGGTTGATGGCCTTAATCAAGTCTCAATGGCGCAAGCGTTACCCAATTTGACACGCTTTGCGGATAGCAACGTGCGCTTCAGCCAACACTTTAGTGCCGGGACCAGTGATGATACCGGGCTGTTTAGTCTGTTTTACGGTATATCGCCAGGTTACATGGATGGCGTGCTGTCATCGCGTACTCCTTCTGCGCTGATGAGTGCCCTGGGGCAGCGCGGCTACCAGTTTGGCATGTTTGCCAGCGACGGTTTTAGTTCCCCACTTTATCGTCAGGCCCTGTTATCCGATTTCTCACTGCCAACGGTCAAAAATCAGTCTAATGCAGAGACCACCCTGCAGTGGATGAACTGGCTGAACGGACATAACAATGGGACGGCTCCGTGGTTCTCTTATCTTTCGCTGACGACCTCTGCCGCCAGCAGTGAGCGACTGCTGTCGAACGAGCGCCACTACCAGCGCGCTGCGGCTGACGTCGACCAGCAAATCCACAACGTGCTGAACACGCTCGAGCAGAAAGGCCTGCTGGCAAACACCGTGGTGGTGATCACCGCCCAGCATGGCGTAGTGTTGGACGATAATTCTCATGATGGTAATCGTGCCATGCTGCAGGTTCCGCTGGTGGTGCACTGGCCATCTACACCGGCACAAACGGTGAATAAACTGACCGTTCATCAGGACATTATGACCACACTGATGCAACGCCTGTTGCAGGTTAATACACCAGCTTCTGACTACTCTCAGGGCGAGGACTTGTTTGCCGCTCAACGCCGTCATAACTGGGTTACCGGCAGGAACGCCGATCAATTGCTGATTTCCACGCCTGAGGAGACGCTGGCGCTGGATAGTAACGGCAATTATTCCGCCTGGGATCTGCAGGGCAAACGGCTGAAAGATCGTAAACCCCAGCTGGCGCTGCTGCTGCAGGTATTGACCGACGAAAAACGATTTATCGCCAATTAGCTGTATAAATCTAAAGCAGTCAACGCGTTAGCAGCTTGCATTCACGTTTCATTTGAGTAAGATAGTGGCAACTGTCGGCACGTAGCGCAGTTTGGTAGCGCACCGTCATGGGGTGTCGGGGGTCGGAGGTTCAAATCCTCTCGTGCCGACCAAATTACCCCAAACGTTTTGTCTGGTGAAGTCCAGAGAGAACCATAAAAAACAGTTTAGACAGCAGGTTGTTGAAACCTGCTGTTTTTCTGTTTTCTAGTGAAATCCTGATTGATACAGTCGAATCCACCTGATTTAGGCATACTCATGGGCATACGTTTCTAAGACTGCCTTTTAATATGCCTAAGCCTTCCGAGGAACAGAATGGAGACTGCTCATGGCAAGACAGACCAAGCCCTTAAACAATACCGAAGTTAAGAACGCCAAAGTTGCTGGACGAGCATTGGTTCTTTATGACGGGGACGCTCTGGAACTGCAGGTAACTCCCGGAGGCTCAAAACTCTGGCGGTTTCGTTATTACAAACCCTTCACCCGTAAACGGGCCATGATCAGCTTTGGTTCATACCCTTCCGTTTCGCTTTCTGAACCCCGCCAAAATCGCGAATCAGCCCGCGCTCTTCTCAGCAAAGACGTCAACCCTCAAGAGCACTAAAAGGCAGAGCAACGTCGTCAGAAGAGTGTGAGTGAAAGTACGTTTGAAAAAGTTGCAGCTGAGTGGTTTAAGACCAAAGAGGCAGCCGGATTAACAACCCATACTCTTAACGATATCTGGCGCTCAATGAGTAAATATGTGTTCCCACATATTGGCTCGATGCCTATTTCCAGCATTACAGCCCAACAATTCATTGGATCCCTTAGCCCAACTTATGCAGCAGGCAGACTCGAAACTGTTGAAAGGTTAAGTCCGCGTATTAATGAGGTTATGGATTACGCTTTGAACTCTGGCTTAGTGACTTCAAACCCAGCGGCTAAAATCGGTCAGACGTTCCATAAGCCAAAAGTAAAACACCGCCCCGCCCTCTTACCTGAACAGCCACCTCTGCTTATGAAGAATCTCGCATTTGCGAGTATTGGCAAACAGACGCGCTGTCTCATCGAATGGCAGCTCCTTACAATGACACGACCGGCAGAAGCGGCGATGACACGCTGGGATGAGATCAACTTCGAGACAAAGGAATTGCGCATTCCTGCCGGGCGCATGAAATGAAACGCATGCATATTGTTCCACTATCTGAGCAGATTCTTGCTGTACCAGAAGTTATGAAGCCAATCAGCCAGCACAGACCACACGTTTTTCCCGGGCACCGCAATCCACTGGAACCAATGAACAGTCAGACGGCAAACATGGCGCTGAAACGTATGGGCTTCAAAGATATCCTTGTTGCGCATGGTATGAGATCCATAGCTTCAACTGTTCTTAATGAGAAGGGGTTTCAACCTGACGTCATTGAAGCAGCACTGACTCACATTGATACCATTGGAGTTAGGAGAGCATACAATCTTTCTCAGTATTTGGAGCAACGAAGAAATATGATGGCGTAGTTGGGCGAACATGTTCAACTGTCAGCAAGGGGTAATTATAGCATTTACTCTGGCTTAGATTAGTGTTGATGATTTTTTTATTGGTCTTTTATGGAAAGAAAAAAAGCCCCGAAAGCCTTATTTATTATGTAGTACTTAGAAATGTAACTATGGTTTTGAATTTTTACCAGGCTTTACCTTTGGATTATTTCCCGGAGTTTTCTTGTTATCACGCTGACGCTGGTCAGGTTGTCCTGTTGAGTCAGCAATACGTTTCGGACCAAACTTGCGTGCCATAGAAATTCTCCTGTGAACGCTTAAGAGGGAACCCTTCTGTTCAAAATATGATCGATAATTGGCTATATCAAGAGATCTTTTTGACAAATTGATGGGCACTTGATCAATGTCTAATTATTAATAGTTCCCCACAAGATAAACATAGATACTATTAATGTTAAATGTCGTTTTGGCCGAGCTACTATCTGAGTATCGTATTGCCTGGCTGGAGGATTACACTCGAATCCAGCAAAGGTTTAGTCACATAATCTGAGTAATCAACCAACATAACTAGAGTTATACGTACTCGCTTCAAGCATTAACACTAGTAGTCGAAAGTCACCTCCCGAAATTTAACGATAAAATCACAAAATAAATCATATACTTGCGCACACAAACCTTAATTATATCTAGAAACCATTTCTTTATAGTTACCTAAAGCATTCAATAGATTACCTAATAATGTATCTGTCCCTGGATTAGGCATAAAATTTTTTAAGCCCAACCAAATCTTTTTCACAACGTTATGCTGTTTGGGGATGAACAACCTCCAACTTGACTACCTATTTTCTGAACTTTAAAGCACAAAAGCATCAATATTACTTATGTCAAACCCTTTTAACCTTAGCTAAGGCTTACACAGTAGTATTTAACTATATGATTTTTAACAGTTAAAAAATACAAACCAAAATTAATTAGAAAATTCTTAATTTTCATATCAAAACACTCTAATATGTATAGAAAAATTTTAGTTACTTAGCTATAAAGTGATAATGCACTGATAAGCACAGTAAAATCCCCAATTCAAAGGTTATGCGTAATGGACGAAATTGAAGGCTCACTTTACAAAAACTCCAATCTGTCACTCAGCCAGAAACTTGAAAAGTCGCGAGCAGAATTACTCGATCTGACAGCAAGAAATCGTTTACTTAACATACCAAAATCAAAAACTACAAAATTTTTGGAAGTAGTTAATGAAAGGTCTGACATTCTGTTCAAGATGCTTTTTGAAGAAGGCAAGCCGTTCACTTTTCTTCATGGTCGAGAAGATAAAAAGACAGATGAAAGCAATGAGAACAGTGAGACAGACTCAGGGTCCGAAGATATTATTTTCTTAGATGACTCTGAAACCAACCATAATGATACAAAACTCCAAACCAAGCTCACGCCAAAGACATTACAAAAAAAATTATTAGATTTATATTACGACTCAAAAACCCTTGAAGAAGAGCAAGGCGTAAACATCCTGTTTCTGTCGCTAGGATCGCTTAAATGGATAGATCCTAATAACAAAGAAAACATACGCCATGCCCCTCTTTTATTATTGCCAGTTGAATTAATGCGAGCTAAAGCAGGAGAACGCTTTAAAATTAAAGTCAGGGATGAGGACATCATTAGCAACCTGTCGCTTGAGACATTCCTCAGCCGCGTTCACCAAATAACTCCACCCTCACTAAATATCGATGACGAGTTTTCTTTAACGGACTACTTTGCTGATTTCAAGAAAACTATTTCATTGAAAGAAGGCTGGGAAGTATTAGAAAATGAAGTGAATTTAGAACTTTTTTCTTACGCTAAATTCATGATGTACACAGATTTAGATCCTGATAACTGGCCCCCAGATTCAAAAATCACAGATCAGGAATCAATAAAGTCTCTTTTAGAAACAGGATTCTCTGGTGGAGAGTTAACCTCTGACGACATTATAATTGACTCAGTCATTCCTCCCCGAGAAATGCTTCATATTTTGGACAGTGATAGCTCACAGACTCTTGCCATTCACGAAGTACGTAATGGTAAAAGCTTGGTTATTCAGGGTCCTCCAGGAACTGGTAAATCTCAGACAATCGCAAACATCATAGCTTCAGCAGTAGCAGATGGTAAAAAAGTATTGTTTGTAGCTGAAAAAATGGCGGCTCTTGAAGTAGTTAAGCGCAGACTTGATCAGGCGGGTGTCGGAGATGCTTGTTTAGAGCTACATAGCAACAAAACCAATAAAAGAGCATTCCTTGAAGAACTGAAGCGAGTTTGGGAACTTGGTTCCCCTCGAGGAGAATTTCCAGATACATTAGTCAATAATCTCACAGAAAGCAGAGATATCCTCAACAATCACCCCGCAAGACTTCATAAAACGTACATGCCATCTGGGTTAACGCCATATAAGGTTATGGCGCAACTGGTACGTCTCAGACAATCAGATTTTGATCCTAACGATTATAAGCTCAACGGGTATGAATTATGGAGTAACGACGATTTCTCCAAAAGACATGCACTTATTGATGAATTAATTGAAAGGATAAGTGATATTGGCATTCCTGATTCGCACCCATGGAATGGTATCGATAGAACTGAGATACTTCCTAGTGAAGTTGAAAGACTCACTGCTTCATTAACGAACCTGAAGTCTGAACTTTCAGATTCTATTGAAGAGTCTATCAATCTTTTTGAACTAACAAATGAAGTCTATCATATAGACTCATCAAAAGATTTACAGGAATTCATTCGAACAGCTGAATTAATTAACTTAGCGCCTAATTTATCACCTGAATCGTTAAGCTCGCCGTTATGGGCCACTTCTAAAGATGAGATAAAAACGTTAATTGAAACTGTATTCTCATTTAAAGAGCTCTACACCAAGCTTGAAAAAGAATTACATGCTGATAAATTCAACACCGAGGTCGCCAGCCTTTCAGAAGGCTATCGTAAATTACCTGCAGATATTAATATTAATGCTTTTACTGCTGCGTATAAACTGAAGACACTTACACCTAAGATCTTAAAAGAGTCTTCAAGATTACAGCAGGAGTTGGGTTCAAAAATCGGATTCTCTAATTTAAGTGAGATTGAAAGTCTTATTGAGTTGGGAAAAAGTATTACTCAAGCTCCTAATGTAAGTCCAGAAGCATTCATTGCCACTGTCTGGGAAGGTGGTATTGAAAAAGCGGCAAGTCTGGTTACAGATATTAAACAACTTAGTGTTTATAAAGAAAAAATCAATCTTATCTTCGTTGAAAAGGCATGGGAAACAGATTTAGAAAGCACCCGAAACAGCCTTGAAAACAACACTGGCGCTTTGAAATTCCTTAATAGCGAATGGCGAAAGTCGAAAAAGCTTACTCTTTCATTGATAAATGATAAAAGCTTAACGATCCCTCAGCAGGTTGAGTATCTCGAGCTGTTAATAAAAGCACAGCAATTAAGAAAATCCATCATTGATTTGAACGAGTTCGGACAGTCTGCATTTGGTTCAGACTGGCGAGGTGAGAATAGCGATAGTGAATTGCTGAAATCACTTGTCGAATGGATGCGTACCTTACGTGGTATCAACTCTGAAGCCAGAATGATTGCAAGTCGCCTCTCCAACAAAGACGCCTTAGCATATCAAGTGAGTCAGCTTAAAAAACTCACCCATGAAATTTTAGATGAAAGTCGTATTCTTTGGGAATCATTGGGAGCCACGCCAGAAGAGTATTTTGATAACTATTATTCCGTTAAAAACATTCCATTGGAATCACTTTTAGTAAAATCTGATGTGCTAAGCGCTATGGATTCCGCATATAAAGAAGTTTTCGTCAAAAATGAATCCTCGGTTTCTGATCGTATTGAATTGTTGAACTTGTTATCAAGCACTCAGCAAAAACTCAATATTATTCAGACTTTCGATAATTTAGCTCAGTCAACCATGCACCCATTATGGTTGAAAGAAAACAGTGATTGGGATCTGTTACTTCAAGCTCACTCATGGATTGAAGAAAATAACGACCTAAGAATCATAGCGTCTAAAATAGATGACAAACAGGGTTTAGTTGATAAATCCAGAAGTTTAAGCGAGTCTATTCAAGCGCAGTTTGCCAAACTCACATCAGTGATTAGTTCTCTTAAATCTTCCTATGGATCAATTTTCGAAAATGAAAATGCTCATGAAATACCATTTAATTTAGTCTATGACAAGATTACTCTTTGGATAGATAATTCTGAACAACTTTCAAAATGGGTTTCCTGGCAAAACCGTGTAGAGTTGGCGAAAAAATTTGGTATTTATCCATTAATCTCCGATTTGAGTAGTGGCGTTCTTTCCCCGGAACGTTTACTGGGTACTTTTGACAGAACTTATTTCGACTCAATTCTATCTTTAATGGTCGAAGATGAGCCAGAACTGGCTCGTTTTGATGGTGATTTACATTCAAGAAGAATAGCAAGCTTCGCTGAGATGGATCTGCGAAGAATTAAAGCTTCTAGTTTTGAAGTTGTAAGAGCTCACCACAGAGCAATTCCCTCTAAAGTTGGCGTAGGCCCTGTGGGTGTCCTGCGGGGTGAGATGGCACGCAAACGTGGTCATATGGCGATTCGACAGCTCATGATAAAAGCTGGTGCAGCTATTCAGGCCTTAAAGCCAGTTATGATGATGAGCCCTCTGTCAGTTGCCCAGTTTTTAGTGCCAAGTAAGCAGTCGTTTGATTTACTGGTAATGGATGAAGCCAGTCAGATCCAACCTGTAGATGCATTAGGAGCTATTGCACGAAGTAAGCAGATAGTCGTTGTCGGAGACGAACGTCAGTTACCTCCAACTTCTTTCTTCGCCAAAATGACAGGTTCCGCAGATGAGCAGGATGATGAAGACTCTGCGCAAGTGGCAGACATTGAGAGCATACTTGGACTTTTTGTTGCCAGAGGGTTGCCTCAAAAAATGCTTCGCTGGCATTACAGAAGCCGTCACCAGTCATTGATTGCTGTGTCGAATAGCCAGTTTTATGAAAACAAGCTTTATATAGTTCCCAGCCCCTATACACAAGGTGCAGGTATGGGCCTACGTTTCCATAAAGTTGAAGATGGCGTATTCGAATCTGGAAGCAATGCAAACGAAGCAAAACGCGTAGCAACAGCAATTCTTGAACACGCAAGAAGCCACCCTCATTTATCTTTAGGTGTTGCTACCTTTTCTGTTACCCAGAGAAAGCGTATTCAGGACGAGCTTGAAGTGCTTCGCAGGTTGAACCCTGAGTTCGAGGACTTTTTCTATGCGCACCCAAGCGAACCGTTTTTTGTAAAAAACCTTGAAAACATTCAGGGTGACGAACGCGACGTCATTATCATTTCTGTTGGATATGCCAGAAATCCACAAAACTATATCGCAATGAGATTTGGTCCTCTTGGAGCAGAGGGTGGTGAAAGACGCTTGAACGTTCTTATCAGTCGAGCCAAAAGGCGGTGCGAAGTTTATGCCTCAATCACTGACGAAGATATCGATCTTGAAAGGGCTAAAGGTAGAGGTGTATTCGCTTTTAAACTTTTCCTGCAATATGCAAGAACTGGACGCTTGTCAGTTGCAAAACAAAGTGGCCGTTCAATGGACAGTGTGTTCGAAGAACAGGTTGCAAATGCTCTGCAAAAAGAAGGCTTCCAGGTCCACCCTCAAGTCGGCATTGCAGGTTTCTTTATTGATTTAGCCATTGCCGACCCTGATATGCCGGGCCGCTACCTTATCGGGATTGAATGCGATGGTATGACTTACCACTCTTCCCGTTCTTCGAGAGAAAGAGATCGCCTACGTCAGGCAGTGCTTGAGGATCATGGTTGGATCATTCACAGGATTTGGAGCACGGATTGGTTCCAGCGCCCCGAAGAGCAACTACAGAAAACTCTCTCTGCTATTCAGGCGGCTAAGAAAGAGCTCGAAAATCGTTCTGAAACTTCTCTCTCTCGTTCAAGAGCTGTTCCTGTCGAGATTGTGACAGTGGAAAGAGAGACTGTCACAGAAATTGGGCTAGAGACAATTGAAGACAGCTTCAATGAAGCTATCACATATGTTGAGGCTGTTCCTGAGGTTGACACAAGATTTCAGATTCATGAGACCCCTGTGGGGGTTCTCGCCAAGATAGTCGAGCAGATTGTTCTTGTTGAGGCCCCGATACATGTGAGCGAAGTGATCACTCGTATCAGGTCAGCATGGGGTCTACAACGTGCAGGGGCTCGTATTGAAGCCATTGTTAAAGATGCGATAAAAATCACAACCTCAAATTCCTCAATTTGCCTTGAAGATGACTTTATATACAACGATAATCTTTCGATAAGATTGAGAGACAGAACGAATGTTAAATCAGCAGGATTAAGAAAGTCGGAAAACATATCTAATAAGGAAATGGAGGCAGGAATTATTGATATTATCAATAAAAGCTTCGGTGCTACCCAAGACGAGCTGGTCAATTCTGTATCAAGGGCAATAGGCTTCAAGGCTACAAGTGGTACTTTAAAAGGCATTATCATATCCATAATTCAAAAAATGGAAAGTGATAATAAAATCGTTTTTAAAGAACCAATGTACTATATCATATGATACTAATTTAGTGGCTTGCATTCCAAGGCCACTAAATGCGCAGAAACTTGAGACACAGAATATCATTCTCGTGTCTCACTCAATAAAAAGCTCACGTTAACTCACTATTAAAAAAATATGGACAACACTTTATGATTTATCAATGTTATTCATGCAGCAAGACATCTTTCGAAATTATTTGCCCATGGTGTTCTGGCGGAGTTCCAACGGCAACAAATTCATGGGGTACAAAAACACACACACCCATAACCTCAGAAGAAATGATACCTCTTAACCCTTCTTTTTATCCTGAATTCCAATATCAGTCAAAAGGAGTTATAAAAGACCTGTTCGGAAAAAAGAAAGAGCAATCCCAACTCAATAGTCTTCTGCAAAACGTTCTAGATAAATATGCAGCGTTTAAGGATCCTTACTTCACCAATTTCATTCACACGACAAAGTTTTCACATGATAAGCGTTCAGAGAATAATTTTACTGAAGACAAAAGTACTTATTCTGATTTTGTTTTGTTTCGTGAGGTGCTTGTCAGGAAGGGCTTTAATGAGTTAGAAGAGTTGCCAATGCTTTTGGACAAGCTTTTACTTACCACATCATTTAACGCTTTATATAATGGATTTGCGAAAGAGATCAAAAGGCATATCAAACCTACATTCACAGAATCTTTGAAATCATGGATTGAAGAAGCAGGAACAACATTTAGAGCGGATCTATCTTTATTTCTATATTTTGTCTGGAACAATAAAATTACTTTCCCTGAATTAGATTTCAATGAGAATGCATATAACACCCCCGGCACACCATTAATCTCAATGGATAATATTAGAAACTATATATCAATCTGTGAAACTATATACTTTGACATATTAGTCGAGAGATTGGCTACGCGACTTGAGCACTTCAATCCCGATAAGTATGTTAATATGTACTCAGTGGATTCAATGAATGGTTTTGAATTTGAAGACTTCTTAGTCAAGATATTCCAGACTCTTGGGTATGATGTTAAAGAAACCAAGAGAACACAAGATCAAGGTGCAGATTTATTTGTTACTCGTTTCGACAAAAATATTGTTATACAGGCAAAAAACTATTCTGGCTCAGTTGGTAATTCAGCAGTACAACAAGCCATCTCCGCAAAGACATTTTATTCATGTGACGAAGCAATGGTTATTACAAACTCATATTTTACTAATTCGGCTAAAGAGCTTGCAGAATCAGCAAAAGTACGTTTGATTGACAGAAATGAATTACAGAGATATCTTGAGGATTATAATCAAAAATTAATAGAAGACTTCAATTAAGTCAATCATATTGAATTTAGCAAACTTAGATCTGTAAATTATATTATATTCACGTTAAGTTATCTTATTAAAATTAAAATCCTTGTAGACAAGGTTTAAGTTAGATACTAAGGAATTAAATGGATAGAATTAATCAGATAGTAGGCATTCTTAGTAAAATGGAATCACACACTCCTTTTGCGACGATGAAAGCAAAGAAAAGAATTTCAATAAAAATTCAAAACTACTCTTTACTTGGATGTATTTTTTCTTTTCTTTTGTTAATGATTTTGTTTGTAATATGCCTAACATTCAAGATTGAAAAAAACAGTGTAAAAACTTTCGCACTAATACTACTTGTGATAAATCATATTTTTGGGATTGTATGTTTATTAACACCTGTAATCAGTGGTATGAAATTTATCTTCAACATGCGTAACGAAGTAATGAACGACTTTCAAATGGAAATTAACCACGATGAGAAGAACGTTGAACAACTTGAGCATTATTCCATTCCCGAGCTGGATTATGCAACACATTTGTTAGCTTTTAAAATCGAACGTTTTAAGGCACGTATCTCAGATTTTTTCGGCACCAAAACAGCAATATTATCTATTCTAGGGCTATCATACTCTGCTGTACAAGCTTTAGGAGGATTTGAAAAAATAACCCATATCTTAGCTAAGGGGTTATTCAATTCTGACATCGCCAATATAATTTCGATATTTGGTTTATCTTTTCTACTTGGTATTTCCATAGGGGCTATTATAATGAAAAACATTATTAATCATTTTGAATATTTGAAAAGCATCTTGGAACTTGCGAAGCAGCGTAAAAATCGTTCAATCATCAAAACGCCTGATTGAAAAAAACTTACCCAAGCCCTTATAAACTGGCAGGGTAAGATATGCTGAAAGTAATTTTTATAACCAGCCGTATTTTAACTTATCAAACAAACAAGCTAATTTTTTAAAGTAAGTTGCATAACTTGAATGGTCAGAGTTGATTTTCTCAAGATTTGCAAAAGGAAAATCGCGTGTAATATCAAGATTAAGTTTATCCCAAAGAAATGGGATATAAATCGTAGCAGACTCTGGAGTACTGGGTTCAATTATATATTTTACATCCTTACCTTTGAACTTTCTTACATAGGATCGTAAGATAGGTGTGCAAGAATCAGACGTTGTAATCTTGATTTCAGGTTCTCGCTATGGTTATGAACAGTTATAAGGGTTATTTGCCACTCATGAGAAAGCATTAGAAGCCCGAACTACTATGCAACTGATTATCTTTGTTCAGTCAGATATTGAGCCTGAGCCGAAAAAAGCAAATCTGATAAGTGAAGTGAGTTGTTGGTAGATAGGGATTTTCTGAGAGGAATTTACTTCCGCGGAAGATCTTTTTGAGAAGTCCATTAAGGCTATTAGTCAGTTACAGCTTGCTCATGCACAATCACCAATGGACCCAGAAGGATCGAAAAGCCGAGCCATTCGGAATTTGCCAAATGACACTAAAGTTATTTTCACAGCTCAGTTAAATTGCACATATCTGTGACAGCAGGTCCTGATACTACAATCATTCGTCCTGCTCAAATAGATTCAATAAAACTTGTAGATATGATTTTGCAGGAGACACTTTTTTGAAATAATACGGGTAAAGTGCAATTTTCTACAGGCAATCTGATTTTAATGAGAGCTTAGACAATGTCTAGTTATGTGTCAGCCAGAATAAAATCGGGAAATGCACAACCTCGTTAAACTTTCTCCGTAAGGGGACATACTATTGATTTCGTTCACGCCAATGCAATCAGTTGGACAGCCGGTAATTCTTGAGGAAACTGTGAATGAAACGTTATCGAGAGGTTTTGACTTCACCTCCTCACTTCTGTCAGAGATGGATAGCACGCAACGATTGACTCATGTTGTTCCTGCCGTAAGCATAGCGGGAACATCTTCTGCTGGCTGGCTTACTATTGCTGAGCATCAGGCTAGTCCAAACTCAATGCAGTCTTTAGGTATGGGTCAAAGTAAGGAGCCTGTGCTTTTAAGTCCAGCTCACATTGTGAGACAGTCTTTTGCCTTAACATCAGACCGAAAATCCTACGTCGAGGACTTTGTAGCCCTTCTGAGACGTATGTGAAAAGAGCAAAGGTATTAAGATTGCTGCGAACCCTATGACTTGCTGATGGTAAAACGATGGTTAAACCACTGCCTTTTCATGTTGATACCGCGGTATTGATCACTGGCTCGACTCCCGCCAGCCCACCAATTTTAGTCAAACTTCCCCTGACAGTAGCTTTTAAACGGTTACAGATTGCAGGATTCACCTTAAATTAATGATATAATTCATGTTATCTAATTTATTGTGGAACTAAGGAAGAAGGATGAATAGAGACATCCAGGTACTAAGGTGTATCGCAATTATCTTTGTGGTTTTTGTCCATGTCGGCATGATCATCCCGGAGAACTTTCAACAGCTCTACAAAAAGGTCGACAGCATTTTTCACACCAACATGGGGGTTGAGTTATTTTTTGTCATAGCGGGATATTTCTTATCTCACTCACTCTCTAAATATCAAGTTCCCGATCGAAAAAATGGATTTGAAAAAATACTCATATTCTCGATAAATAAATTTAAGAGATTGTTTCTACCCGTATATTTTTGGGCGGCCATTCCTATGGTAATGGCATTGTTAACCAGAAACACCGATCTCTGGTATTCTCCAGACGTTATGATTCAAAAGTTTCTATCAACCGTTGCGTGGATGAGGGATTTCAGCGAGGCGGTCAGCCAGAACTCGTTTGGTTATTTTTGGGCGGTGTCTCTTGAGATGCAGACATTTTTAATTTTTGCCGCAGTATATATTTTAGCCGGAAAAAGAATTGCAGTAGCTCTATCTGTTGTCATTTGCTTTATTATGACACTCTACCGACCAGGCGGAGAGCAGTTCTGGTGGTTCAGGTTTGATCCTGTTCTCTTCGGTGTGATTGCTCACTACGTGCTTCATGATTCTATAGGTCTTAACAGGATTAAGGAGTTAACTAAATGCAGCAAAGTGAACAAGGCGTTTATTTCATCTCTTCTGATACTGTGCCTTGGTGCTACATATAATTCCTTAAAACCCCTGACTCACTTTGTTTCAACGTCAGGTTCACTTATTTCATGCGTGATGCTTATGCTTGCAGTGAGTGAGAATTCATTCTACACATTCCTGCCATCCGCCATCAATAAAGTGACGACATTTATTGGAGACAGAAGTTTCTCACTGTTTTGCTGCCATATACCTTCGTGGTTATTGGTAAGGCAATTATTTGAGGGTCTTCAAATAAACGAGGATTACCTTTTTTTAGCTCAGGTGGCAGGCATGATTATTTTTACAGAATTGACATTTAAACTCCTTGAGATTAAGCCAAATAAGCGGGTATTTTAGGCCATTCAATACCAGGTGCTTTTGATGTGTCGACACGAGTTAAACGCACCCTATATTTTTTCCATTCCAAAAGCCGATCCTTCTCTTCTTCTGTCGCCATATCAGTTTTACAGCATTCTGAAGAACAGCTACTTTCTGTGAAATCTCGTCCATTAGTGCCTTTTGCGCACGTTTGCCTCGCTTAAGTAATCGACAACAGGGTCTTGCAGTATGGGTAATTCCCTGCCACTGGGGGTGACTATTTTTCCGTTTGACTGTCCAATCATCAGATAATTGTAGTGCTCAACGGTAAATAAGACCAAAGACCTGGAAAATGAGAATCATCGTCTGAAGCAGATGTTTGCCAATCTGAGCCTTGAGTGCCGGGCGCTGAAGAATGTGACCGAACAAAACTCTGAAACCCGCAGTGAAGCAGGAGCTGGCCACATATATTGTTCAGACATTTTCGCTGAGTGTCCGGCAGGCCCGCCGGGTGCTGTCGCTGAGCCGAACGGTTTATCATTATCGCCCGGACTCAGAACGTGATGACCCATTATCAGTGCGCTTCAGCAGGCGGCTGAGCGTTATCCACGCTACGGTTTCAGCAAGCTGTTCCGGCTACTGCGCCGGAATGGACACCCGTGGAATCACAAGCGTGTGCACCGGATATACTGCCTGCTGAAACTGAATTTCAGGCGTGAAAGAAAAAACGCTTACCTGCCGCAATGCGGAACCGCTGGCGGTGCCGGCATCGTTGAACCAGAGCTGGTCGATAGAATTTATGCACGATGCACTGACGTGTGGACGGCGGTTTCGTACTTTCAACGTCGTAGACGATTTTAATCGTGAGGCACTGGCGATTGAAATTGACTTTAAACTGCCCGCACAACGCGTAATCCGGGTACTGGATCGTATTGCATACAGCCGGGGCTATCCGCTGAAGCTGCGGATGGACAATGGCCATGAGTTTATTTCTCTGATGCTGGCTGAATGGGCAGAAACCCGGGAAGTAGTACTGGAATTTATTAAACCGGGCAAACCGACCCAGAATGCGTTTATTGAACGTTTTAACCGCACTTAACGGACAGGTAACCAGAATTCTTTATGGATAGTCTGGGCCTGTTTACCAGGCTCACTTTGCTTTAGCGCTAAAGCGGTGGGCCCTTGTTCGCCTGTGACTCTGACAACGGGTGAATGGCTGGTGGATGCGACTAACACCCACCAGCCGCCCATTTCACAGCTAAGAATTGCCCGTTACAGGCAGCGTTTGTTCATTTCCCCGTCAGCACCCTCAATCGCCATCCCTGCCATAACAAGCTGGGTCAGCATCAGCTGGCAGCGCCCCACGCTTATACGCATAAGGTTCGCCAGATATTCAACCGACTTCCAGTGTGTGTTATTGAGACAGCAATAAAGAATATTCGCGGAACATGTTATATCCTGCTGTTTTAACATGTCTTTTATACGTTCCGTGTCTGATATCATACAGATAACTCGTGTTCAATTTAACAGCAACTCATTTATCGCTTTCAGAATAAAAAAAGCCCCGGCAGAGGCCAGGGCTGTCAATTTTTACGATGGTAAGCTGTTGTCGTTGTCACCACCCTTAACACGTTACAATACTTTTTGCGTAACGCAGCAGAATTATTTACTATTGCAGCGCGATTGCCTTGAATAACTGAGTATTATGGCCAGCTGACGCCATGCTCAAACTCAACGGAGAACGGATGCATGGCACGTCAGATTGCGCCTGGTTACTGTATTGTCGAACGTCCGGGAAACCTGGATTTCCAGGCGCGGGAGCTGTTCAGGGATACCCGCTCCCCTGCGGCCAGCCTGTTTATGAAACTCAATGCTGATACACAGTGGCTAAAGCCCGGTCAGATACTGATAGTGGCCGATCCGGATACGACCGCACCTGTCACTACGCAGATGCTGCACAAACTCAGGCAGGCAAAACAAAATACCAATAACGCCCTTATCGGCGTCAGCGCAGAGGATGCCGGCTTTCTTCAAAAGCACTACGGCATGATTGCCGGACTGACCAGCGCCGGTGATAAAATATTTGGCACTGCGGGAGACGTGGGAGAAAAGTATTTTTCTGCCATTGAGCAGACCCTGAAGAAAATCGAAGCCAGCTATCAGAACCAGTACCGCACGCAGGGTACGCTCATCGGTCAACAGTTTTATGCTGAGCGCAATCAGCTACTGCATCAGTTAAAAGAGCTGGTCAACAAGCCACTGGTCAAATCCCTTGCCCGCCACTCCGTTAAATTCAGGCCCTACGAAGATATGCGCAGAGCGCTAAATCTCTCCAGTCGTTCTATTGTGCATGAATGGTCAACGGCCGGCGTCACTGGCATACCGGGTTATTCCACCTATGTCGGCAACGCCGCAAAAGCCGCGCGCTTCCTCAAGTACGGGGGATATATTGGCATCGGGTTCGCTTTTGCCGGAACGACTAATGACGTGGCGGATACCTGCACCAAAGGGCGTGAAGGTGAATGCGGGAAGATAGCTATTAAAGAATATACTGAATTCGCAACCGGTACAGTTACAGGGATCGCTGGAGGCGCCCTGGGTGCATCTGCTGGTATGGGCATTTGCGTTGCGGTAGGCATAGTAACCGCTGGTGCCGGAGGTGTTGCTTGCGCCGCTGTGGGTTCACTGGTCGGTGGAACTGTTGCCAGTTCTGCAAACGATTATATTATTGACAGATGGTTAAACTAGCATGAAAAGTATGATTTATTACACCGGGCTTGTATTTGCTATCGTTCCTTTCTTCATTCTTGTTATACAGTTCTTTATTTTTTCTATCAACAACAAAAAATATAGCACTTTGTTATCCATGTATCACAGTAACGAATTTCAACTCCCTCCCCTGTACCAATTTTACGGCTCAATGGGATTTTTTGGTTCTTTTGGAATGGCATACTTTTTTTCAAGAATTAAAAAAGGGAAAAAAATAATCTTCCAACCCAAAGAACACCTTGATATTTCCAACTTTCTGAGACGTGTTGACGTGAACCTCACTAAGTGGATCGATACTTATTATTGTATGTCAATTGCAGCAATGATTTTGTACATGATTTTTGTTGTAATGGTCCTGATAAAAATGGTTGTTACCTAACGTTAAAAGCCCACAAGGTGGGCTATTCCTTCCTTCATTAAGTTAACTGTCCATCTCCAGCTCAACGTACAGCATCGCCAGTCAGCCATCCATAACCCCTTCCGCCATCCGGAACTTTATCCGGACCATGCCTTCTGACAAGTACGGGTGGAGGCATGGCTGGTGGTGCCTGGGGCAGTAGCGCTAAGGTAGGGGTTTGTGCTGCAGTCGGCGTTGGCGGCGTAGCATGTGCGGCAGTCGGATCTGTCGCCGGTGGTTACGCTGGTCGTGTGGCTGGCGAGAAACTCTTCAACATGAGTACTGCCAGGCGGACTGTATGGCGGTGCAGCAATGATAGTTGTCTGTGCTGGCGCAGGGATCGTCACAGCCGGAGTGGCAGGTGTTGCATGTGCAGCCGTGGGGTCAGTGATTGGAGGGCATATGGGAAGCACAGGCGCAGAAGCAGCAATCAACAAAGTGATAGAATTGTACAGGCAGTGACTGGAGAGGGACAACGCCATATGATGTCGCTATCCGTATTAGCGCCTCATTCATACTAATTAGTTTATTTTGATCTCCTCACGCTAACCTGCTTAAATAATTTATCTTTGCATTACAGGTGAGTCGCTTTGTCCGTCCTGAACATTCCCCTGCTACCGCCGTTTATCACTCACGCCTCCCTGCAACCGCTCGACGGCCACCCTTGCGTTGATCGGCTCGATGTGCGTTTCGACGCCGGCCATTTCACGCCGTCGCTGTTCAGCACGCTAGATATTCCCTGCCCCGCTCATCTGGAGCGCTCGGTAAACAAGCGCCGGGCGGAGTATCTGGTCAGCCGCTACGGCCTGCAGCAGGCATTGGCCAGCCTGGGCATTGCGCGTTTTGTGCTGGGTAATGATGAAAATCGCGCACCGATCTGGCCAGCGGGAATAGCCGGCTCGCTGTCGCACACCCACCAGCAGGTTTGCGCTTTGCTCACGCGCGATGACAATCTGCTGCTGGGGATTGACTGTGAACAAATGATGACGCTGGATACCGCCAGCGAGATGCAAAGTATGCTGATTAATCAGCGAGAAAGAGAGCGACTTGAGCAATGCTCACTGCCGTTTAACCACGCGCTGACGGTGGTTTTTTCGTTAAAGGAGAGTCTGTATAAAGCGCTTTATCCGCGCCTTAAGCAGTTTATGGATTTCAGCGCGGCCGAAGTGATGGAGTGCTACCCCGATATGCAGCAGGTTAGTCTGCGTTTAACGCAGACGTTTTCCGCTGAAATGGTGGCTGGCAGGGTGTTCACGGGTCATGCCGTGCTGCAACCCGATCGGGTAATGACTTGGGTTGTCGAACCGCAGCCACGCTGAAAGCAGGCAGCTGTCGCTTTCCTGTAGCATGCTGATGGCGGTAACGCACCAGACAGGTTTCGCCTGCAAGGCGGCTGGCAGTCGGGTCTTAAAGGTCCGGGGTAAAAGGCTGAACAACGCTGCGCCCACCGGGTACTGAGCCAGCCGCAGCAACTCCGAACCCGTCATTTTGCGCCAAAGTCCTTTTATTATCAGGGAGTACAAGCCCCTACGCCATATCATCTCTTCGATGTATCGGTACGCTGCACCGCATCCAGCGTCGCCTGCTCACGCTCAATGCCGGTCAGTTCGGTCAGAACCCCTGCGCGCATCTCCAGCAGCCGGTCGGCATGGAGGAAATAGTGGTCATCATGGCTAATGGCAAATACCGTTTTGCCCATTTCTCGCAGCCACGGCAGCAGCTCACGGTAGAAGATACGCCGGAAATGCGGGTCCTGATCCGCAGCCCACTCATCCAGCAGCAAAATATCGCGCTGTTCGGCGGTGGCCAACAGCAGCGCCAGCCGTTTAGTCTGACCTTTAGACAGCTTAAGGTTCAGTACGCGGTTGCCCTCCAGCTCAATTTTGTCCTGCATTTGCAGGCGCACCAGCCAGTTCTGCACCAGCGCCGGATCGGCCGGCTGTCCGCGATCGTCCATCAGGCGGTCAAAAAGATGCACGTTGGTGAATACCGCCGAGAACAGCCGTCGGTAGCTCTCCATTGCAGAAGGATGCACCACCCGGCCATCGAGCAGGATTTTCGCCAGAAACCGGCTGATAAAGCCCGGTGAGCAGCATCGCCAGCGTTGACTTGCCGCTGCCGTTGCCGCCAATCAGAAACACCAGCTCACCGCGTTTCAGCGTCAGGTTAACCGGCCCGACGTTAAAACCGTGGTTTCCGTAGTGAAACGACAGATTGCGCAGCTCCAGCGTTTGCCAGCTTTTCGCCGCCGACGGCGGTGGGAAATCAGCCTGATATGCGGCCAGCTTAAAAGTACTGAGTTTGTTTAACGCCACCTGTGCGCTCAACAATGTTGGCAGCGCGCCGACCGCCGACAGCATTGGGGTGCGCAAAAACAGCAGAGTAATACCGTAAGTGGCCGCGACAGCGGTATCTGCCCAGCCAAGACCGTTTGCCAGCCAGAAGGCCAGCCCGATGGCCCCCAGCATCATGATATTTGACCAGTTTACCGCGCTAAGATGAAAGGTGTCGGCGCGCACGATATGATGACGGTAGGTTTTCGCATCTTCGCCGTACACGTTATCGAAGATTTGCTGCGCGCGCTGGCGATTCAGCGCCAGCTCTTTGCACCCTTCAATGATGGTCTGGAAGTCAGTGTAAAGGCGATCTTCAGTATCGCGCAGCGTTGCCATATGCCGGTAGACGCGCGCCACCAGCAGCCAGCCACCGATAATAGTGATCGTCACCCATATTGCGGTGACCAGCAGCATTTTGGCTGACAGCCAGCCGAGATAAGCCGCTGAAGCAACGGTCAGGATAATTCCCTGAATAAGCTCAGGCAGACGCACAAAGGCTAAAGTGATATTGCGCACATCACTGGTCAGTGCCGCCAGCAGACTGGCGCTGCCAACCTCCTCAATGCGCTCGACCCGGGTATCAAGGATGCGTTTGATAAACTCACCCCGCAGACGATAGACAAAATGGTGCCCAAGCAGGGTGAGCGCCAGCTGAGAGCCAAGCGTGACCGCCAGCAGCAGCAGCAATAAGCCAAGAAACTGCGGCAACACCCCTGGTGAAGAATTCAGGCTAACGATCAGTTCGCGATTGATAAAGGCGATCAGGCCAATGCCCAGCGCGGCGCTGAACAGGCTTAGCACGATGACCAGAATAAACGGCCAGCGATACTGTTTATAAACGATGTGAAGCAGCTCCATCAGGACATCCCGCCAGGTAAAAAGCAGCCCGCAGTGTAATCAGAACGCCGATGAGATCAAAATCAATTCTTACCCGTGATGAATGCAGCCGAGTTCTGGCCCGCGCAACGGAAAGTCAAATTAAAACGAAATGCCCCGGTCAGGGGATGAATTCCGGCTTTGAGCGGCAAAATGCCGTGATAGCGCAAACGCGACGGCCCGCCCCACACCACCACATCGCCGTGTTCCAACAGCACGCGCCGGCTGGCGTCACTCCGTGTAAACCCGCCGAATAAAAAGACCGCCGGCAGCCCGAGCGATACCGAGACAATCGGCTGACGCAGATCGCGCTCGTCTTTATCCTGATGCAGGGTCATCTTCGCGCCCGACTCATAGCGGTTTATCAGGCAGGCGTCCGGATCAAATCCCCCAAACCCCGCCTCGCGCGCGCATTCCTGAGCCAGCTGGCGGAACGGCGGCGGCATCGCCGGCCAGCGCTGCCCGCTGGCCTCATCCAGCGTGCGGTAATGATACCCGCGTGAGTCGCTGGACCAGCCGAGGTCGCCGCAGTTGGTCATCGCAACCGACATACGATGCCCCCCCGGCGTAATGCAGTGACGAAACGCATTGCGGGCAGCAATATCTTTAATCTCCGCCATCAGCCGTGGCGCGATATCACGGGCGCGGCGGCGCAGGATCAGCGCGCCCTCGGCCAGCGGTTCTTGCCAGGGTTCGTCTTCTGCGAACAGATCGAGCATCCTGGCTCCTTAACTATCGCTGCGGGATGGAGACGAAATGAAAGCCGCAAACTGAGGCGACATCCAGCGGGTAAATTCATCACCCTGCTTGAAAATCAGGTAGACCGCCAGTTTATGACGCAGCGCCAGCGCTTTAGCCCGCTCAGGCCCTGATACCATCAGTGCGGTATCCCACCCGTCCGCTTCCAGCGCAGTGGTGGCAATCACCGTGGCAGAGACCAGCTTATGCTGGATCGGCCGCCCGGTTGCCGGGTCAATAACGTGGGAAATACGCTTGCCGTCCAGTTCATAGTAGTTACGGTAGCTGCCGGAGGTGCTGATACCATGCCCCTGCAAATCAACGATGGCCTGCACCGCGTTTTCACGATCGGTCGGTTTCTGGATCGCCACCTGCCAGGCCTTACCCTGCGCGTTTTTACCCCGTGTCAGTACCGCGCCTCCGACAGAGACAAGATAGTTAGTGATGCCCTCCTGTTCCATCAGCCGTGCCAGATGGTCAGTGGCAAACCCTTCGCCAACGGTGGAGAGGTCAACGTACAGCTCCGGCAGGTCTTTTTGCAGATACGATTGATCAGCACGATTTACCACCTGTAAATGGGACGGGCCGGTTAGCGCCCTGGCGGTATCAATCTGCGGCTGCGTCGGGGTTTTCAGCGGCTGCCTGGTCGGGCCAAACCCCCACAGATTCACCAGCGGCCCAATGGTAATATCCATTGCGCCGCCAGTCTGCTGGCCTATACGCAACGCCTGAGTGACAATATCGGCCATCTCCGCGCTGACCGGCTGTGGTTCACTGCCGCGATATTGATTAAAGCGTGACAGCACCGAGTCACTTTTCCAGGTGGATAACTGGCGATCGTCGTCGTCGAGACGCTGCTGTATGGCAATTTGCAACGCCTTTTGCCGGGACGGATCCACTTCGGCGAGGCTTACCCGCCAGATTGTTCCCATTGTGTGCCCTTGCAACACTACTCTTTCAGGTCCTGCTGATAACTGAGAGTCGTTACAGGACGCCAGCAGGTAAACCACGAGAAAGCTTGTAAAACACCGCCAAGAATTGTTCATTTATTTTCTGCAACCTTGATTAAAAGCTGGTATCAATCATGCAACTTCGCCGAAAAAAGGGGATTCCACCCCCTTTATCTCCCCTTAATTACATATCACAATAGCCTCAGGCTGAACGCAAACAGCGCCCTCATTCCATCTTTACTGGAGAGCCAAAATGATTTTTTGCCTACTGCTAGTGATAGCAGTTGCTGTGATTATCTTTGCGGGCTATAAGCATTACAAGCATACCCGCATGAAACGCCTGCACGGCCCCTATCAACGTTAGCAGCGGGCCAACCGGCCCGTCTTCATCCTGAGGCACCACTTCGGCACAGGCTGCACCTGATTAATGCAGACAGGATGCCACCAACAGCCTGACTGTCCCTCATCTCATACTTTTGCAGCTGGCACGTTTAGTGCTTCTCCCCTGCTGACGTTAAATAAGGCGAGGAGCATGATATGCACAATAAAAATCAGCTGAAAGACAACCTGAAGCAGCAGCGGCTGCTCCGTTTCTTATCCTTTACTCTTGGTGGCGTCGGTCTGGAAGGCAGCTATCTGCAAGCCGCAGAGGAAAAACGGGTGAAAAAACTTGCGGGCGATATTCTGGCCTGATTCAATCCAATTTCGGCAAGGTGCAATTCATGATTGCGTACCACGGCATCGGCGATGCTTGCCCGTTGCGCGCAAGAGTCGGGGCGATGAGATGACGCCCTCCGGCACAGGCTACATAAAGGTTTTCATAGCAGACAAAAACGCCCGTTGCATTGCATGCATTGGGCGTTTTTTTAACGTTCAGCCATCGCCGGAAGACCGGTTCAGATCAAAACTGATACACGAGACCCACAGCCATCACATTGTCGGTATTGATGCCGGCCGCTTTAGTGAAGTCATTTTTATCCAGCAGGTTGATTTGGTAATCAACATAGGTAGACATGTTTTTGTTGAAGTAGTAAGCCGCACCTACTTCAATGTACTGCTTCAGGTTCTGGCTTCCCCAGTTCTGAATATCGTCACCGCGCGATGTCACATAGGAGAGAGAAGGACGCAGGCCAAAGTCAAACTGGTATTGTGCCACCAGCTCCCAGTTTTGCGCTTTATCCGCAAAACCATACGCGGCCAGGTTATTGCTGCTGCCGAAACGCGTCGCGTTGAAAGATTTGGTATACAAGGCCGCCAGGTACAAGTCTTTGGCGTCATACTTCAGACCACCGGAGTAAGCTTCTGCTTTATCACCCTTACCTGATAGCGCCCCCCGGTTCTGGGTATCGGTACGATCGGCTGAAAACATCGCAGCACCGGCGCTGAAACCGGGAGCCAGCTCGTAAGTGGCGGACAAACCATAGCCGTCACCATTTTGCGCAACAGCACTGCGGTTACCGGCAACTTCGGCGTTGCTATCGTTCTTGCCCTGATACTGAATGGCAAAGTTCAGGCCATCAACCAGTCCAAAGAAATTGTTGTTACGATAGGTCGCCATGCCGCTGCCGCGCTGGAACATGAAGTTGTCCGCACCGTAAGTATCCCCGCCGAACTCCGGCAGTACGTCGGTCCAGGCTCCGATGTCGTAGAGCACGCCGTAGTTACGGCCATAATCAAAGGATCCCGCATCGCCGAACTTCAAGCCGGCGAAGCCAACGCGGGTGAAGCTGTTAGCTGTACCCTCTGCTTCAGTGGTGTTCAATGCCGCCTGATACTCCCACTGGCCGTAGCCGGTCAGGAGATCGGAAATCTGTGTTTCGCCTTTAAAACCAAGACGCATATACGACTTGTCGCCATCTGAATCAGAATTGTTGGAAAAATAGTGCAGGCCATCAACTTTGCCAAACAGGTCAAGCTTGTTTCCTTCTTTATTATAAATTTCAGCCGCACCTGCTGAACCAGCAGCCAGCAGTGCAGGAACCATCAGGGAAAGAACGCGAAGTTTCATTTTACTACCTCTTTATTATTAGCTTTATAATGCCACTGCGTGCTCAACGTCAAATTAAGCACAGAGCGTCATATTAAGCAGCAAAGGCTAATAATCCACCGGGAAAATGATACTAATTTTCCAAAAGTGTTTCATACAGACATGAAGTCATTGCGATATGTGTAAATACAAGAAACTTCTGAGTGAGAGGGCAGACGGGATCAATGACACAAAAAAGTGAAAAAATAATGAAATCATTACTTTTCATGTAGTTAGTTTTAAAACTACATTATAGGCACTGAATGATAAAAATTTCATGATACTAGAAGTTATTATTTCCCCGCTATCATCATTTTTATTTCATAATTACCTTCGTTTCCCGAAATGAACTGTACGACTTAGTATTCACGCCAGGCTTAATGCCTGGCGTTTTTTTTACGCTTACCTTTATCCTGCGACAGGATCATACAATGACTGAGTCAGATATTTCGTGTTAACACCCGATCAAAATCAGACAAAAAAATATACTTTATACGGGAAAAAGACATCACCTTGGTGGCTTATTCTAAGAATAATTAACCCTACCTGCTTCCGGGGCTAAATCCAGACGGGAAAACGGGTTTGTCTGTATTCCTGCACGGGCGTGATGAAAGTTTCACAACGTTAATACTAAGCAGCATGATGAGAGCCACCGTCTGAGAACGGCCATGCACAGCATTTGCCGGGGATTTATGCCCATTGAGTTTCTGGCTGAGATTTATAAGCGGATGTGTGGTGTGCCCGGATGCGCATCAGGAGAGCTTAGCCGCGTTGCTTCACCGTGAAAGCCACGTTTGCCCATGCCTGCCATCACCGGAGGTTACAGGCGCGAGGATGATTCACTTTCCCCTTTTTGCTCAGATGACTGAGCCAGTTTCCATAAGATAATTTCATCCAGTCAACGGCTGATTGAAGTGCCTTTAAAGGAATATTCCGATAAACAAGAGGAATTATTTAGGTTATTAAGCTAGCACAATTCACAAGGTTGGACTAATGCCTCTTCAACTAAGGGATTTTCTTTTTAACTGGTCGTACTTGTGATAGAAGTTGGCACTGATTACATGACACGCACATGGATAAAATGTATAAAATGGACGTTCGGGCTTTTGTGAGTGGATCACGGGTGACTCAAGATGCGCCACGCGCACCAGGGTTATTTGCTGACATTGGCGAGTTATCCGGCCACTCTGTCTGTCACCGTGCCGTTGCCAACGGCCGTGTCATGCTGCTGCCATTTCTGTCAGCCGTCCTGCCTGCTGGCTGGAGCCTGGCTCATGCCGTGATGATTTTTGCCGCCCATAACGCGCTGCAAGCATTGCCCGATGCGGCGGGGAAGCGCTATGGAATGGCGTCAACTTTCACCGTTTCGTCTATTACAATCACAGGACATACGGGTATTCTGACCGTCCCAATGGCGGTCGGAATAATCTTATTTTTTGCCAGCCGCTCTTTGGCGTTCCGCACCACGGCCTGGCTACTTTTAGTTGTGGTGGCCAACGCCCGACTGATTACAAGGTAATTGGGGTTACAGCATGTTGCCATATAAATTTCCGCTAACTTCCGGCAATGTAACACGATTTTTTGTGGTGTTTATCCTGGTGCTGATACTGGCCACCGGATTTATGATCCACAATGCGGTTAACGCCTGGTTAACGGAAAAGCGTTATGCTGTGGAAGACATCACTCATGCCATGCAAAAACGCATTGATGCCTACCGTTTGGCCGCCTGGCAGATTTATGAAAATCTGGCGGCCAATGCTGTTGGTAGCGCAACAAACAGCAGTTTGCGGGAAACCCCTCTGCACCCGGATGTCTATTATGTAGACAAAACCCGGCGTAAAACCGAAGCGCTGATTTTTGGTCCGCATGAAAGTACCGCGCTGGATATGTCGCAGCGCATGTCCGGGTACCTTGATACCCTTTGGGGAGCGGAAAACAGCACCTGGTCAATGTATTTTCTCAATGGCCAGGATAACAGCCTGATCCTCATCTCCACTCTCCCGCTGAAAGATATGACAATACGCGACAAAGATAATGCCATCAGCAATATCGTTGAAGCGCGCCGCGCAGAGATGCTGCAGATGGCCAATGCGCTGGATGAGCGCGAGAGCTTCTCACCATTACGTCGCTTTACATGGCAAAACGATCACTATTTTACCGTGCGCACGACTTTTAATCAGCCAGGCCATCTGGCTACCGTGGTCGCTTTTGATCTGCCGGTTAATGACATTATCCAGCGCAATATGCCGCTGGATAATTTCCAGTTGAAGCAGGATGCTGCCCCGCTCCCTGAAGAGGGAGATAATCCGGGGGGCAGCACGCATATCACTTGGATGAATCCGAATATTGCCATTGCTGCCGCCCTGCCCGGTACCCCACTTCAGCTTATTTATCGCGTCCCGATCACCGTCCTGGTGGCTGATATCATGCGTAATCTGCTATGGCCGCTACTGGCTAATCTGGGGCTGCTGTTACTGTCGCTGGCGGGTTTGTCCCTGCTGCGCCAGCAGTCGTTGCGCCCGAGTGAAAATCTGAGCTCAGAACTGGAAGCGGCGCGGCTGCTAAATGAAGAAATCGTTGGCAGGCTACCACTCGGGCTGCTGGTGTATGATTTTGTCAATAACCGCACCATCATCAGTAATAAAGTTGCCGATCATCTGTTGCCTCATCTTAACCTGCAAAAAATTATCAATATGTCCGATCAACATCAGGGCGTGTTGCAGGCTACGGTCAATAACGAAGTCTATGAAATCCGCCATGCGCGCAGCGAACTGTCACCGCATACACAGCTGTTTATGATGCGCGATCAGGACCGGGAATTGCTGGTAAATAAAAAATTGCAGAAAGCCCAGCAGGTATTAGATAAAAATCACCTGTCGCGCCAGCAATTGTTACAGCATCTGGGCCAGGCGTTGCAGCGCCCGTTACATACCGTGATTGCCAATTTACAGCTGCTCGGCCACAAGCAGGAGTCTGAGCAGCTGGACGCTTCTCTGGAGGCTTCCCAGGCCCTGAGCCGTCTGGTCGACGATATCGTTTTGCTTAATCAGTTAGAGACCTTCGATTGGACGCCGGATATCAGCAGCTTCAAACTGCAATCCCTGCTGGATGAGCGGGTGGGCGAAATCCTGCCGATGATACGGCGTAAAGGGCTGTCGCTGACCATTGCCAATCACCTCAACAGCGATGAAACGCGCTTTGGCGATCGTAAAGCCTTTGCCAAAATCCTCTCTACTTTGCTGCATTACGCCGTCACCACCACCAACTGGGGGCGGATAAGCGTCACCGTCACCTCTCCCACCGATCGCCTTGATCGGTTGCTGATTGAGATTGTAGATACGGGAGCGGGACTGTCCGCTGAAGAGATGGCCAACGCTGAATTTCCTTTTCTCGGTGATACTTATCAGGATCGCTACGGCCAGGCGTCGGGAATGGCTTTTTTCCTCTGCAAGCAACTGTGTAAACAGCTGGGGGGGCACCTGGAGATTGGCGCTCGTGCGGATATTGGCACGCGCTATAACATCGAACTTCAGGCTCCGCTGGAGCCACAACAGGACCATGAAGAGAAGCTTTTAGACGGGGTTAATGCGCTGATTGATATTACCGTTGAGGACGTGCGTAAAATCGTCGTTCGCCAGTTAGAAAACTGGGGGGCCAGCTGTATCACTCCCGACGAGCGCTTCTCCGGTCAGCTGCACGATGTTCTGATCACTGACCAACCAGAACATTTAGCCCCATGGTCACTACTGGTCACGGATGACGAACCCGGTTTTACCCCGCTAGCTGGAAACCAGTATCGGGTAAATTTCAATATCAGTCAGGCAATGCAGGATGCGTTGCTGATGCTGATTGAACAACAGCTGGCGCAGGATGAGCTGGCTGACGATGGCGCTGAGCAGCAGGACACTGCTCAGTTGTTTGCCAGTGGCTACCTGCAGCTTTTTATTGAGACAGTACCAGATGATATCAAGAGACTGTATAATGAAGCTGCAAACAGGGATTACAGTACGCTGGCGCAGACCGCACATCGGCTGAAAGGTGTGTTTGCCATGTTAAATTTATCACCCGGCAAGCAGCTTTGTGAAACTTTAGAGCGTCACATTCAACATTGTGATGAAACTAACATTAAAAATACCACCAGTGAAGTTGACACTTATGTCAAAGATCTCCTGCAGCAAGGTAACCAATAATATGAATAATCTGAATGTCATTATTGCCGACGACCATCCTATTGTTCTGTTCGGCATTCGTAAGTCACTCGAGCAAATTGAGTGGGTCAATGTGGTTGGCGAGTTTGAAGACTCTACGGCGTTAATTAACAGCCTGTCCAAACTCGATGCTAACGTGCTGGTCACCGACCTTTCGATGCCTGGCGAAAAATACGGTGACGGCATCACGCTGATCAAATACATCAAACGCCATTATCCTGACCTGTCGATCATTGTTCTGACCATGAACAACAACCCGGCCATTCTTAGCGCCGTACTGGATCTTGATATCGAAGGCATCGTGCTGAAACAGGGTGCGCCAACTGACCTGCCTAAGGCACTGGCAGCCTTGCAGAAAGGCAAAAAGTATACCCCGGAAAGCGTGGCGAAACTGCTGGAGAAAATCAGCGCGGGTGGTTACGGTGATAAGCGTTTGTCACCGAAAGAGAGCGAAGTTCTGCGCCTGTTCGCCGAAGGTTTCCTGGTAACCGAAATTGCCAAGAAGCTTAACCGCAGCATTAAAACCATCAGCAGCCAGAAAAAATCAGCGATGATGAAATTAGGAGTAGATAACGATATTGCTTTGCTTAACTACCTGTCATCAGTAAGCATGACGCCGGTAGATAAATAAGGTTTTGTCCGCGCTAAATGTGCCGTGGCGGCCTTATCAAAAGTCGATCTCACCGTCTGTAAGGGGCATACGCCATAACAAGGCGGCCCTGTTTTCTTGAAAATCCGCCGTATTACGGCGGGTTCACCCTTACCGCAACCTGTTACTTAGCGCTTCCCGGCTCTTTCTTACCCGCCCGGCATAAAATGACAATGCCTGCTGCAATGTTTCCATCGTGACCGGTTTGGACAGACAATTATCCATTCCGGCTTCGATACAGCGCTGTTTCTCTTCCGCTAACGCATTGGCCGTTACGCCTATCACCGGGAAGGTTTTACCCAGTTCACGCAGGCGCTGCGTGAGACGATAGCCATCCATATTCGGCATATTGACATCGGTCAGCACAATATCTATCTCGTTGCGGCCAATCACGTTGAGCGCATCAACACCGTCCTGAGCGGTTTTCACCCGGTAGCCCAGCGATCCGAGCTGATCGGACAATAACATGCGGTTGATCGGATGGTCGTCTACTACCAGGATGAGAATATCGTCGTTTCCAACGTTTTCACCGGCTTTCGTCAGCACCGTCTGTGTGCCTTCAGGCACTGCCACCTCGACCCGATAGATGCGCCCCAGCAGTAGCGGCAGTTCATTAGGAGTGGTCGTTGAGCAAATCCATCGCCCGGGTGCCAGCTCTCTTGGCGCGTCGTTATGACACCCGTCAAAGCGGATCACCGCACGCACGCTCTGTAGCGGCTGGAACTCATGATCGCTAATAATGATGTCGTCAGCCGCCGCCTGACCTTCATAGTTCTCAACCTGCATCCCATGCTCATGCAGTAAACGGCTAAGGAAAGTGGCCAGGCTGGCATTACGCAACTGTAGCCAGCACTGCTTACCCTGCAGGCCATCACGCGGTTCCAGCGTCACCACCCGGCTGTTATAAAGCGGAATGCGAATGATAAACTGACTCCCCATGCCCGGCTCCGACTCTACCTCAATATCACCATCCATCATGTTCATTAGTTTCTCGCAGATCGCCAGCCCCAGCCCGGTGCCCTGGAAATGACGCTGAACGCCGCTACCGACCTGGAAAAAAGGATCAAACAGGCGCGTAATTTCCTTCGCCGGTATCCCAACCCCGCTGTCGCGCACGCGAAAAGCCAGATAGTCGCCTTTGACATAAGCCTGGAGGATAATACCGCCAGTATGGGTGAATTTAATCGCGTTATTAAGCAGGTTAGAGATGACCTGCTGCAAACGCATCGGGTCACCTTCCAGAAGCACCGGCACATCGCTGTCAATAAAGCACCACAGCGTAAGGCGTTTTTTCACTGCCATCGCCAGATAATTTGCGGTGATATGAGCAATCACTTCTCGCGGTGAGAATTCTCGTGGTTCAATCTTCAGTTGCTCCGACTCAATCTTAGAGAAATCAAGAATATCGCTGATAATTTTCAGTAGCAGGCTGGAAGAGTTGTTCATCGCCGTCACCAGCGAATCGGCACCGGCTGGCAGCGCTTTGGTTTTTAACAGGTCGAGATTACCAATGATCCCGTACAGCGGGGTGCGAAGTTCATGGCTAACGGTCGCCAGGAACATGGATTTAGACTGGCTTGCCTGCTCTGCCTCTTGAGCAATCTCGTGCAGAGACTGTTCCATTTTCACACGTGCGCTGACATCAACCAGTACGCAAATCGCCACGTTCTCATTACGATAGCGTGAATGGACAAAACTGATTTGCAGGTTGGTATTACTGCCGGTCAGGACATCAACAAAATTGACCTGTTGCCCGCAGATCATTTCGGTCAGGCGCAGTCTGTCTTCCTGAGTCAGCAATGTCAGATAGTTATGCGCCAGTTCGTTGCTAAGAATATTGGTGCCGTCGCTGGTGCGCAGAATGCAGATCCCCACCGGCGCCGAGGCCACTATTTTGCGGTTAAATTGCTCCTGTTCTTCCAGACGATAAGCATTCTCTTCCGCGGGCAGGAACATTCTGCGTTCGAACAAGCGGGCAAAAATAAACAGGAGTATGGCGCTGATCAGATTGAGCAGGACAGAATTAACCATCAGCATTTTCAACCTGTCAATCATTGCGCTGGTCGAAACGGCATAAACCACGCTGAGCGAAGAGGACGGCAGCTTCTTTTTCATTATCAGCTGGCTGTAACCCGAAATATAGCCAAACCATACGGCATCACCGGGCAGGTCTTCTGCTGAAAAGCTCTCTGAGCCGCGCTCTGAAGAAAGGATAAGCCTGTTGTTCTGGTCGACCAGCATTGCCGTCATCGGCAGGCTGCCGGGCGTCATCAGATCTTCTATGCGGACACTCTGCTCAATCCCCAGCAGCGCAGTGACGTTATTGGTGAGGTAGACCGGGGTGATCATGTAGTAGTTACCAACGCCCGGCTGCACCGCCGGAGCAACCCACGACAGGTTATTTTTGCGCTCTTCTTTAGAGCCATTACGGTAGATGGAAATCCGCTCACGCAACACTTTCATCATTCTGCTACGGTCTGCTGGCATCGGCGCCAGATCGAAGCTGGCCAGGCACTGATCTTCTTCGCCAACGAAAAGCACCCTGTTAAGACGAGTGGTGGAAGCGAAGTTATCTCGCCAATAGTCAAGAAAATAACTGAAGGAACCCAGGGAGTTATACAAAGTATGACGCGTAGAGTTACAGTCTGATGCGGCATACAGCGGTTCGATCTGTGGCTGCAAGAGCGTGCGGGGATGGAGATCGCCGCCCCACAGATTGCCGCTGTTTCCTGAAGCATTGAGGTGGTTGTCAGCAATAAATTTTATCTCTCGCATCACATCCATCGAGTGGCGGACATACCACTGAGCCTGCTGGTAGCTGGCAGTGAAATCATGCCGAACCTGAGATTCTCTTTCTCGTAATAAATTATTATTGTAAAAGACAGTCAGTAGTGCTCCCAGCGTCCACAGCATCATTGCCAGAACGCGGAACAAGTAGCGAGAGATCTTTAACGTTGTGCGAAACGAGACAGGATATTTCAAGCGTAACCCACTGGCAGCCATAGCGGACAAAAGAAAAAATGAGTGCCGATACAGTAGCGCCGGGAGGCAGAAAAAGCCAGTTATCCCGGCCATCCTGCGCAGATATTGACGGCACTTTCATCCTGTTCCCAGGCGTATAGTGCCGCTAAGAGGGCATTTCAACGGTCATGCGACGCAGCGCATGGCCAAAACCAGCATTAGTCAGCAAACCCGGGCTTTCCATCGCCTTAATCACTGACTGCTGACCACGGCTTAGCGGCGAACAAGCTGCCCTGCATGCGCCAGAACGCCATTGCGGCAGAACCTCTCTGTCCGTAGCTCAACCCCTTGCTTTATGGTATCTGCAGGCAGATTAAAATACCCTTTAGCCACATTCAGTGATAAAAAAAAACCGGTTCAAAAGAACCGGCTCTGTTTTCGGACTGGGGTTTAACGCTTACTCGTCGTCGGCTTCAGGTGATTCGTCATCGGTGTCCACTTCAGGGGCGATATCATCGTCCCCTTCCGCAGCGCTGCCGTCGATAGCGTCGAGCTCTTCTTCGGCAACCGGTTCGGCCACACGTTGCAGCCCTACCACGTTTTCGTCTTCGGCAGTGCGGATAAGGATAACGCCCTGGGTGTTACGCCCTACCACGCTGACCTCGGACACGCGGGTACGTACCAGCGTGCCGGCATCGGTGATCATCATGATCTGATCGCCATCGACCACCTGCACCGCACCGATAACCGGCCCGTTACGCTCGGTTACCTTGATCGAGATAACCCCCTGAGTCGCACGCGACTTGGTGGGATATTCGACGTTAGCCGTTCGTTTACCGTAGCCGTTTTGCGTCACGGTCATGATAGCGCCATCATCACGCGGCACGATCAGCGACACCACGCGGTCGCCTTCAGCCAGCTTGATGCCGCGTACGCCGGAGGCGGTACGGCCCATCGTACGCACCGCGCTCTCCGCGAATCGCACCACTTTACCGGCGGCAGAAAACAGCATCGCTTCATCACTACCGTTCGTCAGCGACACGCCGATCAGTTCATCGTCATCACGCAGATTGACGGCAATAATACCGGCGCTGCGCGGTCGGCTGAAGTCAGTCAGCGCGGTTTTCTTCACCGTTCCGCTGGCGGTAGCCATAAAGATATTCCAGCCTTCGGCATATTCACGCACCGGCAGAATTGCAGTAATACGCTCGTTGGCTTCCAGCGGCAGCAGGTTGACGATAGGACGCCCTCGCGCACCACGGCTGGCTTCCGGCAGCTGGTAAACCTTCATCCAGTACAAACGGCCCCGGCTGGAGAAGCACAGGATCGTGTCATGGGTGTTGGCCACCAGCAGGCGGTCAATAAAGTCTTCTTCTTTGATCCGTGCCGCCGACTTACCTTTACCGCCGCGGCGCTGCGCTTCGTAATCAGACAATGGCTGATACTTAACGTAGCCCTGATGCGACAGGGTGACAACCACATCTTCCTGGTTGATCAAGTCTTCGATATTGATATCGGCCGTATTGGCGGTGATTTCGGTGCGGCGTTTGTCACCGAACTGATCGCGGATCAGCTCCAGCTCTTCACGGATCACTTCCATCAAACGCTCTGAACTGGCCAGAATACGCAGCAGTTCGGCAATCTGTGCCAACAGATCTTTGTACTCATCAAGCAGTTTTTCGTGCTCAAGGCCGGTCAGTTTCTGCAGGCGTAAATCAAGGATCGCCTGGGCCTGCTGCTCGGTCAGATAATACTGCCCGTTGTGAATGCCGTACTGCTCTTCCAACCACTCAGGGCGCGCGGCGTTGTCGCCCGCACGCTCCAGCATGGCAGAAACGTTACCCAGTTCCCACGGGCGGGCAATCAGGCCCGCTTTGGCTTCCGCTGGCGTTGGTGCGGCACGGATCAGCTCGATAATTGGGTCAATATTGGCCAGCGCCACGGCCAGCGCTTCAAGGATATGGGCGCGGTCACGCGCTTTGCGCAGTTCGAAAATGGTACGGCGGGTGATGACTTCCCGGCGATGACGCACGAAGGCTTCAAGGATATCCTTCAGCGGCATGATTTTTGGCTGGCCCTGATGCAGCGCCACCATGTTAATGCCGAAAGAGGTCTGCAATTGCGTCAACGAGTAGAGATTGTTCAGCACCACCTCGCCCACCGCATCGCGTTTGACTTCAATCACGATACGCATACCGTCCTTGTCGGATTCATCGCGCAAGGCGCTGATGCCTTCCAGACGCTTCTCTTTCACCAGCTCGGCGATTTTCTCAATCAGGCGCGCCTTGTTCACCTGATACGGAATTTCATGCACGATGATCGTTTCGCGGCCGGTTTTAGCATCAACTTCAACTTCACCACGGGCGCGGATATAAATTTTGCCGCGGCCGGTACGATAGGCTTCTTCAATGCCACGACGGCCGTTGATGATGGCGGCGGTCGGGAAGTCCGGGCCGGGTATATGCTCCATCAGGCCTTCGACGGTAATATTTTCGTCAGCGATGTAGGCCAGGCAGCCGTTGATCACCTCGGTGATGTTGTGCGGCGGGATATTGGTCGCCATACCCACGGCGATCCCAGAAGAACCGTTAATCAACAGGTTCGGGATGCGGGTTGGCATCACTTCAGGGATCTGTTCGGTGCCGTCATAGTTCGGCACGAAGTCAACGGTCTCTTTTTCCAAATCCGCCAGCAGTTCGTGAGCGATTTTGGACATGCGCACTTCGGTGTAACGCATCGCTGCGGCGGAGTCGCCATCGACGGAACCAAAGTTGCCCTGACCATCGACCAGCATGTAGCGCAGCGAGAATGGCTGCGCCATACGTACGATGGTGTCATAGACGGCGCTGTCGCCATGGGGGTGATATTTACCGATAACGTCGCCGACGACACGGGCGGATTTTTTATAAGCTTTGTTCCAGTCGTTACCGAGCACGTTCATAGCGTAAAGCACACGGCGGTGAACCGGCTTTAAGCCATCACGGACATCTGGCAGCGCACGGCCAACGATGACCGACATTGCATAATCCAGATAGGAGTTCTTTAACTCTTCTTCGATATTGACCGGTGTAATTTCGCGGGCGAGGTCGCTCATGGACGCGCTTTCCTTTCTATTTAATCCCGGATTCAAAGGTGCGAAAGTATATCACATTGCGTCCTGGTGGTGAATGGAAAGCGTGGCTGCAGGCGCTCAATTACTTTCTGTATGATTAGCTTAGCGCTGTTCTGCCCATCACAAAGCGTTAAGATGTATACTGCAACCCACTTTGGCTGGAGTGATACCCCAATGAAAACAGAACAAAATACAAACGCGTACAACGTTGACAACAGTGAAATCGCCAAGTTTGAAGCAGTCGCATCACGCTGGTGGGATCTGGAAGGTGAATTTAAACCGCTGCACCGCATTAATCCGCTGCGCCTTGGCTGGATTTCACAACATTCTAACGGCCTGTTTGGTAAAAAGGTGCTGGATGTCGGCTGCGGTGGCGGGATCCTTTCCGAAAGCATGGCGCGTGAAGGGGCAAATGTCACCGGGCTGGACATGGGGGCGGAACCGCTGCAGGTCGCGCGTTTGCACGCACTCGACAGCGGCGTGACCGTGGATTACGTCCAACAAACGGTAGAAGAACATGCCGAACAGTTTGCCGGGCAATATGATGTGGTCACCTGCATGGAGATGCTGGAGCACGTCCCGGACCCCCGTTCGGTGGTACATGCCTGCGCCCGGCTGGTGAAACCGGGTGGCGAGGTGTTTTTCTCCACCCTCAACCGCAACAGCAAATCATGGCTGATGGCGATTATCGGCGCGGAATACGTGCTGCGCATGGTGCCTCGCGGTACGCATGATATTAAGAAGTTCATCCGTCCGGGAGAACTGCTCAACTGGGTGGATGAAACGCCGCTGCGTGAACGTCATATTATCGGCCTGCACTATAATCTGCTGACCAACCGTTTCAAGCTCGCACCCGGCGTTGACGTAAACTATATGGTGCATACGCACCGCGCGATGAATGGCTAATTTATCCTGTTATTTTCATCTGGCGGGGGAATCTCCGCCTGATGAAATGTCAACGGTGCTTATCAAACACGGGCTATTTCCGCCTGTTTTCGTTCGCCCACCTTCCCTAAGCTGCACGTACTTATACCTTATGCTGTTACTGGCGATGAGGGACATTCAAGGCGCGCATTTTTCCGGCAAAGTAAAAGTTGCCGGTTGCCTGGCTGAACAAGAAACCCGCGCCTGGTCAAAAAACTAAAAATATTCTTAACCCATTGACAACGACACAGGCCCTTGAGAAACGCGGACTTAGGAAAAAAGCCAGCCTCGCACTCCCACTTTTAGACGAAAATCAAGCCTTGTTAACCGCGTGGAAGTTACTAGAATACTCACTATATTGTTATCGGAACTTCTTTCACCCCCTATATGTTGTGTTTATCCACAGAGTTACTCACAAAGAGCTACCTGTGTATAAACGTGGGGATTATTTGTTAAGGACAGGTAAAACGCGACATGAATCAGAGTCTGCTTGTAACCAAACGCGATGGCCGCACCGAGCGTATCGATCTCGATAAAATCCACCGTGTTCTCGACTGGGCTGCCGAAGATTTGCAAAACGTCTCCGTCTCTCAGGTTGAACTGCGTTCGCATATCCAGTTCTACGAAGGTATCCGCACTTCTGATATCCATGAAACTATCATCAAGTCAGCCGCCGATCTGATCTCCCGTGATGCGCCTGATTACCAATATATGGCCGCACGCCTGGCTATCTTCCACCTGCGTAAAAAAGCCTACGGCCAGTTTGAGCCGCCAAAATTGATCGACCAGGTGACGCGCATGGTGGAAATGGGTAAATATGACCCGCATCTGCTAACGGACTACAGCGCTGAAGAGTTTGAGCAGATGGATGGCTTTATTGATCACTGGCGCGATATGAACTTCTCTTACGCCGCGGTCAAGCAGTTGGAAGGCAAGTATCTGGTGCAGAACCGCGTCAGCGGTGATATCTATGAAAGCGCCCAGTTCCTGTACATCCTGGTCGCCGCCTGCCTGTTCTCAGGTTACCCGCGCGCCACGCGTCTGGATTACGTCAAGCGCTTCTATGACGCGATTTCAACCTTCAAAATTTCGTTGCCAACGCCGATCATGTCCGGCGTACGCACGCCAACGCGTCAGTTCAGCTCCTGTGTACTGATTGAGTGCGGCGACAGTCTGGACTCGATCAATGCCACCTCCAGCGCGATTGTGAAGTACGTTTCCCAGCGTGCCGGTATTGGTATCAATGCGGGCCGTATTCGTGCACTGGGCAGCCCGATCCGTGGCGGTGAAGCTTTCCATACCGGTTGTATTCCGTTCTACAAACACTTCCAGACGGCGGTGAAATCCTGCTCTCAGGGCGGCGTGCGCGGGGGCGCGGCTACGCTGTTCTACCCGATGTGGCATATGGAAGTGGAAAGCCTGCTGGTACTGAAAAATAACCGTGGCGTCGAAGGCAACCGCGTACGCCATATGGACTACGGGGTACAGCTCAACAAGCTGATGTATCAACGCCTGCTGAAGGGCGAAGATATCACCCTGTTCAGCCCGTCAGACGTGCCGGGCCTGTACGATGCGTTCTTCGCCAACCAGGAGGAGTTCGAACGCCTGTATACCCAATATGAGCAAGACGGCAGCATCCGCAAGCAGCGCGTGAAGGCCGTCGATCTGTTCTCCCTGATGATGCAGGAGCGGGCTTCGACCGGTCGTATCTATATTCAGAATGTGGACCACTGCAATACTCACAGCCCGTTTGACCCGGCCATCGCGCCGGTGCGTCAGTCGAACCTGTGCCTGGAAATTGCGCTGCCCACCAAGCCCATGCAGGATGTTAACGACGAAAACGGTGAAATCGCGCTTTGTACGCTTTCTGCGTTTAACCTTGGTGCTATCGACAGCCTGGACGATTTACAGGAGCTGGCAACGCTGGCGGTGCGTGCGCTCGACGCATTGCTTGACTACCAGGATTACCCTATCCCGGCGGCGAAACGTGGGGCAATGGGACGTCGTACCCTGGGTATTGGCGTGATCAACTATGCATACTATCTGGCGAAGCACGGCGTACGTTACTCTGACGGTAGCGCCAACATCCTGACGCATCAGACATTTGAAGCGATTCAGTACTGGCTGCTGAAAGCCTCCAACGAGCTGGCAATCGAACAGGGTGCCTGCCCGTGGTTTGCAGAAACCACTTACGCTCAGGGTATTATGCCGATCGATACCTACAAAAAAGACCTGGATGCCATCTGCAATACCCCGCTCTTGCTCGATTGGGAAGCCCTGCGTGAGTCAGTGAAAACCCACGGTCTGCGTAACTCCACGCTTTCTGCTCTGATGCCGTCAGAAACGTCTTCACAAATTTCCAACGCCACCAACGGCATTGAACCGCCGCGCGGCCATATCAGCATTAAAGCCTCTAAAGACGGTATTCTGCGCCAGGTGGTGCCCGAGTACGAGCTTCTGAAGGATAACTATGAGCTGCTATGGGATATGCCGAATAATGACGGCTATTTGCAGCTGGTTGGGTTGATGCAGAAGTTTGTCGACCAGGCCATTTCGTCGAACACCAACTACGACCCGACGCGCTTCGCTAACGGAAAGGTGCCGATGAAACAGCTGCTGAAAGATTTGCTGACCGCCTATAAATTCGGCGTAAAAACGCTCTATTACCAGAATACCCGCGACGGAGCAGAAGATTCACAGGACGACCTCGTACCCTCCATTCAGGACGATGGCTGTGAGAGCGGCGCCTGCAAAATCTAACCTTTATCTCCGGGGGCTGGCCTGCCAGCCCCCCGTTTTTGGAGTAAATCATGGCTTACACCACGTTTTCGCAGAATAAAAACAATCAGCTGTTGGAACCGATGTTCTTCGGTCAGTCGGTTAACGTTGCGCGCTTCGACCAGCAAAAATACGATATCTTCGAGAAGCTGATCGAAAAGCAGCTTTCCTTCTTCTGGCGACCGGAAGAAGTTGACGTCTCGCGCGATCGCATAGACTATCAGGCGCTGCCGGAGCACGAAAAACACATATTTATCAGTAATCTGAAATACCAGACGCTGCTGGATTCAATTCAGGGGCGCAGCCCGAACGTTGCGCTACTGCCGCTGATCTCTATTCCAGAACTGGAAACCTGGATTGAAACCTGGGCGTTTTCCGAAACGATCCATTCTCGTTCCTATACTCATATCATTCGCAATATTGTTAACGACCCGGCGCTGGTGTTTGACGATATCGTCACCAACGAACAGATCCTGTCGCGCGCCAAAGATATTTCCGGCTACTACGACGATCTGATTGAGATGACCAGCTACTGGCATCTGCTGGGAGAAGGAACGCATCAGGTCAATGGCAAAACCGTCACCGTTAACCTGCGCGCGCTGAAAAAACAGCTTTATCTCTGCCTGATGAGCGTCAATGCGCTGGAGGCGATCCGCTTCTATGTCAGCTTTGCCTGCTCCTTTGCCTTCGCCGAGCGCGAGCTGATGGAGGGAAATGCCAAGATCATCAAACTGATTGCCCGCGATGAGGCGCTGCACCTGACCGGAACTCAGCATATGCTGAACCTGCTGCGCAGCGGTGTGGACGACCCGGAAATGGCAGAAATTGCTAAAGAGTGTCGTCAGGAGTGCTACGACCTGTTTGTGCTGGCAGCAGAACAGGAAAAAGAGTGGGCCGAGTACCTGTTCAGCGGCGGTTCGATGATTGGCCTGAATAAAGACATCCTGTGGCAGTACATTGAATATATTACCAATATTCGCATGAATGCCGTAGGGCTGGATCTGCCGTTCAAGACCCGATCAAACCCAATCCCGTGGATTAATTCATGGCTGGTTTCGGATAACGTACAGGTCGCCCCGCAAGAAGTGGAAGTCAGCTCATATCTGGTCGGCCAGATTGACTCCGAAGTCAACGCTGATGACCTCAGCGATTTCCAGCTTTAAATATGGCGCGTTCGACCATTACGCTGCGGACTTCCGGTACGCAGCTTGAATGCCACGACGAGCACCCTTCCCTGCTGGCAGCGCTGGAATCGCACCGCGTGTGTGTCGAGTATCAGTGCCGTGAAGGCTATTGCGGCTCCTGCCGTACCCGCCTGCTGAAGGGTGAAGTCAGCTACAGCGCAACACCGCTGGCCTTTGTGCAACCGGGGGAAATTTTGCCCTGCTGCTGCCGGGCCAGCGGCGATATAGAGATTGAGCTGTAAGTAACCGCCTCTTTGATCAGGGAAGCCGAGAAAATTTCAACGGATTTTCAATCATACCAGACAGGAGTTGAATATGATTTGTCAGCAACAACATCGTTACTCCCCTGATTTTAGCGCACTCCCGGACGATCAAAGTAAATTCAATGGCCGACATAAGTGTGCCGGTTGTGCTTATGAGAAGGGTTACGAACGAGGGCGTACAAAGGCTCAGTTTCTGAATATTGATTACAGTGAGTTGCCAGATAGTCAGGCTGGCACTGTAAGGCACAAAAGCGTTCAGGCCGCCTTTGCTAAGGGGTATTTTGAAGGTGTCCTGGCTTCTTATTCATAAAGCTGAAACGCTCTGTCAGAGAAATACTTCGTGAAGCCGGGCAGACGCGCCTGACTGAGATAACCAACACATCAAGCGCAACGGCTTGCACAACCGGAAGCTCACGCCATTGAGCGGGCGTCAGCTTCCTCTGCCAGTGCTACAAGGTTTCCACCACCTCAATCCAGCCGTGTCCGCTGGTGACCGTCTGACCGTTCAGCCAGCGACGCAGCATATTCATTGCCAGCATTGCGACCATATCCTGACGTGCTTTCAGCCCATGCCGGCTGACACCGAACTTCACTTTCTGCGCGAAAGTCCCTTCCGGCGTATGCAGCGCAAGGCCTAAGCGCTGGTCTTCCATTGTTCCTACGACCAGCGCCAGATGGGCGTGATGCTTGTTGGCCAGCTGCTGACTGCGCGCCGCCAGTAAGCCAAGCGTCTCGGCCTGAGCGGGCAGCACATTACCCGCGGCCAAAGCGGCGCCGGCAGAATTAAGCTGCCACTGGAGCAATCCGGCGCTGAACTGCTCACTGACCGACAGTAACAGCTTATGCTCTTTCAAACGCCGTGCCAGCTGTTCAGGCAGCGTTTCCAGCCCTTCAAAAATGACGCTGTCGCCGGCGATTTCCCGCACCTGCTGCCAGAACTGCTCCATTTCAGGGCGCTTTTCCAGCGGGCCATTCAGTTTCAGTTCGATGATCGGCATTGAGGCGCGATAACCCATAACAACGCCTTCCGGCAGAGGTAGTGCTTCAATGGCGGATGCCAGGTCACTCTCGCCACGGCCAAAGGTGGTCATGCGTAAACAAAGCGGCGGTTGCGGAAGCGCGTAACGCGCTTTCAGACGTGGCAGAATTTGATCCGTCACCATCACCTTATATTCTGAAGGCACGCCGGGCGTGAAGAATATCCAGCAGCGGTTCAACTGCATGGCAAAACCACAGGCGGTGCCAACCGGGTTGTCGATCATCTCCGCACCCTGGGGGATTTCAGCCTGCTTACGATTGCTGGCCGCCATCACTTTGCCACGACTGGCGAAGAACTCCTCCATTTTAGTCAGCCATTCCGGCTGAAATTCCAGCGCCACACCGGCGGCAGTGGCGGCCGCCAGCGCACTCAGATCGTCACTGGTCGGCCCAAGACCGCCGTTAACGATCAGGACGTCAGCCACCTGACTGCGTTCGGTCAGTACGGCGACCAGCTCTTCCAGACTGTCACCCACCGTCTGGCGCCGCGTCATCGCTAAGCCCTGCTCCAACAGCAATGCGGCCAGCCAGGCCGCATTGCTGTCGACGATCTGCCCGTGCAGCACTTCATCACCTGTCGCGAGCATTTCCACTCTGATCATTTTTCTCTCCGGATATAAGCAATTCTTGACACTGTATGAAGTGCAAGTCAGAAACACAATGCAAGTTTAAGTAATTGAATCAGTTTCTGCCGGAGAATGAATCATCGTTTAAATACCCCGCGCGGCCGGGTCAGGCGCCGCGCAGGACCACCGGCCCCTCGCGGAGCGAACGTCAGTCCGCTATGCCCGTCACCTGCCCCAGAGGCCTTTTGTCTGGCTCACCGGGTACATGTACCTCGTCAACTGTCGAATCCGTTGCTGCCATAATCTCCCGCGCTTCGGCTTCGTCAGCGGCATCTTTTTCAAGGCTTTCCTGTTGCTGACCTTTAAGCGGTGCATAGACCAGATCGATAAGGATCGGAAAATGGTCCGATCCCATATTTTGTAAACGACGAATGCCTGCCAGGACAAAATGTTGACTGTGGAAAACGTGATCCAGCGGCCAGCGTAAAATGGGGTAGCCCGCATGGAAAGTACAGAACATTCCCCGGCCACGGCGTGGGTCAAGCAGGCCGCTGATTTTCAAAAACAGCTGGGTGGTGCGTGACCAGGCAACATCATTAAGATCGCCGGTGACAATGACCGGTTGCGCCGCCGATGCCACGCTTTTACCCACCATCACCAGTTCGGCATCCCGGTCTGTCGACTCGTCGCTCTCCGTCGGACTGGGCGGCATCGGATGTACACAGTGCAGCCTTACATCCGTCTGTTCATCCAGTTGAACCAGCATATGCATTGAAGGGATTGCATCGTCGACCAGAAACTGAATTTCAGCATCTTTAAGCGGCAGGCGCGAGTAAACGTGCATCCCATAGAGATTATCCTGTGGGCACTTCAGGCTATAAGGATAATCTGCTGACAACACGTCCAGCTGCGCTTGCCACCAGTGGTCCGTTTCCAGTGCAATCAGGACATCCGGCTGCTCCGCCTGCACCTGAGCCAATAGCCGCGCTGCCTGTCTGTTGGGGGTAAGGACATTCGACACCATCACCCGTAAACGAGGAGCATCGCTATAACCACGATGATCCTTGACCTGCTTTGGGCTGAAAGACGTATAGGGGTAGATCCACCAGCATTGATAAGCGGCACAGCCAGCATTAATCAGTGCCAGCACCAGCGCCCAGCCATGCTGGCTGCTGAAACAGAGGCTAACCAGCGTGAAGCCTGCCCCCATAATGGCCAGCTGCAACCGGGGAAAGTCCCAAACGCGTATCCACCAGGCTTGAAAATGCAGAAGAGGGGCGAGGGTTAACAGCACCAGCACCAGCGTCAAAAATGTCAAAAAAACCATGCAATCTATCCTTTAATTACTGTTAAAAACACTGCTGCGCAGCTTTATCCGACCGGTCAATATCACGTTTTGCCACGGGTGACGGGCAGAGGAAGTGGTTTTTCACTGTTTCAGGCTGACTCGCCCCGTGTTGTTTCGTGCAAGCGCGACAAAAATGCCTCCGCCCACCAATGACTGTCGTGAAGGGTAAGCTGTCTCAACAGACGCCCGTGCCGTTCACGGCGTTCCTCCAGAGGAAGATGCAAGGCCGAATGCATGGCTTCAGCTATCTCCTGCGGATCGTACGGGTTAACAATCATGGCATCTGTCATCTGCTCTGCCGCGCCGGCAAACTTTGACAAAACCAGAACCCCCGGATCGTCCGGGTTTTGCAGGGCGATATACATTTTGGCCATCAGGCTCATGCCAGCAACCAGCGGAGTCACCAGCGCGACTCGTGCGGCACGATAAATGCCGGCCTGCTGCTCCCGGCTATAGGACGTGGTCAGACAGCTCACCGGATACCAGTTCAGCGTGCCGTGCGCGCCATTCATTCCACCGCACAGGCTTTCCAGATGATGGCTAATGTCCCGCGACAGGCACGCATGGCCCGCCGCCGGTGAGGCCAGCTGAAGCAGCGTGGCGTTACCGACATAGTGTGGATGCGCCTGCAACAGCGCCTCCATCGCGCTGATGCGGTAAGGCAGCCCGGCGCTGTCATCCAGATGCCCGCCGCTAAGGATGATGCTTTCTGGCAATGAATCCCGGCACTGCTGCTCAATGCTGCTGCATCCATCGCTTTCACTCAGCGTCAACGCGTCACGGCTATCGATACCAGCGGGAAATACGCCAACGTTAATCGTCCGGCCACGGACCCTGAAAGCGGTGGCAGCAATTCGCTCGATGCGGAATGTTGATTCAATCCACAGCAGAAAACCGTTCATATCGCGCTGCGTCTGAAAACCGATCAGATCGCAGCAAAGCAATGATTCGGCCAACCACTGCCACTCGGGAATGGCTTCTATACCGAGCCCCGGCGGAAAGGGCTGATGCAGGAAAAAACCCACGGGATTATTCAGGCCAGCTTCGCGGATCAGTCTTATACAGGGTATCAGGTGATAATCCTGTATCCAGATATCATCATCTGGCCCGGCGCATTCTGTCACCGCACGGGCGTAGGCTTTATTAAGGCTCTGATACTGAAGAAGATACGCAGCGGTGAAGTGGGCCAAATCGGGCCGCTGGTGGAATACCGGCCACATCCCTTTATGCACGTAGCCGTGATAGCCCAGTTCATATTCGTCATCAGTCAATGGAAAAGTCAGGGTGTTGAAGCCGCGGTCGCAACGGGTGGTTAGCTGGCGTAAGGCGTCTGCCGGGGCTGCTTCCCTTGTACCGTCCCAGCTGATCCACGTCCCTTTGCGGCGTGACAGAATACCCGTGTAAATCGCTGCAAGGGTTGAGTGAGCGGATTGATTGAGCGATACCAGGATTAAACCAGACATCAGGATTACCTCTTGTTATGACGCGGGCATAAGAAACAATACGACGTGAATACGCGCGGGGGGTGCCATGCTCAATCGCAGCCGCCGTTGTTTCACATCTTGCTGTCGCGTTGGGGCAATTATTTAGTGACGATGGCAAAAAACCGACCATTGAAACAGAACGCTGTTCTGGCCGCTGAAAGTGAAACAGGATTTTGCTCTGCCTGTTGCGCGCTAAGGAGCACAACGCCTTTGCTGTAATGCAGTGCTACGCCAGTGGCGGTGATCTGCGTCTTCATGGCCCTTCCGGTTAATGGCTCAGATAACATTAGTGCCAGGCATTAAACTGCTTTTGGTGTAAAAAAGCCGTAAAAATTTCGCCCTGAACATATAAATCACGTAAATAATATTGTACTTATGTATGCTCTTACAGCGTCTCTCGGCACTATCCTGAAAGTAGACCGGCAATATGATTCGCTTTACGGCCAAAATCTGCCGAACGTTCAGGAGCCAGTTGAGGATCATATGTCGTCATACTTAACTCAAAATAAGACCGGTAAATGAAAACTTCAGATAAACAACCCTTGCCCACGGCCATGCTGGCGGCAGCGGGCATCGTATTTGGTGATATCGGAACCAGCCCGCTTTATACCCTTAGAGAATGCCTGTCCATACTGCCCGACGGCGGCATTAATAAAGTGGCCGTTATGGGGTTTCTTTCCCTGATTTTCTGGGGGCTTACGCTGATCGTTACGGTGAAGTACGTCTGCTTTGTGATGCGTGCCGACCATGACGGGGAAGGCGGTATTCTCACGCTGATGTCCCTTGCGCGACAGAAGGTGGGTAGCCGTGCCTCACGCATCATCGTGCTGGCCGGACTGACGGGCGGTGCCTTTTTCTACGGTGATGGCATTATCACCCCTGCTATCTCCGTGCTGTCCGCGGTGGAAGGCATTGAGGTTGTTGCTCCGGCTCTCGACCGCTTTATCGTCCCGCTGTCGGTTGCCATCCTGACGCTGCTTTTTATCATCCAGAAGCACGGAACTGAAAAGGTCAGCCGGGTATTTGGTCCGGTCATGGTGATCTGGTTTATCACGCTCGCCGCCATGGGTATCAGGGGGATAATGATGAACCCCGCGATACTTCATGCGCTTAATCCGGCATTTGCGCTGGAATTCCTGCTAGGCAATCAGGCGATCTCTTTCGCCGCGCTGGGGATGGTGGTGCTGGCGGTAACCGGTGCCGAGGCGCTATACGCTGACATGGGGCACCTGGGTAAACGCCCAATCAGGCTGGCCTGGCTGATTCTGGCCATGCCGGCGCTGGTGCTGAACTACTTCGGCCAGGGAGCACTGGTTCTGGCCGATACCGCCACCGCCAGGAACCCCTTCTACCTGCTGGCACCGCAGTGGGCGCAGATCCCGTTAATCGTTCTTTCCACGCTGGCTACCGTTATTGCCGCTCAGTCGATCATTACCGGCATTTACACCCTGACCCAGCAGGCAATACGCCAGGGCTTTTTGCCCCCGGTACGCATTGTGTTTACCTCCGCCACGGAATCGGGCCAGATCTACATTCCGGTGGTTAACTGGCTGCTTTTTGCCGCAGTCACTGCGGTTATTCTGGCTTTCCGGCACTCTTCTTCCCTGTCGTCTGCCTACGGCATTGTGGTCACGGGGACGATGGTACTGACATCGTGTCTGGCCGGGGTGGTTGCCATTAAAAACTGGAAGTGGCCTTTAATCGCTTCGGTGCCTTTTATTCTTTGCTTGCTGGCGGTTGACGTTCCGCTGTTCGGCGCTAACCTGCGCAAACTGTTGTCCGGAGGATGGGTTCCGGTACTGATGGCGCTGGTTATGCTGGTTCTGATGTATATCTGGAGTTCGGAGCGGTCGAAGATTATTCGCCGCCTGACTGATAATGCTGAAGGGCTCAATGCCATGGTCAGCTCGCTGGAGAAGTTACCGCCCAAGCGGGTCGATGGTACGGCCATCTTCCTGACCAAGAAAGAACACGAAATTCCGCAAGCGCTGCTGCACAACCTGAAACATAACCGGGTGCTGCATGAACGCGTTGTCCTGCTGCATATCAGGACCTGTGACACGCCAAGGGTGCATAACCAGCAGCGCATAACAATCCGTCAGCTTTCCCCCTCTTTCTGGCAGATCGTCGCCTCCTATGGCTGGCAGGAAGTGCCATCCATGCAGGATATTCTGCACCTCTGTGGACTGGAAGGATTTGGATGCACGGTCAACGAAGCCTCCTTCTTCACCTCGCACGACACCTTAGTGATGAGAAAAAGGAAAGGCCTGGCACGCCTGAGCGGTGGAATATTCCACTTCTTCCAGCGTAACGCACTGCGCGCTCACGCACAGTTTATGATCCCCCCTAACAGGGTGATTGAACTGGGTGGACAGAAAGAGTTCTGATCCTGTCGGCAAAAAACCAGTCCGGAGCCTAATCCGCTCTGGATTGCCCCGCCCGACTGCTTTCGCCCGCATAACGTAGGTCCACAGGGCAAGGATGCCTGGCTGACAACATTTCAAACTGGTTCTATAGTCTGGCCAGTTCTGCCGGAGGCGATGGCGGTCACCAGCTGAAGAAGATTACCGCGAGGATCGTACGGGGAAAGTAACAGCGAACGTAGAACAGACGCCCGACAGGGCGTCTGTGATAACCAACGAGATTAACGACGCAGCAGCAAACCGATGACCAGGCCCAGCGTGGCACCCACGCCAACGCCATGCCACGGCTTGTCATGGATGTAATCATCCGCGCAGCAAGCGGCCTGTTTCGCACGCGCGTAGTAAGAATCAGACGCGCTGCCAAGGCGGGACTTGACTTCATTAAGTGACTTTTCTGCTTTAGCTTTCAGCTCAACGTACTTCTCATCTGCCGCGTCGCCAGACGATTTCAGCACCGATTCCAGCGTTTCTGCCAGCAGCGCCAGATCGTCATCCAGGCGGGTATCTTGTGATTCAGTCTTCGTTGCCATTTTGTTCCTCCGTGGGCGAATAAAGGTTTGTCGACTAACTATAGACAGTTTTTAGCGTTTTGCCTGAGTAAAGTGGTCAGCAGTTGGCTAAGACGCCAGCTGACGGCGTCCGGCAGTTAATAATCTCGCCTCAATTCTGCCTTCCTGACTCGATAATTCAGCAAAATGCCTGCGCTGATTAGAATAATCTGATAAATTTTTGGTTGAACTGAATTTTTTACCCGGCTGACTGTCGTAACTCCCTGTAACCGGGCCAAATCCGGTTGAGCGAATGTGAATATACCAGACAGATTTTCGCTGGCGGGAGATGACCACCCGACCGCGGCCAGAAAGCAGTGACCGGGGTGCGCCCCCTGCTGCCAACGGAAAGATGGAAGGTGTTGCGACCACTACAAACTCCGTTCTACCAGAGGAAATGATTTCCGGCATGAATCGAAGAATGTTTATGAAAGCGTCAATGGCATTCGCGACCTTAAGTGGGATGTCCGGGCTATCTGCGTTATTCTCCCAGGCTGCCTGGGCGGAAGACGGGATTGCCGATGGCAGCGCAAAGCGATTTGATTTTGACGAGCTAAAAAAAATGGCCGCCAGCATGGCGGGTAAAGCTTATGGCGGAGCCCCCGCCCCGTTACCTGACACCCTGGCAACGCTGACTCCACAAGCCTATAACGAAATCCAGTACGATGCTAACCACTCATTGTGGAATGGCACCGACCGCCAGCTTGACGTCCAGTTCTTTCATGTGGGGATGGGCTTCAAACGCCGTATTCGCATGTTCTCTGTGGATGAAGCCAGCCGTGAAGCGCGTGAGATCCACTTCCGTCCGCAACTGTTCAACTATAATGACGCCAGGGTTGATACCAGGCAGCTGGAAGGCAAAACCGATCTCGGCTTTGCCGGCTTCCGCGCGTTTAAGAAACCGGAGCTGGCTAAACGCGATATCGTCTCTTTCCTCGGGGCCAGCTATTTCCGTGCAGTCGATGAAACCTTCCAGTACGGCCTGTCGGCACGTGGGGTTTCTGTCAACACCTTCAGCAATGGCCAGGAAGAGTTTCCTGACTTCACCGCTTTCTGGTTCGAGACGCCAAAAGCGGATGACACCACCTTTGTGGTTTACACCCTGCTTGATGGCCCCAGCTGCACCGGCGCATTTAAATTTACTATTCACTGCGAAGAGAAACGCGTGGTGATGGAGGTAGAAAACCACCTCTATGCGCGTAAGGATATCCGGCAGCTGGGTATCGCGCCGATGACCACCATGTTCAGCTGCGGCACCAATGAACGCCGCATGTGCGATACCATCCATCCGCAGATCCACGATTCGGATCGTCTGGCGATGTGGACCGGCAGCGGCGAGTGGATCTGCCGCCCGCTGAACAACCCGCAACGCCTGACGTATAACGCCTATCAGGACGAGAACCCGCGCGGGTTTGGCATGCTGCAACTCAATCATGACTTTGACAGCTATCAGGATGTGATTGGCTGGTACAACAAACGCCCGAGCCTGTGGGTCGAACCGGTTGGCAAATGGGGCAAAGGCGCTATTAACCTGATGGAAATCCCGACCACGGGCGAAACGCTGGATAATATCGTTTGCTGCTGGCAGCCTGCCGTGGCGATTAAGGCCGGAAGCGAGCACAGTTTCTCCTACAAGCTCTACTGGAGCGGCCTGCCGCCGGTTCGCAGCGGGTTGTCGCGCGTCAACGCCACCCGCTCCGGCATGGGGGGCTTCCCGGAAGGCTGGGCGCCAGGAGAAAACTATCCTGCCGTCTGGGCGCGACGGTTCGCGGTGGACTTCGTCGGGGGCGATTTAAAAGCTGCCGCGCCGAAAGGCATCGAGCCGGTGCTTAACGTCTCATCGGGTACCATTAAGCAGGTGGAGATCCTCTACGTCGAGCCGATCGACGGCTACCGTATTCTGTTTGACTGGTACCCTGACAGCGAGGCGACCCATCCTGTGGATATGCGCCTGTTCCTGCGCAGCAAAGATGAAACGCTGAGCGAAACCTGGCTGTATCAGTATTTCCCGCCGCCGCCGGATAAGCGCAAATATGTTGATGACCGGGTAATGACCGCCGGCTAAATCCCTCATCATCGGCAGGGGCCGCCTGGCTCCTGCTGGCATAACGGTTGATATGCGCTTCAGCAGCGGGGATTTCGCCGCATATCAATATGGCGGATGCCATCCTCCAGATATTCAGCGCTCACCGCACTGAAACCCAGCCGACGATAAAACTGCTGTAAATGCGCCTGAGCAGAGAGAAAAATAGCCTGCTGCTGCCAGTATTTTTCACAGCTGGCTATCGCCTGCTGCACCAACTGATTGCCAAGCCTCATTCCGCGCGCTTCTGCGGCAACGGCAACTCTGCCAATTTTCACTGGCTTACCCGCGCTTTCCGGGCCAAGAATACGTGCACAGGCGACCAGCCTGCCGCGCGCTACGCCGAGGATATGGCGGTTGTCACCGGCCAGATCCGCTCCGTCAATATCAGCATAAGCACAACGCTGCTCTACGATAAATACGGCATTGCGCAAGCCCAGCAGCTGGTACAGCTGGGTGGTGTTGAGGTCGCGATGATGCAAATCCTGCCAGAAAATCTCCATAGCCTGTCCCTCTTTCACCCGTTAATAGGGATATGCCGCTAACCCCTGCGTTTATTTAATCACAGGGCCAGACAGAGAAACAGTGAGCAAAGCAGTGCGGCCAGCCACGGCAGCCCCTGTCGCGTAACCGACATCGCCGCCCCTCCCAGCAGCGGGCCAGACAGCGCTCCGGCTCCCCAGGCAAGCGGCAGTAAGGTATACACGCGGGTAAGCGCCGCGCCCTGAAAGCGCGCGCCGATTAATGTCATCATCAGGGTATAGATGCCGACAAAAACGCCGCCCCAGCAGAACAGCAGCGCGTAGCTGCACCAAAGATGGCCCAGGGCTATTGGCCAGCACAGCGCGCCCGGCACGGACAGCGCAGAGCACAGCAGCAGTAACCTTTTGCGATCGTAGCGGTCCGCCAGCCAGCCAATGGGCAGCTGCATGATAATGGCCCCCCCAGTAGAATAGCTAACAGCGAGGAAGCCTGCTCCACGCCCCAGCCAGGCCTGACGGCATACAGCCCCAACAGATTCATCCCGGCGGTTTCCACAGCGGCACTCAATACCGCCGCCGCCAGTGCCAGCGGGATCATCGCTGTCGCCTGGAGCAGGCTTAACGCCGCTTCATCAGCCGTAGCGCGGGGCGGCTGCCCTGACGGTAGCGTGGCTAATATCGCCAACGCGCTACCCGCGACAAACAGGCCGCTACCGCTGCCCCAGATGCTTAACATCAGTGGGCCGCCGGCAAAGCCCAGCGACAGCATGGCAATGTATAACGCCATATTTTTTGCCCGGATCTGTTCGCTGCTGTGCTGGCTGAGCCAGCTTTGCGATACCACCAGGATAACCTCTGCCGCCATGCCCGGCAGCAGACGCAGCCACCACCAGGCGCCAACGGGTCGCCACAGAAACAGTAAAAGGACTATCGCTACCGCCGTCAGTGCCAGCTGCAGCAAACGCTGCGCAGCGAAACGGCGGCACAGACACGGTAATAAAGGGGCGATCAGCAGTACGCCAGCGGCATGCAGCGCGGCATTTATGCCGATCTGCAGCGTGCTATAGCCCTGCTCTGCCAGCCGTAGCGCGATAAGCGGCGCGCTCAGGCCGAAAATCAAACCAAACAGCGTTGCCGCCGCAATCGGTTGCAGGAAGCGTCGCATATCTGGCCTCAGAATAAAGAGCGGCGTGACCGTACGCCTCTTTTGTGCAGCCGGTGATCCATCAGGCTAAGGCGTCGCTGCGTCAGCGCGTTTAGCATACGCTGGTGCCAGCTACGGCCGGGTGCCGGTTGCAGCACCTTTTGCAGCAGGCAGACATAATCCATCAGCAGACCGGGCGTCCATGTCATGCCGTCGGCACGGCTGCGCACCAGCCACAGCAGCCAGAAATCAGTATTGAGCAGCAGGCCCAACACCCTCCCCCCACGCGCGCCCAGAGCGCCTTCTATCGCCACATCCAGCGCCTGAATCACCGTGGTGGAACAGTTACGCGATGTCAGGTTATAGCGGGTGTCCGTGCAGTAAACCTGCCAGTAATTACGCAGCGCCTCGGCATTATAGTGGCGCAGCGTGAGCCGTCTGTCCGGGATGCACCAGTCATCGATTTCCTGCTGCAACGACGAGAGGAAGCGGCCCGCAACGTCATATTCCTCACCGCCGCGCAGCACGGCGCGAAAGTTACTGAAGTCACGGTCGATATCTGCCAGCGGGTAGTGGCTGATATATAACTGGCCGGGTAGCTCCAGCGCCGTGTGACCGGTGGAAATGTTGCGCTCGCCGTCGATGGCAGCCAGATAGCGGTCAATCAGAATACGCCGTTCGCTCACCATCGCCGAGCCAACCGGCGTCCAGACCAGAATCTGCATTGCCGCTGCTGGCTCGGCAGCGGGAAATGGCGGATGCACGTAAGCAGTGCCATGAGGACGACGCAGGCCGCGTGAGGTAAACATCGGCAAAGTGGTCACTGAGGTGTCAGCAGGCAGCAGCCAAAGATGCATCGCAAACGTCAGCAACGATACGCCGGAATGGAGCATCATTGCGGCAAAACAGCCTGCGATCACGATATGGTGATGAAATGGCCAGTTGCAGAATATCAGCAGGCTGAGCAGCAGCTGCAGCAGCCCGAACAGCACTTTTTTGCCGTACAGGCGGCAGCGTATCAGGCAGGTTGAGATGATGCGGAACAGGCCATCCAGTAACAGCAGGGTGGCAAAAAGCAGCGACAGCAGTTTGCTTTGACCGTCATAGCCAAAGACCAGCAGCGCAATGGCGATCAAACAGCCGCCGCGCACAAAGTTTGCCTTGCTAAACGGCGGTGTTGAAATTAGCGCGGTGACCAGCGCCACCACGCCTTCTGTCAGCAGCACGGAGGTCAGAACATACAGCGGGAATGACAGCGATCCATCCGAGACAATATCCACCAGTATCACCACCCCGCTACCTGCCCAGATCACACTCAACACCACCAGCAGCATCCAGCGCGCTTTCAGTTCCCGGGCTCCAATTAATAACAGCAACAATCTTAGCAAGGGGATACTCCAGCATCTCAGGGCGTGATAACCATTAACACACCGTGTATCACCTGAAGACTGTGCCCGTCAGATTTTGTTCCAGCCTCCGGCTGACATCGCGATGTCGTTTAATATCCATTAGGAATTTTCTCTAAAATACGCCTGAGAACTTAGCGTATGCTCAGACAGGCCGGGTCATCGACAATAAATTACCGGTAAGCACGCAAAAAAAATCGGGCTCCTGGGAGCCCGATTAGCATAGTGACAGATACTGCGTTTATCTTAGTGCAGCGGCTGCGCCAGATTGACCAGCGAAATCAGCGGCTGCGGGTAAATACCCAGTACCAGCACCAGTACCGCTGAAATCAGCACCACCACGCCACCGGCGGTAAACGCCCAGTTTGCCGGGGAATCGCGCTGCATCAGCTCAGGCGGCGACAGATACAGGCTGACGGTCATACGCAGATAGTAGTAAAGGCCAATGGCGCTGCCGAGCACCACCGCCCCGGTCAGCCACCACAGGTGCGCGCTGACGCCAACCGCAATCACGTAGAACTTACCGATAAAGCCCAGCGTCATTGGGATCCCCGCCAGTGACAGCATCATCACCGTCATCACCGCCGCAAGGATTGGACGATGCCAGAACAACCCGCGATAGGAGTAGAGCGATTCCGCATCCGGGCCACGGTACGGGCTGGACATCAGGCTGACCACGCCGAAAGCACCGAGGCTGCTGAACAGATAGCCAGCCAGATAAACCCCGACGGTTTCCAGCGACAGCTGGTGGGATTGCACCGCAATCAGCGCCACCAGCAGATAACCGAGGTGAGCAATGGACGAATAGCCCAGCAGACGCTTGATATTGCTCTGCGAGATCGCCATCAGGTTACCGAACAGCATCGACGCCACGGCGATAATGCCCAGTACGGTCCGCACCCCTTCACTGTTTGCCATTGGCGCGTACATAAACAGGCGCATCAGCACGCCGAAGATAGCGATTTTACTGGCAGTGGCGAGGAAGGTTGATACCGGCGCGGGTGCGCCCTGATAGACGTCTGGCGTCCACAGGTGGAACGGCACCAGCGACAGCTTAAAGCCAAAGCCGACGATCATCAGGCCCAGGCCCGCCAGCAGCAGCGGTTGGTGGATCAAACCATCATTCAGGCTGTTGCCCAGCTCCATAAACCCGAGGCTTCCGGCGTGCGCATAGACCAGCGCCATACCAAACAGCAGGAATGAAGAAGCGGCGGCGGACAGAATGGTGTACTTGATCGCCGCTTCCAGCGAGCGCTTTTGCTGGAAGGCGTAACCGACCAGCCCAAACAGCGGCAGCGAGATCAGTTCAATACCGATAAACAGCGACGCCAGGTGACTGGCACTGGCCAGCACCACGCCGCCGAGAGCGGCAATCAGTACCAGCAGATAGAACTCTTCGCGGTTATCCGGGTAGGTTGCCAGCCACGGATAGGCAAAGGTGCAGGTCGCCAGACTGGCGAGGATCACCAGTCCGCTATAGAACATTGAGTACGCGTCTACCCGCAGCAGCGGGGTGACGTCCATTGGCCCAGCCTGGCCGACGAAGTATAACGAAAACAGCGCCAGGTTAAGGCCAACGACGGCAAGCGTGGCGTTGACGAAGTGGTTGCGTCGCCACGCAATGGACAGCATCACAACTACCACCGTCAATCCGACGATCAGCAGCGGCAGAAGCGCGATCAATTGTTGAGGAGTTATTGTCATGGCGAATTACGGCCTTGTAGTTGAAATTGAAGCAGTAAACCACTGCTGAATATTGCTCATCGCAGCGTGGGAGGTATCCAGAATCGGCTGCGGATAAACCCCCAGCAGCACCAGCAGCAGCACCAGCACCATGATCATCAGGAACTCACGCGCTGACATGCCGCGCAGCGGCGTCTCTGATTTTGCCGGGCCGTAGTAAGCCCGTTGCATCATCACCAGCGAGTAGACCGAAGCAAATACCAGACCAAAGGTGGCGATGATGATAATCAGCGGAACGCTGTGGAAACTGCCGGTCAGGATCATAAACTCACCGACAAAGTTACCGGTACCCGGCATCCCCAGGTTGGCTACCGCAAAGAACAGCGACAGGCCCGGCAGCCATTTGATACGCGACCACAAACCGCCCATCTGACGCATATCGCGGGTATGCAGGCGTTCATACAGCTGGCCACAGAGGATAAACAGCGCCGCAGCCGAAAGACCGTGCGCGATCATCTGAATCACCGCGCCCTGGTAGGCCAGCTGGCTGCCGGTGTAGATAGCAATCAGCACAAAGCCCATATGGGAAATCGAGGTGTAAGCAATCAGACGCTTGATATCGTACTGGGAGAACGCCATCCACGCGCCGTAGAAGATGCCGATCATGCCCAGCCACATGGCGATCGGGGCAAATTCAGCGGTGGCATCAGGGAACAGCGGCAGCGCGAAACGCAGCAGGCCATAGGCGGCGGTTTTCAACAGAATACCCGCCAGGTCAACCGAACCGGCGGTCGGAGCCTGACTGTGCGCGTCCGGCAGCCAGCCATGCAGCGGTACTACCGGCATTTTCACCGCGAAAGCGATAAAGAAGCCGAGCATCAGCAGGTATTCAACGCCGTGCGACATCGGAGTTTTCAGCAGCTGTTCATAGCTGAACGTCCACACGCCCGTGGCGTTATAGTGCACAAACACCAGCGCCAGAATGGCAATCAGCATCACCAGCCCGCTGGCCTGGGTGTAGATAAAGAACTTGGTCGCGGCGGTAATGCGCGTCTTCCCGTCGGAGGCTTTATGGCCCCATAGCGCGATCAGGAAGTACATCGGCACCAGCATCATCTCCCAGAAGAAGAAGAACAGGAACAGGTCGATGGCAAGGAACACGCCGATGACGCCACCAAGGATCCACAGCAGGTTAAGATGGAAAAAGCCCTGCCATTTCTCGATTTCATTCCACGAACAGAGGATTGCCATCACCCCCAGCAGGCCGGTGAGCACCACCATCAGTAACGACAGGCCATCAAGTGCCAAGTGGAAAGCAATGCCGAAACGCGGGATCCACGGCACGGAGAACTGAGCCTGCCACTGTGGGCCACCCTCGGCCTGTGACAGTGAATAGCCGCCCTGCAGCCACAGCTGCAACGACAGCGCCAGCGTCAGCCCCATTGCGATCAGGGCAATCCAGCGCGGCAGCTTCGCGCCAAAGCGCTCGCCCTGCCAGCACAGCAGGCCGCCGACGAAGGGTAGTATGATAAGCCAAGGAAGTAACATGGCAATTTGTTCCCTATTGTTTTTCTGAAAGGGCTATCTTGCTTGCCATTTTCGCCCCCGGCAGTGCTCGCAATGCTGACATACATAAGTATGCTCCGCTTGCTGCGCGCTGGCGATGGCAAAACTGACTGCGCCGATAACGCCCTGGCTTCAGTTAAATTCAAAACCTCTTATCGGGACCAGAGCAACCCCAGGCCCCCACTTACTCACCTTTACATCACCATCAGCAGCGCCAGCACCACCACGGCACCGATGCTCATTGCAGCGAGGTACCAGCGCAGATAGCCGTTTTCGCTGAGCGCCAGCCCTTTATTGCCGCCGCGTGCCAGCAGAGCCGGAATATTCATCAGTGAATTCAGCGGATCGCGCGACAGCAGCCAGGCGACAAAGAGGTAAGGCTTAACGAACAGCTTGTCGTACAGCCAGTCGAAGCCCCAGGCGGCAAACCACCAGGTGGAGAAGAACCGCCCCGGCGCGCTGTTGGCGATAGCGGTCACCAGCGTGCGTTTGCCCAGCCACAGCGCGGCTGCCAGCAGAATGCCGACAATCGCCACCACGCCAGAGGCGATCTCCAGCGTAAGCACGCTGCCGTGCGCCAGTTCGCTGGTCTCGGGCAGTACGCCACGCAGCGGCGGCACGATCGTTGCGCCAATAAAGGTCGAGAGCACTAACAGCACCAGCAGCGGCAGATGATGGGTGATGCCCTTCCCGGCATGAGCGTGGATCTGTTCTTTGCCGTGGAACGCAATAAAGATCATGCGGAAGGTGTACAGGGAGGTCATAAACGCCCCCGCCAGCCCGGCAATCATCAGATTGAGATGCCCGTTGGCCAGCGCCCCGGCCAGGATCTCATCCTTACTGAAGAAGCCTGCGGTTATCAACGGCAGCGCCGACAGCGCCGCGCCGCCGACCAGGAAGCAGACGTACACCAGCGGAATGCGCTTACGCAAACCGCCCATTTTGAAGATGTTCTGCTCGTGGTGACAGGCGAGGATCACCGAACCGGACGAGAGGAACAGCAGCGCCTTGAAGAAGGCATGGGTCATCAGATGGAAGATCGCCGCATCCCAGGCCTGCACGCCCAGCGCCAGGAACATATAGCCAATCTGACTCATGGTTGAGTAAGCCAGCACGCGCTTGATATCGGTTTGCACCAGCGCGGCAAAGCCTGCCAGCACCAGCGTCACCGCACCGACAATCCCCACCAGATGCAGCACGTCCGGCGTCATCAGGAACAGCCCGTGGGTACGGGCAATCAGATAGACGCCGGCGGTCACCATGGTCGCCGCGTGGATCAATGCCGAGACCGGGGTTGGACCCGCCATCGCGTCGGCCAGCCAGGTCTGTAACGGCAGCTGGGCAGATTTACCGACCGCACCGCCCAACAGCATCAGGGTGGCCCACTGCAGCATATGATTATCGGCAGCAAAGTGTGCCGGTGCCAGCGCCATCATTTCGCGGAAGTTCAGCGTACCCAGCTCGTTGTAGAGGATAAACAACGCCAGTGCGAGAAACACGTCACCGACGCGGGTGATGATAAAGGCTTTCATCGCCGCCGCACCGTTGGCCGGATGGGTGTAGTAGAAGCCGATCAGCAGATAAGAGCACAGGCCCACGCCTTCCCAGCCGAGATACATCAGCATCAGGTTATCGGCCAGCACCAGAACCACCATGCTGGCGATAAACAGGTTGGTATAGGCGAAGAAGCGTGAATAGCCCTCCTCCCCGCGCATATACCAGGAGGCGAACATATGGATCAGGAAGCCAACGCCGGTCACCACCGACAGCATGGTCAGCGACAGGCCGTCCAGCGTCAGATTGACGTCAATCCGGAAGTTGCCCACCTGCATCCAGGTCCATAGCGCCTGGTTAAACACCTGCTGGCCGTTATGGAAGAAGTCCAGCCCGGCATACGCCGTGACCAGCGCTGCCAGCCCGACGGAACCCATGCCGACGGCAGCAGACAGGTTTTCTGACCAGCGACCGCGCGAAAACGCCAGCAACAAAAAGCCGATCAGCGGAAACAGAATGGTTAAATAGAGAAGGTTCATCCGCGCATCTCGCTCACTTTATCAATGTTGAGGTTCTGACTGCGACGATGCAGCTGCAACAGCAGCGCCAGGCCAATACTGGCCTCTGCCGCGGCGAGGCTGATAGCCAGGATAAACATCACCTGACCGTCGGCCTGCCCCCAGTAGCTGCCCGCCACCACGAACGCCAGCGCTGCGGCGTTAATCATGATTTCGAGACCAATCAACATAAACAGCAAATTGCGGCGGATCATCACGCCCGTTAGCCCAAGGACAAACAGGATCGCCGCCAGAATAAGTCCGTGCTGCAAAGGGATCATGCCCGCTCCTCCTTCTTACTTTTCGCCGCGTCCGCCGGACGGTTAGCCAGCACTTCCCCGGCACGCTGTTCGCGACCGATGTGGAACGCCACCACCAGCCCCGCCAGCAGCAGCATGGAGGCCAGTTCAACCGCCAGCACGTAAGGCCCGAACAGGCTGATACCGACCTGCTTGCCGTCAATCATCGTGCCGTCAATGCCCTGATCGTTGACCGACAGAATGGCATAGACGAGGGTGACCAGCAGCAGCAGGGACAGCAGCCCCGGACCAATCCACATGCCCGGTTTCAGCCAGTCTTTTTCCTGCTGCACTTCGGCACCGCCGAGGTTGAGCATCATCACCACGAAGACGAACAGCACCATAATGGCACCGGCATAAACGATAATTTCCAGCGCGCCGGCAAAATAGGCCCCGAGCGAGAAGAACACCCCGGACACCGCCAGCAATGAGATGATCAGGTACAGCAACGCATGTACCGGATTGGTATGGGTGATAACGCGCAATGTCGCCAGCACCGCGACCAGTCCGCAAAGATAAAACGCAAATTCCATGCCTGGCTCCTTAAGGTAACAAGCCCTTGACGTCGATGGGTTTGGCTTCGTTTTCCGCGTCGCCTTTGTCTTTGCCGTCGATCGCCATACCCGCCATCCGGTAAAAGTTATATTCCGGGTACTTGCCCGGACCGGAAATCAGCAGGTTTTCTTTTTCATACACCAGATCCTGACGCTTAAACTCACCCAGTTCAAAATCGGGGGTAAGCTGAATCGCAGTGGTCGGGCAAGCCTCTTCACACAGGCCACAGAAAATGCAGCGCGAGAAGTTAATGCGGAAGAATTCCGGGTACCAGCGGCCATCGGCCGTTTCCGCCTTCTGCAAAGAGATGCAGCCGACCGGACAGGCCACCGCGCACAGGTTACAGGCCACGCAGCGCTCCTGACCGTCCGGGTCACGGGTCAGCACGATGCGCCCACGATAACGCGGCGGTAAATAGACCGGTTCTTCCGGGTACATCAGGGTTTCGCGTTTGGCGAAGGCATTCATGCCGATCAGCCAGATACTGCGAACCGTGGTACCAAATCCAACGACAATGTCTTTTAATGTCATGTTCTTAACCCCTTACTGCGCCGTGTACAGAATCACTGCGGCGGTCGCCAGCAGGTTCAGCAGCGTCAACGGCAGACAAACTTTCCAGCCGAACGACATCACCTGGTCATAGCGCGGGCGTGGTAACGCAGCACGGATCAGAATAAACATCATCATAAAGAAGGCGGTTTTCAGCGCGAACCAGATCACCGGTGGCAGCCACGGACCCTGCCAGCCGCCGAAAAACAGCGTAACGATCAGCGCAGAAACCGTGACGATGCCCACGTATTCACCGACAAAGAACAGGCCAAACTTCATCCCGGCATATTCAATGTGGTAACCATCGGCCAGCTCCTGCTCGGCTTCCGGCTGGTCGAACGGATGGCGGTGACACACGGCCACCCCGGCGATGCAGAAGGTGATGAAGCCAAGGAACTGCGGGACAACGTTCCACAGATTTGCCTGGCTGTTAACAATATCGACCATATTGAACGAGCCAGCCTGTGCCACCACGCCCATCAGCGACAGGCCGAGGAACACTTCGTAGCTCAGGGTCTGTGCCGAGGCGCGCATTGCGCCGAGCAGCGAGTATTTGTTGTTACTCGACCAGCCGGCGAACAGCACCGCGTACACCGCCAGCCCGGCCATCATCAGGAAGAACAGCAGGCCGATATTCAGGTCAGCGCCCATCCAGGTAGAGGTAACCGGTACGATCGCCATCGCCAGCAGCAGCGAGGTAAAGGCGATCATCGGTGCCAGGGTAAAGATAACGCGGTCGGTAAACGGCGGGATCCAGTCCTCTTTGAAGAACATTTTGATCATGTCAGCCACCAGCTGCAGCGATCCGCCCCAGCCGACACGGTTAGGCCCGTAGCGGTTCTGGAACAGGCCGAGCAGACGGCGTTCGCCGAAGCTCATAAACGCGCCGCAGCCGACGACGACGAACAGGATCACTAAGGCTTTAACCACGGCGATAATGACGTCGATAACTTCCGGTGTCAGCCAGCTCATTGTGCAGCCTCCCGCAGATTGTCAATAGTTGCCCCGCAGAGGAACGGCGCAATACCCGGCAAACCGAGCGGTAAACCCACCTGCCCGGCCTGCAGCGTGCTGGAGAAGCGTACCGGCAGACGCAGCGTTTCACCCCGGCAGCTGAACGCCAGGGTGGTACCCGCGTTGACGCCAAGTTTCGCCGCGTCCTGTGGGTTCACCATCACGTAAGCTTCTGGCATACGTTGCTGGATCACCGGGGCGCGCTGGGTCATCTCTTCACTGCCAAACAGGTGGAAGTACGGCGCCACGCGCCAGCGGCTGTCCTGAGCGGCAAAGGCGGCCGGGACAGCGTCAAACCAGCCCAGCTGCGGCGTACCCGCTTCGATCAGGCGCACGCCCGGATCGCCGTTGCGCAGATGGCCGCCCACTTCGGCCTGGAATTTGTTCCAGGCCTGCGGTGAGTTCCAGCCCGGCGCCCAGGCAAACGGGATCTGTGAACGGGCAGCGCCCGGCTGGTTGTTCCCTTCCATCGAGAAGGCAAACATGCTGTCTTTGTCCTGCGGCTGGCGCGGTTCATGCACGCTGATATTGGCGCGCATCGCGGTACGTCCGCTGGCGCGGTGCGGCGAGCGTGACAGCTTCTGACCACGAATACGGAAGCTGGCATCCGGCGCCGCCTGTTTAATGCCGGCCAGCTGCGGCAGCGCCACGATGCAGGCATCAATTACATGGTCGAGCTGGCTCCAGTCCACTGAGCGGCTGTCGATGGTGCTCTGTAACGAGCGCAGCCAGCGCCAGCTTTCCAGCATCTGGACTTTTTCGTCGTAATAAGCCGGATCGTAAACCTGGAAAAAGCGCTGGGCGCGTCCTTCCTGGCTGACCACCGTGCCATCACTTTCGGCAAAGCTGGCGCTGGACAGGATCAAACCGGCTTTTTCAGTGGTCGCGGTGCACTGATGGTCGAGCACAATCACGTTTTGCGTGTTGCTCAATGCCGCATCGACGGTGGCTTTGGGCAGATGACGGTAGAGATCGTTTTCCAGAACGATCGCCGCATCGGCTGCGCCGCTGGTCAGTTCAGCCAGCGCCGTATCCAGTGAATGCCCACCGATCAGCCCCAGGCCAACGCTGTTGGTCGCCGCGGCCAGCAGCGTGATCCCCACGTCCGCTCCGCGCCCCTTCAGCGCCCTGGCCACGTTGGCCGCCGCCTGAATCATCGCCTCGCTGCCCGCGTGGGTTCCCGAGATGATCAGCGGTTTTTTCGCTCCGGCCAGCGCCTGGACGATAACGTCAATTTTACCGGCCAGCGCTTTATCGATATCGCTCACCGCCGGCGCGCTGGCGTCCAGCTCATGGGCGATGGCAAAGCCGAGACGCGCCTGGTCTTCCACCGGCGCGCGGTAGCTCCACGCGGCGATATCATCCAGCCGGGTTTCATCGACGTTGGTGACAAACAGCGGGTATTTGGCGTTCTGACCAATATTGAGGATCGCCGCAATCTGCCAGTCGGCTACTTTCTGTGCCGCCGCCATCTCACGTGCTTTGCCCTTCACCGCCTGACGCACCGACAGCGCCACGCGCGCGCCGGTCTGGGTCAGATCCTCACCCAGCACCAGCACCGCATCATAGCTTTCGATGTCACGCAGCGCCGGCGTATGAATACCGCCGTCGCGCAGTACCCGCAGCATCAGCTCCAGCCGCGCCTGCTCGCCAGCGGGGATGCCGGTGGAGAAGTTTTCCGCGCCCACCAGCTCGCGCAGCGCAAAGTTGCTCTCCACGCTGGCGCGCGGCGAGCCAATGCCAATTACCTTCTTCGCCTGACGCAGCACGTCGGCCGCCCCCTGCATCGCCTGGTCGGCATTCAGCGCGATCCAGTCGTCGCCGCGACGCTGCATCGGCTGGCGCGGGCGATCCTTGAGATTAACGTAGCCGTAGCCGAAGCGGCCGCGGTCACAGAGGAAGTAGTGGTTAACCGTACCGTTATAGCGGTTTTCAATGCGGCGCAGCTCGCCATAGCGCTCGCCGGGACTGGTGTTACAGCCGATGCTGCACTGCTGGCAGATGCTGGGCGCAAACTGCATATCCCATTTACGGTTGTAGCGTTCGGAGTGGGTTTTATCGGTAAATACGCCGGTCGGGCAGATTTCCACCAGGTTACCTGAGAACTCGCTTTCCAGCACGCCATCTTCGGTACGACCAAAGTAGACGTTATCGTGTGCACCGTAGACGCCGAGATCTTTGCCGTCGGCATAATCTTTGTAGTAGCGCACGCAGCGGTAACAGGCGATGCAGCGGTTCATCTCATGGGAAATGAACGGCCCCAGATCCTGATTACGGTGGGTACGTTTGGTGAAACGGTAACGGCGGAAGCTGTGGCCGGTCATTACCGTCATATCCTGCAGATGACAGTTACCGCCCTCCTCGCACACCGGGCAGTCGTGCGGGTGGTTGGTCATCAGCCACTCCACCACGCTTTCGCGGAACTCTTTCGCTTCGCCGTCATCAATCGAAATAAAGGTGCCGTCAGACGCCGGAGTCATGCAGGACATAACCAGACGGCCACGGGTATCTTCGGCATTTTGAAATTGCTTTACCGCGCACTGGCGGCAGGCACCGACGCTACCGAGCGCCGGATGCCAGCAGAAATAAGGAATATCAAGGCCGAGGGACAGACAGGCCTGTAACAGGTTATCTGCACCGTCAACATCATATTCTTTACCGTCTACATGGATTGTAGCCATAGTGAACATGCTTCCATAAGGCTCGTGCTGGCACGAGCGTTAAACTTTGCTTACCAGCGCGCCTTTAACAGGTTGGGCTGGATGCCGCTAATCGCGTGGGCGTTGCTGTATACCTGGGGTGCCATACCCGCTTCAAACTCTTCGCGGAAGTATTTGATGGCACTTTGCAGTGGCTCTACTGCACCGGGCGCATGCGCACAGAAGGTTTTACCGGGGCCAAGCTGGCGGCAGAGCTGCAGCAGGGTTTCGATATCTCCCGGCTGCCCCTCTTTACGTTCCAGCGCACGCAGAATTTTCACGCTCCACGGCAGGCCATCACGACATGGCGTACACCAGCCGCAGGATTCACGGGCAAAGAACTCTTCCAGATTGCGCACCAGCGACACCATATTGATCTCGTGGTCTACCGCCATCGCCAGCGCCGTGCCCAGACGGCTACCGGCTTTACCGATGCTGGCAAATTCCATTGGCAGGTCAAGGTGCTGCTCAGTCAGGAAGTCAGTACCCGCCCCGCCCGGCTGCCACGCCTTGAATTTCAGCCCGTCGCGCATGCCGCCGGCGTACTCTTCAAGGATTTCGCGTGCGGTAGTCCCGAACGGCAGTTCCCAGACGCCAGGGTTTTTCACCCGGCCGGAGAAGCCCATCATCTTGGTTCCGGCGTCATCGCTGTTGGAAATGCTCTTGTACCAGTCCACGCCGTTGGCGAGGATAGCGGGTACGTTGGACAGGGTTTCAACATTGTTGACGCAGGTTGGCTTGCCCCAGACGCCAGCCGAAGCCGGGAATGGCGGTTTGGAACGCGGGTTAGCGCGACGCCCTTCCAGCGAGTTGATCAGGGCGGTTTCTTCACCGCAGATATAGCGGCCCGCGCCGGTATGCACCACCAGCTCGAAATCAAAACCGGTGCCGAGAATATTTTTGCCCAGCAGACCGGCCGCGGTGGCTTCAGCAATTGCCCGGCGCAGATTAACCGCGGCCTCAATGTATTCACCGCGCAGGAAGATATAGCCACGGTACGCCTTCAGGGCGAAGGCGCTGATCAGCATGCCTTCCACCAGCTGGTGCGGCATCTGCTCCATCAGCAGGCGGTCTTTATAGGTGCCTGGTTCCATCTCGTCCGCATTACACAGCAGGTAGCGGATGTTCATGGACTCGTCTTTTGGCATCAGGCTCCATTTCAGGCCGGTGGAGAAACCGGCACCGCCGCGCCCTTTCAGGCCCGAGTCTTTTACCAGGCTGACGATTTCATCCGGCGTCAGGGTTTTCAGCGCTTTCTCCGCCCCGGCATAGCCGTTCTTACTGCGGTATTCATCAAGAAATACCGGCTGCTTATCTTCGCGCATGCGCCAGGTCAGCGGATGCATTTCGGCAGTACGCACAATCTGTCTCATTGATACTGCTCCAGTAAGTTGGCGATATTTTCCGGCGTCAGATGGACGTGAGTATCTTCATCCACCATCATCGTCGGCCCCTTGTCGCAGTTACCGAGGCAGCAGGTTGGCAGCAGCGTAAAACGCCCATCCGCCGTGGTTTGTCCCGGCTTGATGTTGAGGTTAGCTTCCAGCGCGGCCTGGATCCCCTGGTAGCCGGTGATGTGGCACACCACGCTGTCGCAGTAGCGGATCACATGACGACCAACCGGCGTACGGAAGATCTGGCTGTAGAACGTTGCCACCCCTTCCACATCGCTGGCCGGAATAGCGAGCACCTCTGCAATGGCGTCAATCGCGCCGTCGGGCACCCAACCGCGCTGTTTCTGCACGATTTTCAGCGCTTCAATCGAGGCAGCGCGCGCATCTTCATAGTGGTGCTTTTCATGCTCGATGGCGTCACGCTCTGCCGCACTCAGCACAAAAGCACCGGATTCATCGATCGTTTCAATCGCAATTCTTTGATCGTGCATAATTAGCGGTCCACGTCTGACATAACAAAATCGATACTACCAAGGTATACGATCAGGTCGGATACCAGGCTGCCGTTGATCACCGAAGGGATCTGCTGCAGGTGCGGGAAGCTCGGCGTACGCACGCGCGTGCGGTAGCTCATGGTGCTGCCATCACTGGTCAGGTAGTAACTGTTGATCCCTTTGGTCGCCTCAATCATCTGGAAAGATTCATTGGCCGGCATCACCGGCCCCCAGGAAACCTGCAGGAAGTGGGTGATCAGGGTTTCGATATGCTGCAAAGTGCGCTCTTTTGGCGGCGGTGTGGTCAGCGGATGGTCAGCTTTGAACGGGCCTGCCGGCATGTTGTTCAGGCACTGTTCCAGGATACGCATACTCTGGCGCATCTCTTCCATCTTCAGCATTACGCGGCTGTAAGCACAGCTGACGCCATCTCCGATGGGGACTTCGAAGTCGAAGTTTTCATAACCGGAGTAAGGACGCCATTTACGCACGTCAAAGTCGAGGCCGGTGGCGCGCAGCCCGGCACCGGTGGTGCCCCAGGCCAGCGCTTCTTCCATGTTGTAGGCGGAAACGCCCTTAGCACGGCCAATCAGCACCGAGTTTTTCAGCGCGGTCTGCTCATAGGCTTTCAGGCGTTTTGGCATCCAGTCAAGGAACTCGCGCAGCAGACGTTCCCAGCCTTTCGGCAGATCATGCGCCACGCCGCCGATGCGGAACCAGGCCGGGTGCATACGGAAACCGGTAATGGCTTCCACCACATCATAAATTTTCTGGCGATCGGTGAAGGCAAAGAACACCGGTGACATGGCACCAACGTCCTGAATAAACGTGGAGATGTACAGCAGGTGGCTGTTGATGCGGAACAGCTCTGATAGCATCACGCGGATCACATCCACGCGCTCCGGCACTTTAATCCCGGCCAGCTTCTCTACCGCCAGCACGTACGGCATTTCGTTGACGCAGCCGCCGAGGTATTCGATGCGGTCGGTGTAAGGAATGTAGCTGTGCCAGGACTGGCGCTCGCCCATCTTTTCGGCACCGCGATGGTGGTAACCGATATCCGGCACGCAGTCGACGATCTCTTCACCGTCCAGCTGTAAAATGATGCGGAATGCCCCGTGTGCCGAGGGATGGTTCGGGCCGAGGTTGAGGAACATAAAGTCCTCATTGGCGGTAGAACGCTTCATGCCCCAGTCTTCAGGTTTGAAGGTCAGGGACTCCATTTCCAGATCCTCTTTCTGCTTGGTCAGCTCGAAAGGATCGAATTCGGTGGCGCGCGCCGGATAGTCTTTACGCAGCGGATGCCCTTCCCAACTCTGCGGCATCATAATGCGCGTCAGGTGCGGGTGGCCGACAATATCAATGCCAAACATTTCCCAGGTTTCCCGCTCATACCAGTTGGCATTAGGGAAAATTTTGCTAATGGTCGGCACATGCAGATCGTTTTCTGACAACGCCACCTTGAGCATGATATCGCGGTTGCGCTCAATGGAGATGAAGTGGTAGAAAACGGAAAAATCCGCTGCCGGTAGACCGTCGCGGTGGGTGCGCAGACGCTCGTCCATGCCATGCAGGTCATACAGCATCACATAGGGTTTCGGCAGCTTGCGCAGAAACTCAATAATTTCAAGCAGCTGCTCACGTTTTACCCACACCACCGGCACGCCGGTACGGGTTGCTTGCACGGTAAAGGCATCAGGCCCAAAACGATTACGCAGCTCGCCGATCACCGGGTCATCCTGGTGATCACGGGTTTGCCATAACGGCTGAGCGAGATCTTGCGTGGTTAAATCTGTCATAAGTTGTTCACCATTCTGGCCTGACGGACAGGCGCTCAGTGTTGGCGTCAAGGGGGCCAGCGCATATTACGTTGTGTTTTTTTTGCGCTTTTTCTGACCACATCCATAAACTGCAGGTTTAAATTTCGTCAGGGGTGCGCAGATTAGTGACGGCAATACGCTCTGCGTTTTTCCTGTCGCGCTCGGACTGCATATTGGCGCGATAGACGCCCTGATCGTTAACCACCCATGATAATGGACGTCGCTCTTTGCCGATCGACTCTTGTAGCAGCAACAGTGCCTGCATATAGGCTTCAGGGCGCGGTGGGCAGCCCGGGATATACACGTCCACCGGCAGGAACTTGTCAACGCCCTGCACCACGGAATAGATGTCGTACATGCCGCCGGAGTTGGCGCAGGCTCCCATTGAAATCACCCATTTTGGTTCCAGCATCTGGTCGTACAGGCGCTGTATCACCGGAGCCATCTTGGTGAAGCAGGTTCCCGCCACCACCATAAAGTCAGCCTGGCGCGGCGAAGCACGGATCACTTCTGAACCAAATCGCGCCACGTCGTGCACCGCAGTAAACGAGGTGGTCATTTCGACATAGCAGCAGGAAAGACCGAAGTTAAACGGCCAAAGGGAGTTCTTGCGCCCCCAGTTCACCATATCGTGCAGAGCATGTTCTAACTTGCCCATATAAACATTTTGGTGAACGTGCTTTTCCAGGGGGTCGGTGACGATCTCCTGCTTGTGCAGGGGATAACGGTCATTCTCACCGTTCGGGTCTATGCGGGTGAGCGTATAGTCCATGTGTTTTTGCCTCGCTGTTACTGCTTGTGACGGTTGGCGTGCGAGATGGTAGTTGGTTTGACGTCGAACTGACGACGGGCAGGCGCCCAATCCAGCGCGCCAATGCGAACCAGATAAAACAGACCAGCAAGCAGGACCAAAATGAAAATAGCGGCTTCGACAAAGCCAACCCAGCCGCTTTCGCGAATGGCGGTCGACCATGCATAGAGATAGAGCGCTTCAACGTCAAAGATGACGAAGAACATGGCAACCAGATAGAACTTGGCGGACAGGCGCAATTTCGCAGTGCCGACGGAAGCAATACCGGATTCAAAAGGTGTATTTGTATGCCTTCCGCGAGCTTTTCCGCCTAAAAACCATGCTCCTGCCAACATCAGGCAGCAAAGACCTATCGAGACAATCAGGAAAACAGCGAATGCCCAGTGATGGGCGACGACTTCTGTGGTTGTTGACATACTCTAACTTACTCACCAAAAGTGGCGTTACGCGTCCTGCTCTAATGAATGGCAGCTCACACACCACATCGATTAAGGGAACAATGAAAAAACCTGATAAATTATACTGACTTCAGCAGTAAGCCAGTAGTTTTATGTGGTTTTTACTCCTTTAACTCACCTTCTGTCAACTTTGACAAAACTATCAGCACATTATTTTACATTAAGAACATTAAATTAACACAGGAAATGCGTTAAGCGAGCTAAATCGAGTCAGTCACTTCGTGACTTCAGAGTGTAGCGGGTAAAATCATCTGAAAGTTGGAATTTAGCCTGGCCTATTCTGGCAGGAATAATCTCTTTTTCCTTCCCCTTATAAGGGCTATTTTTTTGATCCAGCACACACTTTGGGGTTTTATGACAAAAAAACAGCCAGTATCAAATGGGTAAAAGGGACTTTTCAGTGCAAACTCAACGCTTGATTAATTAAGATAATTCTTATTTTGTTGCGAAGTCATTTGATTGTGTGAGGGATCAACTTTCAGGGCCTTCTGGCGATGAATGGGGCAGCGCATTTATCAATAAAAAGGCCCTTCTGTCGAAAATCCGACTGAAGGGCCTTTTTTATCGAGTAAAGCTAAAGTCAATCAACGTTTATTGATAAAAGTAATCATTTACCTTTAGCAGATTACTCTTCTTCATCATCCGGTGAAATTGTGCTGCCCTGACCCTCTGTGCTCAGTAGGTAGGGATTGTTGCCGGACTCCATCGCCTCGAAGATCGCCAGCGCCAGCTCGTTTTCACTGTCCGGATTGCGACACAGCAGATACTCGGTATCTGGTAGCATTGGCAAACCTTCGGCAGCCCCCATTACGCGCAGTTCAGGACTCATCATCTCTACCGGGCGGGCAGTGACTCCCAGCCCGGCTTTCACCGCGGCACGAACCGCAGCAAGCGTTGAAGCGACGTACGAGATACGCCACGGAATGCCTGCCTGATTAAGATGGTCTATCGCCAGGTCGCGATAAGGGCTTGGCTCATCCAGCAATACCAAAGGAATCGCTTCCCCGGGCTGGAAAATGTAGTCTGCTGCGCAGTACCACAAGGTTGGCGACGTACGCAGGACCTGCCAGGTGAAATCCATCGGGCTGGAAGTAGTGACGACCAGATCGACTTCGCCCTGATTGAGCATTTCCATCATAAACGGATTGCGCTTAACGCGAACGTCGATCGCAAGTTTTGGGTAGAGCGAGGTAACCCGGTTCAGCATAAACGGTAAGATGGTGTCTGAAGTATCATCAGAAGCACCAATGGACAGTACACCCTGAATATTGCGGTACATCAAAGAGGTACAGGCTTCATCATTGAAGCGCAGGATCTTTCTGGCATAACCTAACAGCTGAATACCGTGTTCAGTTAATAACTTGTTACGCCCGTGTCTGGCGAACAGTTCTTTGCCTACTAATTGTTCCAGTCGCTGCATTTGCTGACTAACAGCCGACTGCGTTCTGCATACCGCTGTCGCCGCAGCAGCAAAGGTGTTCAGATCGGCAACGGCAACAAACGTTCTCAGCAGATCAAGGTCAAGATTGAGTATCGGACGATTTGCACTAGTCATGTTATATCTTCACTTTATAAGTTTTTACAAACAGCTACCCTGGTGTTATTTCTTTATTTATCAATAAGATGATAAATAAGTAATAATTGCAAAATGGCGACAGTGATTAGCAATCAAAAAAAATTACCCGATGCATTCCTGATTTGCAGACAATAAGTATTCTTTACTCTGCTCATTCTGCCCGAGTAATGCCGGACAGACTGCGGCGAAAAGATTCTTTCATCTGATACATCACTCATGCACGCTGCACAAACCCATAAGTTGCAGGAAGCCGCGTCGTTTAAGTTAATTAACACTGACGAAACTCATTATGAGATGAGTTTGAGTGTTGTTAGTCTAAAACAACCATTGGAAATTAAATAACCAACACGCTGGATCACAGCGTAAAATATTAAGTACTGCTTACTAATATAAGGAACAAAAAACGTTTTTTTATCCCTGCAAAGACCTGTGCATCTGGTGCAAGGTACTCTGAACATTATCCTGACATACTGCCGCTCGCTTTTTAAGCCCAAACCTGATTATTCTTTTCACTAAAGCGTGATTTTAGCGGCTGTGGCACAAAACACAGTGCCCTGCATCATAAAAAATACTTGTCTTAGCGAATACGACACGGCTGTCACCAAAAAGGGCCAGCAGACAGGCCCACTTTGTCAAACCAAACCCTATCCCCGGACTGTTCAAAAAGCGTACTGACAAATAAGCATAACTTGACTGTTACACCTATCATCAATACACGAATCGTTAATATTTGCGGGTTGAGCGTGTCCGGTGGAAAACTCTGGCAGACATAGAGCAGCATGCCGATGATAGTATCGAATTAGTTGAAATAATCAGCATAATGTTTTGATATGGGTCTTTTGGCATTTTATCCTCGTCAACAACGTAAAAAAATCTCTTTTAGCTCACTAAACCCCTTCCTGCCCTTCAAAACCGCAAAGGAGAAGAGTACATTGTGCCATGTTAAGTTTTCCACGGCTGGAACGCGGTTCCGCCAGTAAAGGCAACAAAGATGACCCCAATTGAAAAATCCGGCAAGCTGGATAATGTGTGTTATGACATTCGCGGACCGGTACTAAAAGAAGCCAGGCGCCTCGAAGAAGAAGGTAATAAAGTACTTAAGCTGAATATCGGTAATCCTGCTCCGTTTGGATTTGAAGCCCCTGATGAGATCCTGGTCGATGTTATCCGCAATCTGCCGGGCGCGCAGGGCTACTGTGACTCAAAAGGACTGTATTCAGCACGAAAAGCGATCATGCAGCATTATCAAGCCCACGGCATGCGCGACGTTACGGTGGAGGATATCTATATTGGTAACGGGGTATCGGAGCTGATCGTGCAGTCTATGCAGGCGTTGCTCAATAGCGGGGATGAAATGCTGGTTCCGGCACCCGATTATCCGCTTTGGACAGCCGCCGTTTCGTTATCCGGTGGTAAAGCGGTGCACTACATGTGCGATGAGTCCGCTGGCTGGTTCCCCGATCTGGACGATATTCGCAGTAAAATCACGCCGCGCACGCGTGGAATAGTGATTATCAATCCGAATAACCCAACTGGTGCCGTCTACAGTAAAGAACTGCTGTCAGAGGTTGTGGAGCTGGCGCGTCAGCATAATCTGATTATTTTTGCTGACGAGATTTATGACAAAATCCTCTATGACGCCGCGCAACACCATTCAATTGCTGCTCTTGCGCCGGATCTGCTTACCATCACCTTCAACGGTTTGTCGAAAACCTACCGCGTGGCCGGTTTCCGTCAGGGCTGGATGGTACTTAACGGACCTAAGAAACACGCCAAAGGTTATATCGAAGGACTGGAGATGCTGGCTTCAATGCGCCTGTGTGCTAACGTACCGGCGCAGCATGCCATCCAGACCGCACTCGGTGGCTATCAAAGCATCAGCGAATTTATTCAGCCCGGTGGCCGACTGTATGAGCAGCGTAACCGCGCCTGGGAGCTGATTAACGAGATCCCGGGGGTCAGCTGCGTAAAGCCAGACGGGGCACTTTACATGTTCCCAAAAATTAACAGTAAGAAGTTCAACATCCACGACGACCAGAAAATGGTGCTGGATTTCCTGTTACAGGAAAAAGTCTTGCTGGTACAGGGCAGCGCCTTCAACTGGCCGTGGCCGGATCATGTGCGTATTGTGACCCTGCCGCGTGTCGATGAACTGGAAATGGCGATCGGTAAATTTGACCGTTTCCTCAGCGGTTACCGCCAGCTTTAATGCTTCTCTCCCAGAGCGGCTCAGGCCGCTCTCGGTTTATGCTGTAAGGGAAAAAGTACGATGACCAAGAGCCACTTTTTTGCTCACCTCTCCCGTCTGAAGCTGATTAACCGCTGGCCGCTGATGCGTAACGTGCGTACTGAAAACGTTTCTGAACACAGCCTGCAGGTTGCAATGGTCGCCCATGCGCTGGCACTGATTAAAAATGCCAAATTTTCAGGCAGCCTCAATGCCGAACGCATTGCTCTGATGGCGCTCTATCATGACGCCAGCGAGGTGCTGACTGGCGATCTGCCCACCCCCGTAAAGTATTACAATGCGCAGATTGCTCATGAGTACAAAAAAATTGAGAAAATCGCCCAGAACAAGCTGATCGAGATGTTGCCCGATGAACTGCGTTCAGCCTACGCCCCATTAATTGATGAACATCAGCACAGCGAGGCAGAAACGGCTATTGTCAAGCAGGCGGATGCACTGTGTGCCTATCTGAAATGTCTGGAAGAACTGTCTGCCGGTAACAACGAGTTCCTGCTGGCAAAAGCGCGTTTGGAGAAAACCCTGGCTCAGCGCCACAGCCCGGAAATGGACTATTTTGTCGAGGTGTTTGTTCCAAGCTTTAGCCTTTCGCTGGATGAAATCAGCAAGGAATCATTGTAATCCTTCCTTCTGACGGCTGGCCCGGGAACAGTCTTTGTCCAGCCAGAGGCAGCTGGCCGTTTCTGAGTTCACCGTTTTCGATCGGCGACGCAACTAGATAAAGACATATTTTAAACTGGCCTTCTCCTCGTCTGACGGATTAACCACTTCCTCCAGTTCAATATCCCGGCCAGCAACGGCTTTGCATCTGAAGACGGTATTATCTTCAATCAAAATTTCTGCTTCAGTCAGTTTGCCCGTGTAGAGCATCACCGGGTGCGCCGCCTTCACGACATGGATTTTATAGCGGATGCCGTTGGCACTAGCCGCGAAATTTCTCGCCACTTGCTGCTCTGTAGAGGCAGAGATAAACTTTTTGCTTGAAATGATATCTCCTGATTTCAGTTCCGCTAAATCCATCATCCCCTGACTATTGGGCTTTCCTCCGCGGTAAACCACACCCTGAATACTTGGCAATTTTTTTAACAGCGTTCTGATATTTTTCACATGTTGAAATGCCTGCTCTCTTATATGTGGGCTTAAATACTGCTCAGGCATATTTTCCAACAGAAATCCATTAATAGTGAAGTAGCTGTTGCCTCCATAATTGCGAATGCTTGTATATTCGTCAGAGGTAATACCACCACTGTTGTCATCGAAATCCTGAAGTAGATGGTAGGCTTCCGCCGTGGGCCTTGAGAAATTAAAGAGTTCCATGGTGTTTTCGGTTTTGCTGGTTAAAAAACTCTCGCCGTTAACCAAACTAAAAAATCCACTGGCCAGGTAAAACTCTTTTTTTCTCTTTAAAAGACCTGAGAGCTTCCTGCCATAAATGCGAACTTCTGCATCAGATGGCTGCTCAGCCGTTCCCTTATAGACTATTTTGGCCCTGAACAGCACACCATTGTGCTTAATATAGGTTTTTCCATTACTTGCTACCATAATAGCAGGATATTTTTTATCGGAGTGAAGTTCGCCTACTTTGTCTTCAATCAGTCCTGCCTCATGGTTATCCGTGAGAATCTGCCCTATATCTCCAGAAAAATACATACAGGGTAGAACAGGCGCTCTTTTCAAACGGCAGGGCGAATACGTTACCTCAATGCTTTGCTTCTTATTGGCGAGGTAATACTTACCATAAAATAAAAATACTTCGCATTCCGGTCGACCATAAATCGCCAGGTGGCGTTGTGTTGTCCCTTTGCTTACCCGATAGAACTTATCATTAAGTTTTAAGGCGAGCAGTTGATTTTTTTTACCGCGCAAAGTGTACCGATAAATCCCTTCCTTATTTGGCTTTATACGTATAAAGGCTCTGGCGTCAAGCTGCCTGACTCCTTTTAATCTGTTTGCCATTTCAATATCGAAGACATCCAGGTAAGAGATGAAATTCTTTGCCGGTTTTCTTGCCATGCTGGTATCAAGCTTTCTGACAACAGCATTTTTACTCACATTGCTCCAGGACTTATTTTTTATCGAATAGCGCACTTCCACTTCCCGGTCATCTCCGATCGCAATATATTTTTCCCCGCGACGAACCAGAAGATATTCATTACCATTAATATAAATATGTAAACGGCCGTACCTGATAAATGTCTTCTCGGGTAGCACGGCTTTTTTTTCAATAATCTGACCATTTTTATCTTTAGGTGAAATATCCGCAACCACCTTTGCCACCATCAAAACTTGATTATTCATGTCAATAGCATCCTGCGGATTAAGAGGTTTACCCTCCAAATCATCTGCCAGCATGGTAAATAACTTGCCCCCTATTCTTTGCATAATCACCAACGGGGTCATCGCGGGAAAGAGTGATAGCAATGCGCTAACCGTCTGATCTACTCTGCTTGTTATTGTTGCCAGGTGCTGAATAGCCAAATCGTCCGGGCAACGACCCAGCTTATTATAGTAAGCAATGATCATCGATTCATGCGCCAGCGCCTCAACAGGATTCGACAGCGTATTGCCGATTTGTCTTAATATATCGCTAAGCTTAAGAGACTGTCGTTCCTCAAGGCATGAATAACCTATCTTCACCCTCTTCACATCGTCAGTCAGAAGTTTTTCGGTCGTGGTAGCCTCTCGAGGCGCCCAGATCGCGGCCGCCAGGGGTAAAGGCTCCGGCTGCTGCAGAGAAGTCATCGCGCTGCTGTCCGTATGCCAATCGGCCGGCGGGCGGTTCATGCCGCCAGCACCGGAGAGATGGTGAGTATAAGCCCACGCACCCGCGCCGGCAGTGAACAGCGCTGCACCTGCAAACCAGGCAAATTTTCCCTTAAGCTTGAAAGCAGGAGGAGTAAACGCACCGGCATGCTGGCCGTTAAGGATGCCATTTTCTGCCAACAGTTGCAGCTCTGCTCCTTTAACAGACATTTCCTGTAGTTCACGTTCTTCTGCTGATCGGGTTATTGACTCGCTGGCGCGCAGCCGTCCGTTCAGCCCGCTGACAGCACGTTGCCAACATTGAATGACAGAAGAATTAAGAGAAGTATTCATTTCGATGGCAGAACTGGCTACCGAGATGATGCTTAAGGTAAGTTCCCCATCGATACGGTCTTTCTTGCCATCATCCACGCTACTTTGATCGGGGATGATTAGCAAAGAAGTTCGAGCCGCAGATGCGGCTTCAGATGTAATGCGCGGCATGATTGGATTCCTGAATACATATTGAAATTAACCAACTGGCGCCTCGATAGCGATGACATAATGAAAAAAGTCATTCTTATAGTCGATATTGAAAATACATTTATTTTAGCCAAAAGGATTATATAAGAACGATGCTATCTATCTATTTTGGCGTTGAAATTAATATTAGGCGAAATCAGAATAAACTTTGGTTTGACTGTAAATCAGATATAGAGATGCTTCAATCTTCTTAAATCATAGCCAGAGGGATTAACTAATTCTTCCAGAACGACATCCCTGCCGTAAATATAAACGCATCTGAACACGGTATTATCCTCAATCAATACTTCGGCCTCCCTTAATTTCCCTGTAAAGGTTAATATAGGATGAGCAGCCTTTCGCACGTAGATGGTATAACGGACAGCATTAGGCCCAGCTGCAAAAGCATTTGCTATGACCGGATCCATTGAGGCAGAAATAAATTTCCGGCTTGATATAATATCTTCCGCCTTGAGGTCGTTCAGAGCGTCCACCCCGTGAGTATTGAGCTGGCTTCCCCGATATACCACACCATCAATACTTGGTAATTTTTTTAACAGCCCCCTGATATTTTCTATATCAGCAACCACTGTTGCTTTGAGTTCAGCATCAGCATAGTCATTTAATCTGCCATTATAAATAAAATCATTAATTTCACGATACCTCACCCCGCCATATGCACGAATACTTTCATATTCATCTGCTGTAATTTCACCGTTCTTGCGTTCAAAATCCTTTACTGCCTGGTAGGCTTCTGCCGTCGGCCTTGGCAAATAAAGTGACTCCATAACGCTTTCTATTTTGCTGTATAAGAAACTATTTCCTTTTGATTCACTGAAATAACCAATGGCAATATTAAATTTAGTTTTTCTTTTCAGAAACCCCAACCTTTTTTTACCATAAATACGCACTTCCCTGCTCCCCGCACTGCCAGAAGACGTAGTTGAAACTAATTTAACTCTAAAGAGAACACCATTGTGCTGGATATATTTCTTATTATTTTTCGCGGATACCAAAATGGCCGGATTATTAGCATCACTCCTCAACCAGGTAATTTCCAGTGGATTTACGCCATAATCATGATTATCTGCAAGGATTTTATCCAAATCTTCCGAGTAACTCATACACAATGAAGGTGGAGATCTTTTCACTGTACAGGAAACAGATTTAACCTCAACGCTTTTATCGTCAGGAGCAAGATACCAGGTTTTGTCAAACATTATGATCTCTGATGCGGGTTTGTCATAAAAAGACATCCTCTGTTTTGTTGTCCCGCTACAGACACGATAGAATTTTCCATTAAGTTTTACAGCAAGAACTACCTCTTTTTTTTTCCTGAAGTAACGGTAAATTCCTTGACCATTTGGGCGTGAGACGCGAAAAAGCCTGGCGTTAAGTGGCAGCACATCCTTTAAAGTATCTGCTATTTCAAAGTCAATCCGATTACTGTAAGCGAAAGCGAGTTGATGTGCTTTCACGGCAGGGGATATGGCCAAAGATAGTAACTTCTTCTCATTTTCTACTAAATACCAGGATTTATCTTTATAAGAATAGTTAACGGGGAACTCACCTGATTTACCGTGCGCGAGAAATGCCCCATGCTTATTGGTTATCCTGTACTTCGCATTTCCAATCCAGACTGTAACATGACCAGCTTCAAGACCGGTATTCTCCGGCAGCGAAAATGCATTATTAATCAGCTGTCCGTTCTCATCCTTAGGTGAAAAGTCAGCGATCATTTTTGCCATCATCATCACTTGTTCATTAATCGCCAGCACATTGTAAAAATCTATAGGTTTCCCTTCCAAATCATCTGCAAAAATGCGGAATAAAGAACCACCCACCCGTTGTATAATTACTGCCGGCATCACCCCGGGAATCATCGAAATGAGCGCACTAACGACCTGATCCACTTTGCTTGTCACTGACGACAGGAATTTTATTTCATCACCGTCAGGGCAACGTCCCAGGCTATTGTAATAGTCAATCACCTGAACTTCTTTTGCTAATTCTTCAACCGGGTTTAACAACGTGTTGCCTATTTGTCGGAAAATATCTGCCAGCGTCAGCGTTTGTCTTTCATCCAGACATGAGAAATCGAGCTTTGCTATCTGCACATCATTAGCTTGAGTTATTTCGCTGGGGCTGGCCATTTCGGCTGCCCATATACCGGCGGCTATAGGCAGAGGCTCCGGCTGCGTTGATGCAGTGCCGACGCTTGTCGGGGACAAAAGCAGATTTTCGCTCATATTTGTTGCCGGGCGACTCGCTCCTCCTGCGCCAAAAGCATAGCGGCTACAACCAAATACACCGATACTAAACGTTGCCAGCGCGGCGCCAGCAAGCCAGCCTGATTTACCGCAAAGTTTGAAAACCGGGGTTTGTTGCACCCGCGCTTCCATACAGGCCCGGGAACAGTCTTCAGCCAGCCGTTGCAGCTCGCCTCCTTCAACGCAAACTTTGTGCAATTGCGTATCGTTATCATCAGATTTATCTGAATTAATCCCTAATATCCTCCAGGCTGGACGTCTGAGTCCTTGTTGGCGTGATTGATACCAGCGCTGGTGGCCAGATGCGAGTATCTCGTTAGCCGCTCTTGATACAGAAATAATATTCGCCGAAAGTCCTTCGCGGCTGGATTGAGGTGTGTCCTTGTCTTCAGGACAATCTGAAACTACATTTATCGACGAAAAAGTGCACGGGGTCGATAATTCAGACAGTTGACATTGCATTTAAAAGATCCCTCCACACAAAAATGAGAAATTCGGCTAACACTTTTTCAGTGTATGGGGATTAATTCAACAGAAAAACCTATTTTAAGGTAACAGAAAGCGTTTTGTGCAAAACAAGATGATATCCAGCAGCGCATTACCGCTCAGTCCTGCAGCCTGATTATAATTAACGGATTAATGACAGGTCTTCGAATTATCGAAAATCAGAGGAGGATTAGCCATTTCAATGACTGAACTTAATACCGGGTTAATAGCCGAGGTAATTAACTGGCTTGAGTAGCCAGTATTGATATTATTTCTGATATCATCCGGTAAGCTAAGGATATAGCTTCACGGTTAAAGCGGATTCAGCCAGTTTAGAGATGAGAGTGATTGAGAATATTTTTTCTGCCATTTAAGGCTATCAGATAACATAAAAATGCACATTAAACCCTGTTATTCAGCAGTCATAAAATGAGGGTTAATATGAACTTTTTGAACAAAAAAAATAGCGGACTTACTACAAAGCCAATTAAACTATAATCTGAAAATTCGAAAATTCATGCCTGGTTTTAGCAATACATCCGCTATTTATCGTGGATTTACGCTAATCAGATGATATTTAGTTTCTGGGTGAATAATTTACATTTTCAAGTCGGTTATCAGTATAGTAGTGATGTTTTGAGGAGATCTGACTAATACTGCTTTCAGGAACGCGGGCTGCTAGTTCAGGCACGCTCACATGCTCACGGAGCACGCCATGAAGTCTGTGTGGCGGATAAGAAAATCCGTGTGCTTGATACAGATCCATTGAGCAATGACCACTCTGTTTGCCATATTCATAAATCGTCTCACAAATCCACATAATCAGGCATATAGCCATTAAACTCATGATGCCCGGTTCCTTTTTTATCTGCTCCATAAGCGAGTTAAGTTGAGATATGATATGATCACGCACCACTTGTAAAGAGCTCACCCCATCAGGCTCGGTGCCTTGATCATTAAACTCTGCATTGGCAATGCTATTTTCACCGCTGCATTCAGTCCTGACTGCGCAGTAATAACGCTCGCTTTCGCTTTCACTTGCAGAACTATTTGAAGTCGATTTATCCAGGCTGCTGGCGGCATTTTTTATTGCTTTTGGAATGCCAAAATCTGGATCACCCAGCCTGCCTGAGGAATTTGTGACAGAGGAAATGTCTTCAAGAAGACTCTGGCCGCAGTTGGGGCAATTACCCGGTTTTGCTCTTGTTTCAGGGAAAGTAAGCACAGACTGAGCGCGGGGTGATAAGTCAGAAAGCGATAGATTTGATGGCATAATAAAAATCCTCTTCAATTAAGTTAAATATGTTTTTTTCGCTACGGATTTTATCGCAGAAATAATTTATCATGCTTATTGTTATTTCATTGAATTTCAACCCATAATATAAGGTATCACAGAGAAATATTTATTTTCAGGCATAATATCTTGTAATTAAAAGACGACATTACCGATAAATGAGTGGTACATTCGACACCCGGCTTATCTGATTGGTTTCATACATCCGCCGATAACTATTAAAGTATACACAACCCAAAACAACAATATATATACGACTGAACAACGGTATAAAGTCGTTTTATGAAATGGCCTCTTTTTCTTCATGCCTGTCACCCGCATAATCTGGCGACAGGCCAGGTTTTACCTGTTCGTCAAATGATCTGCGGCAAGAACTCGGGATGGTTATCCATAAGAGGATATCATGAAGTTAAGGGGTGCATTGCCAGCGCTGAAGAGAACCTTAGCGCTGGCTCGGAATGTAAGCAGGATTAATGTCGGCGGTAAATATTGACGCTGCCATCGGCATTTTTATGAATAATCAGTTCTTCCAGCGAGCTAAGCACCATATCGACATCTTCCAGCCGTTGAGCCTCTTCAGGCGGATTGACGGCAATCACATGGCAGCCTGCGGCCAGCCCCGAAAGAATGCCAGCAGCAGCATCTTCAACGACTACGCACTCTTCAGGTTCAAGGTCAATCAGCCGGGCACCAAGCAGATAGGCATCCGGCTCTGGTTTTCCGCGCTCCACGCGCTCTGCGGTAACAAATGCCAGCGGAGCGGGTAGACGCGCCGCTGCATGGCGTGAACTGGCGACCGGCACAGAACCGGAGGTCACGATTGCCCACGGGATCGCTAATTCATCCAGCGTTGCCAGTAACTGTAGCGCACCCGGCATGGCAACAAGGCCCTCGGTATCTCCTGCTTCCATTTTCTCCAGCTCGATAAACTCCTGCTGGATCTCCTGCGCACTGGCCCCCGCCATAAAGTGTCGCAGTGAAGTTATAGCCTGCTTGCCGTGGATAAAGTTCAGCAGCTCGTCAGCGGCTATTCCGTGGCGTTCACCCCAATTTTTCCAGGCACGCTCAACCACCGCAAGGGAATCAACCAAGGTGCCATCCAGATCAAACAGAAAACCTTTACACTTCACTGCATTTTCCTTCTTGGTTTTGATAATGGCGCATCGGGTGCGCACAAGGGGGACCAACGGGTGAAACCCGCATCACGTTTTAAAGATCGTCAAGGAAGGTTTTATCCAGCTGCTTAAATGCCCGCCTGAGTACATCTGCCAGTGACTGATAGGTAGGTTTACCTTCAACCGGGGCAAGCGCCTGTCCTGCCGCCTGCAACTTTTGACGCACATCATGGAACCAGTCCAGTAAGGTCGGCGGTAACGGCGTCACCGAGCGTTTACCCAGCCACCACAGCCCCTGCATTGGCAGGCTACAGGCGAACAGGGCAGTGGCAACAGCAGGGCCGAGCTGTCCCCCCAGAGCAATTTGCCAGCTCAGGCAAAAAATGGCCAGCGGCGGCATAAAATGGATAGCAAAACGCGTTACGCGCGCTACTCTGTTTTCAGGAAACATCGGCGCAAGACGCTTTTCGACAGGCCATGTCTTCATATAGTGCTGCCCAAGCTGGAACAATTTGAACCAACCGACGGAGCCGGATTCATTAGCCATGGCAAACCTCAAATTCAGAGATAAATTTTAAAAAAAACACACAACACACCAACTCTACCTTAAAGAAATCAAAATATTTTGTTTTTGTCAGTGACTCTGGTTATCCTGTGCGCATTTATTGCCCTGGAGCGGGAGCGAAGCTGCCCGGACCACGGCAAAAACGCGCAAAGCGACAACATGTAGACCATCATAACTCCAAAATTTTTGCTTTCGGACAACACTTTTTAAAGCCAGATGTCCAACATTAATGTACCAGCTTTCATGCATAACGCTGAAGGTCGGATTGACTTTTATTTCGCCACATTAAACACATAGGACCTTCCATGTCGAGTAAGTTAGTACTGGTTCTGAACTGCGGTAGTTCTTCCCTGAAATTTGCCATTATCGATCCAGCGAATGGCGATGAATACCTGTCAGGTTTAGCTGAATGCTTCCACCTGCCGGAAGCCCGTATCAAATGGAAACTTGATGGCGCTAAACAAGAAGCGGCGCTGGGTGCTGGCGCTGCACACAGCGAAGCGCTTAATTTCATGGTTAAATCCATTCTGGCACAAAAACCAGAACTGTCGGCACAAATTGCTGCAATCGGTCATCGTATTGTTCACGGCGGCGAAAAACTGACCAAGTCAGTAATTATTGATCAATCGGTCATCCAGGGCATTAAAGACGCTTCTTCTTTTGCTCCGCTGCACAACCCGGCGCACCTGATCGGTATTGATGAAGCGTTGAAAAACTTCCCTCACCTGTCAGATAAGAATGTTGCTGTTTTCGACACCGCTTTCCATCAGACCATGCCGGAAGAATCTTATCTCTACGCCCTGCCCTACAAACTGTATAAAGAGCACGGCGTGCGTCGCTATGGCGCTCATGGCACCAGCCATTACTACGTGACTCAGGAAGCGGCTAAAGTTCTTAACAAACCCGTATCTGAACTGAACATCATTACCTGCCACCTCGGCAACGGCGGTTCCGTTTCGGCCATCCGTAACGGCGAATGCGTAGACACCTCAATGGGGCTGACTCCGCTTGAAGGCCTGGTCATGGGCACCCGCAGCGGTGACATCGACCCGGCCATCATTTTCTTCCTGCACGACGCGCTGGGCATGAGCGTAGACGCAATCAATACCTTGCTGACCAAAGAGTCGGGCCTGTTGGGTCTGACCGAAGTCACCAGCGACTGCCGCTATGTTGAAGATAACTACCCAAACAAAGCCGACGCCAAACGTGCAATGGACGTTTACTGCCACCGTCTGGCTAAATATATCGGTTCCTACAGCGCCCTGATGGATGGTCGTCTGGATGCGGTGATTTTCACCGGTGGCATTGGGGAAAACTCCTCTCTGGTACGTGAGCTGACGCTGAACAAACTGGCTCTGCTGGGCATTGAAGTCGACCACCAGCGCAACCTCGACGCCCGTTTCGGCAAGTCCGGCTTCATCAATAAAGAAGGTAGCCGCCCTGCGCTGGTGCTGCCAACCAATGAAGAGTTGGTTATCGCTCAGGACGCCAGCCGCCTGACCGCATAACCCCTTTTGGCTCCGTCAGCTCCGGCTGGCGGAGCTGTCTCAGATACCACGGTTTATCTGGCCAATATCACTGCGGTGGAAAAAGTGATGACGGCTTCAACCATCATTGACCTGTTACGCTGCTGTCAGTCTCAGGGGCGCCCCCGGGTTACAGGATCGGGGAAATACAGCGCGGCGTATATGGCCAGGTTACAGGAGGAATTACCTTGTCCCGAACAATTATGTTGATCCCCACCGGCACCAGCGTCGGCCTGACCAGCGTCAGCCTCGGCGTTATTCGTGCCATGGAACACAAAGGCGTGCGGCTTAGCGTCTTCAAGCCCATCGCCCAGCCACGTTCTGGCGGCGACAGTCCGGACCAAACCACCACCATCATTCGCCAACACTCCAGCATCCCCGCCGCTGCGCCGCTGGCAATGAGCCGCGTTGAGTCCCTGCTGGGTTCCAACCAGCAGGACGTGCTGATGGAAGAGATCATCGCCAGCTACCATGAAAATACCAAAGAGGCTGAAGTGGTATTGGTAGAGGGCCTGGTACCGACGCGTAAGCACCAGTTTGCCTCTGCGCTGAACTATGAAATTGCCAAAACGCTGAATGCTGAAATCGTCTTTGTCACGGCGCTGGGCAATGACTCTGCGGACCAGCTGAAAGAGCGCATTGAACTGACCCAGGCCAGTTTTGGCGGCAGCAAAAACAAAAGCATTACTGGCGTAATCATCAACAAACTCAATGCCCCGGTCGACGATCAGGGCCGTACCCGCCCGGATTTGTCAGAGATCTTCGACGACTCCAGCAAAGCCAGCGTGGCTCATATCGACGCAAAACAGCTGTTCGCCAACAGCCCGCTGCCGGTGCTGGGCTGCATTCCCTGGAGCTTTGAGCTGATCGCCACACGCGCTATCGATATGTGCCGCCACCTGAACGCCAGCGTGATTAACGAGGGGGAAATCGCTACCCGTCGGGTGAAATCCGTGACGTTCTGCGCGCGTAGCCTGCCCAATATGCTGGAACATTTCCGTCCTGGCTCACTGCTGGTGACCTCCGCAGACCGCCCGGACGTGCTGGTCGCTGCCTGCCTGGCCGCGATGAACGGAGTAGAAATTGGTGCCATCCTGCTGACCGGCGGTTACGCCATAGATGCACCGATCCAGAAACTGTGCGAACGCGCCTTCCAGACGGGTTTGCCGGTATTCAGGGTTGATACCAATACCTGGCAGACGTCACTGAGCCTGCAAAGCTTCAACCTGGAAGTTCCGGGCGATGATATCCAGCGTATTGAACGCGTGCAGGAGTATGTGGCCAGTCACATTGATGCCGAGTGGATCGAGTCCCTGACCGCCGCCTCTGAGCGCAGCCGTCGTCTGTCGCCACCGGCATTCCGCTATCAGCTGACCGAACTGGCGCGTGCAGCAGGCAAGCGTATTGTGTTACCGGAAGGGGATGAACCACGTACCGTGAAAGCGGCGGCCATCTGCGCCGAGCGCGGCATCGCCACCTGTGTCCTCCTTGGCAACCCGGAAGAAATTCAACGCGTCGCGGCGTCCCAGGGCGTAAAGCTGGGCGCCGGCATTGAGATTGTCGACCCGGCGAGCGCGCGCGAAAATTACGTGGCCCGTCTGGTTGAGCTACGTAAAAACAAAGGCATGACCGAAGTGGTAGCGCAAGAGCAGCTGGAAGATAACGTGATGCTTGGCACCATGATGCTGGAGCGCGGTGAAGTGGATGGACTGGTTTCCGGCGCGGTACACACTACGGCGAATACTATCCGCCCACCGTTGCAGCTGATCAAAACCGCGCCAAACAGCTCGCTGGTCTCTTCGGTGTTCTTTATGCTGCTGCCTGAACAGGTGCTGGTGTACGGTGACTGTGCCATCAACCCGGATCCAAACCCGGAGCAGCTGGCCGAGATTGCGATCCAGTCCGCAGATTCAGCGCTGGCGTTTGGCATTGAACCGCGAGTTGCGATGATCTCCTACTCCACCGGTAACTCAGGTGCCGGCAGCGACGTGGAAAAAGTGCGTGAAGCCACGCGTATCGCCCAGGAAAAACGTCCCGATCTGGTGATCGATGGTCCGTTGCAGTACGACGCCGCAATTATGGCCGACGTGGCGCAATCCAAAGCGCCAAATTCACCGGTGGCGGGCCGTGCTACCGTATTTATCTTCCCGGATTTGAACACCGGTAACACCACCTATAAAGCGGTACAACGCTCGGCTGACCTGATCTCCATCGGGCCAATGCTGCAGGGCATGCGTAAGCCGGTCAACGACCTGTCGCGCGGCGCGCTGGTAGACGATATCGTTTATACCATCGCGCTGACGGCAATTCAGTCGAAACAGGCTGAAGGTTAAGCGATAACGGGCAACGCACAGCGATTGCCCAACCCGCACCGGAGTAATAAGAACGGGCCTGCATGCAGGCCCGCTTTTTTTGTCTATTGCCGCACCACATCCAGCGCCCGCAAATGCTGCGGCTGCCATGACAGCATCACCTCACTGCCCGCCTGCCAGCGGCTGTCCATTTTCGCCGGTGACAGCTTCACCATAAAGTTGCCCTGCCCCGCTACCTCGGTCAGCATGCGCACATGATCGCCCAGGTAAATAAACTGCTGAACGCGCGCTTTTATCTGTCGATCGCCCGGCTGTGGCGCATTGACGTTAATCCGTTCCGGGCGGATGCTGAGCTGAATTTTTTTACCCGGCGAACTTGGCCGCACCCTGAGCGCATCCAGTTCGCTACCGTCGTCAAGCTGCACGCGGTAGTAATCGCCATTTGCAGTCACCTGAGTCGCCAGCAGGCTGTTATTTTCGCCGATAAACTGCGCAACAAAGGCGTTCACTGGCTGCTCGTAAAGCTTGCCCGGACTGTCCATCTGCTGGATCTCGCCGTCATGGAATACCGCCACCCGGTCTGACATGGTCATCGCTTCACTTTGATCGTGGGTTACATAAACAATGGTCAGTCCAAGCAAATCATGCAGCTGTTTGATCTCCAGCTGCATATGTTCGCGCAGCTGCTTATCCAGCGCTCCCAGGGGTTCATCCATCAGCACCAGCTTAGGTTCAAATACCAGCGCTCGCGCCAGCGCCACGCGCTGCTGTTGGCCACCGGACATCTGCGCCGGGTAGCGATCGGCCAGTGAGGTCAGCTTGATCATGTCAAGAATGCGCGCCACGCGCTGCCTGATATCGGACTTGCTGATCTTGCGGACGGACAGGGGAAACGCAAGGTTTTCCGCCACCGTCATATGGGGAAACAGCGCGTAATTCTGGAAAACCATGCCAATATCGCGCTGATGCGGTGGCAGAATATGCAGCGGCTTATCGCGCAGAAAAATTTCGCCATCGGTGGGAGTTTCAAAACCGGCCAGCATCATCAGGCTGGTGGTTTTTCCCGACCCGGACGGGCCAAGCAGGGTAAGAAACTCCCCCTCCTGCACGTCCAGGTTCAGATTGCGAACCACCAGCTTTTCGCCGTCGTAGCTCTTTTTGATATTTTTAAAACTCACCAGTGATTTCATCGCATTCTCTCGTCAAACGGGGAAAAATCATCCCGGGCGCGCATTGTGCATCACTGAAACCGGGCGCATCTGTCGGGGGCTTTTTTTAGCTCTACCACAAAAAAATTCGTTTCGACAAGCAGAATTTGCTAAATCCAGGAAAAAAAAACCTGACGGCAGCGCATCCCAGCTTATTGTTTTTTATCGATTTTTGCAGCCCGCACCAAAATGTGCCTTAAAAACCCATGCACAATCAGGCAATTCGAACGATCCGCACCAGTACGGTGCGCAGCGCTTAACGCTGCAGGCGGCTCGCCAGACAGGTGAGGATCGGCGCAAACTTCTCCGCCATCTGCTGCTCGTCAACGCACGCATAGCCTAACAGCAGTCCGCGCTTCGCGGCGCCCAACAGGTAGTAGGCCGACAGCGGGCGCGTCAGTACGCCATTCTGTTCCAGCTCGGCGCTGAGCGCCACGTCGTCGATGTTGTCCGGCAGCGCCAGGATCAGATGCAGCCCGGCGTTACTCTGCCGGGCAATAAAGCTTTCTCCCAGATTTTCCCGGATAACCTGCACCAGCGCGGCGCGGCGGCGGCTGTACAGCTGGCGCATGCGCCTGACGTGCGCCGCGTAATGCCCTTCACCTATAAACTCGGCCAGGGTCAGCTGCTCCAGACCGTTACCGCCCCGGTACAGCTCCGAATGGGCCATTTTCATACGCGCCGCCAGCGGCCTGGGCACCACCATATAGCTCAAACGCAGGCCGGGATAAAGGGATTTGCTGAAGGTGCCGAGATAGATGACCGGGGCATCGGCAGCCAGCCCCTGTAACGCCGGGATCGGGGTTTCAGCAAAACGAAACTCGCCGTCGTAGTCATCTTCCACCACCCAGCTGCCGGTACTTTTTGCCAGCGCCAGCAGCTGGTGTCGGCGTTGCAGGCTCATCACTGAACCCAGCGGATACTGATGCGAAGGCGTTACGCAAATCAAACGCGGCGGCCGCGCCTCACCGCTTAAAGCGGGCAGCATCATGCCCTGTTCATCCACCCCGGTCGGCAGCAGCTCAATGCCGTTAACCGCCAGCACGTTACGGATGCCCCAGTAACCCGGTTCCTCAATCCACGCCCGGTCACCGGGATCGCAGAGCATTTTCGCCAGCAGATCCAGCGACTGATGGGTTCCGGCAGTGATCAGGATCTGTTCCGGGGTACAGTTAACGGAGCGGATGACACGCAGATAGTCCGCCAGCGCCTGTTGCAGCTGCAGGCATCCGCCGTGGCCGGAGTAGCTCAGTGCCTCCACCGGCATCCGGCGGCTGATACGCAGACGGATTTTGCGCCAGATATCGTGCGGCATATGGCTGACGTCCGGCACGCCGGGCATAAATGCGCCCCACTGATACCGCCCTGCCCCGCTCCGTGCCAGCAGGCGCGCACCCCGGCTGGAGAAGCGCACAAAGTTAAACGTCTGGCCGTCGGCCGGCGGCCGCTTATCCACTTCAGGTGCGCTTTCCGGTAGTGGATCACAGACGAAGGTGCCACTGCCGGCACGGGTTTGTAAATAGCCCTCCGACTGCAACTGCTCGTAGGCGGTCAGCACGGTATTGCGCGATACCGACAGGTCTTTTGCCAGATCGCGTGAGGCAGGCAGACGACGGCCGGTGGCGATGGAGCCATCCTGGATGGCACCCTGCAAAACATCATACAAACGCTTGCCCAGCGTACCGTTGAGGTTCTGGGCCAGGCGGTGCGCTAGCAGGTCACCGAGTAAGGTTAGCAAAATTGGTTCCTTGAAAATTTAAAAACTGGCTCTGGATTATAAAACCCCGAAGCGGCTAAAAAGCAAGGAGAGCCGGGGTAGCAGGCGTGAATAGCTCAAATCATCCGGGCGACGTCAGACGCATCAACATGCAGCCTGATGTTATCGGGGTAGCGCGCGTCGAATTTCGATAAGGGATAAACCATGAACAATCGTGAAACAGATCAACGTCGTCTGAATGCCACCCCGCGAGGGGTGGGCGTGATGTGCGATTTCTACGTAGCCAAAGCGGAAAACGCCACGCTGTGGGACGAACAGGGACGCGAGTACACCGACTTCACCGCCGGCATTGCCGTGCTCAACACCGGACACCGCCATCCGAAAGTGATGGCCGCAGTCAGCGCCCAGCTGGCGTGTTTCACCCACACCGCTTATCAGGTGATCCCCTACGAGAATTACATCCGGCTGGCCGAACAGCTCAACCAGCGGGTTCCCATCGCCGGGCCGTGTAAAACCACCTTTTTCTCCAGCGGCGCTGAAGCGGTAGAAAATGCGGTGAAAATCGCCCGCGCTGCCACCGGTCGCCCGGGCGTGATCGCCTTTAGCGGCGCCTTTCACGGCCGCACGCTGATGACACTGGGGCTGACCGGCAAGGTTACGCCATACAAAACCGGTTTTGGTCCGTTTCCCGCATCGGTGTTTCACGCCCGTTACCCGAATGCGCTGCATGGCTTCAGCGTGGAAGATGCGCTGGAAAGCCTGCAAACCCTGTTCAAATGCGATATCAGTCCGCAGCAGGTTGCCGCCATTATCTATGAGCCGATTCAGGGCGAAGGCGGCTTTAATATTGCCCCTGACGCATTTGTCAGCGGGCTACGCAAGCTGTGCGACCAGCACGGCATCGTGATGATTGCCGATGAGATCCAGACCGGCTTTGCGCGCAGCGGAAAGCTGTTTGCCAGCGAATACTACCCGGATGCCCAACCCGACCTGATGACGATGGCGAAAAGCCTCGGCGGCGGCCTGCCAATTTCCGCGGTAAGCGGCCGCGCTGAATTAATGGATGCACCGGAGCCGGGCGGACTGGGGGGAACCTATGCCGGTAACCCGCTGGCGATCGCCGCCGCGCTGGCGGTACTGGAGGTGATTGAAGAGGAGCAGCTGTGCGCACGCGCCCAGCGCCTCGGCGCGGAACTGGCTGAAGCCCTGAATACCAGCGGTTGCCCTGCGCTGGCAGAAGTACGCGCACGCGGTTCAATGGTAGCAGCTGAGTTTAACGACCCGGTCAGCGGCAAGCCCTCTGCCGCTATGGCACGCAGCATCCAGCAGCGTGCGCTGGAGCAGGGTTTAATTCTGCTGACCTGCGGCGTACACGGCAATGTTATTCGCTTCCTCTATCCCCTGACCATCCCCGATGCGCAGTTTAAAGCGGCCCTTAACCTGCTGGCTTCGCTGCTGCACGGCTGACGGCATAATCTTGCCAGCCAGCGGGGGGATGGCACGAAAACCGCATTGACAAGTATCTAATAATCAGGAGGTTAGTATGATTAAGACCCTGACAGCGCTGGTTATCACCACGCTTGCCTGGCAGACACAGGCGCAGAGTCTGACGGTGGTCTCCTTTGGCGGCACCAATAAAGCCGCCCAGGAAAAAGCGTTTTACAAACCGTTTACGGCAGCAGGTAAAGGCAGCATTGAAGCGGGCGAATACAATGGTGAAATGGCGCGTTTGCGCGCCATGGTGGAGACCGGCCAGGTCGGCTGGGATCTGGTGGAAATGGAAACCCCCGAGCTGCAACGCGGCTGCGAAGAGGGGCTGCTGGAACCGCTGGACTGGAGCAAGTTGGGGAATAAGGCCGATTTTCTTCCTGCGGCGGTCAGCGAGTGCGGTGCCGGGATCTTCGTCTGGTCGACCGCATTGACCTATGACGCCAGCAAACTGCAAACAGGCCCGAAAAGCTGGGCCGATTTCTGGGATATCAAAACGTTCCCCGGCAAGCGCGCGTTACGTAAGAGCGCGAAATACACGCTGGAAATTGCGCTGCTGGCGGACGGCGTCAGGCGCGAGGAGGTTTACAGCCTGCTGGCTACCCCTGCCGGGATCGAACGCGCGTTTAAAAAACTCGATCAGCTGAAGCCCCATATCCAGTGGTGGGAGTCAGGTGCACAGCCGCTGCAGTGGCTGGTATCTGGCGATGTGGTGATGAGTTCGGCCTATAACGGGCGCATTGGCGCGGCACAGGATGAGGGCCACAACTTCAATATCGTCTGGAACGGTGCGTTATATGACCTTGATCACTGGGCAGTGGTTAAAGGCTCTTCACATAAAGCGCTGGCCGAACAGTTTATTGCCTTCGCCAGCCGGCCAGAAAACCAGAAAGTCTATGCCGAAAATATCCCCTACGGCCCGACCAATATCAATACCAGCAAACTGCTGGCTCCGCAGCGTCTGAGCAAGCTGCCCACCGCGCCGGAAAACCTCGCCGTCTCATTGCAGGTCAACAGCAGCTTCTGGCTGGAACACGGCGAAGATCTGGAGCAGCGTTTTAACGTCTGGGCTGCCAGGTAATCGCGTCAGGATCGTCATGGCCGGCTGACAGCAGCCATCAACCGTATAAGGAAGCAGCTATGAGTCAAAACCTCGTTATGGATCCCTCCGCGCCGCCGGCTGCAAGCGCGGCGTTGCCAGCCCTCGATCGACAACTGCGCCAGGCCGATGGGCTAAAAACCCGGCGCTCCCTGCTGCTGATTGCCCCGCTGCTGGTGTTCGTGGTGGTCTGTTTTCTGTTTCCCATCATCTCGATTCTCAGTCAAAGCGTCGCTAATCCGCAGCTGCATGATAATTTGCCGCAAACCAGCGCCGCGCTTCAGCAGTGGTCGGGCAAAGCGCTGCCGGACGAGGCGCTGTTCGCTATCCTGGGGGAAGAGCTTATCGCCGCGCGTAAAGACGGCCGGCTGGCCATCATCGCCAAACGTCTGAGCTATGAAGATGCCAGCTACCGCCGCCTGATTGTGGCCGCTCCACGGCTGGTGCCCGCTTCCGGCAGCGGGGTGAAAGCGGCACTGGTCGCCAGGCAGCCGCTATGGGGTGAACTGAGCACCTGGCAAACCCTGAAGCGCGTGGCTAATCCGCTCACCAGCTACTATCTGCTGTCGGTCTTTGACCGTAAGGTGGACGCGAAAACCGGCGTCGAACAACCGCTGCCGGCTGACCAGGCGCTGTATGTCAATGTGCTGCTGCGCACGCTGTGGATGGCAACGGTGGTGACGCTGCTGTGTGTCGGCATTGGCTACCCGCTGGCCTGGTGGCTGGCAAAGCAGCCCGCTAACCGCGCCAATCTGCTGATGATCCTGGTGCTGCTGCCTTTCTGGACTTCCCTTATTGTGCGTACCGCTAGCTGGATTGTGCTGTTGCAGTCCGGCGGTCTGATCAATCGCGCCCTGATGGCCACCGGCATTATCGACCATCCCCTGACGCTGGTGTTTAACCGCATCGGCGTGTATATCTCCATGACCCATATTCTGCTGCCGTTTATCGTGCTGCCGTTGTATGCGGTGATGAAGGGCATTTCACCCGCCTGTGTCCGCGCCGCTGTTTCCCTCGGCGCGCATCCGTTTATCGCTTTCTGGCGCGTCTTCGTGCCGCAAACCTATGCCGGTATCGCCGCCGGGGCGCTGCTGGTGTTTATGATGGCAATCGGCTACTACGTCACCCCTGCCCTGCTGGGCGGGCCGGACGACCAGATGGTGAGCTATTTTGTTGCCTTCTTTACTAACAGCACGATGAACTGGGGGATGGCTGCGGCGCTGGGCAGCCAGCTGCTGGTTATCGTCCTGCTGCTTTATATCGTCTATGTGCGCGTGACCCGTACCTCTGCCGAAGCGGCAGCCCATTAAGGAGATACCGATGCGACAACAAGGCACTCTGATCCTGCGCCTGTGGAAAAGCCTGTTCAACTTCTATGCGGCGGCGGTACTTCTGTTTCTGATCGTGCCGGTACTGACCATCGTGCCGCTGTCGTTTAACGCCAGTTCGTTTCTTAGCTATCCGCTTAGCGGTTTCTCGCTGCGCTGGTATCAAACCTTCTTTCACTCTCAGGAGTGGCTGGGCGCGCTGGGTAACAGCCTGCTGATTGCACCGCTGGCCACCCTGTTGGCAACGGTACTCGGAGTAATGGCGGCAATGGGGCTGGTGCGTGGGGAATTTCGCGGCAAAGGGGTGGTGATGGCAATTATCATCTCGCCGATGGTCGCTCCGGTGGTGATTATTGCTGTTGGTATGTTCTTCTTTTTCGCCCGGCTGTCGCTGCTTAACAGCTATCTCGGGCTGGTGCTGGCACACGCGCTGCTCGGCATGCCGTTTGTGGTGATCACCGTGATGGCGGTGTTAAAAAGTTACGATACTAATCTGTCGCGCGCTGCCGCCAGCCTCGGGGCTTCACCGCTGCGGGTATTCCGTAAGGTGACGCTGCCGCTGATTGCTCCGGGGGTGTTTTCCGGCGCGCTGTTTGCCTTCGCTGCCTCATTTGACGAGGTGGTAGTGACGCTGTTCCTCGCCAGCCCAAGCCAGCGCACGCTGCCAATCCAGATGTTTGCCGGTATCCGCGAAAACCTTGATCCCACCATCGCCGCCGCGGCCAGCCTGATGATCGGGGCCTCGCTGGTTCTGCTGATCGTCATGGAGATGCTGCGCCGCCGTGGTGAGAGAATGCGCCAGTCTGCTCCGGCACATTGAATCAGTTACCGGGTAAAGCGGGATAAAAGCGATGGTGCGCACTGGTGGCACCACCGCCGGTAATTACTGCTGGGCGGCGCGCCCGGACTCGTTGTTACGCGTCAGCCACAGCGACAGCGCTTTCAGCGAATCAGAGGTAAACTCATCACAGCGGGCGGTGATCTCTTCCGGCGTCATCCAGAAAATTTCATCCACTTCTTCTTCCTGCATCGCAAACGGGCCGCGGGACACGCAGCTGAACAGTCCGCCCCACACCCGGCAGTGCGCATCTTCAAAGTAAAACTGGCCATGCCCGGCAAACGGCACTGCGGCAATGCCCAGTTCTTCTTCCGCCTCACGCCGTGCTGATGCCAGCATCTCTTCGCCGCTCTGTACCACCCCACCCGCCGTGGCATCCAGCATGCCCGGCATAAAGTCTTTGTTTTCAGTACGACGCTGTACCAGAATTTTACCCATACCGTCGTGAACCACGATGTAGGTTGCGCGATGGCGCAAACACTGTGCACGCATCTGTGCACGGCTGGATTGTGCAATCACTTCGTTATCTTCATCAACGATATCCACCCACTCCGTGCCCTGATCTTGCTCCACCATCCGTAACCCTTTTTTTGTTCTGGCGCCTGGCGCTTAGTTGAATCACCCGTCTTCGCGCCTGATAGCGCGAGCCGCACTAAATTAATGTGTAACGAAGCACTAATCAATCACCAATTTGTGCGTTAATCTCTGTCAACGCGCAGCGACACTGCCAGCCCGCGTTGTAACGGGGCACGTTGCGACTGAAAATGGGCGCAGTCAGCCAGACGCTGTGGTAAGAGATCGTTATGTAACGCCGGGCAATTCAGCATCACGGGAATGGAGATGCGCACAGTCCCGCGCCGGTCAGCGACCGCGCAATCGGCGGATAACGCATCGGCACGTCCTTTGACGTGGTCGCATCAGGATTTTCCTGTTGACCGAATTTCCCCTGAAGGCCATCGTCATAGCCAGCGCGGCGCGTCATTAACATTCTCGATCTCCGTGCATAACTTCACACGCATTTTCGCTATCTTCACCTATGATAAAGGGCAGATGCCGTACTGACTCTTCTGAAAGGATAAACCCATGCATATTCTGATTACCGGAGGCACCGGACTGATTGGCCGCCCGTTAACTGCCCGCCTGTTGCAGCTGGGCCACCAGCTGAGCGTGGTGACGCGCGACGTTGCCGCTGCCCGCGGCAAACTGGGTGAGCAGGTTAAGCTGTGGTCCGGGCTTGATCAGCAGCAGGACCTGAATGGCATTGATGCGGTGATTAACCTGGCCGGGGAGCCTATTGCCGCCAAACGCTGGAGCGACGAGCGTAAGCGCCTGCTGTGCGCCAGCCGCTGGCAGCTAACTGAACGTTTGGTGACGCTGATTAAGGCCAGCAGTCGCCCGCCTGCACTGCTGATTTCCGGCTCTGCCACCGGGTACTACGGTAATAGCGGCGATCAGATACTGACCGAGGACGATCCGGGCCATGATGAATTTACCCATCAGCTGTGCGCGCGCTGGGAACAGCTGGCACAGCAGGCGCAAAGTGACCAGACGCGCGTCTGCCTGATCCGCACCGGGGTAGTGCTAAGTAAAGAAGGAGGCGCGCTGGCACAAATGAAACTGCCGTTTAAGCTTGGCATTGGCGGGCCACTGGGTAACGGCAAGCAGTATATGCCGTGGATCCATCTGCAGGACGCGATTGACGGCATTCTGTGGCTGCTGGATAAGCCACAGCTGCACGGCCCGTTTAACCTGGTCGCTCCTTATGCGGTGCGCAATGAACAGTTTGCCGCCGCGCTCGGTCATGCCATGCATCGTCCGGCGTTTATGCGCACGCCGGCAGCGGCGATTAAGCTCATGATGGGCGAGTCTGCGGTGCTGGTACTGGGTGGACAACATGTGATCCCCCAGCGCCTGGAAGCAGCAGGTTTTGCTTTCCGCTGGTACGATCTGGAAAAAGCGCTGCAGGACGTGGTTTAGATCCTGCCGACGGCTGAAATTATGCAATATCGGCAGGATCAAACAGGGGGCGATGTCCGCCCCTGTGCCCTTTGCTTAGCGAAGTTCTGAGCGGAACTATTTCAATGCCCCTGAAAGAAACTGTTGCAGGCGCGCGCTTTTTGGCTGACCGAACAGCGTTTCCGGCGGCCCTTCCTCTTCAATTTTGCCCTGATGCAGGAAAATGACATGGTTCGATACGTGGCGGGCGAATTCCATTTCGTGCGTCACTACCACCATGGTTTTCCCCTCTTCCGCCAGCTTCTGCATAATACGTAGCACCTCGCCAACCAGCTCCGGGTCAAGCGCCGAGGTCGGCTCATCAAACAGCAACACTTCAGGTTCCATCGCCAGCGCACGGGCAATTGAGACGCGCTGCTGCTGACCGCCGGACAGATGCACCGGGTATTTTCCTTGCGCCCGCTGGTCAATACCGACTTTGTCCAGATAGCGGATGGCCCGTTCACGCGCCTGAGTTTTGCTCAGTCCCAGCACCTGTACCGGCGCTTCCATCACGTTCTCCAGTACCGTCATATGGCTCCACAGATTAAAATGCTGGAACACCATAGTCAGGCGGGTACGCAACATGCGTAACTGCTCTTTGTCAGAGACTTTCAGCTGCCCGTCATGGTCGCGCACCAGGTGGATGTTTTGGTTGTTAACCGCAATGGAGCCTTCGCTCGGTTTTTCAAGAAAATTAATGCAGCGCAATAAAGTACTTTTTCCTGAACCGGATGAGCCGATAATACTGATAACGTCCCCGGCGTTTGCCTGCAGCGAAACCCCTTTCAGCACCTCATGCTCCCCATAACGTTTATGCAGTTCGGTTACGCTTAATTTTTTTTCAGCCATAGTGTTACTCAATGGGACGATGAGGGTTTAACGTGCGCCAGCCAGCGTTTTTCCGCTTTACGGAACAGGCTGATCAGCACATAAGAAATAATCAAATACAGCACGGCAGCAAGGCTAAAGGCGATGAACGGCTGATAGGTGGCTGAGTTAATGTCACGGGCGACTTTCAGCAAATCCGGCACCGTGGCGGTAAACGCCAGCGCCGTGGAGTGCAGCATCAGGATCACTTCATTGCTGTATGCAGGAAGCGCGGTACGCAGCGCCGAAGGCATAATAATACAGCGGTACAGCTTGAAGGTTGAAAAGCCGTAAGCGCGTGCGGCTTCAATCTCACCGTGTGGCACTGCGCGGATAGCACCGGCAAAAACTTCCGTGGTGTAAGCACAGGTATTCAGCGTCAGTGCCAGCAGCGTACAGTTCAAACCGCTGCGGAAAAAGGCGTTGAGCAGCTCCGTACCTTTCACCACTTCCAGCGTGTACATGCCGGAATAGAATACCAGTAGCTGCACGTAGAGCGGCGTACCGCGAAACACGTAAGTGAACAACCACACCGGGAAGCGGATCGCTTTGTAAGGCGAAACCCGCGCTATCGAGAGCAGCAGCGCCATACAGCCGCCCAGCCCGACGGAAACCACCAGCAGCCACAGGGTAACCGCCACGCCAGAAAAGCGATAGCCGTCAGTCCATATCAGGGCTTTCCAGTATTCCTGAACGATCTCAATCATAGTTCAGCCCTTTTCACGCCTACCGTGTAACGGCGTTCCAGCCACCACAGCACCCCGTTAGAGAGCGTGGTAAAAATCAGGTAAATCACGCCCGCAACTATCGCAAACCAGAACGGCTGCCAGGTCGATTTACCAGCCAGCTGGGTGGCCTTCACCACGTCTTCCAGTCCGAGCAGCGATACCAGCGCCGTGGCTTTCAGGATCACCTGCCAGTTATTACCGATCCCCGGTAGCGCAAAACGCATCATGGCCGGAAATAAGATACGGCGAAAAGTCTGGGAGCGGGTGAAACCAAAGGCGGTGGCCGCTTCGAGCTGCCCTTTCGGCACCGCCATCCAGGCACCGCGAAAGGTTTCAGTGAAGTAAGCCCCATAGATAAAGCCGAGGGTGATAATCCCGGCCACCATCGGATCAATATCGAACTGGGCGAAGCTGAAGAAATCAGTCAGCTGGTTAAGCGCAATCTGCAAACCATAGAAAATCAGCAGCATCAGCACCAGGTCCGGAACGCCGCGGATCAGCGTGGTGTAAACTTCAGACATCGCCGCCAACGGGCGGCTGTTGGAGAGTTTGGCCGCGGCGCCAATCAATCCTAGCAGCACGGCAAACACGACCGAGCTAAGCGCCAGCTCCAGCGTCACCAGCGCGCCTTTAAAAATGACTTCAGAGTAGCCATACAGCATGGGCAATATCCTGTCGTTATGTCCTGCATCTGTTACTTCGCCGATAGAATGGCGACCCGACCACGCGCTTTCAAGGCGCTTGCGCACATTGATTGTGCTTTGTTATCCGTCACCGCATGGCTGCACGGTGGCATGATGAGTGGTGAAGATACAGAATTCATTATTAGCTGCATCGGCCTCACCGCCTTACGCAGTGAGGCCCGCAGACAGGTTTCATTAACCGCCGTACACGTCAAAGTCGAAGTATTTTTTTGCTAACCTGGCGTAGGTGCCATCTTTACGCATGTCATCAAAGGCTTTATCAATGGCGGCTTTCAAAGCCGGATTATCTTTGCTTAAGCCAATGCCGGTGCCCACGCCAAAGATTTTCTCATCTTTTATCGCCGGGCCGGCAAACGCATAGTCTTTACCGACGGGCTGCTTGAGGAAACCTTCGCTGGCAGCAACTTCATCCTGGAAGGCCGCATCGATACGGCCTGCGGTCAAATCCTGGTACACCAGGTCCTGGTTAGCGTAAGGCGTCACCGTAACACCCTGCGGCCGCCAGTTTTGGTTGGCGTAAGTTTCCTGGGTGGTGCCCTGTAACAGCCCGATGGTTTTGCCTTTCAGCGACGCCAGCGTGGGCTGAATTTTCGATCCTTTAGGTGCAATCAGTCGGGAGTTCGCCGCGTACAATTTTGCAGAGAAAGCGATCTCCTGCTGGCGTTTGGCGGTGATCGACAGGGAGGAGATGATGGCATCCACCTTCTTTGCTTTCAGCGATGGGATCAGCGCGTCGAAATCGCTTTCAACGAACGTGCATTTCGTCTCCATGCGTTGACAAATTTCATTGGCCAGATCGATATCGAAGCCCGTTAGCTGCCCCTCGGCATTTTTCATTTCAAACGGGGCATAGGTCGGGTCGGTACCGATACGCAGCGTTTTCGGGCCGGCGGCAAAAGCGTTGCCTGCCGCAGTGATTGCCATTAACAGGGAAAGAGCCAGAACCTGCTTTTTCATTGAACCCCCTCAATTTCGGATTTTATTATGGTGTGCGTGATGCCTTGCGCTGTGACTGACCCGGTTTAATTTGCAGATTCCATGCCACTTTACGCGACATTACGCTGTTTTTAACATGCGTTTCACCCGGCGCTGTGTGTATCCGGTTTGCAGGGAAACTTATAGCAGGTTTTTGCTACAGACGAGCGGCAATCTTCCATCATCGTGTGCATTGTGCACAAAGATCGATTCAGCGCCTGTATTTGCACCCATTTAGCGCTGCCGATCAGGGCTTTGCACCTTGCCAGCGCGTGAACAGGTCATCGTCCAGTTGAATATCGAACTGATCGAGCACGCGGTTAACCGTCTGGTCGACAATATCCATCACGCTTTGCGGATGGTGATAAAACGCCGGTACCGGCGGCATGACTATCGCACCCAGTTCCGCCGCCGTGGTCATCATGCGCAAGTGACCAAGATGCAGCGGGGTTTCACGCACGCACAGCACCAGTCGGCGGCGCTCTTTCAATATCACGTCAGCGGCGCGCGTCAGCAGCCCGTCGCTGTAACTGTGAACAATGCCGGACAGGGTTTTCATTGAACAAGGCAGGATTGCCATGCCGTCCGTTTTAAAAGATCCGGACGAGATACTGGCCGCGATGTCGCGCGCGTCGTGCGCCACATCAGCCATTGCCTGCACGTCACGCACCGAGTAGTCAGTTTCCAGGGCCAGCGTCTGCCGCGCTGCCTGGCTCATTATCAGATGCGTTTCAATGTCGCTGACCTGCTGTAAGATTTGCAGCGTGCGTATACCGTAAATCACCCCACTGGCGCCAGAGATGCCAATAATGAGTCGTTTCATACCCTGTCCTTAAAAAAAATGAGCCGGAATTGCTTCCGGCCCATGTTACCTGCTTACACCACCAAGCGCTTAGCCTTCGTTATGCATTTCCAGATTTTCTACTTCATTCTGACGCTGCATTGCTTTGGCATCGTCGTTGCGCAAGGATTGCAGGTACTCGAGGTACTGCTGATCGACATCTTTGGTAACGTAGATACCGTCGAAAACGGAACATTCAAACTGCGAAATATCCGGGTTCTCTTCACGTACCGCTTCGATCAGATCGCTAAGGTCCTGGAAAATCAGCGCATCGGCACCGATCAGCTGGCGGATCTCCTCCACTTCGCGTCCGTGAGCAATCAGCTCCGTTGCGCTAGGCATATCGATGCCGTAGACGTTCGGGAAGCGAATTTCCGGCGCGGCTGAAGCCAGGTAAACTTTCTTCGCCCCGGCTTCGCGTGCCATTTCGATGATCTGTTCCGAGGTAGTGCCGCGCACGATGGAGTCATCCACCAACAGCACATTTTTTCCACGGAATTCGGCACGGTTGGCGTTCAGCTTGCGGCGAACCGCGCTGCGGCGCAGATGCTGGCCGGGCATAATAAAAGTGCGGCCCACATAGCGGTTTTTTACGAAACCCTGACGGTAAGGCTTATCCAGAATACGCGCCATTTCCAGCGCAATATCACAGGAGGTTTCAGGGATGGGGATCACCACATCGATGTCAAGATCTTCCCATTCACGGGCGATCTTGGCACCGAGCTTGGTGCCCATGCGTACGCGGGCGCTGTAGACAGAAATCTTGTCGAGGAACGAATCGGGACGGGCGAAGTAAACATACTCGAACAGGCACGGATTGCATTTCGGATTTTCAGCGCACTGACGGGTGAATAGCTGGCCTTTTTCCGTCACGTACACCGCTTCACCCGGGGCCACATCACGCAGAAACTCAAAGCCTAAGGTGTCCAGCGCCACGCTTTCTGAAGCCACCATATACTCAGTGCGGCCGTCGACCATCGGGCGTTTACCGATCACCAACGGGCGGATGCCATTAGGATCGCGGAACGCTACCAGCCCGTGTCCGATAATCATCGCCACACAGGCGTAAGCCCCGCGCACCTTCTGATGCACCGCCGCAATGGCGGCGAAGATGTTATCCGCTTCCAGCGGGTATTGCTGAAAGCGGTCCACTTCCTGTGCAAAGATATTGAGCAGAATTTCAGAATCCGAGGTGGTGTTGACATGACGACGGCCGGTTTCGAACAGCGCTTTACGCAGCTCGTGGGCGTTTGTCAGATTGCCGTTATGGGCAAGGGTAATTCCGTAGGGAGAGTTGACATAGAAGGGCTGAGCTTCAGAAGCGCTGGAGCTGCCAGCCGTCGGGTAGCGCACATGGCCAATGCCCATATTGCCCTGCATACGCTGCATGTGGCGGGCTTCAAATACATCGCTGACCAGCCCGTTTGCTTTGCGCAGACGGAAGCAATTCAATGCATCAATGGTTACGATGCCTGCGGCATCCTGCCCACGGTGCTGAAGCACCGTTAACGCGTCATAAATCGACTGGTTGACCGGCATAAAACCGGCGATCCCGACAATACCGCACATAGTGATATTTCCTCATAAGCCGCGACCCCGGTGCGATTACCGGGGCAAAAAACTCGACGTGCTTTTCAGGTAATCAAAGAACCACCTGATGATATAACTGAACTGGGGAATAAGCCGGGACTGCTGCCAGTCCGGGCCCTTAGCAAAGCCGGTGAACGTATCGAGAAAAAACAGCATGGCGGAAACAATCAGCACGCCACGTAATGCCCCGAAACAGACGCCCAAAACCCTGTCGGTTCCTGACAGACCGGTTTTTTCAACCAGAGCACCAATCACATAGTTGACGATAGCCCCGACAATCAGCGTGGCAATAAACAACAGCGCAATGGCGATGCCATTTCGAACCAGTTCGTCTTTAAATCCTGTGAACCAGACGGCAAGGAAGGAGTAATAATGACTGGCGACGAAAAAGGCGCATCCCCAGGTCACAAGAGAAAGCGCTTCCCGAACAAACCCACGGATCAGGCTGACAAGAGCCGAAAAACTGATAACCGCAATAATGACGTAATCTATCCAGATCATAAACACTTCCAGTTACCCTGCCCCGGCCTGGGTCTTCAGAGACTCAGGCTCAGTTCGGGGCGAATTCTAACAGAAAAAGAAAACGTTTGCGTAGGGGTTTTACCGTGCGAATTTAAATTACCCCCGCAGTTTAAAAAACCGCTGGCCGCCGCCTTTCTCTTCCACCAGCGTCCCCTGATGCAATACCTTGATTTGCCGTTGTCATCATGCACAACGCCCGGCGTTGCCTGGTGGCTACGCCGGGCGCGGATGACGACCGCTATCGCAACGATAGCCAGCGGGACCGGCAAAACCATTAATGTGCAGCGTAAGGTTTCACCACGCCACCCAGCCCTGATATCCCCTGTAGTGCACCGATGGCAGCCTGCATTTTGGCTTTCGACGCATCCGGCCCGACGTAAATACGGGTAATCTGCCCCTGTACCGGCGTTGCCGGGACGGTAAAGGCGCGGTAGCCGGAAAGGCGCAGCTGGGCAACAATTTCATTCACTTTGGCGGCATTTTTCAGTGCGCCAAGCTGTACGACATATGCCTGACCCGTTGGTGCCGTTTCTGCCGGCGGAGAGGGATTATCTACCGCAGCTTCAGACTTCGCCTCAGGTTTAGGCGCCGGTTTTGGTTTTTCAACCGGCTCGGCTTTCCCGATGGGTTTTTCGACCGGTTCCGGCTGCGGCCTGGGTTGCGATTCAGGTTTTTCCACCACTTTAGGCGGTTGAACCTGCTGCTGCACCGGCGGCGGCGGCATCACTACCGCTGGCTGGCTGTGCGACCTCGGCACGGTCGAGCCGCTATCGGCCTGCGAAGGATTATCATTGCCCGCGGCGGTGACGTCTCCATTTTCAGGCGGCTGCACAGGCAGCGACTGGGTTACCGGCGGCACCACTTCAGTTTCCGGCTGCTCATCGGCTTTTGGCACCAGAGGAATGGCCGCAAACTCTTCTTTATAATGTTTCTTTTGACCATCAAGCACGCCTGGCAGCACGATAACGCCCAGCGCCACAATAATCACGGTTCCGACTAAACGGTTTTGAAACTTACTTGCCACTGCCATTCTCCGATGCCATCGTTTCCATGACATGCGCAACGGTGTGGAAAGAGCCGCACACCAGCACAATATCCTGTTGTCCCGCCTGCATTAACGCATGGTGCCAGGCTGCGGTTACCGACGCAAAGGACTGCGCCGCCTTGAGATGTGTCATCAGCTGCTCTGCACTGGCACCACGAGGACCTTCCAGCGGCGCGCAGTACCAGTAATCAACCTGCGGGGCAAGGCACGCCAGCGTACCGGCAATATCTTTATCGTGCAGCATACCCACCACCGCGTGCACTTTGGCTTCGCCTTTGATCTCCGCCAGACGCCCCGCCAGATAGCTCGCCGCATGGGGGTTGTGCGCCACATCGAGGATAACCCGGGGTGACTCACTCACAGTCTGGAAACGTCCCGGCAAAATCGCCTGGTGCAGGCTGCGGCGGATGATCGCTTCTTCAACCTCCAGCGTTGATGCACGCAGCGCCGCGAGCGCGGTAGCCGCATTGGGCAGCGGCACCTGCGGCAGTGGCAAATGCTCAATACTGCCGCTGGCATCGTGGAAGGACCAGCTGTCACCGTTGAGCTGATATGACCAGTCACGGTCGCGCTGACGGAGCTGCGCGCCCTTCTCTGCTGCTATCACGGCAATGCTGCCTGGCATATCCGGCTCGCCAACCACCGCTGGCTTGCCTTTGCGGAAAATGCCTGCCTTCTCGCGGCCAATGCTTTCCCGGTCCGTGCCCAGCCAGTCGGTATGGTCAAGCGCAATACTGGTGACCACCGCCACATCCGCATTCACCATATTGGTGGCATCCAGCCGCCCGCCCAGGCCGACTTCCAGGATCACCACATCCAGCCGCGCCTGTTTGAATAACCACAGCGCCGACAGCGTGCCAAATTCAAAGTAGGTGAGCGAGGTGGCGGCACGCCCGGCTTCAATCGCCGCAAAAGAGGCGGTATGCGCCGTTTCTGCCAGCTCTTCCCCCTGAACGCGAACCCGCTCAGTGTAGCGCACCAGGTGCGGCGAACTGTAAACCCCAACGCGATAGCCTGCGGCCAGCAGCAGGGTTTCAAGGGTGCGGCAGGTGGTGCCTTTGCCATTCGTCCCGGCAACGGTGATCACGACAGGGGCTGGGGTAAGCAGGTCGAGCGCGGTTGCAACGCGTTGGACACGTTCCAGACCAAGATCGACGGCCTGGGAGTGCAAATGCTCAAGATAATGAAGCCATGCGGCAAGAGACGACGTGGCTTGAGGAAGATTATCCATGTGTCCCGTTCACAAAGTTAGGGTTCATGAGTGAAAGGGACGCAGAACCCCCCTCTCATCATCGGTCAGGCCTCAGAGTTTTGAGGCTCCGCGGTCGCTTCGGTGACAACATCTTCCTGAGGAGCAGGCAGATTCATCATTTTCGCCAGTATGCTGGCCAACTTGAAGCGCATTACCGGACGGCGCACGATCATATCAATCGCCCCTTTCTCGATCAAAAATTCACTGCGCTGGAAGCCTGGCGGCAGTTTCTCACGTACGGTCTGCTCAATTACGCGGGGGCCTGCAAAACCGATTAACGCTTTAGGTTCCGCGATATTCAGATCGCCAAGCATGGCGAAGCTGGCAGAGACCCCGCCCATGGTGGGATCGGTCAGCACTGAAATGTACGGCAGGCCACGCTCCTGCATTTTGGCCAGTGCGGCACTGGTTTTCGCCATCTGCATCAGCGACATCAGCGCTTCCTGCATACGCGCTCCGCCTGATGCTGAAAAACAGATCATCGGGCAGTTATCTTCCAGCGCCTGCTCTACGGCGCGCACAAAGCGTGCTCCGACCACCGAGCCCATTGAGCCACCCATAAAGGAAAACTCAAAAGCGGCTGCGACAACCGGCATGCCGTGCAGGGTGCCTTTCATCACGATCAGCGCATCGGTTTCACGGGTCTCTTTCTGCGCAGCTGACAGGCGATCTTTGTATTTTTTGGAATCACGGAACTTGAGCACATCTTTAGGTTCCAGTTCGCTACCCAGTTCAACCAGAGAACCTTCGTCCAGTACACTGTGCAGACGATCGCGGCCATGCATACGCATGTGATGGTCACATTTCGGACAGACCTCCAGATTACGCTCCAGCTCGGCGCGGTAGAGAACCTGCCCGCAGCTGTCACATTTGGTCCAGACCCCTTCAGGAATACTTGCTTTGCGCGATGGGGTGATTGTGCTCTTATTAAGAATTCGTTCAATCCAGCTCATTGATGACCTGTTATGTTGTTTTTTGTGCTAAATCAGATACTTAACACAGATTATCGCCTGTGAATCAGGCGTTATTACACCACAAAATACGCCACTTCGCTACACATTCGTCAATGAGGGAGGCTGACTTGTCTGAGGGGAATTTCACTGGCGGTGTTTTGATTCACCGCTCACGCATTCCCGGGCAATGCTGCAAATAAGGAAAATCTGAAGCTCAAGTTTTGGCCGATTTATTGCGACGATGATTTTAAGCGCAGAACACGAAACAGTGAACGGCAGAGATTACGCCAACACTGCGCAATTAGTCATTTTTCACCAGTCTGTTTTGATAGATATCTCGTGTCAGAATGGCAATACCGTCTGCGGTATTCAGAAACAAATGTGCCAGGTAGCCTGGATCGTGTGAGGCCAGGTAAGCCAGATTTTCAGACTCCATGAGAGTTTTCATCCGCCCACGGTACAAAGATATCCGGCTGAGATACTGCTTATTCATTTCATTGAAATCATTCTTTTCGACAATTTTTCCCAGCCTGATTTTTTCGATCATATCATCTTTAGCATCCAGTATCGGTATAATATCCCCATTCTCAATCGGAAAGTAGACGATATCACTGGTCATCATGCCGACATGCGTCGCTTCATGGAGTAAAGTGCTACTGAGAGTCAAAACGGGATCCTGTCTCATGCTTTCATCGGGATGAGTGGGATCAACAAAATAGAGTTTGTCGGCGTTAACATAGATCCTTCCCGTCCGGTCCAGCAGCGCAAAAGCCAACGTTCCAAACTGTCTTTCTTCTTCGGTAAGGATGGGGCGGTGGTGAATAAGCTCGTCGCCAGGTAACAAATGATCGCTGAGCGGCTCTTTAACCAAACTGGCCAGATGGATCTTGTCGAGCTTTAGCGCAGCCCGAGTTCTCACCAAACATTTTTTCAGGGCAAGGGCGAAACTCCGCAGAAAATCGACATTATCCGTATCCATGACGATACGAAGATAGTTTTCGCAATTCTGAGTGAAGTTGCTCAATTCTTTAATAACCGCAGGAATAACCTCTATTTTGAGATGATTAACGGCATTTTTAATATTGACCTTCGCGCCACGCAAATAGAGCGGATAAGAATCAGTTATCGTTGTACTTTCCGATAACTCGACAATATTGTCGCTGAATTTGATGCGGGAGGAATAAAAATGTTTACCGATCAACTCCCTGACATCCTCAGTCTCTATATAGGAAAGATATTTTTCTCTCGGGTTGAGTAACATAAATCTCTTTGACATTAACACTTGGTCAACAATATTTTTAACTGCATCCAGACTGGCGATACTGTTATAAACTCTGTTCTGCAGATAACTGTTAACTGCCCCTTTTTTCATACCCAACTTTTCGGCTAAAAATTCAGCCTGGGTTTTTAACTCAACCCTGCCATTTTTATTCTCAAACACAATATTAGCAATATCATTTTCCCCCCTGAACAGGTTCCCCTTGCTGAAAATACGTAACATAGCACTGCCGGAAGCATTGACCTCGCTGTCAGTTGATACAATTTCAGCCCGGAAAAAACTCCCGTTGAAAAGGTAGTAATACTTTCTTTTTTCTGGGTTGACGAATAAGCTGGGAAACTCCGGCATTTTATATTGAACAAGTTTGGTACTTAAAATCGTTTTTTTACTTGTATGGCCCAATTCGATATTGTGCTTGAGCAATGCATCTAAACTATCGGTGATAACCAGCGGAGTACAACCTGAGGCCATTCCCGGTGAGCGTTTCAAATCGCAGTGATCAAGATCAATATAATTAAGAATATTTTCTTTATTCGCATCTCGCTCTCTCAGGTAGATATCCTTGCTTAAAAAAAGGCCTGTTTTACTTTCCCCGCCTGTAGCAACAGCATTATTAATGACAATGTTTTTCCCGGAATGGCTGGACACGGAAAAATGCTTATTGTTAACAGTGAACAGCATTTTGCCTTTATCATCGACGTATACGCCTGGCCCTATTTTTTTCACCGGAGTGGTGTCGACGACTTCTCCGTGGGTGCAGAGATAATCATAGGCATCTTCTTCAATGCGCAGTGAGATTTTTGATGAAGGCTCCAGAGGAGAGTAACCCACGCTCAGGTTTCTGTAGCCAAAGATAATATCAGGGGAGTTTCGTAGTTTGAACATACCATTTTCCCTGACGAATAAACTTTCTGGCCGATTGGCCAGAATATAGATATCGCTAAAAGGTTGATGCACTTCGAAATAGCTTTGCTTGTATTTAAGATACATTGTTCCAATAGCGTCATAGCTAAAACCGTCTTTCTTGATATGACTAAATAACCGATCGTTACTGAAGACTTGTCCATTGCCATTGCTTGCCAGCAGGATATCCAGATTGTCATCAACCACAGTGGATTCTTGTTCATATACCCAGCCATATTCTGTTGGCAACATAATACTCCGCTCTTTTCCTTTAGGTGAAACAGCAGCAGTTATGGTGTTCTCGGATATATCATACTGCGTTATTGGCACCAAAAAACCTCCGTTCAGAACATACTCTACTACTTTGCCGTCCTTTTCTTTAAGGCTGAGAATATCAGTATTCTCGTTATCAGCCAGCAGTAAAGCATCCTTGTTTTTTATGAAATCTTTTATCGGAACACCAAAGGATTTATTATTATTAATATTGTGCGAAGAATAAATTAACTCCGTTTCTTTACTGATGAAATCCCATCGCGACCTTGCTTTATTGTAGGCAATGGTCTTCGTATCATCACCATCGATGATAAAAGATTCACCGGTTTTCCGCCTGCGATAGGAATAGGATGTTCCGCCAATATCCACCGCCAGTTTATTGTCCCTTAATGTAAACCTTCGGACTGGCTGGCCGATCGCTAATCCTTTTTCCCCTTTTTGTTGCGCCTTTGCGTCATAGAGAGCGGCAACCTCCGATCCAGAGAGCGTTGGAATCGTTTGTCTGACCATAAACATTAACTGCTGGTTGAGCCCTGCAATATTTTGTAAATTAACAGGCTGCCCTGACCAGTCATCGGCAAGTACCTGCAATGCAGGGGCCACAATGAGCTGAGTCACGGCAATAATCTGAGATCCCGGCAAAAGAGTCAGTATTTGCGTTGTAAGAGGATCAATCTTACTGGTTATCTGATCAATCCGTTCCGTTGTCTGATTTTTTGGACACCCCAGCTTCAGAGTATTGTGATAATAGATGATAAGCGATTCGTCTCCCAGCGTTCTTACCGGCGAAGCCAGGGTTTTTCCAATCTGCCTGACAAGGTCGGCCCAGGAAATATGTTCGCGCTCATCAATACATGAAAAATCAAATAACTTCTCAATTTTCACGTCGTCTTCAACTGTACTCATCGTGGCGTTATTCGTTTCAATGACCGGATGGAAACTGAGTTCAGTCTGCCCTGCCGCTGTGACATGACTGGATGCGGGCGAAGTTGTCAGATTTTCTGGTCTTTTTGTTTTCCCCTTTACATGACTGATTATTTCCCTGAGCGTGAGAGGCCGAACCAATTCAACTTTCTCACCGGAAGGAGGCGGACATAAGCATCTTACTTTGCCCAAATTCAGGACGACATTTTTAAAAACCTTATTTTTTTTTCTTTGCACGCTATGAAACTTATGACATCTGTCTTTAAACTGCGCCGACTTGCAAATATCAGGCTGATTTTCCGTATAGTAATACTTTCTCGGTAGCAGTGGCTTGAATTGGGGTTGTCTGGCATGAGGGGGACTATTCTTACAGGGTGCTATTCTTCTGTGGGCCATTCGCCCTGCGCCCACGGTTTCATAACAAATCAGATCGGAGATAGCTATTTTTTTTACATCATCGTGCTCAGATGGCTTGCTGGTCGTTGTCTTGCGTGGAGAAGCTCTGGCAGCGGGTTGTGGTAGTGGCTCGCCCCGATCGACATTTTCACTGGCATAATAGTCCGCTGAGCGATAAGCCATCTGATTATCATGCAGCTGTAAGGGGGGAGGAACCTCTGAGCGATAAAGTTCCGTACTGTTATTGCTGCGCTCTGTTGCGCGAGCGCGCTGCCAGGCCACGCTGCCGACAACACCTGCCAGCAGCCCGGTGCCTATCAGCAGCGCCATTTTTGCTGTAAACCTGTGCGCTGGCGGAGAGGATGATATCTGGTATTCATCGCTCTGTTGGGCGCAATTTTCAGCCAGCTGGCGTAGCTTCTTGCCTTCAGCCATCATTTCTGCCATCTCGGTTTCTTCTTCATCGCTGGATTCTACCTGCTGACCTGCTGAGGGCAGCCAACCCGTTGAACGACTCAACAGCCTTGTTTGCAGCGGTGAGATGGACGGTGTTGAATGAAAGCGAAGAGAATCAGCACATTCTGATACGGCAATAATATGTTCAGCCATTACTACTTTTTCAGCCGACAGGTTTATATCTTCGTCATTGAGGGTTGCACTGACCGGGTGCAGAACAATCTGGGACAGGGCCGACGTTTCAGGCATGATAAGGCTCCTCGGTTATATTCACTGTCAGAATCAAGGCGGTTGAGGTTCGGCGTAGCCCTACAATTAAGACCATTCTTAAGAAGAATACTATCTAAAAACGCCATTCGTCCTGATAAGAAGATTCAATGCCAACAACTGCGTTAAACAGGCTGAACGGGGGGTTACGGTGATTTCAGTGAGGAGGGTTGTTCCGGGGACTATGGCGCTGAAAAGCGTCGCCTGATAAGAAGGATTTTGCCTGACGCGACGGGCTGCCTGGACAATATTCTTGTTCAGGCAGGCTGCCCCTGGCGGGGTAGCCTGTCCTGGACGATAGTACTGCCTGGCGCTGGCAGCAACACTCTGAATATCAAGCCCTGTTGTGACGCGCTGCCCGGCGTTGTCGCCAAACCTCAATCAGCCCCGGGAAAATTGACAGCAGAATAATCGCCACGATCAATAACTTGAGGTTTTCCTGCACCGCCGGCAGATTACCAAAGAAATAGCCGGTGTAGGTGAACAGCAGCACCCACAGAAGCCCGCCCGACACGTTATACAGGGCAAAATGGCGATAAGACATTTTGCCCATACCGGCGACAAACGGCGCGAAGGTACGTACGATCGGCACAAAGCGCGCCAGAATAATCGTTTTACCGCCGTGCCTGTGATAGAACGCATGGGTTTTATCCAGATAGCTGCGGCGAAAAATTTTCGAGTCCGGGTTACTGAACAACTTATTGCCGAACAGTCGCCCGATAGTGTAATTCAGCGCGTCACCAAGAATGGCTGCCACCACCATTAAAGCCACCATGGTGTGTACATTAAGGTCGTTGCCCGGCAGCGCGGCCAGCGCTCCGGCAACAAACAGCAGGGAGTCTCCCGGCAGAAATGGAGTGACCACCAGGCCAGTTTCGCAAAACAGGATCACAAACAGAATGGCATAGATCCAGATGCCATACTGAGCCACCAGTTCCGCGAGATGAACATCAATGTGCAGAATAAAGTCGACGACAAAACGAACTAAATCCATACAGGCTTCCTTGAATACTTCAAACGAATATTAGTCACCGAGGAACAGCGGCCCCATCGGTGGGCTGGGTAATTCATAGCTGTCCGGGTAGTCCACCGCAACCAGGTACAGCCCTTCTGCACGCGCTGTTGCCGCTGCCAGCTTGCGGTCCTTTGCCGCCAGTAGCTCACTCATCCAGCTTTCAGGCTGATTACCGCAGCCGATCTCCATCAGGCTACCGACGATATTTCGCACCATATGATGGACGAACGCATTGGCCTTGATATCGACCACCACATACGCGCCGTGGCGGCTGACGTTCAGATGCATGACGTTGCGCATCGGCGTACGCGACTGGCACTGCACGGCGCGAAATGACGTAAAATCATTTTCCCCCAGCAGACACTGGCCGGCGGACTGCATTTTTTCCACGTCCAGCGGGTGGTAAAAATGCGTGACGCCGGCGGCGAGAATAGCCGGGCGCAAGCGCCGGTTGTAGATAACATAGCGATAGCGCCGGGCGGTGGCGCTAAAGCGGGCATGGAAGTCATCCGGCACGGATTTAACCCAGCGCACGGCAATATCAGCTGGCAGGTTGGCATTCACACCTAATGTCCAGGCAGCGTCTTTACGCTGCGCGGTGGTCTCAAAATGCACCACCTGGCCGGTGCTGTGAACTCCGGCATCCGTGCGACCGGCGCAGAAAACAGCGATCGGACCATCGGCCACCCTGGTTAAGGCTTTTTCCAGTTTTTCCTGCACGCTGCGCACTTCATTCTGCCGCTGCCAGCCGTAGTAGCGGCTGCCGTCATATTCAATGCCCAGCGCCAGTTTCATCGTCGGCTGCGGCACATCGATATCGGACATCAGTAGAAATACTCCTGCACCAGCTTCTCGGCCGTTTTCACTGCCATCAGTGCACCGCCAAAGCGCACGTTATCAGCCACTGACCAGAATTGCAGCAGCTCCGGCATGCCGTAGTCGTTCCTCACGCAGCCAATACTGAGGTGGGCACTGCCAGAGGCATCGCCAACCTGAGTCGGGAAGTTATTTTCCTCCGTCAGATTGATATCCTCTCGCTGTGCCAGCGCCTCACGCGCTTCTTCGGCGGAAAGCGGGCGCAGATTTTCAATATGCACGATCTGTCCATTGCCGTAGAAGACCGGGGCCTGAACGCTGCTGACCGCGATCGGCAAACCTTCGTCCTGCAACACCTTGCGCACCTGCTCAACCAGCTGGCGCTCTTGCGCTACGCTACCTTCGCCGTCCGCCAACAGGGGCAACATGTTAAACGCCAGCTGGCGGCCAAAATAACCCTCTTCCACCGGCAAACCATTGAGCAGACGCGCACTCTCTCCGGCCAGCGAATCCACCGCCGCTTTACCGTGCGCTGAAGCGGCCAGCAGGTTAGTCACCTGTAAGCGGCTCAGACCGGCCTGTTCAATCAGCGGCTTGATGGCGCACAGCAGCTGGCTGGTTAACGCATCGGCCACGCTGACAATATTGCGGTTACGGTAGTCGGCCAGCACTTGCGAATTCACATCGGGTACCACCAGCGGCACATCAGGCTCCAGAGCGAACAGGTCGCTACTGTCGATGACCAGGCAACCGGCACTGGCCGCTTCGTCTGCGTAGCGCCCGGAGGCCTCACGCCCTGCAACAAAGAACGCCAGCTGTGCCTGTGACCAGTCAAAATCTGCCACATCGTGGACGCGCACTGATTTGCCCTGAAAGCGCAGAACTTCACCCGCGCTGCGTTCGCTTGCCAACGCGTACAGCTCACCAACCGGGAACTGGCGTTCTGCCAGCAATTCCAGTAAAGCTCCCCCTACTGCGCCCGTTGCCCCTAAGATAGCGATATTCCAGCCGTCAGACATGTTGGTTTACTCCAGACAATGACATAAAAATGAAAGGCGGTGAGTTTACCGCCCAAAGATTCAGAATTTTCCCGTGACAGGCAGGGAATGATGATAGCGCGAAATGGTGGCTCAACGCCTGGGGTGATCCGCGTTAAAACCCAGCCTGTTCAGCAAGGTGGCCGTTGCCGCGTTATCGCATTCAACCCGCAAAGAGGACCATTCCCGGCGCTGGTGATAATTCTTGCGCAAACGGTCAAACTCACCGGTGATGGCCGCGCCACGCCGCAGCGGTGCATCATCGCGGCGCACATCATACACCAGATGGACCAGACGTTTCAGCGTTGCCTGACAAAGCTCGCCACTCAGGGTAATGCAGCCAAACTCCGGCGCGGGGAGCAGCGTATCCAGCGCTACCTGCTGTGGCTGGCCAATAAATTGTGTCCAGGCTTCAAACACCTGGGTCGTGCCGCGCGCTTTTCCTTCAAGGGTATAACCGGCAATATGGGCAGTAGCGATATCCACCTTCGCCAGCAGCGGCAGCGACAGATCCGGTTCCGCTTCCCAGACGTCCAGCACCACGCTAAGGTCGTCGCGCTGCTCCAGCACCTTCAGCAGCGCTGCGTTATCCACTACCGCACCACGGCAGGCATTTATCAGAATGGAGCCTGGCTTCAGGCTGCACAGCAGCGCTTCATCAGCCATATGCCGGGTTTGATATGGCCCATCCTTAAACAGCGGGGTATGAAAAGTGAGCACGTCCGCTTGCGCCACCAGCTGCGACAGCGACAGGAAATCTCCTTCATCACCGCGGTCGGCACGCGGAGGATCGCACAGCAGGGTGCGAATGCCCAGCGCCGCAAGCCGGGCCTGTAAACGGCCGCCAACATTGCCCACGCCGACAATACCAACGGTGCGATCGGTTAACTGAAAACCGTCGCGCTCGGCCAGCAGAAGCAGCGCTGAAAAGACGTATTCCACCACCGCTATGGCATTGCAGCCCGGTGCCGACGAGAAAGCAATCCCCTGCCGTTGCAGGAATGCTTCGTCGATATGGTCGGTGCCTGCGGTTGCGGTGCCGACAAACTTTACCGGTTTTCCGCTCAGTAGCCCGGCGTCGACCTGAGTCACCGAACGCACCATCAGAGCATCGGCATCTTCCAGCTGCGCCTGGGGGATCGGCCGCCCAGCCACCGCCACCACATCGCCGGTGCGACTGAACAGTTCACGCGCATAAGGCATATTTTCATCAACAAGGATTTTCACGATCGGATTCCAGCCAATTACAGAAGGGGGTATTCTGCCATAAGCCCGGCAGAGAGGCATCTTCAGCGCCGGGACAAATGGCACGAGCGGCGAAACATGCCCGTTCAGCGGGCTTCCCTCATGTCAGCACCCTATCCGCCTGGCTAATGGCTGCCGGATACCCGGCTACGGTAGCGCTCCGGCGTGGTGCCCGACTGCTGCTGAAACATGACGATCAGCGCCGACGCCGAGTTGTATCCAAGATCGAGCGCCACCTCCTGCACACTCTTCCCCTGCTCCAGCAGAGAAATGGCATGCAGAAAGCGCAGACGCTGCCGCCACTCGCTGAACGACATTCCCAACAGCGCCTGACAGCGCCGGGATAGCGTACGTTCGCTGGTAAACACGCGTTGCGCCCACTGCGCCAGCGTGGTGTTATCCGCCGGATTGTGCTCCAGCGCCTTTAACACCGGAGCCAGCATTTTGTCAGCGGTGGAGGGCAAATAACTTTGCTGGCTTTGCGCCTCGCACAGCTTGTCCAACAGCACTGCGCACAGGCGTAAATCCTGTTCACTTTGCGGCACCAACAGTTCGCGCGCGGCACAATCCTCGATTATCGCATGCACCACCGGACCGACGCGCAACAGGCACGCCCGCTGCGGCAGACCGTGGCAAAACTCTTCAGCGATATTCAGCGTACGAAAATGCGCCTGCTTATGATTGTAACTGGCATGCTGGTGGCCAGGCGGGATCCAGATGGGCAGCCCGGGGGGCGTCAACAGGCGTTCCCCTTCGACCTGCATCTCCAGCACGTTGCAGGTGACAAAAACAACCTGTCCCCAGCGATGCTGGTGCGGTAGATAGCCGGTGCGGGCATTCGCCTGCTCGTAGCGGAAGAAGATCCGCAGCCGTTCGGCATCCGTAGGTGCGGTATAAGTCAGCTGATTTATCATCTTGTCTGCCTGACGGGCAATATTGTCTGGTTTTCGTTATCTGTTTTGAATATGACAAGTATAAACTGGCCCACTCCTCCTGGCTATTTGAGAACCCCCTGATGAATTGTCTCTTTCCGCTGCTGGCCGTGCTGATCTGGTCAGTCAACGCCATCGTCAGCAAACTGTCTGCTTCAGCAATAGATCCGGCGGCCATCTCCTTTTATCGCTGGCTGCTGGCGCTGCTGGTATTATCCCCGTTTGCCCTGCCCGGCGTCTGGCGTCATCGCCAGCAGATTAAACAATCCTGGTGGCGGCTGTTGGTGCTGGGATTGTTAGGCATGGTGATGTACCAAAGCCTGGCTTACTACGCCGCCCACAGCGTGAGCGCCCTGTTTATGGGGATTATTGCCGCCCTGATACCGCTGCTTACCGTGCTGCTGAGCGTCGTGGTGATGCGCCTGGCTCCGACGCGTGGCATCCTGCTCGGCAGCCTGCTGTCGTTTTGCGGGCTGGTATGGCTGGTCAGCCGGGGTGACCCGGCACAATTACTGATCCACGGGCTGGGTAAAGGCGAGATGATGATGTTTGCGGCTTCAACCTCCTACGCGCTGTATGGCGTGCTGACCAGGCGCTGGGCAATCGCGCTGCCTGACTGGCAGAGTTTGTGGATGCAGATTTTCTTCGGCGTATTGTTACTGACGCCCGTTTTCCTGCTGGCTCCTGATGTGTCGCTCAATGCACATAATCTTCCCCTGGTGCTGTTTGCCGCGATACCGGCATCGGTCATTGCCCCCTTCCTGTGGATCCAGGGCGTGATGCGTCTGGGAGCCAGCAGCACCAGCATGTATATGAACCTGGTGCCCATTTTCACCGCTGTTATTGCAGTAGGGTTCCTGCATGAGGCGCTGCACAGCTACCATTTTATCGGCGGAGGTATCGCACTGGCGGGAGTGATTTTGGCACAGCGTCTGCGCATACCATTGAGCGGACGCCGTTGATCTTCTGCGCCCGGCAGTCAATCCTCATCACGATAAAATAAATTGCGGCAAACGGGGCGAATGCTGCGCCTTCCTCTACCTATCGCCGGGCGGGATTGTTATCATAGCGGATTACCCGTTTGCTCCGGTGCGCCCCGGACGTTGACTCTGACTGAAGGACTTCGCCATGCAACCATTAAGCGGCCCCGGTACGCCGTTACCCGGCGATCGCCCGGCGATTGATACCCAATCCGCCACTGTACGCCCCGGTGCAGGCGATCGGCCGTTAACGCCAGCACAGCGCACCACGCTGGAACGTCTTATCGTCAAGATCATCTCGCTCAGCTCGCTGAAATCTGCCGAGCTGTGGGCCGGGTTGCGCCATGAAATAGGCGTGAAAAACGATGCCGGGCTTCAGGCTCGTCACTTTCCCCAGGCCGAACAGTTTCTTAATATCCGCCTGGCACAGGTACAGGACAGCCACGCCACGCGCCAGCTGCTGCAACAGCTAAGCGACCTGCTGCCTACAGGTAATAACCGTCAGGCGGTCAGCGATTTCATCCGCCAGCAGTTTGGTCACACGGTGCTCAGTTCGCTTAACCCGGATCAGCTGCGTCAGGTATTGACCATGTTGCAAAACGGCCAGATGGCCATTCCCCTGCCACAGCAAGGCCATGCGACCGATCGCACGCTGCTGCCAGCGGAACATCATGCCCTCAATCAGCAAATTTCGCGTCTTGCTGCTGCCACCGGGGAACAGCCGGTCAAACTATGGGCGTCACTGCTGAAAGTGGTCAATTTGCACAGCGGCGACCCGATCCCATCGCGCTTGTTCCCGTTGCTGAACCAGTATTTGCAGGCCAGCCAGATTGTTACGCAGCACGCGACTTCTTCGCTGTCACAGCTGACCGCCACGCTGAAGCAGCCACTGGACACCGGCGAACAGCGGCTGCTGGAGGATTACAGCCAGCAGCGTTTTAACGCCACGCCACAGACGGTGCTCAGTGCAACGCAGATACAGGATCTGCTAAATTTGCTGTTCAGCCGCCGCGCCGAGCGCCTGCTGGAGCAACCCGTTGCCGACAGTACACTGCAGCCAAAACCGATTGCTATGCCAGTCTGGGGGGCGCTGCCGCCAGTGCTGCAACCGCTGGCCAGCCGGCCAGTATTGACCGCCTTTGCGGCGTTCATCCTGCTGGGGCTGGTGCTGTGGATGCTGTTGTAATTCAGCAGCCGCAGTCGGGCTGCGTGGTCGCTTCAGGCCAGCGGCCTGGTTCATCCCCTTGCGTGATCGGATGCTGATCGCGCCGCCAGAAATCCAGCCCGCCAATCAGTTCTTTCACCTTAAACCCTGCGGCTGCCAGCTTCCACGCCCCCCTGGTAGAGCCGTTACAGCCGATGCCGTCGCAATAAGTGATATACACTTTGTCACGATCCAGTAGCGCCAGAGTGGTGGCATCCATCGTGCGATGAGGAAAACTGATGGCACCACAAATATGTCCGGCGTGATACTGCTGCGGTGAGCGCGTATCAATCACCACAATCTCTGCTACGGCGTTTGTCATGTCCTGCGCCACATCCCAGGCATCGGCATAGTAAGCCAGCTTTTCCGCGAGCCATGCCTCACTGTGTCGTGGAGAAGGAGGGGGAAATTGTAATACCGCAGAAAAGTCACTCATAAGGAACTCCTGATATGTATTGTGTGTTGCTATCATAAGCGGACAAGGTCTTAATCATAAGACCCATTCAGCCACCCTGATAAGACCCATATGGCGCAAACCAACGTCCCTTTCCTCACCTTGTTCAACACGCAGCCTGCCGCCACGCTGCGCGCCAGAGTGTGCGCCATGCTGCGTCAGGCCATCGCCAGCGGCACCTTAGCGGCGGGAACGCGCCTGCCATCATCGCGGCTGCTGGCCAGCGATCTTTCCCTGTCGCGGGTCACCATTGAGGCTGCTTATGGCCAGCTTGAGAGCGAAGGCTATCTGTCGCGCCACAGCGGCAAAGGAACATTCGTTGCCCTCTTTCCCGGACGCACGGTGCGCCGCAGCCTGCCCGCGCCGATACCGGTGTTATCAGCACGCGGTCAGAGGATTATCGCAAAAGGGGGCTGTGACGATCCGCCGTTTCCTCAGGCTTTTGCCGCTGGCTCCCCCGATCTGCGCGCCTTTCCGCAACACCTGTGGCGGCGTCTGACGCAACAGCGCCTGGCGTCTGGCGGTGAGTCGCTAATGGGTTACGGCGACCCGTTGGGGCTGCCGGCGCTACGCCAGGCGGTGGCACATTACCTTGGCCAGTCACGCGGAGTGCGCTGTACGGCAGACCAGGTGGTGATTGTCACCAGTTCACAGCAGGCGCTGCAGATGATCGCCCTGCTACTCTGCGACCAGGGCGATCGGGTATGGATGGAGGACCCGGGCTATCCCGGCGCTTATCACGCCTTTCACAGCGCTGGGGCAGAAGTGTGTGCCATTGCCACCGACCAACAGGGGGCGATAATTGGCCGTACTGCCGCGCCGCGCCTGGTGTATCTCACCCCTTCTCACCAGTATCCCACCGGCTGCACGCTCAGTGGCCAACGGCGGCTGGCATGGCTTGATTTCGCCCGCCGTAACCAGTGCTGGCTGATTGAGGATGATTACGACAGCGAGTTCCACTACGACGGGCGGCCTCTGCCGGCGCTACAGGGACTGGAGGAGCGGGCGCGCGTGCTATACATTGGCACGTTTTCCAAAGTCCTGTTCCCTTCGCTGCGGCTGGCTTATCTGGTGGTGCCGGATGCCCTGGTCGATCCGTTACGCCGCCAGCGTAGCCTGATGGATGGTCACAGCGCGCAGCTGATGCAGGCCGTAACCGCTGACTTTATCCAGCATGGTCACTTTGCTGCCCATCTGCGCCTGATGCGCCAGCTGTATGCCAGCCGCCGTAATCTCCTGATTGACGAGCTGAACGATAAACTGGCGCATCGCCTCAGCCTGTTTCCGCACCAGGGAGGGTTACAGCTAACGGTAGCTTTGAACACCGGGGATGAACAGCAGTTGACCCGACAGGCATTACGGCACGGGCTATTGCTGCCGCGCCTGTCGCCGCTGTATCGCCAGCAGCCTGCGCGTGCAGGCTGGCTGCTCGGTTTTTCGGCATTGCAGCCTGACGAGCTGGTGCAGGCGGTGAATAAACTCGCCCGGCTTTGCCGCCTTTAATGCCCACTCGCAGATCGGCGGATGGGTTTTGCAAACGCCACGGTTGCTGGCTCAGGCTGCTGCGCGCGCATGCGCGTGTGAACGTTCAAACTGTGCGGCAATCAGCGCCACCGTTTCATCCCACCTGCCATCACGGCGTTGCCGCATGGGATAGAGAAGATAGCCGGTGGTGACGGCTTTAGCGTTGTTCAATCTGATAGCCCGGTACGATGCCGAACAGCGGCAGATCGTCACCCGCATTGACCCGATCCCCGCATGGCAGCATAAAGCGCTGCGCCAGATCCTGTACGCACGGGGCCAGCGCAATCAGGTCAGGGGCAAACGGTGCTTCAAAGACCATTTCCCAACCGGGACTTGCCTGGTTCAGCACCCGGAACAGGCCGTGATGCTCAGGCGCATCGACCAACGGGTTGCGCGCCTGATGCAGACTGACAGGATAGTCTGCGTAGCCCGCGCGTCCCAGCCGACGCAGATTGATCCAGGCGGCAAGGATCCCTGCTCCGATCGCGAGTTTTCAGAGGCTTAGCGGCAGGCACAAAATTTGCCCGACCGGAAATCCGACTCGCCTCAGGGGTAATGACCATCGCCGGGCAGCTCCATAAAATGCCGATCGCGGGTAATAAAGACGCTGCTGGCATACGGGCGAAGGCCATTTTTGTGAAAATCCACGCCGGGTGAATCACACCCGTGTAAACCCTGCAGACGCTGCCGCACCGCAGTAAGGCGATCGCTGCTACGCGCATCGGGGATCACAGACCGCCGCCGTTCCTCACTGACGTTGAGCAGGCTCGAATACAGCCAGCCGGTCAGGCTGTCCAGGTGCAGCCACGGACGTTGCTGCAAATTATGCTCACGCACCAACAGTTCGGTGATTTCGGCTATTGTTGCGTATTTTCACAGTTGAATTAATGGTGGTTCCACCGCAGCTGACAATGGCTGCGACCTGACGCCCACGAGCGTGTTGTGGGTGGATAATGCGTAGCAAGGCGCGACAGCATATGCGTCTGTCGCCGCCGGGCACGCGCAGACAATTGTCGGAACCTGATCCCGGCGGGCTGGCAGCATGCACTACGCAGTAATGCGTCCCTTCGCTGCACTACATCACCAGTTCGCCTGGCAGTCCTGCACGTAACGATTCAGGTGCGATGCGGCTTAGCTGATTTGATGGCGTACCTGAAGGTGAGTTTACCACCGCTGCGAGAGATGCCCATCGCCTGTGGCCAGCCGGCCCAGCGCACGATGCAGCGGGCCACCTTCTGTTCAAAGAGCAGTGACTCGCCGGCAAAAACGTCCATCAGGCTGTTGGCGTTACAGGCAGTTGTCAGCCATGTGGCGGCAATGGCCTGCAGGCCCGGAACTGTTACCATGTTAAATAGAAAGTGCCCTGACTGCGGGCGGATCGCTCCGAAAGTAGAGCGCCACCTCGTCGGGCAATTCAGCATTACTGGCTGGGCCATCCCACGGAATGGCAAAGAGGGATGGCAACTGGCGGCGCACGAAGCCAGCAGCTAATGCCCTCACAGGGATCATAAGGCCATGACACCTTAATAGCCCATTCATATTAAGGTTTGATTTTACTTACTATTAGACGGGGATCAGGCCGATCTGACGATCGGCGGTCAAAGCGGGATCGGTGAGCGACAGGCGAGCTTTAAGTCGGGAGAGGACAGCGATTGGCAGGCTGCCGCAAAGGCCGCAACCCGTGGTGCGGGAAGAACAGAGGGGACGACGGATTCGCCCCCTCCCCGTGAAAGGGTCAGGCCAGCTTGCGCATCACCAGGGTGGCGTTGGTACCACCGAAGCCGAAGCTGTTAGACATCACGGTAGTCAGCGGGCGCTCAGTTGGCTCGGTGACGATATCAAAACCTTCAGCCGCCGGATCCAATTCATCAATGTTAATGCTTGGTGCCATGAAACCGTGCTCCAGCATCAGCAGCGTGTAGATCGCTTCCTGCACGCCAGCGGCCCCCAGTGAGTGACCGGTCATCGCCTTGGTGGCTGACATCGCCGGGGTTTTGCCCGGGAACACTGCACGAATGGCGCCCAGCTCTTTCACATCACCCACCGGCGTTGAGGTACCGTGGGTGTTCAGGTAGTCGATTGGCGTGTCCAGGCCTTCCATCGCCATACGCATGCAGCGCATTGCGCCTTCGCCCGATGGTGCCACCATATCAGCGCCGTCAGAGGTTGCGCCGTAGCCAACCACTTCAGCATAGATATGAGCACCGCGCGCCAGCGCGTGCTCCAGCTCTTCGACCACTACCATGCCACCGCCACCGGCAATGACAAAACCATCGCGCGCGGTATCGTAGGTGCGGGAGGCTTTTTCCGGCGTTTCGTTGTATTTGGTCGACAGTGCGCCCATCGCGTCGAACTCACAGGACATTTCCCAGCACAGCTCTTCGCCACCGCCGGCAAAAACGATGTCCTGTTTACCCAGTTGGATCTGTTCAACGGCGTTGCCGATGCAGTGCGCGGATGTCGCACAGGCAGAGCTGATGGAATAGTTAACGCCCTGAATTTTGAACGGTGTGGCCAGGCAGGCTGAAACGCCGGACGCCATCGCTTTGGTCACCATATAGGGGCCAACGCCACGCAGACCTTTGGCACGCATACCATCCACGCTGGCCGCCTGGTAGAACGGAGAGCCGCCGCCGGAACCGGCAACCAGCCCCACGCGCGGATTATTCTGATATTGCTCTTCAGTTAAGCCTGAGTCTTGCACCGCTTGCTGCATGGAAAGGAAAGCATAAGCAGACGCATCGCTCATAAAGCGCAGCATTTTGCGGTCGATACGCGCTGCAATGTCTTCTTTAGATAATTTAACATTACCCCAGACGTGACTACGCATGCCGGAATCTTTCAGCTCCTGCGAGAAGGTAATACCGGAGCGCCCTGCACGCAATGATGCCAGAACCTCTTCCTGATTATTACCAATACTGGAAACGATCCCTAAGCCAGTAATCACAGCACGTTTCATTCAATACCTCTTCCACTTCTTTAATATAGGATTCGGGAAACACTTTAGCTTACAGTTGTACGCCGAACAAGTCCGATCAGCTTATTACTGTGTAAATTTGCGTAGGGGCAATCTCATCGTTAAAATCCCGCCACTGCCCGATCAATGAGCCTTTGTCGTGAAAATCGCCGCAATAAATTATGCAGAACTAAGCTGGAATGAACGCGGTACACCTGTGTCTCGAGCGTTCGATGACGTCTATTTTTCTAACCAGAATGGTCTTGCAGAAACGCAATACGTGTTTCTCGACGGTAACGGCCTGCCGGACCGCTTTTCCAGCCATCCGCGCAGCCTGTTTGTTGCCGCCGAGACCGGATTTGGTACCGGGTTGAATTTTCTCGCGCTCTGGCAGGCATTTGACCATTTCCATCAACAGCAGCCTGATGCCCGGCTACAGCGTTTACATTTTATCAGCTGCGAGAAGTTTCCCCTGAATGCCAGCGATCTGGCAGCGGCACATGCCAGCTGGCCGCAGCTGGCTCCCTGGGCCAGCAAGCTGCTTCAACAGTGGCCTGAAGCGCTGCCGGGCTGCCACCGTCTGCTGCTCAACGGCGGGCGCATTACGCTCGATTTGTGGTTTGGTGATGTTAACCAACTTATTCACACTTTTGACGACACGCTGAATCAGCAGGTCGACGCCTGGCTGCTGGATGGTTTTGCACCGGCGAAGAATCCGGATATGTGGACCGCCGGGCTGTTTGACTGCATGGCACGGCTGGCGCGCCCCGGCGCGACGCTGGCGACCTTTACCGCTGCCGGATTTGTGCGGCGCGGCCTGCAACAGGCCGGGTTTGAGATGAACAAACGTAAAGGCTTTGGGGAAAAACGCGAGATGCTGACGGGCCGTTTGCCTGAGTCAGTCAGCACGCAACCCCGAACGCCGTGGTACGCCCGCCCCGCTGCCGATGGCGATGACATCGCCATTGCAGGCGGTGGTATCGCCAGTGCGCTGCTGGCGCTGGCGCTGCTGCGACGCGGAAAAAAAGTCACGCTCTACTGTGCCGATGCCGGTCCGGCACAGGGGGCTTCCGGTAATCGCCAGGCCGCGTTATATCCGTTGCTCAATCAGCACGACCCGGCGCTGGCGCAGTTTTTCCCAGCCGCATTTACCTTTGCCCGTCGCCTGTATGACCAGTTAAGCATCACCTTTGAACACCAGTGGTGCGGCGTTACCCAGCTGGCCTGGGATAAAAAGAGCGCGGAGAAAATCAGCAAGATGCTGCAGATGGGGCTGCCAGCCACCCTGGCGCTGGGGGTGAACACAAAGGAAGCCGAAGCGCTGTGCGGAGTGGAAACCGGCTGCGGCGGCATTACCTATCCCCGGGGCGGCTGGCTCTCCCCCGCCGAGCTGACCAGCGCCCTGTGGCAGCTGGCTGAACAGCAGGGGGCAGTCCTGCACTGGCAGCATGAAATTGTGCAGCTGACGCCGCATGAGGATGGCTGGCTGCTGAACTTCACCCTGCAGCCAGCAACCACGCACCGTAATATGGTGCTGGCCACCGGTCATCGCCTGGCGGCATTTGCACAGAGTGAAAAACTGCCGGTCAGTGCGGCTGGCGGCCAGGTCAGTCATGTGCCGACCAACGGCACGCTGGCGGCGTTGAAGCAGGTGCTGTGCTATGACGGCTATCTCACCCCGGCCAGCGCGCGATCCCGGCAGCACTGCATCGGCGCCAGCTATCACCGTGGCGACGACAGCACCAGCTACCGCGCCGACGATCAGCAGGAAAACCGTGAGCGGCTGATGCGTTGCCTGCCCACGGCACGGTGGCCCGGTCAGATCGATATTAGCGGCGAACAGGCACGCTGCGGAGTGCGAGCTACCACCCGCGACCATCTGCCAATGATTGGCGCATTACCGGACTACGCCGCCACGCTTGAGCAGTACGCTGACCTGGCGCAGCAGCAACTGGCCCGGCCTGCACCGGTATATGAAGGGCTGTATGTGCTGGGCGCGTTGGGGTCGCGTGGCCTGTGCAGCGGGCCTTTAGCGGCGGAAGTACTGGCAGCGCAGCTGTGCGCGGAGCCAATCCCGCTGGATCGCGCCACGCTGGCGGCCACCAGCCCCAATCGCTTTTGGATACGCAAGCTGATAAAAGGCAGGCCGTTGGGCTGACTGAGGAGATGTCTTGCGCTGACGTGTGGCAGGTAGCAACTGACACAGGATGGGCGGGGGGGTTGCGGACGTGACATCAGCGTTAGAGGGCAGCCGCTAAGCCGCCCCCGAATAAGGCAAGGATCAGGAAGCCTGACGCGCTTTAAGGAACAGATTGTCCCACATGCCGATCACCAGCGCCTGGTCGCGCGGTGACAGTTCCCCGGCCTGAATCGCATTTTGCAGGCTTCTTTGCACCTGAATCTGCAATGCTTCCGGGGTATGTTCGCCGGTCAGCTCCAGCTCGGCGACCGCCAGCGTTAAGTGACCACGCAAATAGCCGCCCGCGAAAAGCTCGTCATCACTGGCGTGATCCACCATGTCATCAATCAGGCCCAGAATGCGCGCCTCGAATTCATCGATCATAAATTTCCTCTGTAAACGATTCGCTCCGCGCTTAACACAGATCTTCCGGCCAGGGAAACTGTGCTGCCGTCAGCGGTGGAGTTGAGTAAAACGAGCGAAGTTCAGCAATCAGCCGCGCCGGGCGTGCAGGAATGCCTTTTTGCAGGTAGTCCATCACCTGGGCATAAACCTTGCGCTGAAACGCGATGCGATCCGGCTCACAATCCCCTTCAAGGTTGTCACAACTTACGTTGAAGGGAAAGCCGGCGGCAGCACTGAATAGCCACTCCAGCGCCTGCGGCTTGATCTCCACCGCTTCAAACTGGTGCTGGGTAGCCGCATCGCGTCCGTCCGGGCAGTACCAGTAGCCGAAGTCCACCAGCTTACGACGCGCCTCACCGGCAATGCACCAGTGAGATATTTCATGCAGCCCGCTGGCATAATAGCCGTGGGCAAACACCACCCGATGCCACGGAGAACGGTCATCTGCCGGAAGATAGATCGGCTCGTCGTCGCCCTTAATCAGGCGGGTGTTGAATTCACCCATAAAGCAGCGATCGAAGATGTCGATCAGGTCCTGGTAGTGATGTTGCGTACTCATAGCCGTCTGTCGTCAAGTAAAAAAAGCGCGCAATTGTCGCATTTTGCCCGCCGCGTTTCGAGCACTATTCTGCGGCACAGCCCGACCGTCACAGCGCATGGATCCATGCGGCCAGTTCTGCACCGTGGCTGTCATACAGCAGTTTGGCGCTCATCACCGCCGAGACAATAACAATCATCGGGCGGATCAGCTTCTGGCCTTTACTCAACACCATTCTGGCTCCGAGACGCGCGCCGCAAACCTGGCCTGCCAGCATCACCAGCCCGACCAGCCACACCACCTTGCCGCCCAGCATAAACAGCAGCAGGCCGCCGAGGTTAGAGGTGAAGTTCAGCACTTTGGCATGCGCCGTTGATTTCGCCAGGTTATAGCCGCACAGGGTGACAAAGGCCAGCGCATAGAACGATCCCGCCCCCGGACCAAAGAAGCCGTCATAGAAACCCACGCAGCCGCCCGCGACCAGCGCAAACGGCAGGCCGTGCAGACGGCGCTGGCGATCCTCTTCGCCAATGCGCGGCATCAACAGGAAGTAAAGCCCGATGGCAATCACCAGCAGCGGTAACAGCTGGCGCAGAATGTCCCCCCGCACATGCTGAACCAGCAATGCGCCAGCAAGAGAACCGACGAAGGTCAACGCAATATTTAGCCGCTGTTCGCGTAAGTTCACCGCTTTACGGCGAATAAAGTACAGGCTGGCGGAAAACGATCCGCCTACCGATTGCAGTTTATTGGTTGCCAGCGCCTGGGCCGGGGAAAGCCCCGCTGCCAGCAGGGCGGGAACCGTTAACAGCCCGCCGCCGCCGGCAATCGAATCGATAAAACCCGCCAGTAACGCCACGAGAAACAGCACGCCCAGTAAGCCAGGCGCAACGCTAAGCCATTCCATGTCAATGCCTTACAGTTGATGGTTATCCAGCAGCGCCTGACAGGCCGGCGGCAGCGGAGGCGGTTCACGCTTCACCGGCGGCGTGCTGCCCGGTTTTGGCGGCGCAAACCAGCTTTGCAGTTCGGTTCCACAACCGTCGCCGGGCGGCGGCACGGGCTGCTCTTCACACTGCAGGCTGCCCGCCGGACAGCGCAAGCGTACGTGCATATGCGCACGGTGCTGGAACCACGGCCGCACTTTACGCAGCCAGCCGCGATCGCTTCCGGCATCCGCACACAGCTGCTGTTTAATCGCCGGGTTTACGAAAATGCGCGTGACGTCGCTGTCCTGCGCCGCCAGTTTGATCAGGCTGCCAATTTCCGGCTGCCAGTGACGTGCCACCACGTTTTTTCCGTCGGTGGCCACCAGATCCAGCGGCTGGGGTTTGAGCAGCATCTGCTGAGTCCAGCGCCGTTTCGGCAGCTGCAACCAGATATCGACATCAAGGCCGGACTGATGGCTGGCGTGGCCGCTGCTGAAGCGCCCGCCTGCCGCCATGCCCATATCCCCGATCAGCACTTCCCCCAGCCCCAGCCGATCGGTACGGTTGGTGAAACGCAGAATAAAGGCGATCAGGTCAGGATGACCAAAAAAACGACGCTGGTCGCTGCGCATCACCTGATAACCCGCCGCATCCAGCGGCAGCGGCTGCGCGCCGATGATACAGCCGTTAGCAAAACCGCCTATCGACTGCGGTGCACCGCTAACGGGCTGGTAGACGGTCTGCCACGGCGTAGCAGCCCGAACCGTGGTGGCGCAAAGCAACAGCGCTGCCAGCATCTTTTTCATGGTGTTACCCGCGTGGCGTATCGGCGTGAACGTCAGCGTTTTGCCCACGATGACGCAACAGATGATCCATCAGCACAATGGCCATCATCGCTTCAGCGATGGGCACCGCGCGGATGCCGACACAAGGGTCGTGACGGCCTTTAGTGACCATCTCCACTTCTTCACCGCTGCGGTTAATGGTTTTACCCGGTACGGTAATGCTGGAGGTCGGCTTCATCGCCAGGTTGGCGGTTACCGTCTGGCCACTGCTGATACCACCAAGAATGCCGCCCGCATGATTGCTCTGGAAACCGTTGGCCCGAATTTCATCGCGATGCTCACTGCCGCGCTGGTTAACCACGGCGAAACCATCACCGATTTCAACGCCCTTAACGGCATTGATACTCATCAGCGCATGGGCCAGATCGGCATCCAGACGGTCGAATACCGGTTCACCAAGGCCAACCGGGACGTTTTCCGCCACCACTGCCACTTTGGCACCGATGGAATCGCCCTCTTTCTTCAATGCGCGCATCAGTTCATCCAGCGCATCCAGCTTGTCCACATCCGGGCTGAAAAACGGGTTCTGCTCCACCTGCTGCCAGTCTTTCAACTCGCAAACTACGTCACCCATCTGTGCCAGATAGCCGCGTACTTTGATGCCGTGCTTCATATCCAGGTATTTTTTGGCAATCGCTCCGGCCGCCACGCGCATCGCCGTTTCACGGGCTGAAGAGCGGCCACCGCCACGATAGTCGCGAAATCCGTATTTACCATCGTAGGTGAAATCTGCATGACCGGGACGATAGAGTTCTTTTATCGCACCGTAATCCTGCGAGCGCTGATCGGTATTTTCGATCAGCAGTCCAATGCTGGTTCCGGTGGTACGTCCTTCGAACACCCCGGAGAGGATCTTCACCCGGTCCGGCTCGCGACGCGGAGTGGTATAGCGTGAAGTGCCCGGGCGACGTCGATCAAGATCGTGCTGCAAATCGTCTTCGGTCAGTGGAATGCCCGGTGGAACGCCATCAACGATGCAGCCAAGAGCGATGCCGTGGGATTCACCAAACGTCGTGACCCGGAATAGTTGTCCAATGGTATTACCCGCCATGCTGGCTCCTCGCGAAATTCAGTCTCAATCTTTGTACATTGTAAAGTGATGTTGCGCGTCGATCAGTTGCTGTCTGGTCAGCATAAATACGCCATCACCGCCATTTTCAAATTCCAGCCAGGTGAACGGCACATCCGGGTACTGGTTGATAAGGTGCACCATGCTGTTACCCACTTCGCAGATCAGTACCCCCTGCTCGCTCAGATAATCTGCTGCACAGCCCAGAATACGCCGCGCCAGCGTCAGGCCATCGTTGCCCGCCGCCAGCCCCAGTTCCGGCTCGTGGCGGTACTCATTCGGCAGGTCATCCATATCATCAGCATCAACGTACGGCGGATTGGTGACAATCAGGTCATACTGAGTTTTCGGTAATTCGCGGAACAGGTCACAGCGGATTGGCGTCACATGCTGTTCCAGACCGTGCGCGCTGATATTCTGCTCGGTGACCGCCAGCGCATCGCCGGAGATATCCACCGCGTCGACCTCGGCTTGCGGGAAAGCCCAGGCACAGGCTATGGCGATGCAGCCGCTGCCGGTGCACATATCCAGAATGTGCTGCGGCTGGTGGCCGATAATGCCGGCAAAATGCTGGTTAATCAGTTCGCCGATCGGCGAGCGTGGTACCAGCACGCGCTCATCGACGTAGAATTCGTGCCCACAGAACCAGGCTTTATTGGTAAGGTAAGCCACCGGAATACGTTCATTAACCCGGCGGATCACGCGCTCAACGATGCGCTGGCGCTCGCTCAGGGTGAGACGCGCAGTACGCATATCCTCCGGAATATCCAGCGGCAAATAGAGCGTGGGAAGCACCAGCTGGACGGCTTCGTCCCAGGGATTATCGGTGCCGTGACCGTACCAGATATCAGCGGCAGCAAAGCGGCTGACCGACCAGCGCAACATATCCTGAATAGTGTGCAGCTCATTGACTGCTTCATCGACAAAAATTTTGTCCAAGGTGCCCTCCGCAGGCCGTTCTGTGAAACCCGGGCGCTAGTTTGCCACGAAGCCGGCAATAATTCAGCGCAGAGGGGGTGAAAAAACTGAGATTTGTTTTAGCCTGAGAGGAGGAAAAGGTAGACTTACAGTATCAAATTGAGGGAATAGCGAAGTGAGCTATCCGATAATTCAGCCTTCACAGAATAGCGATTGCCAGAAATGAGTAAAAAAGAGAAGCTCAGTGCGGAAGAAAAGGCATTGTTTCGCGGGCTGATGAGCGGCACGCGTCAGCTGGCTCAGGATACGATTGTCCACAGGCCGCCGCGCAAAAAAATGAATCAGATACCGGTGAAACGCCTGCTGTCTGAACAGGTCGACGCCAGCCACTATTTTTCCGATGAGTTTCAACCGCTGCTGGCCAGCGAGGGCGCTGTTCGCTATGCACGCCGTGACGTCAGCCACTATGAGCTAAAAAAACTACGCCGGGGGGATTATACGCCAGAGATTTTTCTCGACCTGCATGGTCTGACGCAGCAGCAGGCGAAACAGGAACTGGGCGCGCTGATTGCTGCCTGCCGCCGCGAACACATCTTCTGCGCCAGCGTGATGCACGGTCACGGCAAGCATATTCTCAAGCAACAGACGCCGCTGTGGCTGGCACAGCATCCGTGGGTGATGGCTTTTCATCAGGCACCTAAACCGTTCGGCGGAGACGCCGCGCTGCTGGTGTTGATTGAAGTGGAAGAGTGGCAGCCGCCGCAGCTGCCTTAGGCTTTGCCGGCGATAAATGACGCGGCGTTATTGTGCCTGATTTCCGACATATTATACGCGGGGCACCCTTAGGGGGCGCCCCGCAATGCCGTCAGATAGCCTTAGCCAGTTTTGCCGGCGAAACCTGCCATTCCAGCTCGCCCGCCGAGTTAGCCGCATCAAAATCAACACAGGCGATGGCCGAAGTCGCAAACATCGGCGGCGTTTCCTGTGGGCAAAGTTCTGTCACCAGATAGCCCACCAGCGGCAGATGAGAGATCACCAGCGCCGATTTTACCCCTTCGTTAGCCAACGCATGCAGGTAACATGCCACCTGCTCCGGGTCGCCACCCGGCGTCAGCTCCGGCAGCACATCCGCACCGTCGGGCAGGGGTAGCGCCTCACGCACTGCGCTTAGCGTCTGCTGTGCGCGCAGATAAGGGCTGACCAAAACCCGCTCAATATCCACAGACTGACCGTTTAGCCACGTCGCCATCTGACGCGTTTCTTCACTGCCGCAGTGAGTCAGAGGCCTGACCGAATCACTTGCTGCTTCTAAAGCAGCATCGCCGTGACGCATTATGAAAACTTGCATATAGCACCGCTGTTGTTAAACATAAACGCCGGGGGCAACGCCATCCGACTCTTCATTCTGAGAATGAACGCTGTGTTGTACCCCAATGCCTTGACGTGAGTCAACCGATTGTTTACTTAATGAGCGCCAGATGTCACCGCCCCCGCGATCCACTTTCCGCAGCGATGAATCTAACCAGCTGAATCAGCAGGTTTGTCAGATTTAACGTCGCTTTGGTAAAAGGTTTTGCCTTCAGCCGCCATTTTTTGCAGCAGGGAGCAAGGGGTAAAACGTGGCCCGTGCTGTTGCATTAGCTGCGTTAAACAATTAACCACTTCAACGCTGCCCAGCTGGTCCATATAGCGGAACGGCCCGCCGAAGAAAGGGGGAAAACCGATACCCATTACCGCGCCGATATCGCCATCGCGCGCGCTGGCGATCCCCTGCTCACCCAGCGTGCGTGCCGCCTCGTTCAGCAGCATCATCACACAGCGGCGGGAAACAGGCTCTGCGCCAAGATGATGTTTCACCCTGACCGGCAGCAGGCGGTACAGCGTGCTGTCGACGCGCTTTTTACCGCCTTTTTGCGGGTACAGATAGAACCCACGCCCGTTTTTGCGGCCTTTACGCCCATCCTGCCATAGCGCTTCCAGCCCCGCCGGCAGCGAGAAGCGTTCGCCCCATGCGTGTTGCAGGATCGGCATAATATGCGTACCGACATCCAGCCCGACCTCATCCAGCAGCTGTAACGGGCCAAGGGGAAAACCAAACTGCACCAGCGCCCGGTCGATATATTCAACCGGTTCGCCTTCGCGCAGACAGTGCAGCGCTTCGATGATATAGGGTGCCAGAATGCGGTTGACGTAGAAGCCCGCCCGGTCGGCCACCACGATTGGCGTCTTGCCCTGTTTTCGTGCCAGCATCACCGCGGTGGCGATGGCCTGGGCAGAGGTGCCGGCATGAGGGATCACTTCAACCAGCGGCATTTTCTCCGGTGGGCTGAAATAATGCAGGCCGATGACGTTCTCAGGCCGCTGCGCGGCGGCGGCAATGTCGGCTATGGGCAAAGAAGAGGTGTTAGAGGCAAACAGCGTATGGGCGCTGCAGTTCGCTTCAATTTCCGCCACCATTTTTTGCTTCAGCGCCAGGTCTTCGAATACCGCTTCGATTACCATATCGCACTGGCGGAAGCCCTGATAATCGGTGCCGCCGGTGATAAAGGCCATCTGCTGCTGGCGCTGTGCCGCGCTCAGGCGGCGGCGATCCACCGCGCTGGTCAGCGTCTGCCAGCTGGTTTTCAGCGCATGGTTAATGCCGTTGGCATTGATGTCTTTGATGCGCACCGGCAACCCGGCACGAGTAGCGGTTATGCAGGCAATACCGCCGCCCATCAGGCCACCGCCCAGTACGCCAATGCGTTTCAGTTCATGGGGTTCAACACCAAAGTGCGCTTTTTTTAACCCAGTGGTGGCGAAAAACAGGCTGCGCAGCGCGGCAGACTGCGGGGTCATCACCAGTTCACCAAACGCCTGTGCTTCAGCTGAATAGCCGCTGCCGCCCGGCGTCAGCCCGCAGCGCACCACGCTGAGAATTTTTTCCGCCGCCGGATAGTTGCCGTGGGTTTGCGACCGCGTCCGGCGCTGTGCCAGCGTAAACAGCACCGCGCGGCCGGGCGCGCTGGTCAACAGCCGTTCGCTCAGAGAGGGACGCGGCGCGGTAGTGAGCGGCTTTAGCGCCAGCTGCACTGCCGCGTCCAGCAGAATGGCGTGATCGACCGTCTCGTCCACCAGCCCGCAGCGTAATGCGCTACGGGCATCCAGCGTTTTACCCGTCAACATCATCTCTAACGCCACGCGGATGCCAGTCAGGCGCGGCAGACGCTGCGTCCCGCCGGAACCCGGCAGCAGGCCGAGCTGCACTTCCGGTAAGCCAAGCCGGGTTTTATCATCCAGCGAACAGACGCGGCGATGGCAAGCCAGCGCCAGTTCAAGGCCGCCGCCGAGGCAGGCACCGTGGATAGCCGCAACGACCGGGAACGGCAGTGCGGCTATCTCCGCCATCGCCTTTTGCCCGGCCTGAGCCAATGCGGTCGCCTGCTGTGCATGGTGGCAAGCGGCGATCGTGCTGATATCCGCCCCAACAATAAAGCTGTCAGGCTTAGCCGAAATCAGTACCAGCCCGGCCAGATGCGGGTTCGCCCGCGCCTGCCGGACAAGCGCCAGAATATCGGCGGCAAATTCGACTTTCAGCGTGTTGACCTTTTCATGCGGCACATCGATGGTGATAACGCCGACCCGATCCGGGCGCAAGGTAAGGCTCAATGCAGATGGCAGATCCATTATTCAACCTCCAGAACCATCGCCGCCCCCAGCCCACCGGCGGCGCAAGCGGTCACCAGCCCCAGCCCGCCACCGCGACGACCCAGCTCGTTCAGCGTCTGAGTAATCATTCGCGCCCCGGTAGCGGCAAACGGATGGCCAAAGGCGATAGAACCGCCCAGCACGTTAAACCGGTCAGGATCAACCTCTCCCAGGGCGCGTGAACGATTGAGCACCTCACGGGCAAAGCGCTCATCGGCAAACATCTTCAGGTTTGCCAGGGTTTGTGCCGCGAAGGCTTCGTGCATGTCAATCAATCGCAAATCGGCGAGTGTAATCCCGGCGCGATCCAGCGCCAGCGGCGCGGCATACGCTGGCCCCAGCAGCATGTCCTGACGGACATCAATGGCGCAGAAAGCATAGCTGCGCAGATAGCCAAGTGGCGTGATATCCAGCTGCCTGGCGCACGATTCCGTCATCATGATCACCGCCGCCGCGCCGTCGGTTAGCGGCGTACTGTTAGCGGCGGTTACCGTGCCGTGGCGGCGGTCAAACGCCGGGCGCAGACGTGCATAATCTTGCAGGGTGGAATCAGCACGCACGTTGTTATCCTGTTCAAACGGCTGTTTCCACGGCGGCACACAGGCAATCATCACCTCATCACTCAACAAGCCCCGCTGCCAGGCGCTGGCGGCGTGTTGATGAGAGCGCAAAGCCAGCACGTCCTGCTGTTCACGCGTGATGCCGTGACTTTTCGCCATCTGTTCAGCGCTATCGCCCATGCGCAACCCGGTGGAGTATTCGGCCACCGCTGGCGCTATCGGCAGCAGGTCGCGTGGGCGCAGCTGGCTGCACAGCTTTAGTTTTTGGCCCAGGCTACGCGCTTTGCTAACGTCAACCAGCAGTCGCGCCAGTTTTTTGCTGACGCCAATCGGCAGCACCGATGACGAATCCGCCCCTCCGGCAATCCCCGCCTTAATGGTACCGGCCATCAGGCTTTCCGCCACGTTTACCACTGCCTGGAAGCTGGTGGCACAGGCGCGGCTGACGCTGTAAGCGTCCGTGTGGGCGCTCAGGGCGCTGGCAAGCACGATTTCACGGGCAATATTGGGCGCTTCCGGCATCTGTACCACCTGACCGAAAACCAGTTGTTCAATAACCCCGGTGGGGATTTCGCTACGCGCCAACAGTTCACTGACCACCATGCGCCCCAGCTCCAGTGCCGGGATGCCGTGGAAGGCCGTCGCCTGGCGAGCAAACGGGGTGCGTAACCCGTGGGTGATAGCAATGCGGTCGGCCTGACGCGTCAGCAGAGGTATTACCTTGCTCATGTTTATCACCTGTTTCCCGTTGCCAGATGGCATCACTGTCAGAGAGATTTAACCCGAACAGTGTTAACCAGAATGCCTGTGCACGCCACGGCAGGGTGATAAAAGTGCGGGAGCGAGCACGGTTCAGCTGCCTGCGCGCGTGCTTTGTCACTCAGGTGGCAAAGCATGGCCTGTGGCTGTTGCTGAAATGCGCGCTATAGCTGGCTGTGCAGTCGGGTTATCCAGATTGGCACCCACCGTCACCACCGCAGCAGGCTGCTGTTTCCCCGGTATGACAACGCTTGATGGCATCAGTGGTACCTTTGGCGGCTACCAGCCTTTTCAGGCGGCAGCTCAATTTGTAAGGATGTCAGTTTACGCCCGGCTTTATTTCGCCTTCACGGGTATGCGCTTGTCAGGGGCTTGAGTGACAGAAATCACACGCTTGCTTGCTGCAAAACCGTTCTGCAGGAAAGGAATGGCCATCAGATGTAAGTTTTTTGTTAAGCAGATCTCTTTTTCAACATCATTTTGCCTCAAAGAAAAAAACAATATTGCAAGTTGTTTACTGCTCATACCTATACTGGCAGCACTGGTCTGATTTGTTCGCCGTGTTCCAGTCCCTACAATCCCTTTTTTTTGTTACTTATGGTAACAGATCTTAATAATAATCAGATAATGAGGTTGTGGTTATGAACCATAAAAACCTGCTTGCTAAATCTGCCCTCACAGCGGCAGTGGCGTTAGTTTCTTCCCATGCTTTAGCGGCTGGCTTCCAGCTAAACGAATTCTCAACCATTGGTTTGGGGCGCGCTTATTCTGGCGAAGGCGCCATGGGAGATACTGCGGCTTCCGCCAGCCGCAACCCGGCAACCATGGCATTAATGGATCGCCCGATGTTTTCCATCGGCGCGGTGTTTATCGATCCTGATGTCAACGTTGACGGGCAGTCCGCTTCCGCCAACAGCCTGAGGGCCAATAACATCGCCCCAACGCAGTGGGTCCCCAACATCCACTATGTGCAACCTCTTAGTGACCGCTGGTGGGTGGGGGCTTCTGCTACCAGCAATTATGGTTTGGCGACAGAATTTAACGATGGCTACGCGGGCGGTCCGTTTGCTGGCAAAACCGACCTGATGACCATGAACCTTAATTTGAGCACTGCTTATCGCCTTAACCGGCATTTTAGCTTTGGTATCGGCCTTGACGCCGTATACGCACGGGCAAAAATTGAGCGCACTATTGGTGAACTGGGGGCGTTATTGCCCGCTTACGGCCTGCCAGCTGCGCCAGCAGATACTCAAATCGCCCATCTGAAAGGGGATGAGTGGGGATATGGCTGGAATGCCGGCGCTCTGTACGAAGTTGACGATAATAACCGCTTTGGCCTGAGCTACCGATCGGAAGTCAAAATTGACTTTGACGGAGATTATCGCAGCGCTGTGCCGGTGGCATATAACGCGATTGGCTCTCAGTTTGGCTTACCGACGGGGACCGGCGGTAATACCGTGCCCGGTTCATTGTCTCTGCATCTGCCGGAAATGTGGGAAGTGTCCGGTTACCATAAGGTCGCGCCTCAATGGGCGGTACATTACAGCATGGCCTATACCAGCTGGAGCCAGTTCCAGCAGTTGAAAGCCACCGGCAGCAATGGTCAGGAACTGTTCTATAAAGATGAAAGCTACCACGATGCCTGGCGCATCGCGTTGGGAACCAGTTATTTCTACGATAAAAACTGGACCTTCCGCAGCGGTATTGCATTCGATGACAGCCCGGTTCCGGCTGGTAAGCGCTCCATTTCCATCCCCGATCAGGATCGGCTGTGGTTAAGCGCCGGCACCTCGTATGCATTTAATGAAAATGCCTCAGTTGACGTAGGCGTCTCTTATATGCATGGTCAGAGGGTCACCGTTAAAGAGGGCAACGATCCGGTTGCCAGTCGCCAGAATGGTCAGTCAACACCTTATGTCTTTAATTCCAGCGGCAAAGCCTGGTTGTATGGCGCAAGCTTTAACTATAAGTTCTGAGTCAATCCCGGCTTAACCCGAAAAAACCCCGCGCCTGGCGGGGTTTTCTGTTATACGCCTGTTACTGCGCATCGATATTGCCAATATCGCCTTGGATCGCCGCGGCGTTAGGATTTTCCTGCGGGATTAACTTGCCGTCACTGGCCAGGAAATCGTGATGCTGGAAGTAGGCCGCGCGCATAAACGCGTAAGGATCGTTTGAGTTTCTGACGATGGCATCCGAGTCCAACAGCTGGGCGCGGGTTTCAATCCCTTCCACTGCCCACTTACCGGCAGACATCCACCATGTCAGCCAGCTAAGCGGCGGATAGATATAATCCACCATGCCACCCACGTTTTCACGCGGCGTAAAGCCACCGTAGCCCGGGAGTTCAACATAGGTGCCGTAACCCACGCCGTAGTGACCGAGGGTACTGCCGAAAGCGCGGTTCTCTTCTTTTGCCAGTTTCGGGTTGGCCATGCTTGCGACGTCAATCAGTCCGCCCATCCCTAACAGGGTATTAAGGAAGAAGCGATTGAAGTGAACCATCGCCTTGTACGGTTCCCCTTCAATGAAATAGTTAACCATTGAGGCAGGCTCACCCAGGTTACTGGTGAAATTGCTCAGTCCGTTACGGGCAGGGAGCGGCAAATAATCACGCCATGCTACCGCCACCGGACGTACAACATACGGGTCGAGCACGTTGTAGTTAAAATTGAACATGGTGCGGTTGAAGCCTTCCAGCGGATCGGAATGCCCCGCTGGTTCATCCGCCGTTGGTGAACTGGCACAGCCCACCATCAGTACGCTTGCCAGTGCTAAGCCCGTCAGGCGATAGTTCATAGTTATCTCCCAGTACTGCTTTTTGTGAATTCTCGCCCGCTACTGCCGGTTTATGTCAACGGCAAGCTGCTGTTGACCCGTGAATGGCGTTACCGCACTCAGACCGTACCAGTCACCGGGTTGCGGATTAGCGCTACCGTCGCGTGAAATGCGTATGCGCACCTGCAACTGACGCTGCGCGGATAACACGCGATCCGGCATCATGGCATGACTGTCGTCCAGCGTGAGTGATAAAGGAAAATGGCTCAACGGCACTTTTTTTACCGCGACCGGAACCGGTGAAATGCCATCCGTTACAGAAATATACAACACTCCGCGCAACGGCAACATTTTTTCTGCTGCATCTGACAATTTTACCGTCAATGCCAGCTGGCTTTCCTGTAAACCCGAGGCGCTTTTGGCCTGAGCGATACTGCGCCGGATCGGGACGACCCGCTTATCGTCAGCCGGTAACAGCTGCAGCATTTTCTGCCAGATACCCATCGCATGGGCGTAGTTTTGCAGGCTGAAGTCATTAAATGCCAGTAATCCCAGCAGCTGTAAATTGCGCTCATCATGGCTGACCATCTCGTTCAGCATGGCGTTCGCCTCGCGGTTATCCTGCGGGTCGCCGGAACGGGCCAGCACCTCAACATAGCCGATCTTCGCCCCGGCATTGTTGGGGGACAGCTGCGAAGCACGACGAAAGGCCTGCGAGGCGCTGGTGGCATTATTCAGCGCCATATCGAGACGCCCCAGCAGCATCCAGTCGTTCACATTTTCAGGATACTGCTGTAGCTCAGTGCGTAGGCCCAGCGCCAGCCTTGCCAGCTGCTCCATCGTTAGCGGGCGAGCATTGGGGTTCATCGCCTGTGCGCGCAGTGCGGGCAGCTCGTTTTGCACTTGCTGCCAGGCCAGCAGCTGTTGCAGCCCCCCCGCCTTTAAATAGACGCCGCAGCTGACTAACAGCAAGACCACTACCCCAGGCAGCAATACCCGGCGGCTAACCTGGCGCTGGATCACGGGCGACCGTTCAGGAATATCCATGAGCAGGGCGAGTTGCAGTTCGCGTACCATTTCCGGCCGGTCGTCAACCACGCCTTGTGCTTCATCGTCTTCCAGTTCACGCAGTCGCTGATGATAAAAGCGCTGGTTTAACGTGTCGCGATCGTTCGCGCTGGCGCTGTTACCACGGCTGCCTGCCAGCACGACCAGCACGCAGCTCGCCACCAGCAGCAGCGCAATAATCAGCCAAAATCCGCTCATGGTTGCTTGCCGTTTTTGTGTAACAGAGCACGAAGACGCTGCTGCTGCCGGGCATCCAGTACCAGGGGAGGACGGCGCCTGCGACTGCGCAGAATGATGACCAGTGCGCCAATGGCGACAAACAGCGCCGGGCCAGCCCAGAGGATCAGAGTTAATGGAGTGAGCGGTGGCTGGTACGAGACAAAATTGCCGTAGCGCGCCACCATATAATCTTTAATCTGTTCTGGCGTCTGCCCGGCGCGCAGCAGCTGATACACTTTGCGCCGCATATCCCCGGCGATCATGGCGTTAGAATCGGCAATGCTGTTGTTCTGGCATTTAGGGCAGCGCAGCGATTCGGTCAGATGACGGAACTGCTGCTGCCGGGCAACGGAGTCAAACGGGTAAATATCACCGCTATCGGCCTGAGCCAGGCAGCTGAACAACAGCGTGACCAGCAGGATCAGGTAACGCTTCACGCTCCGCCCTCCTGGCCGTACTTCTGCCACAGCGGCTTCACTTCCCCGCCCCATACCCGCTCATTCAGCTCACCGGTGTGGCGATAGCGAATAATGCCGCGACCGTCGATCAGGAAAGTTTCCGGTGCGCCGTACACGCCGAGATCCAGCCCGAGCATGCCATCCCCGTCATACAGGCTCAACGCATAGGGATCACCCAGGGTATTAAGCCAGCGAATGGCTTTCTGCCGATCGTCCTTGTAGTTCAGCCCCACCACGCGCACTCCCTGCGTTGCCAGCGAGTTGAGGAACTGGTGTTCTGCATGACAGGTTGGGCACCAGGTAGCCCAGACGTTCAGCAGCAGCGGTTTACCGTCCTTCAGCACCGACTGGTCAAAGGTTTTACCCGGCTCATCCAGCGACTCCAGCTTAAACACCGGAACCGGTTTGCCCAGCAGCGCTGATTCAAGGCGCGTCGGATCGTCGCCTTCGGCATTACGGTTGAGCTGCCACAGCAGCGCGGCGGCCAACAGCAAAAACAGTACCAGCGGAATATAGAGAACTTTCTGGTTCATAGCGGATCCTCTGGCGATTGTTTACGCACGCGGTAGCGTGGGTCCAGCAGGCATAAAACGCCGCCGAGCGCCATCAACACGCCGCCAAACCAAATCCAGCGCACAAAAGGTTTATAATACAGACGTACCGCCCACGAGTCGCCGTCCAGCTCCTCGCCCAATGCGGCATAGAGATCGCGGGTGAAGCCGCCGTCAATCGCCGCCTCCGTCATCATCGTGCGCGCCGCGCTGTAGTAGCGTTTTTCGGCGCGCAGCGTGGCTTCGTCATGGCCGTTGCGGGTGACGTCAATCAGGCCAACGCCACCGGAATAGTTCGGCCCCTGCAAGCGGGCTACATCGCGAAACGTGAAGTGATACTGATTGATATCCACGCTATCCCCGGCCTTCATGCGCACATCGCGCTCCACGCTGTAGTTCTGACTAAAGGCAATACCAATCACCGTCACCGCCACGCCGAGGTGGCCCAGCACCATGCCCCAGTGGCTGCGCGACAGGTGGCGCAGACCGCTGAAGAAGCGATGGCGATGAGTGGCGCGTTCGTGCAGCTCGATCAGCGTCAGGATAATCACCCACAGCGCCATCAGCAGCCCCACCACCGTCATTGCCTCAATGCGATCCTGCATCAGCCACGGCAGCAGGATTGACAGCAGCAGCGTCGCCACCAGCGCCAGCGCCAGCCGTTTCCACAGTTTCTGCGGCTCGTCACGCCGCCAGCGCACCAGAGGCCCGATGCCGAGCAGCAGCGCCAGCGGGGCCATCAGCCAGCTGAACAGCGTATTAAAGAACGGCTCGCCGATGGAGATCGTGCCAAGACCGAGCTGCTTATGCACCAGCGGCAGCAGCGTGCCGAGCAGCACCACCAGCATGGCAGCAATCAGCAGCACGTTATTACCCAGCAGGAAAGATTCACGCGACCAGACTTCATTCTGTACCCGGCTGCGCACCTTGCCACCGTTGATGGCGTACAGCAGCAGCGATCCGCCGATAACGATGATCAGGAAGGCGAGAATAAACATGCCGCGCGCCGGATCGGAGGCAAATGCGTGCACCGATACCAGCACCCCGGAGCGCACCAGGAATGTACCTAACAGACTGAGGGAAAAAGCGGTAATCGCCAGCAGCACGGTCCAGGCTTTGAAGGTGCCGCGTTTTTCAGTGACCGCCAGTGAGTGGATCAGCGCCGTACCGGCCAGCCACGGCATAAACGAGGCGTTTTCTACCGGGTCCCAGAACCACCAGCCGCCCCAGCCGAGTTCGTAGTAAGCCCACGCCGACCCCAGCACAATGCCAATGGTGAGAAACACCCAGGCGGCCGTGGTCCACGGACGCGACCAGCGCGACCAGGCCGTATCAAGCCGCCCGGTCATCAGCGAAGCAATTGCAAAGGCAAACGCTACCGAGAAACCCACATAGCCCATATACAGCAGCGGCGGATGGAAGATCAGTCCGATATCCTGCAGCATTGGATTAAGGTCGCTGCCCTCAATCGGAAAATCCGGTAGCGTGCGGCTAAACGGATTCGAGGTGAGCGTGATAAACAGCAGGAAACCGAGATTGATCATGCCCATCACCGCCAATACGCGGGCAATCGCCTCCAGCGGCATCGTGCGGCTAAGCAGCGCCAACGCCAGCGTCCAGCCGCTAAGCAGTAAAACCCAGAGCAGCAGCGAGCCTTCATGCGCCCCCCAGCTGGCAGCGACCCGATAATAAACCGGCAGCAGCGTGTTGGAGTTAGCCGCCACGTAGGCCACGCTGAAATCATTGACCACAAAAGCATGTACCAGAATCAAAAAGGCGGCGGCGATGCAGGCAAAGAGCGCACAGGACAGTGGACGAGCCAGCCCCATCAGCCGCAAATCCTGGCGCGCGGCGCCCCATAGCGGATAGGCGCTAAGCAGCAATGACAGCGCCAGCGCCAGGCACAGCAGAAAACTGCCAATTTCAGGGATCATGACGACCTCACGCTGTTGTCGCCAGCGACCGGGGCAGAATGGTTGTTCTTCATCGCTTCATTAATTTCAGGCGGCGTGTATTTTTCATCGTGTTTCGCCAGCACCTCTTTGGCGATAACGTGAGTGGCGTCCCGTAAGACGCCCTGTGCCACCACGCCCTGCCCTTCCCGGAATAAGTCCGGCAGGATGCCATCGTAGCTGACGCTAATCACCCCGCTGGCATCGTAAAGTTTGAATACCACCTGCAAAGAATGCGGGTCACGCTTAACGCTGCCTGGCATCACCATTCCCCCCACGCGCAGCCGCTGGCCCGTTTCCGGCTTCAGCTGTCGATCCCCTTTGCCATTGATCATTTCGCCCGGGGTATAAAACAGATCGATGTTGGCGCGCAGTGCGTACATCACCAGCGCCGTTGCCAGCCCCAGTCCGACCAGCAACACCATCAGCAGTACCAGGCGATGTTTACGACGGGGGGTCATGCTTGCTCCCCGGCAACGGCCTGTGTCGCGGTTTTTACTTTTGCCGCCTGCATACGCTGCTCACGCGCCTGACGCCGACGGATGTCGGCCAGCAGACGACGGCGCTGCCAGCAGGTATGCCCAACCAGCGCTGCAAAAGAGAGCAGAGTAAAGACGACTGCCAGCCAGACGTAGAAGGCATAGCCCCCCATGGCGAAGAAATCCGGCCAGGAGGAGAAAGCGGGCGTCATATTTTGCGTCCTCCCTTTGCGGCCAGCTCCGACACCCACGGGCGGTGGCGTTCAGCCTGCAACAGCAGATTGCGCAGACGCATCAGCGTCAGGGCAATAAACACCAACAGATAACCGAGAATAGACCAGCGCAGCGGCACGCGCATGCTGGGATCGATGGCCTGCTGTAAAACGCCGGAAGAGCCTTGATGCAGGGTATTCCACCACTGCACCGAGTAGTGAATAACCGGGAGATTGACTACGCCAACCAGCATCACAATACCCGCCGCGCGCCCGGCCATACGGCGATCGTCAACCGCGTGATAGAGCGCTATCGCTCCCGTATAAAGGAACAGCAGCACCAGTTCAGAGGTCAGACGCGCATCCCAGATCCACCAGGTCCCCCACATCGGTTTTCCCCAGGCGGAGCCGGTCACCAGGGCGATAAAGGTGAACACCGCACCGACCGGAGCCATTGCCATTGCCGCAAGATCGGCGGTCTTCCACTGCCACACCAGCCCAATCAACGCAGCTGTCGCCATTGATACATAGATACCCATCGACCAGATAGCGGCAGGCACATGAACATAGATAATGCGATAGCTGTTGCCCTGCTGATAATCTGAAGGAGCAAAGCCGAATCCCCACGCCCAGCCAAGCAGTAAAGCCGCAACGCCGGGAATGACAAACCACGGCACCAAACGGCCGCATAACCGGTACAGCCGCTCCGGCTTGCCCAGTTGATGTATCCATTTCAACATTGTTTTATTGCTCACAATAAAAGTTGATGCGTGCTGTTTAGCCAACGGTGCTGACCGCGCGCGGTGTATCGCACCTGGCTATCGGCCAGTTAGTTCAGGCTTACGCGCAATGCTGCTGCGGTGGCAAAAGGTGCAATCGCGGCGCTGCCTGCCAGTATAGCTCCGAGCATAGCAAGATAGCCGTTTATCGCCAGCCCCTGCGTAGCGGCATCGATGGCCGCGCTGGCAAAAATCAGCACCGGCACCGCCAGCGGCAGCACCAGCAGACTGAGTAAAACCCCGCCGCGATGCAGCCCCACCGTCAGGCCAACGCCAATCGCGCCCAGCAGGCTTAGCGTTGGCGTGCCGAGTAATAATGTTAGCGCCATCGCTCGCCAGCTGGCGAAATCCAGCGCCAGCAACAGCGCAATCAGCGGCGACAGCAGCAGCAGCGGCAATCCGGTCACCAGCCAGTGAGCGGTGACTTTACTTATCACCGTCAAGGGAAGCGGCGCGGGCAGCAGCAACAGCTGTTCCAGCGACCCATCAAGAAAATCATCGCGGAACAGCCGTTCCAGCGCCAGCAGTGACGACAGCAGCGCCGCTACCCAGACGATACCGGGAGCAATACGCGCCAACAGCTGCGGATCCGCCCCCAATCCCAGGGGAAACAGCGTTACCACAATCAGAAAAAACCACAACGGGTTAAGGATGTCCGCAGCGCTGCGAAAAGCAATTCGCAACTCACGTTTCAGCACGGGGAAAAACATCAGTCGCCCCCCGCGCTGAGAGAAATGCGGCGCAGATTGCGTACCGATGCGGGAAGCTCCTGGTGTGTCGTCAGAATAACGGCGCCACCTTGCTGCGTATGGTGCACAAACCGCGCCATCAGCTTTTCCACCCCGGATTGATCTATCGCCGTAAACGGCTCGTCAAGGATCCACAACGGCACCTGGCTTAACCATAGCCGGGCCAACGCCACACGACGCTGCTGACCGGCCGAAAGCTGTGCTACCGGCAGCTCTTCAAAACCGGGCAGGTCCACCTGCTCCAGCGCGTGCCACAGCTCGTCCTGCGAACACTGCGCATGCCAGAAACTCAGGTTTTCGAATGGGGTTAGCAGCGCCTTAATTCCGGGCTGGTGGCCAAGGTACAACAGGCTGGCATAATAATTTTCACGCTGGTGCTGAATAAGCTGCCGCCGCCAGAGCACCTGGCCCTGTTCTGCACGGCTCAGGCCAGCAAGGATACGCAGAAGAGAGGTTTTCCCCACGCCATTAGGCCCTTCAAGCTGCACAATATCGCCCGGTGATACGGTGAAACTGAGGTCGCTAAACAGCGCTCGCTCGTTGCGCAGACATGTCAGATTTCGGGCTGCCAGCATAGAAGAAAAGTCGTATAGTGTTAAATTTGTTGGAGGATAGTAGCATAAACCGGGTGATAACTGCATCAGGCCAGGCTGGGGCTTAAAGCGTATTATCCCTGACTCCGTTTGACAAACGCCGCTTTCCACCACCGGGTTATTGCCAATGCTGGCTTTAAGCGTTGGCAGCCTGGCGAGCTGCGTATAACCCGCGATGCTTAGCCGCAAACCCGTTCCTTTAGGTAAAAATGGATAGCAGACAGATCGATACCCCTCTGCCTGAAAGCAAGGAAGGTTCTCAGGGTGCTGTGTAAAAGGGGGATTAAGAGACATGACCTGCACGCGCGGCGGCCATACATAAGCAAAATCGTCGGGAGGGGAGAAAAGATGCGCAGCGCGACCGGCTGGCACTATTGCTCTTTCACCGGCCGCTGGCTTGCCGACGGGCGCATCGTTGGGGGCGCAGCTAAATGATAAGGCGGCGCCGTTCGAAGCCAAAGAGGGCTAAAAAGATCGCCGTACTCGGCTTTTTTTCGGGATAAAGCAACCCGGTAACCGGGTTTGGCTGAACGATTAACTCCTCTGAATAACATCTCTGGCATGATGATTGCATTCATCAGCCTGCTTTATGGAAAATGACAATGCCAGCATTCACTGGCGAGAGGCATTTTATTTTTGGTAGGTATCCCTGGTGTCAGGCAAATACGCACTGTCCTTTTGCTGTCTGGCTTCCCTGATTTATAGTGTATTCTTGAGATTATGATCCGCTTTGGAACGTATACTAACATCAAAAAGAGAATGAATCGAGTGGGATTTGAGTGTCATTTTGCGTTTTTTTTGAGTGACATTATCATTATTCAATCTAATCAATAAGATACATTGGTAAAAAAAATTTCTTCTCACAGTCCAATCCTGTAAGATTTGCTAATGCATTACGGCAGATACACCAACCGTACTCACACTGATAACCCTTCAATTGACGACGATGATGGACAAAAAAACAACAAACCTGGAAAAAGTCCACGATTTGCTTGGAAAGAAAGGTGTGGATAAAAGAAAACAATCTTCAACCCTGGCGGAAATACTCGGCATCAAATACAACAGCGCCAAGCAGAAGCTCGATGGAAAAAGAAGTATATCGCTTACGGAGATAAAAAAAATATATCGATATTTCAACGACTCATTTGATGGCAGCAGAGATTACAACTGTGTTTTTGTCATGAATGATATGCATGTAAGATGCAATGTTGACGTGGATCCCGAAGTCGCAGAAACGATCAAAGCTGACGAAAACTACGCTGTCAAAGATGGCCTGAATTATATTATTAACGCCAGCCAAAACAGAAAAAATGCCAATGCGTACCGGGTAAGAAAACTTGAATTCTTACCCGCGCCTAAAATAGCAATACTGGATAATGATGCTGATATCCTTGAATTATTGCAGTCTGTTTGCAGCAGATTTGGTATTGAAGCAGAGACGTTTCAAACCAAAGATGAGATTCTAAAGGTCATGTCAATGCAGACTTTTGACTGCTTTGTTATAGACTGGTTACTGGATTACGGAGAAAATTCCGAACAGGTGATAGATGCCATCAGAGAACAGAATGAAAAGTCCACTATTATCCTGCTCACCGGGCAATTGAACCAGCATGAAAAAGATATTGGTAAAGCGATAATGAAATATGGCGTTGAAATAATAGAGAAGCCAACCAGAACCTTTATTATCTCTTCCATTCTCTTGAATAACCTATTTTTCAAAGACTGAGGCAAGTTAATGAGCATTATTTTTCATAAGTTAACTGAACGGAACTTGAAAGACATCTACGAAATCAGATTTTCAGTGCATGAGAATCAGCTGCACGACCATCAGATTGGCTATATGCAGCGGGAACAGGTTCTGGAAGACATCAATCAAGGTGGCGGATGGATCTGTCAAGCAGGTGATGAATATGCCGGATACGCACTTGGCATATTTGTTCCAGAACCTCTTATTGGCGGACTTTTTGTTAAGCCTGAACATCATAACAAGGGCATTGGAACACAGCTTTTATTACGGGTTACTCAATGGTTTTTTGACCAGGAAACGACAGAGATCAGTTTAACCACCGATCCCGGATCAAAAGCTGAATATTTCTACCAGCAACGGGGATGGCAACCTTCGGGTATCGATGAGTTTGGCCAGCTAATTTTAAAAAAATATCGGGGGAAATAATGAAATATATTTTTCTCATGCTTTCAATATTCTTCAGTAACCTCTGTTCGGCAGAAGAAGACGCATTGGTATTAATCCATCATGGTACTAAAATTTACATCACTACCGCTGATTTAGAGAAATTACCGTCATGGGAAATCAAAACCTCAACCAACTTCACGCCACAGAGCATTTTTACCGGGGTAAAACTCAGTGATTTGCTCGAAAATTATCATGTCAGCTCAGAAGTGATACGCGCATTTGCATGGGATGATTATAGCTACACGTTACCCGTTGCGGAGCTTATTAAATATAGTGTGATACTTGCCTATAAAAAAAATAATGAATATATGGATATGTCTGAAATGGGCCCCTATGCAATTATCTATCCGAGAGACAATTATCATGAGCTGAAAACCTTGGAAGTAAACGCAAAAACCGTTTGGCAGGTTAAAACCATCGAGAGTTTGTAATGAAAAGAACCTATCTGTATGTCGTTATCCTTGCACTTGTTTTTACAGTAATGATATTCAGTACGATTAATAAATTTAATGGTGTAAGAGAACAGTATAAAACCATCGAGCCTAATCTGGATAACTATTCAACCGCTGAAATCACGATGCTTGCATTTGAACGCATGAAAGTTGCATTGCTTAGCACGGAGAATAACAATGAATTCCTAATAAGAAAGAAAATTTTTGACTCCAAAATAAAAATACTTGAAAACAAGTCCGATAATAATATCGATTTTTTTTACGACAATGAATTCCTTATTTTAATTAAAAAAATCAGAAACCAAAGCGAGCAGTTAAGCATGATCTATTCCGCTAACGCTAATATCGCAGATCGTAAGCTGAAGACTCTTAGCTTTATGAATGACATGCAACCTACGCTGACAGATTTACAGGAAGTTATCTACCGAATACAAATAAGCCATTTCTACGCAACCAAAAATATCATTAAAGACAACTCAACCTATACCAAATATTATGCTTTGTTATGTATATTTCTCTCTTTTATACTGATTATGCTTTTGTGGCGACACATCACTAAATTAAAAGAGACACTGTTAAAAAAGAATATATTTATCTCAGCAATATATCATGAACTCTCCAGCTCAATTCAAAAAATACAGCTGTCTTCTGAAATGATTGATATACACAACGATGTATTTGGTGCAGCCAGGTACATCAACAATATAAAGCTGCATTCAAATAAAATTTTCCATCAGACCCGAGAAATCCTTGAATACTCAAAAATCGAGATAGGTAATATACAACTTAACGAATCAACTTTTTATTTGAAGGATTTGCTTCATGAGGTGGCATCGTCCTTTGATAATACCAACGGCAACGCTGTAAGCATAAATTGCACATCAAAAAACCGTCGGATCCGCTCTGACAAACAGAAACTGCTGTCGATTATCATTAACTTATTGGATAATGCTAATAAGAATACTAAAAATGGCACAATTTATCTTTCGCTGAAGCTCGTTGATTCCTTCCTTTATCTGTATGTGAAGGACAACGGATGTGGTTTTGATATAAAAAATATCAATACGCTTTATCGCCCCTTCAATCAGGGCGCTGAAAAAGAGACCCGGCAAGGACTGGGCCTGGGGCTGACCATTATCAAGAATTACGTTAAAATTTTTAATGGGAAAATCAGAGCCAGATCGCGTCTGAATATGGGGTCAACATTCCTGGTGCGCGTTGCTGTAGAACCTGCATAGTTTTTCATCTGCATCACAAATGAGGTTGATATAAGGTTAAGCTTGAAAAATCATGAGTTTTTACGCTAAGATAGCGCCCCGATTGAGCAAGCCACTCAGCGCAGTTCAACGTCTCCTTAGTTAAATGGATATAACGAGCCCCTCCTAAGGGCTAGTTGCAGGTTCGATTCCTGCAGGGGACAATACTTCACAGTTCGCCGCCCTCCGCGTTAGTTCGCCAAATCCCTGTAAAATCAGCTATGCCGCATATCAACAGTTCGCAACAGTTCGTAGCGGTTCGCTGACAGCCGCCTCACGAAACGGTAATTAGTGGGTAAATATTTTACTTACGCTGACTGTAAAGCAGGCCGAAGCAACCAAACCTGGGGGAATTGATGCAGAATGTCTGAAAGCAACGGACTGAAGCGGGTGGTTTCACCATCTGCAAAAATTATGGCGGTGACGTGCCTGATTGCCGGGTAAAGAAAAAATTTTCACGGTGAGTCACTTCACACTCATCTCCCGGCAAGAGGCAAAGGGAAGCGCATGGCTGGTGAGTAAAGATAACTCTGAGGCACTGGCCCCCTGCTCAATATAAGCGATTGTCCGCTATGGCGCGCATATCGCTTCCGGTTGGAGCCTGATGAATGCGCAGGCCAAACTCGCTCACTACGGCAAACACATGGTCAAAAATATCTGCCTGGATGCTTTCGTATTCCAGCCATACCACGGTATTGGTAAAAGCGTAGATTTCCAGCGCCAGGCCTTCTGCTCCCGGAGCCATCTGGCGCACCATCAAGGTCATGTCCTGGCGGATGCACGGGTGCTGACGAAGATACTCGGTCAGATAGGCGCGGAAAGTGCCGACGTTCGTCATCTTACGCTGGTTCAGCACCGAAACTGGCCCTGCATTCTTTCCGTTCCAGCTGGCAATTTCCTCCTGACGAGACGCCATATAAGGCAACAGCAGGCGGGCTTGAGCCAGTTTTTCCTGCTCATCCGTGGTCAGAAAGTGGATGCTGGTAGTGTCAATGTTAATACAACGCTTAATGCGACGGCCGCCAGAGGCCGACATACCGCTCCAGTTTTTAAATGCGTCGGAAACCAGAGCATAGGTGGGGATAGTGGTAATGGTGTTATCCCAGTTACGCACTTTTACCGTGGTCAGCCCAATATCCGTCACCGCGCCGTCAGCCCCGTATTTCGGCATCTCCAGCCAGTCCCCAAGCCTGAGCATATTGTTGGCAGAAAGCTGAATACCTGCCACCAGCCCCAGGATTGGGTCTTTGAAAACCAGCATCAGGACGGCGGCCATCGCGCCCAGCCCGCTGATCAAAATTGCCGGAGATTTTCCAATCAGCAGCGAGATCATCATAATGCCAACGACCATAGCGGCGACAAGCTTAACGCCCTGTAGCAATCCCTTGAGCGGGAAATGTGCAGCAAAAGAGAAACGGTTCGATAAACTGTTCACCACATCCAGCAGCGAGAAAAATGACATCAGGGCGTAGAGCATGATCCACAACTGTGCACAGGCTGCCAGAATAGCAGCTGCATCGCTGCCTTTTTGCAGCCATAGCACCGCCTGAACATTGACAATGATCCCTTGCAGGGTAAATGCCAGTCGGCGAAAAAGCTTATGCTCCGTAAGGATGTGCAACCAGAGATGCTGGCTGGCCTTAGCACGTTTTTCACAGGCTGCCAAAACGATGCGATGAAGCACAAAGTGAACGATGACGGCCGTCAGAAAAATAATAGCGAAGATTAACGTCAGTGAAATAGCATGATCAGGTGCAATACCGAACTGCTTGAGTTGTGCAATCAATTGCTGCATAGCGTCTCCTTAAAACCAGCGGTGATCATGCCTTGAGCTGCGGACAGGTTCAACCCTTGTCGGCAATTGTTAATAAATCTGCGCGTCTGAACGCATTTATCATCATCGAAAATAGTCGATATTCTGCGGATTGATCTTGTCTTCGGCGTTTAATCTGTTGGGGCCAATGCTAAATTCACCCCGGAGTTCCTCGTGCCAGATAAAGATCCTGTTGTTGAGCGCCTCTCTTTAGAGGTACTTGCGTTACGTCACATCGTTCAAATGCTTATCGTTTACGGCAATGTGCCGACCGGTGGCAAGCTGAATAAGTATTTGGTGAAGGTTGCGGATGACGTCGAACATCGTGACGAACGTGAGTCAAATAAAGCGATAGCTGATGTGATCCGTGGCTATATTCGCTGACCGCCATACAGCCCGGCGTCGGCCGGGCTGTATGACTTATGCCAGTTTGGATATCGCTATTTCTGGTGCCATGCAGATGAAAGACGCACCACATCACTACCGCGCCAGCGCGTGATGACTCCTGAGCCTAATCCGTGCGATTGCCGCAGTATTGGCTACTGGCCCTGATGTTCAGGGCTGCCTGTATAAGCAGCCTGTTCGTCACAGGCGTAGCAAAAGACACTGGCGAAAACGGGTGCAGCTCAACACAAATCGCCGCTAATGCGGCCACCTCATTGCGATTGCCAATCTCAGTGGCCGCCTGTTTGGGCATCCTGTCTGACAAAATCGCCCGCATCCGCAACATTACCCTGGCGTAGTTCGTATCAGTGGCTGGGTGAGTATCCTGTTATTGAGCCAAATGAATGAAAGCACCTTTTGGTGAGAAACTTCTTTTGACTGACTAACCTGACCAAAAAATACGTTGGGATTTACCTCTGCTTTGGCATCGGCGGCGTATTAAGATCGCTGGTCGCCCCGCTTCAGGGGGTTTTACCGTGGCGTTTAGTCTGACAATGGCACTGCTGGCGATCCAATGCTGCCCTGCGTCACCGTCCGTTCCCTGACTGGATCAGCGCAAGGGAAAGCGGAAACCCCCGGATTGCCGGCTGAAAATCAATACGTCCGCGCCGGTTACGGCAGCGGGCGTTTCAACGGTGAATGCGGGAGTCATTGCTGATGGAACAGCGGTTCAGGAAGTCCCGCTACCGCAACCCGCACGGCAAACAGGTCGCCGGATTGCGGAAACTGCGCCAGCTCGTCCGCGCTGCGATCCTCCCTTGACGTGGTAATATACAGAGTCTTCAAATCCGGGCCGCCAAAGGCGACCATCGTTGGCCAACGTACCGGAAGCAGGATCTCATCAACAATGTCCCCGCTGCGCGTATCGATGCGTACAACACGCCCGCCGTCAAACATTGCCGCCCAGTAATAACCCTCGCTATCCAACGCTGCACCGTCCGGGCTTCCCCCCTGCTGCGGATCAAAGCGCCGAACTACCTCACGCGGGCCGATTTCGCCAGTATCGGCATCCAGCGGATAACGGTAAAGCAACCCATGTGGCGTATCGCTCTGATACATCCACAGGCGGTCGGGAGTGAATGCCAGCCCGTTAGAGATCATAATATCGTCGGCCTGCTCGGTAAGTTTGAGCTGATTGTCTACGCGGTACAGCTTGGCTCCATTGCGATCCTGCGGCTCCCACAGGCTGCCACACCAGAAACGGCCAAACGGATCTACCCGGCCGTCGTTGAAGCGACTGCGGGGGGCATCACCGGGATTAGTGGCGATACGCCCGGTAATTTCGCCACGCTTATTGAGAAAACAGACGCCGCTGCGCAGCGCGGCTATCAATCCACCGTCTTTACACAGGCCAATACAGCCAATATCCTCTGCAACCGGCCAGGCCTGATGCTCACCGCTGATCGGGTCGAAGCGATGTAAAGCAGGGGCAATGATATCAACAAACCATAGCACCTGTTGATCTACGCACCACAGCGGGCACTCCCCTAATTCAGCCTGTACGGACAAGACATTTTCTACCTGGTAGGCCATCTTCAATTCCTTGCTGGTATGTTTGTTCGCCTAAAGTCTAGGTTATTTTTTACAGGCTGCAGCAGGATAAAACAGACAGATCGGGCAGCCAGCCTTGCAGACCGGCAATCAGGGCGTTATGGCGGGAGAACTTCAGTTTAATGAATTAATTTGCAATACAAGATGGAACATAACTCACACTGGCGACATCATTTCTCCACGTTTTTCACGTAGCCTTGTAGTCAGTGAAAAAGCACAGGAGATCACCATGATGAGGCTCATTAAAGCGATTTTTGTTATCGCTATGATGCTTATGCTGACTGGCTGTGTGGTTGCCCCGCCTTATCATCGTGCGGGTTATGATGGCGGCTATCATCACGGTCATTACTATCGCGGGTATCCGCACCGGGGCTGGTAAAGCTGACATTAGCGGGCAAGGGCTGCATACGGCAAGATAATGACAGGCAGTTAACTCATGAAATTATGGGCGGGCGTATTGCCCGCCCTCACATTAGCTTTTAATACGGTAATTGCATTGATACCAGGCTTTCATTAATCCGGGAACATGGCTTTCCTGCGGGTTAAGCGCATCGACTTTATCAAAGCCCCGTTCAGAACAGTATTGCTCGACGTCTTTTTGCATAGCGGTTTTATCAACCTGCCCCGGTTTGAAACGGTACTGTACGCTATTGACTGCCGGATCTTCATCGACCTTTTCATAAGCCCCAGGCTTGCCGGAAGTGCAGCCGGCTAACAGTAATAGCGCTAATGCGCCAAACGCTTCTTTTTTCATCAAGGCTCCTTTCTTCCGGTGGCGCATCATAACAATCCCCACGGTGGCGACCATCAGACACCAGCGCATTTGCACAATTTTACTTAACCTGTGCAATGTTTCACCGATTGAATTGATTCAGAGAGCCGTGTGGCATTGACCGGGTATCAATGAGAATATGCTTACAGACACCACGATATGTCTGCGCAACACCGGGAATTTTTCAAAAAAACAAAAAAATGATTGTGCCCGCCGCGAGCGGGCTTTTTTCTTTAATGGCTTTTACCGCCAATAATGATACGTAAAACACTTGCCGAATCCTTATCAGTAAGTGCCAGAACAGACTGATAAAGATCGATCGTCATGTCACACAATTTAGTTTCATCTGCACCCGGCTCACCCGGCTTATTCATCATCTGCAGATCGCCCCCCCAGCGGTTATATAACCCCTGTACGACCTTTTGCAGCTGCAATCGTCCGCGAGGTAAATCAATCTGCTGCCCGTTACCATCACTGTGCTGCAACAGGCGGTCCATTGCCATCAGTTCACGCTCCATCAAAGCAGACGGCAGCAGTTCACTGATATTCACTCCGCCCTTAACCTGAGGAAACAGGAAGCGGAAACACTGGGCGGGGCTGCGCTGTCGGATCAGTTTCATCTCCTCCAGCGAGATCTTCATATATGCAATCAAATCTTCATTACGGGCGGCATTGATACGTTGGTTCAGCAGCTCTGCGGCTAGCGGGCGCAGTTGTGCAACCGCCTGCCGCAGTGGCACCCCTGCACGCAAACGGCCTGCAAGTTCATCGCTGGCCTGTTGATACAGCGCCGGCTGCTGCTGCTTAATGGTTCGCCAGACGGGGAAAGAGGCCAGCTGCGTGCGCGCAGCCATTATCGATGTATCTTGCTGACGCTGTGGAGCTATCCAGCGGTAATACCAGAGATTGCCCACCAGCGGTGGCAATAAACACAGCAAAATGGCCACAGGGGCGGACAGTTTTTTACCTTTCCACAGCCAGCCAGTCAGCACCAGCCAAACCACCGTGGAAGAGAGCGAGACCAGAGTCAGGTTTGCAGTCAAAATAGTTACCTGAAATCATCGGTCAGCACGCATTACAATTTTGATTAATCAATGCGCACATCGACCAGTACCGGGCAGCTGGCATGTTCGATAACCGCAGCACTGCACGAGCCTTTTAGCAGGCGATTCACCGGCGACAGATGGCGGCGGCCCATAATGATCATCGCCGCCTGCAGGCTATTCGCTTCGGCAACAATGGTTTGAGCCGATTTGCCGGCCAATACCCGCCCGCTCGCCGTTACCCCGGCACGTTGTAGCTCGGCCAGCGCCTGACGCACTACCGCTTCGGCCGTATTTTGCTCATCCCGCGTCAGTTCACAATCGACGAGGTCCTCACCCGCTTTTATCTCCAACGGCCCACAGGCGTAACCGGTGTCTATGCAGCACACCACCACCACTTGCGCTTGTAACGCCAGCGCCTGGATGCTGGCCAGCGCAACCACTTTGCGGGCAATCACCGAGTTATCGATGGCGACTAAAAGCGTTTGCATTTGCCCCTCCTGTCCGTCTCATTTGGCTACATTCCTGACTCATTAAGCAACGCGTCTTTGCATTTTTGCCATGCGGATAATAGCCTTAATAATGCCAACGCATTCTCTTTTGCCAAAGTCAGTCATTCACATAACTGTAGCACTATTCGACATGGTAGACATAATGCACCCTGTTGCACCCCGGTAACCTGGATCATGATATCGCAATAACGACATAACTGGTTGATGAAGAAATTTATAACCATCTGATGCACCACATCGGCAATCCAGGTGCGTAAAAACCCGATTTGACAAAAGTGATGGTATGAATATCGGTTGGGCAAAATTACGTGGCGGGCTTATAAACAGCTTGTTGATCAATTATATCACCAGGCACCAACAGGGGATTGAACGTAAATTAAATCAGCTCAAGAAACAGATATTGAGCGTTTATTTATACTATCCATGCAAACTTATGTTATGTTTATTGTTTAATTTTTGGATGATAATATGATTAACCCACTACTCTATCTCAGAACGAATATTTTAAATGACTCAAAGGCAGCCGTGCAATATGCAAATAAATTACCCACTAAAAAAACATTGAACTTGCCAATAAATTGTTGAACGCAGAAGCTGAAAATGCCGTATTCCGGCGGAATGATGCCTCGAACCAAATACAAGCCCAGGCTCGCTTAGCCCGCTGCATGGACCTGTTAGACAAGCTGGAAGTGATAGCCATAAATAAGACAGGAGACATCAACTTAATAGTAAGAAGTGGTTTTTTATTACATAACAGAAGCACAGGCGTAAATATAAGAAGAAGAGAAAAATTTACCGATTTTAATTTATCTGATTTAGCTCTTACGTACAGAGATTTAAGAAATTGTGATTTTCAGGGTGCAAACCGGATGACAAGCCAACGTGATTTCAAACGTTTATTACAACGCAGGCCTGATTTTTCACGATCCACGTTAGATGGCGTTGACTTAAGCGATGTCTTTATATTTAACCCTGTTTTCAAGAATACCAGCATGACAGGAGCAAGATTTACTATCCGGGTAGTGAATCCATTTCAACATACGCCTCAATCCGGTTTGTGCTATTGTGACTTTACAGGAGCCATACTTGACAAAGCAGTTATTAACCTTCAACTCCCCTCTGTTTTAAGTATTTCAGATGCGGCCCTGTTACTTAATGATTACGGATCTCAAACCACTATTTTTGATATATTAAGAACCATAAACATTGCACACCCAGAAATAAAAACTAAAATCATTAAAGAAATAATCAGCCTGATAGACAGCTCCGATGTGAATATCAATTCAAACCCCGCCCTTATGGCTTCATTACTCAATAATATAGCATCTGAAAACTGCTATTTAAACGACAATGAAGTTAACAGTTTTTTTAAAAAGCTGATCGTTACAGTGATTGAAAATGCGAATAAAAAGGTAAATATGGACAGGTTTTACCCTAAAGTCCTGTCATCATTCATAACGATGTTTAATTCATTTGCAAATGCCCCCAGAACAAAAAAACACATGATTAAATACAATGGGGTTTTCATTCAATTAATGGCGACTTGTGCTTATCATGAAGACCCCAGACTAATGACAAGCGCCAGAGAAACCTACAGTAATTATCTTAAACTGGATGCCGTAAAACCCTTTACTGCAAAAACAGAGTTCGGCAACGGTGAGTCAGAACCAGACTGGTCTGAGAAAGGTCACTTTAATTTCATTCTCGTCAATGGTAACAAGACCATGATTATTGACCATGAAAATCTGAGCGCTATGTTAAACGTTGAGAATAGTGAAAGACAGGCCAACTGGAATCAGTTCTTTCTTTATGAGAATAATGAAATCTTAACGCAAGGTGAGCTGAATCATGAGAAGATTTTTTGTGACGAGTTCAGAATCTTTGAGGATGGCTATCGAAAGGAAATTTTTAACAACAGTTTAAAAAAAATTTTAAACACCCTCGATCTTGGTATTTATCACCCTCGTTTTGAATCAGCACTATCACGCACATTCGCGGAGGATAAAGACAAAATAAAAACTCAAGAAGATATGCGTAACCTGACTGCAATATTTGAGAAAGTCTTGACATATACAGTGGATGAAAGCAGAAATTACCAGTGCAATCTTAAGCAAGAGCATTTTGACGAAATCACTAACGCCTACGGACTTGGCAGCAAAAGTGATATGTCTAAAGCCAGAATCCTGTTCTGCCTTGCAACGTTATTCACCCGGTACTCATCCGTTTACTTTCTGGGTGCGGAACTTGATTCACCAAAAGCATTGAGGGATTATGCCAATGCATTAATGTGTAAAGCCAATACTTTAGATCCGCAAATCACAGGGGGTCATTTTGATCAATGGAATAATGCGCTACTTGGAACGATAAATACAAGCGGAGGCATAGAAACATGTACGTCCATTATTTACCAACAAATGATGGAACACGCAAAAACTCATTTCCCGGCGGTTATGATCAATGTCACCCCGCCGGGTTGGAGATAGCACTCACTTAAGCATATATTTTTATCGGCCTCACTTTTATTCGGTAAACTGAACAAAAATTTTGGCCTGCCGCGTTACCAAAACTGGCTTTGTGTAAAGAACCTGGCCGGAACCTGTTGACTTTAAGGCTGCTCTTCGCCAGTGCTGTCCGCTGCTGGTAACACGCTTTCAGCACGGAACATTGCCTTGATCCCTCTGACTGCCTGACGAATGCGATCGCTGTTTTCGATGAGTGCAAAACGCACATGCGTATCGCCGTAATCGCCGAAACCAATGCCGGGTGAGACACAGACTTTTGCTTTCTGCAACAGTAGCTTGGCAAATTCCAGCGATCCCAGATGTGCGTAGCGGTCGGGAATTTTTGCCCAGACATACATTGAGGCTTTCGGGTTATCCACCATCCAGCCCGCTTCATGCAGCCCTTTTACCAGTACATCACGACGGCGCCTGTATTGTTCAGCTATATCAAGAACGCACTGCTGATCTCCTTCCAGCGCCGCGATGGCCGCCACCTGTAGCGGGGTGAAAGTCCCGTAGTCGTGATAGCTTTTAATGCGCGCCAGCGCCGCCACCAGCTCTTTGTTCCCCACCATAAAACCAATGCGCCAGCCGGCCATATTGTAACTTTTCGACAGGGTAAAGAACTCAACTGCCACATCGCGCGCACCGGGTACCTGCATAATTGAAGGCGCTTTCCAGCCGTCATAAACAATGTCAGCGTAAGCGAGATCGTGAATAACCAGCACGTTGTACTGCTTCGCCAGCGCGATTACCCGCTCGAAAAAATCCAGTTCAACACATTGCGCGGTCGGATTGGAGGGGAAGCCGAGGATCATCATTTTCGGCTTTGGGTAGCTTTCACGAATGGCGCGCTCCAGCTCGTTAAAGAAGTCAACGCCGGCCACCAGCGGTACAGAGCGCACCTGAGCACCGGCAATCACCGCGCCATAAATGTGGATAGGGTAGCTGGGGTTCGGCACCAGTACGGTATCACCGTGGTCAAGCGTGGCCAGCATCAGATGCGCCAGCCCCTCTTTCGAGCCAATGGTCACTATAGCTTCAGATTCCGGGTCAATCTCAACCTGATAGCGGTCGGCGTACCAGCGTGAAATAGCGCGGCGCAGGCGGGGGATACCGCGTGATGTGGAATAACCGTGCGTGTCGTCACGCTGTGCCACGGTACAGAGTTTCTCCACGATGTGGGGCGGAGTCGGGCCATCGGGGTTGCCCATACTGAAATCGATAATATCTTCACCACGACGGCGGGCTGCCATCTTCAGTTCTGCGGTGATGTTAAAAACATACGGCGGCAGTCTTTCAATACGGGAAAAACGGCGTGGGGATGAGTTGTCAGTCATGGCGTCCTCTGATTCACGTAAGCGCCCGGACCGTCCGAGCGACGCAGACCACCAAAGTGGCCGAATCATCAACATAACCTACCTGCACTTCACCTGTCGACAGGCCGAATAAAATATTTCAATCAGCCGGAATAATGCGGCCAAACGGCCAGTCATTCACCCACTGGCCGCATAACAGATAATTATCTCGCAGCGTGCCTGCAAGCGCGAAGTCGTTCTGTTCCAGCACCCGGCCGGAAGCCAGGTGCCCCTCTGCCACTGCGCATTCAGCTTATGAAACCCGCACGGGTCAACAGGAAGTCACACAGGGCGCCCTGTGCCTCACTGCAATAGCCCTGGCCGAAAGGCTCACTGAGCAGAGAACAACCCGCCCGCCCTGACGGTGCATTGGTCGACATAATCGTGAAGAGTACGTGTGTCGATGAACATGAGCGAGTTTTTCTGCCGTCTGCCGGACGAACATTTTTGCTGCTGTCACCGATCGTACTGTATCAGCCTCAGTAAAATGCACGAGATCGAACCCTGGTTAACAAAAACCGCCTCCTCAAACTGTGCGATCTTGCGTTTCAGGTGCCGGTCAGCCGCAGTAGGTTGAAGGAGTTGTGCCAGCTGATGCGACTGTAAAAGGCCGCAAGGCGTTACAGCACGCGGCCCAGCGTCTGACGCAGATGCCCTCCGGCACCCAGTAACCCCGGATAATCGTGGGTGATGAGATAGACCGGGATTGGCGCGACATAATCCCTGAAGCGCCCTTTATCTTCAAACGCTGCGCGGAAGCCTGATGCTTTAAAGAATTCAAGAAAGCGCGGCACGATGCCACCGGCAATATAAACGCCGCCAAAGGTGCCGAGGTTAAGCGCGAGGTTGCCACCAAAGCGCCCCATAGCCACACAGAACATCGACAGCGCGCGACGACAGTCGGTACAGGTGTCCTGCAATGCACGCTCGGTAACGTCGCGCGGCTTCAGATTGTCCGGCAAGCGGTTGTCTGACTTAACAATCGCCCGATAGAGGTTAACCAGGCCGCTGCCGGAGAGAATTCGCTCCGCGGAAACATGGCCCAGCTCTTCGCGCAGCACTTCAAGGATCAGATCTTCTTCCTCGCTGTTGGCGGCAAAATCAACATGCCCCCCTTCGCCAGGCAGGCTGACCCAGCGTTTGTCCACATGCACCAGATGCGCAACGCCGAGGCCGGTTCCGGCACCATATACGGCAACGGGTTTATCCGCTACCGGCGCGCTGCCACCAAACTGCATCAGATCTTGTTCGGTCAGCATCGGGATGGCCATTGAGACGGCGGTAAAATCGTTGATGATCTCCAGCGAGTCAAAAGCCAGATTCGCTTTCAGGCTGTTGGTTGAAAAAGCCCAGTCATGATTGGTCATTTCAACCCAGTCTTCGGTAATCGGGCAGGCGATGGCGATACAACCGTGTTTGACATCCTGCTGGTGTTCAGCCAGATAAGCACGGATCACCGCCTCCAGGCTGCCATAATCGGCAGTGGAGAACGTTTTGGCCCGGGAGATGGCACCGTTTTCAATTTCACATAGTGCCAGGCGCGCATTCGTGCCGCCGACATCTCCCACCAAAGCATACTTATTCATTGTTATTTTGCTCCGCTTACGTCAATTAGACACACTATAAATTTCCCCCGTTAAAACAACAACGCCCAGCGGAAAAAAGGTGAGCGTTAAAGGCCAGCGCTACCTTACAGGTGTCCGCCGCCGCTGCCCACGGGCAACCGTCCGAATCGCGCGTAAAAGAGCGGTTTAACTGTTGTTCCGCTGGTTGAGGGCATGACACACGGACGCCAACAGGGGCGGCACATCAAGCCTTGGCAGCACCACCTCCACCAGCGAGAGATGCCCCCCCTCTTGCAGCAGCTTCATCACTTCGCGTAGCTGAACCGTTTGCGTCACGCGCCAGCTCTGAGCCAGGCTGTCAATACCCAGCGTTTGCGGCAGACGGGTCCAGTCCCAGCGGGCAATATCGTTGTAGCGCTGCTGCGCCCCGTGTATCGCCCGCTCTACGGTGTAGCCGTCATTATTCAACAGGAAAATCACCGGCTTTTGACCGTCCCGCAGTATGCTCCCTAACTCCTGCACCGTCAGCTGGGCGGATCCATCGCCAATAATCAGCACCACCCGCTGCTGTGGTCGTGCCGTTTGCGCACCAAACGCCGCCGGTAAGGTATAACCTATCGATCCCCACAACGGCTGCACCAGCAGGCGAACATCCTGTGGCAGGCGCAGAGCGGCCGCGCCAAATGCTGCCGTGCCCTGGTCGGCCAGCACAATATCGCCAGGGCGCAGAAAGTCCTGTAGCGCATGCCAGAAAGTATCTTGCGTCAGGCCGTCTGACGACTGCTCTTCGCTAACCGGGGGAGCAACAATGCCGCGCTGCCAGCCCTGACCATATTTCCGCGCCAGCTGATACAGTGCCTCAAGCGCCGCCGCCATCGGTACCGGCTCAAATGGCTGGCCCGCCACGCTGCTGGAATGCAGGCCAACGTCAATATTTTTACTGCACGTTATCTGCTGGGTAAAACCGGCGGTAATGCTATCGGTGTACCTGACGCCCACACTAATTAACACATCACTGTTTTCAATCACCGCGCGCGTGCTGTCAGCGCTGGCTGCCCCGGCATAGGTTCCGACAAAACCTGTAAGCATTTCCGGCAGCACGCTTTTGCCCATCAGTAACGTGGCAA